>CAVRVD010000001.1:0-245321 GCA_963724535.1 uncultured Actinomycetota bacterium
TCACCTCGACCAGGCGTGCCTCGTCGTCCGCCTCGGCCGCGGCCAGCTCCGCCCGGACCTCGGCCAAGTGCTCTCGGGCCGACTCGGACCCCGCCCGGGCCGCCGCCACGGCATCGCTCGCCGCCGCCAGGTCCCGGCGGGCTCGGGCCACCGCCAGCTCGGCGAGCCTGCGCTGCCCCTCGCGGCGGGCAGTCTCCTGCGCCTGGGACGGTGCCGGCCCGTCGACGGCGGGGCCCGGCACCGCCGGCTCGCCGTGGCGACCGCCCCGGATGAGGGCCAGCCGCACCCCTGTGCCGGTCTGGGCCACCGCGTCGGCGAGGTCGACCTCGCCGAAGCCGGAGTAGCTCAACGCCCGGGTCAGGGTGCCCGAGGCGAGGGCGGCCGCGGCCGCCGGGTCGGCGAGCGCGGCGACGGCGCTCTGGTGCACCTCGGCCAGCGTGGCGGTGGTCAACCGCTGGCCGGCCTCCGCGGCGTGTCGCTCGGCAGCCCGGACGACGTCGCGCAGCACCCGGTCACGCTCGCCACGCAGGCGCTTGAGCTCGCCGGCGTCCAGCCGGGTCTGCGCCGAGCGCAGCACCTCGCCGAGGGTGATCAGCGACTGGACGATCTGCGGGTCGACCCGGACCAGGTGGTTGACCGTCCAGGCGGCCACCGACGGCTTGCGCAGCGCGCCGACCTCCTTGGCGGCATCCGGGTCGCCGTCCTGGCGGGCGGCGCGGGCCAGCTCGGTGCGACGGGCCACGAAGTCGGCCTGGGACGCGGCGTACAGCTGGACGGCCGCAGCCGCGATCCGGTCGGGGGTCGGTCCTGCGGCCTGCTCCGGGCCGGCGTCGGCGCCACCGTCGGTGCTCACGAACCCAGGCTAGGGATGGTCGTCCGCTCGCGCCCGCTCGGCGCCGCCGGGGCACCGGATCGACTCCGCTGGGGACGCGACGTCGGCATCGTTGCGTCCCCGAGGTGGGAGCCGCACGGGGTTGTCCACAGGTGATGCGTCGCCGGCGCAGATCGGTCCGACGGCCGGGGCAGGCTCATCCCCATGGCCGTTCCCCGAATCCGCATGGCAGCCGTCGTACTCGCCTCCGTCCTCGTGCTGGTGACCGCGACGACGAGCAGTGCCTCGTGGGTGTCGGACGCGCCATCCGGGGGGCCCGCCGCGATGGTCGACTCACCTCCCATCGCGGCGGCGCCTTCCGCCGCCGGCTCGGGCCGCCTGCTACCGGTGCCCGTCAGCCCGGTGCCCGTCAGCCCAATGCCCGTCAGTCCGGTGCCCGTCAGTCCGGTGCCCGGTCCGCGTCGCGGATGGGGCTGGCCGCTGTCCCCGGCGCCGGCGGTGGTGGCCGGCTTCGCCGTCGGAGGGTTCCGATGGTCGCCGGGCCATCGCGGCGTCGATCTCGCCACCGCGGCCGGGGTCACGGTGCGGTCGGCCGGGACCGGAGTGGTGGCCTTCACCGGCCGGGTGGCCGGACGAGGTGTCGTCACCGTGCACCACCGCGGCGGGCTACGGACCACCTACGAGCCGGTGAGCGCCACGGCGAGCGTCGGTACGGCCGTGACCGCCGGGGATCCGATCGGGGTGCTCGAGGCGGCCGGCTCGCACTGCGCGCCGTCGGGCTGCCTGCACTGGGGGCTACGACGCGGTGAGGTCTACCTCGACCCGCTGCTGCTGGTGCGCAGACCGGACCGGCCGGTCCTGTTGCCGCTGCTGCGCTGAGCCTCAGCTGACCTCGGCCATCTTGGCCCGCAGCTGCAGCACGGCCTTGGTGTGCATCTGGCAGATCCGCGACTCGGTCACCCCGAGCACCCGGCCGATCTCGGCCAGGGTGAGGCCCTCGTAGTAGTAGAGGGTGATCACGATCTTCTCGCGCTCGGGCAGCTGGTTGATCGCCCGGGACAGGATGAACTTGGTCTCCTCGGCCTCGAAGGCTGTCACCGGATCCTCGGCCTTGGTGTCCTCGAGGGTGTCGACCAGGGACAGCTTGTCGCCCTTCTCCCCGCCGACGGTGAGCAGCTCGTCGAGGGCGACCACGTTGACGTAGGACACCTGGGAGAAGATCGCGTGCAGCTCGGGCAGGCTGATCCCGAGCCGCTGTGCCACCTCGGGCTCCGACGGCGCGCGGTGTAGCTCGGCCTCCAGGCCCGAGTAGGCCCGCTCCACCTCACGCGCCTTGTACCGGATCGATCGGGGAATCCAGTCGATCGCGCGCAGCTCGTCGATGATCGCGCCGCGGATCCGGGAGATGGCGTAGGTCTCGAACTTGATCGCCCGTTCGATGTCGAACTTCTCGATCGCGTCGATGAGTCCGAAGATCCCGTAGGAGACCAGGTCGGCCTGCTCGATGTTCGGCGGCAGCCCGACCCCGACCCGGCCGGCGACGTACTTGACCAGCGGCGAGTACTGCAGGATCAGCCGCTCGCGGGTGGCCGGGTCCCCGGTCGCCTTGAACTGCTCCCACAGTTGGCGCAGGGCAGCCTCGTTCGCGGCGACCTGGTCCTCATCGCGGACCGTGACCTTGTCGGCGACCACCCGTCGCCCCCCTTTCCCTGCCCCACGTGCCGGCGCCTCACGCGCGAGGGTGGGCCTGGCGATGCCCGGCCCGCAGCCGCTCCACGGAGACGTGTGTGTAGATCTGCGTTGTCGACAGCGTAGCGTGACCGAGCAACTCCTGTACGCTACGGAGGTCTGCGCCGCCGTCCAAGAGGTGAGTAGCCGCCGAATGGCGTAGTCCGTGCGGCCCGAGCTGTGGGACGGTCCCGGTGTCGTCCGCCAGCATTCGATGGACGACGTCGCGCACCTGCCGCTGGTCGACCCGCCGGCCCCGCCGGCCGAGGAACAGCGCACCGGCGGTCCGGGCGTCGCGCGCTGTGCGCACCGACCGCACGGACGTGCCCTGGTCCAGAACGGGTCGTCCGGACCGCATCCAGTCGACCAGGGCCCGCGCGGCCGGCGCGCCGAACGGGACGACACGCTCCTTGGCCCCCTTCCCGAAGACGCGCACGGTGCGCCGGTCCAGGTCCACGCTGTCCAGATCCAGACCGGTGAGCTCGCCGACCCGGATGCCGGTCGCGTAGAGCAGCTCCAGCATGGCCAGGTCGCGCAGCGCCACGGCCTCCTCGGTCGCTGCCGGTGCCTCCGGCGCGGGCTCGGTCGGCTCGGGGTCGCCTGTCGAGGCGCCCGGGACGGCGGCCCTGGCCTTCTCCACCTGTTCCTGGGCGCGGTCCAGCATCGCCGCGGCCTGGTCCCGGCGCAGCACGCCGGGCAGCCGCCGTCCGGTCTTGGGGGTGCGCAACCGCACCCCGGCGTCCTGCTCGGCCCGCCCGGTACGCACCAGCCAGCGGGTGAAGGCCCGGGCGCTGGCAGCGCGCCGGGCCAGCGTGGTCCGGGCCATCCCGGCGGTCGCCATCTGCGCCAGCCAAGACCGCAGCAGCGCGAGGTCGATGTCCGCCGGTGCCCGGCGGCGGTCGGCGGCGTAGTCAAACAGCGCGGTCAGGTCGCCGAGGTAGGCACGACGGGTATGTGGGGACCGGCCGCGTTCCAGGGCCAGGTGCTCATCGAACTCCGCCAGCAGGTCAGCGGCCAGCCGGAGGTTCTCCGCGCGGCGCTCGCTCTCGGAGCGCTCGCCGCCGGAGGGGGGATCGTCGGGTGTGGAGCCCGGCCGGCTGGACATGCACCCACGGTGCGCCTCGGCGGCACCCCCGCTCAAGACGACGCGCGGATCAGGACCGTCCGCGCCTCAGCACGACACCCGGGCCCGGCGCCACCCAGAGCCGTCGTTCTCGGCCAGTCCCCGGCCCAGCAGGTGGCCGAGCCCAGCGACCACCTGCTCGTAGGGCAGCCCGGCGGCGCGGGTCAGTGCCTTGGTCCCAGCCCAGGACCGCACCGGCAGCGCGTCGAGCACCAGGATCTGCTCGGCGCTGAGCCCGTCATGGGGTCGTCGCGGCATCTCGGGCAGGTCGGGCAGGCCCTGGCCCATCGGTCCGACCAGCTCGAGAACCTCGGCGGGGTCGGTGACGCACACGGCTCCGTCACGCAGCAACCGATGGCACCCGGCCGACAGCGCCGAGGTCACCGGGCCGGGGACGGCGCCGACCGGACGGGCGAGCTGGGCGGCGTGCCGCGCGGTGCTCTGGGCCCCGGACCGCCAGGCCGCCTCGACGACGACCGTGGCCGCGGTCAGCGCGGCGATCAGCCGGTTGCGCTCCAGGAACCGCCACCGGGTCGGGGCCGAACCCGGCGGGACCTCGCTGACCAGCGCCCCGACTCGGGCGATCTCGGCGAGCAGCTGCTCGTTCCCGCGCGGGTAGGCGCGGTCGACCCCACAGGCCAACACGGCGACGGTCGCACCGTCAGCGGCCAGGGCCGCGCGGTGGGCCCGGGCGTCGATGCCGTACGCGCCGCCCGAGACGACGCAGACCCCGGCGTCGACACAGCCGACGGCGAGCCGCGCCGCGACGTCCAGGCCGTAGTGGGTCGCCGTCCGCGCTCCGACGATCGACACCGACCTCGTGCCGGCCGCCAGCGGCGGCCGGGGGCCACGTACCCACAGGCAGAACGGCTGGTCCAGGCCCAGGTCGGCCAGCCCGCTCGGCCAGGCGTCGTCGCCCGGGACCAGCACCTGCCCGCCGAACCGGGCCACCGTGCGCAGGTCCCGGGACGGGTCGGTGCACTCCAGACGGACCCGCCAGCGGGCCACGTCCGGCAGCAGGTTGTCGTCGAGCACCCGGTGCAGCGCCGGACCGGCGCCGTGCTCGGCGACCAGTCGGCGCGCCGCCACGTCGCCCGGTTCGGCGAGCCGGCTCCAGGCCGCCCGGGCGATGCGGTCGTCGTCGGCGGCATCGAACCACGGTGGCGGTCTCATGGCGCCACCCGGCCCTGACGGCGCATGGTGAGCGCCCGGTCGACGTCGCAGCAGGCCGGTGCGCTGCGGCCCGCCAGATCGGCCAGCGTCCAGGCGACCCGGAGCACCCGGTCGTACCCGCGCACGGTGAGCCCACTGCGGTCGAGCAGGAGGTCGGCGGCCGCGGTGGTCGCTCCAGGTAGCCGCAGCACGGTGCGCAACCAGGACCCTGGCACCTCCCCGTTGGTGGACCACGGTGTTCCCGCCAGCCGGTCCCGCTGTGCCCGCCGAGCGGCGGCGACCCGCTCGGCCACAACCGCCGACGGCTCCTGCGGCTCGGCGCAGACCAGGTCGGCCCGGCCGACCGCGGACACTTCTACCTGCAGGTCGATCCGGTCCAGTAGCGGACCGGACAACCGGCCCAGATAGCGCCGACGCATCCCCGGGCTACAGGTGCAGTCCAGACCCTTGCCGGAGGACAACCCACACGGGCAGGGGTTGGCCGCCAGCACCAGCTGGAAGCGTGCCGGGTAGCGGGCCGAGCCGAGGACCCGGTGGATGGTCAGGGTGCCGCGCTCCAACGGCTGGCGCAGCGCGTCGAGGGCCCGCGCGTCGAACTCGGTCGCCTCGTCCAGGAACAGCACCCCCCGGTGGGCGCGGGACGCCGCGCCGGGGCGGGGCAGTCCCGAGCCGCCGCCGACCAGGGCCACCGCGGTGCAGGTGTGGTGCGGGTCTTCGAACGGGGGACGGCGCAGCAGACCGGCGGCCGGGTCCAGAGTGCCGGCGACCGAGTGGATCGCGGTCACCTCCAGGGCCTGGACGTCACCCAGGTCGGGCAGCAGCCCGGGCAGCCGCTCGGCGAGCATCGTCTTGCCCGCCCCCGGCGGGCCGATCATAAGCAGGTGGTGCTGCCCGGCCGCGGCCACCTCCAACGCCGTCCGGGCGTCCCGCTGGCCGACGACGTCGGCCAGGTCCGCGGCCGGCGCGCAGATCCCCGGGGCCACCGGCTGCGGGACCGGCGGCTGCGCCGGCGCTGACACCGGTTCACCCCGGTGCAGGGCGATCACGTCGTCAAGGTGGGCCACCCCGACCACCTCGGAGCCCGGCACCAAGGCGGCCTCGGCAGCGTTGACCGCCGGCACGACCACGCGGTGCCAGCCCGAGGCGACCGCGCCGGCCACAGCCGGGAGCACGCCGCGGACCGGACGCACCGATCCGTCCAGGCCGAGCTCTCCGAGGTGCACCCAGCCGCTCACCGACTCCGGCGAGACCCGTTCACCGGCGCTGAGCAGGGCGGCAGCCACGGCGAGGTCGAAGCTGGTCCCGGTCTTGGGCAGCCCCGCCGGGGACAGGTTCACCGTGATCCGACGCGACGGCAGCGGGCAACCGGCGTTCGCCAGCGCCGCCCTGACCCGGTCGCGCGCCTCGAACAGCGAGGTGTCCGGCAGCCCGACCAGGGCGAAGGCGGGCAGCCCGGCGGCCAGGTCGGCTTCCACCTCCACCAGATGGCCGTCCACCCCGACCAGGGCGACCGAGCGGCATCGGCCCAGCGGCATCAGGCCACCCCCCGAAGGTGCTCCACCTCGGGACCGCCCCGGGCCGGTAGGTTCACCGCGATCACGTCGATGCGCACGTCCCGGAAGCCGCCCTGGTGCTCGGCGAGCCAGGCCGCGGTGAGCCGGCGCAGCCGGGCGAGCTTGGCGGGGGTGACGGCGTCCAGCGCGGTCCCGGCGGCCTGCGATCGACGGGTCTTCACCTCGCAGGCGACCAGGCAGTCGCCGTCCAGGGCAACCAGGTCGAGCTCGCCGTGACGGCACCGCCAGCGCCGGTCGAGGATCTGCATCCCCTGCTGGGTCAGGAACCGGGCGGCGAGGCGCTCGCCGTACTGGCCGACGGCCTCCGTGGCACGCATCTGACCACCTCCGGCAGGCAGCCAAGCGTGGACGGCGCGGTGGCAGGAACGTTGACGCATCAGCTGTGGACGCCGCCCGACTGGCCGCCGGCTGGGGACGCGACGGCGGCGACGTCGCGACCCGCCGGGTGCGAGGGTCAGCCGGCATGGACAGCAGGGCGAGCAGGATCAGGCGAGGATCAGGCGAGGATCAGGCGGGGAAGTCGTCCTGCTTGAGGTCGAAGTCGGTCTTGGACAACTCCTCGACGTTGACGTCCTTGAACGTGACCACGCGGACCGACTTGACGAACCGGGCAGGACGGTAGACGTCCCACACCCAGGCGTCGGTCATGGTCACCTCGAAGTACACCTCGCCACCGGCGGAGCGAACGTTCAGGTCGACCCGGTTGGCCAGGTAGAACCGGCGTTCGGTTTCGACGACGTAGCTGAACAGCCCGACGACGTCGCGGTACTCGCGATAGAGCTGCAGCTCCATCTCGGTCTCGTAGTTCTCGAGGTCCTCGGTACTCATCCGCCCTCGTCGCTCAGTGCCGTCGCTGGTGTGTCCCTGGTGGGGTGTCCCCGGTGGTCCACCGGGGTCGGTGACCGGTGTCGGCTCCTATCTTGCCGTGCGAAGCGGGTCCGGTCCCTTCTCAGCGGGTCCGCCCGCGTGCCGATTCTCACCCGAGCAGGACCCGGCCGACCGCCACGCCGGCCATGGCCGCCACCAGACCCGCCAGGACGCTGCCGACGACGTTCGCCGCAGCGAGCAGTCCGGCTCCGTCCTCGGCCAGCCGCAGTGTCTCGTAGGAGAACGTGGAGTAGGTGGTCAGGGCACCGCAGAACCCGGGTCCCAGCAGCAGCCGCAGCTGCGGTGAGGCGAGGGCGGCGACCATCCCGAGCAGGAACGAGCCGAGCACGTTGACGGTGAACGTGCCCCAGGGGAACACCCCGGGGCTGCGTCTGGAGATGGCCCGGTCGGTGAGGTAGCGGGCCGGGGCGCCGACCCCGGCCCCCAGCATGGTCAGCAGGAGCCCACTCACCGCGCACCTCGATCGGTCTCCACGTCCGGGTCCGCCTCGCGGTCTCCGTCGGGGTCGACGGGAGCCGGTGCGGAGCGGTCGCGTCCTACGTAGCGGATCACCTCGACGTCCTCGAGGGTGACCAGGCCCTCGAGAACCAGCTCGTCGAGCAGCGGCAGGAAGGCCGCGATCCGTTCGTGGCTGTCCACGATCACCACCACGACCGGTAGGTCCTCGCTGAGGCTCAGCAGCCGGCTGGTGTGAACCAGGCTCGCCGCGCCGAACGACTCGATGCCCCGCAGCACGGTCGCCCCGGCCAGGCCGGCACGGTGCGCCCGGTGCACGATCTCGGTGAAGAGCGGGTGGTGGTGCCACCGGTCGGACTCCCCCACCATCACCGTCAGCCGTTGCGCCGTCCCGTGCAGTCTCATCTGACCTCTCATCTGCCTCATCTGGCCCCTCATCCGGCTCTCGTCCGGCCGGCCCCGCTCATCCCGACCACCTCGGTGTCCGCCTCGCCTGCTCCTGATCGGTCACGTCGCCGGTCCCTCGGCCCGCCGGCCCGACCGGCCCGACCGGCCCGACAGCATCGCCTGGACCGTCCGAGAGGCGGCCCAGACGGCGAGGACCGCGAGCACCGGGGTGGCCACCAGGTATCCGGCGGCCACCGCCCATCGACCCTGCTCGGCCAGCGCCATGACATCGACCGCGTAGGTGGAGAAGGTGGTGAACCCGCCGAGGACACCGGTGCCCAGCGCCGGGCGCAGCAGCCGCACGTCCACCCAGACCTGCAGGGCCACGACCGTGAGTACCCCGATCAGGGCACACCCGAGCGTGTTCACTGCCAGGGTCGCCACCACGGTCAGGTCGCGATGGCTGGTCGCCACCCACGCGGTCACCCCGTACCGGGCACCGCCGCCCGCGGCCCCGCCCAGACAGACCGCGGCCAGCAGTGGCAGGTCGGCCCGGCGCAGCGCCGTCAGCCCCTCACCGAGAGGATCCCGTCCAGCACCTGGTCGTCCTCGACGTCGCCCGACAGCAGGTTCCATGACCGGCGGTGCTGTGAGCAGGCGCCCAGACTGCGTAGCGCCGCCGAGTGCTCGGGGGCGGCGTACCCCTTGTTCTCGCGCCAGCCGTAGCCGGGGTGGTCGCCTGAGCGGTGCACCATGACAGCGTCCCGCTCCACCTTGGCGAGCACGCTCGCCGCGGCGACCGCCGCGCACCGAAGGTCAGCCTTGACCAGGGTGGTCACCGGAGGGCAGCCACCGAGGTCCGGCAGCCGGACCGGCCCGGTGCCGGGGGCGGGCGGGGTGAGCCAGTCGTGCGACCCGTCGAGTAGGACCACGTCCGGTCGTTCGGGGAGCGCGACCAGTGCCCGGTGCCCGGCCAGCCGCAACGCAGCGACGATGCCGTGGGCGTCGATCTCCTCCGGCTGCGCGTGGCCGACCGCGCAGCTGACCGCCCACCGTCGCAGCCGCGGCACCAGGGCCTCGCGCACTGCCGGCCGCAGCAGCTTGGAGTCGCGCACACCGCGCGGTGCGGTCCCGGTGGCGATGTCCACGACCACCACGCCGACGCTGACCGGCCCGGCCAGCGCGCCCCGGCCGACCTCGTCCATCCCGGCGACCAACCGGTGACCGGCACGCAGCAGGGTGCGCTCCACCCGCAGCGTCGGGGTGTTCGAGGCGGTGCGCCGCTGCGCGCTGGGCCGCGGTCGCGCCGCGCGGGCGGTCACGACCCCTCCGGCGGCAGGGCTGCGAAGACGGTGTCGGGCACCCCCAGCCCGCCGAACCGGTCGAACGGCCAGACGACGACGAAGGCCTTGCCGACGACGTCCTCGATCGGCACGAACTGGGTCTTGTTGAACCGGGAGTCCTTGGAGACCCCTCGGTGGTCCCCCATCACCCACAGGTGGCCGGCCGGGACGGTGACCGAGAAGGGCTCCTCGCTGGGTCCGTCGCCCGGGTAGATGTACGTCTCGTCGATCGCCACCTCGTCGACCACCAGGCGCTGCTGGTCGTCGCAGCAGGACACGGTGTCACCGGGCAGCCCGATCACCCGCTTGATCAGGTGCTCGCCGGAGTCCTGTGGCAGCAGCCCCACGAAGGTCATCGTCTCGCGGAACAGCTTGTGCAGACCGCCGTCCTCGATCGGCGCCACCGGATCCAGCCAGCCGCCGGGGTCCTTGAACACGACGATGTCGCCGCGGTGCAGGTCGAACGGCCCCGGGGTCAGCTTGCTGACCACCACCCGGTCCCCCGTGAGCAGGGTGTTCTCCATCGACTGGGACGGGATGAAGAACGCCTGCACCAGGAACGTCTTGATCAACAGCGACAGGACGAGCGCCATCCCGAGCACGACGACCATCTCGGTGAGCACGCTGAGCGCGGCCCGCAGCGGGCCGGGTCGCCTCCGCTCGGCGACGGCCTCGGTTCGGCGGCTCCGCCCCCGACCGCGCCGGGACGGCCCGGCGACGTGGCCCGCGAAGGAGGAGGAGGAGGAGGAGGCCAGCGAGCCCGGTGGCGGCTCGGTCGAGCCGCCTTCCTCGCGGTCCCCGGCGCTGTGGCGCGGGCCGATCGGACCGCCGTCGGCGTCGGCGTCGTCCGGGAGCGGGTAGCGCTCGTCGCGGGCCGCGCTCACGAGCCCAACCCCCCGAGCCGGGACGGGGGCCACCAGAGACCGGCCACGGTACCGACGACATGGTCGAGCGGGACCGTCCCGCCGCCGGGGTCGCCCAGGTGGGCACGGGAGTCCGCCGAGTCGTCGCGGTTGTCCCCCATCACCCATAGCCGCCCGGCCGGAACCTGGACGTCGAACGTCGTCGCGCTGGCCGCCTCACCGGCGGCCAGGTAGGGCTCGGCCAGCGTCGATCCGTTGACGCTGAGCCGGCCGACGTCGTCGCAGCAGGTGACCCGGTCCCCCGGTAGACCGATCACCCGCTTGACGTAGTCGCGCTGCCCGACTGGGACGCCGACGGCGGCGGCCATCGAGCGGCCCAGCTCGGCCAGCGGGGTGCGGGACGGGGCCGGCGGGTCGAAGACGTCGGTGCCGTCGAACACGATGACGTCGCCGTGCTGCACCGAGCCGGTGAAGTGGGTCAGCCGGGAGATCACCACGCGGTCACCCGCCCGGATCGTCGGTGCCATCGAGTCGGTGGGCACCACGAAGGACTGGACCAGGAGCGCTCGCACGGCGACGACCACGACCGCGCAGCCGAGAACGGCCGCAAGGCTCCGGCGCCAGCCACCGGCGCGGGGTGTGCGCTCGGAGGTCCGGTCGGCGGCCGCACCCGCCTGGACCCGGTCGCTCACCACGCCGGCTGACCTTACGCGGGTTCGGTGAGTCAGCGCGCTGCGACGCTCTCGCGCTTCTCTTTGATCTTGGCGGCCTTCCCGCGCAGCGAGCGGAGGTAGTAGAGCTTGGCCCGCCGCACGTCGCCGCGGGTCACCACTTCGATCTTGTCGATGATCGGCGAGTGCAACGGGAAGGTCCGCTCCACCCCGACGCCGAAGCTCAGCTTGCGCACCGTGAAGGTCTCTCGCACGCCGCCGCCCGAGCGCCGAATCGCCACGCCCTGGAACACCTGGACCCGGGACCGGGCGCCCTCGACGACCTTGACGTGGACCTTCAGGGTGTCGCCGGCACGGAACGGCGGGATGTCGTCGCGCATCGACGCGGCGTCGAGGCTGTCCAGGGTGTGCATGAGGGCCGCTCTCTCGCTGATGCCACAGGTCATCGGCGTGCTCGTGACCGGTCCGGGACCGGTCATGCTCTGATCGAAGGTCAGTCGGGTCGCTGACCTGGGGTGGTCGCCCGAGGGCACGCCCCCCTGTGGCAGGGCGTTCATGACGTCGGCGACGACCCGCCAGTCTGCCACAGGTGGTCCCGGCCCCCGAAATCCGTCCGGCCGTGTGCACCCGGGTCAGAGCGGGTGGCCTTCCTCGGCGAGGACGGTGCGCTCGGCGGGGGTCGGCCGGTGCCCGGCCAACCAGAGGGCCAGCAGGTCCGGACGGCGCCGGGCGGTGCGACGCAGCCGCTGCTCGTGCCTCCAGGCGACGATCTGGGCATGGTGACCGGACAGCAGCACCTCAGGCACCTCCCGCCCGCGCCAGGAGGCCGGCCGAGTGTAGACGGGGTACTCCAACAGCCCGCCCTCATGGCTCTCCTCGACCAGGGAGTCCGCGTTGCCGACCACCCCGGGCAGCAGCCGGACGACGGCCTCGATGACCGCCAGTGCTGCCACCTCGCCCCCGGTCAGCACATAGTCGCCCAGGCTGACCGGAACCACCGGCATCCGGGTCACCGCGTCCTGCAGCACCCGCTCGTCAATGCCCTCGTAGCGGCCGCAGGCGAAGGCCAACCAGCTCTGGCCGGCCAGCTCGTGGGCCATCGTCTGGTCGAACCGGCGCCCGCTCGGGCTGGGCACCAAGAGCGTCGGAACCTCTTGCCCGACACCGTCTGCCAGCCCCAGCAGGTGGTCCAACGCCGCACCCCAGGGCTCGGGGCGCATCACCATGCCCGGACCGCCGCCAATAGGGGCGTCGTCCACGGTCCGGTGCCGGTCCCGGGTGAAGTCGCGCAGGTCGTGCACGACCACGTCGACCAGCCCGGCCTGCCGGGCCCGGCCGATCAGCGACAGCTGCAACGGGGCCAGGTAGTCCGGGAAGATCGTCACCACGTCGACACGCATCTGCCAGTCCCGGTCCGTCCTCGCCTCAGTCCCCGACCACGTCGTCCAGCAACCCGGGCGGGGCATCGACGACGACCCGACGGCCGGCCACGTCCACGACCGGCACGATCGCCGCCACCAGCGGAACCAGGCGCCGCTCGCCGTCGTCCCGCTCGACCTCCAGCAGGTCCTGGGCCGGGAGGTGCTCCACCCCGCTCACCCGGCCGAGCGGTGCGCCGTCGGGGCCCTCGACCCGCAGCCCGACCAGTTCGTGGTCGAACCAGGCGTCGTCCTCTCGCTCGGTCTCGATCTCGACCTCGGCCTCCAGCCGGACGCCGCGCAGCGCCTCGGCGGCGGTCCGGTCGGCGATCTCCTCGAAGCCGAGCAGCAGGGTGCCGTTGTGGTCGCGGACGCTGCTCAGCGTCAGCGGTCGCGATGACGTGAACAGGACCGCACCAGGCACGAACCGTACGTCGGGGACGTCGGTATGTAGCCGGACGGTGACCTCGCCGCGGATGCCGTGAGCGCGCCCTACCCGGGCAACGACCAACCGCTCGGGCCGGTCGGTCCCGGCCGGTCGCTGGACGGCGTCGTCAGCGCCCACGGTCGACGTCGACCACGTCGACCCGCACCGGCTTGCCGTCGGCGAGTGCCTTGACGACGGTCCGTAGGGCGGTGGCCGTCCGTCCGGCGCGACCGATCACTCTCCCCAGGTCGTCCGGGTGCACCCGGACCTCGAGCAGGGTGCCTCGGCGCTGCGGGCGCGTGCGAACGCGTACGTCGTCCGGGTGCGCCACGATGCCACGGACCAGGTGGTCGAGGGCGTCGACGAGCATGCTCAGGCCTGCTCCGCCTCGGCAGCGGCGACCTCGGCAGCAGGTGCCTCCGCAACCGGTGCCTCCGCAACCGGTGCCTCGGCAACCGGTGCCTCAGCAGCAGGTGCCTCCGCAACCGGTGCCTCCGCAACCGGTGCCTCAGCAGCAGGTACCTCCGCAACCGGTGCCTCCGCAGCGGCGACCTCCGCAGCCGGTGCCTCGGCGGACCGCTGGCTCTTCTTCTCCGGCTTCTTGCGGGCCCTGAGCGTGGTCGCCTCGGCGGAGGCCTGGCCGGCCGACTCCTTGGCGGCCGCCTCGAAGACGGCCTTCTTGTCGGCCTTGGCCTCGGCAACCTTCAGGGTGCCCTCGGCTCCCGGCAGGCCCTTGAACTTCTGCCAGTCACCGGTGACCTTGAGGATGGCCAGCACCTGCTCGGTCGGCTGGGCGCCGACACCGAGCCAGTACTGGGCCCGGTCGGACTTCACCTCGATCGTCGAGGGCTCCTTGGTGGGGTGGTACACGCCGATCTCTTCGATCGCCCGACCGTCACGCTTGGTGCGTGAGTCGGCGACGACGATGCGGTAGTAGGGGGCGCGAATCTTGCCGATGCGCTTGAGGCGGATCTTGACGGCCACGGGTCGGGTAGCTCCAGATTCTGGTTCGGGTGAGCCGGCCGGCTCCGGGTGGGGTCCGGCAGCGGCGACTCGAACGGACACGCCGGGCTCGGAGAGAGGGGCCGCGCCCGCCGGGTACGGCCGACCATTCTGCCAGACCGAGCAGCAGTCTCCGTACGCGCACCCTCTCCGGCGCGGGCGATCGCCGTCAGCAGGGCACCAGGAACCCACGGGTGGGTCGGGTCACGCATCCCGACAGCGATCAGCGCCGCAGGTCGTAGACCACCGCGTCGCCGACCTCGGTGCGGGTGATCCCGAGCCCGTCCACGTCCCGCTCGGGAGCGCCCAGCCACGGCGAGCCCGGGCCGATCCGGGAGCGGACCAGCACGACCGTGGCGATCCCTCGCTCGCGCAGGGCGGCGACACTGGTCGGGTCGGGGAAGCTCGCGGCGTCCGAGCGCAGCCGTGCCTGGGCGACGGCGTTGAAGCCGCTGTCCCCGTTGGCGATCACCGGCCAACCCTGCGTGCTCCAGAACATCAGGTGATAGTCCGCGACCTGGCCGGTGGGCAGGATCAGCAGCGGCTGCGGCAAGGCGGCGAGGTCGGTCGGGGCACGGGCGACCGTCCAGCGCGGCACGATGTCACGGCCCTCGTAGTAGAGCCCTGCGGCGGGGATCAGCAGCGCGACGGCGAGGGCGGTCGCAGTGACGCCGTCCCGGCCGGCCAGGTACTCCGGTAGCAACCCGGGACGGCGCCGCGCCGGTGTCCCGGTGCCGGCTGCGCCGCCCCGCGGCGTCCACCGGCTGAGCTCCTCGCGGCGCTCCCAGTCGTCGGCGACCTCGTCGACGACCCGGCTGACCGCTCCGGCGGCCAGGACGCACAGCCCCATCGTCACCCAGATCATCAGCCGTCCGGGAGTGCGCAGCTGGTCCCAGCCGGGCAGCAGCTGCCACAGCGGCAGGAAGGTGTAGCGGCCACCGGCCGGACCCTGGGAGCCGGTGGCCAGCACGGCCAGGACCGCTGTCGCCCCCGCGAGCACCAGCCGTGAGCGCACCGGCCAGGACGAGACGAACACCCCGGCGACGGCCAGGCCGATCAGCACGATCCCCGGCGACAGGTACATCTCGGGGGGCCAGCGCTGGGAGATCGCTGCCTGCCAGGTGGCCTGGTGCCCGCCCCACAACGCGTTGGCCGGACCGGCGGTGAGCAGTCCGAACCACGGCGGTGAGAACAGGTCCAGCATCGCCTCGCTGCGTCGGGCCTCGGGCAGCCGGTCCAGCACCCGCAGATGCGGGATCAGCAGTGCCAGCGTTGTGGCCAGGAAGGCGGCGGCCCCGACCAGGTCGGCCGCGACCGTCCGTCCTGGCGGCCGGGGGCGGTGGGCCGGTTCGGCGCGGCGGAC
Source organism: uncultured Actinomycetota bacterium (assembly GCA_963724535.1). Lineage (GTDB taxonomy): Bacteria > Actinomycetota > Actinomycetes > Actinomycetales > Kineosporiaceae > JADJPO01. The sequence goes on from CAVRVD010000001.1 coordinate 15,249, forward strand.
GGCGGCGAACCAGGCCAGGGACAGGCCGATCATGATCGCCGCGAGGAAGTAGCCGAACCAGATCCCGGTGGCGAAGCCGATGGTCAGCTGCCAGCAGGCCACGAACCAGCCGAGCAGCGCCCAGCGGGCCCGGCCGGGCAGCAGCCGGGGCTGCCAGCCGTGCCGCAGCGACCAGGCGTGCCCGTACAGCAGCAGTGCCGCGGCCAGCGCGATACCGCCGGTGGACACGACGTTGACGTGGATCACCTGGGTGTCCCGCCACGGGGCGAAGCCGAAGCCGACCGCCGCCACCGCGGCCCCCGGCACCCGGGCACCGAGCACCCGGGCCAACAGGTAGCCGCCGAAGGCGGCCATCGCGGTTGCGATCAGCAGAGCCAGGTTGAGCTGCATCAGCGCCCCGGTCTGCCCACCCGGGGTGAGCCAGGCCAAGGGGGCGTAGCCGAACACCACGTCGGTGTAGGCGAGGTTGTCGGGTTCGCGCTGGAAGGCATTCGAGGTGAACAGGTTCGCCGGGTCGGTCTGCAGCGCGTGGGAGACCCAGGCCAGCTGCCAGGCGAAGTACAGCGGGTCGCCGAGGTCGCCGGTGACCTCGGTGCCGAGGGAGCGCACGATGGCCCATCCGTCGGCGAGGGTGACCGCCACCGAGGCGGCACCCGCCAGCAACACCTCACCCCAAGGCGCCCCCCGATCCCGCAACCCGCCCCCCTCAGCCGACCGACGACCCGACGATCCGCCCGCGCAGCACCACCAGGTGGGGGGCGGCCAGGACCTTCACATCCCGGCGCGGGTCGCCCGGGTAGACGACGAGGTCGGCGGCGTCCCCCTCGCCCATCCCCGGCCGGCGCAGCCAGCACCGGGCGCCCCAGCATGCGCCGTCCAGGGCAGACATGGCCGGCAGCCCGGCGGCGACCAGCTCGGCGACCTCGGCGGCGATCAGGCCGTGACCGAGGTTGCTGCCGGCGTCGGTGCCCGAGAAGATCGGCAGCCCCGCGTCGAAGGCGCTCCTGACCACGTCGTAGCGCATCTCGTACAGGCGGCGCATGTGCGCGGCGTAGACGGGGAACTTGGCTTCACCGGCCGCGGCGAAGTTCGGGAAGTTCGCGATGTTGACCAGGGTCGGCACGATCGCCGTGCCCCGGGCAGCGGCCAGGGCGATCGTCTCGTCCGTCAGGCCGATCGCGTGCTCGATGCAGTCGATGCCGGCCTCGATCAGGTCGGGCAGGCAGTCCTCGCCGAAGCAGTGGGCGGTGACCCGGGCGCCGACGGCGTGGGCGGCGTCCATCGCCTCCCGCAGGGCCGCGAACGGCCAGCACGGCGCCAGGTCGCCGACCTCGCGGTCGATCCAGTCGCCGACCAGCTTGACCCAGCCGTCGCCCCGCGCGGCCTGGCGGCGCACCTCGTCGGCGAGGTGCTCGGGCTCGACCTCCACGCCGACCTTGGGCAGGTAGCGGCGGGTGCGGGCAATGTGCCGGCCGGCCCGCACGATCCGGGGCAGGTCCTGCCGCTCGTCGACCCAGTGGGTGTCGACCGGGGAGCCGGCGTCGCGGATCAGCAGGGTGCCGGCATCCCGGTCGGTGCGAGCCTGTTCCTGTGCCGTGGCCTCGTCGACGGCGCCACCCGGGCCCAGCCCGATGTGGTTGTGCGCGTCGACCAGACCGGGCAGCACCCAGCCCTCAACAGTCCGCACGTCCCGGGCGGCACGGGGCTGCTCCAGCGTGATCCGACCGTCCAGCACCCAGGCCTGGGCGACCTCCTCGTCCGGGCCGACGAGGACGGGTCCGCGCAGATGGAGGACGGGCAGGCCGGCGGTCTGGCTGGTCATCACAGGTCAGTGTGTCAGTGCCTCCTGTGCGGCACCATCACACTCCTGCCCTCAGGTCACTCGGCGCTCAGCCCGTCCCCGTGGCGGCGACGAGCACCCGGCGGGTCGCCCGCTCGGCAGGCTCGGGGACCAGGCGACTCAACGGCCGAGGAACTTCTCGAACCCCGGCGGCAGCTCCAGGTCCTCCAGGTCGGGCTGTTCACCCTGACCCAGCCCGAAGGCGCTACCCGGCGCGGCACCGGGCAGGGCGGCGGGCCCCGACGAGGACCGTTCGGCGGCCTCCCGCTCCTGCTGGGCGCGCTTGGCGGGGTTGCCGGACCTGGCCTTGCCCTTCTTGCGTGGCGGGGGTGCGGTGCGACCCTTGGACTTCTTGCCGCCTCCAGGCAGCCCCGGCATCCCACCGCCGGGCATCCCGGGCATCCCACCCATGACACCCTTGCGCATCTGACGCATCATCTTCTGCGCCTCGGTGAACCGCTCGAGCAGCTGGTTGACGTCGCTGACCTGCACTCCGGCGCCACGGGCGATCCGCATCCGGCGGGATCCGTTGAGGACCTTGGGCTGGCGGCGCTCCAGCGGGGTCATCGACCGGACGATGGCCTCGATGCGGTCGACCTCGCGCTCGTCAAAGTTGTCCAGCTGGTCGCGCAGCTCGCCCATCCCGGGCAGCATGCCGAGCATCTTCTTGATCGAGCCCATGTTCTTCAGGGCAGCCATCTGGGACAAGAAGTCGTCGAGGGTGAAGTCCTCGTCGGCGATGAACTTCGCCGCCATCTCGGCGGCCTGCTTCTCGTCGAAGGCCTTCTGGGCCTGCTCGATCAAGGTGAGCACGTCACCCATGTCGAGGATCCGCGAGGCCATCCGGTCGGGGTGGAACTGCTCGAAGTCGGTGAGCTTCTCCCCCGTCGAGGCGAACATCACCGGCTTGCCCGTCACCCCAACCACGCTGAGCGCGGCGCCACCGCGGGCGTCGCCGTCCAGCTTGGACAACACGACCCCGGTGAAGCCGACTCCGTCGGCGAACGCGTTCGCCGTGGCGACCGCGTCCTGGCCGATCATGGCGTCCAGAACGAACAGGATCTCGTCGGGTCGTACCGTGTCGCGGATGTCGGCGGCCTGCTGCATCATCTCGGCGTCCACACCGAGGCGGCCGGCGGTGTCGACGATGACGATGTCGTACTGCTTCTCGATGGCGTACTCAACGCCCTGGGAGGCGATCACGACCGGGTTGCCGGGACCGGCGTCCGGGTTGGCCAGGGCGCCGACGGCCGAGGTGCCCGGGTGCGGCGCGAACACCTTCACCCCGGCCCGCTCCCCGACCACCTGCAGCTGGTCGACGGCGTTGGGCCGCTGCAGGTCACAGGCCACCAGGAGCGGCGTGTGCCCCTGCTCGGCCAGCCATAGCCCGAGCTTGCCGGCCAGGGTGGTCTTGCCGGCGCCCTGCAGACCGGCAAGCAGGATCACCGTGGGGGGCAGCTTGGCCATGGTCAGCCGGCGGGTCTGCCCACCGAGGACGGCGACCAGCTGGTCGTGCACGATCTGCACGACCTGCTGGGCGGGGTTCAGAGCAGCGGAGACCTCCGCGGACACCGAGCGGGCCCGGATGCTGGCGCAGAAGTCGCGGACGACGGGCAGCGCGACGTCGGCGTCGAGCAGGGCCCGGCGGATCTCCCGGATGGTGGCGTCGACATCCGCCTCGGACAGGCGACCCTTGCCGCGCAGCGACTTGAAGGTGGCGGCGAGACGGTCGGACAGCGTGGCGAACACGTCGTCAGCCTAACCGGCGGATGGCTCAGGACGACGACTCGGAGGGTGGTACCGCGAACGTGACGCCGACGTCACCATAGGGCTGGCGCTTGCGCTTGACCCAGCCGCCGACCAGGGCGCCGACCTTGGCGAGCCTGACCTGGGGCGCCCCGTACTTGGCCCGGACCAGCTCGTGCAGCCTGACCAGCTCCGAACCGTCGACGAGGGCGACGTCCACCTCGACCGGGCTGCTGCCCGGGGTCGGGTTGCCGCGGAAGTCCGACGGTTGGACGACGCCGCGCGGGGTGTGCCGCAGGCGCTTGGCCTTGCCCGAGGTCGAGGACGTGTAGAACCCTGCCCGGCCATTCCCGAGGTCGACCAGCCAGACCGCAGTGCCGACTGGTGTGCCGTCCCGCTTGGTGGTGGTGAACCGGATGTACTTCTCCTGCTGAAGCGCCATATGTGCACTCTAGGACCCGCGCGCCCTGGCGAGGACCGCGCTCATCGCAGCAGCAGCTCACCCGGTCGACAGGTCACGCGACCGGGCTCGCGGCCGCATCGACCAGGGCCGCGATGACCGCGGCCACCCGGGCCGGGGACAGCCGGGCGCCGCCGGGCTCACGGACGTAGAGCACGTCGACGGCCTGCCCGGCGTGCGTGGCGACGTGCGCCGAGCGCAGGTCGACCCCAAGGCCGGCCAGCGCGGACCCGAGCGAGTGCAGCAGTCCGGGGCGGTCGGCGGCGCGGACCTCCAGCACGGTGACGTCCTGCGATGCCGCGGGCAGCAGCACCACCCGCGGCTCGGCGCTCGCACCGACCGGAGAGCGGTAGCCGGCGTCCCGGCGGACCAGCCGGTCCAGCACGGTGCGGTCGCCCTCGGCGAGCCGGCGCAGGTCGGTCTCCAGGGTGGCCGGCTCCGGCACTGGCGACGCACCCGCATCCACGTACCAGGTGTCGACGGCGATCCAGCTGCCTTCCACACAGACGGTGCGCACCAGGGCCGACCTCACCGCCAGACGGAAGGAGGCCAGCGCCCCGGAGATGTCCGCGAGCAGACCGGATCGGTCCGGGGCGACCACGCTGACCACATGCAGATCGGCCAACCGACCGACCGCCACGTGCGGGCGACCGTCCGCAACGGTCGCCGCGACCAGGGCGGACTCGGCGTCTGTGATCGGTGCCGGCCCGGTCGGGTCCTGGCCGCTCAGTACCGACGCGGCTCGGCGGACCAGGTCGTCGACCAGCCGTTCCCGCCACGGCGACCAGGCGGCCGGACCGGCGGCGACAGCGTCCGCCTCGGTCAGCGCCCGCAGCAGGTCCAGGACGTCGGCGCGCCCGTCGACGGCCTCGACGAGCGTGGCCACCGTGCGTGGGTCGTCCGGGTCCCGGCGGGTGGCCAGCTCGACCAGCGTCAGGTGCTCGCGCACCAGCCTCGTGACGACCGCGACGTCGTCCTCGGCCATCCCCATCCGTCGCGCCGCGCGCTCGGCCAGCGGGGCACCGACCCGGGAGTGGTCCCGGGCACTGGGCAGCTTGCCGATGTCGTGCAGCAGCGCGGCCACCAGCAGCAGGTCGGGCCGGGCGACGTGACGCAGCAGCCCGGTCGCCTCGACGACCGTCTCGATCAGATGCCGGTCCACGGTGTGCCGGTGGATCGCGTTGCGCTGCGGTCGGTTGCGCACCCCGGACCACTCCGGGATCCACGCGCTGGTCAGCTCGGCAAGGTCGAGGGACTCCCACACATCGACCAGAGCGGGCCCGGCACCGAGCAGGTCGACGAACGCGTCCCGGGCGGCGGCCGGCCACGGCTGCGGAAGCGGCGGGCTGTCGGCCGCGAGGTGGTCGAGGCTCACCGGCGAGACGGGCAGGCCGGCCCGGGCGGCCCGAGCCGCCATGGTCAGCGCCAGAACCGGGTCGTCGGCCGGCCGGACCCCGGCACCGAGCACCACCTCCCCCTCGTGCTCGACGACGCCGCCGCCGAGCGGACGCAGCAGCGGCCGGCGCGGACCGCGGCGCATCCCCAGCCGGCGCCGGCCGGGCATCGCCTGCCGGGCCCGGCGCACCGTGATGTCCACGGCATGGGCGATGATCCGACCGGCCTGCGCCACCCCGACCAGCAGGTCGTCGGCGTCGTTGACCCCGGCCGCCACGGCGACCGCGTCCTGGTCGGCGAGCAGCAGTCGGTCCACGCCGCGACCGGTCACCACGTGCAGGGCATCGCGGACGTCGAGCAGGTCAGCGTGTGCTGCGTCCACCTCGCCATGCGGCCGGTCGGTGGCCCAGCTCGCCGCGAGCGCGCGCAGCACGGTGACGTCGCGCAGCCCGCCGCGGGCCTCCTTCAGGTCCGGCTCGATCCGGCCCGCGATTTCGCCGAACCGGCCCAGGCGCTCGGCCAACGCTTCGATCAGGGCCGGCAGTCGCCGCCGGATCCCGCCGCGCCAGTCAGCCAGCAGCTGGGCCCGGACCCGCACCACCAGCTCGTGGTCGCCGGCCACCGCCCGAAGGTCCAGCAGCCCGATCCCGGCGGCGGCGTCCGCGGCCGCGACCTCCCGGCACTGCACGGGGGTACGCACCGAGTGGTCGATGCGACATCCGCTGTCCCACAACGGGTACCACAGCCGGTCGGCGAGCTCGGCGACCTCGGTGACAGGCCGCCGCCCGTCGTGCACCAGAACCAGGTCGAGGTCGCTGGCCGGGCCGGTCTCCCCCCGGGCCACACTGCCGACCACGGCCAGGGCGAGGCCGGAGCCGACATCGGGTCCAGCCGCCTGCTGCCACGTGTCACCGAGCGCCCGCTCGACCAGGGAGGTCATCGCCAGCCGGCGCGCGGGACCGGGCGGGCCGCCCCGCAGGGCCAGCGCCAGGCGTTGCCGGCGCAGGTCCTGCGGGGCGTTCCCGGGCTGACCCGGTGGGGTGGGGGGGTTGGTCGACCCCTCAGAGCGCGTCGACGCCGTGCTCACCCGTGCGCACCCGGACCACGTCCTCGACCGCAGTGGTCCAGACCTTGCCGTCGCCGATCCGCCCGGTCTGGGCGCTCTTGACGATGACGTCGACGACATCGGCCGCGTCGGCAGCGTCCACCAGAACCTCCAGGCGGACCTTGGGCACCATGTCGACGGTGTACTCGGCACCGCGGTAGACCTCGGTGTGGCCGCGCTGGCGGCCATAGCCGCTGGCCTCGCTGACCGTCATGCCCTGGACGCCGAAGGCCTCCAGCGCCGACTTCACCTCGTCGAGCTTGTGGGGCTTGATGATCGCCGTGACGAGCTTCATGCCGACACCTCCGTCGTCGTCTTGCGCGCGGCCGCCGACGGACCCACAGAGGAACCGGACAGGGTGCCGGTCTCGTAGGCCGTCTCGGCGTGCAGGTTGATATCCAGACCCTCAACCTCGATCTGCTCGTCGACCCGCAGGCCGCCGAAGGCCAGACCAACCACCTTGGCGATGACGAAGGTCAGGACGAAGGAGTAGCCGACCGCGGCCAGCACCGCCAACGCCTGTCGGCCGAGCAGGCCGACGCCGCCGCCGTAGAACAGCCCGTCCTCGCCGCCGATCACCGAGGCGCCGAGGAGGCCGATCAGCAGGGCGCCGACCACACCGCCGACCAGGTGCACGCCGACCACGTCGAGGGCGTCGTCGTAGCCGAACCGGAACTTCAGCCCGACCGCGAAGGCGCACACGGCGCCGGCGACGAAGCCGAGCCCGATGGCACCCACCGGGGTGACGAACGCACAGGCCGGGGTGATGGCGACCAGACCGGACACCGCGCCGGAGGCCGCGCCGAGAGTGGTCGGGTGACCATCGCGGACCCGCTCGACGAGCAACCAGCCGAGGACGGCCGCGGCAGCGGCCACGTTGGTGGTCACGAAGGCGATCGCCGCGGTCTCGTTGGCGCCCAGGGCCGACCCGGCGTTGAACCCGAACCAGCCGAACCACAACAGTGCGGCACCGAGCAGCACGAACGGCAGGTTGTGCGGGCGCATCGGCTCCTTCGGCCAACCGCGCCGCTTGCCGAGCACGATCGCCAGGGCCAGGCCGGCCGCTCCCGCGTTAGCGTGCACGACTGCGCCACCGGCGAAGTCCTGGGCGGGCAGGTTGAACAGCCAGCCGTTGCCGGCCCAGACCCAGTGCGCGATGGGGGCGTAGACCAGCAGCGTCCACAGCGCGACGATCGCGACGAACGGGGCGAACTTGATCCGGTCGGCGATGGCGCCGGTGAACAGGGCCGGGGTGATGATGGCGAACATGCCCTGGAACGCGACGAAGGCCAGCGCCGGGATGTCACCGCTCACCTCACCGACGGTGCCGTTCAGGCCGAGGTGGGACAGGTCGCCGACGAGCGCGTTGCCCTCACCGAAGGCGATCGAGTAACCGACGAGCACCCACAGCACGCCGACCACGGCGATGGTGACAAAGTTCATCATCAGCATGTTGAGCACGTTCTTCCCGCGCACCATGCCGCCGTAGAAGAACGCCAGTCCTGGTGTCATGAGGAGCACGAGGGCTGCGCTGGTCAGCACCCATGCGGTGTTTCCGGAATCCATGCGAGACCTCTCTGGAGATGAGGATGTGCAGACACTCGAGTGGACGGTCCTCGAGGTAGCGCCACGTCCATGGGGCCACTGACCGTCAGACTCGCTGCGCCGTGTTACCCCGGCCCCCGCCACGCGTTACAGGCATGTGACAGCCCGCCCCCCGAGGTGAAACCTGCGTTTCCGGCCGCTCAACTCAGCAGGGCCTCGACGAACACCTCCGGCTCGAACGGGGCCAGGTCGTCAGGCCCCTCGCCGAGCCCGACCAGCTTCACCGGCACGCCCAGCGCACGCTGCACCGCGACCACGATGCCGCCCTTGGCGGTGCCGTCCAGCTTGGTCAGCACGATCCCGGTCACGTCGACCACCTCGGCGAAGACCCGGGCCTGGTTCATCCCGTTCTGGCCGGTGGTCGCATCCAGCACCAGCAGCACCTCGTCGACAGGTCCGTGCCTCTCGATCACCCGCTTGACCTTGCCGAGCTCGTCCATCAGCCCGACCTTGTTCTGCAGCCGGCCAGCGGTGTCGACCAGGACGACGTCCACCTCGGCCTCGATGCCGCCCCTGACGGCGTCGAAGGCGACCGAGGCCGGGTCGGCGCCCTCGACCTCGCTGCGGATGGTCGGCACGCCGACCCGCTCCCCCCAGGTGGTGAGCTGGTCGGCAGCCGCGGCTCGGAAGGTGTCGGCCGCGCCGAGCAGCACGTCCTTGTCCTGTGCCACCAGCAGCCGGGCAAGCTTGCCGACCGTGGTGGTCTTGCCGGTGCCGTTCACCCCGACGACCAGGACGACGGCCGGGCGGCCAGCCATCACGTGCCGGTCCACATGCAGCGACCGGTCCAGGTTCGCACCCACCGCATCGACGAGCTGGCTGCGCAGGATGTCGCGCATCACGTCCGGATCGGTAACGCCCCGGGCGGCCACCTCGCTGCGCAGCCCGGCCACGATCTCGGCGGCCGGCCCCGCGCCGACGTCGGCGAGCAGCAGGGTGTCCTCGACCTCCTCCCAGGTCGACTCGTCGACGCTGCCGCGGGTGAGCAGGGTCAGGAGACCCTGACCGAGGGCGGTGTTGGACCGGGCCAGGCGGCGGCGCAGCTGCGCCATCCGGCCCTCGACCGGTGCCGGCCGCTCCAGGGTGGGCATCGGCGCCGGCTCGGCGAGCTCCGGCGCGAGGTCGGGCGCCGGTGCGGGGCGTGGGGGGGCGGACGGCGTCGTCGACGGTCGGTCCTCCAGCGCCGTCGCGGAGCCGGCCACCCCACTACTCGGCTCAGTGGGAGGCGGCTCGGTGGGAGGCGGCTCGGTGCGGCCCCGGCGCCTGGATCCGGCGAGCAGGGCAACGGACAGGACGGCGAGAAGTGCGACCGCGGCGACCGCGATCGCGAGGTAGTCGAGGCTCACCCGCTGATTGTCCCGCTGATCTGTTCCGCCATCCCACTGGCCGGCGTCGCTACGGGCGAGCCCTGCTGTCTCGGCGGCTGGCCCGCACCGGCGGTTCCGGTCTGCCGCTCCGGTTGCGCCGCGACGTTCGCCGCGTCCTCAGCGGCCGCCTCAACCGGGTCGGCGCCGCTCTGATCCCCCTCGGGGATCGGTGCCTCCGGGACACGTCCCGGTTCCACGTCGGTCTCGTCGGCTTCCTGGGACTCGCCGGGTTCACCGGAGCCGCCGGGCGCGTGCGTTGCCGAGCGCGCTCCGCGCACCGTCGACCGCACGTCGACCGCAGCACGGCGCGCCGTCGCCGCAGCGGTGCGGGCCCGCTCCCGTGCGTCCCGGGTCAGCCGCTCCCCCTCGGGGGTGAGCACCTGGGAACCCTGCCGGATCGGGTGATAGGCCGCTTCAAAGATCACCCAGGCGGCCAGAGCAACGACGACGATCATCCCCACCACAATTGCTACCACGGTCCTACGTTGCCCCATCTGTCACACCCGACCCACACGGGTCGGGAGATCGTTATTGAGATGTCGCTCACGCCCGCCGAGGTGGGCGGGGAAGTGTGACACATCGTCGCTGATGCTCACTGAAAGCGATGGAATCGGCATCGTCACCGAGAGATGCCGGGTTGACCCGTCACCGACGTCCGGTCTGGTCCGGCTCAAGCCGGCTGGTCCTCGCGTAGCCGCTGGCTCACCACGGTGGTCACACCGTCACCACGCATGGTCACCCCGTACAGAGCGTCGGCGATCTCCATGGTGCGCTTCTGGTGGGTGACGACGATGAGCTGGCTCGAGGTCCGCAACTCCTCCATGAGGATGAGCAGCCGGCCGAGGTTGGTGTCATCCAGGGCCGCCTCGACCTCGTCGAGCACGTAGAACGGGCTGGGCCGGGCCTTGAAGATGGCCACCAGCAGCGCCACCGCGGTCAGCGAGCGCTCCCCGCCGGACAGCAGAGACAGCCGCTTGACCTTCTTGCCGGGCGGGCGGGCCTCGACGTCCAGCCCGGTCGCGAGCATGTCCGAGGGGTCGGTGAGCACCAGCCGGCCCTCACCACCGGGGAACAGCCGGGCGAAGACGCCCTCGAACTCGCGCGCGGTGTCGTGGAAGGCCTCGGTGAAGACCTGCTCGACCCGCTCGTCGACCTCCTTGACGATGTCCAGCAGGTCCTTGCGCGAGGACTTGAGGTCCTCCAGCTGGGTGGTGAGGAACTTGTGCCGCTCCTCCAAGGCCGCGAACTCCTCCAGGGCCAGCGGATTGACCGTGCCGAGCAACGACAGGGACCGCTCCGCGGACCGCAGCCGCTTGTCCTGCTCAGCCCGCACATACGGGACGGCGCTGCGGTCCAGCTGGTCCTCGCCGCCGGCCGGTACCCCGTCCGGCAGCGGCGTTCCGGGCACCGGCTGATGCGGGCCGTACTCCTCCACCAGCACGTCCGGCTCGAGGCCCAGCTCGTCGAGGCAGCGCTGGTGCAGGACGTCGATCCGCATCCGCTGCTCCGCCCGGGCGACCTCGTCACGGTGCACCGAGTCGGTCAGCCGGCCCATCTCCTCGGCCAGGTCGGCCACCTGCCCGCGGACGGTACCCAGCTCGCCGTCCAGGCGCTGTCGCTCGGCGTCCGCGGCCCGGCGCAGCTGCTCGGCCCGGACCAGGCAGGCCTCCAGGCGCTCCAGCGTGTACGTGGCCCCCACCAGCACCGCGGCGGCGATCTCGATCTGGCGCAGCCGCCGCTCCTCGCGGGCCACTGCCCGGGCCCGGGCCTGCCGCTCCCCCTGCGCCGCGGCGCGTAGCTGCTCGGCCCGCCCGGCGAGGGCGCGGGCGCGTTCCTCCGCGGTCCGTAGCGCCAGCCGCGCCTCCATCTCGGCCGCCCGGGCCGCGGTCGCCGCCTGGGCACGCCGATCCCGTTCCTGGGTCGACGCACCGGCCGGGTCCTCGTCCTCGACGTTGTCCTCGGCGGCCTCCAGCCGGGCTTGGAGTTCGGCCAGCACCTCCCGGTCAGCCGTCAGGCCGTGCTGGGTCTGCGCCATGGACTTGAGCAGCCGGTCGGCTTCGGCGCGGGCCGACCGAGCGGTCGAGCCCAGCTGGCCGAGGCGTTCGGCCACGGCCGACAGCCGAGCATCGGAGTCGTGCAGGGCCTCCAGGGCCCGGTCGAGACGTTCTTGCGCCGTCTCCAGCCGGGCGCCGGCCGCTTGGACGGCGAACCGGGCCTGCTCGGCAGCGCGGGTGGCTGATTGGACCTGGTCGGCCGCCTCGTCGACGGCCGCCTGCACCTCGATCAGGGACGGCGCCGAGGCCGACCCGCCGCGCACCAGCACGCCGGAGACCAGGTCACCCTCTAGGGTGACCGCCACCAGGTCCGGACGACGCGAGAGCACCTCGCCCGCCGCATCCAGGTCGGGGGCGACGACGAACCCGGCCAGCAGCCGGCCCAAGGCCGGGGTCAGCGCCTGCGGTCCACGCACCAACGCGTGCGCCCAACGGCAGCCGACCGGCAGCTCGCCCCCGCCGGCGGGATCCGCCTCGCCCACGACGGAGCCGCCGTGCGGACCGGTCGAGCCGGCGACCAGCACGCTGGCCTGCCCGCCGTCCTCGGTCTTGAGCAGGTTCAGAGCGGCGACGGCCGCAGCCGTGGAGTCGACCACCACGGCGTCGGCGGCCGGGCCGAGAGCTGTCGCGACCGCGTTCTCATGCCCGGGCTCGACGTGCACGAGGGCGGCCACCGAACCGAGCAGCGCGGGCAGCCGGTCGGTGGCGGCCAGGAGCGTTCCGGCGCCGTCCTTGCGCTGCAGGCCGAGCCGCAGCGCCTCGTGGCGAGCGGTCCAGGTGGAGCGGTCGGTCTCGGCCGACCGCTCGGCGGCCCGAGCCTCGTCCAGCTCGGCGCGGGCGGACTCCAGGTCCGCGGACGCCGACTCGTACTCGGCGTCCAGGTGCTGCTCCCCGGCTTCGGCCCCGGCCACCTGCGCCTCGAGGGCGGCGAACTCGCTCTGCGCACGGACCGCCCGGGCCTCGGCCTCGGCGATCTGCTCGGCCAGGCGGGCCTCTTGCTCGTCGGCGGCCTCGACCCGGCTACGCCGGGCCGCGACCTGGCCGGCGAGGCGCGCGAGCCCCTCGCGCCGATCGGCGGCGGCCCGCTGCAGCGCGGCGAGGCGGCGCTCCTCCTCGCCCTCGGCCCGCTCGGCGTCGGCCCGGGCCTCGACCGCCTCGGCGAGCACCTCGCGGGCGGCCTCGACCTGTTCGTCGAGGGCCTGCTCCTGCTCACCGACGGCCCGCGCCTGAGCCTCGAGCTCCTCCGGGTCGCGTCCGGGCGCGCGTTCTGCCTCGCCGGACTCGACCAGCAGCCGGCGCCGGTCGGTGGCCAACGAGGCGGTGCCGCGGACCCGTTCGCGCAGGCTGGACAGCCGGTACCAGGTCTCCTGGGCCCGGGCCAGGTTCGGGGCCGCCTGGGCGGCGGCGGCCTCCAGCTCGGCGAGGTGGGTGCGGACGGCGGCCAACTCGGTCTCGACCTGCTCGCGCCGGGCCCGCAGCGCGGTCTCGTCGGCGACCTCGGCCTCGAGGGTGGCGACCTGCTGGACCAGGTCGTCGGCCAGCAGCCGGGCCTTGGCGTCACGCAGGTCGGCCTGGACGACGGCGGCCCTGCGGGCCACCTCGGCCTGGCGGCCGAGTGGCTTGAGCTGGCGGCGGATCTCCCCGGTCAGGTCCGCCAGGCGGGTCATGTTCGCCTGCATCGCGTCCAGCTTGCGTAAGGCCTTCTCCTTGCGCTTGCGGTGCTTGAGCACCCCGGCGGCCTCCTCGATGAAGGCCCGGCGGTCCTCCGGGGAGGCGTGCAGGACGGCGTCCAGCTGCCCCTGCCCGACGATCACGTGCATCTCCCGGCCGATGCCCGAGTCGGACAGCAGCTCGGAGACGTCGAGCAGCCGGCAGGCGCTGCCGTTGATCGCATACTCGCTGCCGCCGGAGCGGAACATGGTCCGCGAGATCGTCACCTCGGCGTAGTCGATCGGCAGCGCGCCGTCGGTGTTGTCGATGGTCAGACTGACCTCAGCCCGGCCCAGCGGCGGGCGGCCGGAGGTGCCGGCGAAGATGACGTCCTCCATCTTGCCGCCGCGCAGGCTCTTGGCGCCCTGCTCCCCCATCACCCAGGCCAGGGCGTCCACGACGTTGGACTTGCCCGCCCCGTTGGGGCCGACGACACAGGTGATCCCCGGCTCGAACCTCAGCGTCGTCACCGAGGCGAACGACTTGAACCCCCGCAGGGTCATGCTCTTGAGGTGCACAGGCTCCTGCCCGGGGGTGACGGCCGTCGGTTGGGCTACCGGTTCGACGGTGCGGTTCGAGGGTGCTGTCCGACAGTGCGGGGAAGGTCCGGTCAGCCTACCTGCTGACCACGACCACCTTCACGCACGCTGATCTGCACACCCACCGTGAAGATCACCGTGCCCGCCACTGGTCACCCCCACAACCACATCCACACACGCTGATCTGCACACCCACCGTGAAGATCACCGTGCCCGCCACTGGTCACCCCCACAACCACATCCACACACACTGATCTGCACACCCACCGTGAAGATCACCGTGCCCGCCACTGGTCACCCCCACAACTACATCCACACACACTGATCTGCACACCCACCGTGAAGATCACCGTGCGGGCGAGGGGCACTACCCCCCGACGAGCGGACTAGCGCTCGGTGAAGCCCCGGCCGGGAGCATCGGGGTCTGGCTGTGACCAGCGCACGGTGACCCCCTCAACGTGTCCGGGCCGGCGGTAGTAGGAGCGCGGTGCACCCGGCGGCACCAGCGGCGCGGGCTGGGCGGAGAGCAGCTCGACGAGCTGCTCGCAGTTCGGTCGGGGCCCCTCCGCGACCACCTCCACCCGCCCGTCGTCGAGGTTCGTGGCGGTACCGACCAGGCCCAGCTCGAGCGCTCGGGACCGGGCCCACCAGCGGAAGCCCACTCCCTGCACCCGGCCACGGACCCACACGGTCACCCGCGCCGCCGGGCCCGGCTCGCTCGTCCGCGCGTCCCGGCGGTCGCGGTCATCGGGTGCCGCTGCGGGGGTGATGTCACTCACGTCATCCATCTTCCTATCGGTGTACAAATACCCGTAGGGGTATTCACCCCTAGGTCCTTCACCCTGCTGTACGGCGCCCTGGCCGTGGTCTGCTCTCACTGATGCGCCGCTACACCGTCGAGGACGCCCCGCTGGCCTTCGCCGACCGACCCACCGACCGACCCGCCGACCGACCCCGCCGACCGACCCCGCCGACCGACGTGGACATCGACACCCTACGGATCATCTGGTTCACCCTCATCGCGGTCTGGTGGTCGGGCTACCTACTGCTGGAGGGCCTCGACCTCAGGGTCGGCATGCTGCTGCCGGCGCTCGGGCGCAACAACACCGTGCGCCGCGTGCTCATCAACACCATCGGTCCGGTCTGGGACGGCAACGAGGTGTCGTTGCTCGCCGCCAGGCCGGGCGACGGACCCTGACCGCGCTCCAGGTTCGACCCTGGCCGCGGCCCTGGCAGGATCGGCGTCATGGACCCCAGCTCCACCCCTGTCGACCGGCGTCTCCTGGACGCCGTCGTGGCCGTCGCCGACGGCCTGGAGCTGCCCTCCACGCTGCGCCGGATCGTGGGTGCGGCGTGCGACTTGACCGGTGCCCAGTACGCCGCGCTCGGTGTCCTCGGCGATGACGGCCGGCACACCGCGTTCGTGCAGACCGGGGTGGACCCGGACACCGCCGCCTCGATAGGTCACCCACCAGTCGGCCTGGGCGTGCTGGGTCACATCACCCGGGTCGGCCGCGCCGTGCGCACTGACGAGGTGACTCGCCACCCGGCGGCCGCGGGGTTCCCGCCCGGGCACCCGCCGATGCACAGCTTCCTCGGCGTGCCGGTCGGGATCGGCGACCGGGTGGTGGGCAACCTCTACCTGGCGGAGAAGGACGGCGGGTTCACCGCCGAGGACGAGGACGTCGTGGTCGCCCTGGCCGCCGCCGCCGCGGTCGCGGTGGAGAACGCCGAGCTGTACCGGGACGTCGAGCGCCGGGGTCGCTGGATGGCCGCCGCGCAGGAGGTCTCGACCGCGATGCTGTCCGGTGTCGAGGAGGACGAGGGCCTGCAGCTGATCGCCGAGCGGGCAGCCCAGGTCGCCGACGCCGACGGCGCCGCCATCGTGTTGCCGGGCCTGGGCGGGGACTGGGTGCTGGAGATCGCCGTCGGTGACCCGGCGCTGACCATGCTGGTCGGCACGGTGATGCCCGAGAATGGCCGATCGCACGCCGTTCTGCGCACCGGCGTGGGCCAGCGGGTCAATGAGATGGCTCGCCTCAGCACCCTGCTGGTGCCGGGGCTGCGGGCCTTCGGTCCGGCGCTGTACGCACCGCTGGTCGCTCGGGAGACCCCAGCGGGGGTGCTGATCCTGCTGCGCCGGATCGGCCGGCCCGAGTTCACCGACGCCGACCTGACCACCGCCCAGACCTTCGCCGGTCAGGCTGCGATCAGCCTGCGGCTGGCCGAGGGACGGCGCCGCGAGGAGGAGGCCGAGCTCCTCGAGGAACGGGCCCGGATCGCCAGGGACCTGCACGACCTGGTCATCCAGGAGCTGTTCGCGATGGGCATGGGCCTGTCCCGGCTGCGCGAGCGCGTTGGCGAGCAGGCTCTGACCGAGGTCGACAGCTCGCTGGAGTCCCTGGACCGGGTGGTCCGGCAGATCCGTTCCACGATCCGTGACCTGCGCGACCCGGAGGCACCCACCGGACTGGTCGACCGGGTGCACGCCGAGACCACCCGGGCCCGCTCGTTCCTGGGGTTCGCACCGCAGCTCGAGGTCGCGGCCACCGACCATGTCGACCCGGACGCCGCGGTGCCGCCGGAGGTGGTCGACGACATGGTGGCGGTGATCCGCGAGGGACTCTCGAACGCCGCCCGGCACTCCCGGGGCTCGGCGGTCGCGGTGACCGTGTCGGTCTGCCCCACCGAAGTGAGCGTCGAGGTCCTCGACGACGGGGTGGGCATGCCGGACCGACCGGACCGGCGCAGCGGCTTGGACAACCTCGCGGAGAGGGCCCGACGGCACGGGGGCGCGTTCACCACGACGGCCCGATCCGAGGGCGGCACCCGACTTCACTGGTGCGTTCCGGTGACCGGCTGAGCTCGGGTCGGCCGACTCCGGATCGGTGCTGGTGACTACCCTTCGGTTCATGTCGGACGCCCTTGAGCCCGCCGGTGCCGGTGCCGAGATCGACTACGCCGACTACGGAGCGGCGCTCGGCGACGCGGTCAGCGTCGTGCGCAACAACGCGACTGCCGCGGGGCTGCACGCCGCCGTGCCCACCTGTCCCGGGTGGACCGTGCGCGACCTCGTGGTCCACCTCGGTCTGGTGCACCGGTGGGGCACCGGGGTCATCGCCGGGACCGCGCCGGAGCAGGCCCGCCGGCAGGCCGAGGGGGCCGCCCAGGCGATCGAGGGCGACGTGTTGGACTGGCTCGACGACGGCCTGGTGGACCTGCTGAACGCGCTGGCAGGGGCGCCGCAGGACCTGGCGGTGTTCTTCTTCCTCAAGAACACGCCGTCCGCCCGGTGGGGGTGGGCCCGGCGGCAGTGCCACGAGACGACGATCCACGCCGTCGATGCGATGGCCGCGCGGCTGGGTGAGCCGCCGGCGGCGGACCAGACCTGGATCCGGTCCGCCCTGGCCGCGGACGGCATCGACGAGCTGCTGCGGGGGTTCCTGCCCCGGCGCAGCTCCCGGCTGCGGTCAGCGGACCCGCTCACGGTGGCCGTCACGGCCCAGGACACCGGCGACGTCTGGACGTTGCAGGTCAGCCAGGACCCCCCGACCGTGCAGCGCGCCAGCGGCAGGCCGGGCCCGGCGGACGTCGTCGTCACCGGCGCGGCGGTCCCGCTCTATCTGGCGCTGTGGAACCGCGGGAACACCCGAGCGAACCCGCTCGACGTGGCCGGGCCCGAGGACTGGCCTGCCCGGTGGCAGGAGATGACCCGCGTCGCGTTCGGCTGAGGCGCCGTGGACAGGTGGCCACGTCCGATCCTGTCGTCGGGACCGGACGTCTCGGTCCTGCCCCGGGCTCAGCCGGCGTTCCAGCCGGTGCCCTGACGATGCCCGGCCACCCAGGCGGCAGCCTGGGTGCGCCGCCGGAAGCCCATCTTGGCCAGCAGACCCGTGACGTGGTTCTTGACCGTCTTCTCGGCCAGACCGAGGTGCTCGCCGATCTCTCGGTTGGACAGCCCGTCGCCGATCAGGTCCAGCACCTTCTTCTCGGTGGGGGTCAGCGACTCGGTCGGGTCGTGGTGCATGGCCTTGCGCCGGGCCAGAGACTTCTCGTCCAACAGCTGGCGCCCATCGGCCACCTTGCGCACCACCTCCGCGATCTCGGTGCCGCGCACCGACTTCAGCACGAAGGCGGCCGCCCCGGCCTCCAGCGCTGCCTGGACGGCCTCGTCGTCGTCGAATGAGGTCAACACCACGCAGCGCACCTCCGGCTGTGCCTCGCGCAGGCTCCGAACCACCTCGATGCCGGTTCCGTCGGGCAGTTTCAGGTCGACGATCGCCACGTCGGGGCGCACGGCCGCGGCGCGCCGAACGGCATCCAGTGCGGTCCCTGCCTCCGCCACGACCTCGAGCCCCGGATCGGCGTCGACGACCTCGACGACACCGCGGCGAACGATCTCGTGATCGTCGACCACGAGCACCCGGACCCGTCCCTGTGCATCCACGGAGGTCAGGCTACCCTTGCCGACCTGGCCTGTCGCTGAGCGTCCGCCTGCGATCAGTGGGTCGGGCGCTGGCACCGCGGGCAGCGGAACGCCGAGCGGTTCATGAACGGCTCACGCCGCACCGGGGTGCCGCAGCGCAGACAGGCCTGGCCCTGCCGGCCGTAGACGGCCAGCGCCCGCTCGAAGTAGCCGGACTCACCGTTGACGTTGACGTAGAGGGAGTCGAAGCTCGTGCCGCCGACCTCGAGCGCCTCCTGCATCACCTCGGCCACGTGGTCCAGCAGGGTGCGCACCCGGGCGGGCGACAGCGTGTCGGCACCGCGGTCGTAGTGCAGCCGCGAACGCCACAGCGCCTCGTCGGCGTAGATGTTGCCGATCCCCGAGACCACTTGCTGGTCCAGCAGCACCCGCTTGATGCCGCTGCGGCGGCGGCGGATCCGGGCGACGAGGGCAGGTCGGTCCAGGTTCTCGTCCAGCAGGTCGCGGGCGATGTGGGCCACCGGCTGCGGAACCCGGTGCGGTGCCAGCCCGTCGGCGGTCGGCACCAGGTCGGCGAGCGACAGACCGCCGAACATCCGCTGGTCGACGAAGCGCAGCTCCCGCCCCTGCCGCCCGGCCGGACCGCCGGTCAGGGCGATCCGGACCCGCAGGTGCGCCTCGCGGGCAGCGGCCGGCGGCTGCAGCACGATCTGCCCGCTCATCCCGAGGTGGGCCAGCAGCGCGGCGGCGACGTCCGGATCCTCCGTGTCGGCGTCGGGCACCGCCCCGTCGAGCACCAGCCAGAGGAACTTTCCGCGGCGCTGCACCGCGCGCACCGTCGTCCCGGTCAACCGGGCGGCGAAGTCGCCGGGTCCGGCCAGGTGCCGCCGAACCGGGCGCGGATGGGCCACCTCGACGGCGGCGACGCTGGCGCCGCGGACCCATCGCTCCAGCCCGCGCCGTACCACCTCGACCTCGGGCAGCTCCGGCACGGCGCGGCTCAGCCGCCCGCCGGCAGGGCGCCGTCCTGGGCGCCCGGGTGCTCGCGGGCCAGCACCGTGTAGGCGGCGGAGGCGGCGATCTGCTCCGCCTCCTTCTTGCTGCGCCCGCTGCCGGTACCTAGCGTGCGGGAACCGACCAGGGCCTCGGCGTGGAAGACCTTGGCGTGGTCGGGCCCTTCCTCGCGAACCGAGTACTCCGGGACGCCGAGGTTCAGCAGCGCGGTGCGTTCCTGCAGGCTGGTCTTCCAGTCCAGACCGGCGCCCTTGGCCGCGGCGTCCACGAGCAGGTCGTCGACGAGTCGGTGCACCAACTGTTCGGCGACGGCCATGCCGTGCTCGTGGTAGGTGGCGCCGATCAGGGCCTCGAGGGTGTCGGCGAGGATGGAGGACTTGTCGGCGCCGCCGCTCGAGGTCTCACCCCGGCCGAGCAGGAGATGGTCGCCCAGGTCCAGCGAACGGGCCACGCCGGCCAGGGCCCGCATGTTGACCACCGAGGCCCGCAGCTTGGCGAGCTGGCCCTCGGCCAGGTCGGGGTGGCGGGCGAAGAGGGTGGCGGTGACGACCAGACCGAGCACCGCGTCGCCGAGGAACTCCAACCGTTCGTTGGTCGGCAGCCCCCCGTTCTCATACGCGTACGAGCGGTGGGTCAGGGTGCGCCTGAGCAGGCCCGGCTCAAGCCGCACCCCAAGCCGTGCCTGGAGACGCTCGAGGCGTTGCGGCCCGTCGGTGTCCTCGGCGTCCTGTCGGCCCCCCATGACAGGTGGGCCCTCAGAGGTCCTTGACCTTGCGGCCCTTGTACTCGAGGTAGAGCGGGGTACCGGCCGAGTCGGTGACGACCCGGGCCTGGTGCGGTCGGGAGTAGCTCACCTGGCCGCCCTCGACCCGCTCGGTCAGGGTGGTCGGGGCCGCCTTCCACTGCGAGCGGCGGGACCGCGTGTTGCTGCGGGACATCTTCCGCTTGGGGACGGCCACTGTGTGCTCCTCGGTTGGTGCTGGTCGGTGGTTCAGGATGACGGCTTCGGGACGGACTCCACGTCCAGCCCCTCCAGCGCCGCCCAGCGTGGGTCGGTGCTGTGGTGCCCGTGTCCCGGATGGTCGGCCAGGCGCACCCCGCACTCGGGGCACAGGCCTGGGCAGTCCGCCCGGCACAGCGGTCGGTACGGCAGTGCGGGCACCACCGTGTCGCGCAGGGCGCCGTCCAGGTCGATCAGCTCGTCCTGAAGCTCACGCACCTCGCCGTCCTCGTCACCGTCGTCCGGCAGCTGCCGGTCGGGGTAGGCGTACAGCTCGGTCAGGTGCACGTCGACGGGGTGGTCGACGGCGTCCAGGCACCGAACGCACTCCCCCACAGCTCGACATCGCACCGAGCCGGAGACGAGAACGCCCTCGAGCACCGACTCGAGCCGCAGGTCCAGCTCGATGTCGTCGCCCTCGGGGACGCCGATCACGTCGGTCCGGAGGTCGGCAGGGGCGGCGACGACGCGGATGAGCGTCCGCATCGCTCCGGGGCGCCGTCCCAGCTCTCGGGTGTCGATGACCAGGGGCGAGCGCGGATCCAGGCGGATGGTGCACCTTCCTCGACGTAGCTCCTGCCCGACCCGGGATGGTCTCCGGGACCGCGCATGACCGCAGCCGCTCCGACGCACACGGGCCCGGCACCGGGTCGGCCGAGGAGAAAGGCTACCCGGCGCCGCCGTCCCTCTCCAAAACGAGGGCGGCCAGCGCCTCGTGCACGGCGGGCGGGACCAGCCCGCCGACGTCTCCGCCGAGCAGCGCGACCTCCTTGACCAGGCTGCTGGAGACGTGCCCCAGAGCCGGGTCGCCGGGCAGGAAGACGGTCTCCAGGCCGGACAGGTACCGGTTCATCAGGGCCATCGGCAGCTCATAGACGAAGTCGCTGCCGGAGCGCAGCCCCTTGACCACGGCCACGGCACCGATCCTGCGGCAGTGGTCGACGAGCAGCTCGCCGCTGGTGGACTCGATGCGGACCTGCTCGCGCACCGCGCCGTCCAGGCCCGACAGGGCGGCCTCGATCAGGCGCAGCCGCAGCGGCAGCTCGAAGGTGCCCTGCTTGGCCGGGTTGGTCAGCACCGTGACGACGACCTCGTCGAACAGGGCGGCGGCCCGGCCGATCACGTCGAGGTGACCGTTGGTGATCGGGTCGTAGCTGCCGGGGCAGACGCAGCGACGCATGCACGGCAACCTACCGATCCGGCCGGGAGCCCGGCTACGCCTCGGCGCGGTCCTGGTGCTCCTGGTCCGTCCGGTCCTCGACCGGCACGGCATGCCACAGCGCCGTCTCGCCGTAGCGGCGCACCCAGGACCGGGCCAGCCCGGCGGGCCAGCGCGGCTCGGGGCCGCGGCCGCTGCGCTCGACCACCACCAGGGCGTCGGGGGTCAGCCAGCCGCCAGCGAGCCGGTCGAGCACCGTGGCCAGCTCGCCCTCGGAGAACCAGTAGGGCGGGTCGGCCAGCACCAGGTCGGCGGGCCGGGGACTGCGGCCGGTCAGGTAGCGCTCGACCGAGGACAGCACCACGCTGACCCGCGCCGCACCGACCAGCACGACGTTGCGTCGGGCCACCTCGATTGCCGCCCGGGAGCAGTCCACCAGCACCACCTCGGCGGCCCCGCGGCTGGCCGCCTCCAGCCCGAGGGCACCGGAGCCGGAGAAGAGGTCCAGCACCCGGGCGCCCCGTACCGCATCGCGCGCCTCGAGCGCGGAGAACAGCGCCTCCCGGACCCGGTCCGTGGTCGGCCGGGTCGCCTGTCCCGCCGGCACCTCGATCCGCCGCCCCCCGGCGATGCCGGCGATGATCCGCGTCATGGCCCCATTGTCCGGTTGGCCGTCCAGATGGCGCAGCCGAGCACCACGGTGGAGGTGTGGCACACCGGCGGGTCAGCCACGCTCGAGGTAGGCCTGCTGGTCGGCGTCCACCAGCTCGGTCAGCGCCGCGGCCAGCGCCGGGTGGTCGGCGAGCTGCGGGTCCGCCGCGACCACTGCCGTCGCCTCGTGCCGGGCCTGCTCGATGAGCTGTTCATCGCGCAGCACCCGCAGCACCCGCAACGAGGACCGTCCGCCCGACTGGCGGGCACCGAGCACGTCGCCCTCACGGCGCTGTTCCAGGTCGACGCGAGCCAGCTCGAAGCCGTCCGTCGTCGCGGCCACCGCCGCCAACCGGACCCGGGCGGGGTTGTCTCTCGGTGCATCGGTGACCAACAGGCACACCCCGCCGGCACTGCCCCGCCCGATCCGGCCGCGCAGCTGGTGCAGCTGGGAGACTCCGAACCGGTCGGCGTCCAGCACCACCATCGCCGTCGCGTTCGGGACGTCGACGCCGACCTCGATCACGGTGGTGGCGACCAGCACGTCGACGTGGCCCGCGGCGACCGCGCCCATCACCGCCTCGCGCTCCTCGGCGGGCATCCGCCCGTGCAGCATCTCGATCCGCAGCCCGGCCAGGGCGGGGTGGGTGCGCAGCTCGGCGAGGGTGGCCAGGACGCCGCGCAGCGGCCGGGTCGGTCCACGACCCGCGCCGTCGCCGGGCTCCTCCGGCGGCGCGGCGTCCTGGTCCTCACCGTCCTGGTCGCCACCATCCGGCTCGTCGTCCGCACCGATCCGCGGGCAGACGACGAACGCCTGGTGTCCACGCCCGGCCTCCTCGGCCACCCGCTGCCACACCCGCTCGTGCCAGGCCGGACTGTCCGTGAGCGGCACCACGTGGGTGGCCACCGGGCTGCGCCCGGCCGGCACCTCGACCAGGGTCGAGGTCTCCAGGTCCCCGAAGACCGTCATCGCCACCGTGCGCGGGATCGGCGTGGCCGTCATCACCAGCAGGTGCGGGGTCGTGCGTCCCTTCTCGCGCAACACGTCCCGCTGCTCGACCCCGAACCGGTGCTGCTCGTCGACCACGACCAGACCGAGGTCGGCGAAGCCGACGTGCTCCTGCAGCAGGGCGTGCGTGCCGACCACGATGCCGGCTGACCCGCTCGCCGCGTCCAGCAGCGCCGCCCGCCGGGCCGGCGTGGACAGCGACCCGGTGATCAGTACCACCTTCGTCGACGCCGCCGCCGCGCCGAACAGCCCCTGGTCGGCCAGGTCGCCGAGCAGGGCGGTGATGGTGCGGTGGTGCTGGGCGGCCAGCACCTCGGTGGGCGCGAGCAACGCCGCCTGGGCACCGGCGTCGACGACGGTGAGCATCGCTCGCAGCGCGACCACGGTCTTGCCTGAGCCGACCTCGCCCTGCAGCAGCCGGTGCATCGGGCGGGTGCCGGCCAGGTCCTGCGCGATGTGCTCGCCGACCTCGCGCTGGCCCGCGGTCAGCTCGAACGGCAGGGCGTCGTCGAAGGCCTCCAGCACACCACCCGGGACGGCGCGCCGCGGCGTCGCCGGTTCGGCCAGGCCCGCGGCCCGCCGCCGGGCCAGCACGGTCTGCAGCACGAACGCCTCTTCGAAGGAGAAGCGCCGGCGCATGGCATAGGCCTGCTCGATCTGCACCGGCCGGTGGATGCCCTCCAGGGCCTGCCCGAGCTCGGCCAGCTCCAACCGCTCGCGCAGCTGACGGGGCAACGGGTCGGGTAGTGGGGGTTGGGCCTGCAGGATGTCCAGCACGGTCGCCACCGCGGCGACCACCTGCTGCCGCTTGACCGGTCCGGCCAGTGGGTAGATCGGGATCGGCCGGTTGACCATCTCGTCGGCGTCGACGTCGTCGCCGATCGGGGTCCAGGTCGGGTGGGTGAGCTGACGCACATGCCGGAACTCCTCGACCCGGCCGGAGAACACCATCCGCCGGCCGGTCTGGAAGGCACCGGAGAACTTCTGCGCGTTGAAGAAGGTCATCCGCAGCCGGTCGGTGCCGTCGGTGACCACCACCTGAAGCAGCTTCCCGCGGCGCTGGCGCATCGGCAGCAGCTGGGTGGTCGCGACCTCGGCGACCAGGGAGACGTCCTGACCGTCCGGCAGGTCGCGGATCGCGGTGAGCTCGCCCAGACGCAGATAGCGGCGTGGGTAATGCCGCAGCAGGTCCCCGACGGTGCGCAGCCCGAGGTGCCTGTCCAGCTTGGCCGCGATCGAACCGACCACCGGACGCAACGGGTCGGTCAGCCTCAGATCAGGCATGGCGATGGGCGTTCCGGCTCGCCTGGTGCTCTCACTCGACACCGACCAGCAGCGGGTAGCGCGGCTGCCCGCCGTCTAGGACGACGACCTCGACGCCCGGCCTGCCGATCCGCACGTGGTCGCGCAACGCCTCGAGCAGGCTGTCGTCCACCCCGTCCCCGCCGACCAGGCTGACCAGCTCCCCACCGCCGGTGAGCAGCCGGTCCAGGACGGCGCAGCCCACCGTCATATGGTCGTGGCCGACCACGGCGATGTCCCCCGAGACGATGCCCAGCACGTCGCCCGGACGGCAGATCCCGGCGGTGGTGATCGCCTCCCGGACGGCCACTGTCACCGCGCCGTCCCGGGCGGCCCCGGCGGCGGCGGACATGTGCACCACGTCCTCGTCCATCCCCCGGGCCGGGTCATGCACGGCCGCCGCAGCCAGCCCGTGGACCTGGGCCCGGGTGGGCAGCACGCTGACCCGTAGCTGCTCCTGGCGGGCCATCCGGGCTGCGGCCCGGGCCACCTCGTGGGTGTCCGGGTCGTTCGGCAGAACCACCACCGAACCGGCGCCGGTGGCCCGGATCGCGCAGAGGAGCTGCCCCATCGAGGGCCGCGAGCCGGTGACCACCTGGGCGCCGGCCTCGGCGAACAGGGCGGCCAGGCCCGGACCGGCCGCGCAGGCAACCAGGCCCACCGCGGGTGCCTGAGCACCTGATGAGGCCACCGCCCGGGCGCTGGCCTGCTCGGCGAAGTGCAGGATCCGCAACCGGTGCGGGCGGCCCGCCTCGATGCCCGCCTCCACCGCGGCGCCCGGGTCGTGCACGTGCACGTGGACGTGCCACAGCCCGCCGCCACCGACGACGACGAGGCTGTCGCCCAGGCCGGCCAGCCGGGTCCGCAGCGTCGAGACCGCCTCCGGGTCGGCGTCCAGCAGGTACATCACCTCGTAGGCCGGGCCGCCCTCGCGCAGGTGCGCCATGAGATCGGACCCGTGTGCACCCCGGAGGTGTACACCGGGGCCGGAGCGGTCGGCGAGGCGGCCGTCACCACAGCCGGCCGCCTCGGCGTTCGACTGCGCGCGCAGCGCCGCGGCCTGGCGACGGCTCGGCGACGGCCGACGGCGCACGAGGTCATCGAGGGTCTCCAGCAGCACCAGGTAGCCACGCCCGCCCGCGTCCACCACACCCGCGCGGCGTAACACCTCGAGCTGGTCGGGAGTGCGGGCGAGCGCCTCCCGGGCCGCAGTGACCATCGCGGTCACCACCTCCGGCAGCGCCTCACCGGCCACCTGGGCGGCTTGCGCCGCGGCCCGGCTCACCGACAGCACCGTGCCCTCGACCGGCTCGGCCACCGCGGCCCACGCCTGCTCGTCGGCACGGCGCACCGCCTCCTTGGCGGCCGGTCCGTCCAGCCGCTCGCGCTCGGCCAGGACGTCGGCCCAGCCGCGCAGCAGCTGCGCGGCAATGATCCCGGAGCTGCCGCGGGCTCCCATCAGCGCGCCGTGCGCGAACGCCTCGATGACCTCGTGGACGCCGGCCCGGCGCGGCAGGGTGGTGATCGCTTCGACGGCCGCCTGGACGGTCAGGTACAGGTTGGTCCCGGTGTCCCCGTCGGGCACCGGGAAGACGTTCAGGGCGTCGAGCTCCTCCCGCGCCTCGCCCAGGGCGGTCAGCGCGGCGACCGCCCAGTGCCGGGCCGCCCGGGCGTCGATCGCCTCCAGCATGCACGGCAGGCTAGCCCTGCTCGGCGCCGCGCGCCCCGGACCTGTGGGGACGCCAAGGGGTGCGTTTTGGGGGGCGACCGCCTTGTCGGCTAGCCTGTCGTGGTTGCCTGGCGCGGGTTCACCCACCGCGTCTTCACCACTTGACTTCAGGAGATACCACCGTGGCTGCCACCTGTGACGTCTGCGGCAAGGGTCCGGGCTTCGGTCACAACATCTCGCACTCCCACCGCCGTACCAAGCGTCGCTGGAATCCCAACATCCAGCGGATCCGGGCCGTCGTCGGTGGGACGCCGAAGCGGATGCAGGTCTGCACCTCGTGCATCAAGGCCGGCAAGGTCACCCGCTGACCCCCTCCCCCGCCCGATCGGGCCCCTTTGTGAGCGGCGGTCCGCGCTACCAGCTCTGCCAGCCGAGGCGACCGCTGACGGCGTGACCGTCGACGCGGACCCCGGCCACGCCGTCCGCGGCCACCACCCGACCCACCACCCGGAATCCCTCCGGCAGCCCGTTCGCGGCCCGCGGCGGGAAGCAGGCGAGCAACGCGTGGTCCTCGCCCCCGGTCAGTACCCAGGAGTCCACCAGATCGGGGCGGCCGAGCAGACCGGCGACCAGCGGCAGGACCGGGTCCACCGGAAGCCGGCTGCGCTCGATGTCGAGCAGCACGTTCGAGGACTCGGCCACCCGCGCCGCGTCGCGCAGCAGCCCGTCGCTGGTGTCGATCAGCGCCGTCGCTCCGGCCGCCGCCGCGGCCGGACCCGCCGAGTAGGGCGGGCGGGGCACCCGGTGCGCCGCCAGCACCCGAGCCAAGGCCGTGGCCTGTTCGCGCGTCCACTCGCGCGAGAGCCGGTCGATCCCGGGATCGACACCGGTCTCGACCAGCCCGCTCTGCAGCGTGGCCAGACCCGCGGCCGACGGACCGGTGTGTCCGGCCAGGGCGAGCACATCCCCGGGCCGGGCCCCCGCCCGGGTGACGACGGACGAGACGGCCAGGCCCAACGCCGTTCCGGTCAGCACGACCTGGTCGGCGGCGGAGACGTCGCCGCCGACCAGCACCGCACCCGCCCGAGAGCACTCCTCGGTCAGCCCGTGGCCGAGCTGGGTGGTGAAGTCGGTACCCGTGCTTCCCGGGGCGGCGAGGCTGACCAGCAGGGCCACCGGGCGAGCGCCCATCGCGGCGATGTCCGCGAGGGTCTGCGCCGCTGTCTTGGCCCCGATGTCGTGCGCCGTCGCCCAGTTCAGGCGGAAGTCCTGCCCCTCGACCAGGGTGTCGATGGAGGTGACCAGCCGGCCTGCGGACAGACCGGTGCGTACGGCCAGTCCGTCCAGGTCGAGCACTGCCGCGTCGTCTCCCGGGCCCACGCTCACCCAGCTCGGCAGCGGCGGCAGCGCAGCGATGATGCCCCGGACGACGACGTCCTCGCCCCGGTCGGACACCCGCTCCGGAGGCAGGTCCGACTCCGAACCGGGCCCACCGTCGGGCCCACCGTCGGGCTCGCCGTCGGGCGCATCGTCGTCCATTGATCGAACACCCCCCTGCCGTGAGGTCGGGGCGACACGGTAACGTGACCGGGCCGTTCGGCCGATCCCGGCCGGGTGTCCCATAGCGCCAGGAGGACCAGATGGTGGAGGCCTACATCCTGATCCAGACCGAGGCCGGCAAGGCGTCGGACGTGGCCAGGGAGGTCGCCACGCTGACCGGGGTGACGATGTGCGAGTACGTCATGGGCCCCTACGAGGTCATCGCACGCGTGGAGGCCACCAATGCCGACGAGCTGGGCAAGCTCGTCATCGCCAAGATCCAGTCGGTCGCCGGGATCACCCGGACGACGACGTGCACGATCGTCCACATCTGAGCGTTCGCCCGGCGCCGGGATGTCCGACCCGAGTCGCCCGGCGATGAGCCGACGCTGGGCGGCGTCGTCCACGGCGCTCGTCGTCGGGGTGTTCTTGGCCGGAGCGGTCAGCCTGTCCTGCTCCGCCACCGAGCAGTTGCGCCCTGGTCCGTCTGCCGACCTCGACGAGTGCCGGACGGCGCTCGCGCAGGCCCCGGCCACGGTGCTCGACTCACCACGGACCCCCCTCGACGTGCCCGGGGCACTGTCCTGGGGGTCACCGGCCGTGGTGCTGCGCTGCGGCCTGAACGAGATCGGCCCGACCACCGCCACCTGCCTGGAGGTGGACGGCGTGGACTGGGTGCTGGAGGTCGACTCCGACCCGATGACGGCGACGAGCTACGGCCGCTCCCCGGCCGTGGAGGTCCGGGTGCCGGCCGAGTACGGCCGGGACGCGCTGGCGGTCGCCCTCGTCGACACCGCACCCGTGGCCCGGGCCCTGCCGACCACCGGGCGAGCCTGCATCGGCTGACCCCTCAGCGCAGCCCGGTCGAACGGCGCAGCGCCAGGGTGAGCAGCCGGTTCACCAGCGCCTCGTAGGGCAGGCCGGTCTGCTCCCACATCCGGGGGTACATCGAGAACGGGGTGAACCCCGGCATGGTGTTGATCTCGTTGACCACCACGGCGCCGTCGGGCTGGACGAAGAAGTCGACGCGCGCCAGGCCCTCGCAGCCCATCGCCTCGAAGGCCCGCCCGGCCAGGTCGCGCACGTTGCGCACCACGCCGTCCGGCAGGTCGGCCGGGCAGGTCAACCGGACGCTGGCCTCATCGAGGTACTTCGCCTGGAAGTCGTAGAACTCGTGGTCACCGCCGACCTCGATCTCCCCCGGCAGGCTGGTGGCCGGGGGCCCGCCGTCCACGCTCTCCAGCACCGCGCACTCGATCTCGCGTCCGGGCACCATCGCCTCGATGATCACCTTCGGGTCGTGCCGTCGGGCCGCCTCGACCGCGGCGTCCAGGTCCTCTGCGCTGTGCACCTTGGTGATGCCGATGCTGGACCCGGCCCGGGCGGGCTTGACGAACACGGGGTAGCCGAGTTCCTCGACGTCCAGCGCCACCCGGTCGCGGTGGCGGCGCCAGTCGGCGTCCCTGACCACCACGTACTCCCCGATCGGCAGCCCCGCCCCGGCCAGCAGCACCTTCATGAAGTGCTTGTCCATGCTCGCGGCGCTGGCCAGCACCCCGGACCCGACATAGCGCACGTCGGCCAGCTCGAGCAGACCCTGCAGGGTGCCGTCCTCGCCGAACGGGCCGTGCAGCAGGGGGAAGATCACGTCGACGCTGCCCAGCGCCCTGGGCACCTCACCGGGCTCGTGCACGGTCAGCTCGCCCGGACCGGTCTCGATCGGCACCAGCACCCTCGGGCCCTCGTCGTCGGCGACCTCGGGCAGGGCGCCGGCCTCGATCCGCCAGCGCTTGGGGTCGTCGGCGGCCAGCACCCACCGGCCGGTGCGGGTGATACCGATCGGGACCACGTCCCACGCGTCCCGGTCGATGGCGGCGAGCACTCCGGCCGCTGTCACGCAGCTGACCCCGTGCTCACCGGACCGGCCGCCGAAGACCACGGCCACTCGCGGCCGACGCCCAGGGGCGTGGCGGCCGTCCTCGACCGCACCCGGCTCGGGGGCGGAGTTGGTGGCCTCGCTGGTGATGGCCTGGCTGTCGGTGGCCCCGCTGCGCGTCGTCCCGTTGTCCATCGCGGCCGACCATACCCGCTCCCCGTACGCTCACCGGTATGCCGTCGGCCCACCGGTCACACCTGTCCCGCCAGACCCTCGCCGTCACAGCCGGGCGGCATGAGCCGGTCCCGAACGCGCCGCTGGGCCAGAGCGTTCAGCTGACCTCGACGTACGCTGCCCGGCCCGGTCCGCCCCGCGACGACGACCTGGGCTACGGCCGGTGGGCCAACCCCACCTGGACGGCGTTCGAGACCGCCCTCGGCGCGCTGGAGGGAGGCGCTGCGCTGCTGTTCTCCTCCGGCATGGCTGCGGTTGCCGCCGTGCTGTCCCAGGTCCCGCTCGGCGGCGTGGTGGTGGCCCCGGTCGGCGCATACAACGGCACCCTGGCCCTGCTCACCGAGCTCGAGACGGCCGGTGTCATGAGGCTTCGCCGGGTGCCTCTCGCCGACACCGACGCGGTGGCGCGCGCGGCACGTGGCACGGGTGCGGGGGCCTCGCACGGCGCAGCGCCGGCCGACCTGCTCTGGCTCGAGTCGCCGTCCAACCCGCTGCTGGAGGTCGCCGACCTGCCGGCACTGGTCGACCTGGGGCGGCAGGTCGGGGCCCTGGTCGCGGTGGACAACACCTTCGCCACTCCCCTGGGCCAGCGGCCGCTGGAGCTCGGCGCCGACGTCGTCGTGCACTCGGTGACCAAGTACCTGTCCGGGCACAGCGACGTCCTGCTCGGGGCGACGGTGACCGATGCGGCGACCCTGCGGACGGCGCTGTACGCGCACCGCACCCTGCATGGGGCGACGCCTGGTCCGTTGGAGGCGATGCTCGCTCTGCGTGGTCTGCGCACCCTGCACCTGCGCGTCGAGCGGGCCTGCGCCAATGCGGCCGAGCTGGCCCGGCGGCTGGACGGCGACCCGCGGCTGACCCGTCTTCGCTACCCGGGCCTGCCCGGCGACCCGGGGCATGAGCGGGCGGCCGCGCAGCTGCACACCTTCGGCGCGATCGTCTCGATGGAGGTCGCCGGTGGCGCTGCGGCCGCCGAGGCCGTCTGCGCGGCCACCGGGCTGTGGGTGCACGCCACCAGCCTGGGTGGGGTGGAGTCGACCTTGGAGCGGCGCCGCCGGCACCCGGCCGAGCCGGACGTCGTGCCCGACAACCTGGTCCGGCTCTCGGTCGGCGTCGAGGACGTCGAGGACCTGTGGGCCGACCTCGACCAGGCGCTCGACCGGGCCGGGGACCCGGCGCACCAGGACGGCTGCGACAGCACCGACCGGAACCGGTGAGGTGAGCGTGGCCGCGGGTGTGGCTCAACGCCGCCGACGGCCTACCCGGCCATCGCGACGAGACCGCCCGCTACCCGGCGCAGGTTCCGCGCCGGGGCTCAACCCCGATCCTCTCTTCGGGTTCCCGGTCCGTGGCAGATCATGCTGGCGAGGGTCCCACCGGGTCGCCGGCGCCTGCTCGCCGCGGATTCCCTCCAGCAGCCCCGTGATCGCATCCATGATCGCGCCCGTGGCCGCCTCCAGCGTCGCCGCGGTCAGCTCGCGGTCGGCGAAGGTGGACAGGTCCACCGGCGGACCCGCCCAGACGTGCACCGTCGCCCGGGGCAGCAGATGCGGTCGCTTCGCGTACGGCGGCAGGATCCGCTGCGCGCCCCACTGGGCGATCGGCACCACCGGGCAGTCGGTGGTCAGCGCGATCCGCGCGGCCCCGGTCTTGCCGGTCATCGGCCACAGGTCCGGGTCCCGGGTCAGCGTGGCCTCGGGGTAGATGGCCACGCACTCCCCCGCCCGCACGGCGGCCATGGCGGCACCGAGGGCCCGGCCCGCGTCCGCGCTCTCCCGGTGCACCGGGATCTGGCCGGCCGCGGTGATGATCCGCCCGAGCACCGGGACGTCGAACACCGACTGCTTGCCGAGAAACCGGGGCGGGCAGCCGTTGTCGAGCAGGAAGTGGGAGAAGGTCAGGGGGTCGAGGTAGGAGACATGGTTGCCGACCGCGATGAAGCCGCCGGTACGGGGCAGGTGCTGCGCACCGCGCCAGTCCCTGCGGGTCAGGGCGATCAGCGGCGGACGCACCAGGCCCCTGACAAACCGGTAGGCGGCACTGAGGTGGCGTGGAGCGCGCTCGGGGCTCGGCTCGGTCGCGCGCGCGGGGTCCACGTGGGGCATCCTCCCCACCGACGTGCCCGGTGTCGAGCACTCCTGCAAGACTCGCCGGGTGCCGTGGTCCGAACCGTCCGCCGGCCTGCCCACCTCCTCGGGCAGGCCGAGACGCCGCGGCACGTGGTCGATCGTGCTGCCGGTCAAGGGCGGTCCGCGGGCCAAGTCGCGACTGGGCGCCTCGCCCGCCCTGTCGCTGGCGATCGCCGACGACACCCTGGCCGCGGTTCTCGGCTGCCCCCTGGTCGACGAGGTCCTCGTGGTGAGCGCGGACGAGGCGGTGCTCAGGACGATCGGCTCCCGGCCGGGTGTGCGCCCGGTCATCGAACGTCTGGACGACCCGGGCCTGCTCGGCGCCGTGCGGGCCGGCCTGGCCGCCCTGGCCGACCGGACCGGTCCGGTCGCGGTGCTACTCGCCGACCTGCCCGCCCTACGTGCGCAAGACCTGTCCAGCGCCCTGCAGGCCGCCGCCGCGTCATTGACGGCAGGCGCGCGCACGGTCGCCGTCCCGGACGCCGCCGCCGTCGGCACCGTACTGCTCGCCGCCGCCGGCGCGCACGCCCTCGACCCGGCCTTCGGGCCGAGCTCGCTGGCCGCGCACCGACGGCGCGGCGCGGCCGTGCTCGTCCTGGACCTGCCACGGCTGCGCCGCGACGTCGACACCGCCGACGACCTGCGCCACGCCCTGGCTCTGGGCGTCGGCCCACACACCCGCCGGGCCCTGGACGCGCCCGCCCAGGGCGAGTTCACCCGGGTCGGGGCCTACCCTGAGGACATGCAGGCCACCGTGCACCGCTTCGACCCTGGCGAAGGCACCGGAGCGTTGGTCGACGACGCGGGCGCCGTCCTGCCGTTCGGCGCCGACGCCTTCGCGCGCAGCGGATTGCGACATCTTCGTGTGGGTCAGCGGCTCACTGTCGAGACCGACGGCTCGGGCCGGGTGACGGCGCTGCGACTCGGCCGGATCGGGGTGCTGTCCGATCCCGGTGCGGCGCAGGCGGTCGAGCGTCCGACCGGCTGACCCGCAGCCCATCGCTCGGCTGCTCGCCCTGGCCGTCGCCGCGGCCCGGCTCAGCGCTCATACCCGGCACCGAGGGCGTCCAGCTTGTCCTGGAACCGTTCATAGCCACGGTCGATGATGCCGATTCCGCCGACGTGCGAGGTGCCCTCAGCAGCCAGCGCGGCGATCAGGTGGCTGAACCCGCCGCGCAGGTCGGGCACCTCGATGTCGGCGCCGTGCAACGGGCTGGGGCCGCTGACCACCGCCGAGTGCTTGAAGTTACGCTGGCCGAACCGACACGCCAGCCCACCCAGGCACTCCCGGTAGAGCTGGATCTGGGCGCCCATCTCATGCAGTGCGTTGGTGAAGCCGAACCGATTCTCGTAGACCGTCTCGTGGACGATGGACAGGCCCTTCGCCTGGGTCAGTGCCACCACCAGCGGCTGCTGCCAGTCGGTCATGAACCCGGGATGTACGGCAGTCTCGATGACCAGGGAGCTGAGCGTGCCGCCGGGGTGGCGGAACCTGATCCCCTCGTCGTCGATGTCCAGGAGTCCGCCGACCTTGCGGAACACGTTGAGGAACGTCATCATCTCCAGCTGCCGGGCGCCCCGAACGGTGATGTCGCCACCGGTGGCCAACGCCGCGCAGGCCCAGCTCGCCGCCTCGATCCGGTCCGGCAGGGCGCGGTGGACGAAGCCGCCGAGCGCGTCCACACCCTCGATCCGGATCACCCGGTCGACCTCGACACTGATGATCGCACCCATCTTCTGCAGCGCCGCGATCAGATCCATGATCTCGGGCTCGATGGCGGCGTTGCGCAGCTCGGTCACGCCCTCGGCCCGCACCGCGGTGAGCAGCACCTGCTCGGTGGTCCCGACGCTGGGATAGGGCAGCTCCAACTTGGTGCCCTGCAGGCGGCGCGGCGCCACCAGCGCGATCCCCTGAGGGCGTTTCTCGACCACCGCACCGAAGCGACGCAGCACGTCGAGATGGTAGTTGATGGGTCGGTCGCCGATCCGGCAGCCGCCGAGGTCGGGAATGAACGCCTCGCCAAGGCGATGCAAAAGCGGGCCGCAGAACAGGATCGGGATCCGGCTGGAGCCGGCAAGCGCGTCGATGTCGGCGACGTGGGCGCGTTCGACGTTGGCCGGGTCGAGCTCGAGCCGGTCGGCGGCGCCGTCGTGAGTCACCCGGACGCCGTGCGCCTCCAGCAGCCCGGTGACCACGACCACGTCTCGGATCTGTGGCACGTTGGCCAGCCGGCTCGGCCGCTCGCCGAGCAGCGAGGCGACCATCGCCTTGGAGACGAAGTTCTTCGCGCCTCGCACCGCGATCGTCCCGCGCAGCGGGTTGCCGCCGTGGACGGTCAGCACGTCGTCCTTCATGCGACCCATGGTGCACCCACCGGTCGGCATGGCCCGGCATCGACGCCATGAACACGACACGGCGGGCCGCCTGTCACGGTGCGGCCCGCCGGGTGCGGTTCGGACAAGGCCTGGGGGCGTGTGCCCTCAGGCCTTCTTGGCGGTGCGCCGAGCCGGTGCCTTGGCGGTCGACCGGGCGGCCGTGGTGCGCTTGGCGGCGGTCTTGGCCGGGGTCTTGGCCGCGGTCTTGGCGGTGGTCTTGGCGGTGGCGCGCGCCGGCGTGCGGGGTGGTGGTGGTCCGCTTGGCAGCGGTCTTCGTCGCCGGCGCCGCGGTCCTGGTGGTCCTCTTGGCCGCTGCCTTGGCCGGTGCCTTCGCGGTCGACCGGGTGGCCCGCGCGGGCGACGCCTTGGCCGCCGTGCGGGTGGTGGCCTTCTTCGCCGGGGTGGTGGTCCTCTTGGCTGCCGCGGTGGTCTTCCTGGCCGGGGTCGCCTTGGCCGCCGAGCGCGTGGTCGTCGCCTTGGCGACAGTCGCCTTCTTGGCCGGGGCCTTCGCGGTCGCCTTCCGGGCCGCCGACGTGGACGCCTTGGCCGCCGCGGTGGCCGCGCGAGCGGCACTGCGGGCCGCTGTGGTCGCCGAGACGGCGCTCACCTTAGGCAGCGACTTCGGGTTGGCGACGTAGTCCTTGAAAGCCGTTCCGGGCTTGAACCGGGGCACCGAGGTCTTCTTGATCTTGACCGGGGTGCCGGTCCGCGGGTTGCGCCCGACCCGGGGTCCCCGGACGGTCTTCTCGAACGAACCGAAGCCCGAGATGGCGACCTTCTCACCGCGCGCGACCGCGCGGGTGACGGTGTCGACGATGGCTTCGATCGCGTCGGCCGCAGCCTTCTTGCTGCCGAGGCGACCTTCGAGGGCCACGACGAGCTCTGCCTTGTTCACAGTTTCCTCCGGTACACGGTGCCGGGCCGGTGCCCGACTTCGGACATGACGGTATTCCGTTACGAGGCGATCAGTCCAACATGACCCGTGCAGATTGCCGTTGTGTCGTAACGATTACCCGCCCTGGTCGTCTGCCTGGCCGTCGCCGGACAGACCGACGCCGGGCCGGGCACCAGGCCGCAACCGCCTTGCCAGGCATCGCGAACCAGGCCCCGACTCGGTCTACCTCGACGTCGTCGGAGGGGTTCTGTAGCCCTTCGACGCATCCATTCGCCTGGTTCGTCCCCCGGAGAACCCGGTACGGCGCGGAGCTCGGGTGACGTCGTCCACCGCCCGGATGCCGGTCAACGCACCGGCAGGGTGGTCGGCAGCCAGGGCGGTCGTACGGACTCGAAAGCGTCTATGGCATCGACGTTCTGCAGGGTCAGCCCGATGTCGTCAAAACCCTCCATCAGCCGCCAGCGGGTGTAGTCGTCCACCTCGAACGGCAGCACCAGCTCGGTGCCGCCGGCCGCGTTCACCGCCACCGTGCGCTCGGCCAGATCGACCGTGACCTCGGCGCCAGGCGACTGCTCCAGCACCTCCCACAGCCGCTCCACGTCGCTCTGCGGCAGCTGTGCGGTGAGCAGGCCTTGCTTGCCACTGTTGCCGCGGAATATGTCAGCGAACCGGGAGGAGATGACCACTCGGAACCCGTAGTCCTTCAAGGCCCACACGGCGTGCTCGCGCGAGGATCCGGTGCCGAAGTCTGCTCCGGCGACAAGAACCGAGCCCCCGGAGTACGGCTCGACGTTCAGGACGAAGTCCGCGTCGGCACGCCAAGCGGCGAACAGGCCGTCCTCGAAGCCGGTTCGGCTGACCCGCTTCAAGTACACGGCGGGGATGATCTGGTCGGTGTCGACGTTGGAGCGGCGCAGCGGGACGCCGATCCCGGTGTGGCTGAGAAACTTCTCCATCGGATGGTCTCCGTTCTCCTTGGACGTCCGCGGCGGCCGGTCAGGCACGGGCCGGGACCGCGTCGAGGTCGGTGTCGAGGTCGGCAGGGCTGGACAGAGTGCCCCGCACCGCGGTCGCCGCGGCGACCAGCGGGGAGACCAGATGGGTGCGCCCGCCCTTGCCCTGGCGACCCTCGAAGTTGCGGTTGGACGTGGACGCCGAGCGCTCGCCGACCGCGAGCTGGTCGGGGTTCATCCCCAGGCACATCGAGCACCCTGCGTTGCGCCACTCGGCACCGAAGTCGACGAAGACCTTGTCCAGGCCCTCCGCCTCGGCCTGACGGCGCACCCGGTCTGAGCCGGGCACGACGAGCACCCGCACCCGCTCGGCCTTGTGCCGCCCCTGCATCACCTCGGCCGCGGCCCGCAGGTCCTCGATCCGACCGTTGGTGCACGACCCGATGAACACCGTGTCGACCGCGACGTCGCGCAACGGCGTTCCGGGTGCCAGGCCCATGTACTCCAGTGCCCGCCCGGCCGCAGCGACCTCACTGGCGTCGGCGAACGACTCCGGGTCCGGCACCACGCCGGACAGGGCAAGCCCTTGGCCGGGGTTGGTACCCCAGGTGACGAACGGCTCGATGTCGGCGGCGTCGAGCGCCACCTCGGCGTCGAAGACCGCGTCCGAGTCGGTGGCCAACTGGGACCAGCCTGCCACCGCGGCGTCCCAGTCGGCGCCGGACGGCGCGTGCGGGCGCCCCGCGAGGTAGTCGAACGTGGTCCGGTCCGGCGCGATCATCCCCGCCCGGGCACCCGCCTCGATCGACATGTTGCAGACGGTCATCCGCGCTTCCATGGACAGCGCCCGGATCGCCTCGCCGCGGTACTCCAGCACGTACCCCTGGCCACCGCCGGTGCCGATCTTCGCGATCACGGCGAGGATGATGTCCTTGGCCGTGGAGCCCTCGGGCAGCTGTCCGTCGACGGTGATGGCCATCGTCCTGAAGGGCTTGAGCGGCAACGTCTGGGTGGCCAACACGTGCTCGACCTCACTGGTGCCGATGCCGAAGGCCAAGGCGCCGAAGGCGCCGTGGGTCGAGGTGTGCGAGTCGCCGCAGACCACCGTCATCCCCGGCTGGGTCAGGCCGAGCTGTGGCCCGACGACATGCACGATGCCCTGCTCGGCGTCACCCAACGGGTGCAGCCGGACACCGAACTCGGCACAGTTGCGCCGTAACGTCTCGATCTGGATGCGGCTGACCGGGTCGGCGATGGGGGCGTCGATGTCGACGGTGGGCACGTTGTGGTCCTCGGTGGCCAGGGTCAGGTCCGGGCGACGGACGCCGCGTCCGGCCAGCCGCAGGCCGTCGAAGGCCTGGGGGCTGGTCACCTCGTGGACCAGGTGCAGATCGATGTAGAGCAGATCGGGCTCTCCCCCGCTGCCGCGCCGCACCAGATGCGCGTCCCAGACCTTCTCCGCCAGTGTGCGTCCCACCTGAGTCCTCCTCGTCCGATGACCACGACGCCGCCGTGTGCCCCCAGCCTGCTCCGAGGGCTGCCGCTGATGCGCTTGCGTCTCACCAAATGAGACGGCAGTATCGCTCCGTGGACACCCCCGCGCAGCGCGCAGCGACCGGCAGTGGTGTCGGCGTCCTGGACAAGGCGGCCGTTGTGCTGGCCTCGCTCGAGGCCGGTCCGGCGACTCTGGCCCAGTTGGTCTCCGCCACCGGGCTGGCCCGGCCGACGGCGCACCGGCTCGCAGTGGCCCTCGAGCACTATCGGCTCGTCGCCCGCGACATGCAGGGACGGTTCGTCCTCGGGCCACGGTTGGCCGAGCTGGCCGCCGCGGCCGGTGAGGACCGGCTGATCGCCGCGGCCGGCCCGGTGCTGGCCGCGCTGCGCGACCGGACCGGTGAGTCGGCCCAGCTCTACCGTCGCCAGGGCGAGCTGCGCCTGTGTGTGGCCGCGGCTGAGCGCCCGATCGGGCTGCGGGACACCATCCCGGTCGGCGCCACGCTGACCATGCTGGCCGGCAGTGCTGCCCAGGTTCTGCTGGCCTGGGAGGAGCCGGACCGGCTGCACCGCGGCCTGAAGGGTGCGCGGTTCACCGCCACTACGCTGTCCGGTGTCCGCCGGCGGGGCTGGGCGCAGAGCCTGTCCGAGCGCGAGCCGGGCGTCGCCTCGGTCTCCGCTCCGGTGCGCGGGCCCTTCGGTCGTGTGGTGGCCGCCATGTCGGTGTCCGGTCCGGTCGAGCGCTTCACCCGGCACCCGGGACGCCAGCACGCCGCTGCGGTGGTGGCAGCGGCCGACCGGCTGACCGCCGCCCTGGCCGCCGTCGGCTGACCGGGCCTGCCGAGGCGGTCAGGACCGGCGGCGGCGCCGGGCCCGGATCAGGGCCGGCACCGCCCGCGCCCCACCGATCGGGGTGAACCGTGCCGCGGCCGCGCTGAGCGCGGCCATCTCCTGCTCACCCAGCACGATCTGTGCCGCCTCGACGTTGCTCTCCAGCTGGGCCACCGAGGAGGCTCCGGGGATGGCCGCCACGCACGGCGCGCGAACAACCCAGGCCAGGGCGATCTGGGCCGGGGCGACCTGGTGAGTGGCCGCGATGTCACGCAACAGGTCGAACAGCTCGGCGGCGGCGGCCACGTTCTCCGGCAGGAACAGGGGGTTGGCCGCCCGGACCCCGGACCGGGGCGGGTCGTTCGGACGCGCGCTGGCGGACAGGAAACCCTGCGCGAGCGGGCTGTAGGCGATGATCAGGCGGCGGTTGGCGGTCGCGAACGGCAGCAGCTCCGCCTCCGGCGCCCGGTGCACCAGGCTGTACTGCACCTGGTTCGACACCACGACACCGCCACCGGGCGGTGCCGGGTCCAGCGCAGCCCGCGCGGCGGCCAGGGCCTCGTCGGCGGCCTGCCACCGGGACAGGGAGTAGTTGCTCACCCCCACCTGGTCGACCAGTCCGACCTGCTGCAGCGAGGCCATGCCACGCATCAGGACCGGGTCCGGGGTCAGCCGGTTGGCCTGGTGCACCTGGTAGAGATCCAGCCGACGCACGCCGATCCGGCGTGCACTGGCCACGCCGCGCTGCTCGACGGCTGCGACTGAGGGCAGCACCGGCATCAGCTTGGTGGCGAGCACGACCTGGTCGAGGTCGGCACCAGCCGCCCGCAGGGCAGCGCCGAGGATCCGCTCACTGCGCCCGAAGCCGTAGACCTCCGCGGTGTCGAACAGGGTCACGCCGAGCTGGACGGCGCGCCGCACGATGGCGACCGCCTCCCTCTCGTCGTAGTCGGCGCCGTAGCCCCACTCCCGGCTGCCGAACTGCCAGGTGCCCAGACCGACCACGGACACCGCTGCGGACAGGTCGACCTCGACGTAGCGCATGGCCCTAGTCAAAACCCGATCGGCCCCCGGCGCCAGGCCGGGGGCCGATCTCGTGTAGCCCCGACGGGATTCGAACCCGCGCTACCGCCTTGAGAGGGCGGCGTGCTAGGCCACTACACAACGGGGCCGCTGGGGTACCAGGACTCGAACCTAGACTAACTGAACCAGAATCAGTCGTGCTGCCAATTACACCATACCCCATGGGGGTATCTCGCACGACCAGCCGGAGTCGGCGTCCGAGACCCGACCCACGACTTTACCGGGTCGCTCAAGCCGCTCCCAAATCCATCAGCGCCCGCGGCGGCCGGTCGGACCCCCGACCGCAGCGGCTGTGGACGCCTCTCGGGCGGGCACGCCGGGCGTGTCGCCGGGCGAGCACCCAGTCGGGCCTGAGTCGGGAGTCCCTGTCGATCTGCTCAGGCCACACCGGGCGGCCGGAACCGGTTCAGCACCCCGTACCGGCGGGCCAGGCGGGCCAGCGCGACGGCACTGACCACCATGATGACCAGGTCGACCCCGACCATCAGGGGCGTCGCCTCGGTGGCGGTGACGGTGGCGCTGAGCTGGCCGGTGAGCAGGGCCGCCGCGAAGGCGAGCAGGTTGAACGCGCCGTGCAGCGCGATCGAGGCCTCCAGACCGCCGGTGCGCCAGACCAGCCAGGACGCCGCCAGGGAGAACAGGAACCGGTCGGCGAACAGCCACGGGTTCTGCTGGCCGTGGGCGAAGGCGAACAGCAGCCCGGAGACCACGGCCGCGGCCACGGCACCGAGCGCGGCGCCGGCGAACCACGACCCGACCGCCTGGCTCAGCCAACCCCGGAACAGGTACTCCTCACCGGCCGCCTGCAGCGGCGTGGTCAGCAGGACCACGAGCACGTACAGCCCCGCCTGGGGCTCGGGCGAGAGCTGACCCAGACCGCCGTCCAGGACCACCAGGACGACGTTGACCAGCAGGAGGACGAGCAGCGCCGTGGCGTAGCAGCGCATCAGCCAGGCCCAGCGCACCCCACCGGCCACCGACGCCACCCATCGGGGCCGCCAGCCGTGCCCGGCCCACACCGCGGACTGTGCCACCGGAATCAGCATGGCCAGCATCAGGTTGGTCAGCAGCAGACCGGACGGGCTGACCCCCCACTCCTGGAGTTGGTCCTCACGCAGCTCGCCGGCCGGGCCCAGCGACCCCGACATCGCCATCGCAGTGGCCATCGCCACGCCGAACACGACGACCATGGCGAACAGCCAGGCGCCCACGACGGCCGCCGAGAGCAGCGGCCGCCACCAGGCGTGGTTCGGTCCGCGCAGCAGCTGGGAGTAGCGACGCACCTGCCAGGCCTCGGGTGGGCCGGGCAGGTGGGCATCACCGGGCACGACCGGGAAGAAGCCGGCCGCCGCCGGGCCCAGCCGCACGTCCTCGTCGCTCACGGCGCCGGCGCGAGCATCCCGGCCAACGCCCGGACCCGGTCGAGGGTCACCGGCCGGCCGAGGATCTCCATCGATTCGAACAAAGGCGGCGAGACCCGCCGTCCGCTGACGGCCACCCGCAGCGGAGTGAACGCGAGCCGCGGCTTGATGCCGAGCGCGTCCACGATCGCGGCCCGCAGCACCTCTTGGAGGTGCTCGGACCGCCAGGCCTGTTCGTCCAGCCCGGCGAGCGCCTGCTCAGCGGCGAGCAGGACGGCGTGGCTGCCGGCTGGGTCCTTGCTCACCTGGGCCAGGGCGTCGGGCTCGATCTCCACCAGACCCTCGGCCAGCAGGAAGCCCAGCATCCCCACCGCCTCGCCGAGCAGCTGGATCCGGGTCTGGATCAGCGGCGCCGCCGCCGAGAGCACGTCCAGCTGGCGCGGGGTGGCCGCGGCCGGGACCAGGTCGGCGGCCTGCAGGTAGGGGACCAGCCGGGCCGTGAGGTCGTCCAGGGGCAGCCGGCGGATGTGCTCGGCGTTGATCGCCTCGGCCTTGGCCAGGTCGAAGCGGGCCGGGTTGGCGTTGACGTCGGCGATGTCGAACGCGGCGACGAGCTCGGCGACGGTGAACAGGTCACGGTCCGGGGCGATCGACCAGCCGAGCAGCGCGAGGTAGTTCAGCAGCCCCTCGGGCAGGAACCCGCGCTCCCGGTACCGGAACAGGTTCGACTCCGGGTCTCGCTTGGACAGCTTCCGGTTCCCCTCCCCCAGCACGGAGGGAAGGTGACCGAACAGCGGAACCCGTTGCGCAACATCGATGTCCACCAGCGCCTGGTACAGGGCAACCTGCCGCGGGGTGGAGGAGAGCAGGTCCTCCCCGCGTAGCACGTGGGTGATCCCCATCAGCGCGTCGTCCACCGGGTTCACCAGCGTGTACAACGGCTGGCCGCCGCCCCGGACGACGACGAAGTCCGGCACGCTGCCGGTGGCGAAGGTGACCTCGCCGCGGATCAGGTCGGTGAACGTGATGTCCTCGTCAGGCATCCGTAGCCGCAGCACCGGCTCCCGGCCCTGGGCGCGCAGCGCCGTCCGCTGGTCCTGTGTCAGGTGGCGGTCGTGGTTGTCGTAGCCCAGCTTGGGGTCCCGGCCAGCAGCACGGTGGCGTGCCTCGATCTCCTCAGGGCTCGAGAACGACTCGTAGACACGACCCGCCGCGACCAGCTTCGCGACCACGTCGGCGTAGATGTCGCCACGCTGGGACTGCCGGTAGGGCGCGTGCGGACCGCCGACCTCGACACCCTCGTCCCAGTCCAGGCCGAGCCAACGCATCGCCTCGAGCA
Source organism: uncultured Actinomycetota bacterium (assembly GCA_963724535.1). Lineage (GTDB taxonomy): Bacteria > Actinomycetota > Actinomycetes > Actinomycetales > Kineosporiaceae > JADJPO01. The sequence continues at coordinate 57,413 of CAVRVD010000001.1, forward strand.
GCTGGAGGTATGACTCCTCGCTGTCCCGGGCGGCGTCGGTGTCCTCGATCCGGAACACGAAGGTGCCGCCGGTGTGGCGGGCGTAGGCCCAGTTGAACAGCGCGGTGCGGACCAGGCCCACGTGCGGGATGCCCGTCGGCGACGGGCAGAACCGCACGCGCACTCCGCCGTTCGCCTCGGTGTGGCTGAGTTCGCTCATGATGCGGCCAGCGTATCCGCCCCCACCCGCCGGCCCGGCCCAGGTCCTCAGGGACGCATCAGGGCCGGATCAGGGACCTTCCGGACAGACACGAGACCGGTTCCGGGCGCAGAGTGGGGACATGACCAACACACCGACTCCCAAGACCCTGGCCCGCAGCGATGACCGCATGATCGCCGGCGTGTGCTCGGGGATCGCCGAGTACTTCGGCATCGACGCCACCCTGGTCCGGGTTGTGGCGGTGCTGTCGGTCCTGCTCGGGTTCGGCGCAGGCATCCTGCTCTACGTCGCCGGCTGGCTGTTGATGCCGGACCGCTCCGGGCAGACCGTGATCACCTGGCGGCCGAGCCCCTCGGCCCCACAGAGCAGCACCGGTCAGACCCCGGCACTGCAGACCGAGACCACCCCGCCGATCGAGGCGGCCCCGCAGATCGACACCACGCCCCAGGCCGACACCGCCAGCGAGCCACGCACCGGCGGCGAGGACACACCGCGTAGCTGAGCGCCATCGGGACCCTCCGGCCCTGGTCCTGGCCGGTGCCCTGATCAGGTCAGCGGGCTGTCGCCGCCGACCGCCGGGCGCAGCCAGTTCGCTGCCAGGGCACGGAACCCGACCACCAGACACGCCGTCGCGACCAGCTCGAACGACTCCTCTGTGGGCAGCGAGAACAGGTCGCTGACCACGGCGAGGACGACGCAGACGGCGGCAGAGACCCACCACAGCAGGGTGGGCCGATGCCGGGCCAGGATGTCGCGGTAGCCCACCATGAAGACCACCGCGCCGAGGGCGTAGCCGGCCATGATCAGGTCGTCCGGCCGGGACACGAGCGGCAGGTCGGCCAGGAATCGCATGTTGTGCCCGATGCTCTCGTGCAGGCCAGTCAGCTCGTCGGCGCCCAGGAACGCGGCGCCAAGCGTGACCAGCAGGAAGAACCGGGACCGGCGGCCCGAGATGCTCCGCCGGATCACCCCCCAGGTCAGGGCGGCCATCCCGGCCACGGCGAATAGGGCCGCCGAGACCACCCAGTCCGACGACGGACCCGCCTCGGGCTCCAGGTAGAACCGGACTCCCCAGACCTCGACCTGGTAGATGGTGCCCTTGGTGTAGGGGAGCAGGAGACCCTTGTCGATCACCGTGGCCGACCGGGCGGCGGCGGCCAGCAGCGCCAACACCAAGGCCGCCCCGAGCACCGGCACCCACGGCACGGACCACGAACGGCCACGGGTGCGGACCTGATCCATGCGCACAGTACCTCCCGGGCCGAGGCACAGCGCTGCACACCTGTGCCGGTCCTGTGACCGTACGGCGTTTCCCCGGCATCGCTGCCGGAACGGCAAGTTCGCCCCGGACTACCCGGTCGACACGTCGCGCTCAGCGACGCACCACAGGGTTGGTCAGGGTGCCGAGGTGCTCGATCTCGACCTCAACCTGCTGACCGGGGCGGATCGGTCCGACCCCGGCCGGGGTGCCGGTCAGGATCACGTCGCCGGGCAACAGCGTCATGGCGGCGCTGACGTGGGCGACGAGCTCGGCGATGCCGCGGACCATCTGCGAGGTCCGGCTGCTCTGGACGACCTCGCCGTCTCGGCGGGTGGTCAGCGCCAGGTCGCCGGCCTGCTCGAGGTCGAGACCCGTGGTCAGGTAGGGCCCGAGCGGGCAGAACGTGTCGAAACCCTTGGCCCGCCACCACTGCCCGTCGCGGCGCTGCAGATCCCGCGCGGTCACGTCGTTGGCACACGTGTAGCCGAGCACCACCTCGGCCACCCGCTCCAGCGGCACGTCCCGGCAGAGCCTGCCGATGACCACCGCGAGCTCACCTTCGTAGTGCACCTCCTCGCTCTGGCGGGGCAGCTGGATCGGGTCGCCGGGACCGATCACCGAGGTGTTCGGCTTGAGGAAGACCAGCGGCTCGGCCGGTACCTCTCCGCCCATCTCGGCGGCGTGCTCGGCGTAGTTCTTGCCGATGCCGATCACCTTGCTGCGCGGGATCACCGGCGCCAGCAGGCGGACGGCGTCGTCCAGGGGGACCCGCTCCCCCGTCCGCTGGACCGGGGCGAACAGCGGGTCGCCGACGATCACGGCCAGCTCCTCGGCGCCCCGCGGCCCGTCGACGATGCCGAACCGGGGGTCCTCGCCCGTGGTGAACCTCGCGATACGCATGGAGGCGACCATAGTGAGGGTGCCTACCCTGGTGGGCATGGTGGTGCTGCGTCCTGAGGTCTGGCGGCGCCGGCGCGCCGAGCACGAGGCCCGCGTTGACGCACTGACCACCGGGCACCTGGCGCGGCGGGCGCGAGGCGAGAAACACCCGGTCGAGGACTTCCTGTTCACCTACTACTCGCTGCGACCGGCGCGGCTGCGACGCTGGCATCCCGGGGCGGGGGTGACCCTGCTGCAGGACGACGGACGCTGCGAGCGCCTCGACGCACGGGCCTACCTGGCCCGACGTGGGGACACCGTGCGGTTCGTCCGCGACCTGCTGGCCGCCACCGCCGGACGAGCAGCGCAGCTCGGCTGCTTCGGCCTGCACGAGTGGGCGATGCTCTACCGCCACAGCGCGGACGACGAGCGCCGCCACCCGGCGCCGCTGCGCCTGCGGAGCGCCGGCACCGACGCCGTGGTCGAGTCACACCGGATGCGTTGCAGCCACTTCGACGCCTTCCGGTTCTTCGCCGCGGATGCCCTGGACCGCAACGAGATCCGGCCCACCCGCGACCGTCGGCTCGAGCTGGAGCAGCCGGGCTGCCTGCACGCCACGATGGACCTGTACAAGTGGGCCTACAAGCTTGGCGAGGCGGCGCCGTCCGAGCTGGTGGCCGACTGCTTCGAGCTGGCCCGCGACGTCCGGGTGCTCGACATGCGCGCGTCCCCGTATGACCTGAGATCCGTTGGCTACGAACCGATCCCGATCGAGACGGCCGACGGCAAGGCCGCCTACGTCACGGCCCAGCGGGACTTCGTCAACCGCGCCGAACCGTTGCGCGCCGCGCTGATCGCGCTCTGCGATCGGCTACTGGCCGAACACGGGCCGCGCTGAACACAGCGCACTACTCGAGGCCCTCGCCAGGATGGTCTGCCCGCGCGTCCCGGCGACGTATCCAGCGAGCAGTCAACAGGACGGGGACTATGGCGACGGCCAACCCCGTGATCAATCCGGCCGCCGTGGACCAGTTCATCGTCAGGCCGGTCGACCCAGGTGAGCTCTCACCGAGCAAGGCGGCCCGGACCAGGCCGAGAACCAGCGCAGCAACCAGCAGCGCGAGCAGCACCAGGCGCTGGCGGCTGCGTGATACCGCCGTCTTCGAGGCCACCTCGACCCCGAGCCGATGGGCATATCCGATGGTCATCGCCGACCCCATCCCGGCGAGGATGATCATCGCCACGGCGTAGGGCAACGCCGCCGGGCCACCGAACCAGAGCATCGCCGTGGCAAGCACCAGCGATCCCCAGAGCAGCAGCTGGAACCCGAAGGCCGACGCTTCGTTCCAGACGTCGCGCTGGCGCTCCTCGGCATAGAACGGGTCACCGAAGTCGGCGACGGCCGAGGCGAACCGGATGAAGGGGGAGTTCTTGGTCGGCGTGCTCATGATGATGACCCCATTCCCTCGAGGTTCGGCGCGAACAGCGACTCGACGTCCGTGCCGAGTACGGCGGCCAGGCGCAGAGCGAGGTAGACCGACGGGGCGTAGTCCCCCGCTTCGATGGCGACGACGGTCTGACGACTGACCTCGCAGGCCGAGGCGAGCTGAGCCTGGGTCAGGTCGGCCGACAGCCGGTGCCGGCGCACCGCGTTCGCCCTGCCCTGGGCCGTCGTCCTCACCATGGGACGAGTGTCAAGCTAACCTGACACGAAGTCAAGTCGAATTGACACCGCCTCTGCCCTAACGCCGCGCGATACCGGCTCTTAGCAGCCCGTAGACCAGGCCGTCGCACAGCGCGTTCCACGAAGCCTCGACGATGTTGGCCCCGACCCCGACGGTGGTCCAGGTGGTCGAGACGTCGGCGGTCTCGATCAGCACCCGGGTCACCGCGTCGGTCCCTGAGGACGCGTCCAGGATGCGCACCTTGAAGTCGACCAGGTGCATCTTGTCCAGCTCGGGGTACACCGGCAGCAGCGCGGCGCGCAGCCCGTGGTCGAGGGCGTTGACCGGACCGTTGCCCTCCCCCGTGGCCACCTGCCGTACCCCGCCGGCGTGCAGCTTCACCGTCGCCTCGCTCAGCGCCGGGTTGCCCGGACGGGACTCGGTGATCACCCGCCAGCTCTCCACGTCGAAGTAGGCGGGCCGGGAGTCCGCCTCCTCGCGCAGCAGCAGCTCGAACGAGGCGTCGGCCGCCTCGAAGGTGTAGCCCGCCGCCTCCAGTGACTTGACCCGGTCGGTGATCCGGGTGACCAGGTCCCGGTCTCCGGTCAGGTCGTACCCCAGCTCGCGTCCCTTGAGCTCGATAGAGGCACGCCCGGCCATGTCAGAGACCAACATTCGCATGTCGTTGCCGACCGTCGTGGGGTCGGCGTGCTGGTAGAGATCAGGATCCACCTTGATCGCTGAGGCGTGCAGGCCTGCCTTGTGGGCGAAGGCGCTGGCACCGACATACGGCTGCCTGGAGTACGGCGGGACGTTGGTGACCTCGCTGACGGCGTGCGCGATCCGCGTCGCCTCGGCGAGCTTTCCTTCCGGGAGCACCTGCTGGCCGAGCTTGAGCTCGAGGTTGGCCACCACGGCCAGCAGATCGGCGTTGCCGGTCCGCTCCCCGTAGCCGTTCAGGGTGCCCTGTACCTGGGCGACGCCGGCGTCGACGGCGGCCAGGGAGTTCGCCACGGCGCAGCCCGTGTCGTTGTGGCAGTGGATGCCCATCGGGGCGCCGACCGCCTGCCCGACCGCGTGCACGACGTCGGCCACCTCCACGGGCAGCATGCCGCCGTTGGTGTCGCACAGGGCGAGCACTTCGGCGCCGGCCTCAGCGGCCGCCCGCAGCACCGCCACGGCGTAGCCGGCGTCGGCGCGGTAGCCGTCGAAGAAGTGCTCGGCGTCCAGGAACACCCGCCGGCCCTCGCCGACCAGGAACGAGACGGTGTCGCGGACCATGGCCAGGTTCTCCTCGCCGCTGGTGCGCAACGCCCGCTTCACGTGCCGGATGTCGCTCTTGGCGACCAGGGTGACCACCGGCGCCAGGGAGTCGAGCAGCGCCCGCACCTGGGCGTCGTCCGCGGCCGCCACCCCGGCCCGGCGGGTGGACCCGAACGCGGCCAGCTGGGCGTTCTTGAGCCGCAGGTCGGTGGCGGCGCGGGCGAAGAACTCGGTGTCCTTGGGGATGGCGCCGGGCCAGCCGCCCTCGATGAAACCGACACCCAGCTCGTCCAGGTGGGCGGCGATGGTGAGCTTGTCGGCGACCGAGAGGTTCAGCCCCTCCTGCTGCGCACCGTCGCGCAGGGTCGTGTCGTAGACCTGGACGGTACGCCCCTGGCTGGCGTTGCTCATCGTCTGCTTCTCCTCAGCGTGACGCCCGGTTCTCGACCACGAAAAAGACCCCTCGCACAATCGCGAAGGGTCTGCGCGTCGACGCTGCCGGGGCGGTGGTCTCGATGCCTCAGGCGGTGTCGACGCGCCTGTCGATAATGATCGTCAAGGCGGTCATGGTGGGCACAGTCTGCCACAGCCCCGCCGCCCCGCCCAAACCACCGGACCGGGGCATGGCGGGCGGCGTTCAGGCACCGGGGGCGGCGCGTCGTGGGACGCCCCGCCCCCGTTCCCTCCCGCCTCTGGCCCAGCGCGAGGGGCCACCTGCACGTCACATGCCGGGAATCGCCTGCGCCTCGTGGACCTCGATCTCACACCCGCCCGGCATGTCGAGGTGCGGATGGTCCTTGGCCAGGGCGAGGGCGGCGTCGAGGTCGCTGGCCTCGAGCAGGCTGTAGCCGGACACCTCACGTGTGCTGGGCGACGTGCCGGCCGGGGTGACCCGGACGCCGCCGGCGAGCGGAGCCCCGAAGTCGACCAGGTCACCGCCGACCTTTGCCGCCCAGGCGTTCCAGGCACCCATGACCTGCTCCATCTGCTCCGGAGGCGGTGCGGCGTCGGCAGGGGTCATCGGGGCGTGGTAGACGAACAGGTACCTGGGCATGTCTGCTCTCCTTTGAGCGATGTGGACTGGATGGTGCTGCCGGAGCGGCCGCGCACCGCGGGCCACGCCGGACGATCAACGGGCCGTTGCGCCGACGCCCACCGGGGTTCGACCGGCGTAGGCGGCGAGCCGGTCGAGGGCGCTCGCGTCGTCCGGCGGGCTCACCTCGGCGGCGAAGGCCCGGCCCCGCCCGCCCGGCACGACCACCTCGGCGAGCCCGCGCAGGTAGTCGCCGAGCTCGTCCGAGACGCGCATTTGCTGGCCACCGCCTTGGGCGATGTCCCAGCCGTGCAGGGCGAGCTCGAGCGGCACGATGCTCGCCGCGACGGTTGCGGGCATCGGCGCCCCGCCCGGGCCGGCGACGCTGGCGTCGAGATCGACCTGGAGCCACGCGTCGATCACCTGCCCGGCCATGACCGACACGAGGTCCTCGAGGGATCCCGATGCGGGACGGGCCACCGCGACGTCGGCCATCGCGCCGAGTGCGGCCAGCGACTCGATCAGGTGCTCGGCGAGGTCGTGGACGGTGTAGTCCGTGCACGGCGTGGGCTTGGCGCGGTCGTCCTCGGTGAGGTTTCGCAGCACTGGCTGGAGCGCAGCCAGGCAGGCCTGGGCGGCGACCATGGGGGTCAGGTGCTCGGGGGCGGTCGACCATTGGTCCACGCCCGCATCGCCGGTGGCGGCGAGCCGTTCCAGGCGCTCGAGGTAGTGGGTCCACCCCTCGGCGTGCGCCTTCGCCTGGTTCTCGTCGAGTCCGTCGTGGACCAGCGTGACTACCGACCCGCCGGCCTCGGACGGCTCGACCGTGACCGTGACGGTGGAGGCGTCCGGCGGCAGCTCATCGCTGCCCTCCCAGCCCCAGCCGAACACGATCCGCCTGCCCGGTTCGACCTCCCGGTACGTTCCGGCGGCGACGTGCCCGGGGCTGACGGTCCAGCGGTAGGTCCCCCCGGCACGCAGGTCCACGACCGCGGTCACGGCCTGCCAGCGACGCAGCCTTTCCGGGTCGGTGATCAGTGCGAACGCCTCGTCCGGCGTGACGGACAGCTCGACCTTCCTGCTGAAACTCATGGCTCTCTCCTCAGTGACCTCTGTGCCTTCAGTGACTGCTGTGCCTTCAGTGACTGCTGTGCCTTCAGCGACCTCTGTGCTGTGAGCGACTCCGCATCCGTGACAAGCAACTCCAGCTCACGCGTCCAGAATCGGTCGATCTCGGCCTGCAGCCGCTGCAGGCCGCTCGGCAGTACCCGGTAGATCCGATGACGGCCCGACTTGGTGGCCTCGACCAGCCCGGCGCTCGCCAGCACAAGCAGGTGCTGGGAGATCGCCGACCTGGTCACCGCGAACTCTGCCGCTACCTCACCGACCGTCCGCGGACCCGACGCCAGCAGTTGCAGGATGAGCCGGCGGGTCGGCTCCGCGGCTGCGGCCAGCGGGTCCGTCACCGCTAATACGTTAGTGACTGCTAACGCATTTGTCGAGCCATCTCATGCTCGGAGCGAAACCCGCGCTGAAGAGTCGCTCTTCGTCGTGAACTCGCGGACAGAACGTCCCTCACGTGGCCCCTCAACAGGGCGCCGGGAGTGGGGCGAGGGACAGCGTGCTAGGAGCCCGCGGCCGCAGGCACATCGGCCACCAGTACCGAGCAGGGCGCGTGGTGGCACAGGTACGAGGCCACCGATCCGCCGAGCAGGCGCCGTAGCAGGCTGATGCCCACTCCGCGGGTGCCGAGGACGATCAGGTCTGCCCCTGACTGGGCCGCCACGTCGATGATCACCTCGCGCGGGTCACCAGTCTCCCCCGTCCGAGCCGCGACCCTGGCGGTGACCCCCGCGTCGACCAGCACGCCCAGCGCCGTGCGAGCGGCAGCCTCCGGATCGGTCCGGCCGTCCGCCACGCTGAGCACCTCGACGTCGGTCTCAGCCGCCAGGGGCAGTCGCGCGAACGCTCGGACGGCGACCAGCGCAGCGTCCGACCCGTCGGCACAGACCAGGGCACGGCGGACCGGCCGCGCCTCGCTGACCATCACCAACGGGCATGGCGGGCCGTGCAGCAGCCAGTCCGAGGTGCTGCCCAGGTGAAGTGCTTTGAGCACACCGCGCCCGCGCCGGCCGACGACGAGCAGCTCGGCCGGCACGGTGAGCAGGATGGCGCGCGGGTCACCCACCGCCCTCAGGTGCCGGACGACGGGCCGGCGATCGGGCCCGGAGCCCGGCAGGGTGCGCTGCGCCTCCGGCTGCCACGGGCGCAGCACCGCGCCGTCCGGGTCGACCGGATGCTGCAGGTCGACCGGCTCGACGGTGACCACGTCCACGTCCCAGCCGTCCCAGTCCTGCGCGGCCACCCAGTCCCAGGCAGCCTGCGACCCGGCTGAACGGTCGTCCCCGACGACCAGGCGCGCACCATCGGCCACGGGTCAGACCAGCCTACGCATCCAGCCGTGGGTGTCCGCGGCTCGCCCGTACTGGATGTCGACCAGGGTGCGGCGCAGCCGCATCGCCACCGAGTCCGGCGCTCCGGCGTCGGTGGCGACCTCTCCGCCGTCCCAGACAAGTCGGCCGACCGGCGTGATCACCGCAGCGGTGCCGCAGGCGAACACCTCGGTGATCTCCCCCGAGGCGGCTCCATCGCGCCACTCGGCGATATCGACCTTGCGCTGCTCGACCTCCAGCCCGAGATCCTTGGCCAGCACCAGGATCGAGCCGCGGGTCACGCCCTCGAGGATGGTGCCCAGCTCGGGGGTGACCAGACGCCCGTCACGGGTGACGAAGTAGAGGTTCATCCCGCCGAGCTCTTCGACCCAACGGCTCTCGGCCGCGTCGAGGAAGCAGACCTGGTCGCAGCCGTGCTCGCCGGCCTGCAGCATCGGAGCCAGCGACGCCGCGTAGTTGCCCCCGCACTTGGCCTCGCCGGTACCGCCACGGGCGGCCCGGGTGTAGTCGGCCGACAGCCAGATCGAGACCGGCCTGACGCCGCCGGCGAAGTACGAGCCGACCGGGCAGGCGATGACGAGGAACTCGATCCGATGCGCCGGTCGCACGCCCAGGAACGGCTCCGATGCGTACAGGAACGGTCGCAGGTACAGCGAGCGCTCCTCCCCCTCGGCTGACTCGGGCACCCAGTCGACGTCGGCGGCGACCAGGGTCTGGATCGCCGCCAGGAAGTCGTCAGTGGCCACCTCGGGCAGGGCCAGCCGACGCGCCGAGCGCCGGATCCGGGCGGCGTTGGCCTCGGGCCGGAACGACCAGACCGATCCGTCGGCGTGCCGGTAGGCCTTGAGCCCCTCGAACACCTCCTGGGCGTAGTGCAGGACGGCGGCCGCCGGGTCGAGCTGCACGGGTCCGTAGGGGACCAGGGTGGCCGGGCCCCAGCCGTCGTCCTTCGTCCACGTGGCGCGGACCATGTGGTCGGTGAAGCTCTTGCCGAAGCCGGGGTCGGCGAGGATCGCCGCACGCTGCTCGGCGCCGACCCGGTTCGGGTTCTCGCCGCGCTGGATCGGCCGTCCGGCGAAGGTGGTGCTGGTCATGACGTGCTCCTCGGTGAAGCGGGTCAGATGCGGGCGGTGATGGCCTCGCCGATCCGAGCCGTGGAGCGGGTCTGCCTCGATCCGGTCCCGGTCGAGCCGGCCCGCTGCGCCAGGTCGGCGGCGACGGCCTGCTCTACGCGCGCCGCGGCCTTGTCGTGGCCGAGGTGATCCAGCAGCATCGCCACGGACAGAATGGCCGCGGTGGGATCGGCCTTGCCCGCTCCGGCGATGTCGGGTGCGGAGCCGTGCACCGGTTCGAACATGGACGGCGCCGTCCGGTCGGGGTTGATGTTCCCCGACGCGGCCAGCCCGATGCCGCCGGTGATCGCGGCAGCCAGGTCGGTGACGATGTCGCCGAACAGGTTGTCGGTGACGATGACGTCGAACCGGCTCGGGTCGGTGGCCAGGAAGATCGTGGCTGCGTCGACATGCTGGTAGCCGGTCGTGACCTGGGGGAACTCCTCACCGACGCGTTCGACTATGCGCCGCCACAGGTGCCCGGCGTGGGTCAGCACGTTGTGCTTGTGCACCAGGGTGAGGTGGCGGCGCGGCCGGTTCGCCGCGCGAGCGAAGGCGTCCCGGACGACGCGCTCGACACCGAATGCGGTGTTCACGCTGACCTCGGTGGCGATCTCGTGCGCCGTGCCCACCCGCAGCGCGCCGCCGTTGCCGACGTAAGGTCCTTCGGTGCCCTCCCGGACGACGACGAAGTCGATCTCGCCGGGTTCGGCCAGCGGCGAGGCGACGCCCGGGTAGAGCCGAGCCGGGCGCAGGTTGACGTAGTGGTCGAGCTCGAAGCGCAGCCGCAGCAGCAGGCCCCGCTCCAGCACCCCGCTGGGCACCCCCGGGTCGCCGATCGCGCCGAGCAGGATCGCGTCGTGCTCGCGAATCTCGGCCAGCACCGAGTCGGGCAGCGTCTCGCCGGTGGCGTGCCAGCGCCGTGCCCCCAAGTCGTAGTCGGTGGTCTCGACGCCCACCTCGCCGTCCAGCGCGGCACGCAGGGCGGTCAGGCCCTCGGCGACGACCTCCGGTCCGATGCCGTCACCGGCGATCACTGCGAGGCGAAGGGACTCCATGGCCGCAGGGTACCCGTGTGGGCGTCGTCGAGGCCGCGCCGTCTCCGCCACGGGCCGGCTCCGCCGTCGCGCTCGTCCACCCCGACCATCGCCAGAGCAGCCAGATGCCCGCACAGTGACCTTCACAGCGAGCGTGAAGATCAGCGTGCGCGGAACAGGTCACCAGGGCAACCAGGTGCCCGCACAGTGACCTTCACAGCGAGCGTGAAGATCAGCGTGCGCGGAACAGGTCACCACGGCAACCGGGGCCGTCCACGCTGACCTTCACGCAGACCCGAGGGAGGTCAGCGCACAGCCGCGGCGCCGTCCCGGCGCGGGTCGGCGCCGGCGACCAGCTCGCCGTCCGGGCAGCGCATCGCGGCGGCCACCCCACCGAAGTACATCGAGCACGCATGGTGTTCCCGGCGGACCAGGTGGGCGAACTCCCCCTCCGGGTCCGCCAGATCCAGCTCCTCCAACGGCAGGTCGGCCTCGTGGTGGAGCACCTCGGCGCCGTCCGCGGTCCGGGCGATGTGCAGCCGTGGCGCGCCGATCGCGGCCCGCAGGGCAGCTCCGTCCACCGGGCCCGGGTGGCGGGAAAGCCGGGAGATGACCTGGGCCAGTGCGGTGGTGATCCGGTCGGCGCCCGGGCTGCCGATGGCCAGCACGGTGCCGTCGGCGTGCCGGCCGATGGTGGGCGCCATGTTCGATGCCAAACGCCGGCCGGGCGGCAACGCGTGCAGCCCGTTGACGTTCAGCTCGTGCTCGCCGAGGGAGTTGTTGAGCCAGACCCCGGTGCCGGGCACGGCGATGCCGCTGCCGTAGCCGAAGGACGCCGTGATCGAGCAGACCACTCCGTCGGCGTCCACCGCGGAGACGTGCGCCGTGGACGGCGAGCCGATCCAGCCCGGTCCGGCCGCCCGGACGGCGTCGAGCAGGTCCGAGCCGGATCGCTCCAGGTCGGTGCTGGTGTCCAGGTCGCGAAACCGGGCCCGCAGGACGGCCCGCAACACCCGGACCACACCAGCCGCCGACGCCCCTGGACCGGCACCGCCGGTGACAGGCGAGGTCGCATCGAGCAAGAGCAGCATGGCCGCCAGCACCGGACCACCGATCGCCGGCGGCGGGTTGGTCCGGAACGTCCAGGCCATGGCGCCGGTCTCGGTTCCAGCGGGCCAGGACCGGACGTCGGCCCGGGCCGCGGCGCGGACCACGGGGACGTACTCGGCCAGGTCGGTGCGGGTGATCAGGCCGCCGCCGTCGGCCATCAGCTCGACCAGGCCGTCAGCGGCCTCGCCGGTCATCAACGCCGCGGACCCCTTGCGCCGCACCAGGTCCAGGAAGTCGGCCAGGTCCGGAATGGCCATTCGCCCGCCGAGCCGCACCGGGGTGCCGTCTCGGTGGTGCAAGGCCGCCCGCACCGCTGGGTCGTGCCCATACAGGTCCTCCCGGACATGGCCGAGGAAGTAGTCGCAGGCCATGCCCAGGGTGAAGCCGTCCCGAGCGACCTCAGCGGCGGGCTCGACGATCGCGGCCCAGGGCAGGGCGCCGTGACGGCGGTGGGCCTCCTCGATCGCCGGGAGCAGCCCGGGGGTGGCCACCGTGCCCGGGCCGGTGGACATCGTCGTCCCGCCGCCGTAGTCGGTGTGCAGCTGCCACACACCACGACCGAACGTCTCAGTGGCCAGACCCCGACCGGGCATCTCCAGGTATCCGTCGACGACCACAGGGTCCTCACCCGGGCCCGCCACGGTGACGAAGGCCCCGCCGCCGAGGGAGACCATGCCCGGCTCGTTGACGCAGGTGACGAGCATCGCCGCAAGCGCGGCGTCCACGGCGTTGCCGCCCTCGACGGCCATCCGGAGGCCTGCGCCGGTCGCCGAGTGGTTCGGCGCGGCCACCGCGACCCGCCGTCCACGAGCATTGTGTGACGTCACGCCCACCTCCTCCGGGTGCTGCGTGACGCAGCGCCCGTCAGACGGGTGCTGCGTGACGTTGCGCCCACGGGTCGGGGGGTCGCGGGGTCTCGGGGGGCGGCGGGGGGTCAGAGCTTCTCGGGGGTGAGCTTCTCCGGGGTGAGGTCGATGCGCCGTCCCGAGACGGCACCGACCTTCTCGACGATCTCGTCGAGCACTCCGGCCGGGACGGCCTGGTCCAGCGTGAGCACCCCGAGCGCCTCCTGGGAGCGTCCCTCGACCGGGGCCTCCCGGGCGACCTGCATCGAGCCGATGTTCACCGACGCGTCGCCGAGCAGCCCGCCGATCGCCCCGATCACCCCGGGCCGGTCCTCGTAGCGCAGCACGATCATGTGCTCGGCGAGCGGGACCTCCATCTCGTAGGTGTCGATGCCGACCAGCTTCTCGATCTGCTTGGGCCCGGTCAGCGTCCCCGATACCGACAGCGTGGTGCCGTCGGCCAGGCAGCCGCACAGGGTGATCACGTTGCGGAAGGCCGGACTGAGCGAGTCGGTGAGCAGGCGGACCTGGAGACCGCGCTCGGCCGCCAGCACCGGCGCGTTCACATAGGACACCGGGTCCTCGACGATGTCGGCGAAGACACCCTTGAGCGCCGCCAGCCGGTAGACCTCGACGTCCAGGGCGGCGATCTCGCCGCGCACCTCCACGTCGAGCTGCATCGGCAGTGCGGCGGCCAGGGCGGTGAAGGTCCGACCGAGCTTCTCCACCAACGGGATCCCGGGGCGGACGTCCTCGGCGATCACACCGCCGGAGACGTTCACGGCATCCGGCACCAGCTCACCGGCCAGGGCCAACCGCACCGACCGGGCCACCGCGATGCCGGCGTTCTCCTGGGCCTCGTGGGTCGAGGCACCCAGGTGCGGGGTGGCCACGACCGAGTCCAGGGCGAGCAGCGGCGAGTCGGTGCACGGCTCGGTGGCGAACACGTCGATGCCGGCCCCGGCGAGCCGCCCGGCGACCAGGGCCTCGTACAGCGCCGCCTCGTCGACGATGCCGCCCCGGGCGGCGTTGACCAGCAACGCCCCCGGCTTGGCCATGGACAGCTGCTCGGCGCCGAGCAGCCCGAGCGTCTCCGGGGTCTTCGGCAGGTGGACGGTGATCACGTCACTGGCCTCGAGCAGCTCCTCGAGACTGACCAGACGGACCCCGAGCTGGCCGGCCCGGGCTGGCGAGACGTACGGGTCGTAGGCGAGCACGTGCATCCCGAACGCGGCCAGACGCTGGGCGACCAGGACGCCGATCCGGCCGAGTCCGAGCACTCCGGCGGTCTTCTCGTTGAGCTCGATCCCGGTGAAGGCCGAGCGCTTCCACGCCCCCGAGCGCAACGAGGTGGTGGCCTGCGGCACCCTGCGGGCCACGGCCAGCAGCAGCGCGACGGTCATCTCGGCGGCCGAGACGATGTTCGACGTCGGCGCGTTGACGACCATCACCCCGGCCTGGGTGGCCGCCGCCACGTCCACGTTGTCCAGGCCGACCCCGGCCCGGGCGACCACGGTGAGCCGCTTGCCGGCGGCCAGCACCTCGGCGTCCACCTGGGTCGCCGAGCGCACCAGCAGGGCGTCGGCGTCGCCCAGCTCAGGCAGCAGCGTCGCCCGGTCGGTGCCGTCACACCAACGGACCTCGAAGTCGGGGCCGAGGGCCTCGACCGTCGCCGAAGACAGCTCCTCGGCGATCAGCACGACGGGACGGCCGTTTGTGTTCATGGGTTCGGTTCCTCTTCCAGTCCTCGACGGGTCGATCGGACCCGTCCCGGACCGCCCGGGTCAGCGGGCGGCGGTGCCCTCGGTATAGTCGGCGTCGCTCGACTTCACCCAGGCCATCAGCGTGCGCAGCTCCCGGCCGGTGGCCTCGATCGGGTGCGCCTCGCCCTCGGCCCGCAGCCGCTTGAACTCCGGAGCACCGGCGTCCTGGTCGGCGATGAACCGGGCGGCGAACGAGCCGTCCCGGATCTCGGAGAGCACCTGGCGCATCCGGTCCTTGACGCCGGCGTCGATGACCCGCGGCCCGGAGACGTAGTCGCCGTACTCAGCCGTGTCCGAGACGCTCCAGCGCTGCTTGGCGATGCCGCCCTCGTACATCAGGTCGACGATCAGCTTCACCTCGTGAAGGCACTCGAAGTAGGCGACCTCGGGCTGGTAACCGGCCTCGGTGAGCACCTCGAACCCCGTCTGAACCAGCCGGCTCAGGCCGCCGCAGAGCACCGCCTGCTCGCCGAACAGGTCGGTCTCGCACTCCTCGGTGAAGGTGGTCTTGATCCCGCCGGCCCGCAGCCCGCCGAGCGCCTTGGCGTAGGCGAGGGTCAGCGGCCAGGCACCGCCGGTGGCGTCCTGCTCGACGGCCACCAGCACCGGAACGCCGCGACCGTCGACATACTCACGGCGGACCAGGTGCCCCGGACCCTTCGGGGCGACCATGCACACGTCCACTCCGGCCGGCGGCTTGACGTAGCCGAAGCGGATGTTGAACCCGTGGCCGAAGAACAGCGCGTCGCCGTCCACCAGGTTTGGCTCGACCGCTTCGGTGTAGAGATGGCGCTGCACGTGGTCCGGGGCGAGGACCATGATCACGTCGGCCTCTTCGCAGGCCTGCCTCGGGGTGACCACCCGCAGGCCCTGGGCCTCGGCCTTGGCCCGGCTGCCGGACGTCTCGGGCAGCCCGACCCGCACGTCGACACCGGAGTCGCGCAGGGACAGGCTGTGGGCGTGCCCCTGACTGCCGTAGCCGAGCACCGCGACGTTGCGGCCCTGGATCACGGACAGGTCGGCGTCGGTTTCGTAGAACATCTCGGCCACGTGGTGTGCATCTCCTTCGGACTGGCTTCGGCGCTTCGGATGTGATTCGGCCGGTGGTCGGCGCGCTGGGTGACGAGGCAACCTTAGGACGTCACGCCGAGCGCAACGTCCGGTCGGTGATCGAGCGGCTGCCCCGGCCGACGGCGACCAGGCCGGACTGGACCAGCTCGCGGATCCCGAACGGCTCGATGACCTTGAGGAACGCATCCAGCTTGTCCGGGTTGCCGGTCACCTCGACGGTCAGGGCCTCGGGGGCCACGTCGACCACCTTGGCCCGGAACAGCCGCACCGTCTCCAGCACGTTGGCCCGGCTGGCCAGGTCGGCCTTGATCTTGACCAGGAGCAGCTCGCGCTGCACCGACGCGGTCGGCTCCAGCTCGACGATCTTGATGACGTTGACCAGCTTGTTGAGCTGCTTGGTGACCTGCTCCAGCGGCAGCCCCCCGACGTCGACGACGACGGTCATCCGGGACACGTCCGGGTGCTCGGTCGGACCGACCGCCAGGGAATGGATGTTGAAGCCGCGGCGGGCGAACAGCCCGGCCGCCCGGGTCAGGACACCGGGCTTGTTCTCGACCAGCACGGACAGGGTGTGCTTGCTCATCTCTCGTTCCTCCGGAAGGGGTCTGCGCAGGCGGCGCAGGCATGCGGGGTGGGTGATCGGGGCGGGGGCGCACCGGGGTGCCAGCGCGCCCGGACGTCGCGACGCGGTCGGGTCGGCCGCGGCGGTCTGGGGTCGGGTCAGTCCTCCCGGTCCCAGGCGGGGCTGAGCCCGCGGGCGTACTGGATGTCGTCGTTGCTCACCCCGGCGGCCACCATGGGCCAGACCATCGAGTCCCGGTGGACGACGAAGTCGACCACCACCGGCACGTCGTCGATGGACATCGCCTTCTCGATCGTGGCATCGACATCCTCGGGACGCTCGCAGCGCAGGCCGACGCAGCCGTAGGCCTCGGCGAGCTTGACGAAGTCGGGGATGCGCGTGCCGTCGACCGAGGTGTGCAGGTCGGTGTTGGAGTAGCGCTCGTTGTAGAAGAGGGTCTGCCACTGCCGGACCATGCCGAGGCTGGAGTTGTTGATCACAGCCACCTTGATCGGAATGTCGTTGATCACACAGGTGGCCAGCTCCTGGTTGGTCATCTGGAAGCAGCCGTCGCCGTCGATGGCCCAGACCGTGCGGTCCGGCATCCCCATCTTGGCGCCCATCGCGGCCGGGACCGCGAAGCCCATGGTGCCCAGGCCACCGGAGTTGATCCAGGTGTTGGGGTGTTCGTAGGAGATGAACTGCGAGGCCCACATCTGGTGCTGGCCGACCCCGGCCACGTACAGCGACTCCGGCCCGCTGATCTGCCCGATCCGGGAGATCACCCGCTGCGGCGACACCTCGCCGTCCGGGGCCGGGGCGTAGCCGAGCGGATAGGTGCTGCGCAGCGCGTCGAGCTGGCGCCACCAGCTCTCCAGGTCGGCCTGCCGGCCGGCCGCGATCTCGGCCTCGACCGCGGCGATCAACTCGATCAGCACCTCCTTGGCGTCGCCGACGATCGGGACGTCGGCAGTGCGGTTCTTGCCGATCTCGGCCGGGTCGATGTCGGCGTGCACCACCGTGGCGTGCGGGGCGAAGGTGGCCAGCTTGCCGGTCACCCTGTCGTCGAACCGGGCACCCAGGCTGACCAGCAGGTCGGAGCGCTGCAGGGCGGCGACGGCGGCGACGGTGCCGTGCATGCCGGGCATACCGAGGTGCTGGGGGTGGGAGTCGGGCAGGGAACCGCGGGCCATCAGCGTGGTCACCACCGGCGCCCCGGTCAGGTCGACCAGCCGGCGCAGCTCGGCGCTGGCCCGGGCCTTGATCACGCCACCGCCGACGTAGAGCACGGGCCGCTTCGAGGTCACCAGCAGCCGGGCGGCCTCACGGACCTGCTTGCCGTGCGGCTTGGTCACCGGACGGTAGCCGGGCAGCTCGAGCACGTCGGGCCACTCGAACCGGCTCTGCGCCTGCAGGGCGTCCTTGGACACGTCGACGAGCACCGGACCGGGCCGCCCGGACCCGGCGATGTGGAAGGCCTCACGGATCACGTGCGGGATCTCGGCGGGGTCGGTGACCAGGTAGTTGTGCTTGGTGATCGGCATGGTGATGCCGGAGATGTCGGCCTCCTGGAAGGCGTCCGTCCCGATCGCAGCGCTGGGCACCTGACCGGTGATCGCCACCATCGGCACGCTGTCCATATGGGCGTCGGCGATCGGGGTGACCAGGTTGGTGGCCCCCGGACCGGAGGTGGCCATGCACACCCCGACCCGGCCGGTGGCATGGGCGTAGCCCTCGGCGGCATGCCCGGCGCCCTGCTCGTGGCGGACCAGGACGTGGCGGACCGTCGCCGAGTCCATCAGCGGGTCGTACAGCGGCAGGATCGCACCGCCGGGGATGCCGAAGACGACGTCGACCCCGATCAGCTCCAGGGACCGGACCAGGCTCTGCGCCCCGGTCACGTTCGCGTCGGAAGCGATGGTGTGGCCATGGTCGTCGGTGGTCGGGGTCTGCCCTGTCATCGATGGCTCAGCCTTCTGTGTGGGATGCCGGAGACGAAAAGACCCCTCGGCCCGAGGGTGGGCATACGAGGGGTCGCGCGCTGGCGGGCGGGTTGGCCTCAGCCGGCGCGCCGTCCGAGTACGAGATCGTGACGCACGTTGCCACCGTCGCCGAGGCGGCCCGCGCTGTCAATCGACCGTCGACGCTGTCTCGGAATGTGAGACGTTGGGTCCGCTCCGTCGGGCGTCGTCGACAAGGCTGACCGGCGGCCCGTCGAGGACGTCACGCAGCGCCTCGGGGGTCAGCGCCTGGTACAGGGCGAACCCCTGCCCGGCCCAGGCACCCAGGTCACGCACCATCCGGGCCAGAGCCAGGGACTCGATGCCCTCGCAGACCACCTGCAGGCCGAGGCCGCGGGCGGCACCGATCACCGCCCTCACCACCGTGGTCGCCCGGTCGTCGCTGCCGACCCCGGCCAGCAGGGTGCGGTCGATCTTCACCGTCGTGACCGGCATCCGGCGCAGGTAGGACAGCGAGGAGTACCCCGAGCCGAAGTCGTCGATCGCCAGCTGGACGCCATGGCCTCGCAGCGTGGTGATCGTCTCGTGGGCCTGGTCGCCCTCGCCGAGCAGCTGCCCCTCGGTGATCTCGATCACCAGACGGTCGGCCGGCAGCCTGGCCGCCCGCAGCGCGTGCAGCACGGCTTGGTCGAAGGTCGGGTCGGACAGCTGGCGCACCGACATGTTGACGGTCACCCGCACCCGGTGCCGCATCCGCTGCCACAGCGCGGCCTGGTGGGTGGCCTCGGCCAGCACCCAGCGGCCCAGCGCGTCGATCTCGCCGGTGCCCTCGGCCACCTCGACCAGCTCCGCCGGGGAGACCAGCCCGGCCAGGCCGGCCAGCGACCCCGGGTCGGTCCCGCCGACGTCCTCCGGCCCCGACCGGGGCAGCCGGATCAGGGCCTCGGCCCCCACGATGACCCCGTCGGCCAGCCGGACGATGGGCTGGTAGGCCAGCGCCAGCCGCCCGGTCTCCAGCGCCCGGCGCAGGCCGATGGCGATGTCGACCCGCCGTCGCGCGGCCTCCTCGAGCCGGGCCTCCCAGTGCCGCACCCGGAACCGACCGGACTCCTTGGCCGCGAACATGGCGATGTCCGCCCGGTGCAGCAACCCGGCCGCTGCTCCGGTCTGCGCAGCGGTGCCCTCGGCCGAGGACGACGAGGTGTCGTCGGTTTCGCGCTGCCGGCTGCCGTCGTCCGTGGCGGCGACGCCGACGCTGGCCCCCAACCGCACCGCCCGGTCGGCCACCGAGAAGGTCGGCCGTATGGCCACCAGCACCGCGTCCCCGGCACTCATCGCCTGCTGCATCGTCATGCCGCGCAGCGCGATCACGAACTCGTCCCCGCCGCTGCGGGCGACCAGGCTGTCGGCGGGCTGGCTGGTGGCCACCCGCATCAGCCGTTGCGCCACCTCCACCAGGACGGCGTCCCCGGCGGCGTGCCCGAACCGGTCGTTGACGGCCTTGAAACCGTCCAGGTCGACGTACAGGACGGCGACCCCGACGCCGGCGTCCAGCCACTGACCCAGCTCGGAGACCAGGTGCGAGCGGTTGGCGAGTCCGGTCATCTGGTCGAACCGGGTCATTGCCACCAGACGCTCGCGCAGCTCGACGGACTCGGTGACGTCGGACAGGTTGGCCACAGCACCGCCGGGGACGCGGCGCAGCCGCAGCTCGACGGTGCCGGTGCCGGGGTCGGCGAGGGTGAACTCGGTCCGGGCTTCGTCGCGGATCCCCTGGACGACGTCGAGCACCGCCGCGCGCACGTCGATCCGATCCTCGACGTCGGCCAAGGCCACCACGTCGGTACCGACCAGGGCCTCCGGGGGGCGGCTGAGCAGGGTCCGGGCGGCGTCGTTGACCGCGATCACCCGGCCGGTCTCGTCCAGGCCGACGATCACATCGCCGGAGTTGGCCGCCATCGCCGCCAGTCGGGCCCGGGAGTAGGACAGCTCGGCGGTGAGCTGGTCGTTCTCCCGCGCGGTGAGCACCTGGCTGGCCAGCAGGCTGGCCAGCAGCGCGCCACCGAGGACGGCGCCGACCACGTCCACCCCGCCGGCCGCCGGCCAGCCGGCGCGCAGGACCAGGGCCAGGATCGCCACCGCGGCGACCAGCGAGGGCGCCAACCGCTCGGACAGACCGGCCCGCCGGGCCGGGCCGGCCGGCCGGGGTCGCGGTCGGGCGACCACCGCCGCGGCGGCCGCGGCCAGGTAGCCGAGCACCGACGCCACCACGGCCACGCGGTCCCCCCGGGCGCCGCCCAGGACCGCCGACCAGCCGGAGACCGCCATTGCGCCGGCCGCCACCGCGCCCCAGCCGAGAGCGGCGTGGAAGCGGCCGTCGACGACCAGGGACGGGCTGACCGCCCGGGCCCGCAGCACCAGGGTGAGCAGGGTCGCGGCGACCACGGCCGTGGTCAGCGGCCTGGCCACGTCCAGATGCCCGCGGCCGGCGCCGGTCAACCCCCACAGCACGGTGACCGCACCGACCCCGACCACCGTCGAGTCGACCACCACCGGCAACAACCGTCCGGCCAGTACCACGCGCCGGGTGGCCTCGGCCACGGCGAGGACGACCAGGACGGCCGCTGTGGTGGAGACCACCCAGCCGACCGCCACCAGCAGGGGGTCGTACTCACTGGCAGCCCCGTTGAGACGGGCCACCCAGAGCAGGTGCCCGACGGTGGACAGCACGGCCCACCCGGTCACCGACCTGACCTCGCGGCGGCCGAACGGTTCCGGGTGGGAGGCGCGGTCGGCCCACGTGGCTGCCGCAACGGCGGCCGCGACCGTCACCACCCATCCGGCGACCGCCGGATCGGTGAGCCAGGAGCTCGCCGACCCCCAGTCCATCGACCTCACCGTCCGTGGTCGTCGCCGGCCCGTCCTGGTGACCGGTCGGCCCTGTCCGGCGGCCAGTCTGCCGTCAGTCGACGGCCGCCGTCAGGAATAGCCGCCGTCAGCGACAACCGCCGTCAGCCGGCCGTCGCCCTGGCGGGGTCAGTCACACACCGCTCCTGCCGAGGCCGAGCCGACCAAGCGGGCGTACTTGGCCAGCACGCCCCGGGTGTACCGCGGCGGCAGTGGCTGCCAGCCCTCGGCCCGGCCGGCCAGCTCCGCGGCGTCCACCAGCAGGTCGAGCAGGCCGCCGGCCACGTCGAGGCGGATGCGGTCACCGTCGCGGACGTGGGCGATCGGGCCACCGTCGACGGCCTCGGGGGCGATGTGGCCGACGCACAGCCCGGTGGTGCCGCCCGAGAAGCGTCCGTCGGTGACCAGCAGCACGTCCTTGCCGAGCCCAGCACCCTTGATCGCCCCCGTGATGGCGAGCATCTCGCGCATCCCGGGACCGCCCTTGGGCCCCTCGTAGCGGATCACCACGACGTCGCCGGCGGCGATCGTGCCGTCCTCGAGGGCGTCCAGGGCGGCGCGCTCACGCTCGAAGACCCGGGCGGTGCCCTCGAAGACGTCGGAGTCGAAGCCGGCGCTCTTGACCACCGCGCCCTCCGGGGCGAACGAGCCGCGCAGCACGGTGATGCCGCCGGTGGCGTGGATCGGCTTGGACAGCTCGCGCAGCACCACGCCGTCCAGGTCGGGCGGGGCGATGTCGGCGAGGTTCTCGGCGACGGTGCGCCCGGTCACCGTCAGCGCGTCGCCATGCAGCAGCCCGGCGTCCAGCAGCGCCCGCATCACCACCGGGACGCCACCGACCCGGTCTACGTCGGTCATCACGTGCCGCCCGAACGGCTTGACGTCGGCAAGATGTGGCACCTTCGCACCGATCTGGGTGAAGTCGTCCAGGCTGAGGGCGACGTCGGCCTCGTGGGCGATGGCGAGCAGGTGCAGCACGGCATTGGTCGAGCCGCCGAAGGCCATCACGACGGCGATCGCGTTCTCGAACGCCGCGCGGGTCAGGACGTCCCGAGCGGTGATCCCCTGCCGCAGCATCTCGACCACCGCCATGCCGGAGCGGCGGGCGTAGCCGTCCCGGCGTCGGTCGGTGGCCGGCGGCGCTGCGCTGCCGGGCAGCGACATGCCCAGCGCCTCGGCGGCGCTAGCCATGGTGTTAGCGGTGTACATACCGCCGCAGGCGCCCTCGCCGGGGCAGATGGCCCGCTCGATCGCGTCGACGTCCGCCCGGGACATCAGTCCCCGGGCGCAGGCGCCGACCGCCTCGAAGGCGTCGATGATGGTGACCTCGCGCTCGGAGCCGTCGGACAGCTTGGCGATGCCCGGCAGGATCGACCCGGCGTAGAGGAAGACCGCGGCCAGGTCCAGCCGGGCCGCCGCCATCAGCATCCCGGGCAGCGACTTGTCGCAGCCGGCCAGCAGGACGGCGCCGTCCAGCCGCTCGGCCTGCATCACCGTTTCGACGCTGTCGGCGATCACCTCCCTGCTGACCAGCGAGAAGTGCATGCCTTCGTGACCCATCGAGATGCCGTCGCTGACGCTGATCGTGCCGAACTCCAGCGGGTAACCGCCGGCGGCGTGCACGCCGTCCTTGCTGGCCTTGGCCAGCCGGTCCAGGCTCAGGTTGCACGGGGTGATCTCGTTCCAGGAGCTGGCCACCCCGATCTGCGGCTTGGCGAAGTCCTCGTCGCCCATCCCGACGGCGCGCAGCATGCCGCGGGCGGCGGCCTTCTCCAACCCGTCGGTGACGGCACGGCTGCGGGGCTTGATGTCGGGGGCGGTCTGCGATGTCGGCTCGGTCACGCCTGTGAGTCTAGAACCGGCCGGACGCCTCACTCCTGGGCCCGGGTGCGCTCCGGCGGGGCGAACACCACCACCACGCGGAAGTCCTTCTGCACGTTGACGAACCGGTGAGCAACGCCGGCCGGCACGACGAGCACGGCGCCGACGCTGGCGGGCAGGTCGCCCTCCGCGGTGGTCAACACCGCCGCACCGGAGACGACGATGTACACCTCGTCCTCGGTGTGCGGCGACTGCGGGTCTTCGCCGCCCTCGGGGATGGCGTAGGTGCCCACCGACAGGTCGGCGGTACGGAACTGCTCGACGTAGTGGGCCTCTCCCCCGGCCACCACATCGAAGGCGTGGAGGGTGGTGGCACCAGGTCGTGGTGCTCGGGACTGCGCGGTCATCACCCCACCCTAGGTGGCGGCGGGGACAATGGCGCCGTGTTCACACCGGTGCTGATCGGCTGCGCCCACGGCACTCGGGATCCGGCCGGCCGGCGGGCGATGGCCCGGCTGCGGCTCGACGTCGCGGCCCGCCGTCCGGGTCTGACGGTGCTGGCGGCCAATGTCGACGTGCAGAAGCCGGACCTGGACGCCGTGGTGGCTCGGGTCGTCGCCGACGGGCGGGCCGCGGTGGTGGTGCCGCTGCTGCTGTCGACCGGCTACCACATGGCCGTCGACGTGGCTCGAGCCGTCGAGCGGGGCCGGGCCCTGGGCGGTGACGTACGGGCCGCCCCGGCCCTGGGGCCGGACCCGGCGCTCGTCGAGGTGCTGACCGAGCGGCTCGACGATTGCGGCACCGGGCCGGACGAGCCGGTGCTGCTGGCCGCGGCCGGGTCCAGTGACCCGCGGGCGGGGGCGGACGTCGAGACGGTCGCCGCAGCCCTGGCCGCCCGCCGCCGGGGCCCGGTCTCGGCGGGCTACCTGTCGGCGGCCGCGCCGACCGTGGTCGAGGAGCTGGTCCGGCTCAGCCGCGCCGGTCCGGTCAGCGTGGCCGGCTACCTGTTGGCCCCCGGCTTCTTCGCCGACCGGCTGCGCCGGGTGGCGGCCGAGCACGGCGTGGACCGGGTCAGCGCACCGCTGGCCCCGCACCCGATGCTGGCCGAGCTGGCGCTGCGGCGCTTCGACGAGGCCTGCCGCGCAGGCGGACCCCGGGCGGTAGCTCTCGACAGGCCGCATGTCCCCGAGGGCGGTTAGCCTCGCTGACGTGGCATCGACGTCCTGGCACGTACAGCTGACCGACCCGGAACTGGCCGAGGCCGTCCGTGGCCTGCGACCGGTCGTCGACGCCGCGCTGCCCGATGACACCGACGCCCTGCTGGTCTGGGCGGACTCACCCGTACCCGAGCGGGTGCGGGCGGCGGTCGCCGAACGGGTCCGGACCCGGCGGCTCGTCGTCCTGGCCGGACCGACCCTGGAACAGGCCGACCCCGACGGCCGGCTGGCCGAGGCCGCCGGCCTGGTGCCGGGGACCGCCACCCCGAGCCACGACCTGCGAGTCCGGCCCGGGACGCACGGTCAGCTGCTCGCGGGTCGGCTGCTGGACCACGCCCACGGCGGCGCCGCGCACCTGGGCGAGCACGTGCACGTCCGGGACCGGGTGCTCACTGTCGACAAGAGCGCGGCTGACGTCGAGGTGCTGCTGGTCGCCCAGCTCGGGCTGACCCCGCACCCGGTCGCCACCTGGCGTCCGGCCACCGGGGTACTGGCCTGGACCCTGGGGACCACGGCGGAGGCGGTCGCGGCGCGCAGCGCGGTCCGGGCCCTGCTGCTGGCGCTGCGCCAGGTGCTCGCCCTGGGCGAGCCGGCCCCGGTCCGGGTCGGGCTCCTCGGTTACGGCGCGATCGGGCACGAGCACAGCCGAGCCGTCCGGAGCACCCCGGGCCTGCGGCTGACCGCGATCGCCGACCCGGCCCCGGACCGGCTCGCGGCGGCGCGGGGGGCGGCGCCCGAGGTGCGCACCCACGCCGACGGCGAAGGCCTGCTGGCGGACGACACGGTGGACCTGCTGGTGGTCTCCACACCGCCGAATACCCACGCGAAGTGGGCGTTGCGGGCGTTGCGGTCCGGCCGGCACGTGGTCGTCGAGAAGCCCTTCGCGATCACCACGGAGCAGGCCGACGAGATCCTCGCCGCCGCGGCGGCGGGGGGTCGATACGCCGCGGTCTACCAGAACCGCCGATTCGACCCCGACCACCTGGCCCTGCGGCGGGTGGTCCGGTCCGGAGCGATCGGCGAGGTGTTCCACCTGGAGGCCTTCGTCGGTGGCTATGGGCACCCCTGCAACCTGTGGCACTCCGACGCCGAGGTCTCCGGCGGCGCGTTCTACGACTGGGGCGCGCACACCCTGGACCAGATCCTGGACCTGGTCACCGAGCCGGTGGAGTCGGTGACCGCGGCCGAGCACAAGCGGGTCTGGCTCGATGTGACCAACGCCGACCACTCCCGCCTCACGCTGCACTTCGCCTCCGGAGCCGAAGCCACCTTCGTCTACTCCGACCTGGCCGCCGCGCTCAAGCCGCGCTGGTACGTGCTCGGCACCCGCGGTGCGGTTGTCGGGCACTGGCGCACCGAGCGGGTGATCGCCCGCTCCGACATCGGCACCCTGGCCGAGGACGTCCTCGCTCCGGCCGACTCTCCACCCCTGCTAGATCTGCACGCACCCGACGGGTCGGTGACCCGGTTGGCCACCCCGCCGGCGCCCCCGTACGCCTTCCACACCGAGCTCGCCGACGCCCTGTTGCTCGGGTTGCCGGCCTCGGTGACCGGGGCGCAGTCCCGGCAGGTGCTCGCCGTCATGGAGGCGGCCACGGCCTCGGCCCGCGCCGGCGGGCGCCCGGTACGGCCACGGTGAGCCTGCGGATCGGCTTCCTCGGCGCGGGGTTCATTGCGCACCGGGCCCTCGGCCCGGCGGTGCACGCCGCGAACGGGGTGGTGCTGCAGGCGGTCGCGGCACGGCAGGAGCAGCGGGCCCGAGCCCTGGAGCCGGTCGGCCGCAGCTACGCCGGGGCCGACGCCTACGCCGCGCTGCTCGCCGACCCGGACGTCGACGCGGTCTACATCAGCCTGAGCAACGAGGCCCACGAACCGTGGACCCTGGCGGCGCTGGCCGCAGGCAAGCACGTGCTGTGCGAGAAGCCGCTCGGCCTGGACGTCGACCAGGTGCGGCGGATGCACGACGCCGCCGATGCCGCGGGACTGGTTCTGCTGGAAGGGTTCTTCTACCGATGGCACCCGCGGATGCACAGGATCGGGGAGCTGGTCGACGCCGGCGACCTCGGACCGGTGCGCGAGCTGCGTTCGCAGTTCTGCTTCGACGGCGGCGAGGGGTTGGTCGCCAACTACCGCCTCGAGCCCGAGCGGGGCGGCGGCGCGCTCTACGACGTCGGGGTGTACCCGCTCTCCGCAGCACACGCCCTGCTCGGCGCCGACCTTTCGGTGACATCGGCTCAGGTCGACATCGGGCCCACCGGGGTCGACCTGCGCTGCACCGCGGAGCTGGTGGCCCCATCCGGGGCATCGGTCCAGATCGGCTGCGCCATCTCCGGCCCGACCGGGCAGTCGCTGCGCATCGACGGCGGCGCCGGCTGGGTGGCCACCGGTGAGGGCGAGACGTTCACGAGCTGGCACGCGCCGTCCAGCCTCGAGCTGGGTACGCCGGTCGGCGGTGAGCAGGTCGAGCACTTCGAGCCGGTCGACCCCTACCGGCTGATGGTCGAGGGCTTCGCCGCCGCGGTGCGCGGCTGCGCGGCGCTGCCGGTCACCCGGAAAGATTCGATCGCCGTGTCGGCCACCCTGGCTGCCGTCCGGCGCCGGGCACGGCCATGAGCGGGCGGGTCGAGGACCGCCTGGTCGACCTGCCCGGCCGCACCGCACTGTCGGTCCGGACCCACCTACCCGCGGGACCCTCTGGGCCGCAACGGGTCCCATTCCTGCTGGTGCACGGTCTGGCCAGCAACGCCCGGCTCTGGGACGGCGTGGCAGCGCACCTGGTGGCGGCCGGCCACTCCTGCCACGCAGTCGACCAGCGCGGCCACGGCCGCTCCCCCGCACCTGACGGGGGCTACGACACCGACACCTGCGCCGACGACCTCGCCGCACTGGTGGACGCGCTGGCACTGGCCGCCCCGGTCGTGGCCGGCCAGTCCTGGGGTGGCAACGTCGTGCTGTCCCTGGCCGCCCGGCACCCGGGCACGACCCGGGCGGTGGCCTGTGTGGACGGCGGCTGGATCCGGCTGCGGGACCGCTTCGAGACCTTCCAGGACTGCTGGCGGGTGCTCGCCCCGCCGTCCTTCGAGCGGCTGCGCTGGGACGAGGTCAAGGCCTCGATCCGGGCCGCGCATCCGGACTGGCCGGCCGCGGGTGTCGAGGGCACGCTGGCCAACCTGGTGCATACCCCCGGCGGCGGGGTGCGCGCCCGGCTGGCCCGCGAGCACCACCGCGAGATCCTGCGCTCGCTCTACGAGGGCGATCCGGCGACCTGGTACCCCCGCATCGACGTTCCGGTGCTGCTGGTCCCCGCGTCCGATTCCGCCGACCCGCCGGACGGCGTCCAGGCCGCGCTGGCAGCGCTGCCGGACGCCCGGATCGCCTACTACCCGGGGGCGCACCACGACGTGCACGCCCAGCACCCGGACCGGCTGGCTGCGGACCTGCTCGCCCTGGCCGCCGCTGCCACCGACCGCTGAGACGGCCGCCGGACCTCAGCCGCCGGAGACGTTCGGCAGCACCATCAGCGAGGCGCCGTCCGGTACCGGTGTGGCCAGCCCGTCCCGGTCGCGCAGGTTGTCGCCGTCCAGGAACAGGTTGACGTGCCGACGGACCACCCCGGCCTCGTCCCGAATCCGTCGGGCCAGCCGGGGGTGCGCCTCGGCGAGGACGTCGAGGACCTGACCGACCACCGCGCCGTCGGTGACCTCGACCATCAGCCGGCGCGTCCCGCCGGCGTCCTCGGCGAGCACTCCCGGCAGCACGACCTCGACCGTCATCGCCGACCCCGGCCTCAACCGCCCGCGACCGCCCGGACGCACAACACGTCCGGCAGGTGCGCGGCGACCTCGGTGACCGTCTCCCCCTCGTCGGTGGAGGCGTAGACGCAGCCGTCCCTGGTGCCGAGGGCGAGCAGCGTCCCATCGCCGTTCGCCGCCGTGGCCACGACGCAGGCGGCGTCGCGCAGCACCGACGTCCAGGAGCCGTCCGGCAGCCCGGCACCGACCTCGGTCCAGGAGGCCCCGCCGTCCCGGGTGCGGTGCAGCCGCAGCCGACCCTCCGGCGGCACCCGCTCGCGGTCGGCGACCAACGGGACCACCCAGGCCGTGCCGAATCTGGCCGGATGGGCGAGCATGACGAACCCGAAGTCGCTGGGCAGTCCGTCGGCGATGGAGGTCCAGGTGCCACCGCCGTCGTCGCTGCGGTAGACGCCGTGATGGTTCTGGGCGTAGAGGGTGGCGACCCCGGCGGCGTCAGCCGCCACCTTGTGCACGCACTGGCCGTACTCGGGGTACGGGTCGGGCAGCACGTACATGCTGATCCCGCGGTTGGACGGCGTCCAGGTGCCGCCACCGGCGGCCGAGGCGTCCCGGGTCACATAGACCCCGCCGGTGCTCATGGCGACCAGCACGTGGTCGGCGTCGTCCGGGTCGAGCACGACCGTGTGGATGGCGGCCCCGCCGAACCCGGGCCCCCAGTCGCTGCGGTGCGGGTGGTCCCACAGCCCACGGACCAGGTCGAAGTGTGCGCCGCCGTCCGTGCTGCGCCACAGCGAGGTCGGCTCGCAGCCGGCCCAGACCACTCCGGGACGGGCCGGGTCCGGCTGCAGTTGCCAGATCCGGGCCAGGGCGGCGCCGGTGTCGGCCGGGAAGGTGACGGCGCCCTCGTCGGTCTCGGTCCAGGTGGACCCGCCGTCGTCGCTGCGGACCAGGGTGGGTCCCCAGTGCTCGCTCTTCATCCCGACCAGCATCGAGGCGGCCCCGTCGCCCGCCGGGGCGTTCGGGAAGGCGATTGCGGTGACCTCGCGCATGGTCAGCTGCGGCCCCTCGACCTGCCAGCCACCTGACGCGTCGGGACGGGCGAGGAAGAGCCCCTTGCGGGTACCGATGGCGATCGTGGTGGACGGCGATGTCATCGCCCCAGTGAACACCCGGACCGGCACCGGGCACACCCCCGCCGAGCAGGGCCGGCATCAGACCAGGTGCTGCAACTCCGCTCCGGAGGCGAACGCGGTTAGCTGCCGGCGCAGCAGTGCCCTGGCCCGGGGCACGAAGGCCGAGGTGTTGCCGCCGACGTGTGGGCTGATCAGGGTGTTCGGCGCGGTCCACAGCGGGTGGTCGGCGGGCAGCGGCTCGGGATCGGTGACGTCGAGAGCGGCCCGCAGCCGTCCGGCGTGCAGCTCGGCCAACAGCGCCTCGGTGTCCACCACCGGGCCGCGGGCCACGTTGACCAGCAGCGCGCCGTCCGGCATCGCCGCCAGGAACGCGGCGCCGACCAGGTGCCGGGTGGCCTCGGTCAGCGGGACCGCGAGGATCACCACGTCCTGCTCGGGCAGCAGTGCGGCGAGCTCGGCGACGGCGTGCACCAGGCCGTGCTCGTCGTCCCGGGCGTGGCCGGCCACCCGGGTCAGCCGCACCTCGAACGGCGCGAGCCGGGCCGCGATCGCCGAGCCCACCCCGCCGGCGCCGACCACCAGCACCCGCTTGTCGGCTAGCGCCGGCCGGTGCGAGTACAGCCATCGTCCCTGGGGCTGGGCGCGGGCGAAGTCGCCGATCCCGCGCAGCGCCGCGATGCTCAGCCCGACCGCCAGCTCCGCGGTCGAGGCGTCGTGCACGCCGACGGCGTTGGCCAGCAGCACTCCGTCCGGCAGGGCGCTCAGCACGTCGTCATAGCCGGCGGTCAGCAGCTGCACCGCTCGCAGCCGGGCCAGATCGGACAGCCGGCCCGCCACCCGCCCGGCGCCCTCGTAGGGCATCACCACCAGCTCGACCCGGTCGGCCACGGCCGCCGGCCCGCACAGGTCCCACACCGACAGCTCGACCGGAGCGGACCCTGGCTCCCACAGGTCGAGCCAGCGCTCGTCCGGAACGGTCACCACCGGTACGCGTCGGATCATGGCCTCGACCCTAGAGGCCGCCGGCGACGGTCCACCCGACGGGCCGGCGGTGATAACAACTCGGCAACCGATCGGTGTCGGCCATTGTGCGGGCGCGATGTCGCTCCTACAGTGACAGCGCTGTCTGACAGCGCTGTCGAGAGCCGTCGGAGGTCGCCATGTTGGTCATCGGCGCGAACCTGGTCGTGGACCGGATCCTGACCCTGGATCGCCTCGTCCCCGGCCGGGTGATGCGTCCGCAGCGGGCCGAGGCCGGCGCCGGCGGCAAGGCGGTCAACGTCTGTCGGGCCGCGCAGGCCCACGGCGTGCGCCCCCCGCTGGTCGCCAACCTGCCCGGGCGGTTCGGTGCCGTCGTCGCCGACCTGCTGCGCGCCGAGGGACACGACGTCCACCCCGTCCCCACCGCCGGCGAGATCCGCAGCGCGATCATCATCCGCGAGCCCGGGGGCCGCACCACGGTGCTCAACGAGCCCGGGCCGAGCCTGTCAGCGGCGGACCGCACCGCCTTCCTGGACGCCGTCACCGCCGCCTGCCCCGGCCACCGGCTCGCGGTGGCCAGCGGCAGCCTTCCGCCCGGAGCCACCGGCCTGTACGCCGACCTCGTGGCCCGAGTGCACGAGGCCGGGCTGCGGATCGTCCTGGACGCCGCCCGCGCCGACCTGGCCGACGCCCTGCCCGCCGGACCGGACGTGGTCACCCCGAACCTGGCCGAGGCGCTCGAGGTGGTCACCGGCACCGCCCAGGCCGAGACCGTCGAACCGGACGCGCCCGACCCGAGGGCCGCCGCCCTGGACGCCGCGCAGCAGCTGCGGGGGCTGGGCGCCGGAGCCGCCGTGGTCACCGCCGGACGGCACGGCGTGGCCCTCGCCGACGCCGACGGCAGGTTGTGGGTCGAGGCGCCGACGGTGGCCGAGGTCAACCCGATCGGCGCCGGCGACGCCTTCGCCGCGGGCCTGGGCCTCGCCCTGGAGCGCGGCGAGGACCTGCGCTCGGCGGTCCGGCTCGGCGTGGCCAGTGCCACGGCCTCGGTGACCACCGAGCTGGCCGGCCAGGTGGACCCCGAGGCGCTCGCGGAGCTGCTGGACAGCCTCGGCTGGGAGGCGCCCAGATGAGCCGGCCCACTCTCGCCGACGTGGCCCGGGTCGCCGGGGTCAGCCTGAAGACCGCCTCGCGGGCCCTGAACGACGAGTACGGGGTTGCCGAGGCCACCGCCCAGCGGGTCCGAGAGGCCGCGCGCAGCCTGGGCTTCCGGCCCAACCAGCTCGCCCGTTCGCTGGCCGCGGGCCGGCGCAGCGCCGCCGTCGGGCTGGTCCTGCCCAGCGTATCCGACCCGTTCATCGCGGCCGTCGTGGGCGCCGTCGAGTCGGTGCTGGCGCCCCGCGACCTGCAGCTGGTGACCTCCAGCCACCACGACGACCCCGACCAGCAGCGGCGGATCGTGGCCACCCTGGTCGAACGCCGGGTCGATGCCCTGATCCTGCTGCCGGCCCCGGGCCCGGCCGGCTACCTGCAGCCGGAGACCGACCACGGCCTGGTCGTGGTCTGCCTGGACCGCCCGGTGGACGGCGTCCGCGTCGACACCGTGGTCGTGGACAACGTGGGTGGCACGCGGGCCGCGGTGAACGACCTGCTGCGCCGTGGCCATCACCGGATCGCCTTCCTGGGCAACGACTCCCGGCTGTGGACCATTCAGCAGCGCTACGCCGGCTACGCCGAGGCGCTGACCGGGCACGGCCTCCAGGTGGACCCCGCCCTGGTCGACCTGGCCTGCGCCAACCCGGGTGGGGCGGAGAAGTCCATGCTCACCCTGCTCGCTCTGACCGACCCACCGACCGCCGTCTTCGCCGGGCAACACATGGCCGGCCGCGGGGCGCTGCGGACGCTGCGCCGGGTCGGAGTCCGGCTCGACATGGTGGTCTTCGACGAGGTCGTCGACACCGACCTGCTGGTAACGCCACCGGTGTTGGTGGTCGCCTCCGGCCCGGACCGGCTCGGGGTGCTGGGCGCCCAGATGGTCGTCGAGCGGCTCGACGGTCTGGACGTCGACCCGCGCCACGTCGTCCTGCCCGCCCTGCAGCTCGATCAGGGCCTCACCTACCACCCCCGCACCGTCGCCCCGCCCGGGCAGGTGACCGCGTGAGCCCAGCGAACACCCGGACGATCCCGCCGGCGAGCGGGTGCCTGGTCGGCCTCGACATCGGCACCACCCGGGTCAAGGCGGTGGCCTTCGACACCGGCGGGGCCGCCGTGGCCACAGCCGAGCGGCCCACCCCCTGGCAGCACACCCCGCAGGGCGTCGAGATGAGGTCCGCCGACCTGACCGACGTGCTCCGCGCGGTGGTGGGCCAGGCCTGCGCCGCGGTCACCGACGCCGGCGCTACCGTGCTCGGCATCGGTGTCACCGGGATGGGCGAGTCCGGTGTGTTGGCCACCGAGGAGCTCCGCGCGCTGGCCCCGGTGCGGGCCTGGCACGATCACCGCGCGGATGTCGAGACGGTCCGGAACACACTCGGCCACAGCGAGTTCACCCGGAACACGGGTATGCCATTGGATTCCCAGCCGTCGCTGCCCAAGATCCTCCAGCTGCGCCGGGACCATCCCGGCTGCCTGGCCGCCACCCGGTTCTACTCGGTGCCGGAATGGGCCGTGCTGGTCCTCGGCGGCAGGCCCGGCAGCGAGCTCACCCTGGCCAGCCGGACCGGGCTGCTCGAGGTGGCCACCGCCTCGGCCTGGCCCGCGGCTGTCGACCTGCTGGGCCTCGACCTGCTCGGCCCGCCGCAGCTGGCCGGAACCCCGATGGGGCGGGCCGCCGCCGTCCCCGGCGCCGGGAGCGCGGTGCTGACCGTCGCCGGCCACGACCACCAGAGCGCGGCCCTCGCGGCTGGGGCGGCCAGGGAGGGCATCCTGTTCGACTCCCTCGGCACCGGCGAGGCGCTGGTGCGCTTCACCGGCACCGACATCGCCCCGGACGTGGTCGGCACCTTGGTGGCCGCCGGCATCACCGTCGGTCGGGCCGTCGTCGACGACCAGCTGTGCCTGCTGGCCGGCCTGCGCACCGGGATGCGTCTGGAGGCCCTCGCCGCCGAGCTGGGTGCCGCCGACCGGCACGGCCGCCGGGTGCTGGCCGACCACCCGCGGTGGCGCGCCGGCGTGGTCGAGGTGGTGTCCGACGCGGCCCCCGCGCTGGCCTCGATCGACGCGGCGGTCGGCGCGCACCGCGCCGTCCTGGCCGCCGGCGGCTGGCTGCACGACCCGGTGGTGCTGGCCGCCAAGCAGGCCCAGCTGCCCGGCCTGGTGACCACGCAGGTCGCCGAGGCCGGGGCCGCCGGGGCCGCCTACCTGGCCGGGGTCGCTGCCGGTGTCCTGCCCTGCCCGTCCGCCCTGACCGGTGCGCCGTGGGCCACCGCAACCCCGACCGACGTCGCCGACCCCGCACCCGACCCCCTACAGGAGAGCCGCTCATGACCACCACCCTCGACTCCATCGCCGATGCCGACGGGCGGTTCGCCGTCCTGGCCATGGACCAGCGCGGCAGTCTGCGGCGGATGCTCACCGCCGCCGGGCAGAGCGCCGGGGACGATGACCTGACCGCCTTCAAGGTGGACGTCATCGGCGCCCTCTCGCCGCTGGCCTCGGCGGTCCTGACCGACGTCGAGTACGGCGTCGAGGCGGTGCGCGCCGGCGGCGCGCTGGCCGACGGGGCGGGGCTTCTGATCGCCGCCGAGCCGGCCGAGAAGGAGATGGTCGGCGGTGAGTACCTGACCACCCGCGACCCGGTGCGCAGTGCCGCGTGGGTGCGGGAGAACACCGGCGACGCCCTGAAGTTCCTCCTCTACTGGGACCCCGACCGTCCCGCCGATGACGGCCCCGACCTGGCCGAGGCTGCCCTGTTGGTCACCGCCGAGGTGGTCGCCGACTGCGCTGCCGTCGGCATCCCCAGCGTCGTCGAGCCGTTGGTCTCCTTCGCCCCGGACGCGCAGGTCAGCCGGGAGCACAGGGAGGCCGCCGTCGTCCGGTCGGCCGCCCGGCTGGCCGCCCTCGGGATGGACCTGCTCAAGCTGGAGTGGCCCGGCGACGCCGTAGCCTGCGTCTCGATGAGCCAGGAGTGCGACCGCGTACCGTGGGCGCTGCTGTCGGCGGGGGTGCCCTACGAGGAGTTCCTCGACCGGGCGCGCACCGCCCTGGACGCCGGGGCGTGCGGCTTCATCGCCGGTCGGGCCATCTGGGGTGAGGCGGTCACGATGGTCGGCCAGGAGCGCCACGACTGGCTGGCGACGGTCGCCCTGCAGCGGCTGCGCGGGCTGGTCGAGCTGCTCGAGGGCCGTGGGCGGAGCTGGCACGAGGTGACCAAGTGAACCCGCCGAGCGACCCGGACGCCACCGCGGCGGCACCGCCGGCGCTCGAGGCGCGCACCGTGGTCAAGTCCTTCGGCACCGTCCGGGCACTGCGCGGCGCGGACTTCCAGGCCTTCCCCGGCGAGGTGACCGCGCTGGTCGGCGACAACGGCGCCGGCAAGTCCACGTTGGTCAAGGTGTTCGCCGGGGTCTACCCCCCAGACTCCGGTCAGGTCCTCGTCGACGGACGCGAGGTCCACATCGACAGCGCTCAGGGCGCGAC
Source organism: uncultured Actinomycetota bacterium (assembly GCA_963724535.1). Lineage (GTDB taxonomy): Bacteria > Actinomycetota > Actinomycetes > Actinomycetales > Kineosporiaceae > JADJPO01. The sequence goes on from CAVRVD010000001.1 coordinate 92,078, forward strand.
GCGACTCGGCATCGAGACCGTCTACCAGGACCTCGCCCTGGCCCCGGACCTCGACGCGCCGTCCAACGTCTTCCTCGGCCGGGAGCTGCGCCGCTTCCGCGTCCTGGTCGACCAGTCCGAGATGCGCAAGCGGACGGCGGCCAGCTTCGCCGAGCTGGGCGTCGGTCTGGTCCAGGACATGCGGGTGCCGGTCGCCTCGTTCTCCGGCGGTCAGCGTCAGTCGGTGGCGATCGCCCGGGCCGCGATGTGGGCCCGGCACGTGATCATCATGGATGAGCCGACCGCGGCCCTCGGGGTGATCCAGACCAGGAAGGTGCTGCAACTGATCGACTCGGTGCGCGAACGCGGCCTGGCCGTGGTGTTCATCTCGCACAACCTGCCCCAGGTGATCGAGGTCGCCGATCGGATCGAGGTGCTGCGCCTGGGCGCGCGTGTCGCCCGGTTCCGTCGCGGCGAGACCAATGTCGAGCAGCTCATCGCCTCGCTGTCCGGCGCCTACCGCAACGAGCCCGACCGGGACGAGCACCGGCTGGACCAGAAGGGAGCACGGGCATGAGCGAGTCCACCGACCAGCTACTGGTCCAGGAGCTCGAGGCGGACCTCAGCGGCGCGGGCGAGGCGACGCCGTCCCGGCTGCGACAGCTGGCCACCGCCCCGATCATGATCACGCTCGCCTTCCTGCTGATCCTGCTGGCGGTCTTCTCGGTCCTGGCTCCCGGCAAGTTCGGCACCACGTCGAACCTGACCCTGCTGGCCCAGAACGTCGCCATCCTGACCGTGGTCAGCGTCGGCACCACCTTCGTCATCGCCACTGCCGGCATCGACCTGTCGATCCCGAGCGGGATCATCCTCGGCGAGGTGTTCGCCGCCCAGGCGCTGTCGATGATCACCGTGTCGGAGGGGCTGTCCGCGCTCGACGCTCCCGCCGACCAGATCCGGGCGACGTACGTGCTGGCGGCCCTGGGTGCCGCGCTGGTGGCCGGCCTGCTGATCGGGGGGATCAACGGCATCCTGGTCGGCTACATGCGGATCCCACCGATGCTGGCCACTCTGGGCACCCTCGGCGCGGGTCTGGGCGTCGCGCTGCTGATCCGCAGGGGCGTCAACGTGGCCACCTACGCCCTCGGGCCGGTGGCCAACGGACACCTCGTGCCGGGCATGACCAACCTGGTGCTGATCGCGCTGCTGGTCGTCGCCATCGGCTACGTCGGCCTGCACCGCTCGGTGTTCGGCCGGCACACCCTGGCGCTCGGCTCCAGCATGGAGGCCGCCGAGCGGGTCGGGCTGAAGGTCAACCGGCACCTGCTCAAGGTCTACATGGTCGGCGGGCTCGCCAACGGGTTCGCCGGGTTCCTGTCCCTGGCGTACTTCTCCACCACCTCGGTCGGCGGACACACCACCGACAACCTGCAGGCGATCACCGCCGTCGCCCTCGGCGGCACCAGCCTGTTCGGCGGGGTGGCCACCGTTCTGGGCACCCTGATCGGGGTCTGGATCCCGGCCGTGCTGCAGAACGGGTTCATCATCATCGGCGTCAACCCCTACTGGCAGATGGTCGCCGTGGGGATCGTCCTCGTGGTGGCGGTCTGGATCGACCAGCTCCGCCGCCGCGCCCAGAACCGGCGCTGAGCCGGCGCTCCCAACCACCGGTGACATCACCGGCGGGCATCGGTGCGACATCACATCACCGTTCCCTCGAGAAGCCCTTGGCGGGAACCCTTTCCAGAAGGAGACACCACTCTGATGAAGACCAACCGACTCATCGGCGCGTCGGCGGTAGCCATCGGCGCGCTCGTCCTGGCCGCCTGTTCCTCCGACGACACTGCATCGACGGCGACGTCGGCGGCCAGCGCAGCCGGCTCCGCCGCGGGTGGCGAGGGCAAGAACATCACGCTCATGGTGGGCGTGAAGGGCGACCCGTTCTACGTGTCCATGCAGTGCGGTGCGCAGGAGGCCGCGGACGCCGCGGGTGCCACCCTCGAGGTGCAGGGCCCGGACAAGTTCGACGCCACCTTGCAGAACCCGATGCTCGACGCGGTCGCCGCCGCCAAGCCCGACGCGCTGTTGGTCGCCCCGAACGACGTCAAGGCCTCGGCGCCGCCGCTGAAGCGGATCCAGGACTCCGGCTCCACGGTCGTTCTCGTCGACACCGTCGTGGACGACCCCGCGATCGGGGTCTCCCGGATCGCCACGAACAACGAGCTCGGTGGCGAGAAGGCCGCCGAGGCCCTGGAGACCCTCGGAGTCCCGAAGGGTGCCAAGGTGCTCAACATCTCCGTGAACCCAGGCATCTCGAGCACCGATGCCCGCGACACCGGATTCAGGAAGAAGGCGGCTGAGCTCGGTTACACACTGGTCTCGGACACCCAGTACTCCAACAACGAGGCGTCCAAGGCTGCGTCGATCATCTCGGCCTCGCTGGCCAAGGACCCCGACCTGGCCGGGGTGTTCGCGTCCAACCTGTTCACCGCGCAGGGGGTGGCCACCGGCGTGAAGCAGGCCGGCAAGTCCGGCACGGTCAAGGTCGTCGGCTTCGACGCCGGCCCGGACCAGATCAAGCAGCTCGAGGCCGGCGACGTGCAGGCCCTGGTCGCCCAGAAGCCGTACGACATCGGCATCCAGGGCGTCGAGCAGGCCCTCGCGGCGCTGTCCGGCGGCACGGTCACCCCGAAGATCGAGACCGAGTCGCTGGTGGTCACCAAGGACAACATGTCCGACCCCGAGGTCAACAAGTACATCTACAAGTCCAGCTGCTGACGCCCCACTCCCCCGAGTTCTGGGTGGGGTTGGCCACCGAGTTCGGTGGCGAACCCCACCCAGAACTCCACCAGGCGTGAGTTATCCACAGATCCATGGCGCACCTCAGCACGACCGGGCGTGATGTCGCCACACTCGCCGTCGTGCATCCCCGGCAGCATCTCACCCCCCAGCTTCGCCGGCTGGCCCGCTGCCAGGGCGGCGTCGTCAGCCGGCGCCAGCTACTGCAGTCCGGGCTGAGCCGACGCGCGGTGGACCGGATGCTGGCCGACTGGACCCCTTTGGCCCGCGGCATCTACCTGCTGGCCGACGACCTGACCGACCCACCGTGGACCACTCGGGTATGGGCCGGAGTCCTGCTCGGCGGACCGCAGGCGCGAGTGGCCGGCCTGGCCGCCGCGGCGCTCCAGGGGCTCGCCGCGCCGGCAGATCTGGACACGGTCGACATCCTCGTCCCGCACTCGCGCACCGTCGTGGCGCGCGAGGGGTTCCGGTTCCTCCGGGAGCGCTGCGGGGTGCGGTTGCCCTCCCCGGCCGGTGAACCACCGCGCACCAGGGTGGAGGACACCACGCTCGACCTATGTTCCTGTGGGGCTGTCGGCGAGGTCGTGACCTGGTTGACCCGGGCCTGCCAGCGTCGGCTGACCACTGCGGACCGCTTGCGCGAGCGCGTGATCGGCCGCCCACGGATGCGGCACCGGGCGACGGTCCTGCAGGTCCTGGACGACGTGGCCCACGGCGCGACAAGTGTCCTCGAACACCGCGCGCTCGTCGAGGTCCTGAGACCGCACGGCCTGCCGACCCACGGGTTCCAGCACCGCACCGGCGCCGGACGGGTGGCCGACCTGGCATTCCCCGAGTTCCTGCTGCTCATCGAGTTCGACGGACGGATCGGGCACGTGGAGGAGGGAGCGTTCCGAGACCGGCGCCGGGACAACAGCCACGCCCTGATCGGCTGGACGACCCTACGGTTCGGCTGGTCCGACGTCGTGGGCGATCCCTGCGGCGTCGCCGCGCAGATCGCGGCTGCCCTCATCGAACGCGGCTGGCCGGGACCATTGGACCGCTGCCCGCGGTGCCCCCGATGACGGCCCGCTCCCCCGAATTCTGGGTGGGGTCTGCCACCGAGTTCGGTGGCAGACCCTTCCCGGAACCGGCGGGTCAGGAGGTCAGTCGCTCGGTGAGCAGCTCCTTGACCTTCGCGGCGTCGGCCTGGCCGCGCAGGTCCTTCATCACCGCCCCGACCAGAGCCCCGACCGCAGCGAGCTTGCCCCCGCGGACCTTCTCCGCAACGTCCGGGTTGGCCGCGATCGCGCGGTCCACGGCCCCGGTGAGCGCTGCGTCGTCGCTGACCACCTGGAACCCGCGGGCGGTGACCACCTCCGCCGGTGAACCCTCGCCGGCGAGCACACCGTCCAGGGCCTGCCGCGCCAAGGAGTCGGTGAGCGTCCCGGCGGCCACGAGCGCCTGCAGCTGCGCGACCTGGGTGGGCGTGATGGTCAGGGACGCGAGGTCGACGCCGTCCGCGTTGGCGCGCCGGGCCAGCTCACCCATCCACCACTTGCGAGCGGCGGCCGGGCTCGCCCCCGCCACCACTGTGGCCTCGATCAGCTCGACAGCACCGGCGTTGACGACGTCACGCATCTCCAGCTCGGCGAAGCCCCACTCGGCCTGCAGCCGGCGGCGGTGCTGGGCCGGCGGCTCCGGCAGGTCCACCCGCAGCCGTGCGACCCAGGCCGGGTCCGGGGCGATCGGTACCAGGTCGGGCTCGGGGAAGTAGCGGTAGTCCTCGGCCTCCTCCTTGGACCGGCCCGACGTGGTCGACCCGGTGTCCTCGTGCCAGTGCCGGGTCTCCTGCACCACCGAACCGCCTGAGGCAAGCCGGGCGCCCTGCCGGGTGATCTCGTAGCGGATCGCGCGCTCGACGCTGCGCAGCGAGTTGACGTTCTTGGTCTCGCTGCGGATGCCGAACGGGACTGCAGCCTGTGCCTGCTCGCCTTCGGCCCGCGGCCGCAACGACACGTTGGCGTCACAACGCAGCGAGCCCTGCTCCATCTTGACGTCGCTGACCCCCAACGCGCGCAACAGGTCCCGCAGCGTCGTCACGTAGGCCCGGGCCACCTCCGGCGCCCGCTGCCCGGCTCCCACGATGGGCTTGGTGACGATCTCGATGAGCGGGATGCCGGCCCGGTTGTAGTCCACCAGTGAGTAGTCGGCGCCGTGGATCCGCCCGGTCGCCCCGCCGACGTGCAGCGACTTGCCGGTGTCCTCCTCCATGTGGGCGCGCTCGATCTCGACCCGGAATGTCTCCAGGCCCCCGGCGCCGTCGTCCAGCTCGACGTCCAGGTAGCCGTCGACGGCGATCGGCTCGTCGTACTGGGAGGTCTGGAAGTTCTTCGGCATGTCCGGGTAGAAGTAGTTCTTCCGGGCGAACCGGCACCACGACGTGATGGTGCAGTTCAGCGCCAGACCGATCCGGACGGCGCTGGCCAGCCCCTGGGCGTTGAGCACCGGGAGCGCTCCGGGCAGGCCGAGGCAGACCGGACAGACCTGGCTGTTCGGCTCGGCGCCGAACGTGGTCGGGCAGCCGCAGAACATCTTGGTCGCGGTGTTCAGCTCGACGTGCACCTCGAGCCCGAGCACCGGGTCGTAGCCGGCCATCACCTCGTCGAAGGGCAGGACGGCCTCGGCCGTGGTCCCAGCAGTCGTCGTCATCGGCGTCCTCACACTGCCTCTCGGTCCCGGGACGGCGCGGAGTCGAGCAGCTCGCCGCCCCACCGCCGGCGCAGCATGCCCTCCAGCGCGGCGCCGACCCGGTAGAGGCGGTCGTCGCAGGTGGCCGGGGCGAGGATCTGCAGCCCGGTGGGCAGGCCGTCCTCGGCGGCCAGACCGCTGGGCAACGACATGCCGGGGATCCCGGCCAGGTTCGCCGGGATGGTGGCCACGTCGTTGAGGTACATGGCCAGCGGGTCGTCGAGCTTGTCCCCCAGCGGGAACGCCGTGGTCGGCGCCGTCGGCGAGACCAGCACGTCGGCGACCTCGAAGGCGGCGGCGAAGTCCCGCTGGACCAGGGTGCGCACCCGCTGTGCGCTGCCGTAGTAGGCGTCGTAGTAGCCGGACGACAACGCGTACGTGCCGAGGATGATCCGCCGCTTCACCTCGTCGCCGAAGCCGGCCGCCCTCGTGGCCGCCATCACCTGCTCCGCGGTCGGGTCGTCGACGCCCTCGGGGTAGACCCGCAGCCCGTAGCGCATGGCGTCGAACTTGGCCAGGTTGCTGCTGGCCTCGCTCGGCAGGATCAGGTAGTAGGCGCCAAGGGCCGCGGTGAAGCTCGGACAGCTCACCTCGACGACCTTGGCCCCGGCCTCGGTGAGCAGGGCCACCGCCTCGTCGAACCGCTCCCGCACGCCGGCCTGGTAGCCCTCGCCGCCGAGCTCGCGGATCACCCCGACCGTCACCGCGTCGAGGTCGCCGGTGGCGCCGCGCCGGGCGGCGGCCACGACGTCCGGGTAGGGGCCGGTCAGGCTGGTCGAGTCCATCGGGTCGTGACCGGCCATCACCTCATGCAACAGCGCCGTGTCGAGCACGGTGCGGGCACACGGGCCGGCCTGGTCCAGGCTGGAGGCGAGGGCCACCAGCCCGTACCGGCTCACCGCGCCGTAGGTCGGCTTGACCCCGACCGTCCCGGTGACCGCCGCCGGCTGACGGATCGAGCCGCCGGTGTCGGTGCCGGTGGCCAGCGGCGCCATGAACGCCGCGACCGCCGCCGCGGAACCGCCGCCGGACCCGCCCGGGATCCGGTCGGTGTCCCACGGGTTGCGGGTCGCTCCGAACGCGGAGTGCTCGGTGCTCGAGCCCATCGCGAACTCGTCCATGTTGGTCTTGCCGAGGATCGGCATCCGAGCGGCCTTGAGCCGGGCCACCACGGTGGCGTCGTAGGGCGGCACCCAGTTCTGCAGGATCCGGCTGCCGCAGGTGGTGGGCAGTCCGGCGGTGGCCATCACGTCCTTGACTGCGATCGGTACCCCGGCCATGGCCGGCAGCGGCTCGCCGGCAGCGCGCGCGGCGTCCACCTCCCGAGCGGTGGCCAGGGCGCTGTTGCCTGCCACGTGCAGGAAGGCCCGGACGTCGCCGTCCACCTCGGCGATCCGGTTCAGGTGCGCCGTGGTCACCTCGACCGAGGAGAACCGTCCGGCGGCCAGCCCCTGGGCCAGGTCGGCGGCACTGTGGCGGACCAGGTCTGGCGTCTGGCTCATTGCGCTCATCCGTCCTCCAGGATCCGCGGTACCCGGAACCGCTGCTGCTCGGCCTCGGGCGCGCCGGCGAGGGCCGCCTCGGTGCCCAGACAGGGCCGGACCACGTCGGGGCGGGTCACGTTGGTCAGCGGCATCGGGTGGCTGGTCGCCCGGACGTCGTCACCGGCCACCTCGCGCACGGTGGCCACCGCGTCGAGGATGACGTCGAGCTGGCCGGCTAGGCGGTCCAGCTCGTCACCGGTGAGGTCGATCCGGGCGAGCATCGCGAGGTGGGAGACCTCCTCGCGGGAGATCGCAGACATGCGCAGTTCTCCAACTCCTGGGTCGAGCGCCGTGCGGCAGGGACGGTGGGAGTCTATGGCCACACCGGGTGCGTCCCGGTGACCCCCGCACCGGTGCGCAGCTGCTCGGCGAGTTCGAACACCGCGGGCGAGGCGACCAGGTCCAGCTCGTCGAGGGTGTCGAAGAGGCGGTCCAGCGCCCGCTGCGCCGCGGCCCGGTCGCCCTGCTGGATCAGGGCGGCGACCATGATCCGGTGGGCCTCCTCCGAGGCGTCGTCGACCGACAGCGCCCGTAGGGCGATGTCCTCGGCCCGGTCGCCCTGCCCGGCGGCGAGTAGCAGCTGGCCGGCCCGCAGCACCGCGCGCAGGCAGCGCCGACGGACCCGGTCGCGCTCCAGCTCCAACCAGCCCTCGGCCTCGGTACCCGCGAGCAGGTCTCCCCCGTAACGCTCACCGGCGCGCAGGTAGGCGGCCAGGGCCAGGGACGGCGTGCCCTGGGCCTCGGCCCGGGCGGCCTCGTCGAGGTCCCGCTCGAAGGCCCGCAGGTCGACCTCCAACGCCTCGTCCTCGACCAGCTCGAGCTGGTTCCCCTTGGCCCGGAGGAAGAACGGGGCGTCCCGCTCGTCACGGCTCGGCTCCAGCACCCGTTGCACGTAGTTCAGGGTGACCCGCAGGTTGCGGGCCGCGTCGGCCTCCTCGAGGTCCGGCCACAGCTGCGCGGTGAGCTGGTGACGCGATGCCTGGCGGTGGACGACGAGGTAGCCCAGCAGCTGGCGCACCCGCAACCGGCGCAGATGCGGGTCGTCCACCTCCGCCCCGTCACGGACCAGCCGCAACGGGCCCAGCACCTCGATCCGCAGGTCGTGCTGCGGCGAGCTCGGCACCACGCTCAGCAGCCGGCGGGCGGTGGTGGCCAACGGTCCGGCCGACTCCTCCACCCCCCGCAGCCGCGGCCGGGCCAGCGGACCGAGGCGTTGCACCAGCTGCTGGCCCGCGTCCCGGCCGGCGGCGGCCAGGGCCACGGCGAGCGGCACCAGCCAGCCGACCGGCAATCCACCCACCACGGCCTGCAGGTCCTTCTCCTCCAGCTGCTCGACCGCGTCGCCGGCCGCGTCGGCGCCACCCTCGCGCAGCGCGGTCACCGCCCGGGCCAGCCGGCGCATCGAGGCCAGGCAGCCGAGCAGCTCGGTCTCCTCCCAGGTCCGGCGCGAGGACTCGTCGAGCACGTACTGCAGCACCAGGCTCGCCGGGCTGATCCGCAGCAGCACCAACGGCATCGCCATCCGGTGCGTGCGCAGCCGGGCCAGTGCGGCGGCGGCCCGCTCGTCGTCCTCACCGGCCGCGACGGCGGCCTCGGCGATCAGCGCGGTCAGCGCCGCCCACGGCAGAGGTGAGGTCTCGGCGACGGTCCGCAGCTGGGTGAGCAGCTCCTCGGCCCGCTCGCGCTCCCCGAGGAAGGCCGACAGCACGATCGGCACGACGAGATGGCGCGGCGAGCGGACCGAGGCGGCCTGCAGCTCTGAGAGCAGGACCGCGGCCTGGTCGCGGGCGGCCTCGACCTCGCCGAGCAGCCGCATGCCCTCGACCAGCTCGCACCGGATCGAGCTGCGCAGCGTGGGCGGGGCCAACGGCAGCGCCTCGCGCGCCCAGGAGACGGCCCGCTCCGGCTCGCCGAGGGTGAGCAGCAGCAGGTGCGCACGGATCCAGTCGACGAGCACCGTGATCGGTCCGCTGGACGAGACCGGCAACCGGGACAGCTCGGCCTGCACCGCGGCGGGCCGGTCGGCCAGCAGCGCCCGACCGAGGCTGGCGGCATGCGCCGCGTCCGCGACGCCGCGGCGCTCCAGCTCCTGCCAGCGGGCAAGAATCGGCAACATGGCGGCAAGCTCGTTGTGCCAGAACGCGATGTGGAACAGGCTGACCAGACAGGCCATTTCGCCGGCCACGTCGTCGGCGTCGCGGAAGGCGGTGACGGCTGCGTCCAGGAGCTCGCGGGCGGCCTGCGGGTCGGTCCCGGTGCTCACCGTCGCCGACATCAACCGACCGGCCGGGCTGGTCAGCACGTCCTGCGGCAGCCGGTGCAGCCAGGCACCGAGCACATCGAGGCCGACCGCGGGGCTGATCCCCGAGCAGACCTGGACGGCGAGCTCCTGTACCTGGGGCCAGGCCCCGGACTCCAGCAGCAGTCCCATGCTCTGGCGCAGCATGCCGCGGCGGCGCAGCGCCGCCGGGGCCGCGGCCACCGCCGCGGCCACGGTCGGGTCGGTCAGGCCGCTGCGCAACGCGCTCTGCCACAACGGGTGCACCGACCAGCGCCCGTCCACGGTGGAGACCAGCGGGACGTCGCCGAGCATGTCCTCCAGGTCGACCGGATGGCCGAGCAGCTCACCGACCACGTCCGCGTCGCAGGCCCCGGCGGCGGCGAGCACCGTGAGCATCTGGCGCCGGGGCGGGGTCAGGGTCGCCAGGACCTCCTCCCACAGGTAGTCGGCGACCTGGCGCCGTCCGGTGGTGGCGATCAGCTCGGCCAGCGCGGGCCAGCCGCTGATCCCGTCGAGCAGCTCCAGCGGGACGCCGCGGCTGTCGGCGAACTGGCCCAGCTCGCCGTCGGCGAAGGCCAGGTCGACCTCCTCCAGCCGCACGCCGGATCCGCCGGCCAGCAGCCGGGACAGGCCGAACGGCAGCGGCGGCCGGGAGGCCAGGACCAGGTGCCCGTTGCCGGGCAGGGCCTCGATCAGTGCGGCGATGACGGCCTGGCCGGCGGAGTCGGCGGCCAGGAACTGTGCGTCGTCGACGACCAGGGCGACCTGGGTCGGGGCCTGCCCCCAGACGGCGTCGGCGACCAGCCGGGACGCCGCGTCCGGCTCGGTGGGCAGGTCCACCGGCAGGTCCACACCGAGCCCGGTCAGCAGGTCCTCGACCAGCACCGACGCCGCCCGGTGGTCGGGGGTGCAGCCGATCCAGACGTCGCGGCCCTGTCCGGCCATCCGGCTCTCCGCCACGGCCTGGGCCAGCAGCGTGCTCTTGCCGAAGCCGGCACCGGCCACCACCGCCACCACCCGGCGGGAGAACCGCTGCTGCATCACCTGGAGCAGGCGCGGGCGCAGGACCGCCGGCCGGCTCGAGGTCGGCGGTCCACTCGCGGCGGTTCGGGTCACGCCTCGATGCTAGGACCGTATCTACCGGGCGAAACACCGGATATCGCCGGCGATCGCCGTCCCCCCGGTCCGTCGTGGTCCGCACCTCGGCTCACCGGGGCCGTCCAGGCCCGAGCTCGACGACGAGGCGGGCCGGGGCGGGCCCTGAGAAGGTGAGCCGACCGGGTGTGCCGGCCGCCCGGGCCAGGCGCGGCTCCCGGAACAGGGCGGCGACCGCCGCGACGAGCAGCTCACGGGCGAACGGCTCACCGAGGCACCGGTGCGGGCCGACGCCGAAGTGCAGGTAGGTCTCGTCCGGACGATCGATGCGGTAGCGCCCCGGCTCGGCGACGGCGTCCCGGTCGTGCATCGCCGAGAGGGTGTAGGCCACCACCGGCGCAGGCTTGGTGTCCGAGTCGCTCCGGCAGGTGCGCAGCAGGGCCGGGGACTGCGGGGAGAACCGCAGGCACTCACGCACGTGCCGCCAGATCTCGGCGCGGTCCCCTCCTCGGGCGGCGGTGGCCACCGCCTTCGCCGCTTCCGGGTGGTCCAGCAGGTGGTCGACGACCCGGACGACGGCCTCGGTCACGGTGGGCACGGCGCCGACGGCGATCCCGACCAGGTCCACGACGACGCGTTCGGGATCGTCCGGGCACTGGGCCAGCAGTCCCGCCAGGACCGTCCTCGGCGGGCCGTCCTCGCCGCGCTGCCGGGCGGCCTCGACCGCCTCACGCGTGAGATGTCGCAGCCCGGCCGCGGCCGCGCCGGCGCGTCGGCGCACCCCGCGGTCGGCGGCGGCGTTGAGGAAGCAGTCCTCGAAGAACGCCGTGGTCCAGACCGCCATCTGCGCCTGCGGGGTGAGCCCGTCGGGCTCGGCGGGCCGGCCCGGCGACGCGTCGGCGTCCGAGGCGGGATCGGAGCGGCCGACGCCGAGATGGTCGGCGACGAACGCCACCGCGAGCGGTCCGGCCAGTTCGGTCACCACGTCCAGGCGCCCGTCCGGGCGGGCCTGCCGAAGCAGGTCGACGGCGACCCGGTCGGCCCACGGCCCGAGGGCCTCGAGGTCGATGCAGGCGACCGCACCGTCCAGGCGATGCCGGGCGGCGGCGTGCTCGGCGCCGTCCATGGCCAGGGCGAACGGACCGGCCAGGCGATGCATCGGCTTCACGTAGGGGGTGATCCGGAACGCGTCGTCGTCGGCGAGCGCCCCGGTCACGTCGCGGTGCCGGGTCAGCAGGGTGAGGCGGACGCCGCGGGCCGGCAGCCGGACCGGACCGGGCAGCCGGCGCAGCACCGCCAGCAGTGGCAGCGGCGGGTCGGCGAGCAGCCGGGCGGAGCTGCGCCGCGTCAGCTGGCCGGCGCCGCGGCGCAGGTCGTCGGGCAGCGCGGCCAGAACCTCACGCAGCGGTGGCAGCACCCGGTCCAGGTGCAGCCCGGTGATCGAGGGCCGGCGGGTGGCCGGACCGGTGGTGCTCACCGTGATCCCTGCGCCGCTCGGGGTGCGGGCAGGTCGGGCAGCCGGGCCAGCCGGCGGATCGCCGAGCGGCTGGGGACCAGGAAGTACTCCCCGCCGCGCAGCCGGACGCAGGGCGCGTCGGTGCTCACGAAGACCGGTGGCCGGTCCCCGGCGTCCTGCGCAGCTGCGGTGCCCTCGAGCCGCATCAAACCGCTGCCCTCGCGGACGTCCGCGACCACGGGGTCGCGGTCGGCGCCCAGGGCGAAGACGTTGCCGTCGGCCAGCCACTGGCTCTGCACGAGCTCGAACTGGCCGGCGATGTCGGCCTGGTAGCAGACGAAGACCAGGCCGCGCTCGACGTCCTCGGTCCCGTCCTGGTGGGGCGGGCCGTAGGGCATGCCGCGCCGGATGATCCGACGCCGGTGCTCCAGGCGTCCGTCGAAGCCGAGCGACCCGCGGGGGTTGGCGCGGCGGACGTGCGCCCCGACCGGGCAGCGCACGCCGTCCGGGTCGTGGTCGTAGTCGAAACCCGCGTCGGGCGTGACCGCAGGACCTGGGCTGAGCCCGCCGTCCCGGCGACCCGGGGCGTGCACCAGGGGGGTCCCGTCCCGCCAGCGGCCCATGATCTTGGCCCTGGCCAGCTCCGGGTCCAGCCCGGCCTGCTCGGCCACCCGGGCGACCATCGCCTCGAAGGCGGGCACGTCCTGCTCCAGCTTGCGCAGCACCAGGTAGCTGCCGTTGCGGGTCAGTGACGGGACATCGTCGAGGACCGTCCCGTCCTCTGCGGGCAGGCCGAGGATGAACTCGCCCGCCGTGATCGGCACCCAGCTGCGCTGCTCGACCCCCCGCGTCCGGCGCACCACTAGCCGGCCGGTGCCGGCGATCGCGCTCGGGTGGACGCCCTCCACCGCCGGCTGGGACAGGCCGTCGCGGAACCCGAAGTGCTCCACGCCGCCCTCGAGCCGGTTGGCGACCAGGCGCCGGTCCAGCGGCAGCACCCCGTCCCCGGTCCGGCCGGCGGTCAGGGCCGGATCGGGCTCGGTGACCCCGGCCTGCCAGAACCCCTGCTCGAGCTCGTCGACCTTGGCGGCCACCGCCGCCACCGAACCGGAGACCATGAGCATCAGGTGCACGTCGTTGTCCATCCCGAACGGCGGGTGCCAGCCCTCGGGCACGGCCGTCCCGTCGCGGTGCACGACCGGGTCGCCGAGCCGCTCCGCCCGGCAGGCCATCCCCTGGCGGAACGCCTCGGGGAACCGGGCGAGCCGCTCCGGCGCGACGCCGAGCCGGGCCAGCCCGGCGTAGGTGACGGCGAGGTTGACGGCCACCGGCAGGTCCTCGGCGCTGGCCGGGGTGATCTGGTCGGCCAGCTCGCCCAGCCACTGCCGGGCCGAGGCCCGGTCGGTGACGGTCAGGAAGAGGTAGGTGGTCGCCGCGCAGCGGTAGGGGCGCAGGATGTTGCCCTGGATGTCGTCGCGGTCCAGGGGCGGCGTCTGGGCGTCGCCGGGGGTGCGGTGCTGCGATATGACGCGCATGGGGTTCCTTTCCACGGGGCGTCCCGTCACCGCTGACAGAAGTCGGTGCGGAACGCGGCCAGCCGCTGCTGGGGCGTGTCCCCGACGTGGGTGCGGACGAAGTCGATGAGCCGGCGGTGGGTGTGCAGCCCCGCCCGGACGGCGCCGACGCTGGCGTTCGGGTAGGCGGAGTAGAACCGGCCGGTGGGCAGCCGGTGCCGGGCGAGGTAGTCGACGAACGCGCGCTGGTCCGGCCGGTCCGGGTAGCCGGTGCACCTGCCCCATACCTCGTCGCGGACCGGGCCCAGCCGCTCGTGCAGCTCCGCCAGCGGTGCCGTGGTGCCGTCCGAGGTGATGCTGGTCAGCAGGTAGGCGTGCGGCCAGGCGTCACGGGCCTGTCCGGGCTGGTGGGCCACTGCGTCGATGACCGCCCAGCGGGCGAAGTGCACCCCGGGCAGCGCCGCGAAGGGACTCTCCTCGTCCGGGCCCAGCCGGGCCAGCTCCTCGCGCAGCCGGTCCACCGCCTCGGGGCGGACGGGGGTGAGCGCGGTGAAGGCGTGCATGGCGCCGCGCTGGTCGCCGACGGCCTCCGCGGGTTGGTCCGACAGCGGGGGGCGACCCTGCAGGGCCACGACGGCGGCGGTGAGTGCTGCGCTGAACCGCTCGGCGTCCTCCTCCGCCCGCTCCAGCGACCGGGGCCGAGGCGCCAGCGCCCGGCCGCACAGGTCGGTCACCAGCGCCTGGGCCTGCAGTCCGGCGAGCACCTCGGTCGCACTGGCCTGCGGGTAGGCCGAGTAGAAGTGGTCGGTGGGCACGCTGGCCCCGATCACGTAGTCGACGAACGCCCGGTTCGGGATCGGCTTGCGCAGCCGCCGAAACACCGCGCGCTGCTCGTCGGCCGGCAGGTTGGGGAAGCCGTAGGAGCTGTTCCAGATCATGCGCATCCGCCTCGGGAGCACGTCGGCGAAGGTCTCCAGGTAGGCGCCCAGGCTGCCGTTGAAGTTGCTCTCGAAGTACAGGTAGTCATAGCCCAGCCGTACTGCTCCGGCCGGACCGGGCAGACCTGTGACCAGGGACCAGCGCGCGGACTGGATGAACCGCAGCTCCTGCAGGTCGGTGCTCTCCCCCCAGGGCGTCTGCGGCAGCACCTGCAGCACGGCGCGGGTGAAGGGTGTCCAGCCCGGCCGGATCGGACTGATCACGGTCAGCGGGAGCGTCCTGCGGGTCCGGCTCGGCACGTCCTCGGCCCTCCCCCTCCCGGCGGCTGCGGGGCCTGCGCGCACGCCCCGCACCGCGTTGCGGTCCACCAGCTTCACGACGCCACCGCTAGCTCCCGTCGGGCGGCACCGGGCCGGGACGCCGACGGGGCCTTTGGCGGCGTCGAGCCCCAAGGCTCCCGCGCCCGTTCCTCCTGCCGCAACTGCCGCAGCCGGTCCAACGCCCGGGCCCGGGTCGGCCCGATGCTGCCGATCGGAATCCCGGTGCGCTCGGCGATCTCCTCGTAGGACGGCGCCGGGTCCAGGCTCAGGGCGTACAGCACCCGACGCTGCCGCTCCGGCAGCCGACGGATCGCCTGACGAAGCCAGCTGACCTCCTCGGAGCCGATGAGCCGCTCCTCCGGGGTCGGCCCCCCGGACCGCAGGGCGAGCATGCCGTCGCCGGTGGCGACCTCGCGCCGCTCGAGCCCGGCGGTACGCCAGGCCTCCCGGGTTGCGACGGTCTTCAGCCACCCGCCGAGGTGCTCGGGCTCGCGGATGCTGTCCGGGGCCTCGAGCAGCCGCAGCCACGTGGTCTGGACGACGTCGGCGATCTGGTGCTCCGGCACCCCCGCTCGACGGCTGACCGCCCGCAGCATCGGGGAGAAGCGGTGCACGATCTCGGTGGCTGCGTTGCGGTCCCCCCGATGCAGACTGGTCAGCAGCTCTGTGATGACGATGGTCATGACGTTCACCTCGGGCCGTCGGCGAAACAGTGCTTCCACCGTGACCAGGCAGCGTTAGCGAAGCGTCAGCAGATCATGGACCGGCACCGTGGACGCGCTGACCTGGGGCCCGTCGGTTGCGGCATCGGCCCCCTCGACGGCGAGCCGGGCTCGGCTCGGTCAGTGGGCGGCGGCGGTGCGCCGACGCGCCAGCAGGTGCACGACCAGCACCACCACGGCGCCGACCACGAGGCCGAGCAGCGCCGACCCAGCGGTGTTGACCAGCCAGCCCACCAGGCCGCCGAGCCCACCGCTCGCCTCGGCGGCGGCCTCCTCGGCGTGGTGCACCAGGTCGTAGAGGGCAGGCCAGCCCAGCTCGTCGATGCCGAGCAGCAGGATGTGCCCGCCGACCCAGATCATCGCCGCGATCCCCACCGCGGACAGCGCCGCCAGCAGCTTCGGCATGCCCAGCACCAGGCCCCGGCCGACCAGCCGCGAGACCCTCGCCCGGCGCTCGGCGAGGTACAGGCCCACGTCGTCCATCTTGACGATCAGGGCGACCACGCCGTACACGAGCGCGGTGATCGCGAAGGCCACCACGACCAGAATCGCCAGTCGGGCCAGGAACGGCTCGTCGGCGACCTCGCCGAGGGCGATCACCATGATCTCCGCCGACAGGATGAAGTCGGTCCGGATCGCCCCGGCAACCATGGTCTGCTCCTGCTCCGGCCCCTGGGCGGCCGCCGGGACGTCCTCGTGCTCGTCATGGTGACCGGACAGCTTCTCCCAGATCTTCTCGGCGCCCTCGAAGCACAGGTAGGTACCACCGACCATGAGCAGCGGGGTCAGCAGGGCGGGCAGGAACTGGCTGAGCAGCATCGCCGCCGGCAGGATGAAGAGCAGCTTGTTGCGCAGTGAGCCGGTGGCGATCCGCCGGATCACCGGCAGCTCCCGGTCGGCGGTGAAGTTGTGCACGTACCGGGGCGTGACCGCGGTGTCATCGACGACCACGCCGGCTGCCTTCGCGCTCGCCCGACCGGCGGCGGCGCCGACGTCGTCCACGGACGCCGCGGCGAGCTTGGCCAGGGCCGCGACGTCGTCGAGCAGGCTGACCAGGCCGCCGCTCATCGGCCGGCTTCGGCGCGTGGCGACCGTCCCCACCCGGGCGGGCGCGGCTGGTGCCCAGCGAGCAGGAGCGTCATGGCTCGAGGGTACGGTCTGGCCGGCTCGAATCAGGAGGCCGGGCCGGGCAGCGCCGCGGGTCCGCCGTCGAGCAGGGCCACGAACGCGGCCTCGTCGAGGATGGGCACGTCGAGCTTCGCGGCGGTCTCCGCCTTGCTGCCGGGGTTGGCCCCGACCACCACGTAGTCGGTCTTCTTGGACACGCTGCCCGAGGCCTTTCCGCCGCGGGACAGGATGGCCTCCCTGGCGCCATCGCGGCTGAAGCCCTCCAGCGAACCGGTGACCACGACGGTCAGCCCGGCCAGCGTCCTCGGCGTGGCCTCGTCGACGTCGTCGGCCATCCGCACCCCGGCCGCCGCCCAGCGCTCGACGATCGAGCGGTGCCAGTCCACCGCGAACCAGTCCAGGACCGACTCGGCGATCACGGCGCCGACCCCGTCCACGGCGCTGAGCTGCTCGACATCCGCCGTGCGGATCGCCTCGATCGAGCCCATAGCCTGGGCCAGGGCACGGGCGGCGGTGGGTCCGACGTGCCGGATCGACAGGGCGACCAGCACCCGCCACAGCGGCTGTCGCGTGACGCGTTCCAGGTTCTCCAGCAGCCGCTGGCCGTTCGCCGACAGTTCTCCGTCGTTCTTGGTGTAGAGCGGCACCCGGCGCAGCTTCTGCGCGCTGAGGTCGAACAGGTCACCCTCGTCCACCAGCACGTCGTCGCCAGCCTCGAGCAGCGCCTGGGCGCCCTCCCAGCCGAGCGCCTCGATGTCGAAGGCGCCGCGGCCGGCGACGTGGAAGAGCCGCTCACGCAGCTGGCTCGGGCAGCTGCGCGCGTTCGGGCACCGGATGTCGGCGTCGCCCTCCTTCTCGTGGGCCAGCTCGGTGCCACAGGACGGACAGTGGGTGGGCATGACGAACTCGCGCTCGGTGCCGTCGCGGGCCTCCACAACCGGGCCGACGATCTCCGGGATGACGTCCCCGGCCTTGCGCAGCACCACGGTGTCGCCGATCAGCACTCCCTTGCGCCTGACCTCACCCGCGTTGTGCAGGGTGGCCATCGACACCGTCGAGCCGGAGACCAGCACCGGGGTCATCACGCCGAACGGGGTGACCCGACCGGTGCGGCCCACGTTGACCTGGATGTCCTGCAGGGTCGTGGTCACCTCCTGCGGCGGGTACTTGTAGGCCACCGCCCAGCGCGGGGCGCGGCTGGTGGCGCCGAGGCGGCGTTGCAGCCCGACGTCGTCCACCTTCACCACGACCCCGTCGATCTCGTGGATCTGGTCGTGCCGGTGCTGCCCGTAGTGCTCGACGAGGGCTTGGACGGCGGCAAGGTCTTCGACCACCCGGTAGGTGTCCGGCACCGGCAGGCCCCAGACGGCGAGCAGCTCATAGGCCTGGGACTGGCGGTCGATGTCGAACCCCTCCCGGGCGCCGATCCCGTGCACCAGCAGCCGCAGCGGGCGGGAGGCGGACACCCGTGGGTCCTTCTGCCGCAACGATCCGGCGGCGGCGTTGCGCGGGTTGGCGAACGGGGCCTTGCCGGCCTCGACCAGGGCGGCGTTGAGGTCGGCGAACGCCGCTACCGGGAAGAACACCTCGCCGCGTACCTCGACGACGCGCGGCACGGCGACCGTCGACCCGTGGTCGCCGCGGCCCGGGGTCAGCCGGGTCGGGACGCCGTCGATGGTGCGGACGTTGAGGGTGACGTCCTCACCGGTGCGCCCGTCGCCGCGGGTGGCCGCCCTGAGCAGGACGCCGTCGCGGTAGAGGAGGTTGACCGCGAGGCCGTCGATCTTCAGCTCACACAGGTAGCGGACGTCGCCCTGGCCGGTCTCGCGCTCGACCCGCTGTGCCCAGGCGGTGAGCTCCTCGTCGCTGAACACGTTGTCCAGGCTGAGCATCCGCTCGGCGTGGTCGACCGGGGCGAACTGCGTGGAGTACGCGGCGCCGACCACCTGGGTCGGTGAGTCCGGGGTGCGCAGCCCGGGGTGGTCGGTCTCGATCTGCTCCAGCTCGCGCAGCAGGGCGTCGAACTCCCCGTCGGAGATGGTGGGGGCATCCTTGACGTAGTAGGCGAACCGGTGGGCGCGGACCTGCTCGGCCAGGTCGCTCCAGCGGTGCCGAACGTCGGTGGGGATCTCGGTCTCGTCGGCCACAGCGACATCCTGCCCGAGCCCACCGTCCCGCCGGTTCCCCGGTTCTCCGGGGCTTGACATCGACTGTCGATATGGATAACGATTATCGATGTTATCGAGATTCGATGGTATCCGCGCTCCAGGAGGACCCGTGAACACCACCGCAGGCCGACCGCAAGAACCCAAGGACCGTTTCGCCTTCGACCGCTGGGATCGGCTCGGCATGGCCGCCTTGCTCGGGCTGATCTCACTGGCGACCGGCGTGGTCGCCCTGGCGCGACCGGTGGTGGCCTGGTCGGGTGGGGACGACCTGGCGGTGCCCTTCGCCAGCCCCATCCAGGTGCCTGAACTCGACGCCGCCGGACAGCCTTACGGCGAGGGCGAGTACGACCTGGCCGTCAATGACCCGACGACGGCCCAGCGCGTGCTCGATCTCGCCCCCGGCCTGCTGGTCCTGGCCTTGGTCCTGGCCGCGTGCTGGCTGGTGTTCCGGCTGATGCGGGACATCGGTGCCGGCCAGCCCTTCGCCGCGCGCAACGTCACTCGGTTGCGGCTGCTCGCGGCGATCCTGATCTTTGGTGTCCCGATCGCGGCGTTCGCCCGGTTGGCCTGCACCGGCGCGATCGTCGGCGGGCTCGACCTCGGCGGGCTTCCCCCGGCGGCCTGGTTCGAGATCCCCTGGCTGCCCGTCGTCCTGGGCGGCTTCGTGGCTCTGCTCGCCGAGGCGTTCAAGACCGGGGCCCGGCTGCGCGACGACGTCGACGGGCTGGTCTGATGCCCGTCGAGGAGCCGCACCGCGTCACCTGCCACCTGGACCGGCTGCTGGCCGAGCGCGGGATGACCCTGGCCGCGCTCGCCGAGGCCGTCGGGGTGACTGTGGTGAACCTGTCGATCCTCAAGAACAACCGGGCGAAGGCGGTGCGGTTCAGCACGTTGACGGCGATCTGCGAGGCTCTCGACTGCAGCGTCGGCGACCTGTTCGAACTCGCGCCGGCGGGTCGGCCCGCGCCCGCGGGCACCGAGGGCACCGGTAGCGCAAGGAATCGGTAATCGGCGGCCGGCGCTCGGTGGTCCATGCTGTTCAGGTGCTGGACCACCGCCTGCGCCCAGTCAAGGACCGCTCGCTGGCGACGCTCACCCGCCCGCTGGCCCGGCACACCGGCGCCACCGTGCTCACCGGGGCCGCGCTGGTCGTCACCCTGGCGGCCGCCGTCGCCGCGGCCACCGGGCATCCGTATCTCGCCCTGACCGGCTGGCTGATCGGCCGGGTACTCGACGGTCTGGACGGCGCGGTGGCCCGAGCCCGGGGCGAGGCGAGCGACCTGGGCGGCTATCTGGACATCCTCGCGGACGTGGTGGGCTACGCGGCGGTGCCGATCGGAGTGGCACTGGGGGTCGACCAACGCGGTACCTGGATGGCGCTGGCCGTGCTGCTGGCCTCGTTCTACGTCAACGCGATCTCCTGGTCCTACCTGGCCGCGGTGCTGGAGAAGCGTGGGGCGGGAGCGAGCGCCCGGGGCGAGACCACGACGATCACCATGCCGACCGGCCTGGTCGAAGGGACCGAGACCATCGTGCTGTTCAGCCTGTTCCTCGTGCTCCCCCAGGCCGCCACCGCCCTGTTCGTGATCATGGCCGCCCTGGTGGCCCTCACCGTGCTGCAGCGGGCGCACTGGGCGTGGAGCCACCTGTGACCGGTCGCCGCACCGTCCTCGTCCTGGCCTGGGCCGCGCTGCTGGCGGCGTGGCTGGTCTACCTGTGGCGAAGCGGCAGCAGCCCGGCCGGGTCCCTGCAGGCGGGGGTGGACGCCGCCCGAGGCGCCTGGTGGGCGGTCCCGGTCTTCGTGCTCGCGTACGCCGCTCGCGGTTTGGTGCTGTTCCCGGCCTCGCTGCTGACCATCGCCGGCGGGGTGCTGTTCGGCCCGGTGGTCGG
Organism: uncultured Actinomycetota bacterium; assembly: GCA_963724535.1. Classification (GTDB taxonomy): domain Bacteria; phylum Actinomycetota; class Actinomycetes; order Actinomycetales; family Kineosporiaceae; genus JADJPO01. Next base: position 112,646 of record CAVRVD010000001.1, read on the forward strand.
AGTGGTGGTGACGGTGGTGGCGGCCAACGCCTCCGCGATGGTTGCCTACGCCGCCGGTCGGAGTCTGACCGCGCCGCCGACCATGGCCGAGACCGATGCCTCCACTGTGGCCCGCTGGTCGAACCGGTTGCGCCACAACAGCTTCACCACGGTCATGGTGATGCGCCTGGCCTTCCTGCCGTACGACCTCGTGAACTACCTGTGCGGGTTCCTGCGGGTGCATCAGGGGGCCTTCCTGGCCGCCACGGCGATCGGCTCGCTGCCCGGCACCGTCACGTTCGTCCTGGCGGGGGCCTCCGTCCGCCGGCTGGACGCCGGGGTGGCGGGCTTCGATCTGCGGGTGTTCGCGATCTCGGTGGCGCTGTTCGTGGTCAGCCTGGTCGGCGCCCGGCTGGTGCAGCGGCGCGCTGTCCCCATCGGGTCCGATCCCAGGTCCGACACCGACCTGGGCCGCGGAGTGGAGCGGCGGTGAGGGGGCTGGACGGCACCGCGCCGCTGACCGCCGTGGTGATCGGGTCCGGCTCGGCCGGTCTGACCGTGGCGATCGGGCTGGCCGGACTGGGCCGCCGGGTGGCGGTCGTCGAGGCCGCCCGGGTCGGCGGCGACTGCACCAACACCGGCTGCATCCCGTCCAAGACGCTGCTGTACCTGTCCCGCGGCCGGGCAGCGGCATTGCCCGACGCCGGCGGGCCCGCGCGCCGGACGGCGACGTCCGAGGTGCTGGCGCAGGTGCGCCGGGTGCGCGACGACCTGGAGCGGACCGAACGCGACGAGCTCCTCGAGCACCCGTTGGTGCACCTGGTCGCCGGCCGGGCCCGGTTGGCCGGCCGCGGCCGGGTGCTGGTCCACCCGACCGACCACGGCCCGCCGGTGCTGGTGACGGCAAGCCACGTCGTGGTCGCCACCGGCAGCTCTCCGGTCACCGTCGAGGTGCCCGGCCTGGCACCGGAGCGGGTACTCACCAACAACACGCTGTTCGAGCTGGACGAGGCGCCCGAGCACCTGGTGATCCTGGGCGGGGGCGCGATCGGCGCCGAGATGGCCACCGCCTTCACCCGGCTCGGCACCCGGGTGAGCCTGGTCGAGGCGGCCGACCGGCTGCTGCCGCGGGAGACCCCCGAGGCCGGGGCGATCCTGCAGGAGGCCCTCGTCGAGCGCGGTGTCGGCGTCCGGACCGGTTGGCGGGCGACCGGGTTCGACGAGACCAGCCGAACCCTGACCCTGAGCTCGGCGGCCGGGACCGGCACCAGGGCGCTGGCGGACGTGGACCGCGTGCTGATGGCCCTCGGTCGCCGGCCGAACTCCGGGGGAATCGACCTGGCCGAGCACGGCGTCGTCCTGGACGGCGGCGCCGTCCGTACCGACTCCTGGGGCCGCACCTCGGTACCCGGGGTGTGGGCCGCCGGCGACGTCACCGGTCGGACGGCGACCACCCACGGTGCCGGGGCTGCGGCCCGCCGTGTCGTCCGGGCGATCGGGCTGCCGTACCTGCCGCGTCTCGGCGGCGAGCCGGCCCTGCCGGCCGCGGTGTTCGCCGACCCTGAGGTCGCCTCGGTGGGTTTGCCCCTGGACGAGCTGGAACGGCGTTGGCCACCGGAGGCCCGGCGGCGGCTCCGGGTCGACCTGGCCGACACCGACCGCGGGCTGACCGACCGGATCCGCCACGGGGCCGTCGTCGTCGATGTGGCGCGGCTCACCGGGACGGTGCTGCGGGCCACCGTGATCGGCCCGGGCGCCGCCGAGCTGATCGGGGTGTTCACCCTCGCGATCGACCGCGGCGTGTCGATGCACCGGATCTTCACCATGGTGCATCCCTATCCGGCAGTGGCCGACGCGGTCCGGGTCGTCGCCGACGAGTTCGTCCGGGTGACCCTGTCCGATCCCCGCGGCGAGCTGGCCGCCTGGACCCGCGGCCTGCCGTCCCGACTGAGCCTGCCGTCCCGACTGAGCCTGCCGTCCCGACTGAGCCTGCGACCCCAACTGAGCCTGCGATCCCGACTGAGCCTGCGACCGAGGAGGAGTCGATGAGGCGCTCACGTCCGTCCCGCCCCCTGGCCGCCGCTCTGCTCGGCATCGCCGTGGCGACGTCCGCCTGCACCGGCGGCGGCCCCGATGAGGCCCTGGACGGCGCCACCTGGGAGGAGGTGGTCGCGGCCGCCCGAGGGCAGACCGTGCGCTGGTACATCTGGGGCGGCTCGGAGGCGATCAACACCTTCGTCGACCAGACCTACGGGGTCGAGCTCGAACAGCGCTACGACGTTCGGCTGGAACGGGTCCCGGTCGCTGACACCGTCGACGCCGTGAACCAGGTGCTGGCCGAGAAGCAGGCCGGCACCCAGACCGGCTCGGTCGACCTGATCTGGGTCAACGGCGAGAACTTCGCCACCCTGAAGCAGGCCGGGATGCTCCGGCCGGACTGGTCGCGCACCCTGCCCAACGCCGCCCACGTGGACTGGGAGGACCCTGCCGTCAGCAAGGACTTCGGGGTGGACGTCGAGGGCTATGAGAGCCCGTGGTCCTCGGCCCAGCTGCAGCTGATCCACGACAGCGCCCGCACCGACGCCGATGACCTGCCCCGCTCCTACGCCGAGCTGGCCACCTGGGCGTGTACCAACCCGGGCCGGTTCACCTACATCGCGCCCGGGCCGGGCGGTTTCGTGGGCACCCGGTTCGTCAAGGGCGCGCTGTACGAGCTGTCCGGCGGAGCCGAGCAGTGGACGACCTTTGACGAGGCCACCTGGCAGACCCACTCCCCCGCCCTGTGGGAGTACCTGGAGGAGCTCGAGCCCTGCCTGTGGCGCAAGGGCGCGACCTATCCCCGCGACGAGAACGAGCTGCACCGGCTGTTCGCCAACGGTGAGGTGGACCTCAGCCTGACCCAGGCCGCGGCCGGCCCGGGCGCCCTGATCACCGAGGGTCTGATCCCCACCACCTCGACCACGTTCACTTTCCGCGCCAACGCGATCGGCGACTACAACTACGTCACCATCCCGGTCAACGCACCGCACCCGGCCGCGGCGATGGTGCTGGCGAACCTGCTGCTCGACCCGGCCATGCAGGCCCGGCACGTGGTCCCGGACAGCGGTTTCGGGCTCGGTCTGGGCATCGACGTCGACAAGGTCACCGACCCGCAGCTGCGCCGGCAGCTGGCGGAGGCCGCGGCCCGGCGTGGCCCCAACGCCACCCCGGTCGCCGAGCTGCAGGCCGCCAGGGTCCCGGACACCGCTGCGGCGTACCAGGACCTGGTCGAGACGCAGTGGCGACGGCAGATCCTCGGCGCGGCCTGACGCGGTGACCGGTCCACCCCGCCCGCTGCTCGCCGTCCTGCCGGCGGTCGCCGTGGTCGGCGTCCCGGCGCTGTACTCGGTCGGTGAGGCGCTGGTGACCAGCCTGGGCGGCGGGAGCGCCGGCGGGCCGATCGGGACGGCAGGCTACGCGCGGGTGGCCAGCACACCGGGTCTGCCCACGGCCGCGTTGTTCTCACTGTGGGTGGCGGCGGCGTCCACGCTGCTGGCCGGCGCGCTCGGGGTCGGCCTGGTCTGGGTCTGGGTCACCCGACCGGCCCGCTCCCGGCGGGTCGAGCTGTGGCTGCTGCGGGTCACCTTCGGCCTGCCGCACCTGGCCTGGGCGGTGGCCCTCCTGCTCACCCTGTCCCAGAGCGGCTGGTTGGCTCGGTGCGCGGCGGCCGCCGGACTGATCGAGGCGCCCGAGCAGTTCCCGGTGCTGGTGCAGGACCCGGCCGGGATCGGCATCATCATCCACCTGGCTAGCAAGGAGTTCGCCTTCGTCGCCCTGGCCGTGCTGCCGTTGGCGAGCCGCCGGGCAGCGGCCGCGGTCCGGGTGGCCGCCTCCCTGGGGGCCCGGCCCAGCCAGCAGCTGCGCCTGGTGTTCCTGCCCACGGTGGCCCCGGCGCTGCTGCCCGCGACCGCCGCGGTCTTCGCGTTCTCGCTGGGCACCTACGAACCGCCGACCGTGCTCGGCGCACAGAGCCCCCGCACGCTGGCGGTGATCGCCCTGGACCGGTTCCGCGCCGCCGACCTGGTCGGACGCGCCGACGCGTTCGTGCTGTCGATGCTGCTCGCCCTCACCGTCGCCGTGGTGGTGGCTCTGGGTGCGGTCCTGCGTGGCACCGTGGGCCGCGCCGGCCTGGCGGGCGGGGGCTGGACGCCGTGACCGGCCCGCGCCGGCTCGCCCCCCGACGACCTGGCGACCGGACGCTACGCGCCGTCCAGCTCGCCACCCTGGTCACGGTCCTCGGGGTGCCGCTGGCGGTGCTCGTGGCCTCGGCGGTCTCGGTGCGCTGGACCTTCCCGCAGGTGCTGCCCCGCGAGCTGGACCTGCAGCTGGCCATCCGGGTGCTCGCGGCGCCGGCCACCGAGCGCGGTCTGCGCACCGGCGCACTGGTCAGCGGGCTGGCCACCGTGGCCTCACTGGTACTGGCCTGGCCGGCGGCGCGGGCCCTGCAGGTGCTGCCGACCCGGTGGCGGCGCCGGGTCGCCTGGGTGCTGTTCCTGCCCAGCCTGCTGCCGGCGGTGGGCCTGGCGATGGGGGTGAGCACCGGGATGCTGCGCCTCGGTCTGCGCGGCGGCCTCCTCCCGGTGGTGCTGGCCCACCTCGTGGTCACCGTGCCCTACGCGGTGGCGATGCTGGCGGCCGCGCTGGCGCGACATGACGTTCGGCTGGAGCAGCAGGCAGCCAGCCTGGGCGCCTCACCGGTCCAGGTGTTCTGGCACGTCACACTGCCCTCGGTGCGGGCCGGGGTGGGCGCCGCGGCGGCCTTCGCGTTCGTGGTCAGCTGGAGCCAGTACCTGCTCACCGTGCTGCCCGGCGCGGGCACGGTCGCCACCCCGACGACGACGCTGTTCACCGCCGCCTCGGGCGGCAGCCCGACGGTGACCGCGACGCTGGCCCTGCTGGTGGCGCTGCCCGCGGCGGCGGCGGTCGGGCTGTTCGGCGGCTCGGCGGTGCCGGGGGTCCGCGCGTCCGGCGCCACGCAGCGGGACCCCCGGGCAGCTGCACCGTGAGCGGGCGCCTGGCGGTCTGCGACCTCACCCATCGCTACCCGGCCACCGGCCCACCGACCCTGGACCGGGTCTCGTTCACGGCACCGGACGGCGCCGTCACCTGTCTGCTCGGCCCGAGCGGCGTGGGCAAGTCGACCGTGCTCGGCTGCGTGGCCGGCTTCGTCCGCGCCGAGTCGGGTCGGGTGCTGCTGGACGGCGCCGCGCTGGACGACGTGCCGCCGCATCGCCGTCCGGTGACCCTGATGATGCAGTCGGCACAGTTGTTCGACCATCTCGGCGTGGCCGACAACGTGGCGTTCGGGCTGCGGGTGCGCAGGGTCGGCGCCGCGCTCCGGCGTCGCCGCGCCGCCGAGCTGCTGGAGCTGGTCGGGCTGGCCGGCTTCGGCGCGCGCCGGCCGCAGGAGCTGTCCGGGGGCCAGCAGCAGCGGGTGGCGCTGGCCCGGGCGCTGGCCACCGAGCCGGCGGTGCTGCTGGCCGACGAGCCGCTGTCCAGCCTCGACCCGCCTGTGCGTCGGGCGCTGCAGGACACCCTGCGCGCGGTGCAGCGCGAACTCGGGCTGACCGTGCTGCTGGTCACCCACGACGTCGAGGAGGCGCTGGCGCTCGGCGACCGGCTGGTGGTGCTTCGCGCGGGCCGGGTAGCGGGCGACGGCCCGCCCGCGGATCTGCTGGCCCGCCCGGGCACAACGTCGGTGGCGGCGCTGCTGGGACTGACCAACCGGGTCACCGGCCACCTCGACGCCGCGGGCCGCCTGGTCACCGGGTTCGGTGTGTTCCCGGTCCTGGTCGACCAGCGCTCTGGTCGCGGGTCAGGTCACGGCTCGGGTCACGGGACGGACGCGGGGGCGTCGTCCCCCTCGACGTGGGTCATCCATCCCGGCCGGGTCCGGCTGGCCGGCCCGGCCGATGCCGACCCGGTGACCGGGGTCGTCCGCCGCCACCGGTTGCTGTCGGCTGGGACCGAGCTCACCGTCGAGGTGCCCGGGACCGACCTGCGGGTGCAGCTCGGTGAGGTCGGGAGGGCGCCGGCGGTCGGCGAGCGGGTGCGGCTCACCCTGCCCGCCGAGCACCTGGTCGAGGTGCGCAACGACGATGGCCGGCACGACGGCCCGGACGCCGCGACGCGGTCGGCCGACCTGCCTCACCCGGGACGCGGTTCCCCCCGGTAGGTCCCGAACTGCCACAGGTTCCCGTCGACGTCGGCGAAGGCCACGTCGTGGGAGCCGTAGTCGGTCTCGTGGGGCTCGGTGTGCACCCTCGCCCCGGCGGCGAGCGCCCGCTGATACAGCGCATCGACGTCCGCCGCGCTGGCGCAGACGACGTAGACGCCGGCAGAACCGGGTTCGCGGGCCCATGGGTCATCGTCCCCGCCGCGGACCGAGCCGAGCATCACCCCGCCCCCAGCGGGCCAGGCGAGCTGGGCGTGCTCGACCCTCTCGCCGTCGCCGTGCCGGACCACCTCGACGAACCCGAACGCCTCGACCAGGAAGTCCAGCAGGCGCGGCGCGTCGTGGCTGCGCAACGTGGGCCACACGGTGGGCGGCGGTGGGTTCGGGCTCTGCTGCGGTGTCGTCGCGGTCATGGGTCCAGCCTGCCGCCCCCTGCGCTACCGCTCCAGCGATGTCAGGTCGTCGACGCCGGACGCGGCACGGATGCGGCCGTCCGGGGTCGTCCACTCCAGCCGGAAGCTGCCCTTTGCGGTGTCTGCCTCGAGCAGCACATGCTGGGCTTCGCCGTCCCAGCGCATCCACAGCCCTCCGGCGCCCTCCCCCGGTCCACAGGCGAAGGACCCGCCGAAGGCCGGGTGATCGTTGCGCAGCCGGATCAGCGCGCACAGCGCCGCGACGACCGGGCGACGCATGGCCTCGTCCACCTCCTCCGCCGTGTAGTGGTGCCGGTTGACGTCCCGGCCGACATTGGTCCGCGCCAGCAGGTCCATGTCGTTCGTGCCGGCGAGCAGCCCGACGTAGTAGACCTGCGGCACCCCGGGGGCGAGGAACTGCACCATGCGGGCGAGCAGGTAGCGCGCGTCGTCCCGGCCGAGGGCGTCGTAGAACGTGCAGTTCACCTGGTAGACGTCCACGTTGCCGGCGCCGGCCCCCGTCGCCTGCCGGCTGGTGCCACCGCTCGCGGTGTGGACTGCCTCGACCAGGGCGTCGAGCTCGGACGGCGTGAGCAGGCCGGGCCGGTCCGGCGCGGTGGGGTCGGCTCCGACGTCGACCACCCCGATGCCGTCGTGGGTGTCCAGGACAGTGACACAGGTCTGCGGCCGGAGGTCGAGCCAGCGTCTCAGGGGAGCGGCGTCGCCCGCGTGCAACGCGTGCAGGACGAGCGACGGCAGCGCGAAATCGTAGACCCGGTCGACCTCGCGGACGATCTCGATCTGCCGCCGGTAGTACGAGTGCACCTCCACGAGCACTTCCAGACCGACGGCCCTCAGCTGTTGGGACAGCTCCTCGATGAAGGTGAACGTCTCCGGCGTCATGAACGACGACGTCCCCGGCGTCTTCACGGCGTAGCCGACGGCGTCCACCCGCACCATGGACACGCCGTGCTGGGCGAGCAGGCCGATCACCTCGGTGAGGTAGGCCCGGGTCCGGGGATGGCGCACGTCCAGGTCGATCTGCTTGCTGGTGAACGTCGTCCAGACCAGCCGTGCATGGCCGCCGAGGCGCATCGTGGTGAACGGCAGGCCCGGCCGGGGACGGTAGATCGACAGCAGGTCGGCCTCGCGTGCGCCGTCCGGGAAGACGCTTGCGAACGTGAGAAACATTCCCGCGTAGGGGGAATCGTCCCCGCGAGCGACGACGTCGCTGAACCAGGGGCTGTCCGCCGAGACGTGGTTGACGATCAGGTCCACCATCGTGTCCGTCGTCCGGGCGAGCTCGGCGACGTCGTCCCAGGTCCCGAGCCGGGAATCGACCTCACGGTGGTCGGCGGGGTCGAAACCCGCGTCGGCGTCGTCGTGGGGCCGGAAGAACGGGAGTACGTGGACGCCGCCGAACAGCCCGGCGAGCGGACCGGAGCCGAGCATCCGGGTCAGGCCGGCGATCGAGCCGGCGAGTCGGTCGGCATAGGTGATGAGCTGCACCTGGTTGTGCACCGGCGTCTCCTCCGCGGGAATGCAACCGTTTGCGGCCGCCGGGACATCCTGCCACGGTCGCGGGCCGGGCCACCTGGTCACCGCGGCACCGGTCGGCGAGGCCGCGGATGGTGCCGCCGTTCCTGCAGGGCAGCCATCGCCGCCTCAGTCGTGCCACCGCTGTCGGCCGTGCTGATGCCGATCCGGCTGCTCGAGCGGGTCCGTGAGCTGGTGAGCCTGCGCCGGGCCTGGACGGCGGATATCTGGGGTTCCTGGCACCGCTGGCACACTCGGCTGGCACGCCGGGCAGGCACACTCGGCTGGCACACTCGGCTGGCACACTCTGGCGCATGACCGACCCCAGCATCACCGTCAGCCTGATCGGCGTGCCCACCGACGTGGGCGCCGGAGCCCGAGGCGCCTCGATGGGTCCGGAGGCGATGCGCGTCGCCGGCCTCGTCGAGGCGCTCACCCGGCACGGGGTGAGCGTGCTGGACCGGGGCAACCTGTCCGGACCGCCGAACCCGTGGCTGCCCCCCGTCGACGGCTACCGCCACATCGACGAGGTGGTCGCCTGGAACACCACCCTGCACGAGGCGATGTACGCCGCCCTGACCGACGGCACGTTGCCGATCATGCTCGGTGGCGACCACTGTCTGTCGATCGGGTCGGTCAGCGCCGCGGCCCGGTACTGCCGCCAGACCCAACGGCAGCTGCGGGTGATCTGGCTGGACGCGCATGCCGACTTCAACACTGCTGCTCTCACCCCGAGCGGCAACATCCACGGGATGCCGGTCTCGACCCTGTGCGGGCTGGGTCACCCCCGGTTGGCCGCGATCGGCGGGCACAGCCCGGCGATCGAGCCGTCCTGCGTGCGCCAGATCGGCATCCGCAGCGTGGACGACGGCGAGAAGAACCTGGTGCACCTCCAGGAGCTCCCGGTGTTCGACATGCGCTGGATCGACGAGAACGGAATGCGCGCCACGATGGAGGCGGCGCTGGACGGCCTCGACGACAACACCCACCTGCACGTCAGCTTCGACGTCGACTTCCTCGACCCCGAGATCGCCCCCGGGGTCGGTACGACGGTGCGCGGCGGGCCGACCTACCGCGAGGCCCAGCTGTGCATGGAGATGATCGCCGACAGCGGCCGGCTGGGCTCGGTCGACGTCACCGAGCTGAACCCCGCGTTGGACCACCGCAACCTCACCGCCGAGGTGGCTGTGGACCTGGTGGAGTCGCTGTTCGGCAAGAGCACGCTGGTCCGCGCTCGCGCCGTCCCACACCTACTCTGAGCAAACCCCTTGTGCGAAGTCACGCCCACACCTGCTGGGCGCAACGTGACGTCACGCCCGTCTGGCGGGCGTTGTGTGACGTTGCACCCGCAAAAGGGTGCGGGAGCCAGCTCAGCCGAGGACACGCTCGGTGAGCGCGGCGGCAGCGTCCGTGGCCCGGGTCAGCCGGGCCCGAGCGTCGTCCGGAGAACAGCCCGCCAGTCCGCAGGTCGGGGTGAGCACAACACCGTGCAGCAGCAGTCCGGCGGACAGTCCCAACTCGTGCCAGCGAGCCCGGACGGCGTCCGCCGCCTGCGCCGCCGACGGCACCGGACCCGACGTGGGCACCACCCCGGCCCACACCGCGAGCCCATGCTCGATCGGCCCGGCCAGCGCCTCCCACCCGGCCCGGCCGAGCAGCCCGACGTCGACCGACAGCCCGTCGACACCCGCGCGCACCAGAGCGGCCACCGGCACGTCGGCGGCGCAGCAGTGCACGACCACCTCGCCCGCCCCCGCCCTGCGTGCTGCGTCGATGACGTCGGTGAGCCCCTGCACCGCAACGGGTTCGGCGATCGCCCGGAGCCGGCCGAAGCCGCTCGAGGTGGGCAGCCGACCGGCCAGGACGGCGGGCAGCGACGGCTCGTCGACCTGGACGACGACCTGTGCCCGGGGCACCAGCCGCCGCACGTCAGCGACATGCCGGGCCAGGCCCTCTGCCTGCGAGGCGACAAGGTCGCGGCAGGCCCCGGCGTCGACCACGGCACGCTCCAGCCGGGGCAGCAGCAGTGCGGCGGCCAACGTCCAGGGCCCGGCCACCTGCACCTTGAGCCGGCCGGTGTACCCGTCGGCCACCTCTGCGAGCGCGTCGAGATCCCTGCGCAGGTAGCCCTGCGCCCGGCTCAGGTCCCGACCCGGCCGGTCCACCAGGCGCCATCCGGAGGGCTGCAGGTCCACCGGCAGATCGACCAGGAACGCCGCGCCACGTCCGAGCAGGTCGGCCCCCGGACCTCGGCCCGGCAGCTCGACCAGGTGCGGGACATGCGGCGGACCCAGCTCGCCGAGGACGACGCGGGCCGCCTCGATCGGCTCCTGACCCGGCCAGCTGCCCACTCCGCTGGCCAGGACCTGCGGCGGGGCCGCCACCACGTCGGCGGCACCTGCCGCCCCAGCCTGCGACGTCGCCTCACTCATGGGCCCCAACCTACGGCCCGAAAAACCCGTCGACGCGCCACCGTGCGCATGCTTGGCTCACCCAGTGACCATGTCGACCCCGGCGTCGACCCCACCGTCGACCCTGGCGCCGACCGGGACGCTGACCGACGCCCTCCCACCCGGTTGGTCGGTGCGACCGCTCGAACCGCCCCGCGACGACGACGCCGTGCTGGCCCTGGTCGAGGCCTACGAGAGTAGCGTCCGGGAGCACCGGATCGAACCGGCCCACGAGGTCCTCGACCAGCTGCGTGCCCTGCCCGGCGGCGGTGCCCTCGACGTCCTGGTCGTCTGCGACGAGGCCGCCGAGGTCAGGGCCCTGCTGCCCTGGGAGGTCGACACCGCCGAGGCCGAACCGCCGTTGGTCTGGTTCGACGTCTACCTACACCCGACGGTCACCGGCCCGACCCGGTCGGCACTGGAGGCCGCCCTGCTGCGTTCGGCGCTGGCCCGGACCCGGTCCTGGGCTACCGCCGCCGGCCGGACCCGGGTGCGGGCGCAGACCGGCACGTACCGGCGCGACACCGGCCTGGTCGAGCGGATCCGACGGGTCGGCATGGCCCACGAGCGCACCTTCTTCGGCATGGTCGTCGAGCTGCACGCCGGGTATGCCGATCCCGGGCCGGCACCCGACGGCGTCCGGGTACGGGCCGTCCCACCCGGGCAGGCCCGCACCGTGCACGACCTCATCGAGCAGACCTTCGCCGACCACTGGAGCCATCACCGCGAGGAGTTCGCGCAGTGGTGGCGCCGGCGCAGCACACCACCGGCCTACGACCCCTGTCAGTGGTGGGTGGCCGAGGCCGGCGGGGCACCGGTCGGGGTCTGCCTGGGCGACGCCAGCCGGGCCGGACTCGGTGGCGGCTTCGTCCGCAACCTCGGGGTGGTCCGCGCAGCCCGCGGCACCGGCATCGCCAAACACCTTCTGCGGGTTGCGTTCGCCGAGCATCGACGGCGCGGCTGGTCCTGGACCTCGCTCGGCGTGGATGCCGACTCCCCCACTGGTGCCACCCACCTCTACCGCTCGGTCGGCATGCGCGAGGTGGACACCGTCGACGTCTACCGCGTCGATCTCGAGGTCGATCCGTCCGCCAACCCGCAGATGGTCGCCGAACCCACCACCCGGGTGCCGTCGTAGAGCACCAGCGCCTGCCCCGAGGCGACGGCGCGCACCGGCCGCTCCAGCGCGACGCGCACCCCGTCGTCCAGGGCGGTCACGGTGCAGCCCACCTCCTCGCCGTGCGCGCGCACCTGCACCCCGAGCCGCTCACCGAGGGACGGCGCGGACCCGACCCACGCCGCCCGTTCCCCCGCGATGTGGAGGACGTCGAGCGCCTCGCCCGGACCGACCACGACGGTGTTCGACGCCGGCTCGATCGACAGCACGTAGCGGCGCCGCCCGTCGGCGGCGGGCTCGGCCAGGGCCAGCCCGCGCCGCTGCCCCACCGTGAACGCGTGCGACCCGGCGTGCCGGCCGACCTCGACCCCGGCGCGGTCGACGATCGGGCCCGGACGGCGGCCCAACCGCCGCTGCAGGAAGCCGGCGGTGTCGCCGTCCGGGATGAAGCAGATGTCGTGGGAGTCCGGCTTGGCCGCCACCCGCAGCCCGCGCCGGGCGGCCTCGGCGCGCACCTCGTCCTTGGTCGAGTCCCCCAGCGGGAACAGGGCACCGGCCAGCTGGTCGCCGGTGAGCACGCCGAGCACGTAGGACTGGTCCTTGGCCGCGTCGACCGCCCGATGCAGCTCGGGCCCGGCCGGCCCCTCGACCCGCTGCGCGTAGTGCCCGGTGGTCACCGCGTCGAACCCGAGAGCCAGTGCTTTGTCCAGCAGCGCGGCGAACTTGATCCGCTCGTTGCAGCGCAGGCACGGGTTCGGGGTCTGCCCGGCGGCATAGGCGGCGACGAAGTCCTCGACGACGTCGGCCTCGAAGCGCTCGGCGAAGTCCCAGACATAGAACGGGATGTCCAGGGAGTCGGCGACCCGCCGGGCGTCCCCGGCATCCTCGAGGCTGCAGCAGCCGCGGGCCCCGGTGCGCTCGGTGGCAGGCCGCCGGGACAGCGCCAGGTGCACCCCGACCACCTCGTGGCCGGCCTCGTGCATCCGCGCGGCCGCGACTGCCGAGTCGACCCCGCCGCTCATCGCGGCCAGGACCCTCATCGGAGCCCGCTCACGCGCCGCACCCCCATCGGCACCGCCATCAGGCGCCCTGCCGGTCGGCCTGGCTGAGCCCGGTCAGGCCCGCCCGGCGCGCCCGCGCCACGGCTGGTCCGATCGCCGCGGCCAGCGCCGCCACGTCGGCCTCGGTGGAGGTCCAGCCCAGGCTGAACCGCAACGCCCCGCGGGCCTGCGACTGCGGTACGCGCATCGCCAGCAGCACGTGCGAGGGCTGGGGCACTCCGGCCTGACAGGCCGACCCGGTGGAGCACTCGACGCCCTGGGCGTCGAGCAGGTAGAGCAGGGAGTCGCCCTCGCAGCCGGGGAAGGTGAAGTGGGCGTTGCCCGGCAGCCGCCCGGCCGGGTTCGGATCGCCGCGCAGGACGGCCTCGGGCACCTGCTCGCCGACGGCGCGCACCAGCGCGTCCCGCAGGGTCGCCAGCTCGTCCTTGCCGCTCGTCCTGCCGGCCACCTCGGCGACCGCCAGCTCGGCGGCGATCGCCATCGCCGCGATGGACGGCGCGTCCAGGGTGCCGGAGCGGATCGAGCGCTCCTGGCCGCCGCCGTGCAGCAACGACTCCAGCTGCAGCCCACGCCGGGCCAGCAGGGCGCCGACCCCGAAGGGCCCGCCGAGCTTGTGCCCGGTGAGGGTCAGGCAGTCCGCACCGCAGGCGGCGAAGCTGACCGGGACCTGGCCGACGGCCTGCACGGCATCGGTGTGCACCGGCACCCCGTAGGCGTGGGCGACCTCGACGATCTCGGCGACCGGCTGGACGGTGCCGACCTCGTTGTTCGCCCACATCACGCTCACCAGGGCCACCCCGTCCGGGCCGCCGGGTGCGGACTCGATCGCGGCGCGGACCGTCTCCGGGTGCACCCGGCCCAGCGGGTCGACTGGAAGCCGGCACAGGTCGGCATCCTCGTGCTCGGCCAGCCAGTCCGCGGGGTCGAGCACCGCGTGGTGCTCCACCGCCGAGACGATCACTCGGCGCCGCCGAGGGTCCTGGGCGCGGCGGGCCCAGTACAGACCCTTGACCGCGAGGTTGTCCGCCTCGGTGCCGCCGGCGGTGAAGACCACCTCGCTCGGCCCGGCGTCCAGCGCCTGGGCCAGCTGCTCACGCCCCTCCTCGACCATGCGTCGGGTACGCCGGCCCCCGGTGTGCAACGACGAGGCGTTGCCGACCTGGCCCAGTGCCGCGGTCAGCGCGTCGACCGCCTCCGCGCGGATCGGCGTGGTCGCCGCGTGGTCGAGGTAGGCGCTCACTGCGGCAGTCTAAGCGGCGGCCTGCCACGCACCTGCCGAGGCCGCAGGCTCCCGGCCGGATCAGGGTCGAGCGTCGCGGTCACCCCTTGCGCTTGAGCACCTCGTCGGTGGCCTGAGGCAGCACGGCGAACAGGTCGCCGACCACTCCGAAGTCGGCCAGCTCGAAGATCGGTGCCTCGGGGTCCTTGTTGACCGCCACGATCATCTTGGAGGTCTGCATCCCGGCCCGGTGCTGGATCGCCCCGGAGATGCCGGCCGCCACGTACAGCTGCGGGGAGACCTGCTTGCCGGTCTGGCCGATCTGGTTGGAGTGCGGATACCAGCCGGCGTCCACCGCCGCCCGCGAGGCGCCCACCGCTGCGCCGAGGGCGTCGGCAAGGGCCTCGACCGGGGCGAAGTCACCGTTGGTGCCCCGGCCGCCCGAGACGACGATCGCGGCCTCGCTCAGGTCCGGACGGCCGCTCTTGACCTTCGGCTTGCGCTCGATGATCCGCGCGGTCGTCGCCGCCGCGGACAGCGCCACCGGCACCTCGACCACGGTCGGCGCCTCGCCAGCGGCCACCTCCGGGGCGGCGCTGTTCGGCTTGACCGTGATGATCGACGTGCCGTAGGTGACCCGCGAGGTCACCGAGAACCCTGCGGCGAAGGCCATCTGGGTGGCCACCGGACCGTCCGGGCCGGGCTGCACGTCGACGGCATCGGTGATCAACCCTGACTGGATCAGGATCGCCAGCCGGCCGGCCACCTCCTTGCCCTCGGGCGTGGAGGTCAGCAGCACCGCGCCGAGGGCGCCGGCGCCGCCGGCGGCCTCGACCGCCGCCGCCAGCGCCTCCGACTTGGGAGCGACCAGGTAGTCACCGATGCCCTCACCGACGACCTGGTACACCTTCTGGGCGCCGAACTCGGTCAGCGCGCCCTTGGCGGCGTCGAGGCCATCACCGATGAACACCGCCGACGGCTCGCCGAGGCGTCGCGCGATGGTCAGCAGCTCGGTGGTGGTCTTGCGCACCGACCCGTCGACGTGGTCGACCAGGACCAGGATCTCGCTCATCTGTCCGTTCTCCAGTCTCGAATCCAGGCGTGCGGCCAGGGTCGGTCAGACGAGCTTGGCGCCGGCGAGGAACTCCACCAGCCGCGCCCCGCCGTCCCCCTCGTCGGTGATCTGCTGCCCCGCGGCCCGCGGCGGGCGCGCGGTCACCGCGTCGACCATCGACCACGCAGCACCCAGGCCGACCTCCTCGGGGCTGATGCCCAGGTCCGCCAGCGTCCATGTGGTCACCGGCTTCTTCTTGGCCGCCATGATCCCCTTGAACGACGGGTAGCGCGGGTCGTTGATCTGGTCGGTCACGCTGATCAGCGCGGGCAGCCTCGCCTCCACGACGGCGGTGCCGGCGTCGCCGTCCCGCTCGATGTGCACGACCGAGCCGTCGACGGTGACCTTGCCGGCCAGGGTGACCTGCGGCAGGCCGAGCCGCTGGGCGAGCATCGCCGGCACCACGCTCATCAGGCCATCCGTGGAGGCCATCCCGGTCAGCACCAGGTCGGCGTCGAGCCGGCTGATGGCCTCGGCGAGCACCCGGGAGGTCGCGATCGCGTCCGACCCCGCGATGGCGTCGTCGCACACATGGACGCCCTCGTCAGCGCCCATCTGCAGGGCCTTGCGGACCGCGTCCGAAGCCGGCTCGGGGCCCATGCACAGCGCCACGACGGTGGCGTCGGAGTGCGCGCCGTGGATGGTCAGGGCCTCCTCCACCGCATACTCGTCCAGCTCGGACAGGATGCCGTCGACCCCTTCACGGTCCACCGTGGCGTCGTCGGTGAACCGGCAGGTGCCCTGGGCATCCGGAACGTACTTGACGCAGACCACGATCTTCATGCGGTACGACCTCCTGGTCGGTGGAACGATCCGGCGTTGCTGAGGCCAGCGTTGCACACGACGCCGACACATGCTTGCTCGGGCTAGCGGCCTTCCTCACACCGCACCGGGCGGGCTCGGCGGAGCAGCACGGCACTCATGTTACTCACAAGTAGATACGTGGCCACCGGCACGCGTGTGAGCCCGGCTACGTGCCGGCAGGTCAGCGACCGGTGAAGACCGCCTTGCCAGGACCGGACTCGACGAAGGAGGCCATCCCGATCCTGCGGTCCTCGGTGGCGAACAGCCCGCTGAAGGCCATCCGTTCGATCTCCAGGCCGCTGACCAGGTCCACCTCGAGACCGCGGTCGATCGCCTCCTTCGCCGCGCGCAGCGCGTAGGAGGCCGCCCCGACGTAGCGCTTGACCATGGCCACGGCGGCGCTGTAAACGTCCGCGTCCGGCACGACGGCGTCCACCAGACCGATGGCCAGGGCTTCGTCCGCCTCGACGAACCGGCCGGAGAAGATCAGGTCCTTGGCCCGGGCCGGACCGATCAGCCGCGGCAGCCGCTGGGTGCCACCGGCACCGGGGATGATCCCGAGCAGGATCTCCGGCTGGCCCAGCTTGGCGCTCTCGCCGGCAACCCGGAAGTCGGTGCACAGCGCCAGCTCGCAGCCGCCGCCGAGCGCGAAGCCGGTGATCGCCGAGACCGTCGGTTTCCCGATCGCGGCCACAGCCGAGAAAGACGACTGCAGCGCGCCGGAGCGCTGGACCATGTCCGTGTAGGACATGTCCTGCATCTCCTTGATGTCCGCGCCCGCCGCGAACGCCTTCTCGCCGCCGTACACCACGACCGCCGCGACGTCCGGACGCCGCGACGCCTCCTCGGCCGCCGCGCGGATCTCCTCCTGCATCGCGGCGTTCAGGGCGTTCATCTTCGGCCGGTCCAGTCGGATCGTGCCGATGCCGCCATCCACCTCGAGCCTGACGAGCTCGCCCATCGACTGCCTCCTCCGAGAGTCTGCTGGGTCAGTCTGCGCTCACATCTCCTGCATCAACTGGACCACTGTGGAGTGCCAGGTCTGCACCGAGGAGCGGACGGCTTCGAGCGTGGCAGCAAGCAGCGAGTTCAGCGGTGTGGCCTCGGTCACCACCAGGTCGACGGCGATCACCAGCCAGTCGTCCAGCGCGGTCACCTTGACCAGGTTCAACGCACCGGTCAGCGCGTTGGCGGCCCGCAGCCGGGTGTAGGCGTCACCGGGTACGTCATCGTCCAGCGCCCACTGCCCGAACACCCGCACCAGCGGCGGAGAGGTGTCGAAGCACCGGACGAAGAGCCGCTGGCCCTCGACCCGGACGGCCACGTCACCGTCGGAGTCGACCTCTGGCCGGAAGCCCTCCTCGGCCAGGGTCTGCCGCACCCGGGCCCGCAGCGCCGACCCGGCCGACAACTGGACGTCACCGTCGGACCTGTGGGCCTCCTGCGGACCGGACGGCACCTGGAATCGGGGCAGAGCCGTGGGATCGGTCACGACCACGACCCTAACCCCGCCGGCAGACAGCAGGGGGCGCTCCCGGGCTGCCGTCGGTCGCCCTCCTCCGGCAGACTGACCCGGTGAGCACCCACCGCGCCCGACCGCACCCGCTGGGCGTGCACTCGCGGGCCGGCGGGGTGGACGTCGCGGTGCTGGCGAGCACCGCCGAGCGCGTCGAGCTGTGCCTGTTCGACCCGGCCGCGGGCGGCGGCTGGACCGAACGGCGTATCGAGATCGGCGAGGTGCAGCACGGGGTCTGGTACGGGCACGTGGCCGACGTGCCCATCGGACAGCGCTACGGGCTGCGTGTCCACGGTCCCTGGGAGCCGGCCCGCGGCCGCTACCACAACCCGGCCAAGCTGCTGCTGGACCCCTACGCCCGGGCCATCGCCTTTCCGCACGTCTCCTACCCTGAGCACGAGAGCCCGGGACGACGGCTGCCGATCGCCCCGGAGCTGTTCGGGCACACCGTAGACGCCGCGCTGGACGGCCGCCTCACCGACCTGGACCCGCGCGACTCGGCGCCGTTCGCGCCGCACGCGGTGGTGGCGCCACCGGCGGGGTCGGCGGCCGGGATGGCCACCGCCGCGACCGCGCAACGGCCGCTGACCGACTGGGCGGACACGGTCCTGTACGAGGCCCACATCAAAGGGCTGACCCGACGGCTGCCCGGGGTGCCCGAACACCTGCGCGGCACCTACGCCGGGATGGGCCACCCGGCAACGATCGCGCACCTGAGTCGGCTCGGGGTCACCGCTGTCGAGCTGCTGCCGATCCATGCCATCGCCGACGAGACCCACCTGGCCCGTCGCGCAGCCGTCAACTACTGGGGGTACAGCACGCTGGGCTTCTTCGCCCCGCACCCCGGCTACGCCGCCAGCGCCGACCCGCTGGGCGCCGTCACCGAGTTCCGGGAGATGGTCTCCCGGCTGCACGAGGCGGGGATCGAGGTGATCCTCGACGTTGTCTACAACCACACCTGCGAGGGCGGCGCCGACGGGCCGATGCTCTCCTGGCGGGGTCTGGACGCCGCCACCTACTACCGGCTGGACGGGCACGGCGGCTTCGTCGACACCACCGGCTGCGGCAACAGCCTGGACTTCCGCGAGACCCGGGTGATCCAGCTGACCCTGGACTCGCTGCGCTACTGGGTCGAGCAGATGGGCGTAGACGGGTTCCGGTTCGACCTGGCCACCACGCTGGCCCGCGGCCGCGACGGCTTCGACGCCGGACACGCCCTGCTGGTGGCGATGCGTACCGACCCCGTGCTGGCCGGCGTAAAGCTGATCGCCGAGCCCTGGGACATCGGAGCGTTCGGCTGGCGGACCGGGCAGTTCCCACCCCCGTTCGCGGAGTGGAACGACCACTTCCGCGACGGTGTCCGCGAGTTCTGGCTCGCCGGCGCGGCCCGGGTGACCCGGGGCGAGGCCCCGGGCGGGGTGCGCGACCTGGCCACCCGGCTGGCCGGCTCGGCCGATACCTTCCCACCCGGTCGGGGACCGCTCGCCTCGGTCAACTTCGTCACCGCCCACGACGGGTTCACCCTGGCGGACCTGACCGCCTACTCCCACAAGCACAACGAGGCCAACGGCGAGGACAACCGGGACGGCACGGACAACAACCGGTCCTACGCCCACGGCATCGAGGGCCCGACTCAAGACTCGGTAGTACTGGCCGCCCGCCGGCGCACCCTGCGCAACCTGCTGGGAACCCTGCTGCTGGCCACCGGGGTGCCGATGCTGGTCGCCGGTGACGAGTTCGGCCGCACCCAGCACGGCAACAACAACGCCTACTGCCTGGACGACGAAACCACTTGGCTGGACTGGGATCTGCAGCCCTGGCAGCAGCGACTGCTGACCACCGCCCGGTACCTCACCCGGATTCGCCGGGAGCATCCGGTGCTGCACCAGAGCCGGTTCTTCGCCGGCCGTCCGGTGCACAGCGACGGCACCAAGGACCTGGCCTGGTTCGCCGCTGACGGCACGGAGATGGACCACGACCGCTGGCACGACCCGCACCAGCGGGTGCTGCAGATGTACCTGCACGCCGTGGTGCGCGGGCGGCACTCTCACCACGTCGACCCGTCACTGCTGGTGGTGCTGCAGGGCCACGACCGCACCGCTCAGGTGCAGCTGCCGGACCGGCGCTGGGCGCACGGCTACGACCTGTTGTGGGACAGCGCCTTCGACGAGCCGCCGGGGCATCCGCACGGGCCGCGGCCGGTCAGCCTCCCACCGGCCACGGTGCTGGCCGTGGCGGCGAACAGCATCCAGGTCTATCGCATCCCGCCGCGGATCGAGCGCTGAGCAGCGCCCGGAACAGTGGCGCCCTGTCTCGCCCGTCCGCGGTTGACGCCGCCGGCTGCAGCCCGCGCTACGCGATGTCTGTGCCTCCCCAGTAGCACCGCTGGCGCAGCTTGCCGTCAGGCGTTGGTGACCAGCCCCAGCTCGGCCGGGCAGATCATGCCGAGGCCCTCGGGCAGCACCCGCACGGTGTAGCCGAACGGACCGGTCTGGCGCAGCCGGACCGACCCCTCGTAGGTGTGCCGCCCGCCCTCGTTCGCCGCCACGTGGCGCAGCGGTACGGTGGTCGGCCCGGTGATCACGTCCTCGACGCTGACCCGGCCGTGCACCAGCTGCACCTGGACGTCCTGCGGGCGCAGCTCGCCGAGCGAGACGAACGCCCGCACCGAGACCTCGTCGTCCAGCTGCGGGGAGTCGGACACCCCGGAGGACTCGACGTGGTCGACTCGCACCGACGGCCACAGCGAGCGCAGTCGCTGCTTGGCCGCAGCCCGCTCGGTGGCCAGCTGCGGGGTGACCGCCCCCGCCGCACGCGCCGCCGGCAGGTACAGCTGGGTGACGTAGTCCGACACCATCCGGCTGGCCAACACCTTGGGTCCGAGCGAGGACAGGGTATGCCGGACCATCTCGAGCCAGCGGGTGGGCAGGCCCCGTTCGTCCCGGTCGTAGAACCGCGGCGCCACCGACCCCTCGATCAGGTCGTACAGCGCGGTGGCCTCGAGGGCGTCGCGGTGGTCGGGGTCGTCGACGCCGTCGGCGGTCGGGATCGCCCACCCGTTCTGGCCGTCGTACCACTCATCCCACCACCCGTCGAGGATGGACAGGTTGAGCCCGCCGTTCAGCGCGGCCTTCATCCCCGAGGTGCCGCAGGCCTCGAACGGGCGCAACGGGTTGTTCAGCCAGACGTCGCACCCGGGGTACAGGCTCGAGGCCATCGCGATGTCGTAGTTGGGCAGGAAGGCGATCCGGTGGCGTACCGCCGGGTCGTCGGCGAAGCGGACCACCTGCTGGATCAGCCGCTTGCCCTGGTCGTCAGCGGGATGGGACTTGCCGGCGATGAGCAGCTGCACCGGACGCTGCGGGTGCAGCAGCAGCCGGCGCAGCCGCTCCGGGTCGCGCAGCATGAGGGTGAGCCGCTTGTAGGTGGGCACCCGACGGGCGAAGCCGATGGTCAGCACGTCCGGGTCGAGCACCGAGTCGACCCAGCCCAGCTCGGCAGGTGAGGCGCCGCGCTTGAGCCAGGAGGAGCGGACCCGACGCCGGGCCTCCTCGACCAGGGTGATGCGGAGCTCGCGGCGCAGGGCCCAGATGTCGGCGTCCGGGACCGCTTCCACGCCGTCGAAGCCCTTGGCCTCGGTGACCATCTGCTCGCCGAGGTACTTCTCGGCCATCTCCATCACCCGGCGGTCAACCCAGGTCGGCGCGTGCACGCCGTTGGTGATCGAGGCGATCGGCACCTCGGCGGCGTCGAACCCGGGCCACAGCCCGTCGAACATCTCCCGGCTGACCACACCGTGCAGCTGGGAGACCCCGTTCGCCCGCTGGGCCAGGCGCAGCCCCATCACGGCCATGTTGAAGATCTGCGGGTCGCCGCCGGCGTAGGTCTCGGCGCCGAGGGCGAGGATCTTGTCGAGGGGCACTTCGGGCACCGCGTTGTCGGCCCCGAAGTAGGTGGTGATCTGCTCCCGACTGAACCTGTCGATACCCGCCGGCACGGGGGTGTGCGTGGTGAAAACCGTTGCGGCACGGATCACTTCGAGTGCCGCCTCGAACGCCAGGCCCTCGGTGACCAGCTCCCGGATCCGCTCCAGACCGAGGAAGCCGGCGTGCCCCTCGTTGGTGTGGTAGACGGCCGGCTCCGGTGCACCGGTCAGCCGGGACCAGACCCGCAGCGCCCGCACGCCGCCGATCCCCAGCAGCATCTCCTGCTGCAGTCGGTGCTCCCCACCGCCGCCGTAGAGCCGGTCGGTGATGGTGCGGGCGGCGTCGTCGTTGGCCTCGACGTTGGAGTCGAGCAGCAGCAGCGGCACCCTGCCGACCTGCGCCTTCCAGATGTGGGCGTGCAGGACCCGCCCGCCGGGCAGTCCGACCTGGATCAGGCACGGCGTGCCGTCGCCCTCGCGCAGCAGCGCGAGCGGCAACTCGTTGGGGTCGAGCACGGGATAGGACTCCTGCTGCCAGCCCTCCCGGGACAGCGACTGCTTGAAGTACCCGGTCTGGTAGAGCAGGCCGACCCCGACGATCGGGACGGCGAGATCGCTGGCAGCCTTGAGGTGGTCACCGGCCAGGATGCCGAGACCGCCGGAGTACTGCGGCAGCACCGCGGCGATCCCGAACTCGGGCGAGAAGTAGGCGATGCTGCCCGGCGGCTCGTCGTGACCGGCCACGGACCCGTCGGCAGGTCCCCCGGCGGACTCGTCCGCGAGGTGCTGGTACCAGTGCGGCTGGGATAGGTAGGCGTCAAGGTCCGCTGACGCCGCGTGGACCCGGGCCACGAACTCGTCGTCGCGCGCCAGCGTGTCCAGCTCGTCAGGGGTCAGCGAGGCGAGCATCGCGACCGGGTCGCGGCGGGTGGCGGCCCAGCGGACGGCGTCGAGGGAGGCGAACAGGTCCTGCGTGGGCGGGTGCCAGGACCAGCGAAGGTTGCTGGCCAGCTCGCCCAGGGCGGCGATCGGCTCGGGCAGAACAGTGCGGACGGTGAAGCGACGTATGGCTCTCACGAGGGGTGAGGGTACGGCAAGTGACTCACAGACACGCCACGTGTCCTGACAAGCCGTGCAGCGCTTCCCAGCGTCCTCTCACTCTGGGTCGTCCCGGCCGACGCGATCACTGCAAAGGGTTACAGAAGGCTCAATCCCCGGTAGGTTTCCGCCGATCGAGGATAGAGCCCGGTCCTCGGAACCCGGGCGCTGGCCGATAACGAAACCGTGCCCGACGCCCGGTTCGTCAGGTTTCTCGGCTGTGCGGTGATGCGCGCCGGTGGTTGCGAGTGATGAGGTAAGGCCATGACGAAGACGAGCCGACCGACGGCGACCGCTGCTGCTTCCCCCGCCGACTCGAGCACCCGGTCCGCCGACCCGCTCACCGCAGACGGGGCGCCCACCGTCGGCCGAATCCCGGTGCTGGCCGTCGGGCCGGTCGTCGACTGCGGTCGTTGGCCGGCCAGGGCGACGGTCGGCGAGTTCGTCCCGATCACGGCCACGGTCTTCCGCGAGGGGCACGATGCCGTCGCGGCGACCGCCGTCCTGATCGACCCCGACGGCGGGGAGCGTTCCCGCGTCCGGATGCGGCCGCTCGCCCCCGGTACCGACCGCTATCAGGCCGACCTGGCCCCCGACGCCGAGGGGCAGTGGACCTTCCGGGTCGAGGCCTGGAGCGACCCGTACGGGACCTGGGAGCACGACGCCGTGATCAAGGTGAACGCCGGCGTCGACGTGGACCTGATGCTCGAGGAGGGCGCCCGGGTCCTCGACCGGGCGCTGGCCGCGGGCTGCGGCAGCGGTGGGGACGGCGCCACGGTGCTGAGCGACGCGATCACCGCGCTGCGCGACGGCGGCCGCCCGGCCCAGGCCCGGCTCGCGGCGGGCACGGCACCGGAGGTGGAGGCGGTGATGGCCGCCGAGCCACTGCGCGACATGGTCACCAGCTCCCCTGCCCACCCGCTGACCGTGCAGCGGCAGCGGGCGGCGTACAGCGCCTGGTACGAGATGTTCCCGCGGTCCGAGGGCGCCCACCAGGTTCCCGCCGAGGACGGCGGGACCCGCTGGGTCTCCGGCACCCTGCGCCAAGCCGCGCAGCGGCTGCCGGCGATCGCCGAGATGGGCTTCGACATCGTCTACCTGCCGCCGATCCATCCGATCGGCAAGATCAACCGTAAGGGCCCGAACAACACCCTCACCCCGGGACCGGACGACCCCGGCTCGCCGTGGGCGATCGGCTCGGACGAGGGCGGGCATGACGCGATCCACCCCGACCTGGGCACGTTCGAGGACTTCGACCACTTCGTCGCCAGGGCCCGCGAGTGCGGGCTGGAGGTGGCCCTGGACCTGGCCCTGCAGTGCGCCCCGGACCACCCCTGGGCCCGCGAGCACCCGCAGTGGTTCACCACCCGCGCCGACGGGTCGATCGCGTATGCGGAGAACCCGCCGAAGAAGTACCAGGACATCTATCCGATGAACTTCGACAACGACCCCGTCGGGGTCTACCACGAGGTGCTGCGCGTCGTGCGGCTGTGGGTCGAGCACGGGGTCACCGTGTTCCGTGTGGACAACCCACACACCAAGCCGGTCGAGTTCTGGCAATGGCTGATCGCCCAGGTCAACGCCACCAACCCGGAGGTGCTCTTCCTGGCCGAGGCGTTCACCCGGCCGGCGATGATGCACACCCTGGGCAAGATCGGCTTCCACCAGTCCTACACCTACTTCACCTGGCGTACCAGCAAGCAGGAGCTGAGCGAGTACCTGACCGAGCTATCCGGCGAGGCGGCCGACTACATGCGGCCGAACTTCTGGCCGAACACCCCAGACATCCTGCACGAGTCCCTCCAGTACGGCGGGCCGGCCGCGTTCAAGCTGCGCGCGGTCCTGGCCGCGACCATGTCACCGTGCTGGGGCATGTACTCCGGCTACGAGCTGTGCGAGCACGTCGCGGTGCGCCACGGCAGCGAGGAGTACCTGGACAGCGAGAAGTACTCCTACCGGCCGCGGGACTGGGCCGCCTTCGCCCCGGGCGGACCCAACGCGCACCGCTCGATCGCGCCGTACATCACCCGGCTCAACCAGGTCCGCCACGACCACCCCGCCCTGCACACCTTGCGCAACATCGACTTCCACGCCGTCGAGGACGACTCGGTGATGTGCTACTCGCGCCGGGTGACGGCCGCGCACTCGCCGACCGGCCGCGAGGACGCCATCATCGTCGTGGTCAACCTCGACCCGCACGGCACCCGGGAGACCGTCGTCCAGCTGAACATGCCGGCACTCGGCATGGACTGGCCGGACTCCTTCGTCGTCGAGGACCTGCTCACCGGTGAGCAGTACACGTGGTGGGAGCGCAACTACGTGCGGCTCGACCCGCACAGCCAGCCCGCCCACGTGCTGTGGATCCGGAGGGTGCCGTGAAGGGACTGGAGCTGACCGGTCCCGGGCTGCGCAACGACCCGAACTGGTACCGCAAGGCCGTGTTCTACGAGGTCGTGGTCCGCGCCTTCGCCGACTCCAAGGGATCCGGCTCGGGCGACTTCAACGGACTGATGTCCAAGCTGGACTACATCCAGTGGCTCGGCGTCGACGTGATCTGGCTGCCGCCGTTCTACGCCTCGCCGCTTCGCGACGGCGGCTATGACATCAGCGACTACCAGGCGGTGCTGCCCGAGTACGGGACCCTGCCCGACTTCAGCGAGTTCGTCACCCAGGCCCACGCCCGGGGCCTGCGGGTGATCACCGACCTGGCGGTCAACCACACCAGCGACGTCCACCCCTGGTTCCAGGCCTCGCGCAGCGACCCGGAGGGGCCCTACGGCGACTTCTACGTCTGGAGCGACACCGACGAGCGGTACGCCGACGCGCGGATCATCTTCGTCGACACCGAGACCAGCAACTGGACCTTCGATCCGGTGCGCCGCCAGTTCTTCTGGCACCGGTTCTTCAGCCACCAGCCCGACCTCAACTTCGACAACGAGGCGGTGCAGGATGCGATCATCGACGTGATCCGGTTCTGGATGGACATGGGCATCGACGGGATCCGGTTGGACGCGATCCCCTACCTGTTCGAGAAGGACGGCACGAACTGCGAGAACCTGCCCGAGACCCACCAGTTCGTCCGCCGGCTGCGCAAGGTCGTCGACGTCGACTACCCGGGCCGGATCCTGCTCGCCGAGGCCAACCAGTGGCCCAAGGATGTGGTGGAGTACTTCGGCTCCGAGACTGAGCCGGAGTGCCACATGGCCTTCCACTTCCCGGTGATGCCGCGGATCTACTACGCCCTGCGCGACGAGCGGGCCGCACCGATCCTGGACATCCTGCACGACACCCCCGCGATCCCGCCCGGGGCCCAGTGGGGCACCTTCCTGCGCAACCACGACGAGCTGACCCTGGAGATGGTCAGCACCGAGGAGCGGGCCGCCATGTACGGCTGGTACGCCCCGGACTCGCGGATGCGGGCCAACATCGGCATCCGGCGCCGGCTGAGCACCCTGCTGGACAACAACCGCGGCGAGGTCGAGCAGATCAACGCCCTGCTGCTGTCCCTGCCGGGCAGCCCGTACCTGTACTACGGGGACGAGATCGGCATGGGCGACAACATCTGGCTCACCGACCGGGACGCGGTGCGCACCCCGATGCAGTGGACGCCGGACCGCAACGCCGGCTTCTCCACCGCCGACCCCGGCAAGCTGTACCTGCCGGTGATCCAGTCCCTCGTCTACAACTACACCGGGGTGAACGTGGAGGCGCAGATGGCCTCCTCGTCCTCGTTGCTGCACTGGATGCGGGCGATGCTGGCCGTGCGCAAGCGGCACCCGGTGTTCGGTCTCGGCTCGTTCATCGCGTTGGAGTGCGACAACCCGCACATGCTGGCGTTCCTGCGCATCCTCGGAGACGACGTGGTCGGCGAGGAGCCGGAGACGGTGCTTGCCCTGTTCAACCTCTCCCACTCCCCGCAGGCCGGGTCCGTGCACCTGCCCGAGCACGCCGAGCAGGAGCTGGTGGACATCTTCGGCGGCACCGGTTTCCCCGCGGTGCCGGCCGACGGCCGGCTCTCGGTGACCATGGGCTCGCGCGACTTCTTCTGGCTGCGGGTCAACCCGGCCCCGCCCGGGGCGGCACCGACGGCGGTCGGATGACCCGGGACGCACTGGAACGGCTGCTCGCCAGCTGGCTGACCGACCGGCGCTGGTACGCCGGCAAGGGCAGCGGGGTCCCGACGGTGGAGCTGGTCGGCTCGGCCCGGCTGGCGGCCCCCGGTCCGGTCGTGCCGATGCTGCACCTGGTGCGGGCCGGGGCCGTCTACCAGGTGCCGCTGACCTACCGACCAGCCCCCGACCCTGAGCTGGAGGCGGCCCTGCTCGGCACCGTGACTGTGGACCTGGGCGACGGCGAGCGCGCCCACTGGGTCTACGACGGGCCGTTCGACGCGGTGTATGTGCGGGCGATGCTGCGCCTGCTGGCCCGCGGCGGCACCGTGGCCGGGACGGGCACCCGCGCCGACGCGGTGGAGCTGGTCGGACACGTGCAACCCGCCGGTCCGGTTCTGGACGAGGCGGCGCAGGCCACGGTGCTGTCCGGGGAGCAGTCGAACACCTCGCTGATCGTCGGGGCGGACACGCCGTCCGCCGTGATCGTCAAGCTGTTCCGCCTCCTCGCCCCCGGCGACAACCCAGACATCGTGGTGCAGTCGGCCCTGGCCGCAGCCGGGTGCCTGCGGGTGCCGCAGCCCGCTGGCTGGCTCGCCGGGTCCTGGCCCGACCCGCACGCCCCGCAGGGCCGCGCCTGCGGACACCTGGCCTTCGCCAGCGAGTTCCTCGGCGGCAGCGAGGACGCCTGGCGGGTGGCGACCCGAGCGGTGGCCAGCGGCGCCTCGTTCGCCGGACCGGCGCGTGACCTCGGGGTGGCCACGGCCGAGGTGCACGAGACCCTGGCCGAAACGCTGCCGACGGTGCCGGTCACCCCCTCGCTGCTCGACGCCCTCGCCGACGTGCTGCTCGACCGGCTGGACGGCGCGGTCGCCGTCGTCCCGGCGCTGACCGAGCACGCCACCCGCGCCCGTGCGGTCCTGGACGGCGTGCGCCGACTCGCCACCCTGGACGACCTGCAGCGGGTGCACGGCGACTATCACCTGGGTCAGGTGCTGCACTCCCCCGGCCGCGGCTGGGTGCTGCTGGACTTCGAGGGTGAACCGCTGCGACCGCTGGCGGAGCGGAGCGAGCCGGACCTGGCGCTGCGGGACGTGGCCGGCATGCTGCGCTCCTTCGACTACGCGGCCGCCTTCGTCACCGCCGGCCGCGCCGAGGACGACCCGGCGGTGCTCACCGCCCGGTCCTGGGCGCACACCGCGCGGGAGGCGTTCCTCGCCGGGTACGGCGCCCGCCTGGGTCTGGACCTCACCAATCCGAACACCTCGACGCTGCTGCGGGCGCTGGAGTTGGACAAGGCGCTGTACGAAGCGGTCTACGAGACCCAGAACCGGCCCGGCTGGGTGGCCATCCCGATGTCGGCTGTGCATCGGTTGCTCGAGCCCCCTGCCTGACCTGGGGGCGACACGCCGCAGCAAATCGGATACTCCTGGTGATGCTCTTGCCACACTGTGTTATCGCGGCGTAGCGTTCGGCTCCCACGCAACCGTCCGAACCCATTGTCCGGCAAGGGTTTTGGCCGGGTATCAGTCCACCGGAGGTTGGCATGCCGCCCTCGTCCGAACCGGACACTCCGGTCCCTGACCTACCGCCGTCGCCGGCACCCGCGGGGGTGGCGTCCCGTGACCGCGGCGAGCTCCGGCTGGTGCCGCTCGGACCCGGTGTGTCGCTCGAACCCGGTGTGTCGCTCGAACCCGGTGTGCCGCTCGAACCCGGTGTGTCGCTCGAGCTCGCTGTGCCGACGGCGGCCGTCGCCTCACCGGTGCAGGGACGGCACGTGCTGGTGATCGGTCCTGCCCGCCAGGACCTGTTGGGCCACGCCGCCCGGACCCTGGACCTGGCCCGTCACCTGGCCGTGCAGGCGGCGAGCGTGACGGTGCTGACCGGAGCGGGCGGCAGCGGGGCCGACCCGATGAGGTCGGGCGAGGCCGCGGCCGCTCCTGACGGCGGGGCGACCGTCGTCCAGCTCGACCACGGACCCCGCCCGGACCGCGGCGGCCAGACCACGGCCGCGACCCGCAGCGCCTACCAGGCGAGTCGGCTGGTCACTGCGGCCTGCGGGGCGGTGCCCGCCCCCCCGGACCTGGTAATCGCCACCTATCCGGGCCTGGGCGGGGTGATGGCGGCCGGGCGGTTGGCGCGCCGCCATGGCGCACCACTGCTGGTCCTGGTCCACCAGCTGCTGGCCGGCGGCACCCGAGTCGCACCGGTGGGGGCCGCGCTGGAACGGCGGGCGCTCGGCGCCGCCGACCTGGTCGCCGTGCTCAGCGACAGCTTCGTCGAGCTACTCCTGGGCTACGGCCTCGCCCGGGACCGGATCGTCAGCCTCCCGGTCTGGGCCGACGTCCCCACGGTGCAGCGGCGCGCCGCCCGGCTCGCGCTCGGCTGGCCGGCCCGCGGCGTCCAGGTGGTGGCCACCGATGTCGGCCACGGCCAGGACCTCGCCACCGTGATCGAGGCCGCCGGATCGGCGCGGTTGCGAGACGACCTGGACTACCTCGTAGTGGGCGACTCGGGGCAGCGATGCGGGCTCGGCGCCCAGCTCGGGCAGCTGGCCCGACGCCCCCGCCGCTCCCCCCGGCCGGCGGTGTCCCGGGTCGACCTGGAGGCCGATCGACTGGCCGAGGCGCTGGCGGCGGCCGACATCCTCCTGGTCGCCCAGGATCGAGGGGAGGCGGGTTCCTCCGGGGTGTCCTTGAGCCTGCTGCGCCGATACCTGGCCGCCGGCCGTCCGGTGGTGGTGGCCGCCGAGACGACCAGCCCGGTCGGCCGGGAGGCGGCCCGCAGCGCGGGCGCCGCCGTCCTGGTACCCCCTGCCGACGCCACGGCCCTGGCCTCGGCCGTGGCCGGGCTGGTCGAGCGGGCGCCACTGCGCACGGTGATGTCCGAGCGTGCCCTGGCCTACGCCCGCGCGACGCTGGACCGGACCACCGCCCTCGACCAGCTCGACCTGACCATCGCCGCCGCGGTCGCACGACATCCTGGCCCGACCGGGTGACCTGGCCCGGCGCCGTCCCGAGGACGCCGGCACCGCCGACCCGGACGACCCGAGCAACACCGGCATTGTTACTTATTGCGTTCGTCTTGATTCATAGAGTAACTATCACTAGGGTCTGACCCGATCATCAGCAATCACTCAGCGTCGATAGATAGTGGACTCTCTGCGCTCATCGGCTGGAGGCTCGCGGGGGTTCGGTGTCGGTCAGGAGTTGTCGGGTGCGCATACTCCACGTGGTCTCGTTCACCGAGGACGAGCTGGACGGCGACGGTGCGGCCGTCGCCGTGCTCAACCAGTGCGCCGAGCTGCACCGGCGCGGTCACGAGGTGCACCTGCTCGCCCTGTTGCGCGGCGGCGGCGCGGCGGCCGCCCCCCAGGTCCTGGACGGCGTGTGCACCCACCTGGTTGGTGACGGCGTTCGGATGGGCCGCTGGCTGGCCGCCCACCTGGCCTCCTTCGACATGGCCCACCTGCACCTGCGGCGGGACCTGCCGGTGCTGCGGGCAGCCGGTGCGGCGCGCCGGGCCGGGGTGCCCTACCTGGTGCAGGCCCACGGCGACTGGCGACCGGGCGGCAACCACGCGACCCGGCTCGTCGACCGGTTCCTGACCGGCCCGGCGCTGCGCCGCGCGGCCGTGCGGCTGGCCGCGGATCCGGCCGAGCGCGCCGCCCTGGAACCGCTCACCCTCCTCGCGGGTCACGAACCCGCCGGGGTGCACCTGCTGCCAGACGGGGTGGCCCCGCCCGAACCGGCCCGGCCGAGCCCTGCCGGACGGTCCGGCCACCGATCGCTGGACGTGGTCTGCGTCGGCCGCCTCGGTGACCGGGTACAGCCGCTGCTGTTCGCGCAGGCGGCCCTGCTCGCCGTCCAGGACGGTCTGGACGCGACCTTCTCGATGGTCGGTCGGGACGGCGGGGGGCTGACCGCGCTGCAGGAGTTCATCGACCGCCACGCCGAGCTGCAGGGCCGGCTGCGCTACGAGGGTCCGCTCGGGCACGCCGAGGTCCAGAACCGCCTGTCCCGCGCCGACGTCCTGCTGTTGCCGGTGGTGCCCGGCGCCCGGTCGACGACGCTGCTCGAGGCCCTCGCCGGCGGGCTTGCGACGCTGTGCACAACTGACGCCCAGCACGCGATCACGCTGCGCTCGCGCCAGGCGGCGCGTGTCGTGCCGCCGACGGCGGCGGCACTCGCCGCGGCGGTGACCGACCTGGCCGCCGACCCCGACGCGCTGGCCGACCTCGGCCGCCGCGGTCGGGCTGCAGCAGGGTTGCTGTTCAGCATCGAGGGGGTGGCCGACCATCTGGAGCGGCACTATGCGGCGGCACTGCTGCAGCACTACCCCTTCACCGAGACGTCGAGCGATGCCGAGCCAGCGGCGTCCGGGCCGTCGGGTGGGGACGACCTGGGCGTGGTGATCGACCTGGCGGTGCCGCAGCGCAGGCGCCCGGTCGAGGACGACCTCGCCGGCGACGCCGATCCTCCGCTGGGCGGCGCTGACCGGCTGCTGTGGGTCACACCCGAGGCGACGTCGCACCGGATTGCCCTGTGGCGGGAGATCGCCCGCAGCTCCGATCTCACCGTCGCTCTGCTCGCCCCGAGCCACGCCAACCGGCGGCTGCGGCTGGCCGCCACCCGCGAGCCGTTCCACATCGTCCAGCTCGGTGGCGGCGCGCGCACCGGCGGCGGCGCCGCCCGCCATCGTGCCTCGCGGACGCTGCGGGCGCTGGTGCGGGCCCGACCGGACGCGATCGTGCTGGACGGCTGGCCGTCCCCCGCGTTCACCGCGGCCGCGCGGTGGGCCCGTCGGGCCGGGGTGGCGGTGGTGGCCTACTACCGAACCTCCGAGGCCACCTCGACGGACCGCGACGCCGTGGCGCCCCGTGTCCGAGCCGACCGGTCGCTGCGCCGGCTGCTGCACCGCGCCGACGCCGTCCTGGCCACCGGCGCCGACTCGGCCTTCGAAGCGATGTCCCTCGGCGTCCCGGCCGAGCGGATCACCCTCGCCCCGCCCGTGCCCGACCTGCCCCGCAGCGAGCAGCTGCCCGCGCACCGCGGCACCCGGGTCGTCGACGTCCGGTCCGGCCACCGGTTCGCCTTCATCGGTCCGCTCATCCCGCGTGCCAACCCGGACGGGATGCTGCACGCCTTCCGGCTGGCCCGGGGCATGGGCGATGTGTTGACCGTGTCCGGTGCCGGTCCGCTGTACGCCGAGCTGCTCGCTCTCGCCGATCGGCTCGGCATCGCCGACCACGTGGTGTTCCAGGACGGTCCCGGGGACGACGCGGCCCGACGGGCGGTGCTCTCGGACAGCCACACGGTGATCCTGCCCAGCACAGACCAGGTGCCGGCGCACGAGGTGGAGGAGGCGCTGCGCACCGGCCGTCACGTCGTGGTCAGCACAGCCTGTGCGATCTCCGATGCGTTGGCGGAGCGGCCGGAGGTGTTCCTCGCCTCGCCGACCGGCGCGGCGCTGGCCGAGGCGATGATGCTCAGCCGCCAGCAGTGGGACCGGACCCGGGCCGGTCAGCAACACCCCAACGTGACCCTCCCCCGCGGCCCCCGGGCCAGGTCTGTCGTCGGGGCTGGGGGCGGCCGGCGCCACTGAGGCCCAGAGGGCTCAGTCCGCCGAGGAGCTGGCCGAGGACGCCGGGCTGCTCGCGTCGTCGCTGCTGCTCGTCCCGGGGCTGGATGCTGACGGGCTGGATGCTGAGGGGCTGGGTGCTGAGGGGCTGGGTGCTGAGGGGCTGCTCGTCGGATCCCAGGGATGGGTGTGCGGCGACGAGCCTGATGGCGACGAGCCGGATGGCGACGAGGGGCTGGACGACGGCGGAGCCGACGACGCGGGAGGCGCGGAGGTCCCGCCCGAGGACGACCCTGTCGAGGACGACCCTGTCGAGGATGGGGCCGAGGAGGGCAGCGGGCGAGCGCTGCTTGGCCCGGCGGGCTCACCCAGGCTGGGGCTGCTCGGTGCGAGTTGCGTGGTCAGGTCGGTAGCCACCCGCTCGCCGGCCGGGCCGGCGACCCGAACCGCGGCACCGGGATCGGTGTTGGCCTGCGCTGCGTTGGTCTGCGCTGCGTTGGTCTGCGCTGCGTCGGCCGCGGCGCCCTCGGCCGACGTGGTCGGCGTCGCCTGCTCCAGCCGCTCGCCCTGAGGCAACGGAGCCGCCCCCACCGGCGGGTCGTACTCGGCGAGTGAGTTGATCCGAGCCTGGGCCGGTGGGTCCCGGTCGGTGAACAGCCCACCGGCCGCGGCCACCCAGACTCCGAGGATCACGGTTGGCGTGAGGACCGCGGCGCCGACGGCCAGATTGCGGCGGCGCAGCTCCTGGCGCTGCCGCATCCGCACTGCGGTTCGTGCTCCTGCCCCGGTGTGCAGGTCCATCGCGTCCCCTTATGACGATCCCCCCCGTACAGAGCAGACCGTACGGCAGTGGCGAAACGGGACACAACGCACTCGGGGAGTCTTAGCGCAGGCATAACGGATGGGGCGGGCGACCTACGTCACCCCGCAGGTACGGGGTCAGCTCAGGTCGCGGACCACTCCGGACGGCACCGCGAGGCACCCCTGCTCCCGTCCGGCGGCGGCCAGCCCGGCGCGGTCGCCGTCCGAGAACCCGTCGGGGGCACCGCCGAAGAGGGTCGGGTACATCAGCTGATCACGGGCGTTGATGTGCTCCAGGCCCACCGTGTGGGCGAGCTCGTGGAGGAAGACGTTGCCCCGGCTGGCCCCCGCCCCGAAACCGGGCCGCAGGACCATCAGGCCCGCAGCGTCGACCACCACCCAGCCGCGCGCGATGGCGACGCCCGTGACCGGACCACCCGGGGTGGCCACGGTCCACTCCAAGAACCGGTAGCCGCCGTAGCCGAGCATCCCGGCGCCGATCGTGAAGTCGGTCCGCGTCGGCGAGGTGACGGCGATCACGAGCTCGGCCGGCTGGCTGTCCACGGTGGTGGTGCGGGGCACCATGCTCGTCATCCCGCGGTAGCGGTAGACGAGGCTGGTGGCGGCCGAGAGGCGGGCCACCGCACGGCGGATCTCGGCCGCCACGGCCGACTGCTGGTCACGGGGTACGGCCGCGACGTTCACCTTGTAGGTGATCACCTGGCAGGGGTTCCAGCGCAGGACGGCCCGCCGCCCGTTAGCGAGCTCGGTCGTGGCCAGCGAGTACTTGGAGACCCCGGCTCTCGAGACCGGCAGACCGCTGTCGGGCCCTTGGCGCAGCGAGTCGCCGACCGACTCGGCCCGGGCCGGGGAGGCGGTCAGCAGGGACAGCAGGGCGACGATGAGCAGGACTGCCCACCGCGCAACCGCCGGCCAACGCTGATTCGGCACGCCGCCACGATACGGCCTGGCCCGCCCCAGGATTGCAGTCGCGTGTGTTATCCCGACAAGCGGAGGTCAAGGTTTCCTCAAGGGAGGGGGATCAACCGGGACGAACGGCCGTGACCTCGACGCCGTCCAGCAGGAGATCGAGGCCGAACTCGAAGGAGGCGCCGAACCGGTGGCCGGGGCGGTGAGCGACAACCACAGCCCATCGCGGCGCAGGCAGACCAGCACCGCCTCGTGGTGGCGCAGGGTGGCCGGCCCGGGGTCGTCCGGGTCTGCACACTCTTCGCGTTCTCTCGGCTACTCTCCGCTATACTCGTGACCGCGAGGCTCCACCGGAGGATATCGAGCCCCGTCCGACCACGGGACGACGGGCGTTGCACGCCAACGGCTTTGCGCCCGGACCCGGTCCGTCCTCGAGTGGCCGAACAAGGGGAAGCGCGAGTGAGCACACAGCAGCGGCCGAGGAGCGACTCCACGCCGGACGCCGGGCTGGACGGCGAGCCCTCGGCGGCGTCGGATCCGGTCGAGGTGATCGACCTCACCGATCCGGCCGCGATGCCGTCGCTGGCCGGCAAGCACGTACTCGTCGTCGGCATCAACTACGCGCCCGAGCCGACCGGGATCGCGCCCTACACAACCGGCGTGGCCGAACAGCTGGCGCGCTCCGGCGCGGCGGTGACGGTGCTGACGGGGCTGCCGCACTACCCCTCGTGGAACGTGCCGGTCGGCCACCGGCGCCGGCGCCGGGTGGTCGAGTCGCCCGAGCCCGGACGGCCCCAGGTAGTTCGACTGGCCCACTACGTCCCTGGGCGCCAGAGCGTCTGGCGCCGAGCGTTGTACGAACTGACGTTCTGCCTGCACGTGCTGTGGGCCGGGCGCCGGCTGCCACGCCGTCCGGACGTCGTGGTCACCGCCACCCCGGCGCTCGGCGGCGCCGTGGCGGCCGCCCGGCTGGCGCGACGCCTCGACGTCCCGCTGGTGACGATCGTGCAGGACCTGATGGCCACCGCAGCCGGCCAGCGCGGGACCAGTCGTCGGCGGGCGGTGGCCTCGATGACGGCCCGGCTGGAGCGGTACGCGCTGCGTCGCTCCACCCGGGTGGCCGTGGTCACCGACGCCTTCCGGACCCGCGTCGAGCGGTACGGAGTGGTGCCCAGCCGGATCGACCTACTGCCCAACTGGACCCACGTCCGGGCGAGCACGCTGGCCCGCGACGAGGCCCGGACGGCGCTCGGCTGGTCCGCAACGGCATTCATCGTCGCGCACACCGGCAACATCGGGCCGAAGCAGGACCTGGGCAACGTCATCGAGGCCGCTCGACTGGTCGCGGCCGACCCGGCCGGTCGGGACGTCGAGGTGCTGTTGGTCGGGGACGGCAGCCAGCGGGCAGCGCTCGCCGAGCAGGCCGCCGCGGTGGCGACGGTGCAGATGCTCTCGCCGTTGGACGACGAGCAGTACCCGGTGGCGCTGGCGGCCGCGGACGTCCTGCTCGTCAACGAGCGGGCCGGCGAGATGTCGCTGCCGAGCAAGCTGACCTCGTATCTGGCCGCCGGACGCCCGGTGCTGGCGGCGGTCGCCCCTGGTGGGGCCACCGAGGCCGAGCTGAACCGGGCCACGGACTGGGGGCAGCGGGCCGCCCGAGTGGTTCCCGCCGGCGACCCGGCGGCGCTCGCGGCGGCGATCTGTGAGCTGAGGGCCGACCCGGCGGGCCGGCTGAGGATGGCGCTGGCGGCGCGCAACCTGGCTCGGGAGCGGCTCACGGTGGTCCGGTCGATGCAGCTTCTCGCCCAGCTGATGACGGCAGCGGTGCCGGTCAAAGCCCGTGAGCTGCGGGCGTTCTCCCCCGACGGCTATGACAAGGGCCGGGGCCGGGCCTGGCAGCTGGCCTGGTTCGTGACGATGAACCTGGTCTTCACGGCGTGGTGGTGCCCGGCCCGGCTGCGCCCGCTGATCCTGCGGGCCTTCGGGGCGCGGGTGGGGCGACGGGTGCTGATCCGCCACCGGGTGCGGGTGCTGTGGCCGTGGAAGCTGCGGGTCGGCGACGACTGCTGGATCGGCGAGGAGGCCTGGCTGTTGAACCTGGAGCCGATCACCCTGGAGTCGGACGTGTGCCTGAGCCAGGGCGCCATGCTGTGCACCGGCAGCCACGACCGCCACGACCGGGCCTTCGGCTACGACAACGCACCGATCCACCTCGACAGCGGGGCCTGGGTGGCCGCGCGGGCGACCGTACTCCGGGGGGCGCGGGTGCCGGCCGGGCACGTGGTGCCCGCCGGCCAGACCTATCGCCGCCGGCCCGGTCTGGTGCCCAGCCAGGGATCGTCCGTGCATTGAGCGGCGCCGGGCGAACCCGCGAAGTCCCGGCGCTCCCTGCTCGTCGCCGGCCTGGGGACGCTCGGGCTGGCCGGAGTCGGTGGGGCGCCCTGATCGCCGAGGCGGGCGGGTCGCCGGAGCGGCTGGACGATCCCGGCGGCGACGCGGTGGTCGCCCGGTTCCCCAGCCTGCGGATGTCACCGATGGAGCTCAAGCGTCGCTACGACTCGGGCAACACCAAGGGGTTCAACGTCCAGAGCGACCTGTAGGGGGCGCACCTCGGGCGCGCCGTGCACAGCTCACGCAGCTGCAGGAGGTCGTGGCCGCCTTCTGGTCCGACCACTTCACCGTGCCGGCCGGCGCGCAGGATGGACGCAACTTCCGAAGCCACTACGACGCCCAGGACACGGGGGCGGATCACCGCCGCCAATGCGGGTGCCAAGCTGCGCCGCCCGCCGGTGAGGCGCCGCGCCACGACGCTGGCGGCGATCGCGGACCAGCTGTGCACCAGGCTGTTCGGGCGCGAACCGACCGCCGCCGAGACCACCTCGCTGGCCACGATCCTCACCGGACCGGGCGCACCGACGTCCTGCTCCCCCGGCTCGGCGCAGCAGCGCACCGCCTGTGCGGTCGCCCTCGTGCTGCTCCTGCAGTCCCCGAGCTTCCTCACCCGCTGACCGCGGCCCGCCACCAGATCCGCAGACAGCGATGACGACTCCGTCGACTGTGACCGAGTGCGGGTGCCCCGAGGGACGGCGGTTCGAGATCTCCCGCCGAGCTCGCGTTCGGCACGACCGGCGGCGACGACCACGTCCTGGTTTCGGCGACCCGGTCGCACTTCGAGGCGATGGAGGAGCTGGAGCGAGCGGCACCCGGCTCGAGTGTGCGTACCGGTGGCTCGACCGCACCATCGGCACCCTGCCGGACAGTGGCGTGCTGGAAGCGGTGGCGCTCGGCTCGTCGCCGATGCCGGGTTCCCTGCGTGGCGGCAACCCGAAGATCTCTGCGACCGAGCTGCGGAACATCACGCCTGCCGATGACGGCGGACCGGACTCCGATCTCGTTGTGGCAGATGGCCCTACACCACCACCGGGCGCGCCGACGGCGGGAGGTTCGAGGTGCCCGGTGGCGGGATCGACGGCAGCACTGACTACCGCACCGTGGTTTCGGAGATCCTGGTCAAGCAGATGGGGGTCGCCTCGACCGGCGACGTGTTCCCCGGGCTGACCGGGTCACCGCTGGGCCTGGTCAGCAGCGCTGCGGACGCGGCTACCGGGTGACCGACGCGGACCCAGGAACGTCCGCAGCCGCCGCGACGCCGACCGCGCCGGAGCGCACCGCGCTCACGGCGCGACCGGTTCCGCACCGCTTCAGCGCCTGGTAGCTCGTGCCGGGCTGCCCGGTGAAGCTGCGGGAGCCGGCCGCGCGGCCGGCTGAGAAGCTGGACGGCGCGCCTGCGTCGTCCGGCGTGCTGGTCAGGGTCAGCGCGCAGTCGTACTCGTACGGATAGGCGTTGCCGAAGGAGGCCGTCCAGGTGACCGTGACCTGCGTGCCGCTGACCGTCAGGTTGACCGACCCGGCCGTCGGGGTGCCGTAGGGGACGTAGCTGAGCGGGGCCGAGTCTGTGCACAGGTTCTTGGTGTTGCACACCCGCGCGATGAACCTGTACGCGGTGCCGTTGGTGAGTCCCTCGATCACGGCCGCGTACGTGCCGGCCGCGTCGCGGGTCATCGCCGTCGTCGCACCGCCCCGGTTGATGGTGACCGAAGCGATCTCACCGGATCCTGCCGAGACTTTGACGGCACGCAGTGAGGCCCGGCCGTCCGCGCCGTTGGTGCTCGCACCGGCCGACGGAAGGTAGACCGAGAGAGTGGGCACAGGTGGGGAGAGGGGGACCGGATCGACTGAGGTAGAGCCGCCCCCGGATGTCGGGTCCTGGGACCCGGCAGCGACGGCTCCGGGCCTGGAGGCCTCGGACCCGGCCTGCGGGCCATCGGACGACAAGGCTGCCGGATCGCTCCCGGCGGAGGTGTCGACGCCGGCACGGGCCAGGGCACTGGGCGGAGCGGAGTCCAGCGGCGCGAGCAGGGGGACGGCGAAGTCGGGCCGCAGCGCGTCAGAGACCGGCGCCGTCCCGCCGTCCGACGGCTCACCAGCCGAGCCGCCGAGGAGGCGGCCGGCGACGAACGCCACAGCGAGCACACACACCACCGCCGACGCGGCAGCGGCCGCAGCCAGCGGCATGCGCCGGGCGGGTGGGGACGGCACTGCATCGTCGTCCGAGGCTGGGTCGTGCGGGACGACCAGGCGCTCGGGCAGCGTGATGATGCGTGGCTCCGCCTCGACGCCGGGCGCCGTCGGCTGAGCAGACCGATCTCCCATTCCGATGGCTCCTAACACTGTGTGATGCGAACGTCACTCTAGGCTATGGCAAGAGGGACGTCGATCCACGGTCAGGGCGGGAGCGATGGTGCTTCGGGAGAATGGCCCCTGCTGCGGCAGGCTGGTCCCATCCTGGATCCGCCCGCCGCCTGGTGGAGCCTCAGCTACGTATGGTCTTCAATGCCCGCGACCAGCTCTCCAGCTGGTCGAACATCGTCACCACGGCCGGCTCGAACTGGGGACCCGGCGTGAAGGTGGAGAAGTTCTCGAAGTCGGTGAACAGCGAGAAGCTCAGCTGCTGACGCACGTCGGCGATCTGGAGCTCGGCGCAGATCGCCCGCAGGTGCTCGATCGCCCTCGACGCCCCGAGCGAGCCATAGCCGACAAAGGCGGCGGCCTTGTTGTTCCACTCCCCGTAGATGAAGTCGATGGCGTTCTTGAGTGCAGACGAGGTCGAGTGGTTGTACTCAGGGGTTACGTACACGAACCCGTCGAACGGCGCGATCGTCGCCGCCCACGCCTTGGTGTGCTCTCCTGCGTACTGCCCCATCGAGGGCGGCATCTCCTCGTCGAGGAACGGCAGCGGGTGGTCGCGCAGGTCGATCAGCTCGTAGTCGGCTCCGGTGCGCTGGGCTGCCCTCTCGAACACCCAGTCGGCGACGTCCTTGCCCCTTCGCCCGGGTCGGGTACTGCCGACAATGACGGCGATCCTGAGGTCTGCCATGTGGATGTCCTTCCGGTACGCATGGTCTGTCGATATCGACTCACTAATATTTAGACTTCAACATTCCATGTCTTCGCCCTAGCGGCAACCCACGCGTTCCGGACAGTGCCACCACCGCGGGGTCGGGGAGGACGTGCGCTCCTGGTGGCGGCCCGCCGGGGGCAGAACGATGCCAGTGGGGTGATGCGCGATGACTGGCGTCCTGACCCGCGATGACCTTGTGACCTGGCTCCTGCAGCCCGAGAGCCCCGAGGTGAGAGCGGCCGCCCTACAGCGCCTGCTGGGTCGGGCGCACGACGATCCGGACGTCGTGCAGGCCCGTGCCGCGGCGATGCGCACTGGGCCGATCGCAGCGATTCTGGCCGCTCAGCACCCGGAAGGCTGGTGGGTCAAGCCCGGCGCGGGGTACTCCCCCAAGTACCGGGGGAGCGTCTGGCAGGTGATCTTCCTCGACGAGCTCGGGGCCGACCCGGACGACGAGCGGGTGCGGCGCGCCTGCGACTACCTGGTGCGGTACACCTCGACGTCGGCCGGCGGGTTCGGGATATCCGGTGCCAAACAGGAGAAGGCCCCGCCGCCGAGCTCGGTCGCGCACTGCCTGAACGGGAACCTGCTGCGCGCCTTCATCGGGTTCGGCCTCGTGGACGACGCGCGGGTGCAGGCCGCCGTGGAGTGGGCGGCCTCGACGATCACCGGCAAGGGCGACGTCCGGTTCTACGCCAGCGGGACAAGCGGGCCGCACTTCGCCTGCGGCGCCAACGATCGTCAGCCCTGCGCCTGGGGAGCGGTCAAGGAGCTGCGCGGGCTGGCGCGCGTCCCGGTCGATCGCAGGTCACCACTGGTGCGGCAGGCGATCGAGGAGGCGGTGGAGTTCCTGTTCTCGCGCGACCCGGCTGTCGCCGACTACCCGATGGGCTACGGCAACACCAAGCCGAGCGGGTCCTGGTTCAAGCTCGGGTTCCCCTCCGGCTACGTCGCCGACGTGCTCCAGGTGCTCGAGGTGCTCACCGAGCTCGGCCACGGGGACGACCAACGGCTGGCGCCCGCCCGCGCCCGGGTGCTGGCGCAGCGCACGCCGGACGGTCGTTGGCTGAACCGCTACGCCTACAACGGGAAGACCGAGGTCGACGTCGAACAGCAAGGCAAACCCTCCAAGTGGGTGACGTTGCGAGCGCTGAGCGTGCTGGGATCTGAGCTGCTGACGCCCGGGCGTCGTGAGTGAGGCGGACATGATGGGGGCTGGTGGTCTCCGGTCACGAGAAGGGACGCCATGAAGCCCGAGGCTGTGGTCTTCGACGTCGGCAGAGTGCTGATCAGCTGGGATCCCGAGGGGTTCTACGACAAGGCGATCGGGCGGGAGCGTCGCGGCCAGCTCTTCGCCGAGGTGGACCTACTCGGCACCAACGCCGCGATGGATCTCGGTGCGCCCTGGCGGACCTCGTTGCAGGTGCTGGCCGAACGGCATCCTGACTGGACCGACGAGATCATGCTGTGGCACGACCGGTGGATCGAGATCACCCGGCCCGCCATCGACCACTCGGTCCGGCTGCTGCGGGCGCTGCGCCGCCGCGACGTCCCCGTTCTGGCCCTGACCAACTTCGGGGTCGAGACCTTCGCCCACGCCCGAACCCACTACGACTTCCTCAACGAGTTCGACGAGGTCGTGGTCTCCGGTGAGGTGGGCACGACGAAGCCCGACCCGCTCATCTACACGCGCCTCGAACACCGCGCCGGCATCGCCGGTGACCGGCTGCTGTTCACCGACGACCTACCCGCCAACATCGAGACCGCCGCCGCCCGCGGATGGCGCACCCACCTGTTCACCCGGCCCGACCGTTGGGCGGCCCGCCTGGTCGCCGAGGGCCTGCTCGCCGAGCACGAGGCCAGCTGAGGCACCGGACGGCGTAGCGCCGGGCCATACCCGGCTACAGCGCGATGATGCCTCTCGCCAGGGCGACGACGTCGAAGTCGCACTGCCCGGCGAGCATGCCGGCCAGCCCGGCGCGGACCACTGGGTGGTCGTCGCAGACCAGGATCCGGATCGGGTCGGTGCTCACGTGGTTCCCACCTGCCCATCGGGTTCGGGGTGCTCGGCGGTGGACGGCACCGGCAGCTGCTCGCGGAGCGGGATCGTGACCGCCAGCGTGGTGCCGTCGTCGGGGTCGCTCTGCAGCGTCATCACGCCACCCTGCTTGGCCACCCGCTGACGGATCGACTCCAGGCCGAATCCCCCTGACAGGGGCGAGGGTTGGGCACCGGCCAGCCCGACGCCGTTGTCGCACACATCCAGGATGACGACGTGGTCGAGGTAGGACAGGGTCAGCTGGACGGCCGTCGCCTCGGCGTGCTTGCGGACGTTGCTCAGCGCCTCCTGGGCGACCCTGAGCAGCGTCGCCTCGGTCTCGATCGGCTGGGCGACAGGGTCACCGGTGGTCTCGGCGATCACGTTGACGCCGGTGCCCTCACCCCACCGCTGGGCGGTACGCCGGATCGCCTCGGGCAGCGCCTGGTGCTCCAGCTGAACCGGGCGAAGGTCATGGACGACACGCCGCGCCTGGTCGAGGCCGGCTCGGGCGGTCGTGCGGGCCTGGTGCAGATGCGTCCAGATCGTCTCCCGGTCCTCGGGGTCGGCCGCTTCGACGGCTTCGAGGTGCAGGACGATGCTGACGAACCCCTGGGCCAGGGTGTCGTGGATCTCGCGTGCCAGCCGCTGACGCTCCGCCAGTACACCTTCGCGGTGCTGGGCGGCTGCGAGCTCCTGCTGAGCGACCTCGAGCCGGGCGATCAGCTCACGTCGCCGGGTGCTCTGCTGAATGATCGCCCAGATCCAGGCGCCGATGCCGATGGAGGCCAGCCCCAGGAACACCATCAACCAGAGCGTGGGGTTGGTGACCGTCAGCGGCTGCCCGGAGTCGTCCACCTGCTCGCCGATCGTGGCGGCCGTCAACACCACGGCTGCCGTTGCCGCATAGCGGATCGGCAGGTGGCGGAAGACCTGGATGAACAGGCCGAAGAGAGCCAGGTAGAAGGCGGGTGAGAGGTTCACCAGGACGAACCACAGGGCTATGTCGACAATGATCACGATGAATCGCGCTCCGCGGCCCTGGGTCCAGGGGCGATGGCCCCGGTAGGCCAGCCGGAGACCGCCGGCGTGCCACGCCACGAGGACGGCGCTGAGCAGGCCGGCCACCCAGGCGGGCGCCGCCCGCTGGTCGTCGATCAGGGCCAGGGCGACGGAGACGACGACGGTCGCGTAGAAGAGGGCGGACAGGAGCCAGTCCTACTTCTCCCAGACATCGGTCTGCTCCGGCGGCGGCATCGTCACAGTCTGGGTCATGTCAACTCAGCCACGTCAGGCGATCCAGCTCCACCGGCTCGGACGCGGGTCCCGGCAGCCTGCGCTCGCCAGAGCGCCGGACGACGATCCACACTGCGCCGGCAGGCGAACGGCGATGGTCCCTGGCGCCGTCGGGCATCCGGAGGTAGGCCTGAGGTCATGAGTGATGTGGGATCGGCCTGGAAGGACGCGGGGGACCGGCTGACGGCCCTCGGTGCGTCGCTCAAGGCGCACTACCAGGAACAGCACGGCGAGGACGGCGAGGAGGCGAAGAAGGAGCTCGATGCGGCGACGAAGCGGTTCACGGGTGCGGTGAAGGACGCCTTCGACGCTCTGGGTGCGGCGGCCAAGGACCCGGCGGTCAAGGACGACGTCAACAAGGTCGGGCAGTCGTTGGCGGGTGCGCTGAGCGCGACGTTCGCGGAGGTGTCCGAGGACCTCAGCCGGATCGCGCACCAGGGACGCTCCGAGGTCGGATCAGCGCCGGAGGCGTCCACGGTGTCAGAGCCGGGGACGGACACGTCCAGCGACGATGCCCAGGATGACGAGGAGCCACCCAAGGCCGAGACACAGGGCACCCCGTAGGCCACGGCGGTGAGGTACGCCGTCTGCGTTCCCAATCTCGGCGCCGGCGGTGATCCTCGCGTTCTGGTCGACCTCGCCGTCCGGGCCGAGGCCGCCGGGTGGGACGGCTACTTCTGTTGGGACCACATCGTCGTCGACCCGACCTGGCGGGTGGAGATCGCCGACCCCTGGATCGCGCTGGCAGCCATCGCCCTGGCGACGACGCGGATCAGGATCGGGCCGATGGTCGCGGCGATACCACGGCGACGACCATGGAAGCTGGCCCGCGAGAGCGCCTCGCTGGACCTGCTGTCCGGGGGGCGGCTCATCCTCGGCGCGGGCCTGGGCTGGCCGTCGGGGCCCGAGTTCGGCACCTTCGGTGAGGAGCAGGATCCGGCCCGCAGGGCGACGATGACCGACGAGGCGCTCAGGATCCTCGACGGCCTGTGGGGCGGGGAGCCCTTCTCGTTCACGGGCGAGCACTACCGGCTGGACAGCGTGACGTTCCGGCCGCGCCCGCTCCAGCGGCCTCGGATCCCGGTCTGGGTCGCCGCTCTCAGACCGGGCCCGGAGGGGCCGCTGCACCGCGCAGCGAGCTGGGACGGGTTCGCCCCAGCTGTCGCTGACGGGCCGCTCCCGCTTGGTACCTTCGCCCGGGATGCCGCCCGGGTGCTGGAGCTGCGCTCTCTCAAGGGGCTACCGACGGTCGGCTACGACATGGTCGTGCCGGGCTCGACGCCGGGTCACGACCTGGCCGCCGCCAGCGACACCGTGGCCGGCTTCGAAGCGGCCGGGGCGACCTGGTGGTCCGAGGTCGTCTCGGACTGGCTCGGTGGGCTCGATGCGATGCGGGAACGGATCGAGGCCGGTCCGCCGCGTCCCTGAGCAACCCTCGCGGCGGCGCCCGCCACGTCATCGACAACCCCACCACAGACCCCACCACCGGCCCCACCGGCACCGAGGTCAGCGCAGGTTCGCGTGGGCGGCGCCGGCCACCGTGAGCACCACGCCGAGCGCGCGATGGCTCCGTCGAGCGGCGAAGTGGCGAAGACGGCCAGGACGAAGATCGCTGCGTAGCGATCCCGGCGATGCGGGTCGCTTCGCGGGGGGAGGTGTCGGTGAGGGTCATCGCCCGGAGGTGGCCGGGGACTTCTGGGGCCTCGCGTCGAGCGTCCTCGCCATCGGCACCGCGTAGGCCCGGACGGGACGTCGAGCACCCGCGGACGGCGCGATGATCCGCTGGACACCTGACAGGTCGGGAACGCCAGGGGTGCCTCGACGAGTTGGCATCAGAGCCGGCTCCGCGGGTCGGCCGATGCCGTGTCAGGAGGTTGGGGCCGTGCGCGAGCTGCTGGGGTACGCCCGACCGCACTCCCGGGCCATCGCGCTCGCCCTCATCGTCGGCTTGCTGGCCAGTGCCGCAGGGCTCGCGCAGCCACTCATCGCCAAACTGGTGATCGACACCCTGGCCCGCGGCGGGAGCCTGGCCGGACCGCTGAGCCTGCTCGGCGCTCTGCTGGTCCTGGGTGCGGTGCTCGGTGTGGCCACCACGCTGCTGCTCGG
This sequence comes from uncultured Actinomycetota bacterium, assembly GCA_963724535.1. Lineage (GTDB taxonomy): Bacteria > Actinomycetota > Actinomycetes > Actinomycetales > Kineosporiaceae > JADJPO01. Next base: position 157,413 of record CAVRVD010000001.1, read on the forward strand.
GCGGGCCGCCGAGCGGATCGTGCTGAACGTTCGCGCAGGCCTCGCCCATCGGCTGATCCGGCTCCGGCTGGGCGAGCTCGACCGGTCCGAGCCCGGTGACCTGATCGCGCGGGCCACCGCGGACAGCTCGCTGCTGCGCTCCGCCACCACCACCGCGCTGGTCGACCTGGTCATCGGTGGCGTCGGCTTCGTCGGGGCGCTCGTCCTGATGGGCACGCTGGACCTGCGCCTGCTGCTGGTGTCGGTCTCGGTGCTGGCCGGGGTCGGCGTCATGATCACCTTCGTGTTGCCCCGGGTCCGGCAGGCGCTCAAGGCGGCTCAGGACGCCGTCGGCGCGCTCGGCGCCGCCCTCGACCGGGCCCTGGGCGCGGCGCGGACCGTCAAGGCCAGCGGCGCCGAGATGCGCGAGACGGCCACCGTGATGGCGGCGGCCGGCGACGCCTACACCGCGGGACTGCGCGGCGTCCGGTTGCAGGCGGCCGTCGGAGCGATCTCGGGCCTGTCGATCCAGGTGCCCTTCCTGGCCGTGCTCGGCACCGGGGGCATGCTGGTGGCCCGAGGAGACCTGCCGGTCTCGACCCTGGTCGCCTTCTTGCTCTACCTGTTCTACCTGATCGGCCCGATCGGGCAGGTGGTCGGCGGGGTGACCACGCTGCAACAGGGCCTGGGTGCCGTCGACCGGATCCGCGGCGTCCAGGTGATGGAGATCGAGCAGGACGCCGATCTCGTCGCTTCCTCGAACCGGCGTGCCCCGAACGGTGCCGAGCCTCTGCCGGTGCGCTTCGACCGGGTGACGTTCGCCTACCCGGACCGTCCCCTGGTGCTGGACGAGGTGTCTTTCGACGCTCCCGCACCGGGTTTGACCGCATTGGTCGGCCCGTCGGGGGCCGGCAAGTCCACCCTGTTCTCCCTGCTCATGCGCTTCTACGAGCCAGACTCGGGCACGATCTCGCTCGGCGGGATGGACATCGCCGGGTTGCGGCGAAGCGACGTCCGGCGGCTCATCGGCTACGTCGAGCAGGACGCGCCCGCCCTGGCCGGCACCCTGGCCGAGAACCTGCAGTACGGCGCTGCGTCGCTCGGGCATCGCGACGACGAGGACGTTGACGGCGGGCCGGCGGACGACGAGGAGGTGGCCAGGGTGCTCGCCGCCACCCGCCTGGACGAGCTCGTGGACCGGCTGCCAGCGGCCCAGCAGACGCTGGTCGGCACCCGTGGTGTCCTGCTCTCCGGTGGCGAGCGGCAGCGGATGGCGATCGCCCGGGCGCTGCTGCGCCGTCCGCGGGTTCTCCTGCTCGACGAGGCGACCTCACAGCTGGACGCACGCAACGAGCAGGCGTTGCGGGACACCGTGAAGGCCCTGGCCGCCGAGCGCACCGTGATCGTCGTGGCGCACCGCCTGTCCACGGTGACGGCCGCGGACCGGATCGTGGTCCTGGATGCCGGCCGGGTGCGAGCGATCGGGACCCACGCCGATCTGGTCCGGACCGATCCGCTCTACGCCGAGCTCGCCGCCACGCAGCTCCTCACCCCGGACCCGGTCTGATCGACAGCGTCGGCGAGGCAAGGCGTACCGGCCGGCCCGGGGTTACCGTGGACCATCAGTGACAACGAAGGCTCGTGCCGGTCTTCATGATCGAGGGACGCTTCGCCGAGGACCTCGAGGCGTCCGCCGAAGCGGCCGACCGGATCAACCGGATCAACGAGGAAGAGGGCGTCCGCTGGCTCTACTCGTTCCTGTCCGGGGACAAGAGGAAGACGTTCTGCCTCTATGAGGCTCGGACGGGATAGGGGACGCAGGACGGCGCCATCCGTCGTCCGGGTCACGACGCCAGGTCACCGCCCGGTCGACTGCCGCGACGGGGATGGGACCGAACAGATGCGGGAACCGTTCGGCGCCGTCCGCCGAGCCGGGCTCCACCCGCACCTCGGCCCCCAGCCGCACCGGGTCGAGGTGCAGCAGCACCACCTCGGGCACATCGGCGTAGTAGCGGTTGGCGACATCGGTGACCTGGTCCGGAAAGGCGCAGTGGATGAAACCCTGGTCGGCCAGGGAGGTTCCGCGGGTGCTCACCTGATAGGCGCCGTCCGCTTGCGCGGCCGCCCAGTCCTGCGGCAGGGCGATGTGCACGATCGGGCCGGGCGGGCTGATCGGGTTCGCAGGCCCGATCGGTGAGGCCGTCACGCCGTCCTCAGCGACGACGCCATCGATGAGCTCGCGGACGATGTCGAGATCGCCGGCGTGGCGGGCGAACTCCTGCAGCAGGTGGAACAGGATCGAGGAGAGGGTCGCGGTGCCACCCTCGAACCGCTCCCCGGGGGCGGCGAGGTCGTCGAGCCGGGCGGACTCGACGATGTCTCGGCTGCGCTCGCCGGGCACGAACCAGGTCCGCGCGAGCGTCTCCAGGTCGTCGTCGTCGGTGAGCGTCCAGCGTACGTCGACCTGGTCACCCCACGGGTCGGACACGGCGTCGCCGGCGAAACCCCAGTGCAGCCAGCGCCTCTCGACGAACGAGACGTGCTTGACCAGCTCCAGCGGCGACCACCGGAGGGGAGCACGGTGGTGCGCTGCTGCGTCGGGTCGAGACCGCTGGCCTTGTCGACGATGAGCCGGCGATACACGTCGAGGTAGTCCAGGAACTGGGCGGTGACATCCACCCGGTCGGCGGCGGGTGAGGGCAACGCGGCGGCTGTCATGACTTCACGCTAGACGGCGACCCAGCACCTCCTGTCCGGCGGAGACGACGGGGCGAACCCCGCGGGCGCCTCGGCACCGAACTGGCGCCGCTGGGTCGGATGCCGGCCGGGGCCGACCTGGCCGCGGCGATCGGGCGGATCGTCGGTGACCTGACACCGACCCCGGACCCGCCCGACGGGTTGGGTGACCTGACGGGGCGGGACCTGATCGATCTCGCCGCCGCGGCGCAGCGGGTCGCGGGGTGGGCCACCGCAGTCCAGATGAGCGTGCTGGCCGAGCACGCCGACCGGCAGGCCCACCCCTACCCCGACCGGGACGACCCGGCGGTCGCGATGACCGCGCAGGCGGCGTCCCTGGCCTGTGGGGTGTCCCGGTACACCGTGGAGAACCTGATCGCCACCGCCCAGGCACTGCCGGTCCGCCTGCCCGTGCTGCACGCGATGCTGCTGGCCGGGGAGCTTGAATGGGGCAAGGCCCGCCTGGTCCTGGACAAGGTCCTCCCCCTGTCGCCCGCGGCGACCCGCCAGGTCGAGACCGCAATCGCCGCTCAGATCGTGGCGTTGACCCGGCCGGTGCTGGCCGAACGGCTGGACCGGTTGGTCGCCGCCGCCGACCCCGACGCCCTCGCGGAGCAGGCCCGCGCCGACCGCGCCGCCCGGCGGGTGGCGTTCCGGGCCGCCGGGCCCGGGATGGGCACCATGACCCTGACCACCGGTGCCGAGGACATCGAAGCCGTCCGCACCGCGTTGAACGCCCTGACCCTGGCCGCCCGCCAAGCCCAGGACGATCTCCCACCCGGCGCCCACGCCAACGACGCCGAACGGGCCTGGACCGGGCCCTGCGACCCCGACGGACGCCACCCCTCCGCCACCCGCGCCGACACCCTCGTCGACACCCTCGTCCACGCCGCCGACCACCCCACCCACTTCCTCCACCCCGACTCCGCCGCCCCCGACGCCGACCCCGACTCGAGCAGCAGCACCGGCAGCGCCACCAGCCCCGGCCGGTCCACGCCCCGCGGGCGCACCCGCGCCGACGTCGTCGTCCTGGTCCCCCTATCGGTGCTCACCGGGCAATCCGACGCCCCCGCCCTGCTCGAAGGATACGGACCAATCCCCGCCGGCCTGGCCCGCGAGGTCGCCGCCACCGGCACCTGGCGCTGCGCCATCACCGACGACCGGGACGGCGCACCCACCCACGCCACCCTCCTCGGCCTCGGCCAGACCACCCACACCCCGCACTACGTCCCCGGGCCCCGCACCCGCGAGTACATCCACCTGCGCGATGGCCACTGCGTCTTCCCCGGCTGTCGACGCCGCGCCGACCTATGCGACCTCGACCACCGCACCCCCTGGACCCCACCCACCACCCCCGACCCGGGCGCCGGCCCGGACGGCGGCGCCACCTGCGAATGCAACCTGCACCCCCTGTGCCGCTTCCACTACCAGGTCAAACAGGCCGGCTTCACCGTGTGTACCACCGCCCACGGCCTGGAATGGACCACCCCCGACGGCCACCGCTACCACGCCAGACCCCGACTCCTGACCATCGACATCCCGAGACCCCCACTCCCCCAACCAGAACCACCGTTCTGACCCGGGTGGGCAGGTTCGCCCGCCCGGCGCCGCGTGCACAGGGCCCGGCGCTCGACCCCGCCCAACGGAAGGTGGCCGAGGTCACCCGCAAAGCGGGAGCCGACACGCGCCCAGCGTTTGACAGGTCGGATCACTGCTATATAGTTGAGCTATCAATCATCAGGGAGGCTATTCGTGAACGTGCTCGTCCTGGTCGGCAGCCTACGAACCGACTCGCTCAACCGCCGCCTCGCCCGCGCCGCGGTGGCGCACCTGCCCTCCTTCGCCGACGTCCAGTTCTTTGACCGGCTGGGTGAGCTGCCTCTCTACACCGATGAACTGGACGGTGACGGGACGCCGGAGCCGGTGGTGGCTCTGCGCGAGGCGATCGGTCGGGCAGATGCACTCCTCGTGGCGACCCCCGAGTACAACGGCCTGCTCTCCGGCGTACTCAAGAACGCGATCGACTGGGCCTCCCGCCCCCGCGGCGCAGCCAGCCTGAGCGGCACGCCCACCGCGGTGCTGTCCGCCACCCCGTCGCCACGCGCTGGCCAATGGGCACGCGAGAGCGCGGCGCGCAGCCTGGGAGTCGCCGGCGCCGAGGTACTCGAGCCCACCGTCGGGGTCGGTTCCGCGCATTCCGCCCTGGACGGCAACACCCTCGTCGACACCGACACCCGCGAGGCCGTCATCGACCTGATGTCCACCCTGGTGAGGACGCAGGCCCGCGCCGCCTGACGTTCCACCCCGCTCACCGCAGGATCGGCCACTTCCGAATCCTGGCACCCAGCGACGGCTATTGGCTCTCCCGTTTCAGGAGCAGCCCCGACTTCCACTGCTGGCCATTGCCGCTGGCATCGGTGACCCCGTACACGGGCAGCGGCTCGTAGATCATGTCGAGCTGGTTGTCGAGCTGCACCGACGACCCTGAGTAGATCTGGCCGGTCAGGGTGGACAGGTTCGCCTTGCGGATCACACATGGGCTGTAGAGCAGCATGTTGACCATCGATTCCAGCACCACTCGGTTGGCGATCTCGATGCCGTCGGCAGTGCACGGCGACGAGGCGGCGCTGTACGGCTGCACCAGGTACAGCTTGCGGCTGCCGCCGTCCGTCGAGGTGATGTCGACGTTGCTGGTCAGGGAGGCACCGCCGTCGGCGAAGACCGCGACGTGACCGCCGAGCCTGACCGCGGCGTTGTTCTTGTCGATGATCAGCCGGCACGAGGTGCGCAGGATGGTCGGCACGGTCAGTGCCGCCCCGTTGTCGATCAGCCAACGACCCGGGCCGTTCACGCCACTGGCCACGGTACAGTCGTTGTTCGTCACCACCTGCGTGAAACCGCCGTCGTACCAGGCTTGTTCGGTGGCGGCGTTCCAGTCCAGCCTCGGGAACGGCTCGAACGGCGGGTCCGCAACGCTGGCCCCGGGATAGCACTTGGTGGCAGTGCACTTGCTCCAGGTGATGCTGCCCGACGCCCGGACCGTGCCCGCGACGGTCGAGTTGTTGTTCAGGGCGGCCGATCCGGCGGAGACCCGTACGCTGCCGCCGACGCTGTCGCTCGGGTTGCCGGTGCTGAACCCGTCCTTGGCCCAGGCGTCCCCGGCGATGAAGCAGCTGTTGCTCATCGAGATCGACCCTCGGGAGCTGATCGAGCCGTAGAAGGACTGCCGGTTCCGGCAGGTGAACGAGCCGTTGGTGTGGATGTCGGCGTTGGCGCCCGCAGTCGAACCGCTCACCGTCGCCTGGTTGGAGACGTCCATGCTGCTGTAGGAGAAGATCGCCTTGTCCAGCTGCAGCCCGTACGACGGCGCGGACAGCTGCACCATCGCCTCCATCACCCGGCGGGCCGGTCTGCCCCTGGCCAGGGTCTGCCCGGTGGCCACCGAGCGGACCAGCGCCCGGACCGGCACCCCGGTCGAGACCGGGCAGGCCATCGCCGTCCCGGCCCCGTCGTAGTAGGTCACGGAGGTGGCGATCTGGATGACGTCCGGGACCGCGGCGCTGTCGGTGACCGAGGCGGTGCACGGCAGGTTCGACGCCGCGCCGGTGGACCGGGTGATCCTGTTGATCATGGAGTCGACCTGGCCCTCGGCCGCCGCGATCGCGGCGCCGCGCTGACGCAGCTGACCGGTCTGGCCGACCTCGCTCAGGGTGTAGACCATGACCGTCGCGATGACGATCCCGCTCAGCACCATCGCCGTGACCGCGGCCAGCATGGCGAACCCGTCGTCCCGGTTCGCCGCATCGCGCCGCCGCGCCGCAAGCACCCTGCGCCGCACGTTCATGCCGGCCCCGGCGAGCACAGCGAGCCATCGCCACCGTAGACCGTTCCCCTGCCGCTCAACGCGGTGCTGATCGTGGTCGTGCGCGAGGATCGGGACGCGTCCACCGAGATCAGCTTCACCTCGAGCAGGCGGTTGCTGTACGCGCTGGTCGGGGAGGACAGGGTGAACGGGGGCGAGCCGGCAACCGGTGGTGTCAGCCCGGCGGCCACCGTCCACCAGGTGCCGATGTCGGCGTCCACCGCCCAGGACGGCGAGAACGACCGCGTGCGCATCAGCGCGGTGCCGGGGACGGCGCCGTCGGCGATGATCTGCCACTGCACGCATCGCTTCACCCCGTCAACCTGGGTGTAGACCCGCATGCAGGAGCCGGCGTAGCTGCCATAGGCGACGCACTGCGGGGTGATGGCGGCCTCGGAGACCGGGTTGAACAGCACGTCACCGCTGCGCACCTGCCGTTCCATCGAACCGAGCCCCTGGCGCACCGCGGAGAGGGAGTCGGTGTACGTACGCGCTTCGGTCACGCTTCGGGCGATGGTGATCGTCACCTGGGCCGACAGGGACAGCACGAAGGTGAGAATCACCATCGTCACCAGCAGTTCGACCAAGGTCATCCCTTCGTCGGAATGCGGGTCGCTCGCTGCTCTGCGTGGCCGGCTCGGCCACTGTTGACGGCTAGGCACTGGGCGCTCCGGAGAAGGTTGCCGAGGTGAGCAGCGACCCGAGGTTGGCGTTCACCACGAAGTACGTGAGCTGTGTGCCTCCGGCCTGGACCACGTAGGCAACGCGTACCGTGATCGCGCTGCCCTTGACCGTGCGGGTGCATTGCGAGGTCTGGCACGGCAGGGTTCCTGTCGACGTCGAGGTCGTCGATCCCAGGGTCACGGTCGAGGTCATCGAGATGACGACGTCGCCCGAGCCCCCGTGGTAGACGGCGCTGACCGCCGCCGGCGTGAGCGAGGACGGCAGGGACCCGGAGGACAGGTCCACCGGCGTGTACCCCGAGCCGTTCCAGTAGCTCAACGTGCCGGTCCGAGTGAACATCGTCGCGCGTTCGCCCACGCCGGCTTCGGCGCGGCTGCGCTCGGTGAGGCCGGTCACCCTGACCATGCCGGTGAAGCCGGACGGAACCGAGTCGTCCCCGTTGCCCCCGGGCAGCCGACCGATGACTGCGGTGCCGAGCGACCGTGCGGCGGCCGAATACGCGCAGCCATCGCCGCTGGCCGAGGGGCACCCTGCGCTGGCAGGCGTCTTGACCCGCGCGACGGACACGGCGGATGACGTGGGCGCCGCGCTGAACCGTGCCAGGTCGAAGGCGTCCACAGAGCGGATCGAGGCGGCGCCGCTCAGGTTGACGACTACCCTGGCGTCGCTTCCGGCGACCGACGCGCTTCCACCGGTGCAGGGCTGCCCGGTCGGCAGGGTGCCACCCAATGCGTCGGTGCACGTCGTGGCGGACGACGCGTGACCCCAGGCGGCCGCGGCGTCGGCGGACGAGGCGATGGCGGTCACCGTGCCCGCGCCCCCGGACAGGGCGACCACGGTGGGGGCAGGCTGCCCGGCTGTCGCCGAGGCGCCAGCGGGCAGGCCCGAGTTCGGATCCGTCGAGGTCGAGGCGACCGCGCCGACCTGCCCGTCGGAGACAGTGCCGGACGCCGACGTCGTGGCAGCCCCGGTGGTGGTGCCCCGTGAGATCGTCGTCGCCACCTGCTCGATGGCCATCGAGCCGGAAACCCCGGCCAGGCCTACTGATACCGATGATCCGTCGAAGCCGGGGAGGGGTGCCCCCGGGCCATCACCGCTGCTGACGATCACCGAGCCACCGAGCACGCCTGCCTGTCCGGTGGTGTAGCCCTGACACGGTCCGGAGTACGGGTGCGTCTCCAGCGACAGACACCCGTTCGGCGAGTAAGCGGCCGAGCTCTGCAGGATCGACATCGGGCGACCGGTGGACGGCGAGGTCCATGTCACCAGAACCCGCAGCGTGTACGGCGACGTGATCGTGGTTCGGGTCACGTAGGTGCTGACTGTGTAGGTGACCTGCTCTGAGACCAGGGTCGAGACGTGCGGGTACAGCGGCGGCGCGGACGGCGTGGTACCGCCCACGACCAGCGGCTCATCGATCCCCGAGGCAACCAGCTTGAGGCGCCTGACCCCTGAGACCGTGACCACGTTGGAGTCCCCGGCCAGATCGGCGGACACCAGGCCTGCGGTCAGGGTCGCGTACGGAAGAGCCCGGATCTGCTCCATGGCCCGGGCGGCCACGTTCGCCGCACCCTGGCGTTGCCGACTCACGGTGATGCTGTTGGCCGACTGGATCGCGATCGTGATCATTGACGTCATCACGATCATGAGGATGCTCAACGCGGTCACGGACTCGATGAGCGTGAACCCCGCGTCGTCGCGGCGCCGCGAACACGGGAACACGCTGCGGCGCCGCGCGCGAGGGTCTCCCATGTCACATCCCCGGATCGCTGGTCCGCCCCTGAAGGCGGACCGTCGCCTGTTCTCGTGGGATCGACCTCGTCGCGCATCGGCTTAAGTGCCGGCGCCGGTCATCCCCGACTGGCCCTGCCGCAGCGCCCTCCGGGGCCGGCCGGAGCAGTGCCGGGACGTGGCGGCCGCGTCGTGGGCCAGGCGTCGTGGTTCCGGGCGTGGTGGTTCCGGGCGGGTTCGACGCCGTGGCCACTCACCGCCGGCGCGCCTCCGGCACGTTCGGGTGCCACAGCGCCTGGCCTGTGTCGCCATCGAAGACGTGGGCCCGTGACACGTCGACGGCCAGCCGGACGGCGTCCCCCGGGCGCACCCTCGCCTGGGGCGGGAACAGGGCGCGCAGCGTCGCTCCGAACGGCATGGCCGCGAGGACCGACTCGTGCAGCGCCGTCAACGACGAGGACCGGACCTCGGCGCTGACCGCGATGTGCCGCCCGGAGTACTCCGTCATCGTGACTGTCGCGCCCAGCACCACTCGGTCCGGGTCCTCGGGTCGCGCACCGGCCTCGAGCACGTCCGACGCCCGCAGCCCGAGCACCACGTCCGAACCGACGTGGCCCGCGAGCGGCTCGGGGACCGGCCCCCATAGCGGCAGGACCTGCCCGCCCACCTCGAACGCGCCGAAGTCTGCGCGGGAGACCAGCCGAGCAGGCAGCAGCCCGATCGGCGGGTTGCCGAGGAAGGTCGCCACGAGGACGTTCGCCGGCCGGTCGTAGAGGTCCAACGGTCGGCCGAGCTGGACCAGGCGGCCCTCGTGGAGCAGAGCGACCCGGTCTGCGATCGCCATGGCCTCGGACTGGTCGTGGGTGACATACAGCGTGGGAACCCCGGCCGACCGGACGACGTCCACGATCTGCCGCCGGGCCGCCGCCCGCTGCCCAGCGTCCAGATGTGCCAGCGGCTCGTCGAGCAGGAACACCTCCGGAGTCGACACCAGGGCGCGCCCGACGCCGACCATGCTGCGCTCACCCAACGACAGCTCGTCGGTCTTGCGGCGCAGCACGCCGCCCAGGCGGAGCCGGCGCGCCCGGTCGCTCACCCGCTCACGGGTCTGGGCCTTGGGGACGCCGCGGGCGCGCAGCCCCCAGCCCATGTTCCCGGCCACGTCCAGGAAGGGGATCAGCTCCGTGGCCTCGAAGACCATCGCAGCGCGTCGCTGGGGCGGTGGCAGCTGGGTCACCCGCCGTCCGCGGATCAACACTTCGCCCGAAGCGGGCGCCTCCAGACCGGCGACGCATCGGAGCAGCGTCGACTTGCCGCTGCCCGAGGGCCCGACGATGGCGCACAGCTCGCCGTCGTCGGCCAGCAGGGTCAGGTCGTGCAGGGCCGGCCTACCGCCGCGGGTGACGCTGACCCCGACCACCCCGGTGCCGCCCGCACCGGTCGCCGGCTCGGTGCGCGGCGCGCCCGGGTCCTCCGCCATAGGGCATTGTCCCGCGAAGTCCACCGGGACCGCGACCTGCTGCGATGCACGGCCTCCCCCTATGCGGAGGAGACGCAACGCCCCCCATGAACCGTGGACGACGCCGCGCCGACCCGCGCGCGATAGTGCCCCCGTGATGGTGGACCGTCGGTCGTGTTCGAACCGCCCCGCAGCGCAACCAGCCGGCTCCACCGTCGACGGCTCTACTCCTGGGGCCAGCGACCGTCGGCCTGCGCAGCCTCGACCTGGGCCAGCCCGGCGGGCCGCATTCGGCCTTGTTCGAGCATCCGGAGGACCCGGACGACATTGCTCGCCGACCACGGGCTGCGGCGTCGCCGCCGGGTGGACCGGACGGCGTAGTAGACCTCATCGACCCGGTGGGTCAGGCCGTCGATCCAACCGAAGCAGAGCAGGCACTCAACGACCTCGTCGTAGGTCACGCTGGCGACGCCGGTGCCCTTCTTGGCGATCTTCACCCAGCAGCCGGGGCTCGTTGCGTGGTGCTCCTCCAGCCAGGCCTCCAGCTCGGCCGCCGTGACGAAGGCCAGCTCAGGCAGCTCGGGAGCGGGCGACATCCCGGCATCCTCTCGCGCTTCGTCACTCCCCTGCCAGCCGCCGCGGCAGGCCGGTCCTCGTCGAGTGCCGTGGGCGGCCACTCGCGCCCGGTCCGAGGCGAGGCGCTCGGACTGTCGGCCGCCACCGCCGAGACTCAGTGCTCAGTGCTCGGGGATCCCCCGCCGGCGGAAGCCCACGAAGGCGACGACCACGAGCAGCACGGCGATGAGGGACAGGACGACGAGCGCCGCAGGCTCGACCGCTCCCTGGGGCGGGCTGCCGACATGCGTCGTCGGGGCGAGGTCCAGGACCCACCCGGGCAGCTTGAGCCCCGGGCCCAGGAAGGCGATGAAGGTCACTACGGCGTAGTACGCCCAGGCGAGGGCGAACAGCCGCGGGAACACGGCGAACAGCACGAGGGCGAGGCCGGCGAAGACCAGCACGGCCGGAAGGTAGGCCGCGCCCGCCTGCACGAGCCGACCGATCTGGCCGGAGTCGTCCATCGACCAGGCCGCCGTCAGCCCGAAGACCGCGGAGGCGACGAGGACGATGGCGACGAGCCCGCCGAGGATGACGACGCCGTGGGCCGCGAGCCACCGGACCCGGGAGATCGTCCCGGAGAGCCGGGTCTCCAGCCGGTTCTCGGTCTCCTCGCGTCGCAGGATCCCCGTCGTCTGGATGGCACAGCCGATGACGATGAGCGCGAGGTAGAGCTGGACCATCGCGACGAACCCGTCCTCGGGGTGGGCGCCGCTCGCCCCGATGGCCGCGGCCATCTCGGGGTTGCCGGTGATCGCGTCGATGACCTGCTGGGCGAGCGCGCCCATCATCACGGCCAGGACGAGTGCTCCGAGGAGCCAGCCGAGCAGCGACTGGCGGTGCACCCAGACGGCGAAGCCCACCGGGCGGCGCAGCCACGCCGAGGCGCGGGCCGGCCCTGATCCAGCGCGGATCATCGCGCTTCCGAGATCGCGGCGGCCGGCAAGGTGGACCGCCAGGGCGCCGAGGCCGACACCGACGACGAGGGGGATGATGAGGGCCCACCAACGCTGGTCACCCGTCGGTGCGGTCTTCTCCTGCCAGCCGAGCGGTGACAGCCACGTGAGCCAGGTACCCGTGACGTCGCCGACGCCGCGCAGGATGTACGCCACGAGGAGTACGGCGAACCCCCCGAAATAGAGCTCACGCGAATGGAGCGTGATCTGGGCCAGGAGGGCGGACAGCCCGGCGAAGACGAAGGCCAACCCTCCCAGCGAGGCGGCGTAGAGGATCGCCGACGAGGTCGGCACGTCCGTGGGAACGAGCGCGAGGGTGAAGGCGACGACGAGCGCGGCGACCGTCGCGCTCGCGACCAGGAGGGCCGCGGTGACGGGTGAGCGCCGGCCGATCCGTCCGGACAGGAGCAGCTCGAGGCGACCGGCCTCCTCCTCACGCCGCGTCGACCCGGCGATCAGCGAGATGCCGAGCAGCGGGAGGAGAAAGGCTGCCAGGAAGGCGAACTCGTCCTGGATCACCCCGCCGAGGCTGTCGATGCCCTCGATCCTGCCGTTGATGGCATATAGGGCTCCGCCCGCGACCGCGGAGGCATACGAGTTGATCTCCTCGGGGGTGTTGTAGAGCGACGCGATGGACGCCGCCGTGGCGGCCAGGGTGCCGGCCAACGCGAGCACCCAGATGAGGATGCCCTTCCACCTGGTGCGCCACTGGATGCGTGTCATCGTCCCCAGACCGGCGGTGCTCATCGTTCGTGCCGTCCGTGGCCTGTGGTCACGCCCTCAGCCCGCGCGGCAGCCGTCTCGCGTTCGGTGATGTCGTCGCCGTAGCTGCGCAGGAACAGCGCGTCGAGGCTGGGCGGCTTCACCGTCAGGGTGTGGATGCGGGCTGCGTGCAGCCGCCCGATGGCCTCGTCGAGGTGGTCCGGGTCGATCGTGAAGCGGGAGTCGACGAGCCCGTTGAGCCGCTCGGCGGCGTGGTCGGCGACGCCCGGCGCATCGAGGAGGCCGGGCGGGTCGTCCTTGGTCACGGCGTGGACGGACGTGCGGGTGTGTCGACGCAGGTCCGCGAGCGCGCCGGTCTGCACCCGCTTCCCCCTGCGGATGATGCTCACCCGGTCGGCAAGGGCCTCGACCTCGCCGAGGATGTGGCTCGACAGCAGGACCGTGACACCGGCGTCCCGCCGCTCGCGGACGACCTCCTGGAAGGCCTGCTCCATGAGCGGGTCGAGTCCGCTCGTCGGCTCGTCAAGGACGAGGAGCTCGACGTCGGTCGACAGGCCGGCGACCAGAGCGACTTTCTGGCGGTTGCCCTTGGAGTAGTCGCGGCTGCGCTTGGTCGGGTCGAGGTCGAAGCGTTCCAGGAGCTCGGCCCGCCGCGACTCGTCGACCCCGCCGTGCGCGGCGGCGAGGATGTCCAGACACTGGCCGCCGGTGAGCCCCGGCCACAGCGCCACGTCACCGGGAACATAGACGAGCCGGTCGTGCAGGTGTGCGGCCTCGCGCCATGGGTCCTGCCCGAAGAGCTCGGCATGGCCCGAGTCCGCCTTCGCCAGACCGAGCAGAACTCGGATGGTCGTCGTCTTCCCCGCGCCGTTCGGCCCGAGGAACCCGTGCACCTCGCCGCGGCTGACCTCGAGGTCGAACCCGTCGAGGGCCCGGACCGGACCGAAGGTCTTGACCAGACCATCGGTTCGGATCACTGGTGTGGACGTGCTCATACGTCCTCCTTCGTTTCCGTCGCCGGGGCGACGAAGGCTCCTTCGGTGTAGATGACGACGGCCTCGCGCACGAACCGGAACGCTCCCTCGGGCGAGAGGGGGTCCACGCCGATCGCGTCCCGCAGCAGCGGGCGCAGCAGCACCATGCCGAGGTCGTTGGACAACAGGAGGGCCGCTCGGACGACCGGGTCCTCGCTCGGGCGGGCAATCCCTGCGTCGGTGAGCCGGTCGAGGACGGCCCTGCTGGCGGCATACCACCGCCGGAACAGGTCGACCGCGACCGGGTCGCCGGCAAGCAACAGGCGACGCAGGTAGGCAGGCAGCGGCGAGTCGGGCGGGAAGGTCCTGGCGAATGCGGCGGCGAGGCCGCCCGACGCCGCCGCGGTCAGCGCCTCGCCGAGGCCCTCCGGTAGGGCCTCGAGCATCGCGTCGAAGACGCCGGCGACATGGGTGTCGACTGCCTCGCGCAGGCCGGCCTTGCTGCCGAAGTGGTGCAGGACGAGGGCGGGCGACACCCCGGCGGACGCCGCGATCTGCCGCACGCTCACCGCATCCGGGCCCAGATCGGCGAACAGACGCAGCGTCGCGTTGCGGATACTCGCCCGGGCGGTCAGATCACCCTCGTCCACTACTGAACTCATGTTCAGCAAGCTAAACGCTTGTTCAGCGGGCTGTCAACCCCGGTGCCCGCGGTGCCCATCAGCGCACCGTCGGCCCGCGAGCGCGCGTCGTGGGATGCGCGGCCTCCCGCACGGAGGGGTCGGTCCGCTCGCAGCCCGCCTGCCCGCCGTTGCGTGAGTCCGACGGCGCGGCGATCCCGGACGGCGCCGACGGCCGCCGCGTGTGTGACGCTGCTGCGTTCAGCGCCGCAGGTTCCGCGCGCCGATGAGGACCGCGGCCGCCAGGGACGCGACGAGCAGCCCCTGGCCGACGACCCAGCGCGCCGGCGGACCTGGTCGGACCATGCCCATCACCGCCCCGGCGTCCTTGGCCGACATCACCGACCCCAGGGACGCGAACGACATCGCCGACCCGGCGCTCAGCGAGCTGCCGACACTGAAGGCCGAGAACGCCGACCCGATCGACCCGATCGACCCGACGGAGCCGACCGAACCGATCGACAGGGCCGACCCGCGGCTGGCGATGGACAGGAAGGAGTCCTCGGAGGCGATGGACCACGTGGAGGGCATGCCACCAGCATGGCGGCACCCGCGTGGACCTGCCAGACCCCCGGAAGAGACCAGGACGACCGGCTCGCCGACCCCGGAGGTCAGTGACACCTCGACCGGTCCCAGGGAAGTGCCGGCGATGAAGCAGGATCTGGCCACACCGCACACGGCACCCCGCGAGTGGTCAGATCTCAGACGACACGCAGGCCGTGCCGCGCCGCTTCTCACCACTCGCGACGGACGAGAGGGTGGCCGACGGGTGAAGCGCCGTAGACTCGAATGACAGCTCTCGAAGGCAGGCTCGTCATGGGTCTACTGCTCCCGCTCCTCCTGACGGCGGCGATCTATGTGGCGGTGCGCCTGGCCCTGTCCCCGCCCACCTGGCCGCGCGCCCTGGCGACGGCGGCTGCGCCGGAACCGCGGGACCAGGGCACCGCGACGGTGGAGGTCGTTGAGTGGGACGTGTTCGCGTTGCCGCTCGTCCGACGGCGACTGAGCGCCATCGCCGACGAGCTGGAGCGACTCGAGCACGATCCGTCCGTCTTCGCCCGGGGCTTTCACACCCGCGCTGCCCAGTCTGCGTACAGGGCGCTCCTGGCCGAGGAGGCGAGGTTGACCGAGGACCAGGACGCCAGACTCAGGCTCGGACATGATGCCGACCTCGCCATCGACTTCACCGGTGGTCCCGGGCACTCGATCGAGGTACTGGATCTGTAGCGCTTCACTCACGGCGTCCCTTCCCGGCGCGGGCGCGGATCTCCTCCGCGTCGAGGCAGGACTCCTCGGCGGCGTCCAGGGCCCGGGCTCCACCAGGATCCCCTGGCGTTCGTAGTGCTTTCGGGCGAAGTCGTGGTCGTAGGTGACGATCTCGGCGCGGTGCTCGCGGCCAACGCAGCCAGGTGAGCGTCGGTGACCAGGTTCGCGCCGGTACCGACAGCGGCGATCATGTCGGCGAACAGCCGCGGATGGCGCGCGGTCGGGCCGACCGTCTGGGCGCTGGGCGGTCACCGCGACGATCGCCGAACGGACGCCGAAGCTGGCTGCCTGACTCACCGATAGCCAGCAAGTCACCGGCCGGCTCTAGCGACTGGGCTCGCCTGACCTCATGTCCGACCGCACACGCCACATCCCGCACCCGGCCCATCCCGCACCCGCTCACCGAGCGCGTACTGTCGCTATCGCGGGACCCTGCACGGGACAGGAGCACATGTGGCATGAAGGTGATCGCCTCGTACAGCATCAAGGGTGGGGTCGGAAAGACCACGGCGTCGGTGAACCTCGCCTACCTGGCCTCGGCCCAGCGCCGACGCACCCTGCTCTGGGATCTCGACCCGCAGGGCGCCGCCACCTACATGTTCCGGGTCATCCCGCGGGTCAAGGGCGGTAGCAAGCGGCTGGTGCGCGGCAAGCGGCCATTGGAGACGGCGTTGAAGAACACCGACTACCCTTGGCTCGACCTCCTCCCAGCCGACGCCAACTACCGTTCGATGGAGCTCGACCTGGCCAGGGCCGAGTCGGGCGCCAAGCGGGCCGGGCGCACGCTGTCCGCCCGACTGGACGAGCTGTCCGATGACTATGACCTGGTGTTCCTGGACACCCCCGCTGGCTCGTCCTTGGTCAGCGAGAACGTGGTGCGCGCCGCGGATGTCGTGCTGGTCCCGATCATCCCGACGGTGCTCGCCACGCGCACCTACGAGCAGCTACTCCACCTGTTGCGCACCCTGCCCAATGCCCGCCCCCACGTCCTGACCTTCTTCTCCATGGTGGATCGGCGCAAGCGGCTGCACCGCGAGATCGTGGCCGACGCGCCCCAGGCGGGCGAGAAGATGGGCACCGTGGCGGTGCCGTCGCTGTCGGCGATCGAGCAGATGTCGGTGCATCGCGCCCCGCTGCCCTGCTTCGCCCCCCGCAGCAAGGCCACGGCGGTCTATCGCGACCTGTGGGACCAGGTCTGCGACCTGGCCGGCATCCGGTCGCCATAGCCCGGTCGGCCGACCGCCCGGCTTCGGGCGCACACTCGAAGGTGGGCGACCACGGGTGAGCAACTACTGCAGGAGGTGGGGGTGATGACACCGGCGACACCGATCACACCGTCGTCGAAGGCGCCGCAATCCGAGGCATCGAGACGACCGCCGAAGATGCGCGGGCTGCTCCTGGATCTCGATGCGCTGCCCGAGCGGCTGAGTGCGATCGTGGCCGCCGGCGACGGCGTCGTGCAGCATCGCGGGCTGATGCGGACGGCGGTCGTGTGCGACCCGGCGCTGTCGCGTGAGCTGCTCACCCGGCCGACGGGAACTGGGCAGGGCAAGGGGCGGGCAGCCCTGCAGCTCACGCTCGGGCAAGGCCTGCTGACCAGCACCGGCGAGCTGCACAAGCGCCAGCGCAGGCTGGTGCAGCCCGCGTTCCATCCTCAGCGGCTGGAGCAGTACGCCATCGAGGCCGTGCAGGCCGCCCGGGAGCGCTCGGCGACCTGGCACGACGGGCAGCGGCTCGACCTGGCGGCAGAGATGTCCAGCCTGACGCTCGACGTGGTCGGCCGGACAATCTTCGGGATGGACGTGCGGGACGACGCCCGCGAGGTGAGCGAGGCCCAGGCCGAGCTGCTGGAGTGCTTCGCCGAGCTGGTGCGGCCCGCGGGCATGGTCGCGGCTCGCCTGCCCACGAGGCTGCGGCGGCGGGTCCAGCGCAACGTCGCTCGGCTCGACCGGGTCGTCGCACGTGTCATCGCCGACCGGCGGGCCCACGGCGATGCCGGTGACATGGTGTCGATGCTGCTCGCCGTCCGGGACGAGGAGACCGGCGAGCCGATGCCGACCAGGCAGGTCCGCGACGAGGTCCTCACCCTGCTGCTCGCCGGGCACGAGACGACGGCGGTGCTGCTGGCCTGGGCATGGTTCGAGCTCGCCCGAACCCCGGACGTGCGCAAGGCACTGGAGGTCGAGCTCGCGACGCCCCCCGCGGCGCAGGCGCTGGCCGAGGGAACCTGGCACCAGCTGCCGATGACCCGGGCGCTCGTGGCCGAGACGCTCCGGCTGCACCCACCGGCCTACGTCACGGCACGTGTCGCGACAGACGACTTCACGCTCGGCGCCGCCGCCATCCGCAGGGGGACGATCGTCACCATCTCGCCGTACGCCCTGGGCCGGGATCCCCGGTCCTGGGGTGCTGACGCACTCGCGTGGCGACCGGATCGGTGGCTGGACGCCGACGGCCGCTACGACGAGGCGGCCCCCGGCCAGCCGCGCGGCGCCTTCCTGCCCTTCGGAGCCGGCGCGCGGGTCTGCATCGGAGCGGCCTTCGCCAGCATGGAGGCCACGCTCATCCTCGGCGTCCTCGCCTCGTCCTGGCGAGCCGACATCGAGCCGGGGTTCGACCCGGGGATCCAGCCACGGGTCACCCTCCGCCCACGTCGGGGCGTCCCGGTGAGACTGCGCGCACGGGCGAACTGAGGCGCCGCGACCCACCTGCCGTGCCGCAGCGTGACTCCCCCACCGGCACCGGGAGGGGTTTCGGCGAACGCCGCCGATGCTGCAGGTCCTCGCCCGGGTATCAGACCAGCGGCACCGGCCTCCTACATGGCAGACCCGAGTCGACCATCAGCGATGGGACCCGGTGACGCCCAAGGACAACGAGATGACGGGAGAGCTCAGATGGCCAGGAAGACCCTCGACCACAGCCTGACTCGCATCGGCGAGCGGATCCAGGACTGCCGCCACACCCGCGACGGCCAGATCCTCGTTCAGGCCACAGGCGACTCACCGGGCCGCTACGTGGTGCAGTGCGGTGCCGATGGCGTGCATGTGCGTGCCGATGCAGCGCCGGACGACTCGCCCCTGCTGGAGATCATCGCGGACGCGGAGACGCTGCGGGCCGTGCTGGACGGTGAGCGGGACGCGCGTACGCAGTTCCTGGAAGGGGGGCTGCGCGTGCGAGGCGACCTGCGCTACCTCAGCGACCTGGCTCTGGAGCTGGGCATCCTGACGTCCCCCCTGTGACCCCTGCGCCGACGCCAAGCCCGCAACCCGACACGAGAAAGGTGGGATTCCCATGGCCCAGACCACAGGCCTGGTGCAGCAGCTCAGCGTGCTCTCCTCGACGAGCGCCTGCGCCTGGATCGGGGCGACGTCCGACAACACCACGCTCCTGGTGGTGACCAACGACGGGTCCGCCAGTGGGCTCGCCTACTCGGGCACCCTTGTGCACGCTCTCGCAAGCGCCGCCACGAACTACCGCAGCGTTGTGGCGAGCCACGGCGACAGTGACTCGACGATCACCGCGATCACCATCGACCCCGTCTGAGGGACCGACCACGAGGAGCGAGACGATGGCCACGACAACGGGTTTCGTCCAACAACTGTCCTTGTTCGCTGGGCCGGCGGCGTGCTTCTGGGTCGGTGAGACGCCCAGCACCGCCGAGCTGCTCACCGTCGTGGTCACCAGCAGTGACACCGCCGCAGACATCACCGCCAAGCGCTCGCGAATCGCCGCGCTCGTCGAGGCGGCCGGCGGCGGTCAGCGGGTCGACGTGGCACACCCCGACGGATCCGCCGCAGCCAGCGATGTCACCTACCCGCTCGACAACGCAGCCACCAGGCCGTTGCAGCTCGACGGGCTCGAGGTGACCCAAGCGGTCCAGGACATCAGTCAGTCCGTGCCACTGCTGGCTGGCAAGAAGGCGGTCGTGCGCGCCTACCTGAGCCACCACTCCGCACCCGGGATCACCGTCACCGGCGAGGTGTCGCTGCGCAAGGCACCCACCGACCCGCCCGTGGTGGTCGCCTCCACGGCTGCGGTGGTCCTGGATCCGGCCGCCGCCGGAGACCTGGCGATCACCCGCAACAACATCACCCGTAGCCTGAACTTCGTTGTCCCGGACTCGATGGCCTCCGAAGGGCCGCTGCACATCACTCTGTCCCGGGTGACCAACACGGTCACCGGCGCGGACCTCACGATTGGGCGGGAGCGCCGTCCGACCGTCTGGTTCCACCGAGCCGCCCCGCTGCGGGTTCGGGTCTACGGTGTCCGCTACACACAAGGTTCGCCGGCGGTGACCTACCTACCGAGCGACCGTGACTTCGCGTCCCTGCTGTCCTGGCTGGCCAGGGCCTACCCGGCCGGGCAGGTGCACAGCACCACCGCCCTGGTCACCGCGACCGCCAGCCCACCGTTCACCTGCGGCGACGTGAACGCCCAGGTCGCCGCGCTGCGAGCGCTCGACATGGACGCCGGGGAGGACCAGCGGACTCACTACTACGCGCTGGTCAGCGACGGTGGGTTCTTCATGCGCGGCTGCGCCGGGGTACCGGTGAACACACCGAATCCCGGCGCGGTCGGTTCCGGACCGACCGGGCCCGGAACCTGGGGGTGGGACTTCGACGGGTCCTACGGTGACTGGTACGGCGGTCACGAGCTCGGCCACACCTTCGGCCGCAAGCACCCAGGCTTCTGCGGGGAGACCAACGACGACAACGACTACCCCTACCCCTCCGGCCAGCTGGGCGGCGATGACATCAGCTTCATGGGGTTCGACGTGGGGGACGCGGCGCTCGGCATCCCGATGGCCGCCCTGCCCGGGACGACGTGGAAGGACGTGATGACCTACTGCAACTTCCAGTGGCTGAGCGCCTACACCTACCTGGGCATCCGAAAGCGGCTGGTGGACGAGGACAACCTGGGCTCGACCCCGGCGGCACTGGGGCGGCCGGTCCTGGCTGCGGCCGGCGCCGCGGGCTCGTCAGGCGGCCGGCCCGACGAGCGCTTCCCACGCTCTTCCAGCACTGCGCGCGACGCGTCGCCCGGCGAAACCGGGACCGGCGCCGAGGGTGGCCTGGTGAGCGTCGTGGCCACCGTCAACCTCACCCGCAGCCGGGGTCTGATCCGCTACGTCACGCCGGTCCCGAACGCCCAGCCGTCGCCGACCGAGGCTGAGTCCGACGTGAGGGTGCGGGTTCTCGGGTCCGACGGGGAGGTCCAGGCCGACTACGGCGTCCCGGTCCGGGTCAACTCCGACCAGAACCCGGACGACGACGTCCGCGGCCTCGTCGACGTCGTGGTCCCAGCCGGGCCCGCTGCCGCCATGGTGCAGCTCGTCCTGAGCGGAGACGTGGCCGACACGTTCCGAGGAGCGGGATCGCCGCCCCAAGCGCGGTCGCTGCAGGCCGAGACCGCACCGGAGGGTGACCTCGCGTTCCGGGTGGAGGGCTTGGAACCGGCTACCGGGCAGTCGTACTACGTGCAGGTCAGCCAGAATGACGGTCGGTCCTGGACGACTCTGGCGGTCGGTCTGACGGACCCGGACTTCACCCTCGACCGCGGCCAGTTCCCGCACGGCCAACAGCTGCTGGTGCGAGTGGTGGGAACCAATGGCTTCACCCGGTCGGTGATCAGCACACAGAACGTTCGCACCTAGCCCTCAACGAGGCCCTGGCCGTCGCACTCCCGGCGGCGACCGCGGCGCTCACCCGACTCGCCGCTCCCGCAGCGGAGACACCGCACGCCTGAGCACTCGCGAGGTCGGACCGATATGCGACCGGATCGGACGTGGTGCGTTCTCCACATGCTCTCCACACCGACCCCATCCGGGCTTCACAGGTCCGGACTGGAATGGGGGTATCGACAGTCCAGAAACGAATGGAGAGAAGGTGTTGACGATGCGTCGAGCCATCACCCTCGCGGCCATCGGCGTCGTCGCTGCGGCTACTACCGGACTGGTGGCAACCTCCGCACTCGCCGACGAGTCCATCGGCCCCGGCCCGGCCACCCAGGTGTCGGCGACCTGGTCGCCAGGTCACGGCCCGGGCAACGGCCCAGGCGACGGGATCTGCGACGCGACCTGCGACGGCACCCCAGACCGCACCGCCGCCCGCGACCGCACCCAGGCCCGCGACGGCACCCAGGCCCGCGACCTGACCGGTGACCACGACCAGGTTCGTGACCGGCTTCGGGACGGGTCGTGCGTGAGCACACCCTGATCGCCGTCCCCACCAGGACGCCCGGGCACCGAGAGCGGCGCCCGGGCGTCCTCAGGTCAGTCACCGCGTGGGACCACCAACGGCGCGAACGTCCGTAGGCTGACCCCTATGGACGCCGAGGCCTGGGACGAGCGGTACGCGAGCAGTGAGCTGGTCTGGTCGGCCGCGCCGAACCAGTTCGTCGCACGCCAGTGCGCGGATCTTGCCCCCGGGCGGGCGGTCGATGTCGCCGCGGGCGAGGGGCGCAACGCCATCTGGCTGGCCCGCCAGGGCTGGGAGGTCACCGCGGTGGACTTCTCCCAGGCCGCACTCGACAAGGGACGCCGGTTGGCCGGCGCCATCCCCGTCACCTGGGTCCGCGCGGATGTCACGACGTGGCGCCCAGACGGGGAGTTCGACCTGGCCCTGATCGCCTACCTTCAGCTGCCTGCCCCGCAGCGCGCGGCCGCCGTCCGCAACGCCTTCGACACCCTCGGTCCGGGTGGGACGTTCCTGCTGGTGGCCCACGACGCGACCAACCTCACCGACGGCACCGGCGGGCCGCAGGATCCCTCCGTGCTGATGACCGCCGACGACGTGCTCGCCGACCTCGCCGACCGCGACGTCGACGTGGTCACCGCCGGCCGGGTGTCCCGGGTGGTCGCCGACGACGGGGTCGCCCACGACTGCCTCGTGCGGCTGCTCCGCCGCTGACTAGGCCTTGCGCTCGCGCTGCCGTGCCGCTTCGATGCCGTCGAGCAGCAGGTCGAGCCCGAACTCGAACGACGTGCCGAAGTGGTAGCCCGGTTTCAGGACGTGCTCGGTCGTGAACTCGAGGAGGTGGGGATACTCCGAGGCGGGCAACGACTCGATGATCGCCGCTGCCAGGTCGGCGATCTCCGCACTCCCGCTGAACGGCAGGTTCGCCTCCTGGAGCGCGAATCCGTAGACGAAGCTGTCGATGACGGCGTAGGCGTGCGCGGTCAGCGGGAGCGACAGTCCCCCGCGCCGCAGGCACCCGAGCACCGCATCGTGGTGGCGCAACGTCCCCGGCCCGGGCGAGGTCCGGGACTCCATCAGCGGAGGGGCCCACGGGTGGCGGGCCAGCACGGTCCGTGCCGACAGGCACCGGTGGCGGATCGCCGTCGTCCAGTCGACGTCCTCGGGCGGCAGCTCGATCTCGCTGAAGACGAGGTCGACGATGCCGTCGAGGATCGCCTCCTTGTTCGGGACGTGGTGGTAGAGCGTCATCGGTTTCACGTCGAGCTCGGCCGCGAGCTTGCGGATCGTGAACGGCTCGATGCCGATCCGATCGGCGAGCGCCATCGCGGCCTCGAGCACCCGGGCTGAGGTGAGGACGGCGCGGGGTGGATCGTCATTGATCACGCTGCTCATGGAGTTTCTCCTGTCCCGTCTTGACGATCGTACTTAGTACGACTACTGTCGGGCAAGTCGAGATCGTACTAAGTACGACGCCAGAGTCCACCCACGGAGGAACGACATGACGACGCACCAGCACCCCCACATAGAGGCCACACCCAGCCTGCTCCCCACCCGCATGCGGGCCGTGGCCCAGCAGCGCTACGGGTCCGCCGACGCGCTCGAGCTGCGGGACGTCGAGGTCCCCTCGCCCGGTCGGGGCGAGGTTCTGCTCGAGGTGCACGCTGCCGGGCTCGACCGCGGGGTGTGGCACCTGATGACCGGCACGCCCTACCTGATTCGCCTCATGGGCTTCGGACTGACCCGGCCCAAGCAGCCGGTCCCGGGCATGGACGTCGCCGGCCGTGTGGTCGCCGTCGGTCCGCAGGTCAGCCGGTTCCGGGTGGGCGAGGAGGTGTTCGGGATCGGCGTCGGCACGTTCGCCGAGTACGCCCGGGCCCGCGAGGACAAGCTGGTCCACAAGCCCGCCGACCTGTCGTTCACCCAGGCCGCCGCGGTCGCCATCTCCGGCCTCACCGCCCAGCAGGCACTCAACGAGGTCGGCCGCCTCCAGGCCGGCCAGCAGGTACTGATCCTCGGCGCGTCCGGCGGCGTCGGCAGCTACGCCGTCCAGCTGGCCCGCGCCGCCGGCGCCGAGGTGACCGGTGTGGCCAGCGCCGCCAAGGCCGACCTGGTCCGCTCGCTCGGCGCCCGCCACGTCATCGACTACGCCACCACCGACGCCACCGCCGGCCCGACCAGGTACGACCTGATCCTGGACATCGGCGGCCGGACTCGGCTCGCCAAGCTCCGCCGAGCCCTCACCCCCACCGGCACCCTGGTCATCGTCGGCGGCGAGGGTGGCGACCGCTGGACCGGCGGGATCGGCCGGCAGCTGCGGGCGCTCGCGCTGTCGCCCCTGGTCCGCCAGCGCCTGACCACGTTCATCTCCACCGAGAGCGGGCAGGGCATCGAGCGGCTTCGGGCCGCCATCGAGGCCGGCGATCTGGTCCCCGCCCTCGGCCGCAGCTACCGACTCGACGAGGCGCCCGAGGCGATCCGGGACATCGAGTCCGGCCGCACCCGCGGCAAGGCCGTCATCCAGGTCCGGCGATGACCCGGGCCTACTGGGTGGTGGACCCCATCTCAGTCGATGCCCGGACGGTCGAACCGCAGCCGACGGATCATCGCCAGCCGGACGTCCAGCTGGGCCAGAGTCACGTTCTTCCATGTCGGGTTCTCGGCCAGCCAGGCCAGCAGCCGGGTGCGCTCGACGGCCAGCGCGGCGCCCTCGCCCGTCGGGTTCGGTGGGACGTCGCTCTCCGGCAGGTTGGTCGTGTGGGCCAGCAGGGTGGTCGATCCCAGCGCGGCGGCCTCGGGCGGGCGGTTCGGGACCGAGGCGCCACAGACGGCCAGTTCGGGCAGCCACCGTGCTGCCACGACGGGCAGGCCCTCGCTGATCGCGGACACCAGGGCGACCACATGGCGATCGCTGGGGAACCCCCCGTGCAGGCCCAGCGGTGGCGACATCGCGTAGAGCAGCTGGCAGGTGTTGACGAACCGCTTGATGCGCCGCGGGGTGTCACCCAGCAGGACGGCCAGGCCCTCGATGAAGGCGAGGTCTGAGCGGTCGAGAGTCAGCGGGCTGGTGTCCAGACGGACGTCGGCCCCGTGTCGGGTGAGCATGGCCTCAACGGCCTCACGCTCCCGCTCGGTCAGCTCCAGCCAGCCGTCCCTCTCGCTGTGCTGATCCGAGTCGTCGCCGTCGCTGTGGCGCACCGAGTCGGCCAACAGCCCGTGCACGAGCTGCTTGCGGCCGGGCGTCGGAACCGGCTGCACCCAGAACGGCAGCTGGAAGATCTTCTCTAAGTAATCTTTCGGCGTTGCCCGCCCCGACGAGGCACGCGAGCCACGCCGGCCACGCTCCTCGGAGTCCTGATCGACCGGCTCGGATCGCAGGGCCACCAGCCGGTCTGTCAGGGCCGAGGTGAGCCAGCGGGAGTCGACCGCCACCACGACGACGAACATCCGGAACGAGAGCAGCAGGTGCACGGCCTCGAGCACCTCGAGCACCGTGTCGGGCGGGCACCGGTCGAGGTCGTCGATGTACAGCACGATCCGGTTGGGAACCTCTCGCTGTTCCTCGCCGTCCGCCTCGCCGTCCGCGGCGGTGACCGAGGCGGTGACCGAGGACGGCGGTGCGGTCGCCTCGGCGGCGCGCAGTCTCTCGTTGCTGGCCAGGACGGCCTCCTCCACCGCAAGCAGGTCGCGCCGCACCTCGGCGAGCAGGCCGAGCTTGCCCGCGTACTCGGCGCTGCGCTGGTCGGCGAACTCGACGAGGATCCGCTCCGGCGTCAGCCGGGCCAGCGCCGCCTGGAGCTGCTCCCGCTCGCGTTGCGCCCGCTGCCTCTCCTCCTCGACGGCTTGGCGCTCGGCGAGGAGGCCGGCCAGGCTCTCGCGAGCCGCCGCGAGCTCACGCTCCTGGTCGCGTACCGGCTCCTGGATCGTCTCCTGGACGCGCTTCTCGGCATTCTCCAACTCCGACAGACGATCTCGTCCCCAACGGGTGGCCGAGGTCAGGGTCATAGTCACCAGCGGCACGAGTGTCGCCAGCCCGCCGAGCAGCGAGGCCCCCGCTCCGGCGCCCCACCGGGTGAGCATCCACGCCACTGCTGGAACGAGCATTGCACCGAGCCAGACCAGGACGACGTGCAGCGGCTGCCGCCAGTACGGACCGGCGAGCACGCGGCCGCGGGCCAGCTCGGCGCGGGCCTCGGCGAGGGCCTTGACGAAGTCGGCGCCACGCTGGTCGAGCAGGAAGACGGGCAGCCAGCCCCACAAGTCTCGCAACGCGGCCTTCGACTCGGCCTGCGCCTGGCGACGACGTTCGTCGTCCGCTCGTGCCTCGGCGCCCTTGCGGGCCTGCTCGAGCCTCTCCTGGGCCTGCGTCACCGCCGTGCCGGCCGGTTTGATCCGCTGTTCGACCGCGACCAGGCGGGTGTCGACGTCTTCGATCGCCTTGTCCGCCTCGTTGATCTGCCGTTCGACGGGGCGGCGCCGTTCCTGCACGAGCTGGGGCCGGAAGCTGCCCAAAGAGGCGAAGATGCGTTCGAGCAGTCCGGCCCACAGATTGCCCTGCACGTACTCCCAGGCGTTGAACTCGATGCGGTCGATGGTCTTCCAGATCCGCACCTGGGACTGCGGCTGGTCGGCGACGCTGTCGGCCAAGGTCTCCAGGCGCCGGTCGATGGCCCGCATCAAGAAGCTCTTGCCGCTACCCCAGTCCCCGAACAGCCCGATGGCCAACGGCGGTGTGAGGTCGACCGAGGCCATCAGGTAGGCGAAGGCATCGGCCTCGGACTGGATCCCGATCAGGTCCCGGGCGGCGTCGACCTGGTCCGAGGCGAACAGCGGGACGTCGACCGGCCGGCGGGGGTTCTCGTCCTGCAACCATGTCCTCAGACTGTCTCCGGCCAGGCCGGCGCTCGCGCGCTCGTCCGCGTTCAGCCATCGCTGGTAGGTGTCGAGCACCGTGGTCCACTCGGTGCCGCGCAACCCGAACGCCTCGCTCCATCGCAGGGGGTCGGACAGGCCCAGCAGCGCCCCGAGAACGTGGGACAGATGTGGCTTCTCCCTACCCAGCGTCCGAGCCTGTTCCATGACGTGGTCGATCTCGACCAGCCCCGGCGCGGAGACGAGGTCGGGCAGGGTCGCGGCGTGCCGGGCGAGGTCGTCGAAGTCGACGGCGGGATAGTCGGCAGGAAGCACGTCCCGCGCGGTGAGCCCGAAGTGGTTCAGCAGTACTCGTGCCTCGCCCTTGGCGTCCGGATGTGCCAGCAGCACCCCGACGAGCAGGTCCGGCGGGCCCACCTCCTGATCGGTCGTGGCCGGGTCCACGACCGCCGAGGCGGTGCCGCCGGACGACGTGGAGCTCGGATCGCGGTCCAGGCCCCGCCGGCGGTCCAGCCGGAACGACGTCGCCGCTCGGGCGAGGTGGACCGCGCGGGCGGCGGACGGCGACAGCGCATCGAGATCGGCGGGCCCGACCATGACGGCACTCCTCTCGGCGCAGGATCGGGATCAACCCTACGCACGCAGGAGCCCTGGCCCGGGCGGCCAGATACAACCGAGCTGCCTCGGGTCCTGGCCGGGTGGCCCCGCTCGGCTGAGGTCGGAGCGGCTACTTCTTGGTCGGCTTGGGTTGCAGCGTGCCGATCCAGTCGTGGCTCTTGTCGAACCAGCCGGCGAGCTCGTCGGTGGTGTGCAGCAACTCGTCCGGCACCGCGACGTATCCCCGCATCACACTGCCGTACTGCATCACCGGGCCACTGTCGTACCGGGCCAGGAAGTCCTCACGGAGCTCGTTCGACAGCCGCAGCGCCATGGCTCCGTCGGCGTCGAGAAAGCTGAACATGTGGCCGTTGCGCGACGTGTACGGGTTCTTGGCTCCCTTGACGGAGGCGTCCGATGCGCTCTGTTCCACGGCTGCGGTGTACAGCTCGAGCGCTTCGGATGGTCCGGGGTACGCAGATCCACCGGGCATTGTGTCCTCCCCGAGGTGTCTCGTCGGCCAGTTCCAGGTGCAAACCTACCGAGCGATGATGAGCGGCTGGTCCTCACCGGGTGCTGAGCGGCAGGCTGACCGCCATGTCCGACGAGTCCGACGAGTCCGACGAGTCCGACCGGTCCTACACGTCCGACCAGGCCCTCGATCGAGCGGCGCGCTACTACGACCGGTTCTCCAGGGTCTACGACGTGCTCTTGTCGCCGCGCTACTACCGCCCGCCGCGCGAGGCAGGCGTCGAGGCGCTTGCGTTGGAGGCGGGACGGGTGGTGCTCAACGTCCCATGTGGTACCGGGCAGAACGTCGACCTGTTCCGGGACGACGTGACGAGGATCGACGCGGAGTGGGCCGCCTCCCGCAGCGCCCGCACGGGTACGACGCGGTGTTCTGCGACCTGGGTCTGTCCGGCTTCCCGTCGTGGCAGCGGGTGATCGACCAGCTGCTCACCACCATCAAGCCGGACGGCCGATTCGTGGTCATGGACGCTATCTGCGGGAGCGCCTGCCGGGCGTCCGCGTCGACGACTCGTTCAAGGGTGGGGACATGTTCGTTGCCGCAGGGACCAAGCCCAGCACGGTCGACCGGCATGGGCGAGACTCGTGATCATCGCCGCGCTCGTCCTGTTCGGGGTGTACCTCCTGCTCACCTTCGGCGTCCGCACCTGGGTGCAGGTGCGGCGTACCGGTGACACGGGGTTCCGGGGTATCTCCGGGCGCGTGGGGACCCCCGAATGGTGGGCCGGTGCGCTGTTCGCCGTCGCCCTCGTCGCCGGGGTGCTCGGACCCGTCACCGCGGATCGGGGTCGACGATTCCGAACGCACAGGCCTGATCACGACGGGGCCGTTTACGCTGGCCCGCAACCCGATCTTCACCGCGATGGCCATCACCGGTGTCGGGCTCGCCCTGATGGTGCCCAACGTGATCTCCGTTGCCGGCGTGGTGCTGCTGATCGTGGCCTTCCACCTGCAGCTCCGAGTGGTCGAGGAGCCCTACCTGCTGCGCACCCACGGCGAGGCCTATGCGACGTACGCGGCCGATGTCGGTCGGTTCCTGCCGGGGTTGGGGCGCCTCCCCCGGTAGCGGGCATCCGACGATCTGGACTACGCGCTGCTGTGCTCGACGAGCGACGGCTCCACCGGTTCTCCGGCCGCGGTGGGCGCGGCGTCCGGTCCACGGATTCGGCTGACACGATCTCGCATCGTGGTGATTGTTGCTAGACGGTTCGTCAGGGGTTCAGAATGAGGGGATGGCGAACCGTCCCGCTCCGGCTCTGCCGCTGCATCAGGGTGATCGAGGTGAGCTGGAGCGGTTGACGCGCTCGCCGAGCGTGCGTGCGGGGTTGGCGCAGCGGGCTCGCATCGTTCTGCTGGCAGCTGAAGGGGTGCCGAACACCGAGATCGCCGGTCGGGTGGGAGTGGCTCGACAGACGGTGTTGTCCTGGCGGGCGCGGTACGCCCGGACGGGGATCGCCGGGCTGCATGATGCGCCGAAGTCGGGTCGGCCGCCGCAGATCGACCCGGCTCGGATCATCACCGAGACGTTGACGCCGCCGCCGACGCGGTTAGGGGTCACGCACTGGTCGACGCGGCTGCTCGGCTCACGGTTGAAGGTTGCCAACTCCACGATCGCCAAGGCGTGGCGGGCGTACGGCGTGCAGCCGCGGCGGGCCGGAGCATTCAGGTTCTCCACCGTCCCGAAGCTGGAGGCCAGGGCGGTCGACGTCGTGGGCTTGTACCTGGACCCGCCACAGAACGCGGTCGTGCTGTGCGTGGACGACACCTGCCAGATCACGGCCCGGGAGCAGACCGCGCCGGCCCCGGCGATGCAGCCGGAGCCGGTCGACCGCCGCCCCGACGACGACCGCCGGCACGTGACGAGAGCGCTGTTCGCGGCGTTGAACGACGCCACCGGCAAGACCCCTCGGCGCCGCCAGGACCACCACCAGGAGTTCCTGGCCTTCCTGCGCCAGGCTGCCCACGACCACCCCGACCCGGCCCAGGAACTGCACCTGGTGCTGGACAACGACCCCGCGCACAAGCACCCGGCCGTGACCGACTGGCTGGCGGCCAATCCCCGGGTCCACGCCCACGTCGTCCCGAGCCGCGCCTCCTGGATGAACATGGTCGAGATCTGGCTGTCGATGGCCGAGCGCCAGGCCATCCACCCTGACGGCCACCGCTTCGTCCGCAGGCTGGTCGCAGCGATCCGCGCCCACATCGACGGCCGGAACGACCGCACCCACCCCTTCACCTGGACCAGGACCGCTCACCCGGCCCCCGCCGGGGCCGCGGCATACGACTGACCGGCCAGCTGTGACTGACCGGCCCGGAACGGGCTCAGGACGTCGCGTCCTCACGTAGCCGGTCCAAGGCCTCACGGCGTTCCCGACGCAGCCTGCGACCACGTCGCAGCGCCATCTTGGCCGTCTCCCAGACCAGCCCGCCGGCGACCAGGGTCAGCAGCAGAACGGCCCACAGCGGCGCTGAGAAATCCGCCCACAGCCAGCTGATCTGAGCCGACTGACCGTTCTGGATCACCAACAGCGCCGCGGCCAGCGACAGCAGCCCCCCGAGCACGAACCCGAGCCTGAACGGATGCCGCAGCGAACGCTTCAAGGCCCGCATCGCCACTTCGGCCGAGTTCTCGGGGGTCTGATTCGCGACGTCTTCGGGTCGCTCTGGCGTCGAGTCCGCCGGGGCTCTCGGGACGGGCGGGACCGTCGGGACCGTCGGCCCGCCGGGCGCTTTCTCATCGTCGATCGACTTCGCGTGTCTACCGGGATCGATCATCGTCGCTCCGATCGTCGCCGGCCGCCAACGGGCATCCTTGCCCGGCCCAGCCGCCTGCAATCAAGCGTACGCTCCACTCCCCCAACTGTCCAACATCATGTAGAACGGGCAAGCCAAGGACGACTCCGGATGCGCCCTCGACCGCGGTGAGGCGGCTGCCCAGCCGCACTGGCGTCGAGACGCCGACACGTCCTGCCGGCTGCCGCCCGCGGTCTGCGTGCCATGTATTCCCGAACGTCGATGGCCCTCTGGACCGGGTGCGAGCGACTACCCGCCGGCCGATGTGGGACTGATGCCCTGTGCTCCGACACGAGAGCCCGTCGGCCACTCACCGCATCGTCCTGACGCCGTCCCGCGCCGGGCCGGCTGTCGCGGATTTCGTGGCTGCGGCGGCCTACGATCTGGTGCGCCTGGTGCTGGTGCGCATGGTCGACATCTCGTTCTGGCCCTTCGACGTCCTCAGCCGCTTCGGGCGACTGCTTGTGGGCTCATCAGCGCCGATGTCCGTCGTCGACGCGGCGGGCGTCGTCCACCACAGCGTGCACGGCTGCGGCTTCGCCCTGGCCATCGTGCTCTTCGTGGACCGCCCCACCATGGCCAAGGCACTGGTCGGGGCCGGCCTCCTCCAGCTGTTCATGCTCTCGCTCTCCCCCGGCTGGCTTCGGCTGCCCGCCCACGGCGAGCTGCTCAGCGTGGCGGCTGTCGGGCACCTGGCGTACGCGGTGACCCTCACCGTCACGACCCGACAGCTGCTGCGGAGCGAGAACCGCTAGGCGCCACGGCGTTGCCCGGGCGGTGACAGGTTGTGGTGTCGGGACGGAACCGACAGCACGGTGTGGGTGAGCACTGATCGGGCGAGGGGATCGGCGCCGAACACATGGGTGTGAGCAGCGCGACGAGGCGGCGGGGGCGGCAGACCGAGTGGGACTCGAGGGACGTGACCATGAACGGCGCCTGGCGGCACGGCTACGGGCAGGCGACGAGTCGGCGCTAGCGGCGGTCTATGAGGAGCACGCCGACGGTGTGTTCGCCGTGGCCCTGCGCATGACCCGCGACCAGCAGCTCGCTGCCGATGTGGCCCAGGAGGTGTTCCTCGACCTGTGGGAACGCCCCGACCAGTGGCAGCCGGAACGCGGCGCGCTGCGTCCGTTCCTGGTTGTCGTGGCCCGGCGGCGGGCGATCGACTTGTTGCGCAGCCGGACCGCGGCACGTCGGCGCGAGGAGCGCCATGAGCTGCTGCGGGTGCCCGGCCCGGACCTCAGGGAGCAGGTCGAGGCGCGGCTGGAGTCGACCATGGTCCGTGCCGCCGTGCGCAAGCTCCCGGACGAGGAGCGCCAGGCGGTCGAGCTGGCCTATTTCGCGGACCTGAGCCATCGCCAGGTGGCGGCCGATCTGGGCATCCCGGAGGGCACCGCGAAGTCCCGACTGCGCCTGGCCCTGGCGCGCCTGCGTCCGCCTCGGACGGCCCGGGCGTGTATGAGGAGCTGACCGACCTGGTCGCCGCGGTGCTGCACGACCTGCCCGACGAGGGCTGGGCGCAGCCCGCCCAGCCGTACCGCTGGTCGGTGCACGACCTGCTCGGGCACCTGCTCGCAGTGGAGCGCTACACGGCGTCGCAGCTCGGCGTGCCCGGCATGGGTGGGATCCCCGAACCCGAGGACGACGACCACCTCACCTTCGCCGACCCGACGATCGCGGCCGAACGCGCCCGCAATCCTCACGACACGCTAGCCGACTGGTGGGACGTGGTCAGCCGGGTACGCCACGCCGCCGGACCCGGGGCGCAGGTCGACCGGCAGGTGGTCTTCCACGGTCTGCAGCTCGGGGCGCGCGCGCTGCTCGTGTTGCGCGGCTTCGAGCTGTGGATCCACGCCGAGGACATCAGCCGGGCCGCACAGGCGCCGCCCACGATCCCCTCGGCTGGGTCGGTGCGTGCGATGGCCGACCTGTCGGTCGCGACGCTGGTTCCGCTGGCGCTGCGCGCAGTCCGCTCAGCGCCCGCCCGGGACGCGCGGGTGGTGCTCACCGGCGCCGGCGGCGGCACCTGGCATCTCGACCTGGGTAACGGACCGGCCTCGGCGCTGCTGGTCCTCGACGTCATCGACTACTGCCGTCACGCCGCCGGCCGTCACGACCGCGCCGAGCTGAGCGTGGACGTCGAGGGCGACGCCGCGCTGGCCGAGGATCTGCTGGCCGCGAGCCGTCACCTCGCTGTCTGACCGTTTCCCGGCCTGCGCCTCACGGCGGCGCGGCCAAATCCCGCGAGGACGGAACGGGTATCAGCGCTGGGACGCTGCGCTCTGGAACAGGGAGGCTGCACCAAGCGACCGGCCGACAACCATGACGGCATGTCCCGCAGCGTCTCTGACCATCACGAAGACAAGGAGCAAATCGATGACAGCGCCCAGCATCAGTTCGGTCGTCCTTCGCGACACCATCGCCGCTTACACGCAGGACTATGCGCAGTGGTCCAGCGTCGTGGAG
Source organism: uncultured Actinomycetota bacterium (assembly GCA_963724535.1). GTDB lineage: Bacteria > Actinomycetota > Actinomycetes > Actinomycetales > Kineosporiaceae > JADJPO01. Next base: position 190,528 of record CAVRVD010000001.1, read on the forward strand.
CCGTTGCCCGGTCAGCAACACATCAACCCTGGGGAGGAGTTCACGATCCGCCTCACCGCGACCAACGATCCGTACTTCGTCAGCTCAGGCGCGGGCCACGTCGGTGTGCGACTCGTCAACGTCCGGTGGCATGTCAGGGTGGTCAACACCACGCCGGTCAACATCGTCGTGCCGAACAGTCCCCTGGACGCCCGTGAAGGTCCAACCGACGACCTCCCGCTGCTCACGGCGGGCGACCACGTGCCGGAGCTGTACGTCTTCCCCCGGCACGGCAAGAGCATCCTGGTTCCGGGCGAGACCGACACCGTCGAGCTCCGGGGTATCGCGCTGGCCACCGGGACCATCCTGGTCATGTTCAACCTCGTCGCCGATGTCGATGACGATTGGCTCGACCTCGCAGACCAGGAAGGCAACCCGCTCGCGGCTCTGGGGACTGGGCAGGTGGTGACCTAGGGTCGCCGCCAACCTCGGCGAGCCGTAGTGCCCGGGGCGTTGGGACCGTCCGGGGTAGCGTGGAACCGAGTCGCTTTCGATCAGCGAGTAGACCTGCCGGCGGCCCATCCTGGCGAGTCGTTCGAACTGCCCTACGGCCTCGTCGTCCAGGACGCCCAGATCCGCCGCCTGCTCGGCGAACCGAGCCCGGACTGCGCAGAGATCGAGCGGCGCGCGGCGCTCGCCGTCCGTCGGTTTGTGGTGCTGCTCAGTGCCGAGGCCGCGACCGAGCCGGGCGGTGTGACGGCCCGCGACTAGCGTGTGAACCGGCCGACCTGCCACCCCGATACCCCTAGGGGTATAGTTGGCCCGTGAGCACCCCTCTGCGCGCCGACCAGCAGGCCCCCAGAGCACCGATCCAGGTACTCAAGGCCTCGCCCGAGCTACAGATCACGCTGCCCAAGACCCCGCCCGGATGGCGGACGGCGTTCGACCGACGCCGCTCCCTGGTGGCAGCGTTGCTGACGCCGCTCACGGTTCTGCTCTTCCTCGACGCCCCCCAGCAGGGCTCCGTCGACCACCCCGTCGAATGGGCGACCGTGGGACTGCTCGGCGTCCTGGCCGCGACCACCTGGGCCACGTTCGTGCCCCGCCGGGACGGCGCCAGGACCGTCGCGGCCACGCCGTGCGGCGCGATGGCCGGGCTGTATCCGGTGCTTGCCCTGATGACCCTCGGCGGTCAGCCGTTGACCCCGTTCCTGAGCGTGTTCGCCGTTCTCCTGCTCACCTACGGCGTGAGCCAACGCGTGCTCGGCGCCGGCGCCTGCAACGCCTGACCCGTGACGGCGCCCGGCGCCCGACCGGTCGAGGGCTGATGCTGGCCGGCTGAGCACGAACCGAGCTACGAGGAACCGGCGAGTGGGCGTTGACGGCGTCACGATCGAACGGCCGCGGGTCACGACCGCGCCAAATCACTTCCTAGAACATCCATCCGCGGGGCAGCGCCGTGGCGTGTCCCTAGTGTCTCGGCCTCGCGTCAGGTGAGGTGGACCCACCGACCGGGCGAGGGCACCCCGGAGGCACCGACGACGAACAGTAGGTACCACCCGGGAGGGGCCAGGTTTCCGGTTCCCGGCAGCTGCAGCGTGATCTCGCCCGCCGCTGCAGCCTGGATCGGCAGGTCGATCAGACGTTGCTCATTGTTGCTGGAATGGGTGGTGGCGCCCGGGCGGATCAGGCACGCGGAGGCGATGCCGGCAGGGTCGGGCACCTGGGCGGTGAGCGTTCCGCCGTACTGGCACTCGCTCTGCTCGATCTGGCACGCCGGTCGGTCACCGGCGAACAGGTAGGGCGGCCAGAAGACCTCGATCCGCAGCTCCTCGACGCGACGTTCCGGGTTGGACCCGGCCGTGATCACCGTGCCGTCGGGCATGAGAAGGGCGGTCGAGTGGTATAGCCGGGGCACGCGGGACGCGGCGGCCGCGGTCCAGGTGCCGGGGCCCGGATGGTAGAGCTCGGCGTTCAACGACGCCTCGAGGGCGCTCTCCTCCATACGTGCGCCGCCGTTGACCAGCACCGTGCTGTCGGGCAGCAGCGTGGCGCACAGGTGCATCCGCGTGGTTGTCATGGGCGCAGACTCGACGTAGACGGGCTGCGCGGCCGCGAGGTCGACGATCGCCGTCGAGGCGTTGGCGCCCGTTTGATCGTGCATGTCGAACGGCCCACCACCGGTGATCATCACCCGCTGATCCTGGGCCGGCGGCAGCAGCACGCTGGCCGACTGGTTGCGCGCTCCCGGCAACGGCAGGCCCAAGACATCAACGGTCGTGTCGGCGACCAGGTCCCAGACCGCGGGCTTGACGCCGTTGTTCCCGCCGTACTGGCCGCCGGTGTAGAACAGCCGTCCGTCGGCGAGCAAGAACATGTGGGCGTACATCGGCCAGTGCGGCGAGGCGGGGCGGGTCTGCCAGCCCGCACCGTCGAAGATCTCTGGGACGACGTTGAGCTGGCTTGCGCCGTCCAGGCCGGAAATGGTCAGGACATGGCCGTCGGACAGCGGGACCAGGGCGGGGTACCAGCGGCCCCCGGCCATGTCGGGCACCGGGATCCACGCGCCGGTGGTCCCTGTCGCCGAGGCCGGGTCGGGTCCTCCGCCGTTCGGATCGAAGATCACTGCCTGGCGCAGACCGAAGAACGGGTCGTACTGCTCAGTGCCCCCGCAGGCCAGCAGCCGGCCGTCGGGCAGGAAGGCATGCCCGCAGCAGAACAGGTCCACCGGAGTGTCGGGGCGGCTGAACTCCGAGGCGGGGTAGTGCCAGAGGGCCGTCCCATACTGGTGGTCGGCATGCCGGTACTCGTCGTTGCTGGACCCGGCGAAGAACATGACGCCGCCGGTGTGCAGCAGCGCCGCATGCACGGCAAGCACCTGGGAGGTCTCCTCCAGGAGCCGCCAGACCCCCAGCTGAGGTGCCGTCTCGAGGTCGGTGCGCACGTCGAGGAACCGGTACCACCCGCCGTTGGCACCCGCCGGGTTGTCCACGGCCAGCACCGCCAGGTGCGCAGCACCCTCGGGCCCGAGCGGGACGACACTCACTGCAGCGCCGGAGTTCTCCCAGAACCGCCAGTCCGGCACCGTCTCCCACGGCCCCCACCCGTCGGTGGGCCGGCCGCGCCCGTCAAGGTGCCAGCCCACGCTGTAGAAGCCACCGTTCTGGGCCGCCGGGTTGTCCACCGCGAACACCAGCAGCTCCGCAACCCCGTCGCCGTCCAGGTCGGCCACCGCGACCCCCGCGCCCTGGTTCTCCCAGAATCGCCAGTCGGGTACAGCCACCCAAGCCCGCCACCCGGTCACCGTGCCGTCGGGTGCCAGGGGCCCGCTCCGGTAGTAGCCCGCGTTGGCCCCCTCGGGGGCATCGACCATCAGGACGACCAGGTCCAACCCGCCGTCGCCGTCCGCGTCGGCCAGCGCGATGTCGGCGCCCTGGTTCTCCCACGGAAACCAGTCCGGGATCTCGGTCCAGGGCGTCCAGTCCCCGGTCACCTGTCCGTCGGCGTCCAGCGACCAGCCCACCCGGTAGTACGCGGCGTTCTGCCCCTCCGGCGCGTTGACCATGAGGACGACGAGATCAGGTGTGCCGTCACCGTTCACGTCGGCTATCGCGATCCCGGCACCCTGGCTTGTCGAACCGAACCAGTCCGGGATCTGCATCCAGGGACCCCAGGAGCCGACCGTGCCGTCGGCGTCGGTGGTGTGGCCGACCTGGTAGTACCCGGCGTTCTGCTCGGCCGACTCGTCGACGGCCAGCACCACCACATCAGCCGTCCCGGCGCCGTCGAGGTCCGCCATCGCCAGCCCAGCTCCGGAGCTCTCGAGGAATCTCCAGTCCGGTACTGCGGTGAAATCCGTGTCCACGTCCATCCCCCATCGCCGTGAAGACCTGACCGCTCCATGGCGCCACCGCAGAACGACCCGCCGAGGGTCATGGTTGATCCCCCTGCCGCCATGCAAGCAGACCGCACACACCGGGCACTAGATACCGACGTCATCGAGTAGTCGATCGAGTCCAGGGTCATCTCACCAATTCCTTGCCATGCCAACCCATCTCGACTACAATCGAACATATGTTCGATACCAGGACGACGCAGCGCCAGGTGGAGCTGTGCCCCGACCTGATGTCGACCATGGAGCACCACCTCGCCCAGGCACTCGCCGAGGTCGAAGCCCTCGCCGAGCCCGATCTCACACCCGAGAGCACCGAGCTGGTCTCGGCGCTCGAACGAGACCTGCTGCGCACCCGGGCCCTGCTGGCCGGGACCGTGACCGACCGAGACGACGCGACGGCACGGCTCGACGCCGCCCAGTCCCGGCTGAAGGCAGCGGTGGACGACGCGGAGACGGCCGCTGCGGTCGGGCGGGGCCTGCGGCACCGGCTGACCATGGCCGAGGCGGACGTCGTCCGAGCCCGCGGGGAACGCGATCTGGCCCGGGTCGAGCTGGACGCCGCGCGCGCCACGTCCGCGGGCGGCGATGCGTCCGACCTGCCGACCCGCCTGGCAGAGCAACCGCCTGGGCCGGCGCTGGCCCAGGCCCTGGCCGCCGTCGTCGGCGACCTGGCGGTGGACCCGGGGTCACCGGCCACAACCGGACTGGGCTGTCTTGACGGGTTGAGTGATGACGAGGTGGTCACGGTGGTCACCGCCGCGCAGCGGCTGGCCACGTGGGCCGGGGCGGTGCAGATGCATGCCGCCGGGCAGCTACGGGAGCGGTGGGCACCTCCGCCGATGGGCGGCGACGACGAGGCGCAGTGGATTACCGCCTGCGAGATCGCCCTGGCCACCGGCACGACCCGGCATGCGGCCGCCGCTCAACTCGCCGCGGCCAGGCACCTACCCTCCCGGATGCCGGGGGTGTACCGCCTGTTCGCGCAGGGCCGCCTCGCCACGGCCAAGGCGATGCTGATCGCCGACAAGACGAGCGACCTGCCCCCCGAGGCCGTGACCGCCATCGAGACCGTGCTCCTGGACCCCGCCACCGACCTGCCCGAACAGATCACCGGCCCGATGACCCGCGGACAGCTCGCCTCCCTCCTCGACCGGCTCATCGCCGCCGCCTGCCCCGACCAGGCCACCGCACGCGCTCGGGAGGCACGCGCCCGCCGCGGGGTCACCTTCCAGCCCCTGCCCGACGGCATGGGCCAGATGACCCTGACCACCACAGCCGAGATCATCGAGGCGGTCCGCGCCGCGCTCAACACCATCACCCTGGCCGCCCGCGGACGAGGACGGCTCGACGACCCCGAGAACTACCGCGCCCCCTGCGACCCCGACGGACGCCACCCCGCCGCCGTCCGCGCCGACGTCCTGACCGACATCATCATCGGCGCCGCCGAGGACTCAACCAGCGACACCCCCACGGACGACACCCCCACGGACCGACGACCCGCCTGACGACGACGACCCGGCTGGCGCCGACGACCGCCATCAGGCCGACGACACCAACAGCGAGGTCCCGGACGAAGCCCCCAACGCTGACGCCGGCGCGGCCTTCCGCCCCCCTGTCCCCCGCGAAACCACCTGTCCCAGCGCTCGTCCCAGCAGTCGGCGCCGCGCCGAGATCGTGGTGCTGATCCCGCTGTCGGTGCTCACCGGCCAGTCCCAGGCGCCTGCCACCCTCGCCGGCTACGGCCCGATCCCCGCCCAGCTCGCCCGCGAGCTGGCCGCCACCGGAGTGTGGCGCTGCGCCGCCGTCGACGACCGCGAGGGCTCCCCCAGCCACGGCACCCTACTCGGACTGGGCCGCTCAACCCACACCCCGGCCTACTCCCCCGGGCCAGGCCTGAGGCAGTTCGTCGAGATCCGCGACGGCACCTGCCAGTTCCCCGGATGCCGACAAACCGCCGGCCGCAGCGACATCGACCACCGCATCCCCTGGACCGGCGACCGACCCGGGGATCAGTCCGAGGACCCACCCGGTGGCGCGCGCGGTGACACCTGCGACTGCAACAACCATGCCCTGTGCCGACATCACCACCTGCTCAAACACAGCGGCCGGCTCAGCGTGCGCGCTCACCCCGGCGGCGGCTCCACGTGGACCACCCCCACCGGGCGCACCTACACCCGCACACCCGACCCGCTGGTGTAGGACGCACCGGGAGGCGCACGCCTGGGCTCGGCCTACTCGCCCTCGCCCACCGGCTCCTTGGAGGTCGACAGGAACCCGCGGTTCTGGGCCCAGTAGACGTAGACCGGGCCCTCGTTGCGCAGGACGTCCAGCACGTTCTCGAACATCGCAGACGGCAGGTGCATCCGGATGATGTCGCCGAGCTTGGAGTCGTTCTCGAAGACCTGGCCGGGGTCGTTGAACCGCAACCACGCGGCAGACTTGCCGGCTGCGTCGTACAACGCGATCTGGGCCCGGTTGGTCTGGTACCCGTCCGGCCCGCCGTAGACGAGGATGTGGTAGTCGTGAATCTGGGTGCTCATCAGAGTCTCCTTGTGCGTCGTGTTCAGTACCTGACCAGAGCGCAGACACGACGCTCGTGATACCTCCGATCACCATGCCGAGCGAGACCCCTCGACGTGTGCCACGTCGGTCTGGATGCGGGCCGCGAGAGGAAGCCCCCGAGGGTTGTGGTCCTGTACGCATGACCGTACATTTGGGAGCAGTCAGCTATCGACGCCGAATACGGGAGTGACCACGCATGGTTGAGGTTCTGTGGATCGATACTCCGACGTTGGGTGACCGGAGCTACCTGGCCCATGACGGCGAGGTGGCGGTGGTCATCGATCCCCAGCGGGACATCGACCGAGCCACGTCCCTGGCCGCCCGGCACGGGGTGCGCATCACCCACGTGGCCGAGACGCACATGCACAACGACTACGTCAGCGGCGGGCTGGCACTGGCCCGATCGCTCGAGGCCGACTACCTGGTCAACGGCGCCGAGCCGGTCCACTTCGACCGCAGCGCCGTCCACGACGGGGACAGCATCACCGTCAGCGACAGCCTGAGGCTGCACGTCCTGGCAACGCCCGGCCACACGTTCAACCACCTCTCGTACGTAGTGGAGTCGGCCGGCGAGATGGTGGCGGCCTTCACCGGCGGATCGCTGCTGTACGGCTCGACGGGACGCACGGACCTGCTCGGCCCGGACCACACCGGTGCCCTGACCCGCGCGCAGTACGCGTCCGCGCACCGACTGGCCCGCGAGCTGCCCGACCGGACACCGATCTTCCCCACGCACGGCTTCGGCAGCTTCTGCGCCGCCACCCAGTCCGACGTGCAGTCCTCCACGATCGGCCAGGAGAAGGGGCACAACCCGGCGCTGACGCTCCAGGAGCAGGCCTACGTCGACACGCTGCTCGCCGGCCTGGACGCCTGGCCCACGTACTACGTGCACATGGGCCCGACGAACCTGGCCGGCGGCACGCTCCCCGACCTGTCGCCGCCGCGTCGGGCCGACGCGGCCGAGATCCGACGCAGGATCCAGGCCGGGGAGTGGGTTGTCGACCTGCGGGAGCGGATCGCCTTCGCAGCCGGGTTCGTGCCGGGCTCGTTCAGCTTCTCCCTGGGGAGCAGCTTCGCAACGTACCTCGGGTGGGTCATCCCCTGGGGTACCCCGCTCACCCTGCTCGGCGATTCGCCCGAGCAGGTGGCCGAGGCGCAGCGGGAGCTGGTCCGGATCGGGATCGACCGGCCCATCGCGGCGGCGACCGGCAAACCGCAGGAGTGGGCCGGCGACCAGCCGCTCGCATCGCTGCAGCTCGCTCGGTTCCCCGACCTCGCGGCGGTCCGGTCCAGCGACGCCGGACCCACGGTGCTCGACGTGCGCCGCCGGCTGGAGTGGGAGGCGGGCCACGTCGAGGGTGCCGTGCACATCCCGTTCAGCGAGCTGCCCCGCCGGCTGGACGAGGTCGGGCCCGGCGACGTCTGGATCTACTGCCACACCGGCTATCGCGCGATGGTGGCCGCTTCGCTGCTCGCCGCGAACGGCCGTACCGTGACGAGCGTCGACGACGAGTTCGAGAACGCCGCGGCCGCGGGCCTGCCGGTGGTGCCGCACGAGCCGACGAAGGTGACGGACCGATGACCACGCAGAACGGGAGCCAGGACCACTACCAGGTGGTGATCGTCGGAGGAGGGTCGGCCGGCATCAGCGTCGCGGCTCGCCTCCGGCGGGCCGGCGTGGACGGCGTGGCGGTCGTCGAGCCGTCCGACGTCCACTACTACCAGCCGCTCTGGACGCTCGTCGGCGGTGGCCGCGCCACGGCCAAGAGCACGGTGCGGCCCGAGGCGGCCGTGATGCCCGACGGGGTCTCGTGGGTGCGGGACACGGCGGCCGGCGTGGACCCGCAGGAGCAGACCGTGGCGCTGGGGTCGGGACGCTCGCTGCACTACGACTACCTCGTCATGGCGCCCGGCCTGCAGCTGGACTTCGGCAACGTGCCCGGGCTCACCGAGTCGCTCGGTGCGCGGGGGGTGTCCAGCAACTACCGCTTCGACCTCGCGCCCCGAACGTGGGAGTTCATCTCCGGCATGCACGGCGGCACGGCGCTGTTCACGATGCCGCCGGGGCCGATCAAGTGCGCGGGGGCACCGCAGAAGATCGCGTACCTGGCGGCGGACTGGTGGCGCAGCCAGGGTGTGCTCGACAAGACCCGGATCATCCTGGTGCTGCCGACGGCCGCCATGTTCAGCCAGCCCGACTGGGCCGAGGTGCTCACGGGAATCGCTGCGGGCTACGGGATCGAGGTGCGCAAGGAGTCCCAGCTCATCGAGGTCGACGGGGAGCACAGGCGCGCCGTCATCGCCGACACTGCCACCGGGACCAAGGAGTCGATCGACTTCCAGGTGCTGCACGCGACACCGCCGCAGAGCGCCCCGGACTGGGTGAAGGGATCGCCACTGGCGGACCCGGCCAGCCCGTTCGGGTACGTCAAGGTCGACCAGTACACGCTGCAGAGCCCGACCTGGCCGAACGTGTTCGCCCTCGGTGACGTCGCCAACCTGCCCACCTCCAAGACCGGCGCCGCCGTCCGCAAGCAGGCACCCGTCGTGGTCGCCAACCTCCTGGCGCAGAGGAAGGGACACCCCGCCGAGAAGCGCTATGACGGCTATACCTCGTGTCCGTTGGTCACCTCGCGCAACAGGATGCTGCTGGCGGAGTTCGACTACGAGCTCAAGCCGACTCCGAGCATCCCGTTCATCGACACCATGAAGCCGCGTTACGACATGTGGCTGCTCAAGCGCTACGGGCTCCCCGCGATGTACTGGCGGCTGATGCTGCGCGGCCGAGGCTAACGACCGGCCGGTTGAACGTGCCGACCAGAGTCCCCGGCGCTGCGGTCAGGATGTGGCCAGGGCCGTCGGCCGGGCTGACGTCAGTTCGGGCCGGATTCCCCTGACCAGGAGGTAGCCGATCATCCAGAACTCGGCGATCGTGGCCGGGAAGGCCAAGGCGTCCACCAGCAGGCTCGGGGCGCTGACCAGGGCATAGTCGATCAGGGCACTGAGCAGGTAACCGACGCCGCCGGCGACCAGGATCCAGCCCAGCGTCCTCGGGAAGCGGCCCGTGACGATCGCCGCCCAGCCCATGGGGATGAGCCACAGACCGAAGAACAGAGCGCCGATGCCCCATGAGTCGCTGCTGAGCTGGTACAGGAGCGCGACGGCGCCCGTCACGTCGCCACCCGGGGCGAGCGAGGCGTCCTGTCGCCACCGCGACGGCAGTGGCCAGGAAGACGGCGCTGGCCATGATGGCGACCGCATTCACGAGGCCGAACGCGGCGACACCGACCCCGGCGACGTTGTGCACCGTTCGGAAGAGCTTGTAGAACCACACAGCCGCGAGCGCCTGGGTCAGCACGATGGCCATCTCCAGGGCCACCCCGACATGGGCCAGAGCCTCCTTGTCGGTGAGGTTCGCCAGCGTTGCCGCGGGGTCGCCCTCGACATAGATCGCCGGGCGAACCAGCAGGAAGCCGAGCATTCCGGTGATGGCCAGTCCCAGATACCAGGCACCCGTCGCCCTGGCCGTCGTCCTCAGGTCGGTCATGATTCTCCCCGGTAGCAGATCGGCACGGAGACCGTACCGACGGTGCGTTCGCCCGCTGGAGACGATCATGGTCGAGCGTCTCGGGGCGGACGAGGGCGTCGGGGTCCGATGTCACGACACGCTGGCCGGCGCGGCGGGCCAACACGACGACGTGCGCATCGACGACATCGCTCATCGCAGCGGCCAACAGCAGCCTGCCCACGATGACGGCATCGACACCGTCCAGCGCGACAAGGTCGGTGGAGGGCTGCCGGAAGAGCCGCGACAACTGGCCACCTCAGCGCCGCACGGGGTCTGGCATCCGTTACCTCGTCTTCTCGTTCGCTGTGGCGACAGCTAGAGCGTCTGCGGCCCAACGGATCAGCTCGTCGTGGTCGTTCAGTACGGGATCAGGGACGCTCCAGTACGGCATCCGCCGGTGCTTGCGCCGCCTCCGTCGAGGAACTGCTGTCCCAAGGACGCGAACTCCTCAGCCAGCCGCTCGGCCATGGCCGGCCGCAGCGGCCCCACTCGTCGCTCCTTTGGTCCCCATCGAGGCATCGTGCCACGACGGTCAGCCGCTTCCGCGAGCCCGGCTGTCCCGGCACGACTCGGCAGTTGGGAGGCCGAAGGGCCCGGACTCGGCTGCTGGCGGCCGCGGGATTGTGGCAGAAGCAGTTACAGGGTGATGATGCCTCTCGCCAGGGCTGTGGTGACCGCTGACGTGCGGTCGACCACTCCCAGCTTGTCGTAGATGTGGATGAGGTGAGTCTTCACCGTGGCGGTGCTGATGTGCAGCACCGTGGCGATCTCCTTGTTCGTGGTGCCCTTGGCGACCAGCTGCAGCACCTCGATCTCGCGAGCACTCAGGCTGGCCCGGTTCGGCCCGCGCACCCGGGTCATCAGCCGGGTCGCCACCGTCGGCGCCAGGACGGACTCGCCCGTGGCGACGACGCGGATCGCCCGGAACAGCTCCTCGCGTGGGGTGTCCTTGAGCAGGTAGCCGGTCGCCCCGGCCTCAATGGCGCGCAGGACGTCGGCGTCGGTGTCGTAAGTGGTCAGCACGAGGATGCGAGCGGACGGCTGATGGGCTCTGATCGCCTCGATGGCAGCGACGCCGTTGCGCCCGGGCATCTGCAGGTCGATCAACGTGACGTCGGGCGAGAGCGATCGGTACAGGGTGACCGCGGTGTCGCCGTCGCGGCCTCGGCGACCACGTCGAAGTCGCTCTGACCGCCCAGCATGCCGGCCAGACCGGCCCGGACCACCGGATGGTCGTCGCAGACGAGGATGCGGATCGGGCTCGCGTTCACGTGCCCCCTGCCTTCCGCTCGTCTGAGGTATGCAGAGGGATCGCGACCGCCAGGGTCGTGCCGTCACCTGGGTCGCTCTCGAGTGTCACGACGCCACCGCGCTGGGCCACGCGCTGGCGGATCGACTCCAGCCCGAATCCTCCGGACAGCGGCGAGTTCTGCGAGTCGGCGAGCCCGATGCCGTTGTCATGCACATCCAGGATGACGACGTCGTCGAGGTAGGAGAGGGTGACCTGCACGACGGTGGCCTTGGCGTGCGTGCGCACGTTGCTCAGCGCCTCCTGGGTGACCCGCAGCACGGTCACCTCGTCCTCGAGCGGCTGGGGCACGGGGTCACCGGTGATCTCGGTGGTGACCTCGATGCCGGTCTCCTCGCCCCACCGTAGGGCCGAGCGCCGGACGGCGTCGTGCAAGGTCTGGTGTTCCAGCTGCGCCGGCCGCAGGTCGTGTACGACGCGCCGGGCCTGGTCCAGGCCCGATCGTGCGGTCGCCCGGGCCTGGTCCAGGTGCCTGCGGATCGCCGGCACGTCGCGGGGATCGGCCTCCTCCACCGCCTCGAGGTGCAGGACGATGCTGACGAATCCCTGGGCCAGGGTGTCGTGGATCTCGCGGGCCAGCCGCTGCCGCTCCGCCAGTACGCCTTCGCGGCGCTGCGCCGCCGCCGGCTCTTGGGGAGCAGCTTCCAGTGCCTCGATCAGCTCGCGCCGCCTCGTGCTCTGCTCGATGATCGCCAGATCCAGGCACCGACCGCGATCGCGGCCAACCCCGCGAACACCGACAGCCAGATCGCGGGTTTCGTGATCGTGACCGGCCCCCCGGCGTCCATCACCTGCTCACCGATCGTTGCCGTGGTCAACACGACGGCTGCGATCGCGGCGTGGCGGATCGGCAGGTGGCGAAAGACCTGGACGAACAGGCCGAACAGCGCCACGTAGTAGGCGGGCGACAGGTTCACCAGCACGAACCACAGCGCGATGTCACCGATCAGGACGACGAAGCGGGCCGACGCGCGTTCCCGCCACGCACCCTGTTCCCGGTCAGCCAACCGCAGGCCAACCGCGTGCCAGACCAGCAGGACGGTGCTGAGCAAGCCCGCCACCCAGGCGGGCGCCGTCCGCTGGTCATCGACGGCGGCGAGCCCGAACGAGACGACCACCGTCGCGTAGAAGAGGGCCGCCCACAGCCAGGCCCTCTTCTCCCAGACGTCGGTCTGCTGCGTCGGCGCCATGGTCCCAGTCTGAGTCACAGCGCCGGCAGGGACGGCGCCCGCACCGGCTCGGATGCCACAGGGATCCGCCGGCGAAGGACCCAGCCGGCACCGACCCCGACCGCGGCCAGGGCGACGACCGGCCGCCGGCGGTGCTGCCAGCGCAGGAAGGCGGAGCTCTGCGCGTCCCCACTCATGATGTGCGCCGCGAGCCAGGTCAGGCAGATCAGGAGCACGAGGTGACCGAACGCGCCGCCGAGCCCGCTCGCTCCGACACTGATGGCCAGCAGGCACATCACGGACAGCTCCATCCGGCGCGAGCGGGTTCGTGCCCCGTCGTCGAGCAGGCTGTGGCCGGCCGCCAGGACCAGCGAGACGATCGAGTAGGCGAGGACCCGGACCCAGAACAACTCGTCCATCGCTGCTCAGCCCTTTCCGGTCAGCGCCAGTCGGACCAGCATCGGGACGGCGACGGCGTAGGACACGACGTGCATCAGGCTGAGGGTGACGACCGTCGCCGTGCTCGCTGCGGGTGCTGTGGCCGAGCCTTCCCCGAGACCGGCGGAGATGGGCAGCGCGAACGACAGGACCAGGCCGATGGCGGTCAGGACCACGAAGTGGCGTGCCGGGTGCCGCGAGACCCGCGCCACGACAACAAGAGCCAGCGCCCCCGCGACCAGGTAGGCCACGTTCGCGCCGGCGATCTGCATCGGCCCGGCGCCGGCCCAGTCGGTGACCTCCGGGAAGAGAATGCCGGCCGCGTAGTAGAGGCCGAGATCTGCCGCGGTCGCGGCGAGCACGGCCAGCGGGACGACCCAGCCGAGTCGGCGGAGCAGCCCGGTGCGGGTTGCGGTCGGCTGGACGACGGCCATCTGCGAGTTCATGTCATTCTCCTTGGTGGTCAGAGCGTTACACCAAGAAGGTAGTTCTCGGCGTCGCTGATGTGACCGCCCGGCCGAAGGAACTCGGGAGCGTCCATTCGGTGCCGGATGGCTCAACCCGTTCACGGGTGCCGGGTCCACCGAAGGGTTGATGCGAACCGGTACGCGAGGGCAGGAGCCGTCCCGGATCTCAGCTCCGCGTGGTCATCAGCGCCCCGAGCAGCTCTCGAGCTGGTCGAACATCGTCACCGCGGCCGGTTCGAACCCGTCGAACGGCGCGATGGTCGCCGTCCACGCCTTGGTGGCTCAGCTACCTTTGTCGTCGTCCCCACGGCGACCCATGTCTCCACCGGCAGACTGGCCCTGACCGGAAGGAGCCGTCCATGGACCGAGCCGTGGAAGCCGCCGTGACCCCCGACCCTGTCACCCGGGCCCGAAGCCAGGCCCTCGGTGACCTGCTGCACCGAACGCGGCTCAGTGCCCCATAGAGATCGTCGTTGCGGCGACCTCGTTGGTGCTCGGAGATCCCGAGGTCGCGGTCAGATCGGACGCCATGACCGCGGGCCTCGCGGGAGCCGACGCGCAGGCTCGCGCAGGACGCGGACCACCTCGCCCACCGCTCGGCGGGGCTGTCGGCGGTGAGGTCCCACTCGGGCTCCGGGTGCCCGGGGAGGTGGATCGCCAGCCGCGCTCGCACGGTGCCGTCGGACTCGATGAAGGCGCCGGTCTCGACGGCGATGGCGGCGTGCGAGAACGAGGCGATCCGGGTACGCGAGGTCGGGTGGCGCGACCCGGTGGCGCGGTCGCGCAGGCCGCCCACCGGCACACTGATCACGGACACCGAGCCGCAAGTGACCGCAGGCATACAGGAAGGCCGGGCCGCGGACTGTGGTGTATGCCGGCGAGCAGCTTGGTCTGCGCGCACCGGGAGAGAGCTCCTGGAGCACCCGGACGGCGAGCTGCTCCGCCACCGACAGCGCCACGGCCTGATCGTTGGGGTTCACGGACGCTCCAAGCTCACTGGTCGCCGCAGTGGAGCCTGCGACAACTGACAGTCAGCATCTTGGTGTTGCCGGCGAGCAGCTTGGTCTGCGCGCACCCGGCGGAGGGTATAGTCCAGTAAGTGCGAGGAGCGAACAAAATCACCTATCGCACCATCAGTGATCGCGGTGACAGCGCGCACCCAGCCGGAGAGAGCTCCTGGAGCACCCGGACGGCGAGCTGCTCCGCCACCGACAGCGCCACGGCCTGATCGTTGGGGTTCACGGACGCTCCCACAGCTCAACTGGTCGCCGCAGTGGAGCCTGCGACAACTGACAGTCAGCACTATCTCACCATCAGTGATCGGCGGTGACAGCGCCGCGCCCAGCCCGCAGCGTTCTGCATGACCTCCCACGTCGGCCTTGCCGTGGCCTGTCCCTGCCACCTGGCCACGGAGGCTATGAAGTCCCACGCCTGATCGGTGGCGTCCTTGAGAAGCAGGACGAGCTGTTCCTTGGTTGGGCTGCCCGACGACAGCGCCTTCTGGGCGGCGGCGACCTCCTCTCGCGGGACCCGGCCCCGTGGAACCGGGGCCGTCGAGAGGGTGTCGAGCGCGGCCCGCTGTTCGGCGGTCGCTCCCGACGGTCTCGATCGGACAGAGGAGAAGCCGCTCCGTTCGACCGCACCGACGAGCGCCGTCTGGCTGGAGGCGATGGCGCTGACCCGCCTCGGACGACATGGTGTGGTCCGCGGGCTCGATGACGAGCCGGAAGACCTCCTCGTTGATCTCACGCAGTCGATCACGCGCCTCGCCGGGAGGCAGTCCCTTTCCCTCGACGAAGTAGGCCATGTCCTTGTTGTAGGCGGTATAGGCGTCGAACAGGATGTGGGCGACGCCGGCTCTGCCTTGGGCCACCCCTGTGTAGAAGTCCATGTCCGAGGGGAACTCCTGGTACATCTCGATCCGGGTCCGGGAGGACTGCGCCGACACCTGCACGACGATGTCCCCCCACGGCGACCTCCCCGGGAACCGATGCACGCCCGGTGCCAGGGTGCCGTCGAGGATGGCCCGGCGCAGCTCGTGAGGTGCCCAGGGAGGAATCCGCTCCTCGACGGTGGCGGCCGTCGTCAGCAGCTGGATCGTGGTCCCGTCGGACAGCTCGATCGGTGGACCAAGGCCGCCGCCACCCGACGAGGCGCTCTCGGCGGAGACGTCGTCGGCCTCGCCCTCCGGCGTGGCCCGTTGCGGCACAACGGGAGACAGACCCGTGCCCTGCTGGACGACGTGGGTGAGCTCGTGAGCGAGCAGCGCCTGGCCGGCAGGTGAGGACGAACCCGACTCCGCGCGCGAGAGGGCGATGTGCCGGCCGAGCGTGGCGGCGCGGGCACCGAGCCGGCGCGTCCACGTCCAGGCGGCGGGCCCGTCGTGCACCCGAACCGATCCCAGATCCCACCCCAGCCATGCCTCGTGGACGGCGCGCGTACCCGGGTCGAGGGGCCGCCCTGGCTCGCCGAGTGGCGAGGACACGTCCACGTCCAGGGGCAACCGACCCGCGTGCGTGTGGTGGGCCGTCGCCGACGACGCGGACTCGTACTCGTACTCGTACTCGACCCGCCGGGCGGCGCTCTCGAGCTCGGACGCCCTCCGACCTCTTGCCATGGCCGCACCATCGGCGATGTGCGCACGGTGCCGTACCCGACCGCTACGTCCCCGGGCCACCGGCCCGCGAGTTCATCCCGCGCAACGGGCACTGCAGCTTCCCGGCTGTCGCCGCCGCGCCGACATCGGCGACCACGACCACCGACCCCTGGTAGGACGACGGCCGCCGCTCCTGCTGGCAGGCAACTACCCGCCCGGCTCCAGAGGCCAATCTGCGTGACAGCCCGGCACTGCGATGCGGCTCACACGCCCGGTGGGAGTGCTCAGCGGTGTACAGCCGTTGGTCGCAGCGTCGGAACAGACTATGGGAGCAGACTCAGGTGACGAGCGAGTGCGGGGGTGTGGTCATGTCTGATGCCGGTCTCGGCGACACCCGCGACCTTCCGGCCGAAGCAGGATCGGGCCCCGGCCGCCGGCGCCTGGCGGTCCTGGTCCTTCTGGCAGCGGCCGCCGCCGGCGCGCTCACCGGGTGGACGGCGAGCTCGCTGCGCGGCGACAACGGCCGGCAGTCCACGGCCGCCGAATCCCAGACCGCGACCGGCACGATCCCACTGGAGTCCGTGACCAGTCTCGATCCCTCCGGCGGCAGCGGGCTGCGCCGGACGGCGAGCGGTGGCAGACCCAGACCTACACCAGCGCCGAGTTCGGCAACCTGAAGGAGGGCGTCGGCCTGGTGCTGGATCTGGGCTCGGCCCGTCCGGTCACCGACGTGACGGTGGATGTCGCGACCACCCCCCTGGTCATCGAGCTGCGAGCCGCCGATCAGGAGCCGACGTCACTGGGCTCCTTCCAAACGATCGGGCAGGCCCGCTCAGTGAGGAGAGATAAAATTTAATTTAATATCCAGTTTGGCGACGGCCGTCGACAGCGCGGCACTGCGATGCGGCTCACACGGCCGGTGGGAGTGCTCAGCGGTGTACGGCCGTTAGTCGCAGCGTCGGGGCAGACTAGGTGACGAGCGGGTGAGGGGGTGTGGTCATGTCCGGTGCCGGTCTCGGCGAGACCCGCGACCTTCCGGCCGGAGCAGGATCAGGCCCCGGCCGCCGGCGCCTGGCGGTCCTGGTCCTTCTGGCAGCGGCCGCCGCCGGCGCGCTCACCGGGTGGACGGCGAGCTCGCTGCGCGGCGACAACGGCCGGCAGTCCACGGCCGCCGAATCCCAGACCGCGACCGGCACGATCCCACTGGAGTCCGTGACCAGTCTCGATCCCTCCGGCGGCAGCGGGCTGCGCCGGGACGGCGAGCGGTGGCAGACCCAGACCTACACCAGCGCCGAGTTCGGCAACCTGAAGGAGGGCGTCGGCCTGGTGCTGGATCTGGGCTCGGCCCGTCCGGTCACCGACGTGACGGTGGATGTCGCGACCACCCCCCTGGTCATCGAGCTGCGAGCCGCCGATCAGGAGCCGACGTCACTGGGCTCCTTCCAAACGATCGGGCAGGCCCGCTCAGTGGACGCGACGGGCGCCACCGCGCTCACGGCCAGCGGCGCGGAGCACCGCTACTGGCTGGTGTGGGTCACCCAGCTGGCGCCCGATGGCGGCGGCTACCGAGCGGCGATCGGCACACCCACCGTCCGTGGCCCCTCAGGATGAGTCGACACTGTCGGCCGTCGGCTCGGCCGCTCTGAATCCGCAGGTCGCGCACGCCGTAGCTGCGCAACACAAGGCCCAGGAACGCGCCGTTGACGGCTCGCACGACGCGGCTCATCCCGAGGCCACTGCACTCCTCGTGCTCAACGCGTCCGCGATGGTGCATGAGCCACAGCTCATCGGGGCTGCTGACCTGGTGGCCGACCAGCTCGATCCGGCACAGACGTTCATCCCCACCGCCTCGCCGTATCCTGCGGGTATGGATCTGCTGCCCCGGCTGCGCGCGGCCGCCGCCGAGGAGTTCGAGGGCGCCGGCGTCCGGTTCGCCTACCTCTTCGGGTCCCACGCTCGCGGGCAGGCGCGCCCGGACAGCGATGTGGACGTCGCGGTGCACTTCGCCGGTGACGTGTCCCCCGAGGAGTACCTGGAACGGTCCGTGCTGTTGGCCGGCCGGCTCACCCATCGCAGCGGGATCGGACCGATCGACGGGCTCGTCGTGCTCAACGAGGCGCCGCTGCGCCTGGTCGGCCGCGTCCTGCGCGACCGCATCGTTCTGTTCGGCCAAGACGACCCCGTCCGGGTGGACTATGAGATGCGGATGGGCAAGCTGGCCATGGACTTCGAGATCCACGCCGCACCCCTGGACCGGGCGCTCCTGGCCACCATGGCCGCTGAGGGGCGCTGATGATCGACCCGCTCCGGCTCCGCGCGCTCCTGGAGCGTCTCGGCGAGGAGGTCACCGACCTGCGGCGCCTGGCCGGGTACGACACCGAGACGCTGCTGGCCGACCGGGACAAGCTCAAGTCGGCCAAGTACGGCTTCGTCGTCGCCATCGAGGCCTGCATCGACGCCGGTCAGCACGTCATCGCCAGCCAGGGGTACCGAGCCCCGGCCAACTACGGCGAGGTGTTCTCGGTCCTGGCCGAACACGGACATCTGCCCCAGGCGGACGTGCCGACCCTCATCGCCATGGCCGGTTTCCGCAACCTCCTCGTCCACGGCTATGCCACGATCGACGACCGCCGCGTCATCGACACCCTGCACCGCCACCTCGACGACTTCGACCGCTTCCGGTCGGCGCTGGCCGCCGGCATCGTCGGCATCGGCTGACCACCGTCTCCTCGTACCCGCATCGTCACCCGCAACACCCGCGATTTCGACGGCACTGGTGCTCGACTGCTGGACCCGTTCGCGACTCCCGGGCACGCTGGCACGCCAGCAGCGCCTGCCGCCTCGGTAGGGTCTGGGGGTGGCCGGCGCGAATCGGATGAACCGTGAGCAGTTCACTGCGGCGACGGCCCGACTCGGCGAAGCCGAGCTGCGCAAGGCGCTGTGGACGGTGTACTGGCGAGGCACGGCGGCGGTCCGGGAACGGATTGAGGAGATCATCTCCCCGGACTCTGGCAGGACCACCAGCCGGGCCGCGCCGCCGGTACCCGATCCGGACGTGGTGCTGGCGGCGGTGCAGGAGTTCACCGCCCTGGTGCGCTCGGGCGCCTACATCGCCGGCAGCCGCGCGGTCCGGCCGAAGGAACGCAGCCAGTGGCGGTTCACCTTCCGCCGACTCCTGGCCGACTCCCGGGCGGCGTTGGCCGCGGACGATCCCACCGGCGGCGAGTCGGCCCTGACCGACATGATCGATCTTGCCTGCCAGTTCCGTCGCTACGATTACGTCCGATCCGAGGACCCGATCGAGGCCGCCGCGGTCGTGGTCTCCGACGAGATCGCCGTACTGTGGCGCCACCTGCTGGACCGGCGTGGTTTCGCCGACTTCGCCGCGCAAGCTGCCGAGCAGTTCCTGCGCTGGGAGAGCCGGTTCGGGTGGACCCGCAGCGGATGGGGAAGGATCTCCGAACGGGAGAGCCGGCTCAGCGACGTCCTGGCCGGACTGCTCACCGTCCCCGACACCTGGACGACGTTCACCCAGCACTACCTGCGGGTCCTGGACGGCCTGGCCCCACCGCCACCCGCCCCGGAGCCGACGCGCGGCCGGGGCAGGTCCTACCGGGCTCATCAGGCTCAACAGCGGCACCGGGACCTCGAAGACCGGGTGGCCCGCCGGGCCCAGACGATGATCGACTGGCACCTGATCCTCGTCGACCGCTTCATGGGCTCCGAGGAGGAACCGCTGCTGGACCGCCTCGCCGAGCACCCCGCGCTGGGCGGCCCGGAACAGGCCTTCCTCCGGGCGCGGCTGGCCCTGGCACGCGGCGACCTGCCGACAGCCCGCCTGCTGATCCACCAGGCGCTGGAGCGGCTCCCCGGCCACCACGCATTCCTCGATCTCGCACGCCAGATCGACGCCCCGCTGCCGTCGAACGCCCGCCTCGTCACACGTGAACTCTGAGGCAGACTCGTAGCCGTCCGGGTCGGCCATGTCGACATGCCCCTCCTCCGGGCGCTGCCCGAGATCGAGGTGGCCGGCGCCCAGACCCAGCGCCCTCGACACCGGGTGCTGCTGATCGGCGGGCTGGTGCTGGTCAGGCGCAGATGCCGGCGAGGGGACCCCCGCGGGTACCTGACCAGCCGCTCGTCCCAGCCAGCACGGGTGCAGCGCCAGTAGGTCGTGCCGCGGCGGGTCTGGTTCGTCCGCGCGAACGCACAGCCGCCGCACAGACCCGGGCCGGACGGCCCCGGCGCGAGGTCAGCCATCGTCCGAACCACCCATATCCGCGCCCCGATCCGAGAAACGCATTCCGTCACGTTCCCATTCACTGGGCTCGCCATCGAGTCGCTGAGGAGGGCGCCGCGGACTGCACCGCGCGGCGCGCAGGGACCGGGGACTGGGGGCATGCTCACCGAACAGCTCAGCACCGCACGCGCGGGGACATCACGCCGCGGGTGCCGCACGCCGTCTGGTCGGTGGCACTCCTGGTCCCGATCTGCCTGGTCTACCTGTGGTTCCCCGGGGACGGCGACCAGACGGTCTTCGAGGTGGGCGCGCGGAGGCTGTCCGACGGCGGGGTGTACTACCGCGACTTCTGGGACATCAAGCAGCCGGGGATCTACTGGTTCTTCCAGGCCTGGCTGTCGCTGGGGGTCGGGGTGGTCGGCCCGCGGCTGCTCGAGATCGCCGGGGTGCTGGCCGGGGGCGTGGTGCTGTGGCGGCTGACCGCCGGGTGGGACCCGCATCCCCACGTCCGGGTCGTCGCCCCCGCCCTGGTGCTCGGCAGCTACGTTCTACTCAGCCACCGGGCGGGCGTCACGCAGATCGAGGGCTGCTCAACCCCTGGCTGCTCGTCGTGTTCGCGCTGACCTGGCCCACGCCGCCGCAGGACCGTCGTCCGCGACCTCACCCTGGCCGGGACCGGTCTGGTCGCCATCGCCCTGACCGTCCCGCAGTTCCCCGGGCAGTACCGCCTGCTCATGCTCGCCGCGCCCTTCGGGCTGCTGGCCGTGGCCGGCGCGGACGTCGTGTGGCGCTGGGCCGGGCGCACCCGGCCGGGACGTCCCGGCCGGCGGGCCGCCGTCCTGGTGTCGGCTGCGTTGCTCGCCGTGCCGCTGACCTGGGGACCGCAGCGCCTGCTGGCCCACGCGGGCGAGATCGGGTCCTGGGGCCTGGGCGAGGACGCCCGCAACGCCAGGGACTTCGTGCTGCTCGGCGAGCGGCACGACCTGGAGGTGGTCGACGTCCGGGACCGGGTCTCCCCCGGCACGCCCGTGTTCGCGGCTACCACGACCTGGTCGCCGACCGGGCCCCCGGCGTGGCCTGCATGCTCCGCGACGACCACCACCCGGTCACCACCGGACGACGCGGGGGCTGGCTGCGAACCGACGAACCCGGCACCCCGTGCGGGATCCCGTGCGACAACCGCCTCGAACAGCAGTCGGGCAAGCCGCCGCCGGGCTGGAACCCGTTCGACGACATCGAGTCCCGCCCGGCGCAGTAGCCCGGCGGGCGGGCCTCGCGCGCCCCGTCCGGTATCACACGGGGCGTCCCGACCCTCCTCAGACCACCAGCGCCGTCACGGGGACGGCGCACACGAGGGGGAAGACCATGAGCGAGAGAACATCCGACGAGGTCACCAACCCGCACCAGCCGGTGTCCAACCAGGTCGACTACAGCGCCGAGCAGGTCGACACCGAGGCCGTCTCCGAACCCCAGGCCGGCGAGGGCGAGTCCCTCTCCGTCGAGGGCCAGGAGGTCGAGTCGGTCGCCGCCGTCGCCGCGGAGGCCTTCCAGGCCGGCGAGGCGGTCCCGGACCTGACCGGGCTGCGGCCGATCGGCGAGGCGTCCTACGGTGCCCCGTCGAGCGCCGAGGTCGTGCACGGACCGGACAACCGGATCCAGATCACCAACACAGGGGTCTACCCGTGGTCGGTCCATGCGTCGTTGCTCATCACCGCGCGGGACGGTTCGCGGTGGATCGGCACCGGCTGGTTCATCGGCCCGCACACGCTGGCGACGGCCGGCCACGTCGTCTACATCAAGAACAGCGGCGTGCCCGGGCGCGACGGCTGGGTGCAGAGCATCCAGGTGATGCCCGGCCGCAACGGGAACACGCTGCCCTTCGGGTCGGTGACGACCGGCAACCTGAGAACCGTCGTCGGCTGGTCGACCAACGGCGACCCGAACTACGACTACGGCGCGATCATCCTGCCCAGCGACCTGGGCCGAAGCACCGGGTGGTTCGGCTTCGGGGCCTACTCCGACGCCACGCTGGTGTCCTCGACGGTGAACATCTCGGGGTACCCGGGCGACAAGCCCACGGGAACGCAGTGGTACCACTGGAACAAGGTGGACTCGGTCGGCCCGCGGAAGGTGTACTACGACATCGACACCTACGGCGGCCAGAGCGGGTCCAGCGTCTATCGGATCGTCAACGGCGGCCGGTACGGCGTCGCCGTGCACGCCTACGGCGGCACGGTCACCAACAGCGGCACCCGGATCACGAAGCCGGTCTTCGACAACTTCGTGGCCTGGAAGGCCTGAGCCGCAGGGACGGAGAGGGGCGACGGCGATGGCACTGGTTCTGCGGGGCGTCGTCGTCGCCCCGACCGGGCGGCCCGTGGACGGCGCCCGCGTGGGCGTGTCGGCGGGCCCGGCCCCGGTCCCGGACATCGCCGCACTGACCGACCCCGACGGAGGCTTCGCGCTCGGCGTGCCGGTGCCCGGCACCTACGAGGTGTGGGCGGCGCACGATACGGGCAGCACCCGCGCCACGGTGACGGTGACCGGGTCCGAGCGCGAACCGGTCGTCCTCACCCTCGGCTGAACCGGCCGGGGCGACAGCGCCGTTGCGACCCTGAGCGCCGGCGTCACGATCGACACCAGGATCAGGACGAGGGCCGCGACGAACACGGCGTCGTGTCAGTGGTCGTCGTCGGGGTCGATGTTGACGTTGTGGTGGAACACATTGTCAGGGTCGTAGCTGGGCTTGAGCGCGATCAGCCGACGACGCGCCGTTCCCGGCATGGCGGGCCCGCGCAGCCGACCCTGTTCGGCCTCGAAGTTGGCGTAGCCGCCGCCAAGGCCGTGCGCTGCGATCTGGCGCGACACCGACCGCGTCCAGTCACGGTGGATGTCGTCCTCGGCCGGGTCGGTCCAGTGGCTTCCGTATGTGATCAGGAAGGACGCGCAGCGGTACGGCGCGCAGCTGGAGGCCTGACCGTCGAGAACGGCGCCGCCGAGGTGGAACAGCGTGATCAGGCTCCCGGGCGCAGGCCCAGCTGCGTATCCGTCCCGGGAAGCAGCGCACCAGCGACGACCTCTCGGCCGAGCACACCCGCCCAGAACCGCGCCAGCCGGGCCGGGTCCTGCGCGTCGAAGGCCACCGCCACCAGTTGCGAGGTCACCACCGCACGATAGGTGAGCCGGCACCCCTGTCCGCGAGAGCGCGGGCGAGACCTCGACGTCCGGCGCGGCGTCCGGGCCAGGAGGCACGGTGCGGTCCTCAGGTGCCGTCCTTGTCAGGCTCGCTGCCCACCGGTGACCCTCGCCGACAAAGTGCTACCATGTAGCACATGGAGAGTATTGGGGTCCGCGAGCTGCGGCAGAACGCCAGCGAGGTGCTGCGCCGCGTGGCACTCGGCGCCTCGATCACCGTCACCGACCGAGGCCGCCCCGTTGCCCGCCTGGTGCCGATCACACGCCGCCCCGGGGCGGCCGATCTGATCGCCGCCGACGAGGTGCGCCTTCCCCGCCGCCGCCTGCGCGATGCGCCACCACCGGCTGAGCCGGCCACCGACCTGGACGCCGCTGCCGCCTTGGCAGCCATGCGCGCCGACGAACGCTGATGGCCTGGTACCTGGACACCTCGGCCTTCCTGAAGCTCGCCGTTCTGGAAGAACGCAGCACAGAACTTCGTCGTTGGGTCGACGAGGAAGAGGAGCGCGGGCCCCTGTGGTCGTGCGATCTGCTGCACACCGAGGCCATCCGGGCTGCACGCCGCGTCGGCCCCGCCGCCCTTGCAGCCGTGCGGGATCTACTAGATAGCATCGCCATCGTGGCGCTCACCCCCGAGACCTTCGCCCGAGCCGGCGAACTCGACCCCGCCGTGATGCGATCCCTGGACGCCGTCCACCTCGCCGCTGCGCTACGCCTGGGCGACGACCTCGACGGCGTGGTCACCTATGACGACCGCATGGCCGACGCCGCCGGCGTCCTCGGCATTCGCGTTCTGTCCCCCTGAGCCAGTTCGGGGTACTGCTCCGCGATCTCTCGCAGCGGCAGCACAGCACGCGCCTCTCCACGGGACGAGCATGGTCAGCGAGGTCCGCAGCCACCGGAAGCGGGACGACGTCGATGTCCGCAGCGGCCACGTACCCTTCGGCCACATCACCGGAGGCCATACTGCTGCGTAGACGGCTGAGCCCCGACAAGGCGAAGCGGCCGTCGCTACGCAGATCTGGGCAGCCCGTGACCGCTCCGACCTGAAGGAGTGCGTCGGCCGGGTGCTGGATCTGGGCTCGGCCCGCCCGGTCACCGACGCGACGGTGGACGTGACGACCCCGCTGGTGTCGGCTTGGGGGCAGCAGCTCAGCCGAGGTCAGAGGTGGTCCGGCACGTGCAGGCTGTCCGGGTCCTCCCGGGGCGGCAGGGCATCCAGCGCGGCCTTGATCAGCGCCACCCGGCCGGCCACGGCGACCTTGCGGCGGAACCGACCGCCACCCTCGCCCATGGTCTGCTCGACCGCGCCGGTGATCTGCGCGAGCGTGAAGGCCGGCGCCGTCCCCGCCGCCACCTCGACCTCCGGCAGGGCCTCCAGGACCGGCAGCACCTGCGCACTCACCGGCTCCAGCAGCTGGTAGCGCTGGTGCGGCGTCAGCCCCTGCCACGCCGACTCCGGGTCCTTCCGCCCTTTGCGTCCCGTGCTGGACGCGAACGCCAGCTGGGCCGCGGTCTGGACGGCGACGGTGAGTTCCTGCTCGGTGAAGCGCATAAGCGCATTGTCGCGGTAGACGCCGGACCGCCGGGCGCTCCCGGGTCCGGCGGTCCCGAGCGTGCGGGAGCGGTCAGGTGTCGGTGGGGGCGGCCCGAGATCATCGGTGGTGTCACCGGCTCACCTCGACCGTTCCTCCACCACGGCGATCATGGGTCGGGAGGTCACCGTCGCCTTGAACGGGTCCGTCTCAGCGACGTCCCAGACCCCGGGCCGGCGGCCTGACGTCAGGAGATGATGCCGTGTTGTTCGTTGAAGCTCTTCGCCGTGTTGTAGGCCATGATCATGGCCACCAGCCAGGTGACGAAGCCGGTGAAGAACCCGATGACGACGAACATGAGTAGGGCGTTGATGACCTGCAGCCCCATGAACAGCAGCCCCAACCCGATCTGTCCGTTGTAGATCTGACCGGCGCCCGTCCACACCGCGGACAGGACTGCCGCCACACCGGGATTCTTGGCTGCGACCCGCGGCGGCGCTGCGTAACCCATCGGCCACCCCGGTACGGAGCCGTGGCTGGAGCCTGCGGATGCCGGCACACCGCCGCTCTGGTGGGCAGCCGGCACGGACGGGTACGTCGGCGCGTGCTCGCCCGATGAGTACGGCTGTTGCTGGGACGGGTTCTGTGCGTTCTCGTTCATGCGAACCTGCTTTCGTATCGATTACACATGCCTTCGACGCCATTCCGGCGGCCCCGGGTCAGCGATTCGCGCCCTTCGATCAGCGAGGCAGTTCCCACGCGGTGAGGGAGACGATGGTGGCGCCGTCGTCCGCCACCGAGTTGACGATGATCCTCACCATCTTGAGCCGTTCTGGTTCATTGAGCGCCCCCCGCCCGTTCGTGACCGTGCACAGGACGAGATCCTCGCTGACCTTGACGGTGGTACTGGAGGGTGAGAGTTGGATGGCGCTGGCGCATTCCGCCGGCGTGACCTGAGGGGACTTGGCGATGGCGACCCGGTCGGAGTCGAACTGCAAGGCGACATCGGAGAAATTGAGCCGTCCGTCCGCGGCCGCGGGTTCCGGGTTCACCAGGGGCTGATCCAGATCGAAGCCCCGATAGCTGGAGCCACTCGACTTGGACAGGGTGATCTTGACGTCCTCGTAGGCGGTTGTGTATTGCGCGTCGACGCTGGGCAGCGGCCCGTCGGTGTCGTACGGACCAGAGCTGGACGCCTCCAGATCCTCTGTCGGCGAGGGACTGTCAGTGGGCTCGATCGAGCGCGACACTGTGGGATCGGGGGTCTCGACGACCGATGGGGTGGGGGTGGGGCCCGCAGCCACGGACTCATCTGACCGGACGGCGAACAGCGCCACGATCGACACCCCGAGAGCCACCGCGGCCACGATCGCCGCGGCCCCTGCGACCATCAGAGAATTGACCGCACCGCGATCGGGCACAAAGCGCATCTGAACTCGGCTCCCACCCGGCTGACATCCAAAGACACTGCTCGGCGCTTCGGCACCCGACCCGAGGTCGGTTCCCCCTCCGCGTCGCTGGGAGCCTAGCGCGGCCAAGGACGGACCATGGCCGTATCTTCAAGAAAGAAGCACCCATCCCGTATGGGCATCAGGGACTCGCTTGTTGGGAACCCGTCGAATACCTGCCCCGACGAGGGGATAACCTGTGCAGCGACATCGAGGCCGTGGCTCAGAGGGAGTTTCGCGTGGCCGACACGCCACCTCACGAGGGTCTGCTGGAACGCCTTCGCACGCCGATGAGCATTGTGGTGGGCGTGGCCACCGTGGTGGGAGCGTTCGCCGCTGTGCTGGTGTTCTTCGTGCCGGCAGCGGAAAGCGGCAACGAACGCCCGTCACCCACGTCTGGGACCGCCGCCCCGTCCGCGCCGCCGTCAGTCACGCCGACGTCGAGCGGCGATACCCCCGCCGCCACCGCGGGTACGACGCAGCCGACACCGACGCCCGGTCGGGATCTGGCCGGACTGGCCCCGATCGCGGGTGCAGGGTTCGTGACAGTCGATGGGGTGGACATCGAGTTGGGTTGCCCGAGCAACCAGTCCGACGACCGCGAGCGCGAGGTCCGGTATGACCTGACCAGATCGTTCACCGCGCTGCACACCTCGGTCTCGGCCACGGGTCAGAGTGGACCCGACGACAGCGCGGCAATCCAGGTGTTCATCGACTTCCGCCAGGATCGCAGCGACCGGCGCGTTGAGACCGGCCGGGCAGTCGTCACCTCCGGAGAGTCGGCCCCCATCAGCGGCTCGCTCAAGGATGCGATCGCGCTGACCTTGCGCCTCACCTGCTCGTCTCCAAGCCAGGTGGTCCGGCTCGAGCACCCCATCCTCGTGCTGTAGTCAACGCCCCGGGGCGCAGCCCGTGGATCAGTGCTCCATCCAGCGATACTGCCACTGCTCTCTATCGGCGGCCGCCGGCGCGGTGACTGAGCGGATCCGGTTTCTGTCCAACGTGTTGACTGCGCCCGCGCGGAACATCGCGGAGCTCGCGAAGCAGGCGGCGACGGTGGACCAGCTGACGAACGGTCGGCTGACTCTGGGGCTGGGTGTGGGGTGGCGTGCCGCTGCTGATCGGAGGCACCACCGATGCAGCGATCCGCCGGGTGGTCGAGTTCGGTGTGGGCTGGATGGCCGGCGAGGTGCCGCCGGACGCCGTGAAGCAGTTCGCGCAGCGCATCCGCGCCGCATGGGACGACGCGGGACGGCAGGGCACGCCACGCATCGCAGCCCTGGCCTACTCCGCGCTCGGAGACGCGACCGAAGCCTCGCGCCGCTCTGCTCGACTACGACGCGCGTCGACGTGTTCCTTCTCGACCCGAGCGTCACGGACCCGACACACGTCTACCTGCTCGCCGACGTCGTGTTCTGAACGGGCTGGCGGCGGGTCGACACCCGGTATCGCCACCTCGACCCCTTCGACCGCTTCCGATCGGCGCTCGCCGCCGGGATCGTCGAGAACGCCTGACCCGGACTGGCCGAGCTGCCTACGGGCACCCCGTCAGCAGGCCGGGCGACCACGAGACCCACCGACGCGGCCGTTGCCCGGTCGAAGACGTGGCCGATACCGCTGACCGGTCGACGGCGGGAGGCAGCGGTCGCTCCTACGGCTGCCTGCTGGGGGAACGGCGGTAGCAGCGTGTGCTGCTGGTCGCCCATGCGCCGCGGACGCTGATTGGTTCGAGGCCACCTCCGATCCCGTCGAAACCTTGCACCCACCAACCCGTTTCGCTACAATCGAACTGATGTTCGAATCAGTGATGGTGCCGGTGCCGGCAGCCGAGGTGGACGCGGAGATCGCCCGGCTGCAGGCCGACCCCGGCTGCGCGTTCCCCGAGGGCTATGCGCAGCAGTGGGAGGCCCGACTGGCCGCCGGCGAGGAGCCGCCGGAGGAGGACGACGAGAACTGGGCCAGCCAGTGGCAGGCCCAGACCTGGGACGACGCGCCGGCCTCGTGGGACGAGTCATACCGGCTCGCCGACGCCTACACCGGGGTCCCGCTGCACGCGCTGTCGGCCGGCGCGGACCTCGCGGGCGCGATCGGGCGGGTGGTCGGTGATCTGGTACCCGGCGACCTGGAGGACCTGGCCGACCACGACCTCGTCGACCTGGCTGCCGCGGCACAGCGGGTCGCCGGGTGGGCCACCGCGGTGCAGATGACGGTACTGACCACACATGTCGAGCAGCAGCGACCCCACCTGCGCAACCGGACACCGGACCGGGAGGACGTGGCCGCGTCGGTGACCGCCCAGGAGGCCGCCCTGGCCTGCGGGATCTCCCGGTACGCAGCCGAGACGCTGATCAACACCGGGTCCGGTCTGGCAACGCTGCCCACGCTGCACCGCATGCTCCTCGCCGGTGAGCTGGAGACGGCCAAGGCCCGCCTGGTCGTGGACAAGACCATGCCGCTCTCGCCGGAGGCGACCGCCGCCGTGGAGGCGGCGATCGCCCCACAGATCGTGGCGCTCACCCGCCCGGCCCTGGCCGAACGACTCGACCGGCTGGTCGCGGCAGCCGACCCCGACGCGCTGGCCGAGCGGGTACGGACCGACCGGGCAGCCCGCCGAGTGACCTTCCGCCCGGCCGGTCCGGGCATGGGCACGATGACCCTGCTCACCGGCGCCGAGGACATCGAAGCGGTCCGCACCGCGCTGAACGCCCTGACCATGGCCGCCCGCCAGGGTCAGGACGACCTGCCGACCACCGCCCACGCGCACGACGCCGAACGCCCCTGGACCGGTCCATGCGACCCCGACGGGCGTCACCCCTCGGCCACCCGCGCCGACACCCTCGTCGAGGCCGTCACCCGCGCCGCCGAACACCCCGACCACTTCGCGGACGACGAGGCGACCCAGACGCCGTCCCAGGCCGCCGACCAGCGGGGGCACACCCGAGCGGACGTCGTCGTCCTGGTCCCCCTGTCGGTGCTCACCGGCGCGTCCGACGCGCCCGCGCTGCTCGAGGGCTACGGCCCGATCCCGGCACAGATGGCCCGCGAAGCCGCCGCCACCGGCACCTGGCGCTGCGCCGTCGTCGAGGACCGCAGCCGCGAGCAGGGCGGCGGGTCGGCCACGCACGGCACACTGCTCGGCCTCGGCCGATCCACCTACACCCCGAGCTACGTCCCCGGGCCACGGGCCCGCGAGTTCATCCACCTGCGCGACGGGCACTGCCGCTTCCCCGGCTGTCGCCGCCGCGCCGACCTATGCGACCTCGACCACCGCACCCCCTGGCAGGGCGACGGCGGCGGTGGACCCACCTGCGACTGCGAACTGCAGTCCCTGTGTCGCTTCCACCACCGCCTCAAACACCAGGACGGGTTCACCGTACGCGCGACCGGCGACGGCCTCGAATGGACCACACCCGACGGCCGCCGCTACCACTCCACCCCACGACCGCTGCTCGTCGACGTCCCCAAACCACCACCACCAGAACCCACACCACCGTTCTGACGTCTCCGGACGGCCCAACTCCTGCTGGCATACATCTGCTCGTCCAGCTCCAGAGGCCGATCTGCATCGACAGCGCGGCACTGCGATGCGGCACACCCGCCCGGTGGGAGTGCGCTACACAGTCCTTCAAGATCACCTGCTAGCGGCGAGCCGTGGCCGGCTGCCAGATCGATGTCCGGCACGCGCAAGATCCTCAAGGCGCTCGCCGTTGCAGCGCTACGGCTACACGCCTCTTGAACGGCCGCTCAGCGTGTACTGGAGTTCACGGCGAGGCCGTCGACTTTGACGCTGTGGGTGTTGCGAACGGCCGACCGCTTCGGGGCGACGACCCTCTGGGTGTCGTACGTGGTCACATTGGCGACACCGGCGGCGACGCTGACCGTGACGCGCCTGAATCTGGCGCCAACGGCGACATATTCATGGGGCGCCGTCGATCCCGCTATGGGGGCAGTGATCGGGTCGATCACGGCGACCCAGTCGAGCGAGTCGTCGAGCTCGGCTGGGCTGCGTAGCTCGAACAGGACGGGTTCGACCGGGGGCCGATTCGTGATGGCGTCCTGCTTCTTCGGGGTGTCGGTGTCGTCCTTGGCCGCCGGCACCACGGAGAAGCCGATGCGCATGGGGTCCAGGAGACGCTGCAGGTCCGCGGCCGCCTTCTCCGATGTGTTCGAGTAGACGGCGGTCACGCTGAAGGTGGCCGGTCGTGGATCGGTCAGCTCGTACGTGGCCACGAATCTCAGCTCGTTCCTTCTCAGCAGGCGCTGGAAGCCGGCACGTCGCATCTCCACCGAGACGCCCAGAACCTCGCTCGCGTACCGCGTCACGTCGTCGTCATGCGGTTGGTCGGTCATCGTCGTGTCCTCTCGGTCAACTCACACCGAACACGCACCGGAACCCGGTGCGCTCGTCCCGGCCCGCGGCCACGGCGGCCCATCCCGAGCCGACCCGCAGCGGTTCGAGCACGTACCCGCCTCCCATCACCGCGAGCGTGTCCGACTGCCCGACGCCGTCCGGGGAGCGGCCGGCCGCGAAGTCAGGGCCATCGACGGGCGCAAGGCCACCTTCCTGCTCGTCGAAACCCGCGTTGACCCGTTGCCGCGTCGGCGGTTCCGTCCCCCACGGGTACGGGCGTCCGTCCAGCCCGCCGGCGACCCGCTGCCACTCGGTGACCGACGGCAGCCGGCCGCCCAGCCAGCGGCAGTAGGCGGTCGCGTTGAACGCCGTCACGTTGACGACCGGAAGGCGCGGCGGCCCGGAGGCGAACAGTTCCGGTCCGGCAGGTTCGTCGGGGCGAAGGCACTCTCCCGCCTGGACGCAGAGGCGATACTGCCCCAGGGAGACCTCGTGGAGGTCCACCCGCAGGGCCGCCACCTCGACCTGGGTGCGCTGTGGACCGATCCGTGCCGTGCCGGCGGGCAGGAACACCGTCGGACCGAGCGCCCTGGCCTCCTCACGCAGGCGGTAGCCCCGTAGGGCCGGGGCGAGGACAGCGGTGACGAGCAGGACCACCAGTATGGTCGTGGCCAGCGTCGCGGCGACGCCGAGACCCCGGACGACGCGACGCCGGCGGAGCCCGGCCCGGACGAAGGCCCCGGCCAGCGGCGTGAGATCGGCGGCGGCGCCGTCCATCCACCGCACCGTCTCGGTCAGCTGGCGGCCGCGGTAACAGCTCTCCCACGGGCGGTTACGGCCATCCCAGCTGGAGGCGTCGACCTCGACCCGCCGCCGGCGACGCTCGTCGGCGGCGTCCTCGCCGATCCAGCCGGTGAGCGTCGCCCAGCTGTCGAAGAGCACGTCGTGGACCAGCTTCGCCTCGGCGTGGCGGTCGGTGACCGCGCCGTCCAGTGCGACCAGACGGCCCTTGGCCAGGGTCTGGAGGACCGCCGCGAACAGCTTGGGGTCCTCGTCCACGCGTCGCAGCTGCGCCACGGGCAACCGGAGGCGCAGGTACCGCCGCGGCGTCGACGCGCCGTCCGGGCCCTCGTCGCCGCGCAGGTCCACGAGCCGAACCAGGATTCGGCGGGCGACGTCGAGACCACCGGGTGGGAGCTGGCCCAGGACGCCGTCCGCGTGTGTCGAGACGGCGACCGCCAGTGCGCTGCGCCGTCCGGACGCGAGCCGCTCGTAGGAATGCAGCGTCACCAGCCGGTAGTCGCGCCGTTCCCACAGCAGCGACAGGGTCTGCTGGAGCAGCGGCAGCCCGTGCCCCCGCGCGACCGGACCGATCTCCTGGACCAGTCGTTCCACCAGGACGTCGTCCACGTAGCCGCCGACCACGCGGGCGGGCCGGACGATGACCTCCCGAAGCCGCTCGTCGGACAGCGGCGGAACGTCGAACTGCTCGCCCGGTCCCAGCGGCCACAAGGGGCTGGCCATCAGCTCGCCGTAGTAGTCGGCGCGCACGCCGACCACCACCGTGCAGCCGGGCGTGCGGCGCAGCCTGGCCAGAACCTCGAGCCAGCGGCGGGCCTCCTCCACCGGTTCGGCGAGGAGCGGTTCGAGCGGGTCGACGATGAGGACCAGTCGACCCCGGGGCACCTCGGCCAGCAGGCGGCCCACCGCGCCGGCGGCCGCCTCCGGCGTGACGACCGGGCCGGTGATGGCGAGGGCACCGGCCAGGGCATCCAACCGGGAACCCTGCGGCGTGACCCGGCGGACCACGACGTCCTCGGCGATTGACAGGCGCGGCAGCACCCCGCCGCCGAGCAGGGAGGACTTCCCGGAGCCGGAGGGGCCGACGAGCGCGACGAAGGAGTGCGCTCGGATGCGCAGCTGCAGCTCTTCGAGCTCCTTCTCCCGCCCGAAGAAGAACGCGGCGGTGTCGGGACCGAACGGGGCCAGGCCCGGGTACGGGGAAGGGCTGACGTCGGGTGCCGGCTGCGGGGTTCCCAGCACGCGCGGTGGAGTTCAGCACCGTCACGGTCGCGGTGGTGACCGGAGCCCGGCAGGAGGGTGCGTTCGCCCAGCTGGAGACGATCATGGTCGAACGCCTCGGCGCGGACGAGGGCGCTTCGCGCCTGATCGTCATGGCCAGGGCGCCCGGGCTGACAACCTTCGGCCGAGACCGCGGCTCTGGCTCGACGTCACCGACGACGGCGCACTCGACGCGGCGATCGGAACCGTCGTCCGGGAATGTCGCCATGGCGCCTGAGCCGGGCCGATCCGCCGACATGGGGCCGCCCCGGCGTCACCGCGGTGTCCGATGTCACGACGCCGGCGCGGCGGGCACACACGACGACGTGCGCATCGACGACATCGTTCCCAGCGGCCAACAGCGGTCGGCCCACGAATGACGGCATCGGCACCGTCCAGCGCGGGATGGTCACGGTGCCGATCGTCTGCGCCGCCCGTGCCAGCAGGACGATCACCCGCCGGTCGTTGCGATCCAGAGCGATCAGGCCACCGGCGTCCAGGGCGACCCCAGGCATCAGGCGGCCGACCGCCGTCTCGGCGCGGAGCGTGATCGTTATCGGCCGGCCGGCCACAACGTCGAGATCAGCACCCGTGAGTGAGTCGCCGGGCCTCGCTACTGCGAGCGGGCCAGTCGAGCGTTGACGGCGTCACGATCGAACGGCCGCGGGTCCTGCGGGTCCTCGGGGTCGTCGTACTCCGGGGGTGCATCGTGCGCGTGGTCGATGCACCGCGGGTAGACCTCGTGGTCCTGACGTGGCAGCACCTGCTCGAGAACGATCTGGTGCTGCCGGTGAGCCCCGAAGTCGTAGACGTGCCCGACCGTGGCACCGCGCCGTCCGAACACCTGGAACAGCCTGGCCCGGAACTCGTCCGAGCACTGCTCCAACTCGTGGTACGGGTCGGCGTAGCAGCGCTCACCCACCTGGAACCGATGCAGGTGATCACCGTCCCACCCGAGCAGGACCATGATCACCTCGTGGAGGTCCCCGAGAGTGTCCGAGGCCGGCACCAGCACCCGACGCCAGATCGGAGGCCGCCAACCGGTCAGGGACACCTTCAGCTGCAGCACCTGGTGCACGGCCAGGGGCGCGCCGGAGGTCACCGCGTCGCGCAACGCCTGCGCCAGGGCCGCGGCCTGCGGGTGGCTGTGGCCGTCGAGCAGTGCGATCACCTCGGCCGGCTCACCGGCGCCGTGGACGTCGAGCAGCTCGCACAGCGCGGCGTCCGGACCGCCGACCTCCCACCGGGCGACCGCGTTCTCGACGATCAGCCACTCCTCGTCCTCCGGAGCCGGTCCCGGTCCCTGGTCCCAGTCGGCCAGGGCGGTGCGGGCGTGCGGGCCGACCTGCGGGTCGTCGAGCAGGCGGAGCCAGGCGGGTACCGTCTCCTCCCCCAGCCCGTCGACGAGGTTCACGGCGGCCAGTCGCCGCGCCGCCCCGACCTCACGAGCCGCTGCGAGCAGCTCGTCGGGCGACCGTTCCGGCGGACGCTGCCGGAGCCACGGACCTGCCACCCGCCACTGCTCCTCGGCGTCGTCGCTGGCTGCCAGCCGATCGAGCAGCTCCGAGGCCGACAACCCCTCCACCGGTGGTGGAACGTCGCCGCGCAAGGCCGAGACCGCCCAGCGCCCGAGGGCAGTCGGCCGCGGATCGGCCGCCGTACCGTCCACGGCGCCGAGGTGGGTCAGCAGGGTGTGCATCGGCCACGCGGCGTCCCGCCCCGGACGGGCGAACAGGCCGTGGAGCCGGTCGATGTCCACGTGGTCGTACAGGTAGTCGTCGTCGCACACCGCACGGTGGCTCTGGGCGCGCAGCACGTCGGCGCGGTGCTGGTGCGCGGCGATCTCCTCCGGCTCGGCCAGCAGGTCCAGCGCCAGGGTGACGAGCAGGATCATGGTCTGCGGACGCCGCTTCGGCGACGCCTCGGCGCAGATCGCCCGGACGCCGTCCAGCCAAGCCGCCAGCAGCGTCTCGGCCTCGGGCGGCGGCCACGAGGCCAGCATCGGCCCCCTCGAGGCCGATCCGGCCTCGATGCTGATCAGGTTCGCCGCGGCCGCCATCAGCCACGCCCGATGCAGGTCCGGCACGTCGGCGGCTCGCCGGACCCAACTCACTCCCCGCATTCCCAGCGCCCGCGCGGCTGCCGGCACCTCGGCGGGCCGCAGCGCACCGCCGGGGGTCACCTGCGGGCGATGGCGAGCCGCCCAGTCGGCCAGCCGCATCGCCTGGTCCACGACCTGACACGTGCCGGCGAGCTCGGCGGCCTCGCCCACTGTGCGCTCGGCGGCCCCGGGGATCATGCGCCGGCCCCAACCAGCTCCGGCGTGGGCACCTGCGGAACGGGAGCGCCCAGCGCAGCGACGGCGTCCGGATCGGTCTCGATCCGCCCGGCCAAGTCCCTGCACGGCGAGGCCAGGTGATCGGGAACGGCGCCGCGATCCAGGCAGTAGCCGATCCACCGCGGCAGTGCCGCGACCGCGGCCCGCCGCTCGACGCCGTCGCGCCACTCCTCGTGGAAACCGTGCACGAAGGTGACGATCCGCTGCGGTGAGCAGCCCAGGCCCGCAGCCGGCGGCACCGATCGAAGCTGGTCACGACGCTCATTGCCCATCAGCATCGGCCCGACGTAGTCCAGGTCGCCCGACATCACCGAGCGCCGGCTCAATGGCCATGACCTTCGGCACGGTCTGGTCGGTAATCGTGCACCGATCGTTGGAGTAGGAGCGTGTGTCGATCGATACCGCTTCGGGAGGTGACCTCATGAGAATCGCCCTGATCGCGATGAGCGGACTCCGGGTGCAGAACCCGATTCTCGCTGAGGTGGGGCTCACGCTGCCCGGGTTCATCGAGCGTGGGAAGGCGATCGCCTCTCTTCCCAGCCTCTCGCTGTTGACCCTGGCGGCCCTCACACCGGACCGTCACGAGGTCGACTACATCGAGGTTGCCGACATCCGTGACCTGGACGACCTTCCCGAGTGCGACCTGGCAGCACTGTCCTCGTACACGGCGCAGATCAACGAGGCCTACGAGCTGGCCGACAGGTACCGGGCCGCAGGAGTGCCCACCGTCATCGGGGGCCTGCATGTCACGTGCCTTCCTGAGGAGGCCTTGGAGCATTGCGATGCGGTCGTCGTCGGTGAAGGTGAGACGGTCTGGCCCCGAGTCATCGCCGACGCGGAGGCCGGCCGGCTCGCAGGGATCTACTCCGCGAAGGGTGTCGAGTTCGATCTCGCGGCCGCGCCGATCCCCCGCTTCGATCTCCTCGACCCGGAGCGGTACAACCGTTTGACGGTGCAGACCCATCGGGGTTGCCCGTGGCACTGCGAGTTCTGCGCGAGCTCGATCCTGTTGACGTCGCGCTACAAGCGGAAGCCCGTCGCCAGGGTCATCGCCGAGATTCAAGCGATCAAGGACATGTGGATCGATGAACCGTTCATCGAGCTGGCCGACGACAACACGTTCGTCGACAAGCACTACGGCCGAGAGTTGGCCGAGGCGATGGGGGGCCTGGGTCTGCATTGGTTCACCGAGACGGACGTATCGGTGGCCGCCGACGTGCAGCTGCTGAAGCTCCTGAAAGAGGCCGGTTGCCGAGAGCTGCTGATCGGGTTGGAGAGCCCGACGGAGCAGGGACTGGAAGGCCTCGAGCTCAAGCACAACTGGAAGCGCAAGCAGATCGACGGCTACTACCGGGCGATCGAGGTCATTCAATCCCACGGCATCGCCGTCAACGCGTGCTTCGTGCTCGGGCTGGACGGTGACACCCAGGGGGTCTTCGACGACGTCGAACACTTCGTCGAGACCGCCCTGCCGTTCGATGTCCAGATCACATTCCTGACTCCGTTCCCGGGAACCGCCCTCTACGAGCGGTTGCTCGCCGAAGACCGCATCCTCGAGCCGCGCGCATGGGAGAAGTGCACCCTGTTCGACGTCAACTTCCAACCGAAGCACATGACGGTGGAGGAACTCGAAACCCAAGGGATTGCACTGGGAATGCGCCTGTACTCACGCGACGCAACGGCTCGCCGGCGACAGGGATTCAAAGCCCAGGCGGTCGCGGGCTCGGTCCGGGGGTAGGCACCGATGCGGGGCACCGCGCGCTACGCGACATCGCGTCAGGCACCGGAGATGTCGTCGGATCCGAGTTTCGCCAGGCGTGTGAAGCGTCTCGTCGTGGTGAGCGCGTCGGCGTTGGGCGTGATCCTCCTGTTGACGATCACGGCCGGCGCCGGTGGCCGGCTCGCGGCAGGGCTGATCCTCGGAGGATGGATCACGATGCCTGCGCTGCTGGCCCGAAGTCTGTCGACACCGAAGTGGCGGTACCTCCTTGTCGTCCCGGCCGGTCTGGTGGCAACAGGCCTAGTGATCGTGACGGTCGAGTTCGACGGCAGTGCTCTCGGCTACATCGGATGGCTGATGATGACTGCCGGCGTGCTGGTCGGCGCGACGCTGGGGGCGTGGTTCTGGTATCGGTGGGCCCCGGTTCCCGGCCCACTCGACTCACCGTTCTCACAGGGCCGATGGGCGCTCATCGCCATCCACGCAGCACTCGTGACCGTCGGTGCAGTGCTTGTGATCGTAGGAGAACTCGTCTGACGCTCCACGCAAAAGGCTCTCTGGACGATCCGCCTGCCGGCTACCGGCGAGTCGCGGCGATGGCGGTGTGGTGCCGGTACAGGTACCGCAGGCACTCGGCCATCAGCACGAAGAACACGGCGTCGGCCATACCGAATCCCCACAGGAACAGCGCGTGCGGAACCTCGCCGATCAGCCAGACGTAGACACCCACGCCCGTGTAGGCGAACTTGTACAGCACGCCGACGGCGATCAGATCCCGGTTTCGCCAGAGGTCACCACGCCAGATCAAGACGTACCCGACGCCGAGTACGAGAACGAATGCGCCGATGAGCTGGAGGGCTCCCCCCTCCGGATACTTGGCGGCGATGTCGAGGGAGTCGAATACCTGCCGGCCGAAGAACAGGAAGACGACCCCCAGTGCCAGATCGTAGACCGCCGCCACGGCGTATAGACCCCGGTAGTAGCGCTCCCGCGAGGTGCTCATCACACACCTCCTCCACCTCCATGATCATGCCGCGATGGGCGACTTACCAGGGGGCATAAGGCCTTGGCGTGGAGCGACTGCTCGCGGGCGGCGCCCGTGGACGGTCTGACTGCTTTCGGGTACTGGTGCAAGACCATCGAGGAGATGCGCGCCAGTCCGTTGTCGCCGACGGCTGCCGGTGAATCGACAGCATGAGCTAATCCTCCAACCCAACCGGTCCGTCGCTGATGACCGGGGCATGACCGTCTCGGGGCGAATGCCTGAGCACGAGCTTGAGTCGGCGAGCCGAGCTACTGCGAGCCGAGCTACGGCGAGCCGGCCAGTCGGGCGTTGACGGCGTCACGATCGAACGGCCGCGGGTCCTGCGGGTCCTCGGGGTCGTCGTACTCCGGGGGTGCATCGTGCGCGTGGTCGATGCACCGCGGGTAGACCTCGTGGTCCTGACGTGGCAGCACCTGCTCGAGAACGATCTGGTGCTGCCGGTGAGCCCCGAAGTCGTAGACGTGCCCGACCGTGGCACCGCGCCGTCCGAACACCTGGAACAGCCTGGCCCGGAACTCGTCCGAGCACTGCTCCAACTCGTGGTACGGGTCGGCGTAGCAGCGCTCACCCACCTGGAACCGATGCAGGTGATCACCGTCCCACCCGAGCAGGACCATGATCACCTCGTGGAGGTCCCCGAGAGTGTCCGAGGCCGGCACCAGCACCCGACGCCAGATCGGAGGCCGCCAACCGGTCAGGGACACCTTCAGCTGCAGCACCTGGTGCACGGCCAGGGGCGCGCCGGAGGTCACCGCGTCGCGCAACGCCTGCGCCAGGGCCGCGGCCTGCGGGTGGCTGTGGCCGTCGAGCAGTGCGATCACCTCGGCCGGCTCACCGGCGCCGTGGACGTCGAGCAGCTCGCACAGCGCGGCGTCCGGACCGCCGACCTCCCACCGGGCGACCGCGTTCTCGACGATCAGCCACTCCTCGTCCTCCGGAGCCGGTCCCGGTCCCTGGTCCCAGTCGGCCAGGGCGGTGCGGGCGTGCGGGCCGACCTGCGGGTCGTCGAGCAGGCGGAGCCAGGCGGGTACCGTCTCCTCCCCCAGCCCGTCGACGAGGTTCACGGCGGCCAGTCGCCGCGCCGCCCCGACCTCACGAGCCGCTGCGAGCAGCTCGTCGGGCGACCGTTCCGGCGGACGCTGCCGGAGCCACGGACCTGCCACCCGCCACTGCTCCTCGGCGTCGTCGCTGGCTGCCAGCCGATCGAGCAGCTCCGAGGCCGACAACCCCTCCACCGGTGGTGGAACGTCGCCGCGCAAGGCCGAGACCGCCCAGCGCCCGAGGGCAGTCGGCCGCGGATCGGCCGCCGTACCGTCCACGGCGCCGAGGTGGGTCAGCAGGGTGTGCATCGGCCACGCGGCGTCCCGCCCCGGACGGGCGAACAGGCCGTGGAGCCGGTCGATGTCCACGTGGTCGTACAGGTAGTCGTCGTCGCACACCGCACGGTGGCTCTGGGCGCGCAGCACGTCGGCGCGGTGCTGGTGCGCGGCGATCTCCTCCGGCTCGGCCAGCAGGTCCAGCGCCAGGGTGACGAGCAGGATCATGGTCTGCGGACGCCGCTTCGGCGACGCCTCGGCGCAGATCGCCCGGACGCCGTCCAGCCAAGCCGCCAGCAGCGTCTCGGCCTCGGGCGGCGGCCACGAGGCCAGCATCGGCCCCCTCGAGGCCGATCCGGCCTCGATGCTGATCAGGTTCGCCGCGGCCGCCATCAGCCACGCCCGATGCAGGTCCGGCACGTCGGCGGCTCGCCGGACCCAACTCACTCCCCGCATTCCCAGCGCCCGCGCGGCTGCCGGCACCTCGGCGGGCCGCAGCGCACCGCCGGGGGTCACCTGCGGGCGATGGCGAGCCGCCCAGTCGGCCAGCCGCATCGCCTGGTCCACGACCTGACACGTGCCGGCGAGCTCGGCGGCCTCGCCCACTGTGCGCTCGGCGGCCCCGGGGATCATGCGCCGGCCCCAACCAGCTCCGGCGTGGGCACCTGCGGAACGGGAGCGCCCAGCGCAGCGACGGCGTCCGGATCGGTCTCGATCCGTCCGGCCAGGTCCCTGCACGGCGAGGCCAGGTGATCGGGGACGGCGGTGCGGTCCAGGCAGTAGCCGATCCACCGGGGCAGTGTCGCCACCGCGGCCCGCCGCTCGACGCCGTCGCGCCACTCCTCGAGGAAACCGTGCAGGAAGGTGACGATCCGGTGCGGTGAGCAGCCCAGGCCCGCATCCGCCGGCACCGAGCCCAGCCACTCGCTCGCCAGCCAGTCGACCGCCTCCCGATCGGGTACGGCGACATCACGGTCGGCGCACCAGGCCACGAAGTCGTGCACGCGGGAGCGCACCACCTCCTCGGCGATCGGGGAAGGCCGCACGTCCTCGAGCCCCAGCCACGACCGCACCTGCTGGACCACCCGGCGCATCCGGAAGAACTCGGCGAGCTGGTCGCGACGCTCGTTGCCCATCAGCGTCGGCCCGATGAAGTCCAGGTCGCGTGGCAGCAGCTGGGCGAGCAACTCCACTCCCACCGGCTGCGGGCGGCCGGCGGCGTCGGCGCTCGGACCGACCTGGGCGCGCCAGGCCGCCACCGCACTGCCGGAGTCGGCGTGCCAGCCTGACGGCGGCGTCATGAACGGCAGGCAGAGGTCGACGTCGATCAGGTAGGTCCGCGCGGCCGCGCCCGGACGCGCCAGGTCGACCAGCACCCCGTACCGGCAGCCGTAGCCGTCCACGACCACCTGCGGATCGCCGTCCACCCCCAGGTGCGGGACCAGCGCAAGCCAGGAGGGAGCCGCGGGGTGGGCCTCGCCACGATCCTGCCCGATCAGCGTCAGCAGCCGATCCCGGTGGGGCTGAGGGCAGATCGCGGCCAACCCGTGCGCCAACAGCCACGCCCCACTCTCCGCGCGACGTTCGTCGATCACGTCGATCAATCGCGACATCCACCCCAGGTAGTCGTGCCCGGCCACTTCCGTCTGCAGGCGCTGCCAGAGCCGATCCCCGATCAGCTCTGCGGTGGCCTGTTCGAGGTCCTCCGGCCCGTCGCAGTCCGTCAGCGCCGCGGCGGCCGCCAGGACGTCGTCGTGACTGGCTTCCCACCACGGCCAGCTGCGCCGGTTCCCGGCATCCAGCAGCGAGGCCAGAGCACTCGGTGAGAAGTCGCCCCGCTCGGGCAGCAGCGACTGCCTGACCTGGGACCGGGCCGGAGCCGGACGACCCTGCGACCGGTTCTTGTTCTTGGACTTCCTGGTGCCCTTGGACTTGCGGCCTCGCGAGACGGGAGACATCCCTCCACCGTAGTCAGGACGCCCCGTCCTGTGGGTGGTGACTCACCCCACTCGGCCCGTCGGCGAGGGGTGGAGTGGCGGGCCCAGGCATGGTGTGATCCAGGTCATGGACAACGGGCGAATCCTCGTGCTCACGCTGCCGGTTGCAGACGCGGCCCGCCGACGCGGCAGGGCTGTCGAAGGATGAGTGGACCCTGGCCCTTGCTGCCCAGCGCGATCGCGCTCGCCGTGGCACTGGCGGTGATCATGTTGGCAGGCCGGCCACTGGCATCGCTGGAGAACATGCTTCAGTCACTGGTCCTCATCGCGCTGCTGAGCATCCCGGTGATCGCCTACGCCACCCCGACGCTGCGCCTGGGCTGGGTACACCCCGCCAGCCTCGCCATCCCCCTCATCTACGTGTATGGGTTGCATCTGCTCCGGCGTCTTCGTCAAGAGCCGATGTGGGAGGCGAA
The DNA here is from genome assembly GCA_963724535.1 of uncultured Actinomycetota bacterium. Classification (GTDB taxonomy): domain Bacteria; phylum Actinomycetota; class Actinomycetes; order Actinomycetales; family Kineosporiaceae; genus JADJPO01. Next base: position 232,173 of record CAVRVD010000001.1, read on the forward strand.
GCAGACCTCCGACACCCGCCAGGACGAGCCGGACGACGACGCCGACGTCGACGCCAGCACCGCGCAGCTGTGGCTGCGGCTCGCCGCCCTGGCCGCGGTGGTGGCCGGCACGGGATACCTCATCGGCCAGGGTGGTCTCGGTGTCGTCGCCGCGACCGGGCTGCCGAGCGGACTCGTGGGGTTCACCCTGACCACGGCCATCACCTCGCTACCGGAGCTGGTCACGCTGCTGGCGGCGGTGCGCATCGGCGCGCTGAGCCTCGGCATCGGGAACATCGTCGGCGGGAACGCCTTCGACGCGCTGATGATCTTCCTGGCGGACGCCACGTACCGGCAGGGCTCGGTCTACTCCGCCGCCTCCTCGGCCGGGCTGCTGCTCGCCGGCGCCACCATCATGATGACCGTGGCGCTGGCCGCTGGGCTGATCATGCGGGAACGTCGCGGCGTCGGTTTCGAGGGCGTCGCGATCCCCCTCATCTACGTTGCCACGGTGATTGTGCTCGTGGTCCGAGCCGCGTAGCGCCGGACGCTGGGCACCGACCCGGCGAGCGGGAGGCGAGGTGTCCACCGGTGCACGGCCTACTCGGCCGCCGAAGTGGCGGGTGGACAGTCGAAGTGCGGACGACGCCGAGCGGTTCCGCGCCAACCTGGACGACATCGTCGACCAGGGGCTCCTCGGTGAGTGAGCGGGTCCAGCAGGGCCTGCTCGACGGGACGATCTCCTCTGGCGGCTGCCCGTCCCACTGCATAGCGTGGGAAGTAAGAATGGGGGTGAAACAATGGCAACGCTGACACGCAGCATCACGATCGACGCCCCCGTCGACACAGTGTTCGACTACGCCTTGGACATCAGGCAACTGTGGAACATGAAGGACGTCGCGCTGACGGATGTCGACATCAAGCCTGAAGGTGTCGGCACCTCGGCCCGCCTGTACTCGCACCTGCTGGGCTTCCACCTGGAGGGTGGTATCGAGTACAGCGAGGTCGTCCCCAGTCAGCGTATCGTCGCGCAGGTCCACTTCTTTGCCGAGAAGCCGACGTGGACGTTCACGTTCGAACCCGTCGAGGGCGGCACCAAGGTGAGCGCAGAGGGCGTGTGGGACGTGAAGCTCCCGGTTGTGGGCAGGCCCCTCGAGATGGTCATGGTGAAGGAACACGAGCCCTTCCTCGAGACGATGCTCGCCAACCTCAAGACACGGGTGGAGGCCAAGACCGCCGCCTGATGCCGAGTGAGCCGCCGGGTGACAACCCGGCGGCTCAGTCTTGCCCGGACGTCCCCGGCGTACCGCTCCCGTAGGTGTCGTGATGCGCTCCCCACTTTCGACGACGTCGAAGGGCGACGGCTACGCTTCGCAGGATCTTCTCGAGGTGGTTCCGGGAGGGTCGCGTCGGCGTGGCCACTCCCCCGCGTGCCGAGCTGGCGGCGACGTCGGGGCGGATCAGCCGGTCGCGAGCAGGGCGCCGACCGCGCCGAGGACCGCCGCCGCCAGACGTACGCGATCGGCCGCCCGGAGCCTGCGCAGGACGTCGTCCGACCGGCCCTCACGCCCCAGCCGGCGGTGCGCCGGGGCAGCGACGAACGCGGTCGTCCCGGCGGCGACGGCGGCAGCACCGACGGATGCCACAGCAGGCACGGAGCGCGGACCGGCCACGAGCACGGCGAGGCAGGCGGTGGCGAGCAGCCCGTAGACCAGCGCGACCACGACGCCCATGCGCCGGGAGTGGGCGGCGTGCGCCGCCGCGAACCGATCAGCCGGCACATCGACGAGTGCCGGGTACACCACGGCCGTGACGAGACCCTGGAAGCCCAGATGCAGGCTGCTCGCCGCGAGTAGCGCCTCGGCGGGGTCCAGGCTCACGGCACACCGGTGACCACGGCGAGCGCTGGATCCACAGGGGCAGGGTATCCACCGCTGTACCGCCCCACGCCCCCTGAGACTCCGGGGTCCTTCCGCCCCCTGCGTCCCGTGCTGGACGCGAACGCCAGCCGGGCCGCGGTCTGGACGGCGACGGTGAGTTCCTGCTCGGTGAAGCGCATGGGCGCATTGTCGCGGTACACCCCGGAGCGCCGGGCACTGCGGGAGGAACCGCGCCGAGCATCCCCGCGGGGACGCCACGGCCCTGGTAGGGGTAGACCGTGCCCGACGTCACCAGGTTCCGCAGCGACCTGTTCCCCATCGAGGCCGGCGAGGACGAGCAGACCAACCCGTTCTGCTACGGCCGCTCCCTGGCGAACTGGCTCCGCGACCGGTTCGCCGACCGCGGCCACCCCGATGCCGCCGTGATCGCCGAGGACTTCGGCTGGTGCGTGATGCTGCAGCGGCAGCCGGCCCTGCTGTGGATCGGCTGCTGGAGCGAGCTGGACGACGAACCCGAGATGTCCGATGAGGAGCGGGCCGCCTGGGCACCGCGGCCGGAGGCGGTCACCTGGCAGTGCTTCGTCGCCGCCGAGACCCCAATCTGGACGTCCGGGTTCTGGAAGCGGCTGGTCGGTCGGCTCGACCCGGGCCGGTACGCCGCCCAGATCGAGGCCGACCTGGCCGCCGTCCTCGCCGCGGAACCGGGCATCCGGCTCAGCGACGGACCGCACGATGCCCCGTAGCTGACCTACCCCGATGCGCCCGAACAGGCTCTGCGACTGGCGGTTCTGAGTCGGCCCCCATCAGCGGCTCGCTCAAGGACGCGATCGCGCTGGCCTTGCGCCTCACCTGCTCGTCTCCAAGCCAGGTGGTCAGGCTGGAGCACCCCATCCTCGAGCATTCGGGGGCCAGCTGAACCGAGCGGTCCGGGGTGAGGTGGACGCCGTCCGGGCGCACGAGATGACCCTGGACGGCGTCGCAGCGCCCACCCGGGCAGAGCATGTCCTCGATCTCGATCACCGCCGCGGACGTCGAGGAGTCCGCGACCTGGCGCAGCATCCCGTTGAAGCCGGGCCGGTAGGTGTCCGGGTAGGCATGCTGGGGCCGCCCCCGGTAATAGAGGGTGGTGTCGTCCGGCAGCGCCAGGAAGCAGGCCGCGACCACGGCCAGCAGGGCGCCGACGGCCAACTCGTGAACCCGGGCGTCGGTGCCGTAGTAGGCGCGGGAGACGCTCTCCGGGTCGTGGAGCACCGCCATGGCCACGGCGAAGGCCGCCGTGACGGCGACGGCCGGGAGGGTCAGGAGGCGGTGCGGTGGACAGGGCTGTCGGCCCCGGGACCATCTCGGGCGACACAAAGCGGACGTCGCTACCCTCCCTGCATGGCCGACGAGCTGATCCACCAATTCGCCGAGGACGACTTCAGTCGGGTGCTGTGCGTGGTGGCTCACCCGGACGACATGGAGTACGGGACGGCGTCGGCCGTGGCGGCCTGGACGGCCCGGGGCGTGGACGTGGCCTACCTTCTCCTGACCCGCGGCGAGGCCGGGATGGATGGTTGCCCACCGGAGCGGACCGCCGAGGTGCGCACTCAGGAGCAGATCGAGGGTTGCCACGCGGTCGGCGTCACCCGGGTGGACTTCCTCGACTACCCCGACGGCGTGCTGGAATACAGCCTGGCCATGCGGCGCGACATCGCCCGGGTCATTCGTTCCTACCGGCCGCAGGCCGTGGTGGTCGGCTCCTGGGATGTCGAGTTCGTCGCATGCCTGAATCAGGCCGATCACCGGGTCGCCGGCCTCGCCACCCTCGACGCGCTGCGGGACGCCGGCAACCGCTGGGTCTTCCCCGAGTTGCTCGACGAGGGCCTTGAACCGTGCTCCGTGCGCTGGCTGCTGATCAGCGGAGACCCGAGGCCGACCCATGGCGTGGACGTCACCGGCGAACCGCTGGAACGTGGAATCGCCTCGCTGGAAGCGCACGCAGAGTACTTGGCCGGGATCCCTGGCCACCCGCCGCCGCGACCCATGATCACCGGCATCACCGCGAGGCAGGGCCGCGCCATGGGCGTACCGAACGTGGTGCTCTTCCGAGCGTGGGACTTCCAAGCACCACCCACCATCGCGCTGGAGGCGATGCAGCCGTCACAGGGCGACTGATCCTGTGGAGCCACGACAGAGACCGCTGCAGATGTATGGCACTGCGAGCGAGCAGGTTCCACTGTCGTGGTCGTGGGTGCAGGAGCAGCTCGCGGCGGCGGGAACGTACTGGGTGGTGGCCCCTGCGCGGGGGTATCCACACCCGCGTCCGGTCTGGGGGCTGTGGAGCGACCGCCGTCTGTACCTGAGCATCGGCAGCCCGACTCTGCTGCGTGCCCTCCAGGGAGCGGTCCCGATCAGCGTGCATCTGGGCAGTGACACTGACGTCGTCATCGTCGAAGGAATGACCGATCCGCTCTCCCGTCCGACATCGCCTCACCTGATCGAGTCGTACAACTCCAAGTACGACTGGGACTACCAGGTCGCCGAGTACGGCGAACTCGTGAGCGTCGCACCGACCAAGGTCATGGCCTGGCGATCCGGGGGCTGGGCCGGACGCGAAGGCTTCAGAGCCACGGGCTGTTGGCTGCTCGATCCACCCGACAGACAGATCAGCTGAGCCGGGGTGGTCGGGGCCAGTCGAGGTGATCGACCTGCATCAACCGTCAAAGGAGACACCCCCTTGGACCATCTCGGACGACACGAAACGGACGCCGCTGGCGACGTCTCGCATGACCTGGGGAAAGATCGTCTCCCGGCAGAGGTCGTGCACGACGTCGTCCTGGAACTGCTCCAGCGACAGCTCACGTTCGGCCTTGTCAGCACCCACGAAGACCGATGTCGGCACCAGCTTGAAGATCTCTTCGACCGTGATCTTGGTCGTGCCGTCACGCAGTTCCTCTGAGATCGCTTGCTGTGACAGGTGCGCGGCCTCGGCGGCGATCTTGGCGCCGACGGGTCCCGACTGGCTCAAGAGCGTGTCGTCGCCTCCCACGTACAGGCGGTCGCCGCGGACATTGCCGACCGAGAGGCCACGCTTGTTGAACCAGTCGTGCACCGCCCCGGCGGCCAACTGGAGGTAGGAGGAGTTCAACATCCGCAGGTAGAGCCGGTAGGCCTCGTCGCGCGTGCGAACCGTCGTGGCGCCGACCCCGGATCCAGCGATGCGGCCTTGGTAGGTGTCGCGTTCCTGAGCAGTCTGCGGGTCCAGGACAGTACTGCCGCTCGCCCGATCCTGCGCGGAGGTGCCCGTCGGCAGCAGCGGCTGGGTGTACAGGTGTCGCCCGGCGACGCCCGGTTGAACATCCTCACGCATTCCCCTGAGCGACGCGCGGTCCGGCACACCCCAGTCGGGCCGCTCCAGGCTCGGCGGACGTAGCGTGCCCAAGTTGAGGAGTCGGGACCAGTGAAGATACGGCAGGTCTGCCAGGTACTCGGCGAACCACTGCATGACGAGAGTCTTGTTGACCAGGTGTCCGGCGGCGAAGGAGTCCTGCAGGAAGTGATCGCCGTAGCCGTTCTCCAGCCAGGCCGACCGTTCGTCCCTGTCGGCCTCGGCGGTGATGTCAGTGCGCAAAGGTGCCTCCCGACAGCGTCCGCCGTTGGCCCGCCGCGCCGACTCGCACGCCTGGTTGTGGAACAAAGCCCAGCGCTGCCAGCTCATCGGCGCGAAGTGGCAGGCATTGCGGGCCAGGAGTCCCTGGTAGCGCTGGGTTCCGAGGTGAGCTGTCGCGGAGTCCAGCGCACGAACCTCGCCCGCGGCACTCATGCCCGGGACGAAGTCGAGTCCCGACATCGCCGAGCCCGCCATCGTGAGGGCTGGCAAGCCGATAGTGTCGCGGATGTTGCGGAGCATGCCTGCACGCATGCGCTGCAGGACGGGGACCATCCGTCCCGCGGGCATCGTGTCGATCACATCGGGGCCCGGTAGATAGTCGGCAAGCGCGTTGATCTCTCCGTAGGTGACCCACAACCGGCTGCCGCCCAACTGGATCCACCGGTAGTCGGGGAAACGGCGGTGCGGGTCGCTCGTCGCGTCGAGCAACGCCAGGATGCGGTGCCACTCGCGGGTGAGTAGATGGTTGCGGTCCTTGCCGGAAACCGTTGCCGCAGCCAACTGTGCTGGAGGCGTGTCGCCGAGCATCACGTGCTCCCATGAGGCGTGCCGCTGCACCACCGACGGACGGCAGGAGCCTGGGGCGGCGAGTGCCGCGACGGCGCGGTTGCCCGCCTGGCGTTGCAGGGTGGTGAGGTCCTGGCGGGGACCGTGGGGGGTCCTGCCGCGGTCACGATCAGACGGCGGACGCCGGCCCGGCGGGATCACTCGGTCGCGAACCACGGCTCGAGTATCAGCTTCTGCGAACACCCGGGGCCAGGGTTGCCGGCATTCCTCGCCCCATCGTGCAGGGCGCCTGACCCCGAAGGGCGACAACTACGCCGCGGCGACCGCTTCGATCTCGACGAGCCACCCCGGTTCGAGCATGCCTGCGCAGACGACCGTTCGCGTCGCATGGTGGTCGCCGAGCCGCCGCTTCAACACCGCCACGTTGGCCGGGTCGTGAGCTGCGGCCGCGAGATAGAACCGAAGCGACACGAGATCGCGGATCGACATGTCGGCGCTTTCCAGAGTCGTCTCGAGGTGGTTCCAGATCAGCTCGGCTTGCCCCTCGAAGTCCGTCGGCATCGTCGCGCCGTCGAGCTCGTAGCCGTTGAGTCCGCTGATGAAGAGCAGCCGTGAGCCGGCGGGCACCTCGACGGCGTGGGCGTAGTTGGCGTACGGAGGGAAGACCCCCTCGGGATTGTGCCGTCGAAGAACCACCGGCTCAGTATGCCGGTGGAGCCGGGCCACAGCCGAGCGGCGTCAGCGCGGCCCGTGCTGGAACCAGCCGCCCGGAGCCATGCCCGGACCGATCGGACCCATCGGACCGCCGAGGCCGGGGCCGGGACCGACATCCCCGTCGTCGCCGGGCCGGGGCACCCCGAGCAGGGCCCGGGTGAGACGCTCGGTGTCACCGAGCATCTCGGTCAATGCCTCCTCCAGCAGTTCGTCGCCCGCCGCGCGCCCGGTCTCGGCGGCGAGCAGGACGGTCCTGCGGGCCAACTCCTTGAAGAAGCTGGCGGTGACCCCGCCGCTGCGCTCCGCCGCCGCGTCCCTGGCCAGAACCGACAGGGGCAGGGCGCGGGTGTACAGGTCGAGCAGGCGGCGTCGGGCCTCATCGTCGGGCAGGGGCACCTCGATGGCCAGGTCGACGCGTCCGGGACGCTGGGCGAGCGCGGACTCCAGCAGGTCGGCTCGGTTGGTGGTGAGCACGAAGGAGACGTCGGCGTCGCCGTCCAACCCGTCCATGGCGTCGAGCAGGGTGAACAGCAGGGGCTGCGGGCCCATGTGCAGCTCCCGGTGCTCGGCGATGAGGTCGACGTCCTCGAGCACGACCACCGACGGCTGCAGCGATCGAGCCACCTCGGCAGCCTCACTGATCAGCCCCAAGGCGGGACCGGCCAGGACGATGCAGGTGACGTCGGGGAGCCGGCCGAGCAGGTAGCGCACCGTGTGCGTCTTGCCAGTGCCGGGTGGTCCGTAGAGCAGCAACCCACGCTTGAGGTGCTGCCCGGCGGCACGCAGCGCCTCGGCCTGCCGGACCGTTCCGGCGACGTGGCGCTCGACGCGGGCCAGGGTGCCCTCGGGCAGGATCACCTGCTCGGCGGCCACCCCCGGTCGGGCGAGGAAGCTGATGGCGCGCTCGGGGGGCCCGTGCATGCTCTGGGTCACGTCGAACGCGAGGACCTGGCCCCGGAACACGCTGCGCTCGACCATGAGCCGGGTGACATCCTCGAGCAGAGGCCCGGTGACGTCGGACGCCGCGACGACCTCGATGCCGGGCTCGGTATCGAACCGCGCGTTGCCCTGACGCTGCATGACCGCCACCGGGACACCGGCGTATGAGAACAGGTACACGCCGAGCGCGATCGCCTCGCGGGAGGATTCCGGGCCGGTCTGGCCCCGGGTCCGGTCGACCGCGCCGACGGGTACTCCGCCGAAATGCCGGGGCCCGAGCATGTCGGCGAGGGTCTGGTGATGACGCTGGTCACCGCCGCCGACCCCCACCAGCGTCCCGCCGCCGTGTTCCTCGACGAGCGCCGCCACCGCCACGTCCAGGTTGACGAACTGGTGCGACGGCGTGGCGAGCCGGACCACCGGCAACGTCGAGGCATCGACACCGAGATGCTCGGTCAGGACCTCGACCAGGGGCCGGCCGCCGTCCGAGAAGTCGGCCCGGACGGCGAGCAGCGCCTCGTCCATGAACTCCTGGATGGTGCGCATGATCGACCAGGTGCGTTCGTCCATGCCTCGATCGTAGATCCGGTGATCACCTCGCGGTCGGCCGAGGGTCGCGATCCCGGCCTCAAATGTCAGCTCCGAACGGGCTTCAGTGCCCGTGACCAGCTCTCGAGCTGGTCGAACATCGTCACCGCAGCCGGTTCGAACTGAGGGCCGGGAGCGAACGTGGAGAAGTTCTCGAAGTCGGTGAACAGGGAGAAGCTCAGTTGCTGACGCACGTCGGCGATCTGCAGCTCCGCAGAGATGGCCCGCAGGTGCTCGATGGCCCGCGCGGCTCCGAGCGAGCCGTAGCCCACGAACGCGGCGGCCTTGTTGTTCCACTCCCCGTAGATGAAGTCGATCGCGTTCTTGAGCACACTCGAGGTGGAGTGGTTGTACTCGGGGGTGACGAACACGAACCCGTCGAACGGCGCGATCGTGGCCGCCCACGCCTTGGTGTGCTCCCCTGTGTAATGCCCCATGGAGGGCGGCATGGCCTCGTCGAGGAACGGCAACGGGTGGTCCAGCAGGTCGATCAGTTCGTAGTCGGCATCGGTGCGCTGGGCTGCCCGCTCGTGGACCCAGTCGGCGACCGCCTTGCCGTTACGACCAGGCCGGGTGCTGCCGAGAATGATGGCGATCTTGAGGTCGGCCATGAGATTCCTTCCGAGGCGCCGCCTGTGGAGGTTGGTTGAAATCTAAACCTTACAGGTCGTCGCCCCCACGGCAACCCGAGCCGCGGACGGCGACTGGCTGTGCGCCGAGGGGCTGCCGCTGACCTGCCTCGGGGCCGGCTACTTCACCTCGGAGCGCAGCACCAGTCGCAGGCCGATGGCGAGTGGGAGCGCCAGCCAGAAGAATCCCGAGACCCCGAGCTGTGCCCACTGCTCCGCGTTCGGGACGATTCCGAACAGCTGGCCCTGGCTGAAGTTGAAGTCCACCCAGGGCTGGATGTCGGCGAACCACTCCTGCGTCGAGGCCAGCAGCGCCGTGAGCGTGCTCAACACGAACTGGTAGACGAAGTACGCCACGAGCGCGGCGGCCGAGTTGCGCAGCAGCAGGCCGAGCATGAAGCCGATCAGCATGTTGAGCACCGTGGCCAGCACGATCATCGAGAACTGGGCGACGCTGATGTCCCACACCGTGGGAACCCCGGCGAGGCCCGAACCGACGATGTTGCCGACCGCACCGATGCCGGCAGCGACCAGCATCGAGACCACGCCGATGGCCAGCGTGCACGCTGCCTTGGCAGCGATGACCCGGCTCCGGCTGGGCACGAAGGTGAAGGTCGCCAGCCCGGTGCGCTGGCTCCACTCGCTGGTGATCGACAGCATCGCGATCACCGGCAGGATCACCGTCATCGGGAGCCCGATGGCGGCCGCGAAGGAGTCGTAGGTCAGGGAGGCGTCGTCGGCCCACAGGATCACGGCGCCGGTCGCCAGGACCGAGAGGACGCCGATGCTGACCATCAGCCAGAAGCCAGACCGGGTGTCGAACATCTTGCGGAGCTCGACCCCGATGAGGCGGCCCATCGGAATGGGACGGACGGCGCGCCGTTGTCGCGGCGCGACCACCGGGGTGGTGGCGGTGGTGGCGGTCAGGGTGCTCATGCTGCTGCTCCTTCGGAGACGTGGTCACGCTGGGATTCCGCGGTGAGTTCGAGGAACATCTCCTCCAGGCCGGCGCTGTCCGCGGAGCGCAGCTCGGTCAGGGCGACGCCGGCGGCCAGGGCGAGCCGGCCGACCTGCGAGGCGTCGGCGTCGGTGTGGAGGGCGCCACTTCCGGAGACCGTGGCGGTGAGCCCGGCCTCGGCGAGGGCCCCCGCCAGCTGGACGTTGTCGACGGACGCGACGACGGTTCCGGCGGCGGAGAGGAGCTCCTGCTTGGTGCCCTGCGCGACGATCCGGCCGTTCCCGATCACGACCAGGTCGTCGGCGATCACCTCGATCTCGTGCAGGAGGTGGGAGGAGAGCAGGACGGTGCCGCCACCGTCGGCATACTCGCGCAGGAGATCGCGCATCCAGCGGATGCCGGCAGGGTCCAGACCGTTCGCAGGCTCGTCGAGGACCAGGACACCCGGATCGCCGACCAGCGCGGTCGCGATGCCGAGCCGCTGCCGCATGCCGAGGGAGTAGTCGCGGACCCGGCGGTCCGCCTCCTTCCCGGTCAGCGACACCCGCTCGAGCATCCGGTCCACGCGGCTGGTCGGGAGCCCCATCGTGAGGGCGGCCAGGGTGAGGATCTCGCGGCCGGTGCGGCCCGCGTGCTGGGCGGAGGCGTCCAGGAGGACGCCGATCTCGAGGCCCGGGTTGGGCAGGTCGGCGTAGCGACCGCCGAGGACCTCGACGTGGCCGGAGGTGGCCGGGGTCAGGCCGACCATGATCCGCATGGTGGTCGACTTGCCGGCCCCGTTGGGGCCGAGGAAGCCGGTCACACGACCGGGTCGGGCGGTGAAGGAGACGTCATCGACGGCGGTGACGCCGCGATAGCTCTTGGACAGGTGGTCGACAGTGATCATGGCGAGCAGCCTCGCCCGGCGGGGGTCCCTCCCACATCGGGGACGGCACCCCACCCGCCCCCGGCCCGCCCCCGAGCCGGTCTCGGGGTGGCGTCCCGGTCAGCCCAGGGGTCGCTCGCCCCGGGCGAGGGCCTGCTTGCGCGCGGACGGCGGGAAGGCGCCCCACCGGGCCAGGTCAGGCATCATCCGGGTGCAGCACGATCCACGCGACGATGTCGCACGCGCGATCGATGCAGGATCAGAGGTGGTCGGGCACATGCAGGCTGTCCGGGCCCTGCCGCGGCGGCAACTCGTCGAGCGCGGCCTTGACCAGCGCCGCCCGGCCGGCGACGGCGACCTTGCGCCGGAACCGCCCGCCGCCTTCACCCATGGCCCGCTCGACCGCCTCGGTGATCTGCGTCGGCGTGAAGGCCGGCGCCGTTCCCAGTGCCACCTCGACCTCCGGCAGGGCTGCCAGGACCGGCAGCACCTGCTCACCGACCGGCTCCAGCAGCTGGTAACGCTGGTGCGTCGTCAGCTGCTGCCACGCCGCCTCCGGGTCCTTCCGCCCCCTGCGTCCCCTGCTGGACGCGAACGCCATCTTGGCCGCGGTCTGGACGGCGACGGTCAGCTCCTGCTCGGTGAAGCGCATGGGCACAGTGTGGCGGCGTTCAGGCGAGGTCCACTGCCTGGCGGGCGCTGGAGCACGACCTGGACAGAGCATTCGTGGTTGACTGCGGCAGGTGGCACGTCAATCCAAGCGCACCTCCTCGCCCGAGGTCGACGCGGTGGTCGCCGCGCTGATGAGCAGCGGCGACCCCCAGAAAGCCCTGCAGCAGCTGATGTCCGGGCTGGTGGCCCGCAGCGCCCCGTTCGGCGGCGATCCGTTCGGGTCCCGTAACGAGGCCATCCCCCTCCCGAAGCCACCCAGGACACCGACGGTGGTGACGGTGAAGGTGAGCCTGGACGGCGCCCGCCCGCCGATCTGGCGACGCCTGGAGCTGCGCGGCGACCTGACCCTGGACCGGGTGCATGAGTACCTCCAGGCGGCGATGGGCTGGTACGACTGCCACCTGCACCGGTTCGAGCCGGGGCCGGGCAAGGACCGCTGGCGAGCGCCGCACTTCCTCACCGAGTTCGACCTCGACGAGGGCGAGACCGGCACCCCGGAGGCCGACGTCCGGCTCGATCAGGTTCTGCGCGCCCGGGGCGACCGGCTGTTCTACACCTACGACTTCGGGGACGACTGGGCGCACACGGTCACCGCCGAGGCGGTCCGGGCGGCGACCGACGACGACCCTCCCGCGCGAGCGGTCAAGGCGATGCGGACCAGCCCGCCAGAGGACGTCGGCGGCATCCACACCTGGAACGAGCTCGCCGCGGCGCTGCGGGACGATCCCGATCCCACGGCACTAACCGACCACCTGGCCCACTACGCCGACTGGCTCCCGGAGGACATCGACCCCGACCAGGTGGATCTGGACGACGTCAACGCCCGGCTCGACATGGTCGACATGGATGACATGGTCGACATGGATGACATGGATGACATCGAGCTGGACCAGGCCACGACCCGTCTCGCCGGGGCGGCACTCGACCCGGTCGGGCGGATCCCGGATCTGTCCCGGGTGCACCCGTGGGTGGCTGCGCTGATCCGAAAGGCACCGGTCGACGTGGCCGTCGAGCTCGCCGACCTGGTCGAACGGGCCACCGCACCCGTGGCCACGGCGCCCTCGCAGGCCGATCTCCAGGTGCTGCTGCGCCCGTGGCAGACCGTGCTGGACGTCGCCGGTCCCGACGGCATTCCGCTGACCAAGGCGGAGTGGATGGCGCCCGCGGCCTGCGAGCGGCTCTGGCACGAGTCGGGCGTCGCCTGGGAGTTCGGCAAGGGCAACCGGGAGCAGCACACCCCCGAGCTGCACCTGATCCGCGAGCACGCCACCGCGGCGTGGTTGATCCGCAAGAACAGGGACCGCCTCGTGCTCACCCCGCTCGGCCGGCGGGCCGCCGCCGACCCCGAGGTGCTCACCGAGGAGCTGGCCGCCGCGCTGATGAGCGCCAAGGAGGAGTTCGACCAGGACGCCCAGACGGTCGCGCTGCTGCTGATCGCCTCCGGCGTCGAGTTCCCGCCGCCCGAGGTGCCGTCGGCGCCGGGCCTCGACCGACCAGTGTGGCTGTTCACGGCCGCGGTCGCCCGCCTGCTGACCGACATCGCGTGGCGGGAGAACGACGGCCCGGTCGCGGAATACAGCATCGGCGGTGCGCAAACTGTCGTGCAGGTCCTGTCCCCTCAGCTCGGCAACGCGCGAGATGGCGCCGGACCCACGTCACCGGCGGCGCGATACCTCGCCCGCCGGGCGCTCAACCCGGCCTGAGAACCTCACGCCGGAACCACGCCGGCGAGCTTGTCGTCGTCGCGTCCAGCTTCCGCACGGTGG
>CAVRVD010000002.1:0-304058 GCA_963724535.1 uncultured Actinomycetota bacterium
ACCAGCACCACGTCGATCTTCGCGTCGACCAGGACCCGGCAGACCGCTTCGGCGATGTCGGTGGTGTTGTCCCGGCGGGTGAACTCCGGCAGGCCCAGGAACCGGGCGAACTCCAACGCCAGCTTCCGCGGTGACCCCGACGCCGGGGTGGTCACGTAGGCCACTGGGATCCGGCCCGGGTCGGGGAAACGTTGCCGGATGCGCAGTTCGTAGGCGCGGCCGAACTGCTTCAACGCCGTCGTCTTGCCGGTCGTGCCGTCCCCGGACACGATCAGCCCGCGGCGGGCGCCGACCTCCCGCCGGTTCAACACCGTCAGCAGCGACCCCTGCCGGATGATCGCCCTCACCGTCGAGGTGGACACCACCACCAGCTCGGAGTGGTAGTCCATCCGCGCCTCGTCATACGACCGCCGCGCGGTTTGGCCCAACGCGGCGAAGTCCTCACCGGGCAGTAGCTCGAACACCGCCGGGTCGGTCTGCACGAACCGCCGCCACCCGGCCAGCGTGGTGGTCGGGTCCCGCCGCTCCGGGGGCTCCGACCCCGTATTCACCATGGTCGCCTGGCCTCCTTGCGGGCGTCGAAGATCTCCAACGGCACCACCGCCGCAACGCCCTCGCCCCGGTCGTCGCTCGGGCCGGGGCTGCTCAGGTGGCGGTGGCGTCGACGGCGCGGCGCGGCGGGCCCGTGCCGCTCGGTCGACCTGTGGCGGCGGCCGGGCGGGCTGCCTGGTCGTCGGCGCCCAGGCCAGCGGGTGCGGCCCGCCGATCGGGAGTGGCCGCCCGAGCCCGGGCGGCCCTCTTGCGGTCCTTGCGCCGCGCCGCGGCCGTCGACCGCGACCCGTCGCCGCCCGGTCGGTGGTCTCGTCGGGGCCGGTGCCGGCGCGGCGCAGGATGCCGGTGACGGCTTCGGCGATCTCGGTCTCGGTGACCGGGTCGCTGCCGCGGCGGGCCACGATCTCGCGGGCGTGGCGCCACGCGGCGTCGGCGAACGGGGCCGGGGCGGTGGACAGGTGCCGCCACGGCGCCATGATCCAGGCGTCGTTCCCGTGATCGCGCACCCAGACCCGGGTGACGTCGTAGGGGTCGTAGTGGACCTGCCAGCGATGCCCCTTGCCGGCCACCCCGGACCGTTGCCCCCGCAGCGGATTCAACCCGTCGCAGTCGTAGGACCGGTGGCCGATCCGGATACCGGTCGCGCCGATCACCCGCCAGCACGACGGCAACAACCCGATGTACTCCTCCGCGGTCAACGCGACCGGCACGTAACCGGCCACGGCGACCAGCGCGGCGTACTTCTCGTTCGGGCTCAACGCGATCCCGGGAGTGAGCGGGTCCCGCAGGCCCTCGTGCGGGCGGTGCTGCCAGCAGGCGACCACCCATTCCTCCAACAGGTCCTGCAAGGCATGGATCGGCCACGCCGCCTGAGCCGCGACGTCGCCGCCGCGGTGCTCGACACTGCGGCCGGTGTAGCCGGCCACGTGTTGGGCGAACAGCGACGACACCGAGCCCAGGGTCCGTTCGATGACCGGTTTGTCGGTCGGGGTCCGCGGGTGGGCCGGCTGCAGCGAGATCCCCAACGACTGGCACGCCGACCGGAACGCCGCCGAGACGTAGACCTTGCCCCGGTCACACACGATGGTCTCCGGGACAGATCACCGGCTGGGCCGCCGCCGCGGCCAGCCGTTCGTCCACGCTCAGCATCGCCGGATACGGCAACACCGACCGGGCCATCGCCAGCGCCTGCGGCCAGCCCGGCCGCAACGGCTGCGGGGTCAACGCCCGCGCCAACAGCAGCGCCGCATCCACCGCCTTCGTGCTCGGCCGCAACACCACCGCCGCCAGGGTGCGGGTCGCGATATCGACCAGAGCGGTCAGCTCCGCCCGATCCGTCGAGCCGTCGTCCAGGACCACCAGCACGTCCAACGGCGTGGAATCGATCTCCATCAGCTCACCCGGCCGCACCGCGGTCACCACCGCGTGCGCCCCATCGGGACGGCCCGCCAGGGACCGGCGCGTCCGGGCCGAGGAGAACGTGCCCCGGCCGGCCTCCAACGCCGCCATCAACCGGTAGACACGTCGCCCGCGACGGCATCACCGGCCCACCGTCAGCGACATCACCGTGCTGGTCTCGCAGCCGCTGCTGCGACCTGACGCATCAACGTCGCCCGGGACACCGTCGACGCCTGCGCGGTCGCGGTCATCGCCTCCTTCACCGCCGCGACCACCCGGTCATCGACGGTGCCCGCCGGGTCGGCGCGGCCGGGGCAGCGCCGATCCGACCAGACCCGGCGACCCCAGCCTGCTCGTAGCGGCGGCGCATCCGCTGCACCGTGCGCAGCGACACCTTCTCCCCGGCGGCCTGCAGCTCCCGCGTCTTGGCCTGCTCCCGGGCCCGCAACGTCACCGCCAACGGGTCGTACTCCGGCCGCGGCGCACTTCCCGGCGCTGCGTCCGGAGCCAGGCCGGTCAGCAGTTCCACCACGTGCCGTTCCCACCACGCCGCGCGGTCTGCCGCCTCCGTCGGCAGGTCCTACCCAGCACCGACCACGACCCCACCCGCGACATCGGACCTGGGCCGGACAACACCTGGAAGTCCGGCGCCGCCAGCAGATGCGTCACCAGCACCACGGCCGCGGCGCCGCCAGCGCCCGGTCCCCGTCACCGGCCGGCGCGAGCCGCACCTGGCCCGTCCAGACCGACGACCATGTACTCCGCCGCGTCGAACCGGACCCGGTCCCCGACCCGCACCACCGCCGGGCGGCGGCGGACATCACCCCGACCACCTCACCAGTCGCTCCATCACCGTCCGGCCCGCGCGACCGCGCAGCCACCGACACCGCCGTCGACGGCGACAACGCCAGCCGTTCGACGTCCGCGGCGACCAGATGCCCGCACCACAGCAGGTGGTAGATCCCCGGCAGCACCCTGACCGGATCACCCAACCTGCGGACGCCCGTCCTCAACGGCAGCCCGTCGGCGAACACCTGCCCGCGCCGCGGCCGCGTCGACGATCCGGGCATGCCGCGGATGCCGGTAACCCGCCAGCCACCGCAGGTTCGCCACCAACATCGGCCCCACCGCGCCGACCCGCCGGAACCGCCACCCGACCTGCTCACACACCGGCCGGGTGACCTCGAACGCGGCCGCGTCACCGCTCGGCGATCCGATCGTCGGCGCGCACATCGACCACCAGCCCCGACCCGTCCGCGAGCCGGGCGAAGTAGTCCGGCACATGCCGACGCCGCGCCCCGTCGGCATCCCGCCACGACAACCGGAACGGCTGCGAGCAGATCCCGACCACGCCCGGGTCGAAGTCCAGCAGCATCAACTGGTCACGTTCCAGCCAGGACTCGAACCCCACGTGAGCCCCCGTGGTCGCCGACCACCACCACCCCGAGAAGCTCGACTGCCCCCGATACGAGGAGAACCCCCGCCACGGCACCGCGCTCTCGAACCGCGACGGCCACATCGACGACCACGGCCCGGACCGCACCTCACCATCCGCCGACCGGCACTCCACCCAGACCCGGTCCGCGGCAGCCCCGGCAACCGCGGCCCCGGCCGTCACGATCAGGACATTACGACCACTACGTCACATTCAATGAGACGACGGTCGGCGTGTCCCAGACTCGAGTGAGACACCCACCCAGATGCGCCAAGTAGGTCGAGACACCACCCCACTTGCGACAGGTGCCCTGAGAAGCCGCCAGGTTGCATGAGAACTGACAGACAGTCCCAGATCGTTGAGACCTGACAGATCAGTCCGCGGACGCTCCGTGCACGTCCGCGCACGTACGTGTCCGTACGTTCTAACGGATTTCTAACGGATGATCTTCAGCGAGAGTCATCCACAACTCCTGAAACGCTCTGACCAGGGCAAACACGGTGGGCCTAACTGGACTTGAACCAGTGACCTCTTCCTTATCAGGGAAGCGCTCTAACCGTCTGAGCTATAGGCCCGTGCGCGAACGCGCGCCGATGAGCGTATCGCAGGCTCCGATCCCCACCCAAACCGGTTCGTCGGCCGACCGGCACCGTTCCGGCGCCTTGCCGATCTGCGCGGCGGGCGCCGGCTGACGGCCGACCGGTGCCGACGGCCGACATCCTGGACCGCGGGGGCTACTGCTTGTTGTTCAGTCGCTGCATCTCGGCCCTGATCCGTTCCTCGGACGGCTCCGGGGACACCACAGCCCAAATGTGGAAGGCCACGCCGATGCCCCAGCCGAACATCGGGAACAGCGGCCAGAAGAACCCACCCCCGTTGAGCGCCCAGATCACGGTCAAGAACAGGTTGACCAACACGTAGGCCAGCAGGTGCGCCTGCAACCCCCGGCGGTCCTCCAGGCGTTTGACCGCCGCCTTGCGCAACTCGACCTCCGCAGCCGAGGTCGTGGTAGACGGCTCGTACCGCGTCTCGTCCACGTCTGCTCATCTCCTCGCGTCGGCGCAGTGCTGTGCCAGGCCGCGACGGCCCGACTGTTCCAGCACACCACTGCTTGGCCGTTCCCGCTAGCGTCGAACGTCCGGCAGGAGCCGGACGACCCACCCAGCCGAGCTGACGGCAACAGGGCGCCGAGTGTCACCGCCACGTGTCGAGAAACACGCCGACTTAGCGCGCATCGGCGCACACCCGGGCTGCTCGACACCCGAGGCTCTATCCGTGGCCTTTGTCTTCGACCTGCTGGCCGGCGACGCCGTCCTCCTGCTGTTCGCGCTCCTCGCGATCGGCACCGGGCTCGGCAACGTCCAGGTACTCGGCATCCGGATCGGACCGGCCGCCGTCCTGTTCACCGCGATCGCCGTCACCGCCGCCGCCTCGACCGGTGACGTCGAGCTGTCCGTGCCCACCCCGGTCGGCGTGCTCGGCCTGCTGCTGTTCACCTACTGCGTTGGGGTGATGTCCGGACCCGCCTTCTTCGCCGCCCTGCGCTCCGGCGCCCGGGTGATGGCCGCGATCGTCGGGCTGCTGCTCGGCGCGGCGGGCGTGGCCGTCCTCCTGGGCACCGCCCTCGGCCTGTCCGGACCGACCATCGCCGGCACCTTCGCCGGCGCCCTGACCAACACCCCGGCGCTGGCCGCGGCCGGCGAGCGGGCCGGGGACGCCGCGGCGCCCACCGTCGGCTACTCCCTCGCCTACCTGGGCGGGGTGCTCGGCATGGTCGCAGCCGCGGCGCTGACCCTGCGTCGTCCGGACGACGACGACGCACCGGAGCCGCTGAGCCATCTCACCGTCCGGGTCGAGCACGGCGACCACCACCGGATCCGCGAGATCGAGTCCCGCTACGGCGGCAAGGTCGTCTTCTCCCGGATCCGGCACGGCGAGGCCAACCCGGTGCTGGTAGCCGGGGACGACGACGAGCTGC
The DNA here is from genome assembly GCA_963724535.1 of uncultured Actinomycetota bacterium. Classification (GTDB taxonomy): domain Bacteria; phylum Actinomycetota; class Actinomycetes; order Actinomycetales; family Kineosporiaceae; genus JADJPO01. Next base: position 5,364 of record CAVRVD010000002.1, read on the forward strand.
GCCCGGACGACCTGGTCACCGTGGTCGGTCCGGCCGACCTGATCGAGCAGGTCGCCCATGACCTGGGCCACCGCAGCTCACACACCCTGGTCGCCGACCGGGCCTCACTCGACTTCCGTCGGATCACCCTGTCCCGCCCCGCGCTGGCCGGCCGAACCGTCGCCGAGCTGGGCCTATGGGCGCGATACGGGGCGACGGTCTCGCGGGTGCGGCGTGGGGACGTCGACATGGTCGCCCACGATCACCTGGTGCTGCTGCCCGGTGACCGGTTGCGGGTGATCGCGCCCAAGGCCGCCATGAGTGCTCTCTCGGACCACCTCGGTGACTCCATCCGTGGCCTGTCCGACATCAACCCCCTGGGGCTGGCCCTCGGCATGACGGTCGGGGTGCTGCTCGGCGAGCTGACCGTCCCCGGGCTGGGCTTCGGGGTCGGCGGCGCCGCCGGCACGCTGCTCGCCGGGCTGGTGCTGGGCCGGCTGGGCCGGATCGGACCACTCGTGGTCACCGTGCCGCACGGCGCCGCTTCGGCGCTGTCCCAGTTCGGGATGCTCGCCTTCCTCGCCTATGCGGGCACCACCGCGGGGGCTCAGTTCCTGCCTGCGCTCACCAGCGGCCAGGCCTGGCGGGTGGTGCTGCTCGGGCTCGTGGTGACCGGCTTCATGGCGGTGGCGATGCTGCTGGTGCTGCGCCGAGTGCTGCACGTCGGAGGCACCCGGGTCGCCGGCGTGCTCGGCGGCGCCCAGACCCAGCCCGCCGTCCTGGCCTTCGCGAACGAGCGGACCGGCTACGACAGCCGGGTGGCCGTCGGCTACGCGCTGGTGTTCCCGGCGGCGATGGTGGTCAAGATCCTGCTGGCGCAGGTGCTGGCCGGGCTCTAGCGTCAGTCGTCGGACAGGGTGATGTGCAGCCCACCGACCAGGCTGGCAGCGATGTTGTAGAGCACCGCTCCGGCTGCGGCCAAGGCCATCAGCAGCACGACGTTCATCACCGCGATGAACGTGGCCAGCGAGACCACGCGGCTCAGGCCGATGTAGTCGTAGAGGTCGAAGCTCGACGCGCCGCCGGAGTCCACGGTCTGCAGGGTCTCGTTGAGGCTGGAGAACACGCCCATCTGGTTGAGCAGCTGCCAGAGCACGACGGTCGCCATCACCAGGCCGATACCTAGGGCCACCGACAACAGGAACGACAGCTTGAGCGTGGACAGTGGGTCCACCCGGGCCAGGGTGAGCCGAACGGTGCGGGGGCCGGGGTCGACGGCGGCGGCCGGTGCGGCATCGGCGGCCCCCGGGGCAGGGTCCGGCGCGGCACCGGGGGCGACGGGTGAGGTTCCCAGCGGTGACGATGGAGCAGCCGACGATCTGGCGGCGGCGGATTCGGCGCCGGAGGGTCCGTTGGCTCGGTCACGGTCTGTGGTCTTGCCGGAGGGGGACCGGGAAGGGGTGGTGGCGGCCGGCTGGGACGTCGTGACCCCGGCAGCGGGGAGCTTCTCCGTGTCCGTGGTGGAGGAGGCCGACGCGCCGGTGCCGGAGGCTCCGCGGGCTGCGGCCTTGGGGGCCGCACCGGTGCGGAACACCTGGTCGGACGAACTCACGCTCACCTCCGGGACGCTGACACTCATCGACGGTAAGCCATCGGAGCCCCCGTCGGAGCCGATCACTTGACCGGCCGGCCTGCGTCTGACCAGCCGATGGTATCGGGAGATCCTGGGCTTGGCATGATCGCTGGGGCCCTGGTCCTGATCAGGGGACGACGAGTCATCCGATCGGGCAGTCGCTCCATCCGCCGAACCGGCGCTGGACTCAGCTGCCCGCTCCCTCGTCAGCCGCGCCGTCAAGCTCGTCGCCGTCAGCCGTGCCGGCCTGATCCACCCCCGAACCGCTTCGCGCATCCGCGAAATCGCTCTCAACGCTCGGCGGCTCACCGGAGGCCCCATCGGTGCTGGTCGAGGCCTCGTCGCCGTTGGTCGACTCCTCGTCGGCGAGAACCCGCTCGCTGTTGCGGGCCACGGCGATGATCCGGTCGCCGTCGTCGGGCTTGGCGAAGACGACGCCCATGGTGTCGCGGCCCTTGGCCGGAACCTCCGAGACCGCCGAGCGGACCACCTTGCCGTGCTCCATGACCACGAGCACCTCGTCGTCCGAACCGGCGATCATGGCGCCGACCAGGTCGCCGCGCTCGTCAGACAGCTTGGCCACCTTGATGCCCAGCCCACCCCGACCTTGCTGGCGGTAGCCATCCAGCGGCGTCCGCTTGGCGTATCCGTGCTCGGTGACCACGAAGACGAACGCGTCGTTGTCCCGGACGGCGTCCATCGACAACAGCTCGTCACCGGGGCGGAACCGCATCCCGGTCACCCCGGACGTCGCCCGCCCCATCGGGCGCAGCGCCGCGTCGTCGGCGGTGAACCGCACCGACATGCCCTTGCGGGAGACCAGCAGCAGATCGGCTCCTTCGTCGACCAGACGCGCCGAGACCAGCTCGTCGTCGTCCAGAAGGTTGATCGCGATCACCCCGCCGGAGCGGTTCGAGTCGTACTCGGTCAGCCGGGTCTTCTTCACCCGACCGCCCCGGGTGGCCAGCACCAGGTACGGCGCCGCCTCGTAGTCGGGGATGTCGAGCACCTGCGCGATCGTCTCGCCGGGCTGGAAGGCGAGCAGGTTCGCCACATGCTGGCCCTTGGCGTCCCGGGCCCCCTCGGGCAGCTCGTAGCCCTTCGCCCGGTAGACCCGACCCAGGTTGGTGAAGAACAGCAGCCAGTCGTGGGTGGTGGTGACGAAGAAGTGCTCGACCACGTCGTCGCTACGCAGCTGGGTGCCGCGTACGCCCTTGCCGCCGCGTCGCTGAGCCCGGTAGCTGTCGCTGCGGGTCCGCTTGGCGTACCCGTCCCGGGTGATGGTGACCACCATCTCCTCGACCGGGATCAGATCCTCAGGGATCATGTCGCCCTCGTAGGGGACGATCCGGGTTCGCCGCTCGTCGCCGTGCCGGGCCACGATCTCGGCCAGCTCCTCGGACACGATCGTCCGCTGCCGCTGCGGGGAGTCCAGGATCGCCTGGTAGTCCGCGATCAGCGCCTCCAGCTCGGCCAGTCGGTTGATGATCTCCTGGCGTTCCAGCGCGGCGAGGCGACGCAGCTGCAGACCGAGGATGGCCAGCGCCTGCTCATCGTCGATGTCGAGCAGCTCGATCAGACCGCCCTTGGCGGCATCGGCGGACGGCGAGCGCCGGATCAGCGCGATCACCTCGTCGAGAGCGTCGAGCGCCTTGACGTAGCCGCGGTAGATGTGGGCCTGCTTCTCGGCCTCGGCGAGCAGGTAGCGGGTGCGCCGGACCACGACGTCGATCTGGTGGTCGACCCAGTGCCGGACGAACTTGTCCAGGCTCAGGGTGCGCGGCACGTCGTCGACCAGGGCGAGCATGTTCGCCCCGAACGTCTCCTGCAGCTGGGTGTGCTTGTAGAGGTTGTTCAGCACCACCTTGGCGACGGCGTCGCGCTTGAGCACGATGACGATCCGCAGGCCGCCGGTGCGAGTCGAGGTGTCGTCACGCAGGTCGGCGATGCCGGCGAGCCGGCCGTGGTCGACCAGCTCGGCGATCTTCATCTTCAGGTTGTCGGGGTTGACCATGTACGGCAGCTCGGTGATCACCAGGCAGGTGCGACCCTGGATCTCCTCGGCCTCGACCACCGCGCGCATCGTGATCGAGCCGCGCCCGGTGCGGTAGGCGTCCTCGATTCCCCGAGTGCCCATGATCAGACCCTTGGTGGGGAAGTCCGGGCCCTTGATCCGGGCCAACAGCGCCTCGAGCAGCGCCTCGTCGTCCGCCTCGGGGTGCTCGAGCAACCACTGGACGCCGCCGGTCACCTCGCGCAGGTTGTGCGGCGGGATGTTGGTCGCCATGCCGACCGCGATCCCGGTCGAGCCGTTCACCAGCAGGTTCGGGAACCGGCTGGGCAGGATCACCGGCTCGGAGGTGCGACCGTCGTAGTTGGGCTTGAAGTCGACGGTGTCCTTGTCGATGTCGCGGACCATCTCCATGGCCAGCGGTGCCATCCGGCATTCGGTGTAGCGCATGGCGGCCGCGGGGTCGTTGCCCGGGGAGCCGAAGTTGCCCTGGCCGTCGACGAGGGGGTAGCGCAGCGACCACGCCTGCGCCAGCCGGACCAAGGTGTCGTAGATGGCCGAGTCACCGTGCGGGTGGTACTGACCCATCACGTCGCCGACGACCCGAGAGCACTTGGAGTGCTGGCGGTCCGGACGATAACCGCCGTCGTACATGGCGTAGAGCACCCGGCGGTGCACCGGCTTGAGGCCGTCACGGACGTCGGGCAGCGCCCGCCCGACGATGACGCTCATCGCATAGTCGAGGTAGGACCGCTGCATCTCCAGCTGCAGGTCGATCGGCTCGACCCGATGGGATCCGGCGCTGGACTCGATACCCTCGGCGCCGTTCGGCCCCTCGTTCACCGGGCCCTGCGGTGGCTGCTCGCTCACGTGATTCCTCTACTGGGTCGATCTGGACAGGTACTGCGGGCGGACGAGCGATTCACGTGAAACTAGTGGCACGTCGTCCGGGTCTGAGCCGCTAGATGTCCAGAAAGCGAACGTCTTTCGCGTTGCGTTGGATGAACGAGCGCCGGGACTCGACGTTCTCGCCCATCAAGACGGCGAACACCTCGTCGGCCGCCGCAGCGTCCTCGAGGGTGACCTGGCGAAGGATCCGGTTGGTCGGGTCCATCGTGGTCTCCCACAGCTCGTCGGCGTTCATCTCGCCCAGACCCTTGTAGCGCTGGATGCCTTCCTCCTTGGGCAGCTTCTTGCCCACGGCCAGGCCCGCCGCGACCACAGCGTCCCGCTCCCGGTCGCTGTAGACGTACTCCGGGTTGGCCTTGCTCCACTTGATCTTGTAGAGCGGCGGCTGGGCCAGGTAGACGTTTCCGCCGTCCACCAGCGGGCGCATGAACCGGAACAGCAGGGTCAGCAGCAGCGTGGTGATGTGCTGGCCGTCGACGTCGGCGTCGGCCATCAGCACGATCTTGTGGTAGCGCAGCCTGGCGATGTCGAAGTCCTCACCGACCCCGGTGCCGAAGGCGCTGATCAGGGCCTGCACCTCGGTGTTGGCCATCACCTTGTCGATGCGGGCCTTCTCGACGTTGAGGATCTTGCCCCGGATCGGCAGGATCGCCTGGGTGCGCGGCTCGCGACCCATCTTGGCCGAGCCACCGGCCGAGTCCCCCTCGACGATGTAGACCTCGCATTCCTCGGGGTTGGTCGACTGGCAGTCGCTCAGCTTGCCGGGTAGACCTCCACCGCCGAGCAGGCCCTTGCGTCGCGTTGCCTCGCGGGCCTTGCGGGCCGCCATCCGCGCCGCGGCCGCCTGGATCGACTTGGTGATGATGTCCTTGGCGTCGCGGGGGTGGGAGTCGAACCAGTCGACGAGCTGGCTGCGGACGACCCGTTGTACGAACGTCTTTGCCTCGGTGTTGCCGAGCTTGGTCTTGGTCTGCCCCTCGAACTGCGGCTCGGCCAGCTTGACCGAGACCACCGCGATCAGTCCCTCCCGGATGTCGTCGCCGGTGAGGTTGTCGTCCTTCTCCTTGAGGAAGCCCTTGTCCCGCGCGTACTCGTTGACCAGCGTGGTCATCGCCGCCCGGAACCCCTCCTCGTGGGTGCCGCCCTCGTGGGTGTTGATCGTGTTGGCGTAGGTGTGCACGCTCTCGGAGTAGGCGGTCGTCCACTGCAGGGCGATCTCGACGGAGATCGCCTTGTCTCCGTCCTCGGACTCGAAGTCGATGATCTCGGCGTGGATCGGGTCGGACCGCTTGGACGAGTTCAGGTGCCGGACGTAGTCGACCAGGCCGCCGTCGTAGCGGAAGGACGCCGCCGGCGCCGTGCCGTCCTCGTCGACATGTTCGGGCCGCTCGTCGACCAGGGTGATCTGCAGACCCTTGTTCAGGAAGGCCACCTGTTGGAACCGGGTGCGCAGGGTCTCGAAGTCGTAGACGGTCGTCTCGAAGATGTCGGGGGAGGGCCAGAAGGTGACCGTGGTGCCGGTGGTCTGCGTCGGCTCGCCCCGGGCCAGCGGCGCGCTCGGCACGCCGCGGTCGTAGCTCTGCCGCCAGACGTGGCCGTCCCGGCGCACCTCGACATCGAGCCGTCTGCTCAGCGCGTTGACCACGGAGACACCGACGCCGTGCAGTCCACCCGAGACCGAGTACCCGCCGCCACCGAACTTGCCGCCGGCGTGCAGGACGGTCAGCACCAGCTCGACGGCGGGCTTCTTCTCCACCGGGTGTTCATCGACCGGGATGCCGCGGCCGTTGTCGATGACCCGGACGGCGCCGTCGGGCAACAGGGTGACCTCGATGGTGTCGCAGTGACCGGCCAGAGCCTCATCGACGGAGTTGTCGACCACCTCGTAGGCCAGGTGGTGCAGGCCGCGCTCACCGGTGGTGCCGACGTACATGCCGGGCCGCTTGCGCACCGCCTCCAGGCCCTCCAGGACCGTGATGGCGCTGGCGTCGTAGTCCCCGGCCTGGCCCGGCAACGGGTGCGTCGAGTCGGGCGCGGAGCTGTGCGGCGGGGTGGCGATCTGATCGGTCACAGGTGATCGGACTCCTGACGCGTCGACAGCGGGGAGATCGGACCGTCACCGGCGATCCCCCAGGCACGAATCGGGCGGTCAGCGCTGGCCTTCAGCCGGACCATTGGAGGCCGTCTGAAGGGTCTGGGCGCGACCGCCGCGAGACGCCTTATCTTACCCCGCGCCAGGGTCCAACCCGCCCTGTCCACAGGCCGTGAGCGGCGTTTCCTCCCAGTTCTGCCGGCCCGGAACGGAGCCGGTCGAGTACCGATACGCGGATGGCGGATCCGGAGCGTCTCAGAGCCGCACAGGCTCACCGGTTCGTCCCGGTCGACATCGCCGTGGAGGCCCTCACCGGAAGACCTGGTCGAACTCCGCGATCCGCTCGCGATAGGCCTCGACGAGGTTCCGGGCCACGGTGACGCAGTCCACCAGCGGGTGCACCGCGAACGCCTCCGCGGCACGTCGTGGCGAGCCCTCGACCGCGGCCGCGATGGCCGCCTCCTCGGCCGCCGCCAGCGCAGCGTCGTCGGCCAGCAGCCGGGGACCGCATTCGCGCCGAACGCGCGCGAGGCCATGGCCTACACCCGCACGCCCACCACGCAGGAGGCGCTGTACGCCCTGGCCGATCTGGTGCCGCTCGCCGTGATCACCAGCGGGTCGGACGGCGCGATGGCCATCGACGCCACGACCGGTGAGGAGTGCCACGTGCCGGCCCTGCGGGTCACCGAACTCGACCCGACCGTCGCGAGCGACGTCTTCACGGCCTCGCTGGTGCTCGGCACACTCAAGGGCTGGCCGCTCGCCGACCGGCTCGCGTTCGGCAACCTGTGCTCGGGGCTGGCCCTGCAACAGTACGGCGGCTCGCTCGCCGCCCCCGCCTGGGGCGACATCGCGGACTGGTGGACGGCGCTGTCCGCAGGCGCTACGCCTTCCTCGACGACCTGATCACCGACGTGCCCGCCGAGGCCTGCCGACGGGCCACCGCGACCGTCGCCCGAGTGGCCGACGGCGCAGGATCCGCCCGCCCCCGCACAGTGACCTCTCCGGGATCGTCAGGGGGCGCTTGGTCGGGCGGAGGCGTCCGGCTGGCTCGGCAGTCCCAGCGGATGGGCCAGTTCGTCGGCCGGCAGCCGGGCCCAGACGATCGCCACCACGGCGACCACGGGGGGCACCAGACCGGCGATCAGGAACGTAATCTCCAGGCCGACCAGTTCCGCGAGGGGACCGGCCAGCGCCATCGAGACCGGCATCAGACTGAGCGAGACGAAGAAGTCCAGCGAGGAGACCCGACCGAGCAGTCGAGGTGGCACCCGGCGCTGCAGGAGCGTCCCCCAGATCACCATCGGTGCGCCGATCGCGACCCCCAGCACGAACGCGGCCACGACCACCAGCCATAGGCTTCCGGCCGCTCCGATGACCACGAGGGGAAGCGATCCGAGCCCCCAGGCGAGGATCATCGCCGTCAGGTACCGCCGCGGCATCGCCATGGACCCGACGACGATCGAGCCGAGCGCGCTGCCGATCCCGAAGGCGGCCAGCACCAGCGCGTGAGCGTTCGATCCACCCCCGAGACGATCCTTGATCAGGAAGGGGATGAGGACCTCGACCGGGCCCATCACCGAGAGCACCAGGAGCGAGGCGAACATCAGGGTGGCCAGCAGCCAGGGGGTGCGGACCATGTAGCGGAATCCCTCGAGGAGGTCATCGAGCGCCGTCCGGACCGCATGCCTGGGGGCGCCGTCGGAAGCGTCGGCGCCGCCCCCGGCGTGGTCCCGGCGCACGACGTAGCGCGGCACCAGCATCAGGATGGGCAGCGCGGCCGCGGAGGCGACTGCTGCGACCCCGACGGCGGCGGACGGCGAGAGCGCCCCGACCACGGCACCGGCCACCGCCGGCCCGAGCGCCTGCAGCAGGGTGGGCCGGATCATCCCCTCGTACCCGTTGACCGCGAGCAGGTCCTCGGCCGGCACCAGCGCCGGGAGCCAGGCGGAGTACGCCGGGTAGTAGAAGGACGAGGCCACCCCCAGCACGAAGGCCATGGCGGCGAGCAGCGGGATCGTGTTCCAGTCCGCCTGCGAGGCCACGCCGACCGCGACCAGCACCGCGGTCTCGATCGTGGCCACCGCGAGCACGATCAACTTCTGCGGGGCCCGGTCGGCGGCCACCCCCGCGACGAGGGCGAACAACAGCACTCCGACGGCGTTCGCGGTGGCGACCACCGACAGCTGCGTCGGTCCGCCGCCCATCCGGATGACCTCCCAGACCAGGGCGACCGTCCAGACCCCGATGGCGAACATGTTGAGCGCCATGGCGAGGGCAAGCCGTCGATAGGCCTGCGACCGGAACGGGACGAGCAGGCGCGGTGTCCGCCGTCCGGTCCTCATGTCCGACATGGCATCACGCGGGCGCGACCCGGGCAACGACGTTCCACACCACGATCACGAACAGCGGCGCTACCGTGAGCTCCTGGCACGGGAGGGTGCCTCCGGGTCCGCGGGCAGGACTGAGTCCACCTCCGGTCAGCTCTGATGCAGCCGTCGGCGATCCCGTCCCCGGCCCGGTACGCGGACCTCGGGCCCGAGGAGTCGACATGGCGATCCTGTCCCCACGACCCGATCTCGACCAGCTCCGCCGTCGGGCCAAGGAGTTGCTCGCGGCTGCGCGGCGAGGTGATCCCGACGCGGCCGCCCGGATCCGCGCGGTGTCCGAGCGAGTCACCCTCGCCGCGGCGCAGACGGCCCTGGCCCGGGACCACGGCTTCACCGGCTGGACGGCGCTTCAGGCCGAGGTGGTGCGCCGCCAGGTGCTGGACGCCCGAGACCTCGATCGGCTCTCGGCGCTGCTCGCCGACGATCCCGGGCTGGCTGCGGCGTCCCTGTACGGCTGGGGCGATCACCTGCTCGGGGCGGGCCCGCTGGGCTACGTGGCGATGCTCAGGTTCGACACCACACGGCAGGTGTGGCGCGACGTGCCCGGGACGGCGGGCCTAGCGAGGGCCCTGATCGCGGCGGGTGCGGCGGTGGATGGTGACCCGGCGGACCGGGAGACACCGCTGATCACCGCCGCAAGTTACGGCGACGCCGAGGTGGCGCGCGTGCTCATCGGGGCTGGCGCCGATCTGGAGGCCACCGCATCCCCGGACTCCGGTGGTGTCCCCGGCGGGACGGCCCTGCTGCACGCCGCCGTGTTCGGCATGACCGGGGTGGTCGACGTCCTGGTCGCGGCCGGGGCGGTCGTGCCCGACGTGGTGCTGGGGGCCGCCGCGGGGGACATCACGCGGTGGTCGCCGGCCGAGGCTGCGCCCGAGATCCGGGTCCTGGCGCTGGTCATGGCGGCCGACCACCAGCGCCTCGGCGTCATCGACGCCCTCGTCGCCGCCGGGACCCCGGTCGATGCGGCCGACGCCACCTGGGGACGGCACCCGCTTCGCCTGGCCGCCCAGAACGGTCGGGCGGCGAGCGTGCGGCGACTCCTCGACCTCGGCGCCGATCCGGCCCGCACCAACGAGCGGGGCCGTACGCCGCTCGACCTGTGCCGGCTCGGCCGGCGCGACCACCCAGCGAGCCGGGGCCACGAACAGGTCGAGGTGCTGCTCGGCGGGCTCATCGGTTGAGTCCGCCGAGCAGCGCGTCGGAGCCGCCGTCACCGATGGCGACCCGTCGCCCGCGGTTCGACCGCTCGCCCGGAGATGACGGTGTTCACGGGGATGAACACCGAACGGGTGAGGCGGCCCCGCCGCAGGTCGACCTCGGCGACGCCCGATGCCTCGATCAGCGCGGCGGTGTCCCGGCCCAGCTGGCATCCCTCGAACAGCCACGACCACGGGCGGGCGAGGGCAGCCTGGAGCCAGCGGCGTGGCGAGGTCGGCCGAGCGGCCACGTGCTCGACGAACCGGAACGTGCCCCCGGGCCGGAGTACCCGGCGAACCTCGGCGAGCGCCCGATCGGGGTCGGCGACCGTGCAGAGCACCAGTGAGCACATCACCGTGTCGACGCTGTCGTCGAGGACGGGGAGGCGTTCGGCCGGCGCACCGACGATGTCGAGATCGATGCCACGTTCCCGCGCCCGTTCGGTGAGGCGCGCGTGCATCGCCTCGTTGGGCTCGACGGCGATGAGGCGACTGCCGCAGGGCAGGTAGCCGAAGTTGGCACCGACCCCGGCGCCGATCTCCAGGACGGTGCCGACCTCGACGTCGGCGAAAGCTTGGCGCTTGTGGCGACGGCTGATGGCGTTGATGTATCGGTCGAAGGCGTCGAAGAACCAGGCGTTGAGCCGTCCGATCCTTCCGTTGTGGAACGTCGACGGACCGTCCACCGCCTTGCCACGTGACATCTCCCACGTGGTGATCGTGGCACTCATCAGGTCACCGTCCCGGGGGTCCGGCGACGGTGCGGGCCGCGATCGCGGCGCTGATCCCGTCGAGGTGCATCAGATCGGTGCCGCAGCATCCGCCGGTGACGGCGAGGTGGGGGAGTCGATCGGCGATCGAGAGGTATCCGGCGACCAGGACGGCCTCGTCGCCGCGATCGAGTTCGGTGGCGTTGTCCAGCTCCTCGTGGCTCATCGTCGAGGCATTCGCGCGGATGCCCCGCACGCGGTGCCATGGCCCGGGCTCGTCGAACACGTGGGCGAAGTGCGTCGGGTGTGCGCAGTTCACCATGAAGTAGGCGGCGGCGCCGTCCGTCGCGGCATCGACCTGCTCGATCGCGGAGGCCAGGGTCTGTCCGGAGGGGAGCCGGCCGTCGGTCTCGAGCGTGAAGGAGATCACCGCCGGGACGTCCTCGCGGATCGCCGCCAGCACGATGCCCGTCGCCTCGTCCGCGAAGTTGAGGGTGAAGGCTGACACCAGGTCGGCGCCGGCGTCGGCGAGAGAGCGCACCTGCGGATGGTGATAGGCGGCCGCCTCGGAGGCCCTCATCGCGTCGGCGATGGCGTAGCCGTCGCCGCGCGGGCCCAGGTTCCCACTGATGACGACCGGCACGTCGGCGTTGGCCTCGCGCAGCTCGACGAAGAAGTCCACCGCGTCGTGGTTCACCCGGTCGAGGGCGTCGGCGTCGTAGCCGAGCAGCGCACCCCAGTCGGAGCTGGCGCGCCACGTGGCGGTCTCAATCACGACTCCGGTGCCGTCGCGCCGCGCGAGGTCGATCACCGATTGGAAGTAGGTGCGGATCGTCTCACGGTGATCGGCGGACTCGAGCAGCGGGAAGGTGGCGAAGTGCGGCAGGTCGATGCCGTGGTGGAAGACCAGGTCGGTCTCGAAGCCTGCCTCGCTGATGAAGGTGCGTCCGGCCAGCTGCGGCAGCCGGCCGGCGTCGGTGGGGTGGTTCGTGGTAGCGGTGGCGGATGTACTCATGACGGTGTCCTTTCGCCGAAGCGGACTCCGGCAGTGATGGGGATATCGGGATGGTTGAACAGGTGGGCGGGGTCCTCGAAGTCGACGAGCCAGAGGCGACCCCCGTCGCGCGGGGCCGGGTTGTACTCGGCGAACCCGAGGAGCTCCTGCGCCCGGCGGGGCAGGGTGGCGCCGATAGCCGCCGGAACGGAGAAGGCGTGCGCCTCCTCGGGTCGCAGCCAACCGAGCAGGTAGCTGACGTGGAGGGCCTGACGCCACTGGTCGGCGGTGTGGTTTGCGCCGCCGCCGTGGATCGTCTTGCCACTGAACAGCAGTACCGATCCCGTCGACATCTCGGCCGGGATCGACGACCTCGGGTCGAAGAGAACGTCGCTGTCGGGACGCAGGTGGCTGCCGGGCATGACGCGGGTGGCTCCGTTGTCGACGGTGAAGTCGGTGAGGGCGACCATGGCGATCACGGTGATCTCGGGCCCGTCAGGCAGGTACTGGTTGAACCACGGCCACCCGGTCTGGTCTCGGTGCAGGTACTGGGCGGGTTCGCCCGGACCGATCGCGATCAGCTGGGTGTCGCTGATCTGGGTCGCGCCGCCGTCGGGGATCAGACGCTGGTCGGCGACCCCGAGAACGGTGTCGTCGAGGCAGACGTCGACGAAGGTCGACGTCTTGGCGGCGATGCCGTTGACCCGCATCGTGTTCCGGCCATGGAACTGCTCCCACTCGGGGTCGCCGCTGCGGCTCCCGGCCGGCGTGCGCCGGACCCACGGGGCCAGGTCGTCGCGCCGCCGAGCGAGGACCCCCGCGTCGACGAGACCGTCGACGATCACGGCGCCGACCTCGTCGATCGCCGCGCTCACCTCGACGACGCCGGCAGTGCGGGGCAGGGTGGGCAGAGCAGACATCGTCAGCCCACCGCCGGAGTCAGCGTCACACTCAGCTTCACGCCGCCGCTCGTGCTGAAGCCCTCGAGGACCTGGGACTGGATGCCGGCTGCGCCGGCGTGTTCGCCGGTGCCGCCGACCACGGCGCGGTCGACGGGCGAACCGATCTCTGGCGTCTCGACGCCGTGGGTGATGACGATGTCGTCGCCGTCGAAGTCACCGAAGTCGTAGATCTGCGTGCTGGCCACCCACGGCCCGGTCTTGGTGTGAGCGCCGTCGCCGAGGAGGACGCCCTCACAGATCCAGGTCCCCAGCACCCGATCGGGATGCGTCGCGCTGCCGTCGGGTTTGACGCCGCCACCCAGAGCAAGCGTTCCGGGCTCGTAGATGAAGCCGTGGGTCGCGAACTGGTTGCCGTAGCCGGGCATACCGTCGTCGAAGACCGGCGCTTCGTCGAAGGCGAAGCGGGCGGCGTCCTCAGCGATCTCGATCGATTCCGGCGCAGCCGACTCACCGCCGCCGTCCGAGGCTGCGGACGTGGCAGCGACGCCGATGGCGGCGATGGCGGCGCCGGCGATGTGTCGTCTGGACATGGGAATGCTCCTCGACCGTCTCGGGTCTGCTGGTGCTGTCGGTCATCGGCGGGAATGCGAACTCGTGCCATCGTCGGAAACCGGAGGCTGAGGAGCTTGGGGACGACGTCCAGATCGCCTGAGGATCGGTCGCTGACGTCGCTCGGGCGGCGGGCCACAATGGTCGCCATGGTGCGGTTCGGTCGCTGCTCGGTCGACGTCGCGGCGCGCGTCGTCGAACGCGACGGCCGGGCTCGCCACCTCGAACCGCAGGCGTTCGATCTGCTCGCCTATCTGTTGGCCCACGCCGATCGGGTGGTGCCGAAGCAGGAGCTCCTCGACGAGGTCTGGGGTGATCAGTTCCTGTCGGACTCGGTCCTGACGACGCGCGTCAAGGAGATCCGCCGGGCCCTCGGTGACGACGGGACGCGCCAAGCCGTCATCAAGAACTTCCGGGGACGCGGCTACCGGTTCGTGGCCGCCCTCGACGACCGGGGGGAAACCGTTGGGCGAGCGGGGCCGTCGTGGGCGGGGCTGATCGGTCGTGACACGGATATCACGCAGGCCGCTGCCCTGCTCCGAACCACCCGGCTCGTCACCCTGGTCGGTCCGGGCGGCGTCGGCAAGACCACCCTCGCGCAGGAACTGGCGCGCCGATCCCGCGATCGTTTCGCGGACGGCGTCCGGGTGGTGCGGCTGGCCCAGGTCGGCGATCCGGCCAGCGTGATCCACGTCCTGCGGCGCGAGACCGATCTGGTCGAGGCCGGCTCCGAGGACGAGGCGCTCGTGCAGGCCCTCGCCGCCCTGGACGCGTTGGTCCTCGTCGACAACTGCGAGCACGTGCTCGACGAGGTCAGCCGGCTCGTCGCCGACGTGATGGCCAGGGACGGCGCCGTGACCTTCCTGGCGACCAGCCGAGAGCGCCTCGGCGTTGCCGGCGAACAGGTCTGGCCGCTCGCCCCGCTCGACGACGGCGCAGCCCGTGACCTCTTGCTCAGCCGGGCTCGGCTCGTTCAGCCGGGATTCGCCTGGACCGAGCGCGACGAGCCGGCCGTCGACCGGATCCTCCACGCGATCGACCACCTGCCGCTCGCGATCGAGATGGCGGCGGCGCGCCTGCCGACGATGGGCGTCGGTGAACTCGCCGAGGTTCTGACGAGCCGTCTCGAACTCCTTCGCTCCGCCGACCGGTCGGCCGTCGAGCGCCATCGAACCGTCGACGCCCTGATCGGCTGGTCCGAGAGCCTCCTCGCCGAGGACGAGCGCGCTCTCCTGGCGACGATGTCGGTCTTCGCCGGGCCCGTCCCGGCCACGGATGTCGCCGCGATCGCCGGGACCGACACCGCCGAGCTGGCCACCGGACCCCTGGCCGGTCTGGTCGACAAGTCGCTCGTGGTGGCCGACACCTCCCGGAGCCCGGCGTGCTACCGACTCCTCGAGACCGTTCGGGCACGGGCATCACGACGTCGTCCGGCGAGCGTGGACGCCGCGCACGCCCGCCACATCGCCGACACCGTCACAGCGTGCGACCGCGGGGTCCGCACGGTCGATGAACCTGCGGCGGCAGCCCGGCTCCATGCCCTCACGGCCGAGATCCGGGCCGCACACGCCTGGGCCCGCTCCAACCATCCGGGCATCGCCACCGAGCTGACCGCAGCACTGCTCTGGTACGCCCATGAGCGGCAATGGACCGAACCGGCGACGTGGGCAGCCTCGCTGAGCACGGAGCCGCCGCTCGACGAGGAGCGGGCCCTCGCCGTTGCGGCGTCCCTCGCCGCGGACGCCTCGAACCGCGGCGACTATGCCCAGGCTCAACGCCTCGCCTCCCGAGCGGCGGTCAGCGCAGACCCGCGCGTGGCCGGATCGGCACTCGAGGCGCTCGCCGACGTCGGGATCTACACCGGGGATCTCGACGGTGCACGCCGGCACAGCCGGACCCTCATCGGTTTGGGGACGAGTGTCGGTGATCGCGCACTGTCCGTCTCCGGGATCATCAGCGAGGTCCTCACGTTCGTCTACGACGGTCGACCGGCCGACGGCCAGAGGGTGCTCGACGGTCACGACACGACCACCGATCTCGGTGCGACCAGCGCGGCGTGGATCGCGTATGCCGAGGGTGAGCTGCTCTCGGCACAGGCTCGCTACGACGAGGCGATCGAACGGTTCGGCGATGCCGTTCAACTCGGACGATCCGTCGGAAGCCATTTCGTGGTGGGCGTCACCCAGGTGTCGTCGCTCGCCGCGTCCGCCAGGACCGGCGACGCCATGACGGCGCTTGCCGCATTCCGGCCGCTGCTCGTCGAGTATCGGCGGATGCGCAGTGACAGCCACGGCATCACCGCGATCCGCAACATCATCGAGGCCCTGGTTCGAGCGGGGCGCTACGAACCGGCGATGGAACTGCTCGGAGCGGTCTCCAGACCGGAGGTGAAATCGACGTACGGCATCGAGTCGGACCACCTCGACGACGCCCGCTCGATCGCCGTCGACGAGGCGGGGGCGGACGCGGTCGAGATCTGGATCGCCCGCGGTGCCGCCCGGGACATCGCCTGGGCGCTCGACCACGCCGTCGACCTGCTCGATGCGATCGCGAGCGCGACCTGATCGCGCTCAGCCGTAGGTGTCCCGGGGACCCACCCCACCGGGGGCCGAGCGTGGGCCCCTTCGCCAGGACGGTGAGGTGGGGGCGAGCACGACGATCTTGGTGACGACATCCTCGCCGACCTCTTCGGTCAACCGGCGCATCACCTGGGGCAGCAGCAGTCTGAGCTGGGTGGCCCAGGCCGTGGAGTCGGCGCGCACGGTGAGCACGGACTCGATGAACGCCTCCGGGGTGCAGTGGGCCGCGATCTCCGCACCGACCACGGCCTCCCAGCGTCCGATCACGCCACCGACGGCGACCGGGGCCTGCCACCCGCGATCGGCCACCAGTCGGTCGACCGTGGCCCCGACCGTCTGCGGGTCGCGCCCGTCGGGGCGGGCACCCGAGAGCACGGTCGGATCCCAGCGACGTGGACGCCGCCCGGGGTTGCCGGCCGCCGATCCCCGCCCGCCGCGCGCCGACGGCGTGGGGGTCAGGCCCCGGGCCCGCGCCGCGGCCTTGGCCCGGTTGAGGGCCGACCGGACGGCGTCGCCCGCCGCCTCGGCATCCGGTTCGGACGGCGATGTTCCACGGGAAACATCGCCCGTCGCGCCGTCAGGATCCGGGTCATCGGACACGGTGCACCTCCCCGCCCATGACGTCGATCCTGGCACCGGCCAGCACCTCGGGGACATCCTCCGGGACCGCCGCCGTGACCAGCACCTGCTCCGCCCCTGCCACCGACTCGGCGAGCCGGGTGCGCCGTCCGGTGTCGAGCTCGGCGAACACGTCGTCGAGGATCAGCACCGGCTCGCCGGCCCCGTCGTCGCCGATGTCGGCCTTGAGCAGCTCGTAGGCGGCCAGCTTGAGCGCCAGCGCGTACGACCAGGACTCGCCGTGGCTGGCATAGCCCTTCGCCGGCACCAACCCGGCCCCCACACCCGCCATCGGTGTACTCAACCCCGCCCCACCACCGAAGTCCAGCTGCAGCACCAGGTCGTCGCGGTGCGGACCGACCAGGCTCACCCCGCGCTCGAGCTCCCTGCCTCGGGCCTTGGCCAGAGCCTCGAGCAGTCGAGCGGCGAGCAGGTCGCGGCTGCGCTCGGCCTGGGGCAGGTCGGGGGTGATGTCCGCACCCAGGCTGGACCGGTAGCCGAGCAGTGCCGCGCCCTGCCCGGCGGCCACCGCCTGGTAGGCCGCAGCGACCAATGGGGTGAGCAGGTGGACCAGGTGCAGCCGGCCGGCGAGCAGCTCCGCCCCGGCGGTGGCCAGGTGCGCGTCCCAGACATCCAGGGTGCGCACGTCACCACGGCCGGCCCGGATCGTCGCCCCGGCACTCTTGAGCAGGGCGTTGCGCTGGCGTACCACCTTCTCCAGGTCGGCGCGCACCCCGGCGAACCGCGGCGCACGGGCCACCAGCAAGTCGTCAAGGAACCGGCGCCGGCCGTCCGGGTCGCCCTTGACCAGCGCCAGGTCCTCCGGCGCGAACAGCACGATGCGCAGCAACCCCAGCACCTCGCGCGCCCTCGGTACGGGGGAGCGGTTGATCCGCGCCTTGTTCGCCGCCCCCGGCACGATCTCCAGCTCGACCAGGACGGCGCGCTCGGCCCGCTGGATCGCGGTGCGGACCACGGCCCGTGGCGCACCGATCCGGACCAGTGGCGCATCGGCCGACACCCGGTGGCTGGACAGGGAGGCGACGTAGCCGATCGCCTCGACCAGATTCGTCTTGCCCTGCCCGTTCGGCCCGATCAGCGAGCTGACGCCGCGCGCCAGGGGCAGCTCGACCTCGGCGTAGGAGCGGAAGTCGGCCAGCGACAGATGCGTGACGTGCACGGGGACGGGGGGCTGACGGCCGCGACGCCGTCAGTCGTTCGTCACGCCGGGCCCGGCGGACGGACCCGGCGGCTGTGCCTGGGTCGCGGTCACGGCGTGCCCACCGAACTGGTTGCGCAGGGCGGCGACCGCCTTCATCGCCGGCGAGTCGACCTGGCGGGAGGAGAACCGAGCGAACAGGGCCGCCGAGATCACCGGCACCGGGACGGCGTTGTCGATGGCCTCCTCGACGGTCCAGCGACCCTCGCCGGAGTCGTTGACGAAACCCCTCACCTCGCCGAGCCCGGGGTCGGACTCGAGGGCCTTGACCAGCAGGTCGAGCAACCAGGACCGGACCACCGTGCCGCGGGTCCAGGCCTGGAAGCAGCCGCGGGTGTCGGTGACGATGTCCTTCGCCGTGAGTAGTTCGTAGCCCTCCGCGTAGGCCTGCATCAGGCCGTACTCGATGCCGTTGTGCACCATCTTCGCGTAGTGGCCGGCGCCGACCGAGCCGGCGTGCACGAAGCCCTCCTCACGTGGGCCCTCGGGGCGGAGCGCGTCGAAGACCGGCATCGCCCGCTCGACCAGGATTGGGTCACCGCCGACCATCAGCCCGTACCCGTTCTCCAGCCCCCACACTCCGCCAGAGACGCCGCAGTCCAGGTAGCCGATGCCCCTGGCAGCCAGGGTCTCGGCATGGACCACGTCGTCGGTGAACCGGGAGTTGCCACCTTCGATGACCAGGTCGTCCTCACCGAGCAGAACCGCCAGCTCGTCGACGGTCGAGGTGGTCGGTCCACCGTGCGGCACCATGATCCACACGGTTCGAGGGGCGGGGAGGGCGGCGACCAGCTCGCTCAGCGAGGCGGCGTCGCTCAGATCGGGGTCACGGTCGTAGCCGGTGACCTCGATCCCGGCGTTGCGCAGTCGGGTGCGCATGTTGCCACCCATCTTGCCCAGGCCGACCAGTCCGATGTGCACGCGCGCCTCCTATGAGGGTTCCGTCGGGGCAGGGCTGGGTCGTCGGGTGCCACCAGTTCGATGTCAGCTGTTCAGCCGGACCGGCAGCACCAGGTAGCGGAACCCGAGCCGGTCGACGGTCGCGGCGTCCCCGTCGGCGTCGGCCGCCGAGATCACCACCGGTTTGGTGGGCTGGGTGAAGGTCATCCGGGTCAGCTCGGCGTTGACCCCGGACAGACCCTCAAGCAGGAACTGCGGGTTGAACGCGAGCATCAGCTCCTCGCCGACGATGTCGGCCTCGACCGCCTCGGAGGCCTGCGCGTCCTCACCCTGACCGGCCTCGAGCACGATCGAGGAGTCCACGAACCGCAGCCGGACGGCGGCGTGGCGACCGGCGACCAGCGAGACCCGGCGGGCGGCCTCCGACAGTGCGGCGGTGTTCACCCTCGCCTCACCGGAGTGCTCGCTCGGGAAGAGCCCGAGCACCTGGGGATATTCGCCGTCCATCAACAGGGACGTGGTGCGTCGGCCACCGGCCTCGAAGCCGATCAGCTCACCACTGCTGTCCTGCGGCAGGGCCAGGGTGATGTCGCCGACCGCGCCGAGAGCCTTGGACACCTCGGACAGGGTGCGGGCGCGTACCAGCGCGGAGGTGTCCATTCCCGGTGTGGCCGGATTCCAGGGCAGGGTCCGGACGGCGAGCCGGTACCGGTCGGTGGCCATCAGGGTCAGCCGGTCGCCCTCGATCACGGTCTGGACGCCGGTGAGCACCGGACGGGTGTCGTCGCGGCTGGCCGCGACGGTCACCTGGGCCACGGCCTGGCTGAACTCGGAACCGGAGATGGTGCCTACGGCGTCCGGCATGGTCGGCAGGGCCGGGTAGTCGTCCACCGGCATGGTCAGCAGGGTGAAGCGGGTCGCTCCGCAGACGATCTCCACCCGGGAGCCGTCGGTGGCCACGTCGACCGGACGGGCCGGCAGCGACCGGGAGATGTCGGCCAACAGCTTGCCGGAGACCAGGACGGTGCCCGGGTCGGAGACCTCGGCGCTCGTCTCGACCCTGGCCGACACCTCGTAGTCGAAACTCGACAGTCGCAGCACGCCGTCGGCGTCAGCCTCGATGAGCAGTCCGGCCAGCACCGGCACCGGCGGGTTGCTGGGCAGGGCACGGGCCACCCAGGTGACGGCCTCGGCCAGAACGTCTCTCTCGACCCGGAACTTCACGCCGGCCCGCCTTTCTCCAAGATGCGACTGCTGCGCTCGATTGGGAAGCGGGCGGTGTGGACACTGGTGCGGACCGTGGTCGCGGGGTCCTGCCGCAGTGAGGCGTGCACACGCGAGCCCGTGGATGTCGGCGCGGAACGACACTACCGCGCTCGGACGGCGGTGCGCGCCGTGGAGCCGGGTCACCCGGGCCGGACGATCAGTCACGGACGACCGAACCGCCGCAGCCCCAGATGTGGGTGGATCACCTCTCATCTTCTCTAGGTACCGGGTTTGTCGTAGCGGTTGTGGACCCTGTGGGCGAGGGGGTGTCCACCCAGGTCACCGGACCGGTAGGGGTGTTCGTGACCGGTGGATGCACGGCCGGGTGGTGGTGGACACCTGGGGATGGACGACGAGCCGGCGCCGTCCGGCGTCGGGACCGTCCACCACAGCCGCCCAGGTCATCCACATCGGGCGCCAGCACGTCCCGAGTTTGTCCACAGGTTGTCCACGGTCCGTGGATGACGGTGACAGCAGTGACTGTGCACGCAGGAGAGTCCGGTGTGACACGAGGGGCTGGTGTTCCTTACGTGACTTCCAGAGGGGTGGTGGACCCGATCATGAGGGTTTCGCGGGGGTCCGGGGCGTGTGCCCGAGTGCGGACGCCCGGGGGCGTTAACACACTGTTGACCTGTCGCGACCCTGGATCCACAGAGTTGTCCCCACGCTGTGCACGAAATGATGTCGATGTCACGATCCGTGCCCGGCTCGGGGGTCGGGCAGGCGACGGTGGCCCATCGACCGTGGTCCATCGAGGGTGGTCCGTCGACGGGGGCTCCGGGCTGAGCCGAGGCGTCCGGCGGTCAGGAGCGGGCGGACTGGCGGATCCGGTTGGTGAGCTCGGTGACCTCGGTGTAGGTCTTGCGCCGCTCAGCCATCAGGTGGCGGATCTTGCGCTCGGCGTGGATCACCGTGGTGTGGTCCCGGCCGCCGAACTGCTGCCCGATCTTCGGCAGCGACAGGTCGGTCAGCTCCCGACACAGGTACATGGCGATCTGGCGGGCGTTGACCAGGGCGCGTGAGCGGGAGGAACCACACAGGTCCTCGATGGTGAGCTCGAAGTAGGCCGCGGTCTGGGCCATGATCGTGCCAGCGGTGATGGTGGGGGTGTCGTCGTCTGGGATCAGGTCCTTCAGCACGATCTCGGCCAGGGACAGGTCGACGACCTGCCGGTTCAGACTGGCGAACGCCGTGACCCTGATCAGCGCGCCCTCGAGCTCGCGGATGTTGGTGGAGATCTTGCTGGCGATGTACTCCAGCACGTCGTCGCGCACCTCGAGCCGCTCCGCCATGGCCTTCTTGCGCAAGATGGCGATCCGGGTCTCCAGGTCGGGCGGGCCGACGTCGGTGATCAGACCCCACTCGAACCGGCTGCGCATCCGCTCCTCGAAGCCGGACAGCTGCTTGGGCGGCAGGTCGGAGGTGATCACGACCTGCTTGTTGGCGTTGTGCAGGGTGTTGAAGGTGTGGAAGAACTCCTCCTGGGTCTGCACCTTGCCCTGCAGGAACTGGATGTCGTCGATGAGCAGCACGTCGACGTCGCGGTAGCGGCGCTGGAAGTTGCCGGCCTTGTCGTCGCGAATGCTGTTGATGAAGTCGTTGGTGAACTCCTCCGAGTTCACGTAGCGCACGCTGACGCCGGGGTAGCGGCTGGAGGCGTAGTGGCCGATGGCGTGCAGCAGGTGGGTCTTGCCCAGCCCGGAGTCGCCGTAGACGAACAGCGGGTTGTAGGCCTTGGCCGGCGCTTCGGCGACGGCCACGGCGGCGGCGTGCGCGAACCGGTTGCGGTCGCCGATGACGAAGGTCTCGAAGGTGTACTTCGGGTTCAACCGGGAGGTGTCGCCGCCGGACCGGGCCGGTACCCGGCTGGTGGGGCGCAGCAGCTCAGGGCGGCTGCCCTCGTAGCTCGGCGAATCGTCGTCCACGTCGCGGTTGTAGCCGGTCGGATAGCCCGGGCCGGACTGGCCGTACCGCTCGGTGGCCTGGTCGCCTGTCCGGTCGGCGGTGCGTTCGCCGTCCAGGCGCCGCACATCGATGACCTCGTGCCGTAGGTCGTCGACGGGACGGCCTGGCTCCTCGTGCGGTCCACCCAGCCCGGGCCGGACGACCGGTTGCGGGTAGCCGGAGTGGCGGTGCTCCGGCGTGCGGTGGTCCGACCTCACCAAGTGCCCGCCGGCAGCCTCGGCCTCGGCGTCCTGGGTCAGTGAGGTGTCGATGGTGACCGCGAGCCGCACCGGGTGACCGAGCTCGGCCGCCAACGCGGAGGTGATCGCCTCGCGCATCCGCTGCTCGAGCACTTCCTTGGTCAGCTCGTTCGGGGCGGCGAGCAGAACGGTGCCGTCGAGCAGGCCGAGCGGGCGGGTGAGGCGGACGAACGCGCGCTGCTGAGGGGTCACGCCAAGGCCGTCCAGAGCGGCAACTGCCCGGTGCCATACCGAGGAGAAGTCCTCTCCTGCGTTGGTCACGCGGGGAACCTCCTTTACCTGGCTGGCCCGGACCTCAGTGCTTGGTCCACACAGTTATCCACAACCTGTGCATGAGAGTGGCCGTCCGTTGCCAGTCGGGCGGAGCGACTCCCCGCGCGGTGCTCCGGCTGGCCTTACGCACCCGCGCTGAGGGTCTCGGCGTGTCGACGCGTCCACGGGGCCAGCAGGTAGGACCATAGCCTGTTGGCCCGTCGAGCGTGAGTCGGTCGCTGATCATACGCAGTGTAGTGAGTGACAACTCAGTGTAGTCATCCTGGCCGGCGGAGGGGCGGAGCCGAATTGACCCTGTCCCGGACTGCGCCGTACCGTGAGGAATCTAAACGACGCGATGTTGTTCCGATCTGGGGCCTTGTGGTGTCGTTGACATTCGACCCGTGACGCTCGGAGAGCGTCGCGCCCAGCATCCGGCCCAGTGGGCCGACCGAGCGTGGAGTATCTCCTGTGAGCAAGCGGACCTTCCAGCCGAACAACCGGCGCCGGGCCAAGACCCACGGTTTCCGGCTGCGCATGCGCACCCGCGCAGGGCGCGCCATCCTCGCCGCCCGCCGTCGCAAGGGCCGCGCCCAGCTCTCCGCCTGACCGGCCCGGCTTCTCCGCGGCCGCTGTGCTTCCTTCCCGATACCGGATGCGACGTGCCCCCGAGTTCCACCGTGCGCTGAGGTCGGGATGGCGTGCTACCCGCGGCTGCCTCGTCGTCCACCTCGCCCGGAACCCGCCGCCCCCCCAGACCCTGATCTCCGGCCCCGAACCGGCAACCGGTCCCGGCCGGGTCGGCCCGGCCACTCGTGTCGGGTTGGTGGTCCCGAAGTCGGTGGGCGGAGCGGTGGTCCGCAACCGGGTGAAGCGGCGCCTGCGTGCCCTCCTGGCCGAGCACCTGGTCGCCGGCCCGCGGTCCCGGTCAGCCGCCGGCTCCCCCGCCCGTGAGCCGTCCGGCCCCGATGAGGCGTCTCGACCGACGCTGCTCGTCGTCCGTGCCCTGCCCGCCGCCGGCACGGCGTCCTACACCGTGTTGTCTGACGACCTGGCCGCCGCGCTGGCCGCGGCGTGCTCGCGAGGCGCCGGTGTGTCGTCCGGGGGCCGTCGATGAGCCCACTGCGACCTGCGGACACCCATCATCGGCGCCTGCTCCCGATCCGGGTCGGGGCGCTACGGCAGACGATCACCGACCGACTCGACCGGTTGCCCCGAACGCCACGTCGGATCGTGGTCACGGTGTGGCGGCTGCCGCAGTACCTGCTGATCGGCTTGTTCACCCTGTGGCGGCTGGCGGTCTCACCGTTGTACGGCCAAACCTGCAAGTACTACCCGTCGTGCTCCGCCTACGGTCTGGAGGCGGTACGGCGCCATGGTGCGATCCGCGGGCTGGGCCTGACGTCGTGGCGACTGCTGCGCTGCAATCCCTGGAGCCACGGGGGCGTGGACGACGTGCCGTCTGTGCGGACAGGGCACGACCGGGCCGACCGGGCGGCGGTTGCGCCTACCGACCGGCCCGCCACCAACGACCCCCGCGCCCGAGCGGCGCGCCGCCTGAACGCCTGAGAATCGGCAAGGAGTGCCATGGGAGTGATCGACTCGATCCTGGGACCCATCGAGCTGGTGGTCGCTTGGATCATGGTGGCCTGGCACGCGGGGCTCACGGCGATCGGGCTGCCGGCCACGTCCGGGGTGACCTGGGCGTTGTCCATCGTCGGTCTCGTGATCGTGATCCGGATCCTGCTCATCCCGCTGTTCGTCAAGCAGATCAAGGCCTCTCGCGGCCTGCAGCTGCTGCAGCCGGAGATGAAGAAGATCCAGGACAAGTACAAGGGCAAGACCGACCAGCCCTCTCGCGAGGCGATGACCCGCGAGATGATGGGGTTGTACAAGCACCACGGGACCAACCCGCTCGCTTCGTGCATGCCGATCCTGCTGCAGTCGCCGATCTTCTTCGCGCTGTTCCGGGTGCTCAACGGGATTCCCAAGCAGAAGACCGTCGGTCCGCTGAACGAGGAGCTGGTCCGGCAGGCCGACGAGGCGACGATATTCGGGGCCCCGCTGTCGGACACGTTCCTGAAGGCCGACACCCTCTCGACGCAGATCCTCACCGTGGTCCTGATCGCGCTGATGTCGGGGACGACGTTCATCACCCAGCGCCAGCTGATGCGCAAGAACATGCCGGCGGCGGCGCTCGAAGGCCAGTTCGCCCAGCAGCAGAAGATCCTGCTGTACCTGTTGCCGGTCATCTTCGCCGTCTCGGGCGTGAACTTCCCGATCGGTGTGCTCCTGTACTGGCTGACCACGAACATCTGGTCGATGGGGCAGCAGTTCTATGTGATTCGGCGGATGCCGGCGCCGGGGTCCCTGGCTGAGCAGGCCCTGATGGAGCGGCGTCGCAAGCACGGCAAGTCGCCGCTGCCTGGGGTGACCCCGGCCGAGGACCTGCCCTCCACCGGGCCGGTTGTCGAGGCACCGCGTCCGCGTCAACAGCCCAAGCGGCAACCGCGCAGCAAGCGGCAGGGCGGTTCACCCCGACCCCCGCAGCGCCCACCGGGGAGCAAGAAGAAACGCCCCGGTGCGGAGAGCACAGGCAGTGTCGAGAGCGGCTGACCGCGCGGTCCCCGCTGACTGGTGCCGCCCACCGGGCCACCCATGATCCCCGAGTGCCGTGCCGGCCCGTGCCGGAGCAGTCGGCCCTCGTCGACGAGAGGAGCGTCATGTCCGAGGTGACGACGACCGACCCGACCCAATCGGGCGCCCCCGAGACCACCGACGGCGAGGCAGCCGAGTCCCTGTCCGCGCCGGCGGAGGTGAACGACTCGGAGCAGCAGCCAGGTTCCGAGCAGCCGGAGTCTGAGGAGTCGGGCCGCGATGAGCCCGCTGCGTCGGCAGACGGTGACGCTGCGGCCGATGAGAACGGGGCCGAGCCGCAGAAGGAGCCGGAGAAGGTGCAAGACACCCTGCGCCGGCTGGAGGAGGAAGGTGAGGTCGCCGCCGACTACCTCGAGGAGCTGCTCGACATCGCCGACCTCGACGGGGACATCGACATCGACGTGGAGAACGGTCGGGCGTCCGTGGCGATCGTTGCGGAAATCGGGGCGGAGCGAGACCTGCGTCGTCTGGTCGGGACTCGGGGCGAGGTCCTCGAGGCCTTGCAGGACCTGTCCAGGCTGGCGGTGCAGGCGCGGACCGGTGAGCGCAGCCGCCTGATGCTCGACGTCGCCGGGTTCCGGGCCGCCCGCCGACGAGCGATCGAGGACATCGCGGCTCGCGGCTGCCAGGAGGTGAAGCGGACCGGCGAGCAGGTTCGCCTCGACGCGATGTCGGCCTTCGAGCGCAAGGTCGCTCATGACGTGGTCGCCGAGGCGGGCTTGGTCAGCGAGTCCGAGGGTGAGGATCCGCACCGTCAGGTCGTGATCCATCCGGCGCAGTGACCCCCGCTCCTGGTGATGACGGAGCCAGCCCCTGAGCCCACCGACGGCTGCGAGCCCGAGACCGAGCCGGAGGCCGCTCAGGTCGTCTTCGGTGACCGAGTCGCTCTGGCTCGCCGGTACACCGAGGCGCTCGCCACGTCAGCGCTTCAGCGGGGACTGATCGGCCCTCGGGAGGTGTCGAGGTTGTGGTCGCGCCACGTGCTGAACTGCGCCGTGGTCGCGGACGTCGTTGCGCGGGACAGCCGATTGGTGGACGTCGGTTCGGGCGCCGGGCTGCCCGGTCTGGTCTTGGCCATTGCCCGTCCTGACCTCGTGGTGACCTTGGTCGAACCGCTGCAGCGGCGGGTGATCTGGCTCAATGAGGTGGTTGCCGAGCTCGGTCTCGGGGGCAGCGTGCGGATCCACCGCGGGCGGGCGGAGCAGATGTCGTCGGCCGAGTTCGACGTGGCCACGGCGCGGGCGGTGGCGGGCCTGGCCACCCTCGCTGCGTGGTGCGTGCCGTTGGTGCGTCCAGGAGGCCAGGTGCTCGCCATCAAAGGGCGCACGGCGGAGGAGGAGCTCGCGGCCGAGGCGCCCGGCTTCGACCGGCTCGGCGTCAGCGGGTCGGAGATCCTGGAGTGTGGGGGGTCGGTGCTGCAGACGCCGACCCGCGTGGTCAGATTGTGGGTCGGCGACCGACCGCCGGCGCGGCGTCGACGACGGGACAGTGGGTCGCGTCACGGAACTCGACGGGCCGGGTCTCGGTAGGGGCGCCTGGTGCGCGGACGGAGCTGCGCGACGGGGGCTTGACCACGTTGCGGGCTGAGCCTGGAGCTCCTCGAGTCCGACTGACCTGAGTCGGCCCGGTGACCGACGCCGATGCAGTCATGGACCACGTGGGGCACCGGGATCCGGCGCCGGCGCGGTGACCGGCAGCAGCACTTCGTTGCGCCGGAGGAACCACGGCTTCCACGGCGGGTCGTACCGGGCCCACTGCGGTTCACCATCGACGTTCAGACCCTCCGCGAGGACCGCACTGCGCAGCCAGGTCACCCGCTCGGCGTATGCCTGTTCGGTCCACCGACCCGAGTACCTCGCCGCTGCGGCGAACCCGAACGGGACCGCACGCAGAGTCACCGTCGGATCCTGTGGTGCGGGCAGCGACTCGAGCGTCTCGTCCGCCGGCATCACGAAGCTGACCACGAAAGCCCCCGTGCCGGCTGCATCTCGCGTCAACACCGGCGCGGTCATCGCGATCGATCGACCACCCCGTGGCTGCTGGAGCACTGGTGCGGTCATCGCGATCGATCGACCGACGTCGTTGCGGCCGGCGATGTACGCCGCGAGAGGGCGGAACGCGCGATTCCCGGCGTCGCTCGCGGGTCCGGGGACGGTGACCTCGGCAACAACATGCGCGTCGTAGTACCGCACCTCGAAACCCGATCGGTGGGCGACAACGGTGTACTTCTGGATCTGCGTCACGCGTCCAAAGTAGGTCCAATGGCCGCTAACGGCGGCGGGAGACTCGGTCGAGCTGCAGACTCGGTCGAACGGCAGGAAAGCAGCAGCTCCGCCGGATCGCCTCTGGCGCCGCCGGGGCGGGAGCCGGCCTGTTCCACGTGAAACCACTCGGCGGCAGCACCCACGGGTCAGCGCTGGGACGGTGGGGAGAGCCGGTTTCCCTCCGACACCGAAAGCCCGAAAGCCCGGCCGGAGTACGTGGCACCAGGTGGGGGTTCACGTGAAACCGGCCGGCTGTTACCACCCGAGAGGCTCCGCCGGGCGCAGCGAGCGGCGACCGCCCGGTGGTCGCACCGAAGCGGCTGAACGTGCACCCGACCCGGTCAGACGCGATGGGGCACAGGCCGGACCATGGCAGTACCCGCGCCCGAGGCCGCTGGGGGAGTAGCCATCCGATTCGTCGGTGGCACCCGGTCGTCGATGAGTGGGCTGCTGGTCGACGTGCAGGGCGGTGAGAACACGCTCGGCGGGGCCAGTCAGGCGATCGATCGTCGGTCAGGCGCCGGCTACGCGATCATGGCGGCGAATGCAGCCGCTGTGGGAAAACTGTGGACGAAGAACCCGGCTCGGCGAATCGTGGTCCTGCGTCGGGACGTGCGCGCCGGCCCTGCGCGATCCTCGAAGTGCCCCGGAAGTCCGGCGAGAGGGAGTGTGTCAGCGGGCGCCGATTGGCCCCAGTCTGTCGTCCACCTGTGCGCGGATCCGGTCGAACGGTGCGAGAGGTCGGCAAACCACCATGTACGCGACACTTCCTCCTGGGAGGGCACCCGGTCCACGCGTAGTGGGCACCGCCTCGCAATCTGCGCGAGAGGAACGACTGTGGATATCCGGTGGATGACGCCCTGCGACGGGATCACCGAAGAACATCCCGGTGCTGGCGTCCGTTCAGAAGTGGCGACCCGACAGCTTCTCGCTCGCAGACGTGTCGCCCGCACAGCCGCGGACGTCGGGGATGACCGCCTGCGCAACGAGATCGCCGGGGCCCGTGACGCCGACGCCGCGCACCGGAGAACGACCGGACAGCCGCATGGTGCCCGGTGGTACCGAGCCGGTGGCCACCGAGATCGCTGTCGTCCGCACCCTCCGTCCGGTTGCCGCGGAAGAGGCAGGTAGGCCAACGCCATCGGTCGATGTGCCGGTGAACCCATGTCTATGCCTGAGCAGTTTCACGTGAAACTGCCCTGTCCCCATGCCGCTGGGCCAGCGGTGCGACCAGCGCGCCCGGGGGCGGCCCATCACGAGCGGGCAGAATGCCGGGGACACGGCAGAGGCGGCCACGTCGCCTCGTCACGGGGGATGACCGCTCGCCCGACACCATGGGGCGGGACCAGGCGAGGACCGAGCTGGATTGCGGAGTCCGGGGAGGGAGCCGCAACGTCCCCTCGGCGTCGATTCAACGCACACATCGCAGCGGCTTGTCGGGTTCTGCTGCTGGTCGCAGGTCATCGATCTGCCCGGTCGTCGGCGCCGCGGGGTGGGACGCACCGTGGGCCGGGTTCGCAGATCCCCTCTTCGTCCTAGGCTCATGGGGTCGGTCGGAGAACTCTGAGCTCCACCGTTCAGTTCGGCGTGCCACGCCCTGTCGCATCGCCGGCCTTGTCAGGATGGTGTCTTCGCGGGGGATGGACGGAGGACTGGTGTCTGGTGTTGGGTGGCCGTCTGGCCGCACGTCTCGACCGGCAGTGGGGCTCGGGTGGCCCCGTGGATCGGACGAGCAACTCCTGTCCACCCGAGGTTGCGTGACTTACCGGGACTCGATCGGGGTGACGCATCGTACGCATCCCGATGAGCAGGACGCGGTGCCGGAGGACGGCGGACCAGCACTCGCCGTCCGCCGGTTCGCGCAGGGTGTGGACGTTCGCGGTGGCACGCGCCGCGAGCAGAGCGGCCCCACTCCCTGGGTGGGTCAGGGGACGCGGACGATGCAAGCGCCGGAGTTGGCGATCGGGCACAGCATGGATCCCGAGCGAGCCGAACGCTCCGATATGGCCGAGGCCGATATGGCCGATGTCGTCGCTGTGCCGGATACCGAATGGGCAGCCAGCGATGTGGCCGTCATTGTTCAACAGCCCGAGTACCTTGACCGCGATGTCCTGCGTGGCCTGGTCGATTCGTCGTCGGATGTGCCTGAGATGAACGCCTCGACCCCCTCTGACGGGGACGACGTTTCACGGGAAACATCGACGCCGCCTCGACGCACGGTGGCCGGCCGGCACCTAGCCGCGCCCTCGGAATGGGGACGCACGGCACCTCAGGCGTCGGGGGTTCACCCATGGGGTGCCATGATCCAGGTGCCGTCACCTGACCCAGAGGGCTGCGAGGAGTCTGCGGCGACCGCCTCGACCGTGCAGTCGGTCAGTCCTGCGGGGTCAGCTCATCCGGACGAGCCAGCCCAAACCCAGACGGATGTCGCCGGTGAGCTGGTCCCCGAGCTCGGCGCTGATCGACTAGCGTCCGACGACGTCGAGCAAGCCAGCTCCGGCGACCCGGTGGTTCAGGATCCTCCGACAGCGTCTGGTGAGAGCGCCGCCCGGACCTCCACCGGTCGCGCGCAGGATTCGCGGGGTACCCCCATGATCGAGAAGGCGGACCGGGGTGCGGAGCCTGATGACGGGAGACGTGTCATGACCGAGCCCGCCAACCTGGGGTTGGTCCGTAGGACAACGGTGGCGGACGACGAGTCGCCCGCCGCCGCCGATGTCGCATCTGGAGAAGGGTGGCGCCCACCGGGCGCTCCGCTGGCCCCAGCTGTCGAAGCGATCGACACGGGCCTGCACGACAGCGGCTCGGTGGTGGACGTCGATCGATCAGAGGCGGATGTCCCCGGTGCGCCGACGACGGTTCCCGCGTCGCCGCGACCGCGGCCCGGGTTTCCCAGGCCCCCTGCGACGCGTGTCCTGACAGTGGCCAACCAGAAAGGGGGGGTCGGGAAGACGACGACCACGGTCAACGTCGCGGCTGCGCTGGCCCAGGGTGGCCTGCGGGTTCTGGTGCTGGACATCGATCCCCAGGGCAACGCGTCGACGGCCCTGGGGATCGACCACCACGCGGAGGTCCCGAGCCTGTACGACGTGGTGGTCGACGACAAGCCACTGTCCGAGGTGGTCCAGCCCTGCCCCGACATTGCGAACCTGTGGTGCGCCCCGGCCACCATCGATCTCGCCGGAGCGGAGATCGAGTTGGTCAGCTTCGTCGCGCGGGAGACGCGACTGAAGAAGGCCCTGCACTCCTATCTGGCTGACCAGGCGGCCCGCGGGGAGGAGTCGATCGACTACGTGCTCGTCGACTGTCCGCCCAGTCTGAGCCTGCTGACGGTGAACGCCTTCGTCGCAGCGCGGGAAGTACTGATCCCGATTCAGTGTGAGTACTACGCACTCGAGGGCCTGTCCCAGCTGCTCAAGCACATCGAGCTCATCCAACGTCAGCTCAACCCGGCCCTGCATGTCTCAACGATCATGCTGACCATGTACGACGGCAGGACCCGGCTGTCGGCCCAGGTCGCTGACGAGGTGCGGCTGCACTTCCCGGAGCAAGTCGTGAGGACCACCGTGCCGCGTTCCGTTCGGATCTCGGAGGCCCCCAGCCACGGTCAGACCGTGATGACGTATGACCCGGCGTCCAGTGGCGCCCTCTCGTATCTTGAGGCGGCCCGCGAACTTGCCGAACAGGTACTGACGTGGGAACCAGAAAAACGCGAGGAGCAATCGTGAGTGAGAAGCGACGGGGTCTTGGGCGTGGTCTGGGTGCGCTGATTCCCAGCACGCCGGTCGTCAAGCCGGGCGGAGATCGACCGGTCGACGACGTGTTCTTCCGCGAGCCGACGGAGAACGCCGCCGCCACCGCGACGGTGACCCTCGAGCGCCCGGAGCCGACCACCGACGAGGGCGAGCCGGCTGACTCGACTCCGGCCGCCGACCCCGGCTCAGCGGGGGAGGGCGAGGCGTTGTCGGTCCCGCACGCCGGCGCCGCGGCCGACCTGCTGCCTGTTCCCGGGGCGCGGTTCGCCGAAGTCCCAGTTGACGCTATTCGCCCGAACCCTCGTCAGCCGCGCCAGGTGTTCGACGACGAAGAGCTCGCCGAGCTCGTGCTGTCCATCCGAGAGGTCGGCGTCCTGCAGCCGATCGTCGTCCGGCCGGTCGTCACCGAGGGAGTGGCTCCCCACTACGAGTTGATCATGGGGGAGCGGCGGTGGCGTGCCGTCCAGAACGCCGGGCTGTCCGCCATCCCGGCGATTGTGCGGGAGACGTCCGACGACGCCCTGCTTCGCGACGCCCTCCTCGAGAACCTCCACCGCAGCCAGCTGAACCCGCTCGAAGAGGCCGCCGCCTATCAGCAGCTGCTCGACGACTTCGGGTGCACCCACGAGGAGCTGGCCACGCGGATCGGTCGCTCCCGGCCCCAGATCAGCAACATGATCCGCTTGTTGCGGTTGCCGCCCCTCGTACAGCGACGGGTCGCCGCCGGCGTTCTTTCGGCCGGGCATGCGCGCGCCTTGTTGGGTCTGGACGACGGCGCGAGCATGGAGGCTCTTGCCCAGCGGATCGTCGCTGAGGGCATGTCGGTACGGGCCGTGGAGGAAGTCGTCGCCATGGGCGACTCCCCATCCACGGCGGCCACGCCATCCAAGAAGCGTCCCCGAGCGGGGGGCCACCGCAGCGAACTGGACGAACTGGCGGGTCGCCTCGGCGATGCCCTCGACACGCGCGTCACGATCCAGCTGGGCCAGCGGAAGGGAAAGATCAACATCGACTTCGCCAGCGTCGATGACCTCAACCGCATCCTGACCGTGCTCAGCCCACAGGTTCGCGGGGTCTTCGCGTCGCCGGAGAACGCCGATGCCCCAGCCTGACGGCGCCAGCTGACGCGCACAACGAAGGCAGCACCAGAGCACGTCCGGCTCGGTCCTCCGGTGCACCTTTCCCGAGCGGAGCCTCGACCCTCAGAACGGACTGATCGTTCCCCCAACGGCGGGACTCCGCTGGGGCCGGCCGTCAGCGGCCGGCGGCGGCGAAGGTGGCCAGGGCCCCGGACAGGATCTCCAGCACGTCGCTCTGGCCCCGAACGTCATGGCGCCGGGCGATATAGGCCGGTTCGTTGTAGGCGATGACCGTTCGGCCGTCCTCGTCGGTATAGACCAGGATCTTCTGGGGCAGATCCAGCGCGATCGACTGGTCGGTCTGCATCAGCACCGTGCCGAGCGACGGGTTGCCGAAGATCACCAGCTTGGTCGGTCGCAGCTCCAGCCCTACCGACTGGGCGTTGACATCGTGCTCCAGGCGGAGGGCCACGTTCACCGGCGGTGCCGCCTCCAGCGCGGCCACGATGGCCTCGAACGCCTCAGCGGCGCTGCGATCGGTGTGGACCGTGATCAGCCCGGCCCGCGGGCGAACGGTGCCGGCGTCGAACACCGGTTTCACCGTGGTGCCCGTGGCAACCCCGGCCAACCCGGCCAGGGCGTTGCCGACGGTCTGGAGCTGAGCGTCGGCGCCGGTGATGTCATGGCGTGACTGGAGGTATGACGGTGCGTTGTAGCCGACCCGGACCACCCCGAACAGGTCCTCCCAGATCAGCATCTTCTGCGGGAGGTCGATGCCGGCTGTCTGCGAGGCGTGCATCAGCGGGGTGCCGATAGCCGGGTTCCCGAAGAACAGCTCGGTGGTAGGGGGCAGCGCCAGGCCGCGGCTGGCCGCTGCGGCCTGGTGATCGATGACTCGGGCCAGGTTCAGGTTGGGGTTGGCGTCGAGGGCCGTGGTGAGCGCCGTCACCGTGTCCCCGAAACTTCTGGTACTGGCCACCACGACCGCGCCGACCGGGTTCGCCTGCTCCCGATAGGTGGCCGTGCCCTTGCCGGCGAAGGTGAGATCGGAGCTACAGGCCTCGGTGGCCCCGTCGGCCGGAGTAGTGGTGGTCATGGTGACCGACACCCCTCGCAGGACATCGACGCCCCGGCCCTGGGACTCCAGCCGGGTGCCGTCCGGCGCGGCCAATGAGCCTCGGACGGTGCCCCGGATGGCCCCGGTCGAGGCGTCGGGCTCCAACCGGAAGCGGCCGCTGACCCGGCCCCGGCCGTCGACGCGGATCACCGCGGTGGTCTCCACGGTCAGGGTCCCGGTCATCAGGGCGATGGAGGACTCGGTCACGCCCCGCTGCACCGACGTGAGCACCACCGTGCCGTTTGGCCTGGTCCGCTTGCTGCTGACCGCCAGCTCGCAGCGAAAGCCGACGATGTCGAAGTCGACCGACGACGTGCGGTGGTCGACTGAGCCGACGCGCCCACCGCCGCTGTCGGCCGCGGCCGGACTCGGTCCGATCAGCGCCAGGGACGCCACGAGCGCCACTACGAAGACACTCTGCAGAATACGGAACATGCTCGAACCCCCGGTTCGGTGGTCAGCCCTGAATCTAGTCGAGACACCGGTCACCCGGGCCAGCCGCGAGCCGTCGTTCGGTTCCGATCTGTACCAACGGTGGGGACCGGCCCCAGAAGACCACCGCGTCCGTCTGGCCCCCTCCCCGACACCGTTTCACGTGGAACGCGGCAGAGCCGACGTGTGTCCACACGGTGTGGTGGGCCGCCGCCGGCGACGTGGACGGGCCCGACACCGGCCACACCCCTGCCCGACCAGGCGCCGGAGCAGGAGCGTTGCAGTGCCAGGTCCGCGATGCCTGCCGCCATCGACTCGGCCTCGCCGGACTTGGACGCAGCCGACACACTGACAACATTGCGTGGTGGTAGGTCACTGTCAGTATAGAATTCTTCGATGGTCGGTGTTGGCAGCCGGTCGCCGCAGCACGTCACCGCTGCCCGCGGTCGCGCTACTGGTGACGCGTTGTCCCGCACTGCGTACGATGGCGGCTTGCGGACCGTCAGGCCCGCTCATGTCGCTTCGTCGTCTAGGGGTCACACGTGCGACTGACCCGACCGATCGTGGCCGGCCTGGTGATCGGTGCCAGTGCCTCGTTCGTTGTGGCACTCCTGCGACCGCGGTCGGTCTCAGATGAGCCGAACGGCGCCGTCGTGGCAGGTGCGGCTCGGTGATGACGCGATGAGCCGTCGCGTTGCGGCCCTGACCCTCGACACGTTGGGCGACCTCCCCGACCCGTGCCGACAGTGCGTGATCTGGGAGCTCGACGCAGTGTCCGAGCGCCGTGCGCGCGAGGTCGGGGACACCGCCTTCGAGAAGGAGGTGTGGGTCTCGTCCACCCTTCTGGAGTGGGGGTCCTGTGGCCGAGTCGCCTACGTCGACGAGGAGCCGGCCGGGTTCGTGCTCTACGCTCCGCCGCAGCTGGTTCCCCGATCGATGGCCTTCCCGACCTCGCCGGTCAGCGCGGACGCCGTCCTGCTCACCACCGCTCGGGTGCTGCCGCAGTTCACCGGTGGGGGACTGGCCCGCCTCCTGATCCAGTCAGCG
This sequence comes from uncultured Actinomycetota bacterium, assembly GCA_963724535.1. Taxonomy (GTDB): domain Bacteria; phylum Actinomycetota; class Actinomycetes; order Actinomycetales; family Kineosporiaceae; genus JADJPO01. The sequence goes on from CAVRVD010000002.1 coordinate 40,182, forward strand.
GCCAAGGACCTGACCCGCCGCGGCCTTCGGGCGGTGGAAGCCTTCGGACTGGCCACCGGCGCCGGGGTGGTTGTCCCGGGCACTCCTGATCATCACTGCCTGGTTCCGGCTGACCTACTGCTGGCCGTCGGGTTCAAGACAGTGCGCCATCACCATCGGTTCCCTCGACTGCGTCTGGAGCTCAAGACGGCGCTGTCGTGGCGTGAGGACGTCGAGCAGGCACTGGAACGGATCCTCGGCAGTGTCCGGCAACCCGCGCTGACCTCTCAGGCCGTCGACTGACCGACTTGCTGAGTGGCCTCGATCAGTCGAGCCAGGGACCGAGTTCGCGCAGCAGGATCGGCTTGGGCTTCGCCCCGATGATGGTCTTGACCAGCTCGCCTCCCGAGAACACGGCCACGGTGGGTATCGAGACGATCCCGTAGCGACCGGTGGTGGTCGGGTTCTCGTCCGTGTTGAGCTTGGCGATCGAGATCTTCTCGGCGTGTGTGGACGCGATCTCGTCCAGGATCGGAGCGATCTGGCGACACGGCCCGCACCAGGGGGCCCAGAAGTCGACGACGACGGGCTTGTCGCTCTTCAGGACGTCGTTGTCGAAGGTGTCGTCTGAGACGGTCTTGGTGGCCGACATGGTGGTCCTCCAGAGCCCGCATTGGTCGGGCGTCGATATCGATCGGGTGGTGCAGACCAGGCTAGGTCACCGGGGCCGCGGGCTCGGTTGGCGCCGTGCTCAGCTGACCGGTGTCGGGCGGGGCTGCGCGCCCTCCTCGTCGACGGCCGGTATCGGAGCCGGGACCGACTGGACCGACCCAGGCAGCGCCGCCGTCGCCGCGTCGGCGACGGCTGCGAGGTAGCGCTCGGCGTCCAGCGCGGCCGCACATCCGGTGCCGGCTGCGGTGATCGCCTGACGGTAGATGTGGTCGACCACATCGCCGCAGGCGAACACCCCGGGCAGGTTGGTCAGCGTGCTCTGGCCCTGCACCGCGATGTAGCCGGCCTCGTCGAGGTGGATCTGTCCGGTGACCAGCTCGACCCGAGGGTCGTGGCCGATCGCGACGAACACGCCGGTCATCGGCAGGTCACTTTCCTCACCGGTGACCACATCGCGGACCCGGACGCCGGTCACCTTCTGGTCACCGAGCACGTCGACGACCTCACTGTTCCACCGGAACGTCAGCTTGGGGTCGGCGAACGCCCTGGTCTGCATGATCTTCGAGGCACGCAGCTGATCCCGGCGGTGGATCACGGTCACCGATGCGGCGAACCGGGTCAGGAACGTGGCCTCCTCGACCGCCGAGTCGCCGCCTCCGACCACCGCGATGTGTTGGTCGCGGAAGAAGAACCCGTCGCAGGTTGCGCACCAGCTCACCCCGCGCCCGGACAGTCGCTTCTCGTTCTCCAGCCCGAGCTCGCGGTAGGCCGACCCGGTTGCCAGGATCACCGCCTTGGCGCGGTGGGTCTCGACGCCCGCACCGGACGGCGCCGGCACGTCGACCTCCTTGACCTGCTCGCCGAGCCGGACGGCGACGACGTCGTTCGCGACCAGCTCCGCGCCGAACCGTTCGGCCTGGGCACGCAGGTTGGACATCAGGTCCGGCCCCTGGATGCCCTCGGGGAAGCCGGGGAAGTTCTCCACCTCGGTCGTGTTCATCAACGCTCCGCCGGCGGTCACCGACCCCTCGAACACCAGCGGCCGCAGATCCGCACGGGCGGCGTACAGCGCCGCGGTGTACCCGGCCGGACCGGACCCGATGATGATCACGTCACGGACGTCGCTCACAGTTCTCCTCGTGTCGGCTCGCCCTCGGCGAACGGATGCGCTCGTTGGGGTCAACCCGATCGTAGGGCCCGACTGTTCCCGCGCCGCGCGGGCACGGTTCGCGTACCCACCCGTGGACCGGACCCCGCGGGACGCAGCCGGCATGAGGCGACCGCGAGAGCCTGGGGGTGACCTGGACGGGCCCCGGCTCAGCGCGCCGGGACCTCCACGAAGGCCAGGTTGCCGGGGTCACCCGGACCGCAGGTCCGCGACACCGCCCACACCTCGTACCCGCCGTCCCGTCCGGCCAACACGATGATCACGGCGTCCTGCCCCTCGAACCGGGCGAAGTCCACGGCGAGCGGCTGCACGGCGTCCGTCTTCAGCTCGTCCAGGCACTCCTCGAGCCGCACCGGGTCGGTCAGGCTGGCGTTCCCCTGCACCGACGGAGCCTGTCCGGTGGCGTTCGGTACCGCCGTGGACGACCCGGCGGCCGGCGAGGCGGCCGGAGCCGCAGCGGTACCCGAGCCGAGCGCCCGCCGTCCCTCGGGGGTCAGCGCCAGGCCCTTCTCGGCGAGGTCGGTCTCGAGGTAGTTGGTTCCCGTCGCGAGGGTGACGGTGGTGGCGGCGTCCAGCTCTGCCGCGCCGGCCGCGGACTGCTCTCCCGGCGCCGCCGCCGCGCGGTCGGCCTCACCGGAGCTCGCCACGCTCGCCGTGTCGCCGCTGGCGGTGGTGGTCGTGTCGTCGCCCAGAGGGAGCTTGACGATGGCGAAGACCGCCGACCCGACGAGGATCGCCACGGACGCCGCGATGCCCAGCGGCCGGGCCACCTGCAGCCGGGACATCGACCGGTCCTCGCTGCGCACCTGGCGGCGCGAGCGCAGCGCGGACGCCGAGGACCGGGAGCGCGACCGCCCGGCCGGCTCCGGCGGGGCGACCGGTATCGGGGCCGCCACGTCTTCGATCGGCGTGGACCGGTGACGTCGGACCGGGCCGATCCGACGGGTGTGCCGGCGGTCGGGCTGCGGGTCCGGGTCACGCTCGGCAGCAGCGGCCGCATCGTCCTGCGTCGTCGGCCCGGCGAAGTGCTGCCACTGCCCGGTGGTCGCCTCCGGGAGCGCAGTGGGCTCGGGTGCGGCGGCCGAGGTGACGGTGGGCCACTCGGTGGTGAGCCAGGGATCGGTCGGTGGGCCGGTCGGAGCGCTTCCGATCGCGTCGGTGTCCACCGGACCATCGGTGTCCACCGGACCGTCGGCGGTCACCGGCGCAACGAGGCCGGCCACGGGGCCCTGGACGACGGCACGCGTCGCGGACGCAGCGCCCACCTCTGCCCCCAGGGAGCTCGCGATCCGGTCCCACACCTGTGCCGGCATCGGGCCGGGATCTGTCGACCGCAGCAGCTGACGCATCCGCTCGGCCTCGGCCAACAGATCGGCGCACGGCCCGCAACCGATGACGTGCGCCTCGACCAGTCGGGCATCGGGGTCCGGCAACACCTCGGCCGCCAGGTCGGCGAGCAGATCGTGGCTCGGATGCCGCGCGGTCACGCGCTCACCACCTCCCGGACTGGTTCGGATCGTCACCCGATGGGCGACAGCTGGGATCGGCGTCCGTGGATGCGACGTGCGGGGGGTCACTCTGGTTCCCACTCGAGCGGTCGGGTCCGCTGCCGCCGGCCGCCGGCCGCTCGACGGTCTCGGACGCCTCGCGCAGCAGCGCGGCCATCGCCGTCCGACCTCGGGAGCAGCGCGACTTGACCGTTCCCTCGGGGACCCCGAGCATCCGCGCGGCCTCGGCCACCGGAAGGTCCTCCATGTCCACCAGGACGAGAGCCTCGCGTTGCTCCGGCGGCAGTTCGGCGAGGGCCGCCCGGACGGCAAGGGCGGTGTCCACCTGCCCCTGCGGGTCACGGCCCCACACAACGTCCCGGTCGCCGAGTGGGACGGCGGGGCGGGCCGCCCGGCGACGGAGCCGGTCCAAGCAGGCGTTGACGACGATCCGGTGCAGCCAGGTGGTGACGGCTGCCTCGCCGCGGAACGACGAGGCGTGGCGGAAGGCCGAGATCAGCGCGTCCTGCAGGGCGTCCGCGGCCTCCTCGGGGTCACCCAGGGTGCGCAGGGAGATGGCCCACAGCCGGTCCCGGTGGCGTTCGACGAGCTGGGTGAAGGCGTGGGGGTCCCCGGCCACGTGAGCCTCCAGCAGCGATCGGTCGTCGGGACCGACCGGTGCGGCGGGGGCCGGGCTGCCGCTCACCCTGGGAACCTACCGGACCGACACCTCCGAGACGAGTAGCCGGTTCTCCCCGGTGTCCTGTCGGGTGACCTTGGTGAACCAGAGCACCAGGTATCGGGTGGTGATCGGCTGGGACAGGCGGATCACCAGCTTCTCGCCGTTCAGCGCGACGGTGTCCACCACAGTCGAGCCGTCGAGGGTGGGGTCGGTCGCGGTGCGCAGCTCAAGGGTGCCGCCGGTGCCCAGGTACTGCACGCCCACCTCCGCGACCCGGGACTCGGTGCCCAGGTCGACCAGCAGGCCCACGCCCTTCTTGTCCAGCCCGCCGAACTGCGCGGTGTCGTACCGCTCGGAGCGCCACGCCGTATTGGTGGCCCCGTCGATCGCGCGTGGTGCGGTGGCGTCGTTCTCCGCGCCGTCCCCCTGTGGGTCGAGGGTCTTCACGCCCACGATCTCGATCGGCGCTACGGAGGCGGCAGCCGATCCGGCCGGGCTGGCGGCGGAGGCGACGGCACCGGAGGGGCTGGGCAGTCGTGGCGTGGCGGCGCTGCCGTTATCGGACGGCAGCAGGGTGCGCAGCGCCATCCCGGAGAGCACCAGGCCCACCAGGACAAGTCCACCGATGATGACCAGGGCCAGTCGGGCCTGGCGCTGCGGCGGACGGGCCACGGAGACCGGCGGCATGAACGGGCCGAGCCGTTCGTCGTCGCGGTTGACCCCGCTCCACCCCGAATGGGGTCGACCCAGCGTGGGTGGGGGAGCGGCGTCGAGTCGTCGGACGCCGGGCCCGCCCGGATCGTCGATCAGCCGAACGTCCGGGCGCTGGTCGGTCGCGTGGTGGCCGGCCTGGGTGGTGGCCTGGGTCGCCGGGGCCGGTGCCGGGGTGGGCCAGGCCGAGTCGTCACGACCTTGGCCGACGACGCGCTGGCGCAGGCCCCCCTGTTCCCCGGGCACGGGGAAGGCAGGGGCCTTGACCAGCGGCGGCTGGGCGAGTGGCGCGTCGGTCGGGAACGGGTCGACCCCTCGGCGCGGGGGGTCCAGCCCGACATGCGGCGGGGGCTGGTCCTCGAGCTGCAGACCGCGTGCCAGAGCGACCGCACGGAGCGCCTCCACGTCGGTCGGGGCGGTCTCGGCGTGCTCCTGGACGGCCACGACAGCGGGCTCGACGGACCGGTCGGCGTCCGGGACGGCGGTCTCGGCGTCCGGATCCGTCGGCGTCGACTCCTCGGGCAGGGCGACCGGAGCGGTGTCCCGCAGGGCCTCCTCGTCCGTCGGGGACCCGGGGGCCGCCGTGCCGTCCGGCTCAGCGGGAACCGCGGCGCCGTCCGGCTCCACCCGGTCGGCGGGGGTGGGCGTGGGGTCGCCGACGGCGTTCAGCGGAGGTGGGGCGGGGGGTGCCTTCGGCGCCGCGTCCCCCGTCGGACGGCGCGGCGACGGCGGCACCGGACGCTCGGGGGCCATCACCATCAGACCCTGGGGGTCGGTCATCGGAGTTGGTCGGGCCCAGGGAGAGAGCTGGCTGGCCAGCTCGCCAGGGCTGCGCGGGCCGTCGTCATCGGGACCCAGGGTGATCAGGCAGAGGGAGTCCAGGTCGCCGGGCACGCCGGCCACCAGCTCGGCTGGGGCCACCGCCCGTCCGGTGACCTTGGGTGCCGGACCCAGAGGGCCGTCGGACATCCCAGGCCAGCGTCCGGTCAGCCCCGCATAGAGCAACCGGACCAGGCCGATGGCGTCGGCCCGACTGGCCCGCAGGGCGTCGTCCTGCTCCATGCCGGCGGCAGCGCACTCGATGGCGGTGCCGACCAGCTTGATCGAGCCGTCCGGGACGATGCAGATGCTGCCGGTGGTCAGCCGTAGATGGTGCAGACCGCGGGAACCGGCCCGGTCGAGAGCCTGGGCGGCCTCGCCGACGATCCGGCGCACGGTCTCGGCCGGTAGCTGGCCGTGGCGCAGGAACTCGGTCAGGGTCCGCCCCTGCACGTACTCGGTGACGATGTAGGTGGCGCCTTCGGACTCGCCCACGTCGAGCACCCGGGCCAGGCGCGGGTCGTCGACCAGGGCCGCACGGCGGGCGGCGTCGATGATGTCGGCCGCGTGCTGATGGTCCGGACGGACCACGCGAAGGCTCACCTGGCGTTCGAGGGTCTCGTCGACGGCACGCCACAGGGAGCTCTCGGGGCCGCTGTGCAGACGGTCCTCGAGTCGGTACCGGCCGGCCAGAATGCTGCCGTGACCCACCCCGTCCAGCGTGGTACCTCCTATCGACTCGTCCCCCGACTGCGCCCCAGGCCGTCCCGCGTGCAGTCCCCACGGCCCACCGGTCCGGATCGCCGCGCAGACGCCTCCGTCGGCCCAGTGTTCCTGGCCACAGGTGGTCCTGCCAGCCAGGTGGTGACCTCAGCATGTTATGCCGACGCCACCCAACCGCACCGATGCCGCACCGTCGGGGACGGTCCGGCCGACCCAGGAAGGAGCGTCATCTGTTCGGCCCATGGTAGAGGTGAAGATCTCCGGCGGATACCTCCGGCCCTGATGGGGGTCAGCGCCGTCCGGTCAGCCGGGCCCGAAGTGGGTTCACCAGCGCGTCGAGCTCGGTCACCCGCAGCACCCTGAGCATCAGCAGATAGACCGTGGCCAGGATCGTCCCGATCACGACCACCAGGATCGCGGCGCCGACCCGACCGCCGTCCGCCATCGCGCCCGACCCGACGACCAGCTGCCGCAGCAGGACGCCGACGGCGGCCGCGGCGGCGGCCGCCACGATCAGACGCAGGTGCAGCCCGAGGATCCGCCGCAGGTCCAGACCGCCGAGGCGGCGGCGCACCAACGGCACCCAGACCGTGATGGTGATCACCGTCGAGACGGCCAGGGCCAGGCCGACCGCCGCCGCCACGTCTCGGGCCGCGACCAGCCGCGGAGCCAGCAGCGCGCCGGCGACCCACAGCGCGGTGCCGAGCGCGCCGACCAGGAACGGGGTGCGGGCGTCGGAGAAGGCGTAGAAGACCCGCTGCACCAGGTACTGCGCGCTATAGGGCACCAGCCCGAGCAGCATCGCGGCGGCGGCGACCGCGTACTGAGAGGTGGTGGTGGCGTCGGTGCCGATGAACATCGCCCGGACCAGATCCTCGCCGAGCACCAGGAAGGCTGCCGTGGCGAACACCGTGACCACCCCGACGCTACGGGTGGCCCGGGACAGGTCGTCGCGCACCTCCTCGACGCGGCCCTGGGCGGCGGCGGCGGACATCGGCGTGAACAGCGCAGTGACCACGGACACCGTGATCAGCGAATGCGGCAGCATGAAGATCAGGAAGGCTACGTCGAACACGGTCCGGCCGCCGGCCACCCCGGCCGCGTCCCCGGCGGCGTTGACCACCCGGGAGATGACCAGGAAGCCCAGCTGGGCGACTGCGACCCCGGCGAACGTCCAGCCCGCGACAGCGCCGGCCGTACCCATTCCGACGCCGCGCCAGCCCCAGCGGGGACGCCAGGTGTACCCGGAGCGGCGCAGCACCGGGACCAGCACCAGTGCCTGGGCCACGACGCCGAGGGTCGTCGTCCCGGCCAGTACGGCGATGTCCAGGGCGGACCAGGCCTCCACCGGCCGCACCCCGGCGCCGGCCATGGCGATGAACACGCCCATCCCGGCGATCGCGACGACGTTGTTGACCACCGGGGCCCACATGTAGGGACCGAAGCTGCCCCGGGCGTTCAGCACCTGTCCGTACAGCGTGTACAGGCCGTAGAAGAAGATCTGCGGCAGGCACCACAGCGCGAACGCGGTGCCGAGCGCGATCTTCGGCTCGGACCAGTCCTTGGAGTAGAGCCGGATCAGCAGGGGGGCGGCGGCGGTCAGCACCACGGTCGCCCCGCCAAGGACGACGATGGCCAGGGTGAGCAGCCGGTCGACGTAGTCGGCGCCGCCGTCCTCGCGCTGGGCGGCCCGCACGATCTGGGGCACCAGGACGGCGTTGAGCGCCCCTCCGCCGATCAGGATGAACAGGGTGTTCGGCAGGGTGTTGGCGGTGTTGAAGGCGTCGCCGGAGGCCATCGCGCCGATCGCGGCGGACAGGACGACGACTCGGACCAGACCGAGGATCCGCGAGACCAGGGTGCCGGCGGACATCACCGCGCTGCTGCGCAGCAAGGAGGTGGCGCGGGACGACGCTGGGAGGGATCTCGGGGGATCCGACGCCGAGCCGGAGGCCGCACGGTCGGGCTGGTCCGGTCTGGGTTGGTCCGGTCTGGGTTGGTCCGGCTTGGGCTGGTCCGACTGGGGCTGGTCATCCAGTGGCCCGGTGCCGGGTGGGGTGTCCTTGATGTCGGCGTCGGCGGATCCGGCGAGCGTCGACGCATCGGCGCCGACGGCGATGCCGGTTCGCGGTGCCCCGGCGCCGGCCCCCGCGGTGACCGGGATCCGGACCTGGGCCGCGGCGGCGGCAGGTAGCACGGACGACGGCCGGGCGGCCTCCGCGGCCAATCCGGTACCGCTGGCCCCGGTGCGCGCCGGGGCGACCCGGCCCACGTCGTCCGGGTCGGGTACGGCCTCGGGCGGGATCCGGGTGCCACGGCTTCGCCGCGCGCTGCGGACCAGACCGATCAGCAGCAGCATGCCGAGCACCAGGGCCGTGACCAGCAGACCCCGGTCCTCCCAGTTGTGACGGACCCGCACCCGGATCGGCTGGTCCGCGACGACCAGAGCGGTGCCGTCCGGTGCGGCCAGCGTGGCGAGCACGTCGACGTCCCCGTTCGCTCGGGCGTCCACGCTGACCAGGGCGTTCGCCCGGGCGGTGCCGGTGCCCGCAGCCGCGAGCGAGACCGGTTGCGGCGGACCGGCGACGAGGCGTCCGGACAGTGGCCGCAGCCTCACCACCAGGTCGATCGGGTACGGCAGGGTGCTGGTCACCGTGACGGGCAGGGCGCCGCTGCGGGTCAGCAGGTTGACGTCGCTGCCCGTGGCCACCGAGATGCCCTCGAAGAACTGCTGCACCTCGGCCAGGAGCGGTGCCCGGGCCTGTTCCAGCTGAGCGGTCCAGTCGCCGTCCGACTCGCCGCCGCTGCTCTGGGCGCGCCAGCTCGTGCTGACCAGGGACAGGGCGGTGCGGCGCAGCGGGAAGAACACCGGGTCCGGGTCGGCGAGGGCGCTGTAGATGCTGCGGAACCGTTCGAACGCCCCCGCGACGGTGGTGACGTGGTCTGCCGGGAGCTCGGCCGCGCGGGCCGTGAACGGGTAGTCGAACCGGGGTGCGTCGGCCTGGCCGCCACCGGCGGTCGTCAGCTGGGCGTCGGGTGGTCGGGACCGTGCCTCGCCGAGGTGTTCCACGTGAATCCAGCGGGCCGAGCGGAGCAGCTCCAGGCCCTTGGCCATCTGCCTGGGCCTGGTCGGGTCCCAGTTCCGGGGGAGGGCAGCCACCAGGCCGGCGGCGTCCCCACTGATCCCGGCCTCAGCCGCGGCGACGCTGTGGGCGGCGAGCAGGGCCAGGGCGCGCTGCGCTGCCACGAGCGGGTCGTCGCTCCCGGCGCCGGCCATCCCGGCCACCGCCCGACCCAGGTCGGGATCGGTGACCAGCGCCGTGACGTCCGGGCGCTGTCCGGGCAGCGCGAGGCTGCCCGGGACGATGCCCTCCGGCAGCTGGGCGCCGGACAGCAGGACGGTGCGGTCCGCGGTGCCGCCGAGCAGCGCCAGGGTGTCGCGGTCGGCCAGCTCGTCCACGGGCCACGCCAGGGTGTAGTCCAGCGCCTGCCCGAACGGGCCCCGGGTGGCGGCCACTGCGGCGTCCTGGCCGGCGTTGAGCAGGGCCGCGCCGTCACCGTGGGTGATCGCGGTCAGGTCCGGATCGCCCCAGGGTAGGGAGTACATGTCCCGGCCGGTGGTGTCGGTCACCAGCGACAGCCACTCCTGGGCCACCCGGTTCGCCCGCCGCAACGCGGCCCACTCGGCCGGGTCCGCGCTCTCGTTCGGCGGTGCCGGACTCACCTCGTCCGGCGTGACCGCTGGCCGGCCGGTCACCGGGGCCCCCGCCGGCGGAGGCACCTGCGCGGCCGGGGAGCTGGCTGGCCGTGTCGGTGACCCGTCGCCGGTTCCACCGGCGGAGGGGGGCGGCGTGCCGCCGTCCGGGGCCGGGGACGTCGCGGTGCCGGTCCCGACGTCGCCCTGCACAGCCGTGGCGGCGCTGTCGGCGGCGGTGAGCAGACTGGGGTCGACCGCCCAGGCGACGGCGGGGTCGGCGGCGGCGGCCAGGACGCGACGCAGCCGCCCGCCGTCCGACCACTCGGCCACCAGCTGCGGACGGACCTGACCGGCGTCCGAGCCGGCGCCCCGGGGGGGCGGGGTGACCGGTGCCAGCACGGCCAGCCGGACCGGCGGCGGGGAACCCGGGGCCGCCGCGTCCCCCGCCACGCCGGGGTCCCAGACCAGGACGCTGCGCAGCAGGGTGAGCCGGCGGGCGCCGTCGCCGGTGTCGCCGACCAGCTCGACGGCCAGACCCCGGGGCCCGAACGCCTCGGTGCCGGTCGGCAGCCCGAGGTTGTCGGCGTCGGCCTCGATGCGGACAGTGGTGGCGGCTCCCGGTTCCAGCGGTGCGGGCGCCATGGTCGTCCGCCACATCGTCCCGGCCCAGGTGTCGGCGGGCTGGTCCAGCCACCGGGCGATGCCCTCGGCGTCCAGTCGTGGCCAATCCACGCGCAGCCGGACCGAGATCCCGGTCACCGGTCGCGAGCCGCCGTTGCGGATGGTCGCGGTCAGGACGTACCGGCTCTTGGGGGTCAGCGACGGGGAGCTGACCGAGGCGATCTCGAGGGATACCGGGGAGGCGGTGGTCAGGGCCGGCCGGCCGGGCGGCGAGGTGGCTCGGGCGGCCGCGGCGGATGGCAGGGTCGAGGGCGCGAGGACCAGCCCGGCCGCACCCAGCCCGGCCGCAGCCAGCCCAGCCACAACCAGCCCGGCCAGGACCTTCCCCAGGGTGGCGGCGGTCAGCACCGTGCGCGCCGAGCGCCGTCCGGTCATGCCGAGTCCGCCAGATAGGTGCGTGCCTGGCGCGCGATCCGGCGCTCGTTGGGAAAGGCGAGCCGGGAGCCCAGCTCGTCCAGCGAGATCCACTGGGCGTCCACGGCCTCTCGGTCAGGGTCGCCCTCGATGCTCAGGAGTCCGCCGACCGCCTCGAGGAGATAGTGGTGCACCTTCTTGTGGATCCGGCGTCCCTCGGCCGAGAACCAGTAGTCGATGGTTCCGAGCGAGGTGACCACCCGGCCCCGGATCCCGGTCTCCTCGGCGATCTCTCGAACAGCGGCCTGCTCCGGGGTCTCGCCCAACTCCAGGTGCCCCTTCGGAAGGCACCATTCCAGCCGGCCGGCCCGGTTGATCCGTGCGATCACCGCAACCACGTTCGGACGACGGCCCAGGTCGACGACGAGACCACCCGCCGAGGTCTCCAGCACGGTCGGCACCCGATGCCGGTCACGTCCTGGCCGCGGGCCCGAGCCGCCGCGCGAATCCCCTGGGAACGACGTGCCCGGCTGTCCGGGTTGCCCCGACTGCCTGGACGGCGCCGGTCGGCGTCCCGGCCGCTGGCCGTCCGGGCCGGGACCGGTCGATTCGCGGCCCGAGCCACCGCCTGTCGCACCGCCTGTCGCACCGCCTGACCCACGGCCTGACCCACGGCCCGACCCACGGCCAGGCCGTGGAGAACGAGAGGAGCGAGCCATCGGGTCACTGTATCTGCGCGGTCACACTCGTCCGGGTGGGTCGCGACCTTCCCGGTCGGTCAGGGGTGGCGGGGCGATGGGCCGGGCCACAGGACCGTCCGACCTCTGGCAGGCTTGGACGTCGTGTCTGCGACCGTCGCCGCGACCGGCTCCGCCGGGAGCCGTCCGTGCCCTGCCAGCCGAACGCCTGTGATGCCTGCCCCCTGCGACCTCGACGCCGACCGGCCCGACCCGGGCCGGTCCCTCGACGTGCTGCGCCGCCGGCTCGACGTGGCACTGGCCCACCTGCCGGACGGCGTCCAGGCGCTGACCGAGCTGTTCACGGCTGCCGGGCACCGCCTCGCCCTGGTCGGCGGGCCGGTTCGGGACGCCGCCCTCGGCCGCACGTCCCCGGACCTGGACTTCACCACCGACGCCCACCCGGACGTCACCGAGCGGCTGCTGGCGACCTGGGGCGACGCCCACTGGGACATCGGCAAGGCGTTCGGCACCATCGGGGCCCGCAGGGGCGACCTGATCGCCGAGGTGACCACCTACCGCAGCGAGTCCTACGACCCGGCCAGCCGCAAGCCGGACGTCGTGTACGGCCGCAGTCTCGAGGGGGACCTGGCCCGTCGCGACTTCACCGTCAACGCGATGGCCGTGGACCTGGGCACGCTCACCTTCATCGACCCGCACCACGGGATGGCGGATCTGGTGGCCGGCTGGCTGCGTACCCCGGGGACTCCGGAGCAGTCCTTCGGTGACGACCCGCTGCGGATGATGCGGGCGGCCCGGTTCAGCGCCCAGCTCGGGCTGGACGTGGACCAACACGTGCACGCGGCGATGATGGCGATGGCCGAGCGGATCACCATCGTCGCCGCCGAGCGGGTACGGGTGGAGCTGGAGAAGCTGATGCTGGCGCCGGCGCCGCGGCGCGGGCTGGAGCTGCTCGTCGAGACCGGGCTGATCGAGTACGTACTGCCCGAGGTGGCGGCGCTCAAGCTGGAGATCGACGAGCACCACCGGCACAAGGACGTGTACGAGCACTCGCTGACCGTTCTCGACCAGGCGATCGCCCTCGAGGACGGCGGGCCGGACCTGGTTCTGCGCCTGGCCGCCCTGCTGCACGACATCGGCAAGCCGGCCACCCGCCGATTCGAGCCGGGTGGTGGGGTGAGCTTCCACCACCACGAGGCTGTCGGCGCGAAGCTGGCGCGCAGGCGGCTGCAGGCACTGCGCTTCAACAAGGAGACGATCGCCCGGGTCACCCGGCTGATCGGGCTGCACCTGCGCTTCCACGGCTACGGCGAGGGCAGCTGGACCGACTCCGCAGTGCGCCGCTACGTCACCGACGCGGGCGAAGAGCTGGACCGGCTGCACAAGCTGACCCGGTCGGACTGCACCACCCGCAACCAGCGCAGGGCGATGCGGTTGTCGGCTGCCTACGACGACCTGGAGCAGCGGATCGTCGCGCTGCAGGGGCGGGAGCAGCTGGACGCCGTCCGACCCGACCTGGACGGCAACGCGATCATGGAGATCCTGGGTATCCCGCCGGGCCGGGACGTGGGGCGGGCCTGGTCCTACCTCAAGGAGCTGCGCCTGGACCGGGGCCCGCTGTCCCCCGAGCAGGCCGAGGCCGAGCTGGTCGCCTGGTGGCGAGACCAGGGCCACTGACCCGCCGGGGCGGCGTCTGGCGCCGCGGGAGCGCCGTCAGCCTTGGGGGCTGCCCCCCAAGGCGTCGAGTGCGTCGGACAGCCGTTGCGCCGCCTCGGCGGCGACCGGCTCCAGGTTCGTGTTGTCGGTGAGAATGACCATCGTCTTCGGGTCCAGCGACTCGACCAGGGTGGTCTGCTCGTCGATGGCGCGGACCACGACGTTGCAGGGCAGCAGCAGCCCGACCGACGGCTCGGCCTGCAGGGCGGCGTGGGCCAGCGGGGGGCGGCACGCGCCGAGGATGACCTGCGACGGGACCTCGACGTCCAGCTTCGCCTTCATCGTCGCCCGAATGTCGATCTCGGTCAGGACGCCGAACCCCTGCTCGGCCAGGGCCGCCCGGGTGGCTGCCACGGTCTCGTCGTAGGGACGGTGCACGGTGGTGCTGATGGCGTACGACATGGCGTCCTCCGGTGACGACGGGTTGCGGCCACCGTAGCCCGGGCAGCGACTCGAACGGGTGGGAGGATCGCTCGATGAGTCCTGAGCCGCTCACTGAGCCGCCCCCTGAGCCGCCCACTGAGCCGTCCAGTGAGCCGCCTGTTGTGCTGCCCCGGATGTACACCGACCTGGCCCACTGGTGGCCGCTGCTGTCACCGCCGCAGGACTACGTCGAGGAGGCGGCCATGCTCGCCGGCCTGCTGCGCGCCGGCCTGGTGGACGCCGGCGTCGCCGCGGGCGGGCGCAGACCCACGCTGCTCGAGCTCGGCAGCGGCGGCGGGCACAACGCCGTCCATCTCGCCGAGCACTTCGACCTGGTGCTGGTCGACGCCTCCGAGCAGATGCTCCAGGTCTCCCGCAGGCTCAACCCCGGTGTCGAGCACCTCCTCGGTGACATGCGCACCGTCCGGCTGGGCCGCACCGTGGACGCCGTCCTGGTCCACGACGCGATCGACTACCTGGTCTCCGAGAAGGACCTGGACGCCGTGTTCGCCACGGCACGGGCGCATCTGGCGCCGGGCGGGGTGGCGGTGTTCGTGCCCGACCACACGACGGAGCACTTCGAGCCGAGCACCGACCACGGCGGCACCGACTCCTCCGATGGCAGCGGCATCCGCTACCTCGAGTGGGCCTGGGACCCCGATCCAACCGACACGTGGGCGCAGACCGAGTTCAGCTACCTGATCCGCGACGCCGACGGCACGGTGAGCAGCGCCGCCGAGTCCCACCGGTTCGGCCTGTTCCCGATCGAGATCTGGCTGGAAGGGCTGCGGCGCAACGGCTTCGACGTCACCACCGTGACCGAGCAGCCCGAGGACGACGAGGACGGCGGCTGGACCCGGATCATCTTCGTCGCTCAGGCGCGCTGAGGGCAGGCGGCCGGTCGGTCACCTGCGCCGCCGTGCCGCGGCGTAGCCGAACCCGGTGACCAGGTAGATCACCGAGGCTGCGACGAAGAGGCCGGGGGAGTAGCCGTCCGGGGGCAGCACCAGTGCACACACTCCGGCCGCGGCCACGAAGGTGATGTTGAACAGCATGTCGTAGAAGGACATCGCCCGGCCGCGGAAGACGTCGTCGGTGTGCGCCTGGACGATCGAGTCGACGCAGATCTTGGTGCCCTGCATGGCGATGCCGACCGCGAACCCGGCGGCCAGGGCCATCGGGTAGGTCATCACCGACGCGAACACCGCCCCGATCAGCGAGGCGAACAGGCAGCACAGCACGATCCATCGCTCCAGCGGTATCCGCCGGGTCACCGCCGGTGTCACGAACGCCGCGGTGAAGAACCCCATGCCGGAGACCACGAACGCGACCGCGAGTCGCAGCGCCCCGGCGTCCGGGTCGTCCGGGTCGGCGAAGGTGGCCCGGCAGAGCAGGAACATCGCCACGGTGACCAGCCCGTAGGCGAAGCGCTGCCCACCCACCACGGCCAGGGCGTCGAAGGCCGGACGGCGCCGCCGCAGGTGCTCGATCGCCTCGGCTATGCCGACCACCACCCCGCGCACGGCGGCCGGGGCGTCGTGCCAAGGCTGGCGGTCGGCGTCGTCCGGGCCGAGCAGGTCGCGGTGCAGGGTCCGGGCGGTTGCGGCGGAGGCGAGGTAGACGACGGCGCCCAGCAGCACGATGGCCGCGTCGGTGCGGTCTCCGCCACCGAGGACCTGACGGATGCCGACCGCCACGCCCGCGCCACCGAGTGCGACGACGGTGCCGCTGGTGGTCGAGACCGCGTTCGCCATCACCAGCTCGTCGCGGGGGACGACGTGCGGCAGGCTCGCGCCGAGCCCGGCCAGGAAGAACCGGTTGACCGACAGGCAGGCCAGGACGATCGCGTACAGCGGCAGACCGATCAGCCCGGAGTAGACCAAGGCGGCGACCATCACGACCATCGAAGCGCGCAGCAGGTTGGCCTGGACCAGCACCTCGCGGCGACGCCACCGGTCCAGCAGGACCCCGGCGAACGGCCCCACCAGGGTGTAGGGCAGGATCGCCACTGTGAACGCGAACGCGATGGCGCTCGCACCGGCCGCGCGTTGCGGGGAGAAGAAGAACAGGCTGGCCAGACCGGCCTCGAAGATCCCGTCCGCCGACTGCGAGGTCAGCCTCGTGGCGTACAGGCGGCGGAAGTCCCGGCCGCGCAGCACGATCTGCAGATCGGTGATGAACCGGCCGGCGGGAGACACAGGCGAAGAGTACGGGTCGCCCTGCGTCGAGCTGTGTGGGGTCGGCTCACGCAGGCGGTGCCACGGTCGACACGACCGCTGCCGCGTCGATGAGCGACGATTACCCGGGTGAGTGAGCACTCCGCCGTCGCGCCGTCGCGCCTGGTCGCGCTCGACGTCACCCGGGCCGTGGCGATCCTCGGCATGATGGCGGTCCATATCGGTGGCCGGAACCTGACCGAGCCCACTGGGCCGTGGCAGGTGCTGCACCACGCCGCAGGGTTCTCGGCCGGCACCTTCGCGGTGGTGGCGGGAGTAGCCCTGTCGCTGACCAACCCGATGCCCGGCCAGGGCGCCCCGCCCCACCAGCTGAACCGGCGGTCCTGGCGGGACTGGGCCCCGACGGTGCTGCGGGGGCTGACGCTGTTCGTCATGGGCCTGCTCGTCGAGTCGGTCTCGGGCGGCGTGCTGGTGATCTTGTGCGTGTACGGGGCCCTGTTCGTGGTCGCGGCGCCGCTGCGTGACCTGTCCGCCCGGGCGCTGGTGACGCTGGGCGTCGTCCTGATGCTGGTCTGGCCGGTCCTGTCGCTGGCGATCCGGCGCCGGCTGCAGAGTCCGCCTCGGCTCGAGGTGAGCTGGGAGGTGTTGCGGCTGCCGGATGCCCCGCAGTCATTGGCTCGCATCCTGTTCCTGGACGGCACCTATCCCGTACCCACCTGGCTGTCGCTGGCCCTGGTCGCCTGGGGGGCCCATCGGGCCGGGTGGCTCGGCCCGGCGCGGCGCGGTCGGCTGACCGCGCTGGCCGGCCTGCTGCTGGCGGTGGGGTTCGGCGGCGCCGCGATCGTCGAACGGATCTGGCACCCCCGGCAGCGGGTGGTCGAGGACCTGGTGGCCGCCGGGCGCACCGAGTCCGGGGCGACCGCGCTGGCCGACAACGCGTTCGGGGTGCCGCCCTCGCAGCTGTGGGTGTCGCTGCTGACGGCGGGCCGGCACAGTGGGACGACGTTCGAGCTGGTGCAGATCCTGGCCGTCGCCTCGACCCTCTTCCTGCTGGCCGCCGCACTGCATGCCGTCCTGCCCGGGGCTGCGACGGTGCTGTCCTGGCCTGGCCGGATCCCGCTCACCCTCTATGTCGTTCATCTGGTGCTGTTGTGGGCGGTCGGGGGGTTCTGGCTGCATGGCGAGGACTCGGCGTGGCCGGCGTTCTGGGCGGTGATGGTGTTCTGGGCGCTGTCCTTCGGCTTCGCGGCGCTGCTGCGCGACGTCCGGGGCCCGCTGGAGGAGCTGGTGCGCCGGGTCGCCCACCTGCCCGGTCGCCGCTCGGACGCCCCGGCGGGCGCTGTGTGACGCTGCGCCCTTCTGGAGTGGGCGCTGTGTGACGTTGCGCCCGTCTGGAGGGCGCTGTGTGACGTTGCGCCCGGCTGGAGTGGGCGCTGGGCGTCAGGGGCCGATCGACCCGATGTCGGCCTCCGCGTCGCACTGAGCGGGGCCTCGGCACCCGGCCAGGTCCGCCAACGCGCTGCTCAACGCCGTCTGTTGTGCCGGGGTGAGAGTGGGGGCGAGGTTGCGCAGCTGATGCGGGTCGGTCCGGATGTCGTAGTACTCGCGCTGCCCGTCGACGTACTCGACGTAGACGGTGTCCCGCTGGCGCATCGCCAGGTAGGTCGGCGGAAGCTCCGTCGACGACTGCCGATCGGGACCGGCCTGGTCCGAGGTCACGACGCGGAACTGCTCGACCAGGACGGCCCGGCGCCACGCGGTCGGGGTCTGCCCGCGCAGCAGCGGGACCAGGCTGCGCCCGTCCACCAAGGCGGGGGGCAGGCCGTTGCCGAGCTCGGTGAAGGTGGGGCACAGGTCGATGTTCGCGGCCAGGGCATCAGTGGTCGCACCCTGCTTCACCCCGGGTCCGGCCACGACCAGCGGCACCCTGATGTCGGTGTCGAAGGCGGTCATCTTGCCGGGCCGCAGTCGGTGCTCGCCCATGTGGTAGCCGTTGTCAGAGCTGAACACCAGGTAGGTGTTCGCAAGCATGCCCTCGGCGTCGAGGGCGGTCACCAGGTCACCGACCAGGTCATCGACCGCCCGCACCGACTGGGCACGGGCGCGGAACGCCGTGTCGATGCGGTCCTTGGTCCGGGCCGCGAGCGGCGGACGTCCGGCGAGCCATGCCGGGGTGCTGGCGGTGCCGGCGCGGTCGAACGCGGGGGTGCGGGGGTAGGTCAGTCCGGGGTAGTCGTCGGCGTGCCTGGGTGCCGGCGTGTACGGCGCGTGCGGGCTGAACGTGGAGACCTCCAGGAGCAGCGGCTTGCCGCTGTCCGCCGCGCGGTGGACGACGTCCACGGCCTTGGCCGACAGAACATCGGTGATGTAGTCGGCGGGCTGGTCCCCGTAGCGGACCAGCAGGCCGTTCTCGTTCAACGTGTAGTCGTACCCGCTGTACCCCTCCCGATCGCCTGGGACGTACCACTCGTCCCACCCCGGTGGGATCGACAGCAGCGGCGTCGACGCCGGTGGGCTGACCCGGTACCCGTTGAGGTACTTACCGACCAGGGCGGTGGTGTAGCCGGCCGCGTCCAGGCTGGTGGCGAAGGTCTGCTCGTGGTCACCCTGGTACTGGAACTCCGAGTACCCGCCGTCCGGACCACCGTTGGTGAGCACCTGCGTGGTGTGCGGGTAGCCCCCGGTGAGGATGGAGCTGCGCGAGGGGCAGCACAGCGAGTTGGTGACGAAGTAGTTGCTGAACGTCACGCCGCGGCGCTGGAGGGCGAGCACGTTCGGCATGTACGGCAACAGGTTGGTCGACAGGTCGTCGGTGAGCACGAAGACGATGTTCGGCCTGCTTGCCGATGGGCCCGGCCGTGGCGTGGCCGGCACGCTCGGTGCCGCCGAGTCCGGCATCTGCGCCGTCCCGGGCCAGGACGTTCCGACGTACCCGACGCTGGACCACCATCGCAGCCCAAGCCCGGCACCCGCGAGAACGATCGTCACGGCGGCGAGGAGCAGGCGGCTGCGCAGTCCCCTCACCAGCCCCTGTGATCGTCCGATTCCCGACGGCCGGCCCGCCGCCGCGTCGTGCACGGGGCACGTCGTGCTGCGAGCCGAATGGCGGCGAGGATAACGCTTTCGGACGCTTTCCAGGAGACCCCACCACGCTGGGCTCGTCACCGCTCACCGAGAGTTCGTCCCTTCTCCCGCGCGAGGCCCTCGGACGAACGAGCGCTGTGTGACGCAGCGCCCGTCAGACGGGCGGAACGTCACACAGCGCTCAGCGGGGCATGCGGGCCCTCAGGCGTCGCCGCGGATGAACGCCTCCAGCTCGTCGCGAGCGGCCTTGTCCTCCATCTGCACCGGCGGCGACTTCATGAAGTACGCCGAGGCCGGGTTCACCGGGCCGCCGATGCCTCGGTCCAAGGCGATCTTCGCGGCCCGCAGCGCGTCGATGATCACTCCGGCCGAGTTGGGCGAGTCCCAGACCTCGAGCTTGTACTCCAGGTTCAGCGGCACGTCGCCGAACGCCCGGCCCTCCAGGCGCACATAGGCCCACTTGCGGTCGTCCAACCAGGCGACGTAGTCGCTGGGTCCGATGTGCACGTTGCGCGGCGCCAGGTTCTGCTCGATGTTCGAGGTGACCGCCTGGGTCTTGGAGATCTTCTTGGACTCCAGCCGTTCCCGCTCGAGCATGTTCTTGAAGTCCATGTTGCCGCCGACGTTCAGCTGGTAGGTGCGGTCCAGGAGCACCCCACGGTCCTCGAACAGCCGGGCCAGCACCCGGTGGGTGATGGTGGCACCGACCTGGGACTTGATGTCGTCACCGACAACGGGAACCCCTGCGGCGCGGAACTTCTCGGCCCACTCCGGATCCGAGGCGATGAACACCGGCAGGGCGTTGACGAAGGCGACGCCGGCGTCCAGGGCGCACTGGGCGTAGTACTTGTCGGCCTCCTCCGAGCCCACCGGCAGGTAGGAGATCAGGACGTCGACGTCGGCCTCGCGCAGGGCCGCCACCACATCGACCGGCTCGGCGTCGGACTCGGTGATGGTGGCCCGGTAGTACTTGCCCAGCCCGTCCAGGGTGTGGCCGCGCTGCACGGTCACCCCGGTCGGCGGCACGTCGCAGATCTTGATGGTGTTGTTCTCGCTGGCACCGATGGCATCCGACAGGTCGAGGCCGACCTTCTTGCCGTCCACGTCGAAGGCTGCGACGAACTCGATGTCACGCACGTGGTAGTCGCCGAACTGCACGTGCATGAGACCGGGGACGGTGTTGGTGGTCTCGGCGTCGCGGTAGTAGTGCACGCCTTGCACGAGCGAGGCGGCGCAGTTGCCGACGCCGGCGATGGCGACGCGGATCGAACCCATGAGGTGTCCTTCCTGAGGTGGTGACCGGCGCCAGGGCCGGCCGGGTGGTGGAACGGGTTGTGGAACCGGGTGATGGCACGAGGTGGGTGGGGCAGGTGGGAGTCGCTAGTGCGGTGGCTCGTCGAGATGGGTCATGTTGCTGGCGCGCTCGGAGTCGATGAGCTCCTCCAGCCAGCGCACCTCGCGCTCGACCGAGTCCAGACCGTGCTGGGCCAGGGCAAGGGTGTAGCTGTCCCGACGCTCTCGGGTGCGGGTCATCGCGGACCGGGCTGCCTCTCGGCGCTCCTGAAGGCGCATCCGCCGACCCTCGAGGATGTGCAGCCGGGTCGCGGCGTCGGTACGGGCGAAGAAGGCGAGCCGGACGTCGAACGCGTCGTCCTCCCAGGTGGCCGGCCCGCTCTCGCTGACCAGGGCCTGGAAGTGCTCCTTGCCCTCAGCGGTGATCTCATAGACGATCTTGGCTCGCTTGCTGGTCAGCGGTCCGGCGCTGAGCGCGGCGGTGGGCTCGCCGGTCGGGTCGGCCTCGCGGATCCACCCCCGGGCCAGCAGGCTCTTCAGGGCCGGGTAGAGGGTCCCGTAGGACAGGGCCGCGAAGACCCCCAGTCGGGCGTTGAGCAGCTTGCGGATCTCGTAGCCGTGCATGGGGGCCTCGTGCAGCACGCCCAGGACAGCCAGCTCGAGGACCTCGCTGCGCCGGCTCATTCCGCAGCCTCCTCATCCGTTCGGTCTGCCGGGGTTTCCGTTTGAGGGGAACCACGCCAGGGTTCAGGTGGTACATCTCCAAGATGTATCGCGTCGATATATCTACGGTAGACATACCTGGCCCGTCCGGCAACCCCATCGTCGTCAAGAACCTGTCAAGGCCATGACCGCGGCAGGCGCCGAGGCGGAGTCCGGTCCGCTCCCGGCGTAGCCTGGACGGCGTTCGGTCACGGCCGCGCGGCGGTGACCGCCTCGGAAGGCAGTGCAACGGAAGGCAGTGCGGCGGAAGGCAGTGCAACGGAAGACAGTGCAACGGCAACCCGAGCCGTCGGGAACGTGTCGGGTCCGGGGGACCAGATCCAGGGGCAGGGCCCAGTCGACGAGGGAAGAGGAACGTGCCAGATAGGACCCATCCCGGCGAGTCGCCCCTGTGGCCCCAGACCGGGACGCCGGGGACCGAGGGCGCCCCGACCCCGGAGACGTTCTTCACCGCCGATCCCGACCAGGTGAGGAACCCGGGAGGCGCTCGACGGCCCACGGGCGGACCCGCGCGGGGCGGCCCGAGCGGCTCACGGCGTCGTGGCCTGATCGACTACCCGCGCGCCGGACGACGGGGGGTCATGCGCTGGATCCCGTCCTGGAAGTTCGTCCTGGGCAGCATGTTCGGCGTGGCCTCGCTGCTCGTCGTGGCCTTCGCGGTCTTCTACGCCGTGACCCCGATCCCGGCGGCCAAGGCCGACGCCCTGTCCCAGACCTCGCTGGTCTTCTACTCCGACGGCACCCAGATCGGTCAGTTCAAGAAGGAGCAGCGCACCGTCGTCCCGCTGAGCCGGGTGCCCGACCACGTGCGCGATGCGGTGCTGGCGATCGAGGACCGCACCTTCTACGACAACCGCGGCGTGTCACCGCGCGGCATGATCCGGGCGGCCTGGAACAACGCCCGCGGTGGTGACGTCCAGGGTGGGTCGACGATCACCCAGCAGTACGTGAAGAACTTCTTCCTCACCACCGACCGCACCATCCAGCGCAAGGCCCGCGAGTTCGTCATCTCACTGAAGGTCGCCCAGCAGGTCCCCAAGGACAAGATCCTCGAGGACTACCTCAACAAGATCTACTTCGGTCGGAACGCCTACGGCATCCAGGCCGCCGCCCGGGCCTACTTCGGCAAGGACGTCGACAAGCTCACCGTCTCTGAGGGCGCCTTCCTGGCCGGGATCATCAACTCCCCTGAGAGCTACGACCCGGCCGACGGACCGCAGTCGACGGAGCTGGCCACCGAGCGCTGGACGGCGGTGCTCACCGCGATGACCGAGGAGGGCTGGCTCGACCCGACGCAGGCCCAGCAGGTCACGGCGGCCGGGCTGCCCCAGGTGCGCAAGGCCACGGCCGGCGCCGACCGGACCCGCCAGCGCGGCTACCTGATGGACATGGTGCTCGACGAGTACGCCAGCCGGATGGGGCTGACCCGCGAGGAGGCCCGCGAGAAGCTCGAAACGGGCGGCTACCAGATCCGCACCACCTTCGACAAAGCCATGATCAACAAGGGCATCGAGGCGGTCGAGGAGACGCTCGGGAAGCGGTCGACCTGGCCCGAGGGCACGCAGGTCAGCATCGCCGCCGTCGAACCGGGCACCGGGGCGGTCAAGGCGGTCTACGCCGGCGACGACAAGCGGTTCGCCAACGGGGTCACCCAGGACCGGGTCATCTCCGGTTCGACGTTCAAGCCGTTCACCCTGATCGCTGCCCTGGAGGGCAATGAGAGCAAGGGCGTCGAGCCGCTCAGCCTGCGCAGCCGGTTCAGCGGCCGCAGCCCGTACAAGGTCGACGGCAGCGATCTGGAGTTCAAGAACTTCGGCCGGGGCAACGGCCAGCAGTTCGGGATGATCGACCTGTTGACGGCCACCGCCAACTCGGTGAACACCGTCTACGTCCAGCTCAACGAGGAGGTCGGCCCCGAGCAGACCCGCAAGGTGGCGGTCCGGGCCGGGCTCCCCGAGGACACCGAGGACCTCACGGACGAACAGGGCAACGACTACCTGTCGAACGTGCTCGGATCGGCCGCCCCGCACGTGCTCGACATGGCCTTCGCCTACTCGACCTTCGCCGCCGAGGGCCAACGGCCCAAGCAGTCCTACGTCATCTCCTCGGTCGCCCGGCTCGCCGACCAGGGCGTGGAGTACGCCTACAAGCCGAAGGCCGAGCCGGTCTTCGACCCCGACGTGATCGCCGACGCCACCTACGCCATGCAGCAGGTGATCCGTCGCGGCAGTGGCTCCTACGCCTCGAACCTCGGCCGTCCGGCGGCGGGCAAGACCGGCACCTCGAGTGACAACAAGTCGGCCTGGTTCACCGGGTTCACCCCGCAGCTGGCCACGGCGGTGGCCATCTACAACATCTCCGGCTCGGGGCAGTCAAGCGTCGAGGGGTGGGGGCGCTACGCCGGCCAGGAGATCACCGGCGGCTCGTTCCCGGTCCGGGTCTGGACCACCTTCATGCGCGCCGCCCTGGAGGGCACCGAGGTGCAGCGCCTGCCCGAGCCTGCCTACGGCGGTGAACCGGTCAACCCGGCCCCGCCGCCGGCACCGACCCCGACCGCCGAGCCGAGCCCGAGCGGTGAGGCCAGCCCGTCGCCGTCCGAGGTGTCGCCGGCCCCCTCGCCGGAGGGCCCGATCGGGACATCGCCGCCGGAGCCGCCGCCGGGTGAGCCGCCGAATCCGTCCCCGACCCCCATCGAGCCACCGACGGCGAACCGTGGCAACGGGAACGGCGGCGCCGCCCCCCAGCCCGCGGCGTGACGGACTGAGCGCGTGAGCCCCGGGGTGGGCGTCAGCTCGCCGTCGCGCACGGATCCGGTGGTCCGCGCCTTGAGCGCGGTGGTCGGCGGCCCGGCCGGACGGCGGGCGCGGCCCGGAGTCGGGCTGTGGCGCGCCGTGCCGGTGCTGGTGCTGCTGGCGGCCCTGTCGATGGCGCTCGGAGTCGTCCAGAAGATGCACTGCCGCAGCGAGGGCTGGGCGACCCCGGACCAGTTCTGGCACGCCTGCTACAGCGACATCCCGGTGCTCTACGTCAGCCAGGGCCTGCGCGGGGACGGCGCACCGACCCTGCCCCAGGCGCTCGGCGCGGACGGGCTGGGCCAGCCGCCGCTGACCGGGGCGCTGATGTGGCTGGTGGCCCGGGTCACCGATGTGCTGGACCGCGTGGTGGGCGGCCCGACCTCCGACGTGCTCGCGCCGAGACAGTTCTTCGACGTCTCCGCAGTGCTGCTGACCGCCGTCCTGATCGGAGCGGTCCTCGCGATCGTGGCCACCGCGGGGAAGCGGCGGGCCTGGGACGGCGCTCACCTGGCCGCTGCGCCGCTGCTGTTCACCGCGGGCCTGATCTCCTACGAGCTGGTAGCGGTCGCGTTCGTGGCCCTGACGCTGCTGGCCTGGTCGCGGCGGCGGACCGTGGCTGCCGGGGTGTTCCTGGGGCTGGCGGTCTGCTCGCGGCCGGTGACCGCGATGCTCGCCGTTGCCCTGTTGGCCGTGTGCCTGCGGGCCGGGCGGCTGCGGGCCTGGACGACGACCGCGGCGCTCGCCGCGGCGGTCTGGCTCGCCGTCCGGCTGGTGTTCTTCAGCGCCCCGCTGGACGCCCTCGCCGGGACCTGGGAGTCCTGGAAGGCCTCGACCCCGGGCTACGGGTCGTTGTGGCTGGTGCCTCAGCTGGTGGCCCAGAGCAAGCCGGCCTCGGCCGGGTCGTGGTACTCCGGGCCCGGGCTCAGCGGCGACGTCGCCTCGATGATCACATTGATCGGGCTGGCGGTGGTTGCCGTCGCCACCGTGCTGCTGGCGCTGTCGGCGCAGTTCCGGCCGCGGACGGCGCACCTGGCCCTGTTCGCCGTGGCCGCTTCGCTGTTGGTCACCAAGTCCTACCCGGTGCAGACGTCGTTGTTACTGCTGCCGTTGATCGCGCTGTCCGCCCTGCCCTGGCGCGACCACCTGCTGTGGGCCGGTGCCGAGGGGTTGCACTTCATCGGGGTGTGGCTGTTCATCGCCGCCTCCAGCGACACCGAGGACGGCGCCAGCCGTGGCCTGCCCGCCGGGTTCTACCTGGTGCTGGTGCTGCTGCGGGTGGCAGCCACCGCCTGGCTGGCGGTGCAGGCGGTCCGCTACGCCCGAGATCCGGTGCGCGACCCGGTCCGGGTGCCGCTGGACCCGGCCGAGGGTCCGGTCAACGACGACGACCCGGGCGGTGGGGTCGTGGACGATGTTCCGGACGCGCTCGTCGTCCGGCGGCGCTGACCTGACACCTGCCAGAACCACGCACACTGATCTCCACAGTCGGCGCGAAGATCACCGTGCGGGTCACTGGCTGTTATGGCAGCCACCTCCGTTCACGCTGATCTCCACAGTCACCGTGGAGGTCACCGTGGAGATCGGTGTGCGTGTGCCCGGTCGGGCC
This sequence comes from uncultured Actinomycetota bacterium, assembly GCA_963724535.1. Classification (GTDB taxonomy): domain Bacteria; phylum Actinomycetota; class Actinomycetes; order Actinomycetales; family Kineosporiaceae; genus JADJPO01. The sequence goes on from CAVRVD010000002.1 coordinate 65,670, forward strand.
GGACCGTGTTCATGGTGGCCGGAGTACATGTCGATTTCGAGGTTGTCGGCCCGGCCGGGTACCGTACTCGTCGGCACCAGGCCCGGCGTGCAACCGACCCGAGCCGCCCGACGCTATGACCCTCCTGTCACGGAAGGACCGTGACCGCCCCAGACCAGAGGAGGTGGGTTCTCAGCATGCGTCACTACGAGTTGATGGTGATCCTCGACCCCGATCTCGAGGAGCGAACCGTCGCCCCGTCGCTCGACAAGTTCCTCAACGTCGTCCGCAAGGGTGGCGGGACCATCGAGAACGTCAACATCTGGGGCCGGCGCAAGCTGGCCTACGAGATCAAGAAGAAGACCGAGGGCATCTACGCCGTGGTCGACATGACCACCGAGCCCGCAGTGGCGAAGGAGCTCGATCGCCAGCTCAACCTCAACGAGGCCGTGCTGCGCACCAAGCTCGTCCGTCCCGGCGCCAAGTGAGGTCCCGGCCCAGCGGGCCGATCCACTCCAACGCCTGAGTCACCGAGGACACCCACCGAGGAAGCAGGAGCGGCATGGCCGGCGAGACCGTCGTCACCATCATCGGCAACCTGACCAGTGACCCCGAACTGCGGTTCACCCCGTCGGGGGCAGCGGTCGCCAACTTCACCGTCGCCTCTACCCCACGCACCTTCGACCGCCAGAACAACGAGTGGAAGGACGGCGAGACGCTGTTCATGCGCTGCTCGGTGTGGCGGGATGCGGCAGAGAACTCTGCGGAGTCGCTGCAACGTGGCGCCCGGGTCATCGTCAGCGGCCGGCTGCGCAGCCGGTCCTACGAGACCAAGGAGGGCGAGAAGCGAACAGTCGTGGAGATGGAGGTCGACGAGGTCGGCCCGTCCCTGCGGTATGCCACCGCGAAGGTCAACAAGACCTCGCGAGGCGGCGGTGGTTTCGGCGGTGGTCAGGGCGGCGGCTTCGGCGGCGGCCAGGGCGGCGGTGGCGGCGGCGGCGGCGGCCAGGGCGGCGGCTACTCCGGCCCCAGCCAGTCCGAGGACCCCTGGGCCACCGGACCCTCCGGTCACGGCACTCAGGGCGCTCCGGCCGGTGGCGGCTACAGCGGCCAAGACGAGCCGCCGTTCTGACCCCGACGACCCCCTGACGTCCAACGGCTGACACCCCGACGACCACTCACGACCCACACCACAGTCCGACCCATCCCGGGGCACATCCCCGGGCTCCAGGAGGAGCACCACGATGGCCAAGCCACCCGTTCGCAAGCCCAAGAAGAAGCAGAACCCGCTCAAGACGGCCCGTATCGAGCGGGTCGACTACAAGGACGTCAACGTCCTGCGCAAGTTCATCTCCGACCGCGGCAAGATCCGGGCCCGCCGGGTCACCGGGGTGACGGTGCAGCAGCAGCGCGACATCGCCAAGGCGGTCAAGAACGCCCGCGAGATGGCGCTGCTGCCGTACTCGAGCTCGGCCCGCTGATCAGGCGTCCCGAGCCACCCGCTGGAACATCCCAAGGAGTCGACGAGATGAAGCTCATCCTCACCCAGGAGGTCTCCGGGCTGGGCACCCCCGGCGACGTGGTCGAGGTCAAGGACGGCTACGGCCGCAACTACCTGGTCCCACGCGGCCTGGCCGTCGCCTGGACCAAGGGCGGCGAGAAGCAGGTCGCCGCGATCCGCGCCGCCCGGTCCACGCGCGAGGTGAAGACGCTCGAGGAGGCCCAGGCGATCCGGGCCACGCTCGAAGGTGCGCCGGTGCGGCTCGCCGTCCGGGCCGGGTCGAGCGGTCGGCTGTTCGGGGCCGTCACCCCGGCCGACATCGCCGAGGCCGTGGCCGAGCTCGGCGGTCCGCAGGTCGACAAGCGCAAGGTCGAGTTGACCGCGCCGATCAAGTCCACCGGCGACTACACCGTCAACGTCCGACTGCACCCCGAGGTGCAAGCCAAGGTGGCGGTCCAGGTCGTCGCCGGCTGACCGAGTCCGGTCGATCCAATCCGCGGATTCGGCGGTCAGAGGGGCCTGCGGAGCACTACGATCACCTGACGATCGCCGCGGCCCGGCGCGGGCCATGGCTTTCCCAGCGCCGGGGGAATCGGGGCCCGGGTGACACCGGGAGGCGACCATCACCTCGACGAGCCTCTCGGAGCCGTCGCCGGCACTGGCCTGGTCCCACGGCGAGGCACTGGTCCGTGGCTACGAGCTGCTCGAGTGCGTTCAGGTGACCGCCGGCGGAATGTCGTCCTGCCGCGTCGAGCTCGAGCGCCTGAGCGTGGTGGCCACCCAGCAGCGTTGGCCCGACGTCGAGTTCCTCTGCTCGTACGCGCGGTTCGCAGCAGCCGCGGACGCCGTCCAGGACTGCGCCCCGCACGCCCGCCGGATCCTGGACGCCGCCCGCCGCAGCGGTGACGACGTCCTGCTCGCCGCCGCTCTGGCCGCTCGGGCCACGCTGCACGCCGGAGCCGACGACGCGCCGGACCTGGCGGCAGGCTCGCGTGACCTGGCCCGAGCGGTGGCCCTGCTGGACGCCGCCGCGCCGGTATCGGTGCACGGTCCGTTGGCGTACATGGAATGCGCCATCGCCTACTACTACCGCGACCTGTGGGAGCTGTCGGTCGAGATGAACGACCGGGCCCTGGCCCTGTCCCGGTCCTCGCCGGCGTTCGCCGACCCGACCCTCGCCCGGATCGCTCGACTCGACGAGCGGGCTGCGGCGAAGAACGTCATGGAGACGGTCGTGCCGTTGGCCTGCTCACTGGCTGAGGTCGGCGACCGCGAGCAGGCCCGCAGGTTGGTCCTCGCTCACGTCGCGGGAGGATCGGAACCGGATCGCGGCGGGAACGACGCCGATCTGCCCGAGCTGTGGCGGGACGAGAACCGGGCCGTCCGCTGCCTGCTCGCCGCCCTGGCCCAGGAACCGGAGACCGATGACCCGCACGACCTACTGGCGCGACTCGACCCCGTCCGGCGCCTGGAGTACCGAACCATGGTGTGGCTGGCCTGCGCCGTCCGGGCCGTGGACGCCGGTGATGGCCCGGCCGGGGCGGTGGCCGCCGAGATCGCGGTTCAGCACGACGACTCCTCCCAACCGATGGGTATGCGCACTCTGGCCATGAGCGTGGCGGCGGCCGGTGAGCCGGAGGTGTCCGCGGCCCACCGCTACGCGCGGGAGCTGGTCAGGATGCGCTGGCGGTCGCGGCTGGCGATGGTCGACGCGGCCCGGACCGCTCTGGAGTCGGAGCGGCTGATGCTGGAGACCCGTCGGCTGTCCGAGCGCGCCTACCTGGACGAGCTCACCGGCCTGGGGAACCGGCACGCCTACGCCCGCTACCTGGAACGGCTGCGGACCGACATCACCCGGGGCCTGCCCACCCAGTCCCTGGTGGTGCTGATGGTGGACATCGACCACTTCAAGGAGGTCAACGACAGCTTCGGCCACGCCGTCGGCGACGAGGTGCTGCGCCGGATGGGTGGGCTGCTGTCGGCCACGATGCGGGTCTCCGACTTCGGCGTCCGCCTCGGGGGTGACGAGTTCCTGCTGCTGCTCGTCGGCGGCGGCCCGCTGGACGTCGACGAGCGCAGCCGCCACCTGGTCGAGTCGGTGCGCTTCCACCCCTGGCACGAGGTGGCCCCGAGCCTGGCGGTGACGGTCAGCGTCGGCGTGGCGGTCGGCCGGGCCGACGGCATCGACGGGCTGCTCAACGCCGCCGACTCCGGCCTGTACCGGGCCAAGGCGGCTGGACGGAACCAAGCCGTCCGACTGGTCGACCTCGACGCGGTGGAGCGTCCGTGGCCGTTGCGGACAGTCCGTGACGAGACACGGCACTCCGACCCGCACCGGTGATCGGGCGGACCAACCGCCGCCCTCTGCTTGCCTATCAGGTGGGTCACCGCGTCGCCCCCGTGACCAGCCATGCGGCGCCGCGCTCGCGCCGTCCGAGGAACACCGCCCGGGCGAGCATGAAGCACGCCGTCCACGACACCCACGCCCAGACCAGCCCGGCGGTCCCGGACGGTGCGTACGCGGCGACGGCCAGCGCCACCGGCAGGTAGACCAGCACCTGCACCACGCCGGCCAGGGCCAGGTAGCGGCCGTCCCCGGCGCCGATCAGCACGCCGTCCAGGACGAACACGTACCCGGCCAGCGGCTGGCCCAGCGCCGCCACCACCAGGGCGGCGCCCATCGCCGTCCAGACCGCCGGGTCGTCGACGAACAGCGGCCCGAGCCAGCCCCGGACGACGAGCAGCAGCACTGCGAGCAGCGCGCCGGTCCACAGTCCCCAGCGGATCATCATCGCGGTCATCGCCCGGGCGCCCGAGACGTCACCGGCGCCCAGAGCGCGACCGGTCAGTGCCTGTGCGGCGATCGCGATGGCGTCGAGGGTGAGGGCGAGCAGCGTCCAGATCGAGATGACCACCTGGTGGGCGGCCAGCGCCACGTCGCCTTTGGTCGCCACCACCCAGGTGCTGATCAGGATCGCCGCGCGCAGGGCCAGGGTGCGCACCAGCAGCGGCACGCCGGAGCGCCCGGCACCGAGGATGCCCGCCCGGTCCGGGCGCAACGAGGCACCGTGCCGGCGGGCGGCCCGGACCACCACCACGGCGATCGCCAGGGCCATGCCGATCTGGGTGAGCGACGTGCCCAACCCGGAGCCGGCGATCTCCAGGCGCGGCGCGGGGCCGAGGCCGTGCACGAGTACCAGCGACGCCACGGCGTTCGACGCGGCGCCGACCGAGGCCACCCAGAGTGGGGTCCGGGTGTCCTGCAGGCCGCGCAGCACCCCGGTCCCGGCTAGGACGACGAGCATCGCCGGGACGCCGGGCAGCGAGGTGCGCAGGTAGGTCGCGGCCTGCCCGGCGACGTCCGGTGAAGGGTTGAACAGGCCGACGAGGCCGGGGGCCGCCGGGACGGCCAGGACGGCGACCGGCACGCCGATGGCCAGCGCCAGCCACATGCCGTCCACACCCTGGGTCAGCGCGCCGGGCACGTCGCCGGCGCCGAGGCGGCGAGCGACCGAGGCCGTGGTGCCGTAGGCGAGGAAGATGAACAGGGTGACAGCGGTGGCCAGGATGGCGCCGGCCACCCCGAGCCCGGCCAGCGGCACGGTCCCGAGCCGGCCGACGATCGCCGAGTCGGCGAGCAGGAACAGCGGTTCGGCGACGAGGGCGCCCAACGCCGGGACGGCGAGCGCCAGCACCTCGCGAGCGGCCGCTGCCGAGTCGTCACGACCCGGGCGGCCCCTGGGGTTCTGCGGCTCGCCGGTCCGCCCCGTGCCGTTGGCGGCGCGGGGCTCGTCGGGCGACACGCCAGGGGAGTCGGACACGCCAGAGCTTTCTTCCCTCCACAGTCGGTGGACGCCGTCGATGCAGGTCACCCAGAGGATGCAGACGTTGTCATCAAGGTCTGTCCCCAGTTCTGTCCACAACCTGTGGATGAACCGCGGGGGTCGTCCACGCCTCGTCCACAGAGGATCGCAGACCACCCACACCCGGTGCTTGCGGGGCGTCGCCGCCCGGTTCTACGGTCGGGCGTCGTTCGGCGATCGGCGACATCAGTGCGACCCGATGGGTCGGACCACGGGGACGACGGGCCGCTCGGCAGGTGGGCCTGCTCGGCTCGTCGTGTCGGGCGAAACTGTCGGACCCACCGGGTACTCCTGTCGCCAGCACCACGACGTACGACGACCAGGCCGGTCGTCGCCGGCGACGGGAAGGGAGGCCCACCGCAGTGTCGCTCACCGACCTGGAGCTGCCCAGTGGTGAGGTCCCCTCGGAGGACTTCGGCCGAACCCCGCCGCAGGACGTCGCGGCCGAGCAGAGTGTGCTCGGCGGCATGCTGCTGTCCAAGGACGCGATCGCCGACGTCGTCGAGGTGCTGCGCGGGGTCGACTTCTACCGCCCCGCCCATGAGCTGGTCTACGAGGCGGTCCTCGACCTGTACGGACGGGGTGAGCCGGCCGATGCGGTGACCGTGGCGGCCGCGCTGACCAAGCGGGGCGAGCTGGGTCGGGTCGGTGGCGCCGCCTACCTGCACACGCTGCTATCGAGTGTGCCGACCGCGGCGAACGCCGGCTACTACGCCCGGATCGTGCACGAGCGGGCGGTGCTGCGCCGGCTGGTCCAGGCCGGCACGAAGATCGTCCAGCTCGGGTACGCGACCGACGGCGGCGACGTCGACGAGCTCGTCAACGCAGCGCAGGCCGAGGTGTACGCGGTCACCGAGCGGCGTCAGAGCGAGGACTACGCACCGATCTCGGAGATCATCGAGGCGACGATCGACGAGATCGAGGCCTCCAGCCACCGCGGCGACGGCATGGTCGGGGTACCGACCGGGTTCGCCGACCTGGACCGGCTGACCAACGGGTTCCACCCGGGGCAGATGATCGTCATCGCCGCTCGCCCGGCGGTGGGTAAATCGACTGTGGGACTTGATGTCTGCAGATCGGCGTCGATCCACCACAACCTGCCGTCGGTGATCTTCAGCCTGGAGATGAGTCGCACCGAGATCACGATGCGGATGCTGTCCGCCGAGGCCCGGATCCCGTTGCAGAACATGCGCAAGGGCACAATGCGCGAGGAGGACTGGACCCGGCTGGCCCGCACCATGGGCGAGATCAACTCGGCGCCGCTGTTCATCGACGACTCGCCGAACATGACGCTGATGGAGATCCGGGCCAAGTGCCGCCGGCTCAAGCAGCGGCACGGGCTCAAGCTCGTCGTCGTCGACTACCTGCAGCTGATGACGTCCGGGAAGAAGGTCGAGTCGCGTCAGCAGGAGGTCAGCGAGTTCTCCCGAGCACTGAAGCTGCTCGCCAAGGAGCTCGAGGTCCCGGTGATCGCGATCAGCCAGCTGAACCGTGGCCCGGAGCAGCGCACCGACAAGAAGCCGATGGTGTCCGACCTGCGCGAGTCGGGCAGCATAGAACAGGACGCCGACATGGTGATCCTGTTGCACCGCGAGGACATGTACGAGAAGGAGTCGCCCCGCGCCGGCGAGGCCGACTTCATCGTCGCCAAGCACCGCAACGGCCCCACCGACACCATCACGGTCGCCTTCCAGGGGCACTACTCGCGGTTCGTCGACATGGCGAACTGAGGCCTGCGCACTGCCCTTCGGAGGGGAAGGACCGGATCGCGACATCTCTCCGGCGTCGGCCTGCCGAGCCGACCGTTCTCTCGCCCCATTCCCGCATCCGCGACCAGACTGGACCGATGACAGGTGGCGGACGTCGGTGTGGGGGTGCGGGGCGATCGGACGCTGGAGCCGAAGGTCAGACATGACGTCGGCGCGGGCCTGGTCCGTTCACGGCAGCCCGGCTGCTTCCTGCCCGCCGGAGGCGCTCAGGGGACGCGGCGGGGACGGCGGACCTCGCACGGCATACCCTCGCGACGTGAGACAGGACGTGTTCGGACCGGGCTCGAAGCTCTCCGGTGTCGACGTGCATGGCCCCCTCGGCATGGTGCGGGACTGGCTGTTGTGGTGGTGGCCCCCTGACGAGGCGGCCGACGCAACCGTCCCCGCACCGGAGGAGGTCACGCTGCCGGACGGGACCGCGGCCTGGATCCGTCCGGTGCTCCCACGCGACCGTGAGCTGCACCGGAAGGCCTACGAGCAGCTGTCGGACAGGTCCAAGTACCAACGCTTCCTCGCCTCCGTGCCGCACCTCACCGACGAGCTTCTCGACCAGTTGGTCGACGACGTCGACGGCATCGACCACATGGCCGAATACCTGTTCATCGACGGCCAGCGGTCGCCCCTGCCGGTCGCCATCGGCCGGATCGTCCGCTACCCGGACCACCCGGACACGGCGGACATCGCGATCACGGTGCAGGACGACTGGCAGGGCCACGGCATCGCGACCACCCTGCTGAGGATCCTGGTCGATCGACGCCCCGAGGGGGTGACCAGGATCCTCACGGTCGTCTCCGCGGACAACGAGCCCTCCCGGCGGATGCTCCGTCGGATCGGCGTCGCCCGACAGGAGACCCCGATCGGGGACGGCGTGGTCGAGTTCCGGATCAACCTGGTGGACGACGACGTCGACAGCCTCGCCGAGCTGCCGGCCCTGGACACGCCTGAGGACTGGCGGGTTCGGCTGCGAACCCGTGACCGGGTCTGCCCCTGGTTCTAGCGACCACGAGGCCTGTTCTGCTGTGACACATCTGTTCCCCGGGCAACGGATGTGCCACACCGTCTCTGCACCTGAGTGACCGAGAGGTCGGGGCGATCAGGACAGCTCGAACGAGCGGTACCACACCGCCGGTAGGCGCAACTTTGAGCGAAGCCTGGCGCCGCTGACCGTGGCCCGCCTGCCGTCGGCCGAGGTGGCGGTGACCGCGAGCGCCGCACCTGCGCGGTCCTTTCTCGTGACCGCGATCGAGGCGACGTCGGGCAGCCCGAAGACCGAGGTCACCGTGGCCATCGGCACCGTCCGTCGCCACCGGGCGAAACGGGGGTTGATGGCGCCGTCGATGCTCCACGGGTCGGGCGCGCCGCGCAGGTAGGGCACCGCCGTTCCCCAGGTCGAGCGCGCATCGCGGGTGCGCCCACCGGACGAGGAGGAGTAGTACGCCCGGATCGGCCTGCCCCGGTGGAGCACCACGAGTGCGCGGGTGGACGAGGTCTGCGTCGCGGCCACCGCCTTCACCCAGCGCGGAGCAACCCGTTCGGCGTCCCAGCCGCGGTAGACCTGGCTGCGCTGGTCGTCCCACAGGTGGCAGCCGCCGCACGCCGTCGAGGTGCCGCCGCGGTACTCGCTCAGGGCGTAGGTCCGGGCCGCGGTCACCTGCGCCTTCAACGCAGAGCTGTGCCAGGACTGCGGTACCTCGGCGATCCCGCGCAGGTACTCCCGATGCAGGTTGAGCGTGAGCACGCCCGCGATCCGCGTCCGGCCGGTGGAGGCGGAGTTGGTGCGCCGCACCGGCACCAGCCGCAGCGCGCCGTGCCGGTAGCGGCGCTGCTTGGACGCCGTCGACCCCTCGTTCGTGCCGTCCGACGACACCGCGAGCACGCTTGCGGGCCCGCGCAGCCCGCGGGCCCCCGACCAGCGCACGGTGAGCGCACCGGTGGTGAACGATCGGGCCTGGCCGGCCGGTGGGGTCACGCCGACCCTCAGCCGGCCGCCGATCAGCGTGACCCGGACCGCGGCGCCGGGCCCGAGGGAGGTCACCCGCCGGCCGCCGTCGACGAGCTGCATCGCACCGCCCCCGTCCGCGATCGCCTCGGTGCGCAGCGCGACCGAGGTGCCGCGGTCGACGACGTTGACCCGCAGGTCGACGTTGTCCGGGTAGCGGGCGACGGTGGTGCCGGAGTAGTAGTGCCGCAGGATCGAGTTCGTCGACGCACCGGCCTTGGCCATCCCGAGAGCGCCGAACTGCGACATCCCGACGCCGTGCCCGAACCCGGACCCGGTGACCGTCACCGTGGCCCCGGTGGCCCCGGCTGCGGCCGCGGGTGCCGACCCCAGACCCTCCGCCCGAGCGGACGTCCCGGACAGCGAGGTGACCGCAACGAGTGCGGCCGTGATCCCGACCGTCAGCACCGTCCACACCGTCGACGGCCGCCGCACGCCGCCCCCGCTGTCCCCTTCCGTCCGCGCGTCAGCGCACCCCGCAGTCACCTTTGGATCCCCCCAGAGCTGTGTCGCATGGTGTCGGTCCCTCAACATACTGTCACCACAGCCCGCGCCGGCCCGGCATTGACGGGCGCGGCTGGTCGCCGGCACGGTGGGCGGTCGCTACCCCTCGGGTCCGCCGCGGGACGGCGTGCCGCCGTCCGGGTAGCGCCGGGCGAGCAGGGCGCGGTTGTAGCGCTGCAGCATCACCGGATACCCGTTGAGCAGCACGTTGGTCGCCAGGGTGACGGCGGCCGCCAGCTGCCACCCGCGGGCGAGGTCGTGGACGACGACGGCGAGCAGGGCGACGAACAGCAGCGCGTGGCTCGCCTCGGCGGCCCGCATCCGCGCCTCGAGCGCGGCCAGAGCCTGTGGGGTGCTCCGGACCGGCAGGTGCAGGTGCGGGTTGAACGCGGCCAGCGGCCCGCGGCGTAGCAGGGCCTTGGCCGCCCGGACGCCGAGACGCTCGTATACCCGCCCGTCACGTTCCCAGCCGCGCAGCGCGTGGATGCGCGCGGGCAGGCGTGGCGGGAGTAGGTGGCTCGCCGTCCCGAGCCCGACCATCGGCAACCAGACGACGAGGACGGCGAACGCCACGCTGTCCCCGCCGAACGCGCCCGCCGACCACACCAGCAGGGCGCAGACGACGACGACGCTGACCACGGTGACGACGACGGCGCCCACGGACCGCATCGGTCCATTCTGCGCGATGTCGACCCCGATCGACCCTGGTCCCAGCGTCAACACTGCCGCCAACGCGGAGGCAACCCCGCTCCCGCCGACTGCATCGCTCAACCCGACCCTCCGTGGCAGCCGGTGTCAAATACCGAACCCCGAGCGAGCAGTAGTGAAGGGTGAGGCCCTGAACCAAGTAACCGGACCGGGTCAGTCAGGTGGTAGCCGTCACCTCGTCCCCACGAGGACGTCGGGCGGCTGCCGTGGTGGCTGGCGCGCCTGCGTGCGGCGCACGAGCGGGCCTCGACCGGTGGCGATGCCCGGGTCGTCGCACCGGGACCTGCACACCGGCCCCTGCAGCTGGTCGACGCCCGCGACCTCGCCGGCTGGATGATCCGCTGCGCCGAGGACGGCACCGGTGGGGTGTTCAACGCGGTCAGCCCGCCGGGGCACACCAGGATCGAGGAGCTGCTGGAGACCTGTCGTGCCGTCACGGCGTTGCCGGATGCCGGTGGGACCGGTGCGGAGCTGGTCTGGCGGTCGCCTCAGGAGCTGGCCGGCGTGGGCGTGACGGGGTGGGTCGACCTGCCGATATGGGTGCCACCCACCGGCGAGCTGGCCGCCCTGCACGAGGCCGACGTGACCGCGGCGCTGCGGGCCGGGCTGCTGGTGCGCCCGGTCGCGCAGACGGTGCGCGACACCTGGACCTGGCTGGCGGCCGGTGGCGCTCATGACGGCAAGGGCGGCCGAGGGCCGTCCGGCCTCACGCCCGAGCAGGAGGAGCAGCTGCTCGCGGGGCACTGAGTGGCCGGTCGCCACCGGCGGAGGACCCCCTGCGGGACGAACCCGCTGCGGCTGGGGAACTCGCGGCCGCGGCCCCGTACGGGTGGAGCGGTGCGGTCGGTGTTGCGGACGTCGTAGGCCTCGACGCCCCGCTCGGGTCTTCGCCGAGGCGGGCGGAGCCCTGCGGCCGCTGGTCGCGGGAGTACTTGCCGGTCAGCCAGCCCCCACCCAGCGGGGACCAGGGCAGCAGCCCCGAGATGGCCAGGTCACGTGTTCTGCGCGTCGGTGGACTGGTCCATTACGTAGATGGTTGCTCCGGCCGGGTCCTGGTAGGTCGCCATGAAACCACCTGGGATCTCGGAGGGCTCGTGGACGACTCGCAGCGCGTCGGGACGGGTGGTGTCGAACTCCTGCACGCTGTCGACGACGAAGAGCGGCCCCACTGGTGCGGTCGGGTCGTTCGCGTCAAGCATGAGTTGGACGTCGGTCCCGGGGAGTGTGAGCGCCACCGTCGCGTCGCCTTCGCGCCAGACCTCCTCACATCCGAGCCCATCGCGGTACAGGGCGAGCGACGCCTCCAGGTCAGAGGTCGGCGCAAGCAGGAACTCGAGCTTCATGAGGCGTCCCCTCGTAGCGTAATGGGCTTCTCGGTGAGCATAACGGTATTATGTTGTCATGCGCCAGTGGGTCCCCGTGTCGACGTCTCCGAGGGGGAGGCTTGCTCTAGCGGCGGTGCGCGAGTTCGGCTCACGTGCCTTTGAGGAGGTGACCGTGGGTGAGCTGGCCGCCGCCGCGGACGTGACGACGGGCGCCCTATACCACCACTTCCAGAGCAAGTTGGGCTTGTATGTCTTCGTGCGCCGAGACGTGGAGAGGCGGCTGTTGGACCGAATGGAAGGTGCCGTCGCTGGGGCGGCCGGTGCAGACCCCCTCAACACGGCGATGGTCGTGGGCTTCGACTTCGCGGTGCGGCAGAGCTTCGTCCGGCTGCTCAGCGAACCCTCGCCGAGTCACGAGGAGGACCCGCTCTCGGAGCTCCTCACGGGACTGAGCCGTCCAGTTCCCCCGCCGATTGGGCAGATGCTCGCATCGGCGTGGCGAACGGCGCTCTCCTCAGTCGCAGACGGAGGTTCCGTGGAGCAGGCTCGACAGTCGTTGCGTGCGTTGAACGTCCGACTCGACGCACCGTGAGGGGCTCGGCAGCTGGGCAAGTGGGCAGGTGGGCTGCCCGGCCACCACGACAGTGACGGTCCACGAGCGCCGGACACCGGGGGTTTCGTGAGTGATGAGTCCCCACGGTGAGCCTGGGAATCATCCGTGGAAGACATGACCGACCAAAGGAGCGGGACGTGGGCGACCTCTGGCCGATGGTGCACGCGGAACGCGCGGCGCTGATCGACGACCTCGGGGATCTTGGCGACGAGGTGTGGGGGCAGCCGTCTCTGTGCGCAGAGTGGACGGTGCACGATGTCGTGGCCCACCTGATCGACGCGGCGATGACGACGCGCCTCCATTTCGTGGTCGGCCTCGCTCGGGCGGGATTCGGCTTCGACCGTCAGAACGCCCGAGGAGTGGCGCGCGAGCGCGGGGCCTCGCCGCAAGAGACGTTGGAGCGGCTTCGTCAGGTGGGGACGGGACGTCGTTCGGCAGCGGCCGCCCGTCATTGCCCTCCCGTCCCTCGGCTCACCGGGGCCGTCCAGGCCCGTGGCGCGCGAGGGGTTCCGGTTCCTCCGGGAGCGCTGCGGGGCTGCCAGCCGGCGAAGCTGGGGGGTGAGATGTTGCCGGGGATGCACGACGGCGAGTGTGGCGACATCACGCCCGGTCGTGCTGAGGTGCGCCATGGATCTGTGGATAACTCACGCCTGGTGGAGTTCTGGGTGGGGTTCGCCACCGAACTCGGTGGCCAACCCCACCCAGAACTCGCGGGGCGCCAGCACCGACTCGACGGCGTCACGCCAAGCCGACCTCCCCAACGCCTGCACCCTTTCGCCTGGCTCAACGGCCGAATCGTGCGCTACGAGTACGCCCAACACCCCCAGCTGGGGGCTGATCCGCTGCCCGAGATCGGCGTTAGGAGGCGAAGGCTGCGATCTCGGCGGCGAGGCGTGCGGGTTGATCGAGCGCCATGAAGGTCAGTGCGTCCGGGATCTCGACCAGTTCGTCCCGGTTTTGCGGCAGGTGGAGGCCGGGATGGTGGAGCGGTTGGGTGCTGGCCTGTCGCCAGCCGGCGCCCACGACTTGGTGTCGATGATGCACGCCGACATCGACGGGTGGCTGGCGGCGTGCGCCGAGCCCGAGGTGCACCGGATCGTGCTGATCGAGGCACCCGCTGTGCTCGGCTGGGAGCGGTGGCGCGAGATCGGCCGGGAGTACGGGGTCGGCCTGGTCGAGATGGCGGTCCAGATGTTGATCGACGCCGGAGTCATGGCCGCTCAGCCGGTGCGTCCGCTCGCCCACGTCCTGGTGGGAGCGCTCGAAGAGGCGGCGCTCTATGCCTCGCGTGCCGAGGATCCCGTGACCGCCACAGCGGAAGTGCGGGTCGCGCTGGTCCGCCTCGTCGACGGCCTGCTACGCAACTGAGCTCGAACCCGGCCGACACCCGAGCGGGTCCGCGACCCCCCGGGGCCGACCGGTCTCATGCCCTGCCTCCCGTGGGTTGGATCGAGCGCGAGCTGGGTCGCGGTGCTCCGGCTCGGGCGCGTCGGAACTGGACAAGCAGCAGCAGGCCGATGATCGTCGGTGCGCCGACCGAGACCGGAAGGACGCCGCCGGGGTTGAGACTGCGGCGGTCCACCACGACCACCCGGGCGAGGTTCGAGGCTGCGATCCCGTCCACGTCGGCCGACAATGCCACGGCGTAGGCGGCGAAGGTCCCCCTGCTGATCGGCTGGACCGTCCAGACGACGTCGACGGTGGCCCCAGGGGCGAGAATGCCGAGCGGGCGGGACAGGGTCGCCGTCCAGTCCTCGGGGTCGACCGAGCTGGATCGCTCGGGGTCGGTGGCATCGAGGTGGAGTACCAGCGGTGCGGTCGCCGCCGGGCCGGCGTTGGTGACCCGGATCCAGAGGTCGATGCTGTCCCCCAGAACGACGGACGTCTCGCGCGGTTCCACCGCCACGGTGACGCCGTCCAGGGCCCCGGTGGCGTGGGCACCGGGGGACGCCACAGTGGCGAGTGCGAGCAGCGCGGTCACCAGGGCGAGCAGACGCCACCTCATCGGGAGCCTCCGAGCTCGAGCCGGTGCGACAGGGCCACCGCGACGGCGGTAAGCAGCCAGGTCAGCCGGCTGCACCCGCACTCTGCCGCTTCGCGCGACACCGGAGGCGGCGACGACCTCCTCGAGGGTGCCCTCGGCCACGATCCTGGCGTGGTCCATGACGGCGACCCGGTCGCAGACCCGCTCGACCTCGTCGAGCAAGTGGCTGCACAGCACCACGCACGTGCCGTCCTCGACAGCCGTTCGAGTCAGGTGGGCGAGGATCTCCTCCTGGCCGGACGGGTCGAGTCCCAGCGTCGGCTCGTCCAGGAACAGCACGACCGGCTCGTTCGTCAAGGCGCGGGCCAGGCCGAGCCGTTGACGCATCCCGCGCGAGAACGTGCCGATTCTTCCCGGGCGGTCGGCCAGACCGACCTGGCGGAGCAGTCGTTCGGCCCGCTCGCGAGCCTGGGACGACGACAGCCCGTAGAGCTCGGCGTAGAAGGTGAGATAGGACCGGGCAGTCTGGGACGGCGGGTACCCGCTCGACTCCGGCAGCACCCCGATGGCGGATCGCACGGCCGATGTTCAGTCCGCGGTGGCAGGCTGGGACCAGGAGTGCGCCCGGGAGGCCGTCATGCGCGTGCTGGTGGTGGAGGACGAGGCGCCACTCGCGCGGTCCTTGAAGAAGGGCCTGGAATGGGACGGGTTCGCCGTGGACCTCGCCGCGGACGGCACTGACGGGTTGTGGATGGCGCGGGAGAACACCTACGACGCGATCGTGCTGGACCTGATGTTGCCCGGGATCGACGGCTACCAGGTGTGTGCCGCCCTGCGCGCTGAGCACGACTGGACCCCGATCCTCATCCTTACCGCGCTCGACGACGAGCTCGACCAGACCTTCGGCCTCGACAGCGGCGCGGACGACTACGTGGTCAAGCCGTTCTCCCATCGGGTTCTGGTGGCCCGACTGCACGCGCTCGTACGGCGGGGGGTCACCGAGCGGCCCGCAGCGCTGGAGGTCGCCGGATTGCAGCTCGATCCGGCCACGCGGCAGGTGAGCTGCGACGGCACACCGTTGGTGCTCACGGCGCGGGAGGTGGCGGTGCTCGAGTACCTCATGCGTCACGCCGGCCGCGTGATCTCCAAGCGCGAGGTGCTCGACCACGTGTGGGACGACGACTTCGAGGGCGACCCGAACATCGTCGAGGTCTACGTGCTGCGGCTGCGTCGCAAGATCGATCGCGCCGGCGGGCCCGGGATGATCCAGACGGTCCGCGGCGCCGGCTATCGACTGGCGGCGTCCGGTGGATGAGGCGGCGAGCGATGGTGCGGCGCCTCGGCCGAGCCGGTGGAGCGGGGTGCGCGTCCGCACCACCGTCGGGGCCACGGCGGTGGTCGCTCTTGGACTCCTGGCGGGCAGCCTTGTCCTGGTCGGCGTGCTCCGCGCGGCCCTGACCGCAAACGTCCAGACCGCCGCCGAACTGCGGGCGGCCGATGTCGTCGCACTCCTCGAGAGCGGCCGGTCGCTGGACGCGGTGGCGGTCGACGACCCGGAGGAGGTGGTCGTCCAGGTCATCGGACCCGGCGGCGACGTCGTCGCGGCGAGCACGAACGTGGCGGGCCGGGAGCGCCTGACGGATCTGGGTCCCGGTGATGCGGTCACCCTTGCGGGCGTGCTGCCCGGCGAGCCGGAGGCCTTCCGGTTCGTCGCCCGCGCCGCGGCAGACGGAACGCGGGTTCTCGTCGGGCGCAGCCTGGATCCGGTCGTCGAGAGCTCGGCGGTGGTGGCCTCTGGGCTCGCGGTCGGCGTGCCGCTGCTGGTGCTGCTCGTCGCCGGGACCACCTGGCGGGTCACGGGCCGGGCACTGCGGCCGGTGGAGGGGATCCGGGCGCAGGTCGCCGAGATCTCCTCGACCCAGTCCCGTCGACGGGTTCCGGCGCCGACGGGTGACGACGAGGTGGCCCGCCTCGCGCGCACGATGAACGCGATGCTGGACCGGCTGGAGGCTGCGGGCGCGCGCCAGCGGCGGTTGGTCTCGGACGCCTCGCACGAGTTGCGCAGCCCGATCGCGACGATCCGCCACCGGCTGGAGGTAGTCCTGGCCCACCCGGGCACGACGACGGTCGAGGAACTGGCCTCGGACCTGCTGACGGAGAATCTGCGCCTCTCGGGTCTGGTGGACGACCTGCTGTTGCTGGCGCGGGCCGACGAGGGCACCCTGGCCACCCACCGCCAGCAGGTGGACCTGGACGACCTGGTCCTGGCTGAGGTGCAGCGGCTGCGCGTGCGCGGCCGGGTACGTGTCGACGCGGCCGGCGTGGGCCCGGCCCGGGTGATCGGCGACCGGGCGCAGCTGCGACGCCTGGTCACCAACCTCGGCGACAACGCCGAGCGGCACGCGACGGGCGGGGTGAGGCTCGGCCTGCGGACCACCGCCGATGCGGCGGTCCTCGAGGTCGCCGATGACGGCGTGGGCATCGCTGCGCCGGACCGGGAGCGCATCTTCGAGCGGTTCACCCGGCTCGACGACGCCCGGACCCGCGATGTCGGCGGGGCAGGGCTGGGTCTGGCCATCGTGCGTGAAGTGGCCGAGATCCATGGAGGCACGGTCAGCGTGGAGGACGTCCGCTCGGCGAGGGCCACCGCCGTGCCGGGTGCCGGCGGCGTCCGGAACGAGCACGCAGGCGCCCGGTTCGTCGTCCGGCTTCCCGCCGATCCGGAGGGCTGAGCGTGCTCGGTGTTCGCTCACCCGACGCGCACCAGCGCCGTCGGTGCCCGACGGCTCACCGTGGCGAACCGGGATCTGCACTCAGCCGTCGAGTGTGAGCAGTGGGTGGACATGCGGTGCGAAGACAATGCCATCGACCAGGCGACCTTCTCACCCGGATGGTCCCTGAGGACCGCCTCCACGTGGGCGTGCATGATGCGTTTCTCGCAGCGCCATCGCCGGCCGCAGGTCGTCGTAGCCGGCCGCCGCGTTGGCCAGCGCCAGATAGTCGGCATCGGTGGCGTCCGCATCGAAGCCGAACCAGCGAGCGGCAGGGGCGACCCGCCGAACCGCGATCATGAACCGCCGCTGAGCGGCATCGAGTGCGGCAGTGGGATGGCGGATGCTGGCCAGGATGCCCGAGGTGAACCAGTCCGGTTCTGCCACCGGATCGAGCAGGGCCTCGTCCCCGGTGCGCAGGTACGCATCGGCGCGGCGGCCGACGTCGGCCGTGATCCATCTCGCCGACGAAGGCGACACGAGCCGAAGCAGCGGCTCGGTCCAGCACCGAGAGAGCCGCGGCACCGCTCGCCGATCGACACATCCACACGCTGAACTCGGATGGTGTGTTGCCGCCGGGGCAGCGCGGCCTTCAGCACGGCACTGATGGCGACTGCCCGCCCACGCCCGAGACCCGGTCGTCACCTCACCCGGGCCGGGGACGGCACGGGCCGGCTGCCGACCCCGGTCACCACGTGCACGCCGAGCAGGCGGAACCTGCCCCGCGCGGCGAGGGCCGAGCGTGCCCACAGCTCGTCGTCCGGGGTCGCCGACAGGCCGTCGCGGCGCGCGATGGCGATGAGCGCCGAGCCGCCGGGCACGCCGTCCTCGGCGACGGACAGCACGGTGCGCAGGATCCGCTCGCGCTCCTCGCCGCCGGACTGCGGATCGGGCGCGTCGATCGCGATGGGCTGCAGCAGCCGGTCGTCGGGGTCGCAGAGCAGCACGTACAGCGCACCGTTCGCCCTGGAGGCGTCGGTCACGACGAGGTCGAGCACATCGGCCACCAGGTGCGGGTCGGTGAGAGGACGTCGGGGCCAGTCGTCGGGAAGGTCTTCGAATGTCATGTCCGGCATCATGCCGTTTCGGCCCGATGCGCCCCGAAGGTTATCCACAGGGCAGGCCGCTCGGCGCTGCGAACCGGCGCCCGTCGACGATCGTTCACCTGATCGAGCGGCAGGACGACGTCCAGCAGCTCCGCCAGCGCGATGCGTTGCCGAGCGACGGACTTCGCGTCCACCCCCGGCGCCTCCATCTGGCGCGACGCCCAGGTGGCCGACCGGCGCCAGGGCGTGGGTCCGGGTCGCCCGCCCGAATGGACTGCGGCGGCTGCTTCGCCTACGCCCTGTCCGTCACCTCCGGTGAGCCGTTGGTGTTCACCGGAGCGGACTTCACGCACACCGACATCACTCCCGTCCGCCCCTGACGGCTGAGGGACTGGATGCACTAAGAGCAAACTTGCTCTTAGTGCAACGACATCGTACGGTGCCCACGTGACCCTCGACGAGCACCCCGGACGACGGGAGGCCAACAAGGCCCGCACGCGTGAGGCGATCGTGGATGCCGTCTACCGCCTGCTCGCCACCGAGGGCCTGGAGACGATGACCGCGGAGCGGGTGGCCGATGCCGTCGGTGTCTCCCGGCGCACGTTCTTCAACTACTTCCCGAGCATCGAGGCGGTCATGGCTTACCGGTCCCGGCTGGTGCTGGACCGGTTCGCCGCCATGCTTGCCGCCCGACCGGGCGACGAGCCGCTCGCCGTGGGCGTGAAAGCCGTTGTCGACGAACTGATCACGGTCGATCTGCTCACCGAGGCCGTCACCGCCTGGCGGGCTGTCGACTCCTCACCCGAGGCCACCCGGTACGCCCTGGCCGGCCAGGAGGAACGCCTGCTCGAGCTCGCCGCCGAGTGGAGGCGGACCCGCCGGTCGGAGGACGGCGAGCATCCCGACCCGCTGCGCGTCGAGGTCGTCACCGCCGTCTACGTCGCGGGCTTCGAGGTCGCCCGCCGGCACTGGCTGGCCGCCCATTCCGGTCGGATCGACAGGCGAGCCCGAGACACCTTCGTCGCCACCGTGCACCGCGCCTTCGACATCCTGCGCACCCCCGACCTGGTGAGCCCACCGACCCGCTGACACCCGATCACTCAGGGAACGAGACGACACCTGCCATGGCCACCTACCTGTACCGCCTGGGACGACTCGCCGCCCGCCGCGCCTGGGCCGTCGTGCTGACCTGGATGCTGCTGCTCGCCCTGGCGATCACCGGCGCCGCCACCCTCGGCAAGCCGTTCACCAGCACCATGAGCATCCCGGGCACCGAGTTTCAGCAGGTGCTCGACGACCTGCAGACCTCGCTGCCCGCCGCGGCCGGTGGCCTGGGCACGATCGTGCTGGCCACCGAGGACGGCCGACCGTTCACTCCCGAGCAGCAGCAGGGCGTGGCCGCCGTGGTCGGGCAGTGGTCGACGATCGACGGCGTCGACACCACCATCGACCCGTTCGCTGCGCAGCAGCAGCTGGACGACGCCGCGGATCAGGTCAGCGCCGGTGGCGGGCGCAGCTCGACGAGGCCCGCCGCACCCTCGCCGCCCAGCAGGAGGAGCTGACCCAGCAACGCGCCCAGCTCGACGCGGCCGTCGCCGCCGGAGCCGGCGCGCCCGTCGAGCGGCCGAGCAGCTCGCCGCCGCGCAGGCCCAGCTCGATGCGGCCGAGCGGGAGATCGCCGCCCAGGCGGCCCAGCTGCTCCAGGGTGAGCGCCAGGCGGCGCTCACCGACGGGCTGCGCACGGTGACCGAGCGCGGCGACGTCGCCGTGGCCCAGGTGCGCTTCGACGTCCCGATGAACTCGGTGCCGCAGGCCACCAAGGACGTCGTCGTCGTCGTCGGCGCCGACCTGGCCGACCGACGGGGTGCGCGTCGACTACTCCAAGGACATCGTCCAGGACCTGAACGTCTTCGGTCCGGTGAGGCCGTCGGTCTGGCCGTCGCGGCGGTCGTGCTGGTGGTGATGCTCGGCTCGCTGCTCGCCGCCGGTCTGCCGCTGCTCACCGCCTTGATCGGGGTGGCGGTCGGCCTGCTCGGGGCGGTCACGATGACCCAGTGGGTGGACATGACCGACGTCACCCCGGCGCTGGCCCTCATGCTCGGCCTGGCGGTCGGCATCGACTACGCGCTGTTCCTGGTCAACCGGCACCGCGAGCAGCTCGCCCGCGGCATGGCCCTCGAGGAGTCGATCGGCCGGGCCACCGGGACCGCCGGCAGCGCCGTGCTGTTCGCCGGGCTGACCGTCATCGTGGCGCTGGCCGCGCTGCACTATCACCGGATCCCGTTCCTGGCCATCATGGGATACGTCGCTGCGGCGACGGTGGCCCTCGCCGTCCTGATCTCGCTCACCTTCACCCCGGCACTGCTGCGCCTGATCGGCCCCCGGGTGCTCTCCCCGCGCTCGCGCCGGGCCCTGGCCCAGCACCTGGCGGCCGAGGAGGCCGAGGCGGAGGTCGAGGACGCGCAGACCGCCCAGGACCCGGCCGGCCACCCGCGTGGCGCCGGCTGGGGCGGTCTGGTGACCCGACGCCCCCTGCTCACCCTGGTACTGGCCACCATCGGCCTCGCGGTGATGGCGATCCCGGCGGCGAGCCTGCGGCTGGGTCTGCCCGACGGCGCCTACGAACCGCACGACTCGACGGCATACCGTACCTACGCCGCGATCGGTGACAACTTCGGCGCCGGGCAGAACGGGCCGGTGATCGCGGTCGCCGCGCTCGACCAGGTCCAGGCCACCGGCGTGGACGCCGCGGCCCTGGCCGACCTGCAACTGACCGTCGCCGAACGGCTCAAGGCCACCGACGGCGTGGCGTACGTCGTCCCGATCGGGGCCAGCCCGGACGGTGCCCGGCTCGCCTTCCAGCTGGTGCCAACCACCGGTCCGTCCGACGACGCCACCGCCGACCTGGTGCACCGACTGCGCGAGGACGCCTCGACGCTGGTCGAGGAGCAGGGCCTGGTCTCGCTCGGCTTCACCGGGCAGACCGTCGCCAACATCGACATCTCGCAGGCCCTGGCCAGCGCGTTGCCGGTGTACCTCGCCGTCGTGGTGGGGATCTCGCTGATCCTGCTGCTGCTGGTCTTCCGCTCGGTCGTGGTGCCGGTGCTGGCCACGGCCGGCTTCCTGCTCTCTGTCGCCGCGGCGTTCGGCGCCGTGGTCGCGGTCTACCAGTGGGGATGGCTGGGCGCGCTGTTCGGGGTGGAACAGACCGGCCTGGTGCTGAGCTTCCTGCCGACCCTGGTGATCGGCATCCTGTTCGGGTTGGCGATGGACTACCAGATGTTCCTGGTCACCGGCATGCGTGAGGCCTGGAGGCACGGGCACACCGCCCGTACCGCGGTGCACACCGGGTTCCGGCACGGCGTCCGGGTGGTGACCGCGGCCGCGCTGATCATGACTGCGGTGTTCGCCAGCTTCGTCCACGCCGAGCTCACGGCGGTCCGGCCGATCGGGTTCGCGCTCGCCGTCGGGGTGCTCATCGACGCCTTCGTCGTCCGGATGACCGCGATGCCCGCGATCATGTACCTGCTCGGTGAGCGGGCCTGGTACCAGCCGCGGTGGCTGGACCGGCTACCCGACCTGGACGTCGAGGGCACCCAGCTGGCGGCGAGGCTGACCGCACCGACGCGGGCCGGCCCGTCCTCGGCCGGCGGCAACCAGTCGGCTGATGCGGCGGGCGGCGCGGCCGATCCATAGGCGAGCAGGCGTATCAGAACCGATACGATCGAGGCATGTGTCCCGACCGGGCCGGACTTGCGCCAGCTGCGTCGGACGCGGCCCCTGGAGGTCGAGGTGGTCGACCTCGGTGACGGGACCAGGCTGCGGGTGCCCACCCTGGCGGAGATCCTGCGGGTCAAGGCCTTCCTCGTCGTGCAGCGCAACCAGGTGCGCGACTATCTCGACACCGTGGCCCTGGCCGACCGGATGGGAGAGGCCGCCGTCGAGGTCCTGCTCGGCATCGACGACTACTACGCCGACCGCTCCGGCGAGCCCGACTCGGTGCTGACCGTCGTCGTCCAGCGGCTGAGCGAACCGAACCCACGGGACGAACGGGTGACCGCCCAGCTGTCCTCGTACAGGAAGCTCGACCCGCGCTGGCATGCATGGTCCGACGTGGTGGCCGCCACCCAGGCGCTCGCCGATGCGCTCCTCGAACGGCTCGAACGGGAGGCGTGATGGCCCTCGCCTTCCGCAACGTCACGGCCGAGCCGACGGACCCGGTCGAGTCCTGGCCCTACGAGGCGCTGGTCACCGCCATCGAGCGGGGCGGCGTCACCGACTGGGCGCGGATCACCCGGGCCATCGACGACGACCCCTGGGGCCCGGTGGCCCGCGACGTCGAGGCCTATCTGGGCTACGCCGCGCCGTACGGGGTGGGGCCGCTGCTGCACCGGGCGGTCGCCCGCGCTCGCGAGGCGACCGAGGAGCGCGAGCGCGCCGAGGTGGCTGCGGAGGTGGCCCGGCTGATCGAGCAGTCCGGTCTGTCCGTGGACGCCGTGGCCCGCCGGATCGGCACGTCCCGGTCACGGCTGTCGACCTACCGCTCGGGTCGCGTCGTCCCGTCGGCGGCGCTCATGGTCCGCTTGCGCCGACTCGTCGACCGGGTCCGGTCGCCGGGGTCGTGACGGGCAGCGGTTGCGCCCGGTCGGGTCCACCCCCGTCGCTGTGCGCGTCGACGTCGGCAGGCGGGCAACGCGCCTCACCACCCACGCCCGAGTGACCGCCAAGGGCCGCGGTCTGGAGCATGCCCGGATCCTGCTCGGGGACGGCCTGCTCACGAGCGAGGGCGAGGAGCATCGGCGCCACCGCCGCGCCCTGCAGCCGGCGTTCCATCCCGAGCACATGGCCGCCTACCTGGCGTTCATGCTGGCCGCGGCGAACCGCTCGATGTCCACCTGGCGTGATGGGCGGGAGATCGACCTCACCCGGCAGATGTCCGCGCTCACCCTGGATGCGGTCGCCAGCGCGCTGTTCGGCGACGACCTGCGCGAGCGGGCGGACGACGTCCAGGCCGCCATGGAGACCTTCCTCGGCGACTTCCGGGTCGTCATGCTGCCGTTCGGGCGACGACTGCTGGAGCAGTACCCGCCCCGGCGCCGCCGCCTCGAGGCCGCCTGGGCGAGTCTGGACGGCGTTGTCGAGGCCATCGTCGCCGGTCTGCGCACGGCCCGGTCCGAGGGTCGCGACGCGGCCGGCCTGACCACCGAACGCGGCACCGTCACCCGCCAGCTCCTCTCCGGTCCGGTCCCGCTGAGCGACACCCAGATCCGCGACCACGTCCTCACGCTGCTGCTCGCCGGACACGAGACCACGGCGATGGGCCTGACCTGGGCCTACGTCCTGCTCGCCGATGACCCCGACCTGCTCACCGCGTTGCAGCGCGAATGGGACGGCGCCCCCACCGCTCTGGACCCGCTGACCCTGCCCGCCACCCTGCCGCTGACCACCGCCGTGGTGGCCGAGACCTTCCGGCTGCGGCCCCCGGCCTGGCTCATCGGACGGCGGGCCACGGCGCCGTTCCGGCTCGGCGGCCTGGACATCACGCCCGGCACGTTGGTCATCGTCACCCCGGCCGGGCTGCATCGCGACGCACGCTGGTGGCCCGAGCCCGACAGCTTCGACCCCGGCCGCTGGTTGGCCACCGGTCCGGCCGGTGCCGTGCACTTCACCCCACGGCTGTCCGGGCAGCCACGCGGGGCCTACTTCCCCTTCGGCGCCGGTCCGCGGCAGTGCATCGGCGAGCAGTTCGCCTGGATCGAGGCCACCGCCCTGCTGGCCGAGCTCGGTCGGCGGTGGACGGTCGACGTGCACCGCCCGCTGCCCGCCCCGGGCCCGGCCTCGATCACGCTGCGCCCCGGCGGGGTCGTCCGGGCCACCCTGCACGCTCGCTGACGCCACCCGCGCCCTGGGCGCCGACGGTGAGCAGACCGCGCACTCCAGGTGCGCTCGGGTCGTGAGCCCGGGGAAGTCGGATGCCATGCTGCGCCGCGTGCCGATCCGTAGCCTCGCCGTCTTCCTCGCCTCCAGCCCCGGCGCCGACGCGGCCCTGGGTCGGCTGGCCCGCGATGTCGGTCGGGAGATCGCCGAACGGGACATCGAGCTGGTCTACGGTGCCGGCGGGCGCGGGCTGATGGGCGACCTCGCCCGAGGGGCCCTGGACGCCGGGGGCCGGGTGGTCGGAGTGATCCCGCGGGAGATGATGCGGCGGGAGTGGGGCCGTGACGACCTCACCGAGCTGCACGTCGTCGAGTCGATGCACGAGCGCAAGGCCCTGATGGCGCAGCGGGCCGACGCGTTCCTGGCCCTGCCCGGAGGCCTCGGCACCCTGGAGGAGATCTTCGAGGTCTGGACCTGGCGGGTGCTCGGCTTCCACGACAAGCCGGTGGGCTTCCTGGACATCGCGGGCTTCTGGGGCCCGCTGCTGGGGGCGATCCACGGACTGGCCGATGCCGAGTTCATGAAGCCGTCGGCTCTCCAGGACCTGGTCGTCGCGCAGACCCTGGACGACGCGCTGGCCGCCCTCGCCGAGCGACTCGTCCCCGTCGACCCCGGGCTTCGACCCGGGACGTGACCGCCTCGCGGGTCCGGTCAGCCCCGATGGGCGTGCTGCACCGACGTGTCCGGCCCGGGGAAGACGAGCGCCTCGTGCCCGTCGTCGAAGCGGACGAGGTACGGGGGCGCGCCGTCCTCCCCACGGATCTCAAGGATCTCCGCGCTGCGGTCGTGGTCGCCGACCGTGCGCCCGTGAACGAGCAGGATGTCACCGACTGCTGCCTGCATGAGGTCTCCTCCTCCTGGCTGTCCGTCTCCTGGCTATCCGTGAGCCCAGCCTCTCGCCGAGGCCGACCGGGCGGAAGGGACTGCTGGGCCCGAGACGCTCCGGCCGCGGTCCCACCCACGGGCTCTGGGTCACAGAGCGGCGATCTCGGCGGCGCTCAGATGGTCCAGGCCGAGTGTCGCAAGGGTCCGGCGGCCTTCGGCCCGGAAGTCGCGGGCGAGCACCACCGAGGCGATCGCGATCACCGAATCCATCACCGGCGTGGCCACCCCGACCCGGTTCGTGCTCGCCTGGGACATCGGTGTGACCTGGCAGCTCGAGCCCGACCCGGCGTGTGCTGGCGAGGTCGAGGTGCGCTTCGTCGAGGTCGGGCCCGAGCGCACCCGGGTCGAGCTGGAGCACCGGCACCTCGACCGTCATGGCGACGGCTGGCAGGGCGCCCGTTCCGCGCTGACCTCGGACGACGGCTGGCCGGTGTACCTGCAGCGGTTCGCGGATCTCGTCACGGCCGGCTGAGCAGCGCCTCGTCGTCTGAGTTCGGTCCTCGTGTGGCAGTCAACTCGACGCTGGAGCCGCTGGCTCTGCCCGCCGCGCGGCTCAGGGGCATGACGGACGACGGCGCGGTGGCGCGCCGTTTCTCGCTCGACCTCGGCGTCGTGGCCGAGGTGCTGCTGGACGACGAGGTGTACAGCTGGGTGCAGCGCGTCGAGTTCGCGGACACCCGCGGGTGGGTCCTGACTGAAGGCCGCGCTCTCTCGGGTCGACCAGGGGCAGCGGAAATGGGTCGACGAACCCGGGATCGACTCCCTGCACACGGTGTGGTTCGAGCTTCACGAAGACCTTCTGGCGAGCCTCGGCATCGAGCGCCATCACGAAGGCTGAGTCGGGGTTGAGAACGACGCCGACTGGCCATCCCCGGGGTGGATCGAGACCCGTGCCGTCGGCGGTGGTCGTGGCGCGCATGGACAGACGGGGGCAGGATGGAGGCATGAGCGAGTGGCAGGAGCCTGCTGCGCGAGGGCCGCAGTGGGAGGTCGTGCGAGTGGGGGCCCCCGAGCGCGACGCGGCGACGCGCGACCTCCTGGCGCATCTGGAGGCCGGCCGGTTGACGTCGGTCGCGTATGAGGACCGATACGGTCCAGGTCTCCCGGGCCACGACGTGGGGGAGACTGTTGCCGATCTTCGCCGATCTGCCGGACCCGCGGCCATCGCCACCGGCAACGATGATGCCGTCGCACCAGGCGTTGCCCAGCGACTCACAGGACGCCCCGAGCCCCTACCGGAGCGGCGGCGCAGGCCGAGAGCGATGGCGCGAGACGGCCGTGGCAGCGGCTCCAATCGTGGCCCTGCTGCTGTTCTTCCTCACCGGATCGTGGCTCTGGTTTCTGGCCATCCCCTTGGTGGCAGTGATCGCCTACGGTGGCAAGGGGCGGCCACCGCGTCGCCGATAGCGGGCGATGCTGGAACTGAGCTTCACCACGTCGAGCGGACCGGCCAACCTCCGACTACGTACAGACGGGGCAAGATCCGCACGGCGACCCGCTGGTGATGGTGACGTCGACCGGCCGAGAGGGCGGTCAGGCGCAGCAGCGCCGCGAGTACCGTGAAGATCGTCAAGAACCGCGACGGATACGTCGTTGCGTAGCCGACGCAAGCGTTGCCGAGCGCAAGGCGGTCTGTCGTTGGCTCGACGGGTACACCTATGCCGTGCTGCGCAGGAGTGCGCCCGGCCGCGCCGAGCTGACGCCTCCGCCGCCTCACCGGTGATCCTGGAGCCGGGCGGTGCCGCAGCCAGGCGGCCACCTCGTGGACCACGCGGGTGCTGTGCCGACGACGAACACGCCGACGCGCCGTGCTCGCTCGATCATCAGGACTATCCGGAATCCGGCGGTCGCACCGTGCCCGGTTCGGTGATCCAGACGGCGCAAGGCAGTGTGCTGGTCTCGCCACGGTGATCGTCTCGTCGCCCAGGGCCAACCCGGCGGCGTTCTTGAGAACCGCTGGTGCTCGTCATCGATGCCAGGAACTACACCGGCCGCCGCGAGGGCCGGTCGAGGGCGGCCTGTTCGGCCCGCGGGTTGAGACGCTCGTCGTGAACGGCCGCGACCGCACCCGCCTGATCGAGGGCGTCCACCGCCAAGTCGACCTGGTCCGAGCCTGCCTCGACCGGGCCGACCGCGACGGCGTCCCCGTGACGGGAGTGGTCTGTCGACGTCGCCGGTGTCTACCCCGGTGTCGAGCATCGAACCCGGAGGAGGCAACCCATGAACGACAGTCACGCACTACGCACCGCACTGGCCTACTACGACGCCTGGACCAGTCACGACTTCGACCGCGCGATGACCCACATCGCCCCGGACGTCGTCTGCCTCGCCCCGCCCGGGCCACTGGACGGCGCGCCCGCCGTCCGCGCCTTGATGGAACCGTTCAGCCGGATCGTCACCCGGGCGGAGCTGATCGCGGCGTTCGGCGACGACGACACTGCGCTGCTGATGTACGACACCGACACCGTGCCGGTGCAGGGGGCGCCGGGGGCGGAGTGCCTGACCGTCGTCGACGGCCTGATCACCCGGATCAGGATCATCTTCGACCGCACCCCGTTCACCGCCGCCCGACAGGCCGCCTCCGGTTGAGGCCGCCGCCCCGGGCCGGGCCTGCGTGCTGGTGTTGCGACACTGGATGCGTGCAGTCGACGCCAGCGGGTCCGTTCGGTGCGCGCCTCGACCACGCTCCGCTGGCGGCCCAGGTCGAGGCGTTCGAGCAGATGGTGTTGTCCAACCCCTGGGTCGCCGTGGTGGTCGAGCGTCTGCCGCAGCTGGGCCTGCCGGACTGCTGGCTGACGGCCGGTGCGCTGTTTCAGACCGTCTGGAACTGCCTGTCCGCTCGTGAGCCCTGGGCCGGCATCCGCGACTACGACGTGAACTACTTTCGACCAGACCGATCTGTCCTGGGACGGCGAGGACCGGGCGATCCGCGCGGCGTCCCGTGCCCGCCCTACACCAGCACGGCGTCCGCGGGCGCCTCGTTCCCAAACGCCAGCTCATGCTTCGCCGTCCGACTGGCAGGCGCGGGCCTGGAGGTGTTCGCGCCCAAGGGTTTCAGTGATCTGTTCGCGATGCGTGCCGTCCCCAACCCGGTGTTGGCGCCGCGCGCTGTCTACGAGGCCAAGACCGCCCGATGGCAACGGGAATGGCCTCAGCTGACCGTCCAGCCCTGGCCCTGATCCCGTAGCTCTCGCCGGGCGGTGGCAGGGAAGTGTCAGGCTGTGCCCGTGCTCTCCACCCACCAGTTCCTCGCGTTCGGCCTGACCGCGCTGGTCGTCATCGCGATCCCAGGTCCGAGCGTGGTGTTCGTGATCGGCCGGGCGCTCGCCTACGGACGCGGGGTCGCAGTGGCCACGGTGATCGGCAACACGGTCGGGCTGTTCGCCGCGATGAGCCTGGTCTCGGTGGGCCTGGGCCCCGTCGTCGCGAGCTCGATCGTCCTGTTCACCGTGCTCAAGATCGTCGGGGCGGCATACCTTGTCTGGCTCGGCGTCCAGGCGATTCGGCATCGTTCGGGTCTGCGCGCCGACCAGCCCGGCGCCCGCACAGCCCTGCCAGGTCCCCGGGCCGCCCGTCAGGGGTTCGTGGTCGGCGTGGGCAACCCCAAGGGCTTCATGCTCTTCGCCGCGTTGCTGCCGCAGTTCGTCGACCGGACGACGGGCAACACCACCGCGCAGATGTTCACCCTGGGGATCCTTGCCGTGGTCATCGGCCTGCTCAGTGACATGGTCTGGGCGCTCGCCGCCAGCGGGCTGCGGCAGTGGTTCAACGCCTCGCCGAGCCGCGGCCGGGCCCTGGGCGTCACCGGCGGGGTGTCGATGATCGGGCTGGGGATCGGCATCGCCGCGACCGGCCACCCCCAGTGACGCGCACCCTCCAGGTGCTGCCCCAGGTTGCTGCCCGAGGTCGTCATGGTTGCGGATTCCGGGAGTCGTAGCGCACGAAGTGCGGGTTCCGCAGCGCCAGCACCCCCATGGCGACGACGCAGGCCAGCCCGCCGACGACTGCCGTCCGGCCCTCGCCGAGCCGCTCGGCGACCGACCCGCCGACCAGCTCGCCGAGCCGCGGGCCGCCGGCGACCACCACGATGAACACGCCCTGCAGTCGCCCCCGCATCCGGTCCGGGGCCGCGGTCTGCAGGATGGTGTTGCGGAACACGGCGCTCACCGAGTCGGCCGCCCCGGCCACCCCCATCGCGACCAGCGCGGCGACCAGCGCCTGCCGGCCGGTCAGGACTCCACCGGCACCCAGCAGCGCCAGGCCGAGCCCGAGGATGCCGACCCCCCATCCGACGATGCTGACCAGGATCGCCCCACCCTGACGGCGCACCGAGCCCAACCGTCCGGAGAACGCCATGGCCGCGATCCCGCCGATCGCCGCCGCCGCGTACAGCGCCCCGACGGTGCCGGCGCCGCCGCCGAGAATCACCGACCCGGCGGCAGGGAACAGCACCCGCGGCTGGGCCAGCAGCATGGCTGCGATGTCGGCGACGAAGGTCATCCGCACGTTCGGTGCGGTGCGCAGGAAGGCGAACCCGTCGGCGACCGAACGCAGACCCGCCCGGCGTCGTCCGCTCACCTGCCCAGCATCGGACGATCCCGCACCGGACAGGTCGTCCTGCGGCGGGATCGCCGGCAGGCCCCACAGCCCCCACACCGCGGCCAGGGTGAGCGCGGCGTCCACGCTGTAGGCGACCCGGTACCCGCCGGTCTCGATGAGCACCCCCGCCAGCAGTGGTCCCACCGTCATCGCGGCGTTCATCGCGAACACCGACAGGGCGTTGGCGGCGGGCAGCAGCGCGGCCGGCAGGATCCGTGGGTAGATGCTGCTTCGGGCCGGCGAGGAGACGGCGAACGACCCGCTCCACAGCGCGGCCACGGCATAGAGCAGGACGACGGAGGTGCTGCCCAGCCAGGCCTGTGCGGCGGCGATCAGCGAGGCCAGGAACGAGACCGCGTTCGCGACCAGGCCGACCAGGCGTCGGTCGTGGTGATCGGCGAGGGATCCTCCGTAGAGCCCCATCGCCACCAGCGGCACCAGTGCGGACAGGCCGACCAGTCCCACTGCGGCCGTCGAACCGGTCAAGTCGTAGACCTGCAGGCCGATGGTGACGACGGCCAGCTGCGAGCCGACGTTGGACAGGGTGAAGCCGGTGTAGAGCCGCCGATAGGGAGCCACCTGCAGCGGAGACAGATCCGGCAGGTGGGATCTCAGCACCCGCCGATCATCCCGGACCGCGGGCGCGGCAGGGTGTCCGGCGTCGCCGAGAGCCGGTCGGTCAGCGCTCGGGCGGTTCGTGCAGCGTCGAGGCGGCGGACGGCTCGGACGGCGGGGTCGCACCGGACGGCGGGGTCGTCGGGGGCGGGGTCGTCGGGGGCGCGGTGGGCGGGGCCGGCTCGGCGCCGGCCTCCGTCTCGGACAGGTGGCGCTGGTCGGCGAGCCGATCGACGCCCTTGGTGATCTGCTGCTTGGCCTTGGCGACCTTGTCGGCGTACTTGCCCTCGGTCTTGGTGTCGACCTTGGCAGCCACCTTGTCCAGACCCGAGGTCACCGTGTCGCGCTTGTCATGCGCCAGATCCCCGGCCTTGCGGACGGCGTCCTGCGCCGCCTTCTCCGCCGTCTCGGCGAACTGCTTGAGCTTGTCCTGAAGGCTCATGGTCCCTCCATCCCGTTCGGGTGTCAGACCTGACGCTACGTGCCTGAGCACCGCGCCGGCACTCCGGGGACACCCTGGCCTGACCCCGAGATCGCTCGAACGACCCGCCCCCCGACCCCTGACCTGCCCGGCCGAGCCGAGCCAGGTCGGGACCAATCACGGCGGGCCTGCGCCAGGAAGCCCGGCTACCGTCGTGGCGTGCCTGTCGACTCGCCGCCGGAGCTGTTGGTGCTGCATGCCGTGCGGATCTTGGGGTTCGCGGACCCGAAGGCTGTGGCCGGGCGGTTCGGTCTCGAGCCGGCACACGTCGAGGAGATCCTCCTGGACGACGAGGCCTACGGCTGGGTCCAGCGGTCGGTCTTGGCCGAGACCTCGGCGTGGTCGCTGACCGACGCCGGACGGCGTGCGAACGAACGGTTGCTCGCCGCCGAACTGGACGGCGCGGGCCTGCGGGGGCGCGTGGTCGCAGCCCACGCTGAGTTCGTGTTGCTGAACACCCGGTTCCTCGAGGCGATCACCAAGTGGCAGATCCGCCCGCAACCCGGTGACCCGATGGCGGCCAACGATCACACCGACTGGCGCTGGGACGACGGCGTCCTGGTCACCCTTTCCGGTCTGGGACGACGGCTGCGACCGGTTGGTGAGCAGCTCGCCGACGGACTCACCCGGTTCAGTGGGTACCCGCACCGATACGCGCAGGCTCTGGCCAGGGCCGATGCCGGGCAGCGCCGATGGGTCGACGGGCCGGGTATCGACTCAGCGCACATCGTGTGGTTCCAGCTCCATGAGGACCTGCTGGCCACCTTGGGCCTGAACCGCGATGAGCACATCTGAGGCCCACAGTGCAGGGTGAGGACCGTGCCAAGGTAGGGATATGGCACTGACTCTTCCCGAAGAGGTTCTCCTGTTGCTCCTGCACGACGAGAAGGGCAAGCCGATCGTCGATGACACCGCCACCGGCGCGGCCCTGGCCGGTGCGGCGATCGTCGAGCTGACCCTGGACGGCGCGCTGCGGCTCACCGACGCTGACGAGCCGCGGGCCAGGAAGGGCCGCCTGGTGGGTACCGGCGAGCCCCCTGCGGATCCGCGGCTGGCGCCGCTGGTGGCACAGGCCGAGGGGCGCAAACCCAAGGACGCCGTTGCCAAGGCGGCCGGCTGGGGTTGGGGTGATGGCGGCGCGAAGAACCTGCGCGAGGGGTTGCTCGACGACCTGGCCGGGCAGGGCCTGCTGTCGCGGGAGAAGGGCAAGATCCTGGGAGTGTTCCCGACCACCACCTGGCCGCAGGGACCTCGTCGTCAGGTAGAGGTCGAACTGCTGCAGCGGGTCCGCGGGGTCGTCGTCGACGGCCTGACGCCCTCGCCCCGGACGGCGGCCCTGGTCGTGATCCTGCACGCGGTGAGAACGCTGCCGAAGCTGTTTCCCGAACAGGACAAGAAGGCCCTCACGCGACGCGGTCAGCAGATCAGCGAGTCCGACTGGGCCGGCGCGGCGGTCCGCGCGGCGGTCCAGGAGGTCCAGGCCGCGATGTTCGCGGTGATCATCGCCACCGGCGCCGCCACGACGTCGACCTGACCTCGCCCCGGCACACCGCGCTACGGTGAGGGGCCACTGCGACAACACGGGGGTCGACATGGCCGAGGTCATTCTGTTCCACCACGCGCTGGGACTGACACCCGGCATTGCGGCTCTCGCCGATCAGATCCGCGCCGCCGGTCACACCGTGCATACCCCGGACGTCTACGACGGCCGCACCTTCGCCACCGTCGACGAGGGCGTGGCGCACGCGCGCAGCATCGGGTTCGACGAGGTGATCGAGCGTGGCGTCCGCGCTGCCGACGGCCTGCCCGCCGAGCTGGTCTACGCGGGCGTCTCGCTCGGCGTGATGGCCACCCAGCAGCTGGCCCAGAACCGGCCCGGTGCGCGGGGGGCGCTGTGTCTGGAGGCGTTCGTCCCGCCGTCCGAGTTCGGCGATTGGCCGCCCGGTGTTCCGGTGCAGATCCACGGCATGGACGCCGACCCCTTCTTCGCCGACGAGGGCGATCTGGACGCCGCCCGCGCCTTCGTCGACTCCGGTCAGGCCGAACGGGCGGAGCTGTTCCTCTACCGCGGCCAGGCGCATCTGTTCTGCGACTCCAGCCTGCCGTCCCATGACCCTGAGGCCACGGCGAAGGTGATCGAGCGGACGCTGGTCTTCCTCGCCGAGTCCTGAACCGGAACGGCCGCCGACGCAGTGAACCGGCTACGCCGATAGCCCGATGGCGACCTGGCCGATCACCAACCACGTCGACACCGCGGCCACGAGGACGAACGAGCCGTTCCAGACCAGCCGCGGCACCCCGGTCAGCTGGGCGAGGGCCGCGGGGTCGTCACCGCTGGAGCCGTACCTGGCCACCGAGGCGATGTGTCGCCAGGCGCCCACCACCAGCACCAGCCCGAGCGCCACCAGCACCTGTTGCTGCAGGCCGTCGTCCCGCCACCACCACAGGGCGCCGATGCCACCCAGGGTGAGCGCGATGACCAGTGCGGTGAACATCGACCGGATCCGCCAGACCGTCAGGACGACGACCACCAGCCCCACGCTGATCACCGGCGCCGCCCAGCCGCGCACCGCCAGCCACACCACGGCCGCACCGACCAGTGCCGGCGCCGGATAGCCCGCCCACGTCGTGGCCACACGACCCGCGCCGCGCGCCGGACCGGACGTGACCGCATGCCCCGACATGTCGCCGCGGACCACGAAGCCGGTGAACCGCCGTCCGACGGACATCCCGACCAGGGCATGACCCAGCTCGTGCACCAGGGTCACCACGACGCGGGCCACCCGCCACAGCGGCCGCAGCCCCACCACCGCGACCGCGACCACCACCGCGGCGGAGATGCCGGCGGTGGTGAGCACCGCGCCGTCACCGACCGGTGCGACCCGTTCGCCCACCACGCCGGCCCAGTCCACGCACGCCATCGTGCCGCACGAGCCTGGGAGGACCCTGCACGCCTCGCCCGGTCCCCGGGTCGGGGTGGTGGGGACGTGCCGGGGCTTCAGCGCCCGGTCGTCTCGCCGGTCGTCGTCTCGCCGGCCGTGGTGTCGCTGGGCGTGGTGTCGCTGGCCGTGGTGTCGCTGGCCGTGGTGCCGCTGACGGTGGCTGCACTCCCGTCGGTGACGACCGGCTGCCCGGCGTTGCCGGACAGCGTGTTCCCGCTTACCGTCGTCCGCCGGGCGCTTGGGGCGACCCGGATGCCGATGCCGCGATTGTCGCTGACCGTGTTGCGCGTGACGAGGACGTCGGTGGCCTCCGAGACGTGGATGCCGACAGGTCGGCCGTCCGACCCGGCGCCCTGCCCGTTGTCCGCGACGGTGTTGTCCGCGATCCGGACGTCGCCGATCGACGACCCGGTCCGCGCCGGCCCGCTGACCCCCAGCCAGATGCCGTCCCCGGTGTTCCGGACGACGTGGTTGCCGGCCAGCTCCACGCCGCGGACCTGCTGGGCGGCGGTGGGCTCCAGGGCGATCCCGACGCCGGCGCTGCCCGGTTCGCCGAGCGTCCCGCTGAAGACGGAGTCCCGGACCACCAGCCCGTCGACCCCGACGACTGACAGGCCGCGACCTCTGGTGCGGTCGGCGGTGACCCCGCACAGGGTGATCCGCGCCGACCCTCGACCGCCGACGGAGAACCCGGCGCCCTCGACCCTCCCGCCGGTTACCACCACGTCCGAGACCGAGTCCAGCCGCACGACGGCCCGGGGGTCAGTGCCGTCGGACATCGCCCGCAGGACCGCATCGGGGGCCAGCCGCAACGTCATCGAGCTCTTCGGCCGCACCCCGCGGGTGGCGTCGACGAGGTAGACCCCGCCCGGGACCAGCACGGTCCCACCGTCCGGGACGGCGGCGATCGCGGCGTTGAGGGCAGCGGTGTCGTCCCTGCCGTCGTCCGGGGTGGCCCCGTGGTTGTGGGCGTCCACGACCGCGGTTGACGGTGGCCGTGGCGCGCAGGCCCACCCGGTGCCGCTGGGCTGCGGGGCCCCCGCGCTGGTCCAGCCCGGCACCGACCTGGGGGCGGAGGACCGGTAGGCGGGCGGGGCGGGCGTGGACCATGTGGGGTCGGCCGCACCGGCCGCCGGAGTGCGGAGCGTTCCGGCGGATGGTGGAGCCGACGACCCCGTGGCGCTCGCGGTGGGGGTGTTCGGGCTGCTCGCCGCCGCCTCGGACAGGTCGGGAGGCCGGGTCGGGGCGGTGGCCACGGCCCGTCGCTGCGCGGACACGGCTCGGCGGCGGTCGTCGGCCGGCGTCGTGGCGGCTGCCCCTGCGCGGTGCCGGGCCACGGCGACCCCGATCCGGTCGCTGGCCGCGCCGGCGCCGATGACGACCGTGAACACCCCGGCCACCACGCCGAGGGACAGCGCGGCAGCCGTCCATCGTCGACCCGTCATCAAGCGCCGTACCTTTCGCTGTCGGTGGCGGTCCCCCGAGCACCGCCACCCTGCGGTGATGCTTCCCTGGCGTGCTCACACAAGGGTAAAGAACGACTCAAGATCTGTTCTCGATCGGACCCCACAAACCGGCGGGCCCGGGCGGTGGCGCAGGGGTCGCCGTCCTGGCCGGCAGGGCGCGCGGCGTAGGCTTGAGCGTTCGTGCCGAGCCGCTGCCCTGCCCAGAGGAGTGATTGTTTGAGCAGCACCGCCCGTCGATCCGTTGCCCACGCCGACCTCCAGGGCGCCCTGTTCGACGGTGGCCTGGGGACGCTGCTTCAGGAGCGCGGCCTGGAGGGCGGGCGGCCCGGGGAGCTGTGGAACGTCGAGAACCCGGACGCGGTGCTCGCCGTGCATCGCGAGTACGCGGCGGCGGGTGCGGACGTGCTGACCAGCAACACCTTCGGCGCCACCCTGCCCCGACTCGACGTGCACGGGCTGGGCGAGCGGGTCCGCGAGCTCAACCTGGCCGGCGCCCGGCTGGCCCGCCGGGTGGCCGACGAGGTCGCCGAGCAGACCGGACGACGGATCCTGGTGGCCGGGGGACTCGGCCCCACCGGTGAGCTGCTCGAGCCGCTGGGCGAGCTGACCGAGGACGGCGCGTGCGTGCTGTTCGCCGACCAGCTCTCCGCGCTCGTCCAGGGCGGTATCGACCTAGTGCTCATGGAGACGTTCAGCGACCTGACCGAGCTGCGCGCCGCCGTCCAGGCCTGTCGCACCGCTGCCCCCGGCCTGCCGGTGGTGGCCACCTTGAGCTTCGACACCAACCTGCACACCATGATGGGCGTTGCCCCGGCAGCCGCGGTGCAGGCCGCCGTCGACCTCGGCCTGGTCGGCATCGGGGCCAACTGCGGCAACGGACCCGGCGAGATGGAGCAGATCATGGGCGAGATGGTCGCCGCTCGGGACGGGGTTGGCCAGCCCGACCTGTTGCTGCTCGCCCAGTCGAACGCCGGCATGCCGCAGCTGCGCGGCGACACGTTCGTCTACGACGCCGGGCCCGAGGACCTGGCCGGGCACGCCGTCCGGCTCCGGGAGCTCGGCGTCGACGTCGTCGGTGCCTGCTGCGGGTCGACGCCGGCGCACACCGAGGCGATCCGCGCAGCGCTCGCCGGCTGATCCATCGCCGCCTCGGACGGGAGCAGCCGGGGAGCCGACGGCGATACTGAGCGGACGGCGATACTGAGCCGATGGAGGTGCCGATCCGCACCGTTGGGGTCGAGGAGGAGTTCCTCCTGCTCGACCCGGAGTCGGGCGAGCCGCTGGCGGTGGCCGGTGCCGTGCTGGCGGCCGACCTGGTGCTGACCGGTCGCGTCGTGCCCGGGCCCGACCCGGTTGTCCATCCCGAGCTGATGGGTCAACAGCTGGAGACGACCACCGGCGCCTGCACCTCCCTGACCGAGCTGGGCGACCAGATCCGCGCCGCGCGGCGCCGGGCGGCGGCGGCCGCTGCGGCCGCCGGGGTCGCGCTCGCCGCCGTCGCCACCTCACCGGTGCCGGCAACAACCACCGTGTACACCCCCGACCCCCGATACCGGCGGATGGCGCAGCGCTTCGCCCGGATCGCCGACGACGGTCACACCTGCGGGTGTCACGTGCATGTCGCCGTGGAGTCCGGCGAGGAGGCAGTCGCCGTGGTCGACCGGATCCGGCCCTGGACGGCGCCGCTGACCGCACTGAGCGCCAACTCGCCGTTCTGGCACGGAGAGGACACCGGCTACGCCAGCTTCCGCAGCCTGGTCTGGAACCGATGGCCCTCCGCCGGCCCGACCGGCCTGTTCGGCGACCTCGCCGGCTACCGCGCCACCGTCGAGGCCATGATCGCCACCGATACCGTGATCGACGCCGGCATGGTCTACTTCGACGTCCGGCTCTCCCACCGCCACCCGACCGTCGAGGTCCGGGTGAGCGACGTCTGTCTGGACGCCGAGGACGTCGTGCTGCTCGCCGGCCTGGTCCGTGCCCTGGTCGAGACCGCGGCGCGGCAGTGGCGCCAGGCGGTGGTCCCGGACCCGGTGCGCACCGAGGTGTTGCGGCTGGCCGCCTGGCGGGCCGCCCGCTCGGGTCCGGACGGGCTGCTGCTGATGCCCGGAACCTGGATGCCCGCCCCGGCCGCGGACGTGGTCGCGCGGCTGGTCGAGCACGTCACCCCGGTCCTGGTCCAGCAGGACGAGCTGGGCCGGGTCATGGGGTCGCTGGCCCGGCTGGCCGACCGCGGCTGCGGCGCTCGGCGCCAGCGGGAGGCGTTGCGCCGCTGCGGATCCCTCTCGGGTGTGGCCCGGGAGGCCGCTGCCGCCACTCTGGAATGACCTGCGGGAGTGCTCGCCGCAGTGGCCCAGGTCGGCCTGGTCGCCGGCCAGCCGGGTCGAACCGTGCAGCGGTTAGGCTCAGGGGTCATGGGGTCCGCAACGGTGGCGCTGGCCCGCCGACTCGCCGAGGACGTGCTGCTGCCCGCCGCCGCGGCCGCGGACCGGGCCGACCGGGTGCCGCCCGAGCTCCTGGACGCCTTGGTCGACAACGGCTTCTACGGGCTCGGCGCCCCCGACGGGCTGTGTCCTCTGGGCCGGACGGACGCCGTGGTCCGCGCCGCCGTGATCGAGGCCTTCGCCGGCGGGTGCCTGGCCGCGGCGTTCGTATGGCAGCAGCACCGGGGGGCGCTGCGGGCGGTTGCCGCCACCGCACCCTCCTCGCTGCGCGAGGAGGTTCTGCCACAGCTGGCGGCCGGGCGGCTGCGGGCCGGCCTGGCGATCGGGGCGGCCACCCGTACCGGCCCGCCGGTGATCCGCGCGCGGGCAGGGGGCGACGGCTGGGTGCTGACCGGCACGGCACCGTGGGTGACCGGGTGGGGCATGGTGGACGTGCTGCTGATGGCCGCGCGCACCGACGAGGACCTCCTGGTCTGGTCGCTGCTGCCGGTCAGCACGCCGGGGCTACAGGCCGAGCCCTTGGACCTGCTCGCCATCCCGGCCAGCGGCACGGTGACCCTGCACGCTCATGAGGTGAGCGTGCCCGCCGGACGCGTGCTGGCCACCGAGCCGCACTCCGCCTACCTGGCGAGGGACGCGGAGTCGTTGTCCAGCAACGGGTTCCTCGCTCTCGGGGTGGCCGGCCGGGCGATCACGACGATCGGTCAGGACCGCGTGGGGTCGGCGTTGGCAGGCGAGTTGGCCCGGGTGCGGGACCGGTTGCTGGTCGCCGGTGCGGACGACGCGCCTGCGGCACGGGCCGACGCGTCCGAGCTGGCGCTGCGGGCGGCCGGCGCACTCGCCGTCCACCAGGGTTCGCAATCGGTGCTGGCCGGGTCGGACGCCGACCGGCTGGTCCGGGAGGCCCTGCTGCTGCTCACCTTCGCCACCCGCCCCACCATCCGCGCCCAACTCCTGACCCGGCTCAGCCCGACCGTGAGTGGCTGATCCGCCGGAGTCGTGCCGAGTCGGGCACCGCCTGCGGGCCCTCATCCACCACGGCCCCGTCGGTGCACTCCCCGGTCGACCCGCGCACGACGAGGCGCGCCTCCACCCGCAGGTGCCGGGCCCGCTGGCCGGGGTTCTCGATCCGCTCGAACAGTCGCCGAGCGGCCAGGGTGCCCATCTCGGTAAGCGGCTGGGCGACCGTGGTCAGGTCCAGGGTGCGCAGCGCGCCGAGCGCCATGCCGTCGTAGCCGATCACCGAGACGTCGCCGGGCACCGCCAACCCCCGCTCGTGCGCCGCGGCGATGGCTCCCAGCGCCGCGAAGTCGTTGGCCACGAACAGGGCCGTGGGCGCCGGCGCGCCGTCCAGGGCCCGGTGGGCGGCGGCGTGTCCGGCCGCGTCGGTCAGCCCGCCGGGTTCGACCCGCACATGGTGCGCCAGCCCGGCCGAGGCCATCGCCTCGACATACCCGCGGCAGCGTTCCGCCGAGACCGGGTTGTCCCCGCCGTCCAGATGGGTGATCCGTCGATGCCCGAGCGAGACCAGGTGCTCCACCGCCAGGTGCGCGCCCACGAGGTCGTCGTTGCTGACGGTGTCGAGGCGGGGGCCGACCACGTCGCTGCGGGTGACCACGACGGTCGGCACCTCGGAGGCCAGGGCGCGGATCGTCGTCGGGTCCAACCGGTGCGAGATCAGGATCAGGCCCTCGACCTGGAACTCCAGGAGCTTGTCGAGGTCGCGGATCTCGAGCGCCGGATCGGTGCCACCGCTGACCAGCATGGTGGCGTAGCCGACGCCGCGCAGCTGGGCCTGAACGCCGTCCAGGATCTGGGCGAAGATCGGGTTGTGCAGGTCGATCGCCAGCACCCCGACGGTCCGGCTGTGCCGGTCGGCCAGGCTGCGGGCGGCGGCGTTCGGCCGGTAGCCGAGCCGGTCGGCGGCGGCCATGATCGCCGTCCGGCTCTCCGGGGCCACCTTGGGCGAGTCGCGCATCGCCAACGACACCAGCGACTTCGACACCCCGGCCAGCGCGGCAACGTCGTGAATGGTCGGCCGGGCCTTCGGCGGTGTGGTCATGAGTCGGCGGCCACCACCTCACGGGTGCGAACCGGCCCCCCGGACGCCACCGACTGTTCGCAGGCGATCGCGGCACGCAGGCTCTCCAATGCCGCCCGTGGCGGGCACGGGTTGGCGAGCTCACCCGCCGCGTGGCTGACGAACGCGGCGGTCTCGCGCCGGAACGCCTCGCGGAACCGGTCGACGAACCCCGCGTAGGGGTTCTCGTTGGTCCCCAGGTGCGCCTCCAGCGTGCGCAGCGGCGTGCGCGTGTCCAGGCCCGCACTCACCGAGTCCGCTGAGCCGAAGGCCTCCAGTCGCACGTCGTGGCCGAGTGCGTCGTGGCGGGCTCCGTGCACCGAGATCTGGACGCCGCCGCTCGTCACCGCGTGGATCAGGCTGACATCGGCGTCGCCGAAGCGGGCATACTCCGGGTGCGCGCGCACGGCCGTGGTCGCGTAGACGGTCTCGATCTCCTGCCCGGTGATCCAGGCGGCGAGGTCGAGGTCGTGCACGTGCAGGTCGCGGAAGATGCCGCCGCTGCCGGCGATGAACTCCGGCGTGGAGGGGGTGTGGTCGGCCGAGAGCAGCCGCAGCGTGTACACCGTGCCCAGGCTGCCGTCGACCACCAGGTCGTGGACGGCGCGCAGTGCGGGGTCGAAGCGGCGCTGGAACCCGACCTGAAGGCTGGCGCCGTGCCGCTGCGCCAGCGACATCACCGCCTCGGAGTCGGCCAGGGTCAGCGCGATCGGCTTCTCGCACAGCGCCGGGCGGCCCTGCGCCAGCACCGTCTCGAGCAGGTCGGCGTGGGCGTCGGTGGCCAGCGCTACGACGGTGGCGTCGACCTCGAGGTCACCGACCCGGGACCAGTCCACCGCGGTGGCACCGAAACGCTCGGCCAGGGCACGGGCGCGCTGGGGGGTGCGGTTGGCCACCAGGACCTCCTCGACCCGGGGGTCGGCCACGAGGTCCTCCACCCGGATGCTGCCCATTCGTCCGGCGCCGATCACCGCGATCCTCATCGAGTAGCTCCTTCGGTCCTACGCGCTCAGGTCGTGCTCGGGTCGTCGTGCTCGGGTTGTGGCGCTGGGTCGAGATGCCTTCACCACGCCGATCCGTTGCGGTGGCGGCGGCGCTCGTGGCAGTATGGCACCATTCGTTGGAACGCTCCAACAGCAATCTCCTGAGGATAGCCGATGACCGATTTCGTCGACCGGATCGCCACCGCCCCGATCTCTTGGGGCATCTGCGAGGTACCCGGCTGGGGGGCGATGCTGCCCACCGGTCGGGTGCTGGCGGAGATGGCCGGGCTGGGGCTGCGGGCCACCGAGCTCGGCGCGCCGGGGTTCTTCCCCGAGGACCCGGAGGCGATCAGAACCCTCCTCGCCGAGCGTGGGATGACCATGCTCGGAGGGTTCACGCCGCTGGTGCTGCACGACCGATCGGCACGGGCCGAGCTGGTGGCCACCGCCACCACCACGGCGCGCCATCTGCGCGCCGCCGGCAGTAGCGTGATGGTGAGCGCCGTGGTCCAGGACGCCGCGTGGTCGATCCCGACGCCGCTGGATGCCGCCGAGCGCCGCTGTCTGTTGGAGTCGCTGCGGATCGTCGACGACATCTGCGCCGAACACGGCCTGCGCCAGGTGCTGCACCCCCATGTGCAGACCCTGGTCGAGACCGCCGACGACGTGCACCGGGTCGTCGACGGCTGTGACGTCGACTGGTGCCTGGACACCGGGCATCTCGCCATCGGCGGCGTCGACCCGGTGCAGTTCGCCAAGGACGTCACCGACCGGGTCGGACACGTCCACCTCAAGGACGTGCGCATGGACCTGGCCGCTCCGGTGCTGCGCCGCGAGGTCTCGATCATGCAGGCCACCCAGAACGGGCTGTTCACCCCGCTCGGCCAGGGCGACGTCGACATCGCTGGCGTCGTGCAGACCATGGAACGGGCCGACTACCGGGGCTGGTACGTCATCGAGCAGGACACCGCGATCACCGGGCCGATGCCCGAGCAGGGCGACGGCCCGGTTCGCCAGGTACAGACCTCGCTGGAGTTCCTGACCGGCACGGTCGCGTCGAGCCTGCCCTGCGGTGAGTGAGCACCCGGGCGTGAACGCCCCCGAGGTCGTCAGCATCGGGCGGGTCAGCGTCGATCTGTACGCGATCGAGCCGGGCGCCTCGTTCGCCGACCAGCAGTCGTTTACCAAGTCCGTCGGCGGCAGCCCCACCAACGTCGCCGTCGCCGCGGCCCGGCTCGGCCGCCGGACGGCGCTGGTCACCAAGGTCGGCGGCGACGGCCTGGGTCGCTTCGTGTTGAACCGGTTGCAGGACTGGGGCGTGGACACCCGGTTCGTGGGTGTGCAACCGGATGCCCAGACCCCGGTGGTGCTGACCGCACTCGACCCGCCGGCGTCTCCGCAGATCACCTTCTACCGAGGCGCGGCGGCGCCGGACAGCACGCTCGCCCCCGGCGACCTCCCGTCGCAGGTCGTCACCGAGTGCGACCTGCTCTGGCTCAGCCACGCCTCCCTGGCCCAGGGGACGACGGCCGCGGCGGTCACCGCCTGGGCGCGGCAGCGCGGGCGGCGTCCGCACACGGTGCTCGACCTCGACTACCGGCCGCACCTGTGGTCGGATTTCGAGACCCCTCGGGAGGCGGCACGGGCCGCGATCGCGGCGTCCACGGTGGTGGTCGGCAACCTCGCCGAGTGCGAGATGGCGCTCGGTACCGATGACCCGGACGCCGCCGCCGACGCGCTGCTGGCCGCCGGTGTCGATCTGGCGATCGTCAAGCTCGGCCCGGACGGCGTCCTGATGGCGCAGCCCGAGGGCCGCTGCACGATCGCGCCGACCCCGGTCGACGTCGTGTGCGGTCTCGGGGCCGGCGACGCCTTCGGGGGCGCGTTGGCCCATGGCCTGCTCAGCGGGTGGTCCGTGCCCCGGATCGGTCGCTTCGCCAGTGCCGCAGGGGCTCTGGTCGCCTCGCGGCTCGCCTGTGCCGAGGCGATGCCCACCCTGGCCGAGCTGGACGCCCTCATCATCGACGATGCGATCGGCGAAGGAGCCACCCGATGAGCGGCCTGGACCCGGCGCGCTACCGCGCCCTGATCGAGGCGCGGATCTTCGAACCCAAGGCCCTGACCACGGCGCTGCAGGCCCGGCGCCGGCGCGCCCTGGCCGGGCAGGACGGCCGGCTGCTGATCCTGGCCGCCGACCACACCGCCCGGGGCAAGCTGTCGGTGGGCGGCGACCCGCTGGCCATCGCCGACCGGTTCACCCTGCTCGACCGGCTGGCTCAGGCGCTCAGCGTGCCCGGGGTCGACGGGGTGCTGGGCAGCGCCGACGTGCTCGAGGAGCTGGCCTGGCTCGGCCTGCTCGAGGACCGCCTGGCCATCGGCACGATGAACCGCGGCGGCATCATCGGCGCCACCTGGGAGCTGGACGACCGGATCACCGCCTACGACGTCGACCACATCGAGGCCTACGGTCTGGACGGCGGCAAGACCCTGCTGCGGATCGACCACACCGACCCGG
This sequence comes from uncultured Actinomycetota bacterium, assembly GCA_963724535.1. Lineage (GTDB taxonomy): Bacteria > Actinomycetota > Actinomycetes > Actinomycetales > Kineosporiaceae > JADJPO01. Next base: position 108,679 of record CAVRVD010000002.1, read on the forward strand.
CCGTCGCGCGGACCATAGAGACTGTCGGGGCGGTGACCACGGCGCTGGCCGACCGCGCGCTGATGAGCATGGTCGAGGTGCTGCCCTACCGCAAGGACGGCGACGGGCGTGCGGTGGAGGACTCCGACCACGAGGCGATGGTCAAGGTGGTCGCCATCGCCTCCGGGCTCGGCTCCTGCTCGGCCTACACCTGGCTCAAGATCCCCGGCAGCGACCGGATGTCCGAGGTCGCCGCCGCCACCACCCTGCCGATCCTGATGCTCGGCGGGGACCCCGGCGCCGATACCGGCCGCACGGCAACCAGATGGGACACCGCGATGAACGAACCGAACGTCAGGGGGCTGGTCGCCGGCCGGCCACTGCTCTACCCGCCGCACGGCAGTTCGGCGGACGCCGCGGCGAGGGCCGCCGAGATCGTCCACCGGGAGCGCTCATGAGCTGGCACCGACCAGCCGACCGTTCGGAGTCGGCACACGCTTCGGCGCAGGCCCCGACCGACGTGCGCGTCGGCCCCGCAGACGCCGGGTGGACCTACAGCGGCCTGCACGTGGTCACCCTCAGCCCAGGAGTGCCGGTGCCGGTCGAGCTGGACGGCGAGGAGGCGGTCGTCGTCCCGCTGTCGGCCCGCGGGGTCACGGTGGACGTGGACGAGACGAGCTACCGGCTCGAGGGCCGCACCGGGGTGTTCGCGTCCGTCTCGGACTGGCTGTACGTGCCGGTCGGCGCTCGCCTGGTCCTGTCCGTCGAGAGTGGGGCTGGTGAGGGCGGTGAGGTCGCCGTCTGCACCGCCCGGGCCACCGAGCGCTTCGACGTGCAGTACATCAAGGCCGCCGACGTCCCCGTCGAGGTGCGCGGCGCCGGGCGGGCGACCCGGCAGGTGACCAACATCGCCACCCCCGGCTCGTTCTCCGGCGCTCACAAGATCAACGTGTGCGAGGTGATCACCCCCGGCGGCAACTGGTCCTCCTGGCCGCCGCATCGCCACGACGGCATCGGTGACTGCACGCCGTCCAACGAGGAGATCTACTACTTCCGGATCGGGCGCGGGGACTCCCCGCACGGGGACGTCGCCGGACAGGGCCTGTTCCACGTCTACACCGTCGACGGCTCGGTCGACGAGACGGTGACCCTGCACGACGGCGACGTCTACCTGGTGCCACAGGGCTACCACGGACCGTCCGTGGCCCCGCCGGAGTACCCGATGTACTTCCTGAACGTCCTCGCCGGACCGCACCCGGAACGGACGATGGCGTTCTGCGACGACCCCGAGCATCAGTGGATCCGCACCTCCTGGGACGGCCAGCCCCAGGATCCTCGGCTCCCTTGGACCTCGGCCGCGGGTCGAGTGGACGGTGAGCGGTCGTGAGTGAGCAGATGGGTGGACAGCCGAGCGAACACCCCAGACGTCGGGTCGGGATCGCCGTCCTGGGCCTGGGCTGGATGGGCCAGGCGCACAGCCGGTCGGCGCTGCGGATCCCCTCACTCTTCCCGGACCGCGCCTATGACCCGGCGCTCGTGGTCTGCGCCGATCCGGTGGCCACGCAGCGCGAACGCGCCGTCGCCGACTTCGGCTTCGAGCGGGCCGTGAGCGACTGGCGCGAAGCGGTGTCGGCCCCCGACGTCGATGCGGTGTGGGTGACGGCGCCCAACATGCTGCACGTGGAGATGATCGAGGCGGCGTGCGCGGCCGGGAAGGCGGTGTTCAGCGAGAAGCCCATCGGCGGCAAGCCCGAGCAGGCGGTGGCGGCGTTCCGGACGGCGGAGCGGGCCGGCGTCCTCACCGGGGTCGGCTACAACTACCTGTGGGCCCCGCTGGTGCTGCACGCCAAGGAGCTCATCACCTCCGGTGAGCTCGGCGAGATCACGCACTACCGAGGCCGGTTCCTGTCGATGTACGGCAGTGACGAGCTGGGTCTGCTCACCTGGCGGTTCCTGTTCGACCAGGCCGGGTACGGGGTCAGCAGCGACATCCTCAGCCATTCGGTCGCGCTGGCGCAGTTCCTCGTCGGTCCGGTCACCGAGGTGGTCGGCCTGCAGAACACCACGATCACGCACCGGCCGATCCCCACCGGGGCGGCCGGTCACTACGGCCGGGGTGCCGCGGACGACGAGCGGGGCGCGGTCGAGAACGAGGACTTCGCCTCGATGTTGTGCCGCTTCGCCTCCGGCGCGACCGGTACCTTCGAGGCCGGCCGCGCCCTGGTCGGCCCCGAGAGCCAGAACGCCCTCGAGGTCTACGGCACCAAGGGGTCACTGGCCTGGAACTTCGAGCGGCTCAACGAGCTCCAGGTCTACCGCCTCAGCAGCGACGCCACGAGCGGGTACACCACGGTGTTCGGCGGTGACCGGTTCCCCTATCACGGGGCCTTCGTGCCGGGTCAGGCCAACGCGATCGGCTTCGAGGACCTCGTCGCCATCGAGGACCACGTGTTCTGCCAGGCCCTGGCCACCGGCGAGACCTTCTCGCCGGGTTTTCGAGAGGCGGTCGATGTGGTCAGTGTGCAGCAGGCCCTGATCGACTCGTGGACCGGTCGCGGCTGGCAACCGGTTCGTGACCTCGCCAAGGACGGAGACCCTCGATGAGCGCAACGGTGCGGCTGACCACGTCCGAGGCGATCGTGCGCTTCCTGGTCGCCCAGCAGATCGTCACCGAGGGCGAGCAGCTGCCGCTGTTCCCTGGGGTGCTGGCGATCTTCGGACACGGCAACGTGACCTCGTTCGGGCACGCCCTCGAGATGCATCGCGAGGAGATCCCGGTCTGGCGGGGTCAGACCGAGGAGGGCATGGGCCTGGCGGCCGCGGCGTTCGCGAAGGCCAGGCGCCGCCGGCAGATCCTGGTCTGCACCTCCTCGATCGGCCCGGGTGCGACGAACTTCATCACCGCGGCCGGGGTGGCGATGTCGAACCGGCTGCCGGCGCTGTTCATCTCCGGCGACGCCTTCGTCAGCCGGCTGCCCGACCCGGTGCTGCAACAGGTCGAGCACTTCGGCTGCCCATCGACCACCGTCAACGACGCCTTCCGCCCCGTGGTGAGGTTCTGGGACCGGATCACCCACCCCGCCCAGGTGCTCTCCGCGTTGCCGCAGGCGGTCGGCACGATGCTGGACCCGGCGGACTGCGGTCCGGCCTTCCTCGGGCTGCCGCAGGACGTCGCGGCGATGGCCTACGACTACCCGGTGGAGTTCTTCGACCCCCAGGTGCACGAGATCGCCCGGCCCCGACCGGATTCCGGGCAGCTGCGCCGGGCGGTCGAGGCGATCCGGGCGGCGCGCCGTCCGGTGGTGATCGCCGGAGGCGGGGTGCACTACTCGTTGGCGGAGGCCGAGCTGGCCGCCTTCGTCGAGGACTTCGGGCTACCGGTCATCGAGACCGTGGCGGGCAAGTCGTCGATGCTCGCCTCGCACCCGCGCTACACCGGGGCGATCGGGGTGACCGGCGCTGCGGCCGCCAACTCCGCTGCCGCCGAGGCGGATCTGGTGATCGCCGTCGGCACCCGGCTCGAGGACTTCACCACCGGTTCGTGGACCCTGTTCGGTTCTCAGACCCGGATCGTCACCGTGAACGTCGGCCGCTTCGATGCCGGCAAGCACCGCGCGCTTCCGGTGGTCGCCGACGCCAAGGAGGCCCTCGGCGAGCTCACCAAGGCGCTGTCGGGGTGGAAGGCGCCGCAGGAGTGGACCGATCGCGGCAGTGAGCTGCGCGCCGAGCTGCTGGGGTTCATCGCCGGCCGGGTGGCCGACGACGGCGTGTGGCCGCCGAGCTACGCCCAGCTGGTCGGCCTGGTCAACGCCTCGGCGACCGGGCAGGACTACGTGCTGAACGCCGCGGGCGGGCTGCCGGGTGAGCTCAACATCAACTGGCACAGCAAGGGAATCGCGACGTTCGACCTCGAGTACGGCTTCTCGTGCATGGGGTACGAGACCTCGGGCGGGTGGGGCGCCGCGATGGCTCGACCGCAGGGCCAGGTCTACGTGATGGTCGGCGACGGCTCCTACCTGATGCTCAACTCCGACATCTACGCCTCGGTGCTGTCCGGCAAGAAGTACATCCTCGTGGTCTGCGACAACGAGGGCTACGCCGTCATCGAGCGCCTGCAGCGCAACCAGGGCGGGGCCTCGTACAACAACATGCTGGCCGACTCGCGCGGGCCGGGCGTCGACGTCCGGGTCGACTTCGCAGCACACGCAGCGGCGCTGGGCGCGATCAGCATGACGGTGCACAGCCTGCAGGAGTTCGCCGAGGCCCTGGAGGAGGCGCGAGCGGCCGACCGGACCACGGTGATCGTCACCAAGGTCCGCGCCGACGACTGGACCGAGGGCGGGGCTTTCTGGCAGGTGGGCGTCCCCGAGGTCTCCGGGCGGCCCGAGGTGCGGGCGGCTCGGGAGGCCCAGGACGCCGGTCTGGAGGCGCAGCGCCGGGGGGTGTAGCACCTCACCGTCCGGCGCGGACGGGCACGCTATCGGGCACCTCGGGGAACCTCGCCCGCCCTGCCTCGACGCAGCCGCGAACGCCGTCGCCGAAGCCCGAGACCCAGATAGGCGGAGATGACCGCCGCCGCCACAAGCCCCTGCATGAAACGCTCGTACTGCGTGGGATACAGGACCCCGGCCAGGTAGCGGTCGATGAAGGCGCCCTCGTAGGCATCGGCGCCGGCGCGGTCGCGAAGCCGGTTCTCCACGCGGGTCAGCGGACACGGCCAGCCGATCGTGACGATGCCCAGGGCCCACCCCACCGCCGGCACGTGCGCCACCAGGGCCAGCGGGTGACGCCACGCGATGAAGCCCCCCACCGCGACGAAGACGACGAAACCCAGGTGGATCACGACGACGGCATCGGCGAGCAGCGCGTACGGCATTGCGGGACCTCCGGTACCAGGCTAATCCGAGGGCGGTGGCCGGTTGGCCACGGTCCGTCCGGACGGCGCGCGGCCCGTCGTCCCGGTGGTCTTCGCCCGACACGTGGTGCTGCGCTGGGCCGATGGTGTTCCTCGGGCGTTCGGCCGAGTCGTGGCGGAACAGCACCACCAGTTGGCTGGAAGTGCCCACCAGCGGTTGCCCCGAGTGCTAGACCGGACTCCGGCAGCTGGCGATCGGCCGACGCGTGGGGGACCTCTTTCCCCGTGCGCGCCGGGCACGGACGCGCACTGATCATCCAAGCCGCTCACCGATCGGGGTGTGGCCGGGCGCCCAGGAGGCGTCCGATGTGGATGGGGGACGTGGCATGAACGTCAGCAGGCGGGGTCTGGCTGCGCTCGTGGCCCTGGTGGTGGGCACCTTGGTCGGTCTGGTCGGGTTGGTGACGGTCGGGGACACTGCCGGTGCGGCCACCCTGATCGGCACCGTGGACGACGCGACGACCAGCGGCAGCAACCGGTTCACCTACTCGGGAACGTGGGTCAGTTGCGGCGGCTGCAACACCGGGGCCCACCAGAACTCGTTCCGCTACTCGGCGTCCACGGGCAGCGCGGCCGCCTTCACCTTCGTCGGCGGGCAGGCGAGCCTGTTCGGCTACCTTGAGCCGCAGGGCGGCATCGCCAGCGTGTCGGTGGACGGCGGTCCGGCCGTGGACGTCGACCTCTACCGCTCCAGCCGGGTCCTCGCCGCGGTCTACACCACTGCGGCGCTCGCCTCCGGGACGCACACCGTGACCATGACCGTCACCGGGCGGACCAGCAGCCTGTACCGAGCGATCAACATCGACAAGGCTGAGGTCTACGCGGCGTCGACGGGAACGGCGCCGACCACCACCACCACCACGACGACGGCGCCGACGACAACCACCACGACGACGGCGCCGACCACGACCACCACGACGGCGGCGCCGACACCACCACGACGGCGGCGCCGACCACCACGACCACGGCGCCGACCACCACCACGACGACAACGGCGCCGACCACCAACACCTCTGCCCCGACCGGCGGGGTGTCGCTCGACGAGCGGGTGACCTCCGGGACGAACCGGTTCTCCTACGCCGGAACCTGGGTCGACTGCGGGGCCTGCAACCCCGGCGCCTACCAGAACTCGTTCAAGTACGCGCCGAGCGCCGGTGCCTCGCTGACCCTCACCTTCACCGGCACCCAGGCAGCCCTCGTCGGCTACCGCGAGCCACAGGGCGGGATCGCCTCGGTCTCGGTGGACGGCTCTCCCGCCGTCGACGTGAACTACTACGCAGCGACCCGGACGCTGGCCAGCGTGTACACCACCCCGGTGCTCGGCGCCGGCACGCACGTGGTCTCGATGACCTTCACCGGGCGCACGAACGGGTCCAGCCCCACCATCAACATCGACCGCGCGATCGTCTACTCCGGCGGCGCCACCGCGACGACCACCACCACGGCGCCGACGACCACCACCACGGCGCCGACGACCACCACCACGGCGCCGACGACCACCACCACGGCGCCGACGACGACGACCACGGCGCCGACGACGACGACCACGGCGCCGACGTCCACCAGTGGGGTGGTGAGCTTCACCTTCGACGACGGCAAGACCAACCAGTACGCCTACGCCCGCCCGGTCCTCAACGCCGCCGGCTTCCACGGCACCTTCTTCATCATCTCCGACGCCCTCACCTGGGGCAGCAGCAACATGAACGCCTCCCAGGCGCGTCAGCTGGCCGCCGAGGGCCATGAGATCGGCAACCACAGTCGGGACCACGCCAACCTGGCAACGCTGTCCGCGGCGGGCGTCCAACAACAGTTGGCCGACTCCCAGGCCGCTATCACGTCAGCAGTGGGAGTCACCCCACGCACCTGCGCCTACCCGTACGGCACCTACAACTCCACCGTGACGTCCATCGCGGCCCAGTTCTTCAGGGCCTGCCGCAGTACCGACGGAGGCCAGAACTCCGCGGCCACCGACCGCTACAAGCTCGCCACGCTGTACGTGCGCACGGGGACCACCGGTGCCGACGTCCGGGCGGCGGCGGAGCAGGCCAAGGCGAACAACACCTGGCTGATCCTCTGCTACCACGGGGTCGGCAACGTGGGCAGCAACGACGACGTCAGTGCGGCGACGTTCCAGTCGCACGTGGACGCCGTCAAGGCAGCTGGGGTGCCGGTCAAGACGGTGTTCGACGCCGCCGGCTGACCCGGGCGCACTACTGGGCCGGGTTCGGGCCGCACCCTGACTGGACGAATACCACCGGGTCGTGGCGGCGAACCGCTCCACCGGTGAGCACCCGGGCGTTGATGCCCCGAAGGCGCAGGTTGCGACCGGTGCGGCCGTTGACCCAGCGCATCGCGTCGGCGCCGAACCGCTCGACGAACTTGGCGCAGCCGGTGTGCGGCTGGTCGGTGACCTCGATCATCGCGGTGCCGCCCCGGGCCGCGCCGATGGTCAGCCGGGTGCCGACCGGCAGGTCCTCCTCGCGCAGCGACAGGTCGACGTAGAGCTGGTCACCGGCCATCGCACGCTGCTCGTCGGTGGCAGCCAGCGTCTCGACCACCCGCCAGCCCATGACGTTGAGCTGCATGTCCGGGTGTGGGCCGCCGTCCTCGGTACGGCTGCTTGGGCGCTCCCGCCAGGTGTCCCCGACCAGTCCGACGCTCGGGTTCAGCTCGCCCTCCTCGAGGATCTCGCGCACCCCGACCGCCGGGCGGCGCACGATCATCCGCAACGTGCCGGTCCCCACCGGGGCGGCACGGACGTGACCGAGAAGGACCTCCAGCTCGGCGGAGGTGCGATGTGCCATCTAGGTACTGTCACCCGCGGGTCGCGGGGCGGACAACACCTTTACGGACGGCGATCGGTCAGGTCCCGCAGATCAGGTACGTCGCGGCTGAGCGAGGCGGCCGCTACCGTCGAATGGCTGTGGTGGCGAAGGGAACCGTGGGGTCGCCGAACAAGGGGAACTTCGCATCCACGACGTACAGGCGTGACCCGAACACGTCCGCGGTGGTCGGGGTCACCGAACCGGGAACCGGCAGGGTCCGCACGATCCGGCCTCGGGTGAGCCGGTGGGACAGCGAGACCTGCACGACGCCGTTCGCCCCGGCGACGCTGTAGAGCGTGCGCCCGACCAGGACGAGGCCGTCGGCGCCGGGCAGGGTCGCATCGAGCTGGATCCGGCGGGCGTCCAGCACGGCAGCCTTCGAGTCAGCCGGCACGGCGTACAGCGCTGCTCCGGGCACGTCCGGCGCGGTGGACTGCGCGACGATCAGCTGCCTGCCGTTCGGCGTGGCAACGATCCCGTTGGCGTTGAACCCGTCTGCCTGCTTCCAGTCCCCGCCCAGCGTCACGTACTGGGGAGCCCCGATGGCGCCGTTCCGGCCGATCGGCACGCGGATCAGCTGCGGGGAGAACGAGTCGGTGAACCACGCCGCGTCCCGAGTCACGATGACGTCGTTGACGAAGCCCGCCTCGACACGTACGTCGCGCAACAACGTCCCGTTCTTCGTGTCGTACACGCGGAAACCGGGCGTCACGTCTGGTGCGAGGCCGGGACCTCCGCCCGCGACCCACAGACGACCGCGCTTGTCGACATCCATCCCGACCGCGATCTTGTTCGCCCCGGGGGAGGAGGCGAAGGAGGTGCTCCGGCCCGTCTTCAGGTCCTGCCGCTGGATCCTGCCGTCGACGAGCGATCCGACGTACGCCGTCCGCCCGCCGATGGCGATGCCCTCGGGGAAGAAGCCGTCAGGCAGCGCGATCGTGTCCGGGAAGTCGTGCCCCCTCGGGGGATGACGTTCCACCACGGCGGCGCCCGAGAGTGACCAGGCGAGGGCGGGCAGGGCCAGGATCATCACGAGCTTCCGGAACATCACAGACCCCTTCGCAGGCGAATACGGCGCCGAAGGTCCGAACCCTACCGGGGTCGTACGTGTCCGTCGTGTCGACCACAACCGGGCAGGAGCGAGGACGACGGGTGGTGGTCGGGTTGCCCTCCTCGGCATTCTCGAGCCAGCTCGGGCCCACTCGGACCGCAGGTGAACCCCCTACGCTCGATGGATGCCGCGTCAGATCGCCACGAACACCATGGTCGACCGCGCCGGGCTCGCGGCGTTCGTCGACCCCCGCCACCAGCACGTCCTGATCACGCGGCGAGCGGACGGCGCGCCGCAGGCGTCCCCGGTGACCGGGGGACTCCTGCCCGACGGGCGCCTCGTGGTCTCCACCTACCCCGACCGGGCCAAGGCGGTGAACCTGCGCCGCGAGCCGCGAGCCAGCGTCCTGGTGCTCTCCGACGACTTCGGCGGTGCCTGGGTGCAGCTGGACGGGACCGCCGAAGTGATCGACGGCGAGGCGGCCGTCGAACCCCTGGTCGACTACTACCGGTGCATCGCCGGTGAACATCCTGATTGGGACGACTACCGGCAGGCGATGCGTACCCAGGGCAAGTCACTCATCGTGATCACCGTCGAGCGGTGGGGACCGATCGCCACCGGCGGGTTCCCGCCGCGGCTGGCGGACTGAGCCCGCCCGCGTGGCTGTGCGGGCCATCTGACCACCGAACCGGCAGGCGCCGTCGAGGACGGAGACCGGTCAGGTCCCGCAGAAGGTCTGGTAGGCCGCGGTGACCTCGTGCGGTGCCGGCTCGGCGTACGCCGCGTGATCCGTGCGCTCCTCGAACGGGTCGGCCAGGACGGCGAGCAGGGCCTCGAACGGAGCCAGGTCGTCGTCCTCGACCGCGGCGGCCAGCGCCCGCTCGACCTGGTGGTTTCGGGGCACGTAGATCGGGTTCGCCCGCCGCATCGAGGCCATGTCGACACCGGATGCCTTGTGCCGAAGCCGGTCCCGCCACCGTGACAGCCAGTCCGACAGGGCAGCCTGGCCGTTCTCGCCTTCGCCGAACAAGCTCCGAAGTGCACCCTCGCCGGCGGGACCCACGGTGGCGTCGACGAGGCGGCGCCAACCCAGGGTGAAGTCCACTCGGTGCCGCTGCAGCAGGTCGAGGTACTCGGCGCCGAGCGCGCGGTCGGCGGCGGCCTCGGCCCCTGCTCCGAGGTCCTCGAGACCCAGCTTGGCCCGCAGCACCGACGTCCAGTGGTGGGCGTAGCGCTGCGAGAAGGTGTCCAGCACCGCGACCAGCCGGGGCACGACGCTCTCGTGGTCCGAGCCGTCCGGACGCCCGATCAGCGGGCCGAGGGTCTCGGCGAAGCGGGTCAGGTTCCACTGCGCGATCGCCGGCTGGTTGCCGTAGGCGTAGCGGCCGTTCTCGTCGATCGAGCTGAACGCCGTCGACGGGTCGTAGGCCTCGAGGAAGGCGCAGGGCCCGTAGTCGATGGTCTGGCCGGAGATCGCCATGTTGTCGGTGTTCATCACGCCGTGGATGAACCCGATGCCCATCCAACGCGCCACCAGCTCGGCCTGCCCCTCCAGGACGGCGCGCAGCAGGGCGAGGTGGCGCTCGGCGTCGTCGGCCACCTCGGCCAGCTCCGGGTGGTGCCGGGCGACAGCGTGGTCGGCGAGGCGGCGCAGCAGGTCGAGGTCGCGGCGTACGGCGAACTCGAAGGTGCCCACCCGTAGGTGCGAGTCGGCGACCCGGGTCAGGACGGCGCCAGGCAGTGTCTGCTCGCGCAGCACCGTCTCCCCGGTGACCACCGCGGCCAGCGCCCGGGTGGTCGGGATGCCCAGGGCGTGCATCGCCTCACCCATCAGGTACTCGCGCAGCACCGGGCCGAGCGCGGCCCTGCCGTCGCCGCCGCGGGCGAACGGGGTGCGGCCGGACCCCTTGAACGCGATATCGCGGCGCCGCCCGCGGGTATCGACGACCTCGCCGAGCAGCAGCGCCCGACCGTCGCCGAGGACCGGGGAGAAGAAGCCGAACTGGTGACCGGAGTAGGCCTGGGCCAGCGGAAGGGCGCCGTCCGGGACGGCGTTGCCGGACAGCACCCGCAGCGCCTCCTCGCCGTCCAACCAGCCCTCGGGCAGGCCCAGCTCGGCGGCCAGGGAGTGGTTCAGCGCCACGGCCCGCGGGCGCGGGACGGCGGTCGGCTGCCATTCGAGATAGGCCCCACCGAGCTCACGCGCATAGCTGTTGTCGAAGGCCAATGGTGCGCCCACGGTCTCGGCCCCAGTCATCGCGTCGGTCATGGCGTCAGTGGACCTTCTTCAGAGCCACCGCGTTCATGCAGTACCGCAGTCCGGACGGCGCCGGACCGTCAGCGAAGACGTGCCCCAGGTGAGCGTCGCAGACGTTGCAGATCGTCTCGATCCGCTGCGTGAACAGGCTGGAGTCCTCGTGGTAGGCAATCACGTCGGGCCGCACCGGCTGGGTGAAGCTCGGCCAACCTGTGCCGGACTCGAACTTGGTCGCCGAGTCGAACAGCTCGGTACCGCAGCACAGGCACTCGTAGCGGCCGGGCTCGAACAGAGAGCACATCTGCGAGCTGAACGGTCGTTCGGTGCCGGCCTTGCGGGTCACGTGGAACTGCTCGCGGGAGAGCACCTGGCGCCACTGTTCGGGGGTGCGCTCGTCGCGTCGCGGCGGGGCGGGGTTGCCCTCGCGGGCCAGTCGGACGACGTCGGCCCAGGTCTGCAGTACCGGCGCGGTGGCGGGCTCGGTGGCGGGATCGGTGGACGGCTGGGGGCTTGAGGTCTGGTCGCTCACAGTGGGGTCAACCATCGCCGGCCCGTCATTGTTTCGGATGTGGTCCAGGTGTCAGGGTCCGGTACGGCACTGGGGTGGCAAACCCCACCCAGAGTCGACCCGATGGCCTGCGCGTGTCAGGCTGCGGCAGTGGAGCCCGACCCGGTGTTCGCCGATCACTACGCAGCGTGCAGCGAGGTCGCCCGCGAACGGATGCAGCAGATCGAGGCCCTGGTCCGGTCGATCGTGCCCGACGTCACTGCGGCCATCGCCTACGGCATCCCGACGTTCCGCCGGGGCGGGAAGAACTTCGTGCACTGGGCCGGGTACGACACGCACGTCGGCTTCTATCCCGGGGAGAAGACCATCGCGGCGTTCGCCGCGGAGTTCGGTGCACGCAAGCATGCCCGCGGATCGGTGCAGCTCCCGCACGTCGAGCCGTTCCCGGAGGACCTCGTCGAGCGCATGGTCCGCTATCGTCTGACCGTCTGACCGAGCCTGCGCGGAGGCTGGACGCAAGCCTGCGCCCCGCTCAACCCAGGAACAGCCGGTACGCCGGGTGGTCGGTCTCCAACCAGCAGCGGTACCCGATCCGGGCGAGGAAGGTCTCGAACGCCGCGCTGTCGCCATCCGGGACCTGCATCCCGACCAGTACCCGGCCGACGTCACTGCCGTGGTTGCGGTAGTGGAACAGCGAGATGTTCCACTCCGGGGACATGTTCGCGAGGAACCGCATGAGCGCGCCGGGTCGCTCGGGGAACTCGAACCGGTAGAGCCGCTCGTCCTTGGCCAACGGCGAGCGCCCGCCGACCAGGTGCCGCAGGTGCAGCTTGGCCAGCTCGTCGTCGGTGAGATCCAGCGCCTCCAGCCCCGCGGTCCGGAACGCCTCGGCCATCGCGGCGGCCTCGTCACGTCCGGCCACCTGCAGGCCGACGAACACATGGGCCTGCTCGGCGTCGGCGATCCGGTAGTTGAACTCGGTCACCGCGCGACCGGGCCCGATCGTCTCGATGAACCGTCGGAAGCTGCCGCGCTCCTCGGGGATGGTCACCGCGAAGATCGCCTCGCGCTGCTCGCCGTACTCGGCCCGCTCGGAGACGAAGCGCAGCCGATCGAAGTTCATGTTGGCCCCGCAGGCCACGGCGACGTAGGTCTCCCCGCGCCGTCCGGTCTGCCCGACGTAGGCCTTCATCCCGGCGACTGCCAGCGCCCCCGCCGGCTCCAGGATCGCGCGGGTGTCGGTGAACACGTCCTTGATCGCTGCGCAGACGGCGTCGGTGTCCACCCGGACGATCCCGTCGACGACCGTCCGGGCCAGCCGGAAGGTCTCGGCACCCACCAGCCGTACGGCGGTGCCGTCCGAGAACAGGCCCACGTTCTCCAGCTCGATGCGCTCGCCGGCCTCGAGCGATCGCGCCATCGCGTCGGAGTCGTCGGTCTGGACGCCGATCACCCGCACCTCGGGACGCAGCGCCTTCAGATAGGCGCCGATCCCGCTGATCAGGCCACCGCCGCCGACGGCGACGAACACGGCGTCCAACGGCCCGGTGTGCTGGCGCAGGATCTCCATGCCGATGGTGCCCTGCCCGGCGATCACGTCGGGGTCGTCGAAGGGGTGCACGAACGCCAGGTCGCGCTGCCCCATGAGCTCGACGGCGTGGGCGTCGGCGTCGGAGTAGGACTCGCCGCACAGGACCACCTCGGCACCCGCGGCTCGCACCGCGTCGATCTTCAGCTCGGGGGTGGTCGTGGGCATGACGATGACGGCGTGGCAGCCCAGCCGCCGGGCGGCCATCGCGACCCCCTGGGCGTGGTTGCCCGCCGAGGCCGCGATCACACCACGGTCCAGGGCCGCCGGCGGCAGGGCTGCCATCTTGTTGTAGGCCCCGCGGATCTTGAACGAGAACACCGGCTGCAGGTCCTCGCGTTTGAGCAGCACCGTACTGTCGAGCCGCTGCGACAGGGCGGGGGCGGCGTCCAGCGGGGTCTCGGTGACCACCTCGTACACCCGGGCGGTGAGGATCCGCTTGAGGTATGCCGTGGCGTCGTCCTCGGTGCCGGGGTGCTCCACGCGGCAAACGTACGCGCCGGCCCACGTCCGGCGACGATTGCAGGCTCTACTACACCGCCCACTTCTCGATGTACTGCTTCACGACCTCGACGTCGGCCGGCACCACGTCGACCCGCCGCGGCAGCGACTCCAGGTCGGCCACCGACTCCGGCAGCGGCGGCCGGACGCCGGTGGCCTCGAACACCACGTCGGCGAACTTCACCGGCTGGGCGGTCTCCAGCACGATCATGGGCACGCCGTCCTCGACGTGGTCCCGGGCCACGTGCACGCCGTCCGCGGTGTGGGTGTCGATCAGCCGACCGGTCGCCGCGTGCACCGCCGCGATGGTGGCCACCCGGTCGGCGTGGCTGCTGCGGCCGGCGACAAAACCGAACTCGGCCACCCGCGCCGACTCCGCCTCGGTCAGGGTGAACCCGCCGGAGAAGCCCACCTCCTCGCCGAACAGCCGCCGCACCCGCTCGCCGTCCCGGTCGAGCAGGTCGAAGACGAAGCGTTCGACGTTCGAGGCCTTGGAGATGTCCATCGATGGGCTGGACGTCGCCAGCGTCTCGGCGGCGCCGCGCACCCGGTAGACCCCGGTCCGGAAGAACTCCTCGAGCACGTTGTTCTCGTTGGTGGCCAGCACCAACCGGCGGATCGGCAGCCCCATCATCCGGGCCACGTGCCCGGCGCAGATGTTGCCGAAGTTGCCGGAGGGCACGGTGAAGCTGACCTGCTCGTCCTCGCTTGTCGTCGCCGTCAGCCAGCCGCGCACGTAGTAGACGACCTGGGCCAGCATCCGCGCCCAGTTGATCGAGTTGACCGTGCCGACCCGCAGTCGCCGTTTGAACTCCAGGTCGGCCGAGACTGCCTTGATGATGTCCTGGCAGTCGTCGAAGACCCCGGTGACCGCGAGGTTGTGGATGTTCTCGTCGGCGAGGGTGAACATCTGCGCCTGCTGGAACGCGCTCATCCGCCCGTGCGGGCTGAGCATGAACACGGCGATGCCGGCCCGGCCGCGCATTGCGTACTCGGCGGCGCTGCCGGTGTCCCCCGAGGTCGCGCCGAGGATGTTCAGCGTCTCGCCGCGCCGTTGGAGCTGATACTCGAACAGTGCGCCGAGTAGCTGCATCGCCAGGTCCTTGAACGCCAGCGTCGGACCGTTCGACAGCTCCAGCAGGTGCACCTCGCCGCCCAGACCGTCCAGCCGAGTGAGCGGGGTGATCTCCTCGGTGCCGAACACCTGTGCCGTGTAGGTGCCTCGTACCAGCGCGGCCAGGTCGCCGGCCGGGATGTCGTCGATGAACAGGCCCAGCACCCGCTCGGCCAGCTCGGCGTAGCTCAGCCCACGCCACGACCGCAGCGTCGCGGCGTCCAGGGCCGGATAGGTCTGCGGCAGGTACAGCCCGCCGTCCGGGGCCAGACCCTCCAGCAGGATCTCGCTGAACCGCCGCCCCGAGTCGCCGCCGCGGGTGCTCAGGTAGCGCACCGAAGTCATGGTGTCGAGGCTACCCACCACCGTCGTAGGGTTCGGTGATGGCATTCACCGGCTTCCCGCCCGAGGCGGTCGCGTTCTACCAGCGACTCGAGCTGGACAACACCAAGGACTTCTGGACGGCGAACACCGACACCTACCTCAGCTGCGTCAAGGAGCCGATGCAGGCTCTGCTGGCGGCGCTCGCCGACGAGTTCGGCGAGCCCAAGCTCTTCCGGCCCTACCGCGACGTCCGCTTCTCTGCCGACAAGTCGCCGTACAAGACCCATCAGGGCGGCTACGTCGCCACTGCGAGCGGCATGGGCTGGTACGTGCAGGTCAGCGCCACCGGGCTGTTCGTCGCCGGCGGCTGGTACGCCGCGTCGTCCGACCAAGTGGCGCGCTATCGCGCAGCGGTGGACGACGGGAAGGCCGGATCGACGTTGTCGGACGTCCTGGGCCGGTTGTCGCGTACCGGGTTCGAGGTGGGTGGTGAGCAGTTGAAGAGCCGCCCTCGGGGGATCGCCGCCGACCATCCCCGGCTCGAGCTGCTGCGCCATCGCACCCTGACCGCGGCCCGCGACCACGCGGAGCCCGACTGGCTGGCCACGGCGCAGACCCTGGGCCGGGTACGAGACGACTGGCGCGCCATCCGACCACTGGTCGACTGGCTCGCCGAGCACGTTGGTGCGGCGGCGCAGAGCCGCTCCTGACCGGAGCCGGCACTGCCTCGTCGCCGTGCCCCGCGGCGACGTTCGGCGGCGTCCCCGCAGCCTGGCGTCATCCCCCGGAGGCGGGTCACAGCTGTGGGTCACAGCCGGACGGGCCGACCGGACGTCACGACACGTCGCGCCGGGTGGTCAGGAACGCGCCGAGGACCGCCAGCACCAGCGCGTAGCCGGTCAGCACCAGCGCCGCCTGCCACCAGTGTGCGAACGACTGCATGGCCGTGGCCGGGTCGACCGTCTGTCCCGCGGTCGGGTCGCTGGTGATGAGCATGTTGGTGGTGAGGTTGCCCGGGATCCACTTCATCGCCGACCACCACTCCTGCACGCTGAACAGGATGTTCAGGGCCAACTGGACGACGAAAGCGGCGCCCACCGCGATGAGCACCGCGGCGATCTGGTTGCGGATCAGCATGCCGATCCCGAACCCGAACAGCGTCCAGACCATGAAGGCGACGGTCGCGATCCCCAGCGACTTCTGTACCTCGGAGTCGCCGAGCAGCGTCGGTAGGTCCTTGACCAGGGCCAGGATGCTCGCTCCGCCGGCGACGCTCGCAGCCACATGCACCAACGCGTACACCGCGCCGACCACCAGGACCGCGACCATCTTCGAGACCATCACCACCCACCGGTTGGGAACGGCGAGGAAGGTCGCCGTGATCGTCTTGTGCCGGTACTCGGTGGTGATCAGCAGGATGCCCAGCGTCAACGGGAACAGCGTGGTCAGGCTCTGCACCATGCCGGCGTTGTAGACGAGCTGGGCCGTCCCGACGGTCAGGGTGGCGAACGGGTTGCCCTGGTCGTCGGCGGGTCCACCGACCTGGTCCGAGCCGACCAGCGCCGCGAACCCCATCGCGATGAGCGCGGCCATCAGCGCCATACCCAGGGCCATGCCCCACCACAGCTTGGTCGTGAAGACCTTGCGCACCTCTGAACGGATCGCCCCGATCACGCCACGACTCCCATCTGCTCGCCGTCCGGTCGATCTGTGCCGAGGTTGCGGTTGGTGCCGTCGGTGAGGCTGAAGAACAGGTCCTCCAGGTCGCCGCCGCTGCTGCGCAGCTCCCAGATCGGCAACCCGTGGGCGAGCGCGACGTCGCCGACCAGCTTGAGGTCGGGCGTCGCCACGATCAGCGCACCGGACCCGTCCGGCCGAGAGGTCGCCTGGGCGACGTCGAACAGGGCCCGGGCCAGGGCGGTCGGGTCCGAGGTGCGCACCACGCAGGTGGCCTCGCCATGCAGCGCATCCAC
This sequence comes from uncultured Actinomycetota bacterium, assembly GCA_963724535.1. Lineage (GTDB taxonomy): Bacteria > Actinomycetota > Actinomycetes > Actinomycetales > Kineosporiaceae > JADJPO01. Next base: position 125,714 of record CAVRVD010000002.1, read on the forward strand.
CGAACCGGCCGTCACCAGCCTGCCGTTGTTGATGATGACGATCTCGTCGACGGTCTGCTCGACCTCCTGCAGCAGGTGGCTGGAGACCAGGATCGTCTTGCCTCCCGCGCTCAGTGATCGCAGCAGCTCACGCAGCCACCGGATCCCCTCCGGGTCAAGGCCGTTGGCCGGTTCGTCGAGCAGCAGCACCTGGGGGTTGCCGAGCAGTGCGGCGGCCAGGCCCAGGCGTTGCCGCATCCCCATCGAGTACCCGCCGGCCGCCTTACGGCCCGCGGCCTCGAGCCCGACCAGGCTGAGCAGCTCGTCGACCCGTTCGTCGCCGATTCCCGCGGTGGCAGCCAGTGTTCGCAGGTGGTTGCGTCCGCTGCGGCCGGGGTGGAAGTTGGTCGCCTCCAGCGCTGCGCCGACCATGGTGATCGGGTGTGGGATGTGCCCGTACGGCCGACCTCCGATGGTGGCCGTCCCGCTGGTTGGCTGGACCAGGCCCAGAGCCATCCGCAGCGTGGTCGTCTTCCCGGCGCCGTTCGGGCCGAGGAACCCGGTGATCCGTCCCGGTTCGACGTTGAAGGTCAGGTCATCCACGGCGGTGAAGCTGCCGAAGCGCTTGGTGAGGTTGCGGATCTCGATCCGTGCGCCGGGCGGGGCTGTGTCCGTCATGGCGTGGATCCTCTCAGCCTCCCCTGAGGTGAGTCCAAGGCGACGGGAGGTGCCCCGCCCGGGCCCGCATCGCAGTCTGGGTGGGGTCTGCCACCGAACTCGGTGGCAGACCCCACCCAGATCGATCGAAGCGTCTCCTCCTAGAGCCTGGGCAGCAGCCGTCCCGAGTTCTCCCCCGCCTCGTACACCTCGGACGCCGGACCCACGATCAGCGGGTCGGGCCTGCCGACGAGTCCGTGGTCCTTGGACGGGTAGTTGAAGCTCGACAGCAGCACCCGCATCGCCTCGATCCGAGCCCGCTTCTTGTCGTTGGACTTGATCACCGTCCACGGGGCGTCCGCCGTGTCGGTGTAGAAGAACATCGCCTCCTTGGCCTCGGTGTAGGCGTCCCACTTGTCGAGGCTGGCCAGGTCAGTGGGGGAGAGCTTCCACTGCTTGACCGGATCGACCCGCCGGGAGGCGAACCGGGCGTGCTGCTCCTCACGGCCGACCGAGAACCAGAACTTGAACAGCCTGATGCCCGAGTTCACGAGCATCCGTTCGAAGTCCGGGCACTCCCGCATGAACTCCAGGTACTGGGTCGGGGTGCAGAAGCTCATCACCCGCTCGACACCGGCCCGGTTGTACCAGGATCGGTCGAACATCACGAGCTCCCCGGCGGTCGGCAGGTGTGACACGTACCGCTGGAAGTACCACTGGCTGCTCTCGACCTCGGTCGGCACGGACAGGGCCACCACCCGGGCCCCGCGCGGGTTCATGTGCTCGGTGAACCGCTTGATCGAGCCACCCTTGCCGGCCGCGTCCCGACCCTCGAACAGGATGACGAGCTTCTGGCCGGTCTCCTTGACCCAGTGCTGCAGCTTGAGCAGCTCGATCTGCAGCGCGTACTTGGTCTTCTCGTACTCGTCGCGCTTCAGCTTCCTCTTGTACGGGTAGCCGATTCGCCAAGCCGGCAGGTCCTCGTCCGGCGTGCCGCTCGCCAGCGCGTCGGCCCCCGCCGCCTGGGTGGCGGTGGCGTCGACGGTGGCGCCGCCGGTCTCGCCGTCGTCCCGGTCGTCACCGCCGCCGGTTCCATCCAGCTCGGAGAGGTCGTCGCGCAGCTCGGCGAGCTCGGCCAGCTCGAATTCCTCAGCGATCTCGTCGCTGCTCTGACCGGAAGTGGGCGTACTGGAGTCCATTCGATCAGGGTAGGGACGGCGCCCGTGCGCCACCAGGGAAAGCGCTGGACTAGCCGGCTCCTCGCCGGGCGCCGCTGGTGGCTGCCCGTCGTCCTGGCCTGGCCGGTTCCCGCTTGCGACGACCTGCGCGCCCTCTCTCGTGAGCTGCGCGATCCACCAGCGCCTCGAACAGGGCCAGCTGCGCCGGGTCGCTCTGCGCCGTGTCCTCGGCGTGCCACTGGATGCCGAGGAACCACCCCGGCGCCTGTGGGTCGGTGACCGCCTCGATGGTCCCGTCCGGGGCGACGGCACCGGTCCGCAGACCCGCGCCCAGGCGGCCGATCCGCTGGTGGTGGTAGCACGAGATGTCGGCGGTGTCCGTACCGAGCAGCCCGGCCAGCTCCGGGTCGTCGATGGTGAGCGGCTGGACGACGTGCCGGTGCGGGGTCTGCATGTGCTGCTCCAGGTCCCCGCCCAGGGCGGCGTTGACGACCTGCAGCCCGCGGCAGATCGCCAACACCGGGACCGCGGCCTGCCGGGCCCAGACAGCCACTGCCAGGTCGAAGCCGTCCTGCTCATCGTCGACGTCGTAGAGATGCTCGGAGTCCGGCTGCTGGCCGTACCGGCGGGGGGCCAGGTCGCCGCCGCCGGGCAGCAGCACGCCGTCCGCCCAGGACAGCCGCTCGGCGACCTCGCCCGGCTCGACCTCGCCGTTCAGGGCGTGTGGGAAGACGGTGAGCGGCTCCCCGCCCGCCGCGTGCACCGCGCCGAGCAGCTTGCTGGCGTTCACCACGGCCCGGAAGCGCAGGGCCGAGGCCGAGGCAGAGAACCGGCCGGGGACGGCGATCAGCGGTCGGGGCACGGGTGGTCCAGGGTGTCGGAGTGGTCAGGCCATCGTTAGGACCCAAAGGAAGCCCGACCATAGAACACGGGCATGGGTCGGATCGGCAACCCCACCCGCCCGGGTCGTGTCGGGCCTAGCCGCCGCGTGGGCCTGGGCTGGTCCGACCCGGATCGGCGGACCTGCGTTTCCGGGACGCTGGGGGATGGGGATGATGGGGCCATGTCCACCATCGTGTTCGTCCACGCCCATCCCGACGATGAGGCCAGCCAGACCGCCGGCTCGATGGCCCGCGCCGCCGACGAGGGACACCGGGTGGTGGTGGTGTTCGCCACCAATGGTGACCACGGCGAGCCGCCGGATCACCTGGCCGAGGGCGAGAGCGTCGTCGACGGCCGCCGCCGTGAGGCGCAGGCCAGCGCCGAGGTGTTGGGGCTGGCCGCCGTCCACTGGCTCGGTTACGCCGACTCCGGAATGACCGGCTGGGAGCAGAACGCCTGGACCGGTGCGCTGTGCTCGGCCGACCCCGACGAGGCGGCCAAACGGCTGGCTGCGGTGCTGGACTCCGAGCAGGCCGACGTTGTCGTCGGTTACGACTGGCACGGCGGCTACGGCCACCCCGACCACATCGCCGTGCACCGCCTCGTCCACGCCGCCGCGGCGCTGGCCGCGCGCCGTCCGCGGCTGCTCGAGGTCACCATGAACCGCGATGCGTGGCGCCGGATGTTCGACCAGGCGAGGGCCGCTGGGATGGACACCTCCGGGCCGGACGGTCAGGACTGGGACCCGGACGCCCCCGCCGATGACGGCAATCCGGTCGGCACCCCGGAGGCCGAGATCCACCTGCAGGTCGACGTCACGGCGTGGCTGGAGCGTAAACGCGCTGCGCTGCAGGCGCATGCGAGTCAGACCAGCGATGTCGGGATGATGCTCTCGCTGCCGCCGGAGGTGTTCGCGTCGATGTTCTGCCTGGAGCACTACATCGAGCCCGGTCGCGAGCCGGGGATGCGCCAAGGCTGGATCTTCGACTGACGAGCGGTCCGGGTCTGGAGGCCGTCACCGGACGGCCTCCTTCGGCGGCCCTCGCCTCAGCGAAAGCGCCGGCCCTCGTCGCGGCGGGACGCCCAGACCACGAACACTCCGACGGCGACGCGTCGGGTGCGTCAAGTCATCGGTTCACCCGTCCGATGTAGTCATCGGTCGCCCGTGGAAGGAACGCCGATGCAGCCCACCACCCTGTTGTGCACCGGAATGCTCCGCAGTGGAAGTACCTGGGTCTTCCATGTGGCCCGCCACGCCATGGCCCTCGCCGACCCGGTCATCTACCGAGAGGTCGGCTACCTGGCCGGGACGGCCCTGGCCGAGGTGACGGTCACCCCGGCCCGCTACCACAGGCTCGTGCAGTGCCAGGCGGACGCCGGTGCGATCACCGACGCGATCCGGGCGGGCGTGGTGCACCGGGTGATCTACTGCCACCGGCACCCGATGGCGGCGCTGGCCTCGCGCATCGACCAGGTGTCCGCTGCGGCACCGGTCGCCGACGACCGGATGCTGCGTCAGGTGATCTTCGACGTTATCGACGGAATGCAGCTCGGCCGGCGGCTGCGCGGCGTCCCCGGGGTGCTGTTCCTCGACCCGCACGCGGACGGGGAACCGGCGGCGCTGGACGCCGTCCTGACCCACCTCGGGCTGCAGCTCACCCCGGGCCAGCGGATGGCTGTGCTGGCCGAGCACTCCTTCGAGCGGCTGCAGCACACGAGCACCGAGATCGGTGAGATCGCCGACGAGAACCCGTTGCGGGGCACCGACTCCCTGGACGCCATGGCCACCGTCCTGGCCGCTCACGGGATGGACAGCGGGCCGCTACGGGACTGGACCACCGAGCTCACCGTGGAGCAGATCACCAAGGCCTGCATCGCGTTCGCCGAGTACGGGGACTTCGGCGCGGCGATCGGTCCGGCACCGGCCCGCGGGGCGCTGGTCGAGGTCTAGTCGGCCGGGTTCAGTCAGAGCCGCTGGACGGCGCGGCGGAGCTCGGTCAGCCGGTCAAGCTCGGCGTTCACCGGGGTGACCACTCGGACGTCGATCACCTCAGTGACGTTGTCCTCCAACGACTTCCGGGCCCGGCGGGCCCGGCGTCTGGCGCCCCAGGCGGTGAACCGGCGGCCGAGTGCCGCGATCAGCACCCCGACCACGGCGCCGCCTGCCCAGAGCAGCGTGTGCAGCTCGAACCCGCGCCAGGTCGGCGTCGGCGGCTCCGGGAACCGGAACCAAGCAAGGAGCCACAGCCCGAGCAGCCACAGCAGACCGCCCACGAGCGCGGCCGCGGCGAGCCATTGCACCAGCCCGAGCAACCGCCACCACAGCGGCGGGCCGATGTGCAGGTCGGTGCTGCCGGCCGCCTCGTCGAGGGCGTCGGGCAGCCGGTCCTTGGTGCCCTCGACCACCGACTCCACCGACAGCCGGGCCTGTTCCGGCAGGCCGTGACCGGCGTCCCGGGACAGATGCCGCAATGCCTCGTCCAACCGGGCCGTGGCCAACGGGTTCGAGGCGATGGCGGTGCGTCGCACAGCGTGGGTCACGCCGTCGCCGTCGGGCAGCTCCGGACGGCGCCCGCCGAGCCCGAGCCTGGACAGCGGGTCCGGCTTGGCCCTGCGGACCCAGCGCAGCAACGGCCAGCCGACCGCGAGCGTGCCCCGGTGCCGGTACGACCTGGCGACCGCGGCCTCGATCTGGTCGCCACCGGCTGCCTCGGTGGCGGCCCCGACGAGCTCGCGGCGCCGGTCCTTCGACACCGAACGGTCCGCCAAGGCCGCCCATGAGGACGCGAGATCTGTTGCCAGCCAGTCGATGTCGGCATCGATCCGGGTGACGATGGCGCGTCGTTCGGCGACCCGGGCGGCCAGCTCGCGGCGCAGCGCGTCGACGCCCTCGCCGGTGACCGCCGAGACCGGGATCACCCGCACCTCGCTCAGGCCGTCCTCGGCCAGCAGCCGGGACAGGTGCGCGACGGTGCCGGCCCGCGCCTCGCCGTCCAAGCGGTCGACCTGGTTGAGCAGCACCATGCTCACCGCGCCGTGCCGGCCGAAGTTGCGCAAGTAGCCCTCGTGCAGCGCCGCGTCGGCGTATTTCTGCGGGTCGACCACCCAGCCGAACACGTCGACCACCTTGACCAGCCGGTCAACTTCGGCGCGGTGTGCGGTGACCCTCGAGTCGTGGTCGGGCAGGTCGAGCAGCACCAGGCCGTCCAGCTCGCCGGCCTCGTGCCGCTGCCGGTTGGGGATCTCCAGCCAGTCCAGCAGCTGCTCGGCCCCGTCCCCATAGACGGCGGCCAGCGGCGCGGACGTGGTCGGCCGGCGGATCCCGGTAGTCGCCCACTCCGTTCCGGTGATCGCGTTGAACAGCGACGACTTACCGCTGCCGGTGGCCCCGGCCAGCGCCACCACGGTGTGGCTGGTGCCGTGGCCCAGGCGCTGGGTCGCTGTGGTCGTGGTGGTCCGGATCCGGGCCAGGACGGCGTCGTCCAACCGGCCCTGGCCGAGCTCGGCGATGTCACCGAGCGCCGCCAGCCGGCTGTGCAGCTGGTCGAGCTCTCGGGCGACGGTGCGGGCCGAGGGGCTCACCGGTCACCTCCGCTGTCGTTGAGGGCGGTATCCGGGTTCGGGCGTTCCGGCTCGGCCGGTCCCGGCTCAGCCGGCCGGGGCGCCGGCACGACGCCGCGGGACAGGCCGTCGGCCAGCCGCCGCAGCTCGCTGGGTGCCTGCCGGTCGATGCCCAGGTCGGCAAGTGCCGTCTCGTACCGCGCGGCCTCCTGGTCGTAGAGCTCACCGACCCGCCGCTCCAGCGCCTCGCGGGCCCGGGCGGCCAGGCTGCGGATCGCCTGGTCGCCGAGCAGGGCCTCGAGCAGGGTGTGTCCGACGGCGCTTGCCCCACCGGCGACCGCGGCCTCGGCTCCGGTGAGCCCGCCGGTGTGCGCGAAGACGAGCATCATCACCACGGCGGCCGCTCCGTTGACCCCCAGCGACAGGATCCGGGCGGTCGCCTTGCGGTCCCCGCCGACGTCCCGGACCAGCTCCAGCAGCTCGCCCTGCCAGGCCCGGACGGCGGCCGCCGCCTTCGCGTCGAGGTCCGGCGAGGACCGGCTCAGCCGCCCGTCCTCGTCACCGGCTACCAGCGCCTCACCGCCCGGCCGGGCCCGCCAGCGGGCCGCGACGTCGTCCGCCGCGGCGTCTGCCCTGGTGCGGATCAGGGTCTGGACGACGTGCTCGACGGCGTCGGTGAACTCCGCGTGGGGGCGTCGCCGGCCGGTGAACACCCCGGCGACCTGGTCACGTAGCCGCGACAGCCCCGAGCGCAGCTGCCGGAACAGCTCTCCGGTGCCGAGCAGCTCCTCCCAGCGGGCCAGGACCTCACCCCGCAACAGGGTGCCCTGCTGGATGTCGGCGCGGACCTGGGCGAGGGCCTCGTCGTAGGCGATGCGGACGTCGCCGAGCAGGGCATCGGCGACCGCGGCCTGGCGGTCGAGGGTGTCGGCGACGGCCGTCGTCCGGGTGGCCAGGTCGGTCAGCGAGCCCTGCAGCGAGCGGCGGATCGCCGCGTGCCGGGCCTCGGTGTCGCTGCCGAGCCGGTCCAGCCAGGCGCGCAAGGGGGCGACCGAGGCCGCGGGCAGCCGGCCGTCGACGAGCTCCTGCTCGGCGACGGTGACCACCGGGGCGTCGGCCAGGCCCTGGTCGAGGAGCATCTGCCGCATGTGGTCGGCCAGTGGGGAGGCGCCCTCGGGTGGTACCCGGTTCATCACGATGACCAGCGGAGTGCCTCGCCGCTGCGCGGCGGCCAGGAAGTCCCAGGGGACCGCGTCGGCGTACCGGGCCGCGGTGGTCACGAAGATCCAGAGGTCGGCGGCGGCGAGCAGGTCGGCGGCCAGGGCGCGGTTCTCCACTGAGATCGAGTCGATGTCGGGGGAGTCCAGCAGGGCCACGCCGTCCGGCAGCGCGGTGGAGGCGACCAGCTTGAGCTCGCGGTGCCCCTTGGCCTCGCCCTCGAAGACCCGGGCGAGGTTGGGCAGCACGTGCCCCGCCTGGAACCAGGCGGCGTCCTCCGGGTCGTGCACGAGGACCGGGGCCATCGTGGTCGGGCGCAGGTAGCCGGGCCGGGTGACGTCGGCGCCGAGCACGCTGTTGGTCAGCAGCGACTTGCCGGACCCGGTGGAGCCGCCGATCACGACCAGGGCCGGGGCCTCGAGGTTGCCCAACCGCGGCAGTACGTGGTCGTCGAGCTCGCGGACCATCGTGGCGGCGTTCCGGCTCGTCTCGGGCCCCCGCGGCAGGCCGGGGGCCAGGCGCAGCCCGGCCAGTGACGAGCGCAGCTGTGTTGCGGTGTCGAGCAGTCCGGTGATCTGCCCGGTGACCTCGGTACTCATGGCGACGACGACGCTATCCGACCGGACGGCGCAGTGCGCGTGATCGTCCGGGCCGCGCCGATGCGCATCTCCCGGTGGGCAGCTTCACGCCACCATGGTGCCCCGACGGTGGCCCAACAACGCCCCTGGCGGACCTCGTGGTGCCGCCCTGATGCCCGGGCGGGCACCGTCGTGGTCACGCAGGCGTGCTGCTGCCGATCGGGCCCTGGCGCCGTTGTGGCTGCCGGAGTGTCAGCGGGCTGGGCTAGCGTCTGCATCACGGTCCACCACGGCAGCAGTGCGACGCACGCTGCAACGCGATGCGAAGGAGGATGCAATGGCATCCCTGCTCAACCCCTACCTGACCTTCGACGGCACCGCCCGGGAGGCGATGGAGTTCTACGCCTCCGTCTTCGGCGGTGACCTGAACCTGAACACCTTCGCCGAGTTCGGCATGGAGGGGCCCGGCTCCGACGGCACCATGCACTCTCGGCTGCAGACCCCCGCCGGGTACACCCTGATGGCCTCCGACACACCGCCCGGCATGCCGGCCTCGTCCGGGAGCTCGGTGTCGGTCAGCCTCAGCGGCGACGACGAGGCCGAGCTGCGCGGCTACTGGGACCGGCTCATCGAGGGCGGCGCCGTGACCATGCCGCTGGAGAAGCAGATGTGGGGCGACGTGTTCGGCATGTGCACCGACCGGTTCGCCATCCAGTGGATGGTGAACATCGCCCAGCCGCAGGGCTGACGCACACGCCGGTCGGCCACCACCTCACCCGGCCGCATCCGCGGCGGGCAATGATGCCGGGTCGTGCCTGCCCAGACCTCAAACGACCGGGTTGAGTCTCGCCGCTTCCGGGTCGGAGTCCGCGCGACGGTCGGGGGCGCTACCGCGAGCTGACCCGGGTCTGACCGGCGGCCCGGACGGCGGCGGCCGTGCTGCGCGTCCAGGACCGTGTCCGCAGCGCCGCCCCGCCGAGGGCGGCGACCACCAGCCCGACCGCCGCAACCAGGACGAAGCCGGCCGGGAAACCCGACTGGTCGATGGCCAGACCGGCCAGTGGGGCGCCGAGCGCCATACCCATCGTCATGAACGAGCCATGCCAGCCCATCGCCTCGCCGAGGACTCGTTCGGGGACCAGGCGGCTAACCTGGTCGACGGTTGCGGTGATGGTCGGCGCGCACAGCAGCCCCGCCGCGAAGGACCAGGCAGCCAGCGAGGGCGCGCCGGTGGCCAGGGCCATCGGCAGTGTCGCTGCGGCCAGCGCCCCCAGCAGCCAGAACGCGGAGATCGAGCGGTGCAGGGCGCCATAGACCAGCCCGCCGAGCAGTGAGCCGAACCCCCAGACCGCGATCACCCAGCCGATCGAGGCGGGCTCACCGAAGTGGCGCAGCGCCGCCACGATGGCGATGTCGGTGCCGCCCAACACGATCGTGGTGGCCAGGGCGGCCAGGCAGACCGCCAGGAAGGCCGGCCGGAACCACTGCGACCGGCGGATGACATCGGGCCGTTCGGTTCGGGTGGTCGGCTGGGCGCTCGCGTGCTCGGTCGTGGCCGGCTCAGGGTGCAGGGCGGGGTTGGCCAGCCACAGCACGATGCCGGCGAGGACCCCGCCCATCTCGATCGAGAACAGCACCCACGAGGTCGGCCAGACGGTGGCCGCCCATACCGCCAGCACCGGACCGATCATGAACGACAGCTCGAGCGTCGAGGAGTCCAGGGAGATCACGCTGCGCCGGTCGTCATCGGGAACCGCCGCCATCAGGGCCTGGCGAATGATGACGAACACCGGGACGACGAACAGCCCGTAGATCGCCGCGAGCGTCACCAGCACCCAGTAGCCGCTAAACGGCGCGACCGACCAGCACCCGGCCGCGATCACGATCGACGGGACGATGGTGCGCCGCAGTCCGAACCGGTCCAACAGCCGCCCGCGCCAGGGGCCGCTGATCGCGATGGCGATCGTCAGTGCCGCCGAGGCCAGGCCGGCTGCGCCGTAGCTACGGCCAAGGGTGGAGACCACGTGCAGGGTGAGCACGATGCCGCCGGCGAAGATCGGCATCCGGACCACGAAGCCAAGCAGCAGCACCCGGCGCACGGCGCGCAGGCCGAGCACCCGGCGGTAGCGCTGGAGGTCCATCCGGCCAGCGTCGCAGATTCGTCCGACGAATCACGAACCCGTTTTCGCCGCGTGGCGACCACCTCGTGGCGGTGCCGGGTGGAGGTGCCGGGGGTGCCGGGTGGAGGTGCCGGGTGGATTCCGAGGACGCCGGGGTCAGGCAGGGGAGAGCCAGGTCATCCCGGGCAGGTTGCGCAGCACCCAGAACCCGACCACCACCACCAGCACCCCCCACACGGCAGCCGGCGGCAGCGAGGTCGGGTGCGGCGCACGCCGTCCGGTCGACCGCCGTGCCCAGCCCAGCCAGGCGATCAACAGGACCGGGACGGCGAGCACGGTGAGCGGGTTGCGGGCCAGCGCGCCGTGCAGGTCGCCGTGCAGCAGGTCATGGACGGCGCGCAGCGAGCCACAACCGGGGCAGTACAGACCGGTCGTGGCCAGGAGCGGGCACATCGGGTAGTGGCCGGGCTCATTCGGGTCGATGGTCGCGAGGACGGCGAGCGCGGCGGCCGCGGCGCCGGTGGCGGAAAGGAACGGCGCAGTGCGCCGAACAGCGATCCGGACCAGAGCGAGCGACCGGCCCCGGACGGCGGTCCGGGGCTCGGTCGGCTGCGTCGTCGCCATGGGAACCACCCTGGGATCAGCCCTGGTCAGCGGGCTCGGCCCCTCAGAACTCGCCGCTGCCGAGCACCGCCAGGCCCGCGAAGACGCCGTAGAGAACGGCGCCCACCGCGGCGGCCGCCGCGGACCAGATCGCGAACTTCTTGGCCTTCTGCGAGGACTCCATGGCCCCGGCAGCGTCGCCGCCCTGCCACTTCGAGTTCACCTGGGCCGCGAACACGATCGAGGCGACGCCCAGCGGCAGGCAGCAGAACAGCGTGGACAGGATCGACCAGACGAGGTAGTTCGGCGGCGGCGCGCCCATCGGTCCGCCCGGTCCACCGGCACCGAACTGGCCACCGCCGTACCCGCCGTACCCGCCGTACCCGCCGGATCCCTCCCCACCTCCGCCATAGCCACCACCACCCGAGCCGGGGGGCGGCGGGGGAGTTCCGTAACCTCCCGGGGGAGGGGACGACGGGCCTTCGTAGGACATGTTCGGTCCTTCCTGGCAGGCGGCGGTTTCGCGCAGGCGCAGCGGCGACCCTAGTGGTCGCCGGCCGATGGTCGATCTCGACGCGCCAGGCGGTGCCAGATCTTGGCCGGAGTCGGCTGTCGCGCGGGCCCGCGCGGGGCGGGGTCAGTGCAGCACGACCGGCGGCGAGTCCGGGCCACCGTCGTCGAGCAGGTGCGACTCCTCGTGCCGGCGGGGCAGGAAGAACGCCGGCACCAGGGTGAGCAGCACCAGGAACGCGGCCACCCAGTAGGTGCTGGCGAACGCCTCGGCGGCCTGCGCCAGGCCGGCGGCCACGCCGTCCGGACCACCGATCGTCGCGGCGATGTCGGGGTCGCGCCAGGAGGCGATCGCCGGCAGGGCCAGCTCGGCGTCCTTGAGGCTGTTGGTGAGCAGCACCGACATGATCGCCACCCCGACCGAGCTGGCGATCTGCTGGACGATGTTGAGCAGGGTCGAGCCGCGGGCCACCTCGTGCGAGGTCAGCGTCTTCAACGCCGAGGTCATGATCGGCATCATCGTGGCGCCCATCCCGAGTCCCATCACGAACAGCAGCCCGATCAGCACGGTGTAGGAGGTCGTCGAGGTGATCTGGGTGAGCCCGAACATGCCGCCGATGATGAGCAGCAGCCCGACCGGCACGATCCGTCCCACCGGGACCCGGTCCACCAGCGCGCCGGCGATCGGCATCGTCAGCATGGCCCCGATGCCCTGCGGCGCGACCAGCAGCCCGGCGTCCAGCGTCGACTCCCCGCGGACCTGCTGGAAGTAGGTGGGCACCAGCAGCAGGCCGCCGAAGAAGGCCATCGCGAACAGGAACATGGTCAGCGTCGCCACGCTGAGGTTGCGGTTGCGGAACAGCCGCAGGTCCAGCAGCGGGTGCGCCGGTCGGAAGGTGTGCCGCACGAACAGCGCGATCAGCGCCGCCCCCAGGCCCATCGTGATGAGCACCTTCGGGTCGTTGACCGTGCCCTTCTCCGGGATCGAGGAGATCCCGTAGAGGAACAGGGCCAGCCCGGGGGACATCAGCGCCACGCCGACCACGTCCAGCGACTCGCTGGGATGCGGCTTGTCCGGCGGTAGGGCGAACAGGGCGTAGCCCACCGCGACCACCCCGATCGGCACGTTGATCAGGAAGATCCAGTGCCAGGAGGCGTTCTCGATCAGCCAGCCGCCGAGGATCGGGCCCAGGATCGGGCCGAGCAGCATCGGGACACCGAGGATCGCCATCAGCCGGCCCATCCGTGCCGGCCCGGCGGCCCTGGTCATGATCGCCATGCCGAGCGGCATCAGCATGCCGCCGCCCAGGCCCTGCAGCACCCGGAACCCGATCAGCTGACCGATGCTGTCGGCCGAGGCGCACAGCGCCGACCCGGCGGTGAACAGCACGACGGCCAGGATGTATAACCGCTTGGTACCGAACCGGTCCGCGGCCCAGCCGGTCAGCGGGATCACGGTAGCCAGGGCCAGGGTATAGGCGGTCACCGTCCAGGCCACGGTCGAGTAGGCGACCGGGTTCGCCGGGTCCGCGGCGAAGATTGTCTGGAACACCGGCAGCGCGACGTTGACGACGGTGATGTCGAGGATCGACATGATCGCGCCGAGGACGACGACCCCGGCCACCTTGAGCACGGCGGCGTCGATCTTCTCGGGATAGGTGAACGACGTCGGTCCCGCGGGCTGCGGTGGTGCGGACATGGCGAACCTCATCAGGGTGGACGACGACTGGATGACCCCGGGCCGGCCCCCGAGACGCCCTACCGGCGCAGGCGCCGCGGTGCGCCGGCGGGTCTCGGAGTCAGCGAGACCGTCGCCGCGCGACGTCCGCGACCACGGACGAGTCTATCCGCGTTTCGCTCCGGGCCCCCGACGAACCGGTCTCGATCGGCGCCCGTCGTCGCCGCGATCTAGGCTGGCCGGAATGGGACGCAGACACGGCCGTGAGTTCGACGTGGTGCTGGCCGGCGCCACCGGTTTTGTGGGTCGGCTGACGGCCGAGCACCTGGTGGCGACGGCACCGGACGGCGCGCGGATCGCTCTCGCCGGCCGGTCGGCGGACCGCCTCGACGCCCTTGCCGAGCAGCTGGGGGAGGTGGCGGGGGCCCGGGCCGGCGACTGGCCGCGACTCGTCGTGGACGTCACCAACGAGGGGGCCGCCGCCGAGCTCGCCGGCCGGACCGCCGTGGTGGCCACCACGGTCGGGCCCTACCTGCGCTACGGGCATGCCCTGGCCGGCGCCTGCGCCCAGGCCGGCACGGACTACGCCGACCTGACCGGCGAGGTGCTCTACGTCCGCCGGATCATCGACGAGCACCACGCCACGGCCGAGCGGACCGGTGCCCGGATCGTGCCGGCCTGCGGCTTCGACGCCATCCCCTCCGACCTGGGGGTCTGGATGACCGCGCAGGCCGCCGCGGCGGATGGGGCCGGCACGCTCACCGACACCACGCTGTTCGTGCGCCGGATCAAGGCCGGGGTCAGCGGCGGCACCCTCGACTCGGCTCGGGTGATGGCCCAGGAGATGAGCGACGGTGCGGTGCGCAGGATCGTTGCAGACCCCTACGCGCTGAGCCCGGACCGGGACGCCGAGCCCGACCGCGCCGGTCGCCCGGGGTCGGGCCCGGACGGCGCGTCCGATGACCGCTCCGCCGCCTCCACCCCCCGGACCGCAGCCTCGATCGACCCGCGGGCCGTCCTGCGGCGAGTGCGTCGCGCCGTCCCGATCCGTCGTGACGAGGAGACCGGACACGTCACCACCGCGTTCATGATGGGCCCGTTCAACAGTCGGATCGTGCGTCGCTCCAACGCCCTGACCGGCTGGTCCTACGGACAGGGGTTGCGTTACCGCGAGCTGTTCGACGCCGGCACAGGCCTGTCCGGGCTGCGCCGGGCCGTCCTGGTGACCGCCGGGGTCGCCGGTCTCGGTGCCGGGCTGGCCTTCGCGCCGACCCGCGTCATCCTCGACCGGATCCTGCCGGCGCCCGGAGAAGGCCCGAGCGAGGAGACGATGCGGGCCGGCCGGTTCGTCCTCGAGATCGAGGCGGACACGACGTCCGGGGCCCGCTACCGGACCCGGGTCGCCGCCGACCTCGACCCCGGCTACCGCGGTACCGCGGTGATGTTCGGACAGAGCGCGCTGGCGCTGGCCTTCGACGACCTCCCCGCGCGCGGCGGTGTGCTGACCCCGGCCACCGCGTTGGACGGCGCGCTGGCGGCCCGGCTGCGCGAGCACGGCTTCACCCTGGAGACCACGCGGCTATAGCGTCGCGCCACCTGCCCCGACCGGGACCGGCGTGGGGAACCGCTACGGGTCAGCCGACGTCGCGGCGCCGGAACGATATCGAGCCCGAAGCCAGCAGGAAGATCGCCCCGGCGGTCAGGGCCAGCAGCGGCGCCAGGGTGAGCACCCCACCGGGCAGCGCGGGTAGGTGCGCGAACGGGGAGAGATCCTGCAGCCAGGCGGGCAGACCGAGCAGCTCGCCGAACTCACCGATCACCAGGAAGGCCACCAGCGCCGCCCAGGCCACCGAGGTCAGCCGGGGTGCGAGCCCGAACACCAGCACGGTCAGGCCCACGCACACCCACACCGCGGGCAGCGGCGCCAGTGCCGCCTCGGTGAGCTTGGCCAGCTCACCGCCCAGGTCACCCACGGCGATCCCGCGAATCACTCCCACCGAGGTACCGAGCACGAGCAGCAGCCACGCGGTACCGGCCAGCGCGATGACCAGGTGGCTGCCCAGCAGGCTCCACCGGCTGGTGGACGTCGCGAGCACCGGCTCGGCGCGGATGTCGCGTTCCTCGCCGCGCAGCCGCAGTGTCGCCGTGATCCCGTAGGCGGCGGTGATCAGCCCGGCGAAGGAGAACTCGGCGGTCAGGAACAGGTCGGTCAACGTGCCCTCGCCGCCGCCGATCTGGCGCAGCAGGTCGGCCATCGCCGGGTCGCTGAGCATCTGCTCGACGCTGCCGGCGATCGAACCGAGCAGCGCTCCGACCAGGACGAACCCGAGGGTCCAGCCGAGCAGGCTCCAACGCTGCAGCCGCCAGGCCAGTCCCAGTGGGCTGGACAGCCAGCGACCGGCCCGGTCCGGGCCCGGCCGGGTGGCGATCATGCCGGCGCCGAGGTCGCGTCGCTCCAGCAGCCGGTAGGCCACGACGAGCAGGACGACGCTGGCCGCCACCGAGACCAGAACGGCGCTGAACCGGTTGCCGCCGTAGGGCTGTACCTTCTGCGCCCAGCCCAGGTAGGACAGCCAGGAGAGCCGCTCCGCGCCGTCCACGGAGTCGGCGACCGCACGGATCAGGAACGACGCACCGAGCACGCCGATCGCGATCGCGGCACAACCGCGCGCGGTGACGGTGAGCTGCGCGGCGACCGCGGTCACCGCGGTCATCACCAGGCCGATACCGAACCAGGCCGCCCCGAAGGCCAAGGTGCCGACCGGGTCCATGCCCAGGGAGAGCATGCCGGCCACCGCGACCGCACAGGTCAGCAGCACGGTGCCCAGGGCCAGCAGCATCGCGGCGGTCAGCGGCGCGCGCCGGCCGACCACTCCGGCGCTGACCAGCTCCAGGCGTCCCTCCTCCTCCTCGGTCCGAGTGTGCCGACGCACGATCGCGTAGGCGGCCAGGGACAAGAAGATCCCGCCCATCATCACGGTCTTGTAGATCGCGAACGCGTCCGGACTGGTCGGGTTGGTGATCGGTCCATACATCGCCAGCAGGGCCGGGTTGGACAACACCCCACCGAGGTTCGCGGTCACGTTCTCCGGGGTGGGGTACAGCGCCAGGGTGGCCTGCGCCGAGCTGATCGCCAGAGCGGCCAGGCCGAGGACGACGACCGGTATCAGGATCCGGTCCCGGCGCAGGGCGAGGCGCAGCAGGGTCAAGGTGCCGGTCATCCCGCCCGGTCCGGACAGCACCCGGGTGGTCATCCCGGGGGCGCGCTGGGGGGCGGCGGGGGGAGTCGTGGTGGTCATGACGCCGAGCCCTCGTAGCTGCTCATGAACAGCTCCTCCAGCGTCGGTGGCTGGCTGGTCAGGGACCGGATGCCGCGCCGGCCGAGCAGCTCGACCACGTCGCCGAGGCGGGTCGCGTCCACGCTCAGGTCGATCCGGTCGCCGTCCAACCGGACGTCGTGGACGCCAGTGACCCGGGCCAGCTCGGCGGGTTCCGGCGGATCGGCCAGGCGGGCCTGCACACGGGTCCGGGTCAGCTCACGCAGCTCGTCCAGGCTGCCGTTCTGCACGGTGCGTCCGGCGCGGATGATGCTCACCCGGTCGCACAGCCGTTCCACCTCGGACAGGATGTGGCTGGACAGCAGCACGGTGCGGCCGTCGTCGCGCACCTCGTCGATGCACTCGGTGAAGACCCTCTCCATCAACGGGTCCAGGCCCGAGGTCGGCTCGTCGAGAATGAGCAGCTCGACGTCCGAGGCCAGCGCCGCGACCAGGGCGACCTTCTGCCGGTTGCCCTTGGAGTACGAGCGCCCCTTCTTCGTCGGGTCCAGCTCGAACCGCTCTAGCAGCTCCTCCCGCTTCGCGGGGTTGGTGCCCCCGCGCAGCCGGGCCAGCAGGTCGATCACCTCACCCCCGGTCAGGTTCGGCCACAGGCTCACCTCGCCTGGCACGTAGGCCAGACGCCGGTGCAGGTGCTCGGCGTCCTCCCAGGGGTCGCCGTCGAACAGCTGGACCTCGCCGCCGTCGCGGCGCAGCAGACCGAGCAGGATCCGGATCGTCGTGGACTTGCCGGACCCGTTCGGACCGAGGAAGCCGTGCACCTCGCCCTTCTCGACGACCAGGTCCAGCCCGTCCAGGGCGACCGTGGCGCCGAACCGCTTACGCAGGTTCGAGATCTCGATCGGAGCGCTCATGTCCTGAGTGTCCCACCGGCGCTGGGTGAGCGGACCACCCTGTCGTCGTTACCCGCCCGGCCGCGGGTGCGAGCGGGCCAGGGCAGCAGTGACGACAACCGGGTGGTTCGCCGCTAGTCGTCGTCGGCCCGGCGCACCTCGGCCACGGCCAGTGCGTCGACGAGGTCGTTCATCTCGTCGCCGGAGTGTCCCTTGACCCAGCGGAAGGTGACGTCGCCGCGGGAGCGGACCAGCTCGATGAGTGGTTCCCACAGGTCGCGGTTGGCGACCGGCTTACGGGCGCTGTTCACCCAGCCCCGCTGGAGCCAGCCGGCCCACCACCGGTCCCGGAAGCAGTTGACGACGTAGGTCGAGTCGCTCACCACGACCAACGGGGAGTCCTCCAGGACTCGGATGGCGTCCAGCGCCGCGGTGATCTCCATCCGCTGGTTCGTTGTGCCGGCAGCACCGCCGCTGCCCCGGCGGCCGTCGCGGGTGGCCCAGGCCCAGCCACCCGGTCCTGGGTTCCCCGAGCAGGCGCCGTCGGTGTAGACCTCGGTGCCGGTTGCGGTGTGCGACGGCTGACGGGGCGACAGTTGTGGGTCGCCCGTATCGAGGTCGGATGCGGTGGTTGCGCCGAGGTCAAGTGCGCCCTGCTCCGCCGCGCAGCGGTCGTGGGCCCACCCGGAACCGCCCGAGACGATCTGCTCGCCTGGGCTGATCGGTGCCTGGCACGCCCTGCACGTGGTGGCGTACTTGGCGGTCAGGGGCACCGGGGAAGCCTAGCCGGAGCCGGAGCCGGAGCCGGAGCCGGAGCCGGCGCGGAGCCGGCGCCACGGCCACGCCGGGACGGGATCGGTGCGGATCGCGGACGTGCCGCGTGCCTGCGGTGGTTGTTGGCGGTGGTCCGGTGCATCCTGGAGAGTGAACTCGATCACGGGAGGGGCCATGCCCGACGACTCGCAGGGGACCCGGCTGCGCACGGATCTGGACGGGGACGCCGCGGCCCGGTTCCCCGACGACCAGGCAGGCTCAGCACCCGTCATCCGGCACGCCCGGGACCTCAGCGAGGATCGCGAGCCGGGGTTCCTGACCCGGATGGTGGTCATCGTGCTCGCCGTCCTGATCGGGGTGGCCGGTGCCGTGGTCGCGCTGACCTGGCTGGTCGGCCGGACGGTGGGCGATCTGAACCCGTTCGACGAGACGACGGTGGACCGATCCGGACAGCCGGTGCTGCGCTCGCTCACCGACCTGAAGACCTACCACGCCGCGTCCGGCTACTACGAGATCGTCATCGACCAGGAGACGGCCGTCGAGAATCTGCCGTCCTTCCTGGCCGGGGAACGGGTCATCTTCGTGGCCGCCGGCACCGTGGATGCCACAGTCGACTTCTCCGGCATCGGAGCGGGCAGTGTCACCACGAACGACGAGCGCACCGCTGCCTCGATCAAGCTGCCCGCCGTCCAGCTCGGTCGGCCCCAGCTGGACCTGGACCGGAGCTACGTGGCAGACCACCAGCGCGGTCTACGGGAGCGGATCCAGGACGCCGCCGGCAGTCAGGGCGGTGGCCAGAACACCGAGGACCTGTACCGGGTCGCCGAGCAGCGGCTGGCGGAGGCGGGCTCCCGCACCGACGACCTCGCGCAGCGGGCGCGCGAGAACACGCGGGCGATGCTCACCACGCTGCTCAACCAGGTCGGTTACACCCAGGTCACGGTGGCCTTCGCCGACGAGTAGGTGGCTTCGGCGGCGTCCAGGTGGGCAGGGCGGATCGGTGAGTGGGTGGTGTGCCGAGGCGCTACAGCGAGGTGGGCGGACGGCTAGCCGGCAGCCTTGTTGTTCCCCCATCGCAGGCCCTTGAACGCCGAGGAGGCGTTCGGGTTCGCGCCGTGCCCGTACACGGTGAACCCGGCGTTGCCGCCGTGGACGACGTTGAAGTAGGCAGAGTAGAGCACCTTGCCGGCCGCGGCGCGCGGGATCTGCTCGCCGAGCTGCCACGTCGCCTGGTTGGCGTGCTGGTTCATCCAGGCGTTGAACGCCGTGATCCACGCCGCGGAGTCCCCGCCGCCGGAGTCGGACGGCTTGACGCCCCACTCGGGGAAGCCGAGTGGCTTACCGTGCTTCGCCGCGAACTGGCGCCAGGCCTCCGGACCGACCGGGTTGCCGTTGCCGTCCCGCTTGTCGGCCTCGGCGTTCCACCCCTGGACACTGGCGTTGGCGTTGTCCTGGTAGTCGTTGTAGTAGTCCGGCGCAACGACGTCCACGACGTTGTCGCCGGGGTACCAGTAGTCGATGGGGAGCCCGGTGTGGTCGCCGTAGTTGGGCGAGAAGACGATGTAGACCTCCGGCAGCGCCTGGCGCAGGATCTGTGCGTACCGGGCGAAGGCCCGCTTGTAGTCGCCGGAGTTCTCCTTGGTGACGGTCCAGTTCGCGTACCAGCTGCCGTTCATCTCGTGGAACGGCCGCACGAACGTGGGGCCCTTGGCGCCCTTGCGATGCTCCGCGATCACTCGCGCCGCCTGCCGCCAGCGATCGTCGTAGGCACCACTCGCCGCTGCGGCGTAGTTCTCGCCGCTGCCCAGCACGGTGCCACCCACGGCGATGTCCATGGCGTGGTTCCAGTTGCGGTACTCGGAGGTCAGCGACGGCACAGTGCGCTGCACCTCGTCGCTGGTGTCCGCCCAGAACGCGGCGAGGGTGACCGGCTGGTCCAGCCAGTCGGCCAGAGCACCGTCCGCCACACCGGTACCTGAGGCCCCGCCGTACCAGCCGCCCATGCTCCGCCCGTCCAGGACGACGCCGGGACGGGCCCGGGTCGCCGGCTTCTTCGCAGCGGCGGCCTTGGCCGTCGTCGAGCTCGACGTCTTGGTCCTGGTGGCCGACGCGCTCGACGTCGTGGTCTTGGTGGCCGACGCGCTCGGCGAGGGGCTCGGCGAGGGGCTGGTAGACCCGGTGTCGCTCAGGTTCGCAGCCGCCTGTGGCGGCCGGGGGCGGCGTTCGCTGTCCGGCAACGGGCTCATCGCGGTGTCGTCGACCGTGACGACCTGGTCCAGCCCGGGAATGGGCAGCTGGGTGGTCGAAGCGACGGCCGCCCCCACGCCCACCACCGCCAGGAGCGTGGCCGTCAGGCCACGTAGCTGCTGGGCGCGGCGGCGGCGTGCTCGCTGGGCCCGGACCATGGACCGGGGCTTGGCCCGCTCGGCGAGCACGGTGGGTGCTGCGACAGCGTGCCGACGGCGTTGTTTGGCGTGCCGGTGCCCCTGGGCCGTCTCGCCACTGCTCGCCGCGTCCAAGTCCAGGTGGATCTCGACGGGGTGTCGCTCACGCACTAGGAGAGCCTGCCCGGTCGCAGCGACCCCCGACCTTAGGTCACCGTTAACGATTCGTAACCGATTCGATGCCGTTCTCATCGACTGTGGGCGGATGTCCACAGTCCCCCCTCCACTGCGCGCGGGCCTCGCGGTGCCCTCAGATCGCTTCCCGGCCGATTCGCCCGACAGGCTATACCCGAGTGTGACCGTTAGGTGACTGCATGCAGCCATTGACCCGACCCGTCCGCTGACCACGCAGGGTGATCGCTGTCGGGGCATCCCGGACGGCGTTCTAGAGCGCCCACCCGGAGACCGGCCCTGGTGCGTTCAGGGGCCGGTTCAGGGGCCGCTCAGGGACGGCACCTGATCCGCAACGGGCCCACGCGCAGCACTGTGGAGACATGAACACGACGCCCTCGCAGAATGACCCCCTCTCCATCGAGCCCATCCCCACGGACATCCCCGCCACCGAGACCCCTTCGCCCACCGGATCGACCCCTGGGCCGGCCTGGGGCACTCCTGTCGACCAAGGGCCGACCACCGCCGTGAACGGCTGGCCGAGCGGGTCCGGCAGTGAGCCCAGCCCGACCCACCCGGGGTACGGCCCGAGTGGTGACGCAGGCTACGGATCGGCCGGAGCCATGGCGCCCCCACCGCGTCCGACGCCCGCCGCCGGCCTCTTCGACGCCGTCCGGCGCCTCGGAGTGGTCCGTCCCGACCGAGGCCGCATGGCCGCCGGCGTCGCTGCCGGCCTCGCCAACCGCTGGGGGGTGAGCCCCGTCGCCGTCCGGGTCGCCTTCGTGGTGGTCAGCCTGTTCTTCGGCGCCGGTCTGTTCCTCTACGGCCTGCTGTGGATGTTCCTGCCGCACCCGGACGGTCGGATCCACGCCCAGGAGGTGCTGCGCGGAACGTTGACCGCGGGGTTCTTCGGCGCGCTCGTCGCCCTCCTGGCCGGCGCCCCGTTCGACGGTGTCGCGGACAACGGGCCGGGTTGGTTGCCCGTGCTGGTGGTCGGCGGGCTGATCGCCCTCCTCGTGCACCGGCACCGCTCTCCCGCCGGTCGGCGCTGACCCACGGTCCGGTCGGTCTGCCGGCCGACCATCGAATCCTGCCCGGGGAGTGTCCCCGCCCGAGTCGAGTGCTGTTCCGTCCCGCAGTGCGGGATCGGGGCAGCACTTGCGGTTTGCCTGCGTGTTTGCCTGCGTGTTTGCCTGGGGGCCTGGTCGGGGGGAAGGCGACCCGGACCCGGCCGGTACGGCCAGCGGTGTGGCCGAGCAGCGCGACGGCTGCGGTCGTCCACAGCCCGTACTCGCCTGGTCACTGCCGTGCGGTAGCGTCCCCTGCCGACCCGAGGGGGCAGCATGGACAGCGATGGGCTGGGCGGCGATGCACTCGACCCGGGTACCGGCCAAGGTCGCGTTCCGCCAGGTCCGGGTCCGGCGGCGAAGGACCTTCTCGACGCGAGCCGCTGCCCGGTGTGCGGTGCCGCGCTGACCTCGCCGCTGTGCGGACGATGCGGGGTCGACCTGAGCGGCTCGGACGGCGCCCGGTTGTGGGAGGTGTCCCAGGAGGCCGCCCGGCTGCTCACCGAGCGGGCCCAGCTGCTCGACCGGCTGGCGGCCACCGCCGAGCACCGCCGACGGGGGGTGGCCGCTGCGCCGGCATCCGCGACCTCGCCGCCTCTGACCGCGCCGCCTCTGACCGCGCCGCCTCTGACCGCGCCGTCCCTGAGCGCGTCGTCCGGTCCTGCAGATGCCGTAGCCGCGCCGTTCCCACCCCCGGCAACCGTCGCACCCTCCCTCCTGGCGCGGATCGGCGTCCAGGGTCTGCTGGTCTCCCTCGGCGCCCTGCTGGTCGCCGTGGCCGGCATCGTCTTCCTGGTGTTCGCCTGGGACCGGTTGTCCCTGGGCGGACGCGCCCTTGTCGTCGCCGCGCTGACCCTCGCCGCAATGGCCGGCGCCGCCTGGCTGCGTCCTCGGCTGCCGGAGACCGCCGAGGGTGTCGGCGCGATTGCCACGGTCCTCGTCATCGGTGACGCCTGGGCGGTCCGGGCCACCGGGTTGTTCGGGGCCGACCGGTGGACGGCGCTCGGCTACACCGCGCTCGCCGCGGCGGGTTGTTCGGTGGTGCTGCTCGCCTGGGCCGTGCTGGGCCGGGTCCGAGTGGGCTCGCTGGTCGGGTCGGTGCTGGCTCCGCTCGCCGTGGTGCTGGGCGGCGTGCGGGCCTCGTCGTCCGACGTCCTCGACCACGCCGCCGTGGCCGGGCTGGGACTCCTCGCGGCGAGCGCGCTCACCGCGGCCGGCGCCCTGGCTCCGGACCACTGGCGCGCCGAACGTCGCCTGCTGCGCTGGGTCGGCGTGGGCGCGTGGCTGCTTGCGGTGCTCGGGCTGCCGGTGTGGATGGTCGGCGGCGCCGGGGTGGCCGTCCTGGTACCGGTCGGGGCCGCCGCGGTCGCCGTCCTGCACCTCAGCGTGCACCTCAGCGTGCCGGCCCCGCCGTCGACGTCCGGACGGGGGTGGTCGTTCGGCGCCGGCGCGGCGCTGGCGCTCGCCGTGGTCCCCGGCGCGTGGTGGCTCGTCGACCGTCCGGGCGTCGGGGGCGAGCCGATGCTGGCCGCCGTCCCGGTCGGTGCCGCGGCGGTTGCGCTGCTGGTTCGCGCCACCTGCGGGCGTGGGCGGGTCCTCGAGCAGATGTCGCACGCGTGGTCGGTGCGGGGCGCGCGCGGGATCGCCGTCCTGGCCGCCGTGCCGGCCGCAGCGGTGCTGGTGCTCGCCGTCCAGGCCGTTCTGGACGCCGCGGTCCGTCCCTGGCGGTCCGCCGTCGCCGATCCGCTGGCTCAGGCCCTGCCTGCGCTGGACCGGTTGGTCCTCGACTCCGCCGTGCCCGGGTGGGCGGCGGCGGGTCTGGTCGGAGCCGGTGCAGTACTGCTGCTGGGCCGTCCGGTCCGGTGGGCACTGCCGGCGGTCCCGATGGTGGCGGCCGGGCTTCTGCTGGCGCCGCTGGCGCCGCGGCTGCCGTTGGGCGCCGCAGCCGGCATCCTGGTGGCCCTGGGTCTGGCGGCCGGCGTGCTCGGCCGGCGAGCCGTGCTGCAACCGCCGGGCTGGCTGCCGGTTGGGACCTGGCGCTCGGTGTTGGTCGGCCAGACGGCGATCGGCCTGGCCGCCGCCGCTCTCGCGGTCGCGGTGCCGCTGTCCTGGACGGCGCGGCTGCTGTCGGTCCCGGTCACCCTGCTCGCGGCGACGGCAGCGCTGATGGCGGCGGTGCGGCTGCGTCCGGTCCTACCCGAGCGGTACGTCGCGGCGCTGCCCGGGCTGGTAGTGATCGGGGTCGCCGGTGCGGCCACGGGCGTGGGGGCGCTGCCCGCGATGGTGCGCGGCTCGGGCGTGGCCCGGCAGGACCTGCTCGATGCCCGGGCCGCCGGGGTGGCTGCGGTGCTGCTCGGCGCCGTCCTGGCCGGGTTGCCGGGACCGGCGGGCGCAGCGGTCGATTTCACCCGCGAGCGGGCCGCGGGGTTCCTCACCGCCCTCGGTGTTGCCGCCGTGCCGGTGGCCATGGTGGTCTCCGGCGAGGCGACGTCCTGGGGATCGGGTGCGCGGGGCCCGGGGCAGGCGTCGGCCTGGGCGCTGCTGACCTGTGCGGCGTTCCTGCTGCTGGTGGTTGTGGCGGCGCTGCACCCGGTCCGGCCGGACGCACCGGCCGGTGAGCTGGCGCCGCTGCTGGGTGCCGCCCTGGTGCCGGTCGCCGTGGTGGTCACTGCCGCCGCACCCCAGCTGGCCCGGTTCGGTGCGGACTGGCGCGACGTCCGGCTGTACGCCGCCGGTGCCGTGATGGTCTGCGCGCTGCTGCTGAGTGCCCTCGGGGTGCTGTCGCAGCGACGCCAGGGTGGCCCGGCCCCGGACCGGCGGGTGCTGGCCGCCGAGCTGGGCACCGCCGTCCCGCTGCTCGTGTTGTGCCTGCCGTTGCTGTCGGCCGAGCCTCGCACGGACCGGCAGGTGTGGTTGGTGCCGATGTTGCTCGGGGTGGCCGCGACGGCGCTGGCCCTGCCTCCCGGTCGGCGGCTGGTCGCCTGGTTGGGGCTGGCCCTGCTGAGCGCGTCGAACGCGTTGCGACTGCTCGCCGGTGGGGTGGAGACGGTCGAGGCCTACACCCTGCCTCCGGCGCTGGCGCTGCTTGCGGTCACCGCGCTGCGGCTGCGGCTGGTCCGCGGCACCGATGTGCGCAGCACGTTGCTGCCGGGCCTGTCCCTGGTTGCGCTGCCGAGCCTGGCCGCGGTGCCCACGGGTGCGTGGCAGCGCCCAGCTGCGCTGATCGCGCTCGGTGGGCTGGCCGTCGTCGCCAATCGGTGGCTGGATCACCGTGTACGGGTCGCCGTGGCGGTTGCCGGGGCGCTGTCGGCCGGCGCGGCCGGACTGCTGCGGGCCGCCGGGCCGCTGGCCGACGAGTGGGCCGGGCTGAGCGGGGCGACCTGGCGACAGGTCGAGGTGTGGACGCTGCCGGCCGCCGCCGTCCTGCTGGTCGCGGGTGTGCTCTGGCTGCGGGCCGATGCCCAACAACGGTCCTGGCGGCCGCTGGCGCCGGGGATCGTGGTGTTGCTCGGGCCGTCGCTGCTGGCCGTCCTCGACGGCCGCCCGGTGTGGCGGGTCGGGCTGGTTGCCGTCCTGGCCGGAGCAATCGTGGCGGTGGGGGCGATGCAGCGGCTGCAGGCGCCGGTACTGCTCGGCGCCGCAGCCCTGGCCGTGCACGCCGTCGCCCAGTTGGCGCCGTGGGTGGCCCGGGTGATCTCTGGAGGACCCCGCTGGGTTCCGTTGGCTGTGGTCGGGCTGGCTCTGCTCGTGCTCGGCGCCACCTACGAGAAGCGGTTGCGCGAGCTGCGAATGCTCCAGGTCCGGGTCGCTTCGCTTCGCTGACCCCTCGGCCGCCCCCTCTCCAATGGGCGCAACGTCACACAACGCACGTGAGACGGGTGCAACGTCACGCAACGATCGCTCGCGGCGGGCGTGCCCGCCACGAGCCTCAGTGCGCGCGGTCACCTTGGCCCTGGTCCAGCGGTGCCGAGGCCGAGACCCGGCCGCTGGATAGGGTGATGTGCGTGACCGATCCCGGTGGCCAGGCGGAACCAGGCCGCGGCGTCGCCGTGGCAGCGCCCAACGACGTGGCAGCCGCGGCCGGTGTGGGCGTGGCGGTCGACGGCGGCACCGCCGTCGACGCCGCCGTGGCCGCCGCGATCACCACCATGGTCACTGAACCCGGCCTCGTGTCGCTCAGCGCGGGTGGGTACGTCACCGTGCAGCCCGCAGGGGGTGAGCCGGTCACCGTCGACGGCGGGGTGGAGATGCCTGGTCGGGGTCTGCCCGATGAGCGGTTCGGCCAAGCATTGTGGGACGTCTCGACGCCGTACGGCGGAGGCACCACGATGACCATCGGACCCGGGTCGGTGGCCATCCCGGGGGCGCTGAAGGCGTTGGACGAGGCTTGGCAGCGCTTCGGGTCACTGCCATGGGGCCGGTTGCTCGCACCCGCAGTGCACGCTGCCGAGGGCTTCCCGATGGGCAGCGCTTCGCACTACTACTTGTCCTACGTCCACGACTGCATCTTCGGATGGCACCCTGACGGCCGCACCGCCGTGCACGACCCGGACGGTCGGGTGTGGCCCCTGGGGGCGCACGTTGTGGTGCCCCACCTGGCCGACACCGTCAGGCAGCTCGCCGAGCAGGGCGCCGAGGCGATGTACGGCGGCGACCTGGGCCGGGCGATCGCCGATGCCGTGAGCGGCGCAGGTGGCATCCTGACTCGCGTCGACCTGGCGGAGTACCGGGCGGTGGTGCGGCCGGCGCTCACCGTGCAGGCCGGCGCGTGGCGGCTCGCCACCAACCCCCCGCCGGCGGCGGGCGGTGTCGCCGTGGCTGCGTTGCTGGCCCTGCTGGAGGGAATGCCGCAGGGCGACACGTGGTCACCGGCAGAGCTGCGGGCGCTGGCGCGGGGACAGGCGATGGTGCTGGGGGCCGGGCTGGCTGACCCGGAGACCGAGGAGGAGCGCCGTGACCGGGCCCAGCAACTGCTGGCCTCGGTGTCGCGGGGAGGGCGGCTGGCGTTGACCTCGCCGAGCACTGCGACCGTCTCGGTGGTGGACGCCGCCGGTGGCGCCTGCGCCGTCACCGTGTCCTCCGGCTACGGCTCAGGGTTCGCCGTCCCGGGAACCGGGGTGCTGATGAACAACTGCCTGGGCGAACAGGAACTCGTCACCAGCGGACCGCACAGCCCGCGGCCCGGGACCCGTCTGACCTCGAACATGGCGCCGACAGTGGGCTTGCGTGCCCCCGACGGGGCGGTGCTGGCCATCGGCTCTCCGGGTTCGGACCGGATTCCCACCGCGATCGCACAGGCGTTGGCTCTGTTCGCCGGTGAGCGGCTGGACCTGCACGAAGCGATTGCGCATCCGCGCATGCACGTGCGGGTGCGTCCCCAGGAGGACCCGCCGATGCTGATCGACCACGAGGAGGACCTGCCGGTGCCCGACGACATCGCCCTGCCGCGGCGGAGTATGCCGGCGCACTCGATGTACTTCGGTGGGGTCAACGCTGCGCTATGGACACCAGCGCTCGGGCTGCTCGCCTCCGGGGACCCGCGTCGCGCCGGCGCCGTGGCTGTCAGCGCTGGGTGACCGGGCACCCCATCGTCGTCCAGCCGGCGCCAGTCCGGGACCTACGGATGCACGTGATGGTGGATGATCACCGATAAGGTCGGCGCCGCCTCGCTACGCCGGTCGCCGCCCGTTCGCTGCGCAGGGCACGATGGGGCGATGACATCCGGACCTGACCGCCGCCTGTCCGCCGTCCCCGATCTCACGCTGTTCGAGGACCCCGACGGGGCGGAGGACCTGGAGATCGAGCTGTCCGGGCTCGACGACCTGACTCCGGTCGAGCTGTTCGCACCGCTGGTCGCCGACGCCGAGCGGGAGATCCGTCGAGCCCGAACCGCGATCGACGCCGAGCTCGCCGCCAGCGGTCTGATCGGCGTTCTCGGCATGGGCATGGCCGAGGCCCCCGCCCCGCCGGACGTCACACCGGACCAGATGTGCGACGTCCTGCTCGCCCAGCTGGTGGCGCAGTTCGAGGTCGGTGCACGGCCCGCGGGGCTGGCGATGCTGCGCGCCCTGAGCGTGGTGGGCCCCGACCTGGTTCGCCCCCTCGCCCACGAGGCGGCAGTGCGGATGGTCGGCGCCGGTGTCAAGGACAGGGCCTGGGTCAAGCAGATCGGTGCGCCGCGGCCCGGCCGGGCGTGGTGCTACGGCGACATCATGGGTGATCAGGAGGCCCTGACCCTGACCTTCCACTACGGCCGCCGCGAGCACGCCCTCAACGTGTTGATCGACAACGACCTCGGCGGCGGGATCAAGGACTGCTGGGTCGGTGCGGACGCCGAGCAGGTCTGGCAGCGCGTCCATCAGGTGGCCGAGGACCCGAGGGCCGAGATCGAGACCCTGCCCTGGCCGCAGGCCGTCGAGCGTCTCGTCGCCGCAGCTGCCGCGCCGCGCTGCGCCGTCCAGCCAGACCAGCTCGAGGACGTCGCGATGAGCGAGGCGGTGCTACAGGCCCGGTTGGCGTTCCTCGACGGTCAGATCCGCCGTCCCGACCTGGCCTTCGGCGACCCACCCCGCTGACCCGGCTCCTCGCCGTCGGGCCGGGGCCAGGGAGGCGGGCGCGCTCAGCCGGACTTGCGGCGGAACGCGCGCTGTGGCTTGGCCGGCGCCGAGTGCGGAGCCCGGGCCTTGGGGTCAGCTGAGCCGCTCTGGCCGCGATGACCGAACTTCTTGCGCTCCAGCGCCTCCCGGAACTTGCGCCGGGCGGAGTCCTGCTCGCTCTCGGTGCCCTCCGGGGTGTCCGGCGGTGTAGCTGGCTCGCTGTCAGCCGGACCGTTGTCGGTGTCACTCATGGGTCCATCGTGGACCACGTCCGGGTCGCGGGCCAACGACGTACCCCTGGCCTCAGCTGAACGGCGCGGGATCTCCCGCCCCAACCCGCAGCACCTCCGGCGCCCCCTCGGAGAAGTCGATCACAGTGGTCGGCTCGGTGCCGCACTCCCCGGAGTCGATGACCGCGTCCACGACGTGGTCGAGGGCCTCCTTGACCAGCCAACCGTCGGTCAGCGGCTCGTCCTCACCCGGAAGCAGCAGGCTCGAGGTGACCATCGGCTCGCCGAGTTCGGTGAGCAGGGCCAGAGCCACCGGGTGGTCCGGGATCCGGACGCCGACCGTGCGCTTCTTCGGGTGCAGTAGCCTGCGCGGCACCTCCTTCGTGGCGGGCAGGATGAACGTGTAGCTGCCGGGGGTCACCGCCTTGATCGCCCGGAACACGTGGTTGTCCACCTGCACCAGCTGTCCCAACTGCGCGAAGTCCCTGCACAGCAGGGTGAAGTGGTGCTTGTCGTTGAGGTGGCGGATCCGCAGGATCCGTTCCTTGCCCTCGGCGTTGCCGAGCGAGCAGCCCAGGGCGAAGACCGAGTCGGTGGGGTAGGCGATGAGCCCGCCGTTCCGGACGATCTGCACCGCCTGCACGATCGCCCGTGGCTGCGGGTCCTGTGGATGGACGTCGAAGTAGCGAGCCACGCGTCGAGCCTAGACCCGCCCGGATATGGGACGGACGAGTTCGGACCGGCCGCGCGAACCACTGGGCGGGTTGCAGTGGCCACCGCCCAACGACGCGCCGATCGTGAGTCTGAGGACCCCGATAGAGCCGGGGATTCACCACAACCCCTAGGAGAGCCGTCCACGCGGCCGCCAAAGCCACTTTGTGGTGAATCCCCGCCCCTATCGGCGGCGGCGATCCGTCGTCAGGTGGCCCCGCAGGTAGGGGATGTCAGACTCGGAAGGGTGAGTTCCGTCCAGGTCATCGTCCCCCGGGAGGTGCCGCTCGGCGGGCTGCGGGCGATGACGGTGCGCCGCACCCTGCCGTCCCGCGACCGGGCGTTCGTCGGTGCGTGGTGCTTCGTCGACCACTACGGCCCGGACGACGTCGCGGCCACCGGCGGCATGGACGTCGCGCCGCACCCGCACACCGGGCTGCAGACGGTGAGCTGGTTGTTCTCCGGCCAGATCGAGCACCGCGACTCGGCCGGGGTGCACGCGCTGGTGGAAGCCGGGGCGATGAACCTGATGACCGCTGGTGCCGGGATCTGCCACAGCGAGGTGTCGACGCCGGCGACGACCGTGCTGCACGGGGTGCAGCTGTGGGTGGTGCTGCCCGCCGCGGCGGCCGACGGCCCGCGCGACTTCCAGCACCACGAGCCGGACGTGATCCGGTTGGCCGCCGGCGCCGGCGAGGTGGAGATGCTCGTCTTCGTCGGCGAGCTGGCTGGCTCGCACTCACCGGTCCGAACGGCGACGCCCCTGCTGGGCGCGCAGGTCCACCTCTCACCCGGGGCCCGATGGGAGGTGCCGGTCACGCCGACCTTCGAGCACGGCGTCCTGGTCGACGCGGGCCGGATCGCCGTCCAGGACACGAGTCTGGAGCGCTCGCAGCTGGGTGTGGTGGCCGCTGGGCCGCACCGGCTGACCCTGGCCAACCTCGGTGAGCAGCCCGCTCGGGCCCTGCTGCTCGGCGGTGAGCCGTTCACCGAGGAGGTCGTCATGTGGTGGAACTTCATCGGCCGCAGTCACGAGGAGATCGAGGCCCACCGGCGTCAGTGGCAGGACGGGGCCGGCGGCGAGGCGGAGCGGTTCGGCCAGGTGCCCGGGTACGCCGGGGCCACGTCGTGGATCCCGGCGCCGGAGCTGCCGCGGGTCCGGCTGCGGCCGCGAGGCAGGTTGGGCCGTGCTGCTGGCTGACCGTCCTGTGGGCGCAACGTCACACAGCGCCCGTCCTGTGGGCGCAACGTCACACAGCGCACGGCAGTGAGACCCCATAACGTGCGCGCCCAGTGCGACACTCCGAAGGTGACCGACTCCCTGCTGTGGCAATGGGACGCCCACCAGGTCGCCGCTGCCACCCGATCCGGCGAGGTCAGCTGCACCGAGGTGACCCGCTCCGTCCTCGACCGGATTGCCGAGGTCAACCCGCGCCTGAACGCGATCACCCTTGACCTCGCCGAGTCAGCGCTGGCCCGGGCCGAAGACCTCGACACCGCTCACGCCACCGGGCGCCTCGACGAGCTCGGCCCGCTGCACGGGGTACCGGTGACGATCAAGGACAATGTTGACGTCGCCGGCCAGCGCACCCCGAACGGCCTGCCCGGGCTGGCCGGACTGATCGCCCCAGCCGACTCACCGGTCACGGCCAGCCTGCTCGCCGCGGGCTGTGTCGTGGTCGGTCGCACCAACACCCCCGAGGTGTCGATGCGACCGACCACCGACAACCCGCTGTACGGGCTCACCGTCAACCCCTGGGACGACGTCACCTCCTGCGGCGGGTCCTCCGGCGGCGCCGGGGTCGCGGTGGCCGCTGGGATGGGCGCGCTCGGTCACGGCAACGACATCGGCGGCTCGGTGCGCATCCCGGCGCTGCACTGCGGCCTGCCCGGCATCAAGCCAACCCAGGGCCGGGTGCCGGCCTACCTGCCCTCGGCCCCGGTCGAGCGCGGCACCGTCGCCCAGCTGATGTCGGTGCAGGGAGTTCTCGCCCGGACGGTCGCCGATGTCCGGGCGGGCCTGGCCGCGATGTCGGCCCGCGACGTCCGCGACCCGTGGTGGGTGCCCGCGCCGCTGGGCGGGCCGCCGCTGCCGCGCCGGGCCGCCGTCCTGCGCGGTCTGGACGGCGCCCGCACGGCGCCGCCGGTGCTCGCCGCCATCGAGACCGCGGCGACGGTGCTGGCCCGGGCCGGCTACGAGGTCGTCGAGGTCACCGAGGTGCAGACCCCCGGCATCACCCGGGTTGCCGAGCTCGCCTTCCGATTGCTGATGGCCGACCTCAACCACCAGCTCGGGCCGGTGCTGGACCGCCTCGGCAGCGAGCAGATGCGGGAGTACTGGCGGGTGATGGGTGAGCTCGCCGAGCCGTACGCCACCCTCGGCGAATACGTCGACGATCTGGCCCGCCGGACGACTCTGGTGCGCGACTGGCTGAGGTTCCTCGAGGACCACCCGGTGCTGGTCCTGCCCGAGCTGCTTGATGGGTTGCTCATGGTCGGGCAGGACGTGCGCAGCCGGGACGAGACCCTGGCCATCTGGCACTCGCTGCGACCCAGCATCGCGGTCAACCTGCTGGGGCTGCCCGCCGCCTTCGCCCCGACCGGCCTGGACGGTGGCGGCGAGCAGGGCACCGCGGCACTGCCCAACGGCGTCCAGATCATGGCCTCCCGGTACCGCGAGGACGTCGCGTTGGACGCCGCGCAGGTGATACAGGACGCCGTCGGGTCGCTCGCGCCGCGACTGTGGGGCGGGCAGAGCGCCGTCTGAGCCGGGTGGCCGAGCCGGAGCCGCTGAGCGGAGTGGGGCGCGTGGGGCTCGGCCCTGTCTGCGTGACTCAACCCCACACGGCCCGGACGCGATCGGGCAGGATCGTCAGATGCCTGGCTACCTGGTGCTCACCGAGGCGCAGCGGCGAGTCCGGCTGGCTGAGCGGCACCGGTTGGTCCCTGGCCGGCGCACGGACGAGGTGCCGACCATCGCGACCGACCTGGTGGCGCTGCACTCCTCGGACCCGGTGACAGTCTTCCTGTCAGCGCTGGCCAGGATGCGAAGCCCTGCTCTCGAGGCGGTCGACGAAGCGCTGTACACCGACCGCATCCTGCTGCGCCATCACGCCATGCGCCGCACCCTGTGGGTGAGCGCACCCCAGGTGCTGCGCGGCCTCAGTGCCACCACGACCGGTCGGTACGCCGCCACGGAACATCGACGGGTGGTGGCGATGCTCGAGGCCAACGACATCGGCGACGGCGAGGCCTGGCTCACCGCCGCCCGCCGGGACATCACGGCGTTGCTGGTCGCCGAGGGTCCGATGACGGCCCGAGCCGTCGGGCAGCTACTGCCGCAGCTGGCCCATCCGCTGCGAATGGCGGTCGGCAAGAGCTACGAGGGGGTCCAGGCCGCGCACACCCGGGTGCTTCTGCAGCTCGGTTTCGAGGGCGCTGTCGTCCGCACCCGACCGGTCGGCAGTTGGGTCAGTGGCCAGTACGCCTGGGCGGCCACCGACGACTGGGTGCCGGGGGCGCTCGACCCGGTCGAGGACGAGCGGGCTGCGGCGCAAGAGGCGGCCCGGCAGTGGCTGAGCGCCTTCGGCCCGGGGACCACCGCCGACATGCAGTGGTACATGGGCTGGACGACGGCCATCACCCGGCGCGCCCTGGCCGACGCGGGAGCCGTGCCGGTGACCCTGGCCGGCGCTCCTGAGTCGCCGGGATGGGTCGCGGCAGAGGACATCGACGTTCGGTGGCCGGTGCGCGGCGAGCCGTGGGTCGCCGTCCTGCCGGGGCTCGACCCGACCACGATGGGGTGGAAGCAGCGAGCGTTCTACCTGCCGCCGTCGGCCGCTGATGCCTTCGATCGCAACGGGAATGCCGGCCCGAGCATCTGGGTGGACGGCGAGGTGGTCGGCGGTTGGGCACAGGCCAGGGACGGCGAGCTGCGCGTCGTGTGGTTCCGTGACGTCCCGGCCGCTCGGCGCCGTCAGGTGCAGCGGCGGCTCGACGAGGTGCGAGAGTGGGTGGGGCCGGCCCGGTTCAGTGTCCGGTTCCCGGCGCCGTACCAGAGGAGCCTGCTCGCCGACGGCTGAGCCGCGGGCACGGTGTCACATGGTGCCGGGCCGGCGGGTGCTGTGGGCCCACCCCATCCAGACGCGGCGCCACAGGGTGCTGACCGCCACCCCGGTGAGCAGCAACATCCCACCGACCGCTTCGGCGATGTTGGGACGCTCACCCAGGAACAAGGCGGCGCTGAGCATGCCGAACACCGGCACCAACAGCGAGAACGGCACCACCGAGGCGGCGTTGTGCTTGGCCAGCAACGAGTTCCACACCGAGTAACCGACCAGCGAGGCCAGGTAGGCGGTGTAGGCCGTCGACCAGACGACGCTGAGCGGGATGTTTGTCAAGGCGTTGCCGATCGCCCGCGGACCCTCCAGCAGCAGTGACAGGGCCAGCAGCGGAAGGGGTGTCACCGTGGCCGACCAGACCGTCAGGGACAGCCCGGACGGCACGCCGAGCCTGCGCGTGGCGACGTTGCCACTCGCCCAGGACAGCGCCGCCGCCACCGTGAGCAGTAGGGCCACCAGGGGTGTCGCCGCCGATCGACCGAGCGCGACCACCGCCAGACCCGTTGCGCCGACAGCGATCCCGACTACTTGGGCGGGTGTCGGGCGTTCGGCGAGAACCCCGAACGCCAGCAGGACGGTGAACAGCACCTGCGCCTGCACCACGAGCGAGGCCAGACCGGTCGGCATACCCAGGTGCAGTGCCGTGTACATGAAGCCGAACTGCGCGGCGCTCATCATCAGACCGACCAGCGCGACGTCCCGGAACCGGGCCGCGGGTCGCGGCACCAAGAAGATCGCCGGGAGCAGCACGACGACGAAACGCAAGGTCAGGAACAGCAGCGGCGGCATCCCGGCCAGGCCGGCGTGGATGACGACGAAGTTGACCCCCCAGATCGCGGCGACGACGACGGCGAGAAGGTTGTCACGCAGGGGCATCGGTGACCGCGTGGCTGACCCGCCGGCAGATCGAGGTCATCGTCTCGATCTCGGCATCGCTCAGCAGGTCGACGAAGCAGCGGCGCACCGTTTCGGCGTGCCCGGGAGCCGCCCGGCGAATCGCTTGCATCCCGACCTCGGTGAGGTGCACGATCGTGCCGCGTCGGTCGCTCGGGTGGTCAGTGCGCACGACAAGCCCGCGGCCTTCCATACGGCGCAGGTGATGGGCCAGACGGCTGCTCTCCCAGCTGATCCGCTCGCCGAGGACCCGGACCTGCACTGCCTGTCCCTCGGCCTCGGACATCACCACGAGCACCGTGTAGTCGGCGTGGGAGAGGCCGTGCTGGGCGAGCTGGTCCTCCATCGCCTTGTCCAGGTGCCGCCGCATGTCGAAGAACGCCCGCCACATCTGCTGCTGACGCTCGTCCAACCAGGGGTCCGCTGGCATGCGCGCAGTCTAGGGCTGTCGGATCTCCGTCCCCACCGGGTATGTTGCTGATATGTCAGTAAAGGACGGAGGAACTGGGTGATGGCACGACAAGGGGCCACGGGGACGCATCGCACCGCGAGGGCGGTCGCCCGCTCGGCCGCCACGGTCGGACTGGCCGCGGGGCTGGCGGTCGCGCTGACGGCCGCCCCGGCGGCCGCTGCTGGCGACCTTGACTATGACCTGCCCGAGTCCGGTGTCTACCTCGAGGGAATCGGCGTGGACGCCCGGGCCGGGTATCTCTACGCCAGCGCCACCAACCGGGACGGCACTGTCTATCGCGGTGAGCTGGGGTCGGGACGACTGTCGGTGTGGGTCGGTCCGCGTGGCGGCGACAATGGGCGTGGCATCGCCGTGGACGACTCGGGTCGGGTCTACGTGGCCGGCGGTCCGAGCGCCGAGGTCAGGGTGTTCGACCCGGACGGCTCGCTGCTGGCCGAGCTGCCCAGTGGTGCGGCCGGCTCGTTCCTCAACGACGTGTGGATCGGTCCGGACGGCGCCGCGTACGTGACCGACTCCTCGCTGCCGATCATCTGGCGGGTGGCCGAGTACGGCACCGGCTGGCAGATCGAGGCCTGGCTGGACGTGTCGGCGGTGATCACCTATACACCGTCGCTGGCCGACTTCGACCTGGGTGGCATCGTTGCCACTCCGGATCGGCGGTACCTGCTCGTGTCCCAGGGGACCACGGGACAGCTGTGGCGCATCTCGTTGGTGGACAAGCAGATTCGACAGGTGGAGGTCGACGGGCCACCCCTGGTCACCGCCGATGGGCTGGCGCTGCGCGGGCACACCCTGGTCGTGGTCCAGAACTTCGCCCGCCGGCTCACCACCCTGCGGCTGAGCGGTGACTGGACGACGGCGCGCACCGTAACGGTCACAGCGACTCCCGCCGACCGCACCCTGACCACCGCCGCCTTCGGGCGTGGGCGACTCCTCGTCGTCGACGCGCAGTTCGGCTTCCCGCCCCCGCCCGCAGTGGACCGGGTGATCGCCGTCGACGTGCGGTGACCTCGAGGTGGGAGGCCGGGAGCAGGGGCGCTGGGTCGCCGTCCTGGCGACGGCCCTACTGCTCGGTGGGTGTTCCGGCCAGGACGACGCGACCGAGGCGGGCGCGCCGTCCAGCTCTGCCGGGCCGCCCAGGCCGTCCGGGTCCATCGGTCGCGATGTGGCGCTCGACGCCACCGATACCACCGGGGCGACGGCCCTGATCCGGGCCGCGTACGCAGGCGACGTCGAGCGCGCTCGGGAGCTGACCGCCGCCGGCGGCGACGTCAACGCCCAGGACTCCACCCAGCAGAGTGCCTACCTGATCGCGACCTCCGAGGTGGGTGACGACCCGCGGCTGCTCGAGGTGACACTGGCCGCCGGTGCCGACGTCAACGCCAAGGACTCCTACAACGGCACCGGGCTGATCCGGGCCGCCCATCGCGGGTACCCGCAGATCGTGGACCGGCTGATCGCTGCCGGGATCGACCTCGACCACGTCAACCGGCTCGGTTGGACGGCGCTGCTCGAGGCGGTGATCCTCGGCGACGGCGGACCGGGCCACCAGGCCGTCGTCCGGAGTCTGGTCGCGGCCGGTGCCGACACCTCGATCGAGGACCCCACCGGCCGGACGGCGTTGCAGATCGCCCGCAAGCGCGGGCAGGACGAGGTCGTCGCGATCCTCGGGGGCTGAGCCTTGCGACCGCAACGTCACACAGCGCCCGACCCGCGGCCGACACCGGCCTCACCCGGCGACCAGGTCCCGCCGGACGAACCGGACGCCCGCCAGCGCCGCGACGACCACGGCGGCCCCGGCCAGGATCGCCAGCGCCGTGCCGTCCACGGCGTCCACCGGAACCCGGCCGGTGTGCTCGAGCGGGGACACGTCCCGGGCCCAGCCCGGCAGCTGCAACGTCTCGGCCAGCATCGCGACCACCGCCGCCCAGGTCAGCACCACCCAGCCCAGGCCACTCAGCCGCGGCCGGACGGCGAACCCCAGCCCGGCCAGCGCACCGACCAGCAGCACCGACGGCAGGTAGGCCAGCGTCGCCCAGGTGGCCCGGCCGAGCTGCCCGGCGTCGTCCAGCGACCACGCCGTGCCCACCCCGATGGCCAGCCCTCCGACCAGCAGCACCAGCGTGGCCTGGACGACGACGGTCGCCGCCAGCCCGACCCACCAGCGCAGCCGCCCGATCGGGGCGGACAGCACCAGGCCGAGCCGTCCGTCGGACTCCTCGGCCGCCGCCCTGGCCACCAGCTGCACCGCCACCGCGGCGCCCATCAGCGCCACCGTGGCCGCCGACAGCGACACCACGGCGTCCTCGATCCCGCCGCCGGACCCGGCGGCTCCGACGATCGCGGCCATCTCCGGGTTGGTCTCGACGATGTCGAGCACCTCGCGACTCATCATCCCGAAGGCGGCCCCCCAGACCGCCGCCCCGGCCACCCAGCCGAGCAGTGGTCCGGCTCCGATCCGCCAGGTCAGACCGGTCGGTCCGGACAGGGCGGGCCCGGCCTGGGCAGGGCCGGGCCGCGCGGCGACCAGTCCGCCGCCGAGGTCGCGGCGTATCCGCAGCTGCAGCGCGACGACCACCTGGACGACGATCAGGGCGGTCAGAGCCACCAGGGGCCAGGCCCGCCAGTCCCCGAAGGCCTGCACCTCGGCGAACCACCCCATCGGAGTGAGCCACACAGCGTCCGAACCGGTGCCGTCTACCACGGCGCGGACCAGGTAGCTCGCCGCCAGCACCCCGAGCGCCAGGCCGTAGGCGGTTCTGGCCTGGGCCGCGGCCTGCGCGGCCAGCAGTCCGGACGCGGCGCAGCCGAGCAGGTAGAGGGTGAGCGCGAGCGCGTACCGGCCGGAACCGCCGACACTCAACCCGGCCCAGACCAGTCCCGCCCAGGACAGCAGCCCGGCGACCGCGAGCGCCGTCGTGGTGACCACCGCGGCGGCGCCGAGCGGAGCCAGTCGGCCGACCGGGTTCGCGGTGACCAGCTCGGCCCGCCCCAGGTCTTCCTCCGTGCGGGTGTGCCGGACCGCGAGGTGGATCGCCAGCACCGGCAGCAGCAGTACTGCGAAGAAGCCCAACTCGTACGCGGTGATCCCGCCCAGACCCGCGAGGTCGTAGCCGCGCCCGTTGAAGGCCATCGCAGTCGGTGAGGATCCCACCGAGGCGCGGTACACCTCGCGCTCGGCCGGGGTGTCGTACAACGACACGATGCTGCGCGCCGTGGCGGCGACCAGCAGCGGGATGGCGAGCGCCGCCGTCGCCAGCCCCAACCGACCGGTGCGCAGCTGGATCCGGGCCAGCCGTGTCGTGCCCGCCCAGACCTCCCCGCCGCGTCCGTTGCGGTCGGTCGTCGTGGCACCCGGCGCCGACGACCGGCTGAGCGTGGTCCCGCTCATCGCGATCCCACTCCGGTCGGTGCGCCCTGGTCGTCGAGCTCGTCGGCGTACTCACCGAGGAACAGCGCCTGCAGGTCCGGCGGGTGCACCACGAAGTGCGTCGGACGGTGCGCCGCCAGGTTCGCGACCACGTCCGGCAGATGCCCGGCGTCCACCTGGATCCGGGCATGCACGCCGGCCACCTCGCGGTGGGCCTCCAGGTGGTGCACTCCGGGCCAATCCGCCAGTCCGTCGACGCCCGTGTCGGTGACCGCCTCCACCATCGTGAGTGCATCGGCGCGCAGGTCGGTCAGGGTGCCGGTGCGCACCGTGCGACCATGCCTCAGGATGGTCACCCGGTCGCACAGCGCCTCGACCTCACCCAGGATATGGCTGGACAGCAGTACCGTCTGCCCGCGGTCGGTCCCCTCGCGGATGCAGGACTGGAACTCGGCCTCCATCAACGGGTCCAGGCCCGCCGTGGGCTCGTCCAGGAGCAGCAGCTCGACGTCGGCGGCCAGCGCTGCGATCAGGGCGACCTTCTGCCGGTTCCCCTTCGAGTAGCCCCTGGTGCGTCGGGTGGGGTCGAGGTCGAAGCGCTCGATCAGCTCTGCCTTGCGCCGCGCGTCGCATCGCCCCAGCAGCCGACCGAGCAGGTCGATGCACTCGCCGCCGGTCAGTCCCTGCCACAGGGTGACGTCGCCGGGTACGTAGGCCAGGTGGCGGTGCAGCTCGACCGCGTCGTGCCAGGGGTGGCGGCCGAGCACCGCGGCGGTGCCGTCGTCCAGCCGCAGTTGGCCGAGCAGGGCCCGGATCGTCGTGGTCTTGCCGGACCCGTTGGGTCCCAGGAAGCCGTGCACCTCACCGCGGTAGACGGTCAGGTCCAGCCCGTCGAGGGCGCGCACTCGACCGAAGGACTTGCGCAGCCCGGACGCGCTGACCACGGTGTCGTGCTCGGACGACTGTGTCATTCGATGATAGTAACTCGCAATTGAAAGTGACTTCCAGATACCTTGGTCCTCGGGATGGCGGGAGAGGATGCGGTGATGGTCGAGCGGGTGGCTCCGGCAGCACCCGGGCTGCGTACGCGCAAGCGGGCCGCGGTGATGCGCCGCATCCAGACCGTCGCCGTGGACCTGTTCGACGCCAACGGGTTCGAGAAGGTGACCATCGACCAGATCGCCGATGCGGCCCAGGTCTCGCCGAGTTCGGTCTATCGCTACTTCGGCACCAAGGAAGGCATCATCGTCCACGACGAGTACGACGAGCAGCTGTTCACCACCGCCCTGCAGCACCTGGCCGAACACGACCTGGTGCCGGCCTTGCGGTGCGCCTTCGCCGAGGTGGGCGATGCCCACTTCGTCGTGGACGCCGAGCTCACCGCTCGCCGGATGCCCTACCTGTTCACCGTCCCGTCGGTCCGGGCAGCCGCTCACCTCGCGGTCGAGGAGGTCGCCCAGCGGCTCGCGGAGGTGCTCGCCCAGCCCGGCCGGTCGCCACTGCGTTCTCCGGTCGCGGCGCGCGCAGTCGCCTCCGCCGGACTGTGGGCGCTGTTCGGGGCGGTGATCGCCTGGTATGAGTCTGGGGCCGAAGGGTCGGTGATGGACGCCGTCCAGGACGGTCTGGACGCGATCGCGATCGCGGACCTGGACTGACGGACCTGGACTGACGGGCCTGGACTGAGGCGGGAACGGCAGAGAACAGCGCTGCTCACCCCATGACTGTTGGGGTGAGCAGCGCTGTCTTCGGGATGGCTGTCTTCGAAACGGTGGGTCAGGCGGAGGCGCCGGCCGTCTGGTCGGTGTGCATCTCGACCTGCGGGGCCGAGGTCGAGCCCGCGTGCTGGACGGCGATCTTGCGCGGCTTGGCCTCTTCGGCCACCGGGATGGTCAGGGTCAGCACGCCGTCGGCGTAGGCCGCCTGGATCCGATCCAGGGCCAGGCCGGGGCCGAGGTTGAGCTGGCGGGCGACCGTGCCAGTGGTGCGCTCGCGGGAGAGCCACTGCACCTCGTCGGGGGCCTTCTGGTGCCGCTCGGCCCGCACGGTCAGGGTGCGGTCCTCGACGTCGATGTCGATCGAGGACGCGTCGACTCCGGGCAGGTCGAAGGTCGCGGTGAAGTTCTCCCCGGACCGGTACAGGTCCATCGGCATCGCGGCGGACGCAGGAGCCCGGAGCGCGTCGGTGAACAGACGGTCGAGTTCACGGAACGGGTCGTAACGGGTAGGCATCGAGAGGTCACCTCCACGGTCGTCTGAACTGGCACTCGGTACCCATGAGTGCTAACGCCAGGTTAGCTCGATGTGTTCCCGTCCTGCGACCGGTCGCCGGCCGGGCCAGGAGCTGGTGATCGCTAACCGGAGACGGCCACTGCGGATCGTGAAGATCGCCATGAGTGAAGCCAACTGGCGGTATCCGGCCGGATTGGCGACAGTCTTCCTCCACTCGAGGTGATCATGAGCAGGTCGCCCCGTGGTGGTGGCAACGGTCAGGAGGTACCCGGGCGGCCGATCTGCCGGTGGATCTCGTCGACCAGGTCCATGAGCGCGACCGTCTCGGTGAGGGTCATCCGCGGGCTCTCGGTCAGCCCCTCCCAGATGCATCCGGCGACCTCGAGGGCCTCGAACCGCAGCCCCTTGCCCGGCCCGTCCAGCGGCTGCGGGTCGAAGCGCTCGAGCACCCGGTCACGGTCGCGGACCGTGAAGCCGGTGTGCGTGTAGAACACCGGCTCGACGTCGATGTATGCCTCGGTGCCGGCGATGAACGACCGGCGTGGGGTGAACGCGCTCAGTGTCGAGGTCAGCACCGCGTGCGCGCCGTCCGGGTAGCGCAGCACCAGCGAGGTCTGGGCGTCCACCCCGGTCATCGCCGGCTCGGAGACGGCGTGCACCGACGACGGCACTCCGAGCACCATCACCGCCCACGACAACGGGTAGATCCCCAGGTCGAGCATCGCTCCACCGCCCAGCTCCGGCGCATAGAGGCGGTGCGCCGGGTCGGGGGCGAACCCCTGCCCGTGGTCGGCGGTCACGGTACGGATGTCCCCGAGCACCCCGGAGGTCACCAGCGCCCGGATCCGGTCGACGTGCGGCAGGAACCGGGTCCACATCGCCTCCATGCAGAACACCCCTGCCGACCCGGCGGCGTCCAGCACGGTGCGGGCCTCGGTGCCGGTCATCGTGAACGGCTTCTCGACCAGCACCGGCTTGCCGGCACCGATCGCAGCCAGAGCGTGCTCGGCGTGCCACGGGTGCGGGCTGGCCACGTAGACGACGTCCACCTGGTCGTCCTCAACGAGGTCGGTGACCGAGACGTGGGCGCGCGCCACCCCCAGCTCGTCGGCGGCGATCCGGACCCGCTCCGGACGGCGCGCCGTCATCGCGGTCACCGACATCTCGGGCAGCGCGGACACCTCCGCCGTGAAGGCCCTGGCGATCCCGCCGACCCCGATGACTCCCCAGCGCAGTGCGTCCATGACCGGCAGCCTGCCATCACCGGCGCCTTGGCACGGGTGATAACCCCGGTGGATCTACGCCAAGATCTCGGTGAGGTGCGTGGACCGGGCAGGAGGACCAGCGTGCGGCGTCGACGCCGGGACAGCCCGAGGTCGCTCCTCGCCGTCCTCGTCCTCTTCGCGCTGATCGGCGCAGGCCTGTGGTGGTTCCAACGCCATGGTCCCGGGACGCTCGCCGGGACCGCCGGCGCCGACTCCCCGCCGGTCGCTTCCGGCCCCACGGCGCCTCCGGGCACGACATGGCCCGGTGGCCGCCCCCGTCCGCAGCTGCCGGCCAGGGTCGTCGACGCCCTCGCGCTCGTCCCGGTGGGGCAACCGGACCGGGGCACGGGGTACTCCCGGCTGCTGTTCGGGTCGGACTGGCTGGACCCGGACGGCAACGGCTGCGACGCCCGTAACGAGGTGTTGCGCCGCGACCTCACGGAGGTGGAGATCCGGCCGCGCACCAACGGCTGCATCGTCGAACGCGGT
Source organism: uncultured Actinomycetota bacterium (assembly GCA_963724535.1). Classification (GTDB taxonomy): domain Bacteria; phylum Actinomycetota; class Actinomycetes; order Actinomycetales; family Kineosporiaceae; genus JADJPO01. Next base: position 167,622 of record CAVRVD010000002.1, read on the forward strand.
GTGCTGCGCGACCCGTACACCGGCATCGTCGAACGCTTCCAGCGGGGGCCGACGACCTCGGACGCCGTCCAGGTCGACCACGTGGTCGCGCTGAGCAACGCCTGGCGCACCGGTGCCCAAGCCTGGACGCCGGCCCAGCGGGCCGCCTTCGCCAACGACCCCTTGGAGCTGCTCGCCGTCCGCAAGGCCAGCAATGCCGACAAGGACTACCAGGACGTCGCCGGCTGGCTGCCGCCCGAGCCGTCCCGACGCTGCGCGTTCGTCGCTCGGGTCGTGGCGGTCAAGGCGGCCTACGGGTTGCGGATGACCCAGGCCGAGCACGACACCGCTGCGGCGGTGCTGGCCACCTGCCCCGAGCAGCCGTCGCCGCGCTGAGCTACCTCCCGAGCGGCCGCTCCAGGGCTGCGCCCGCCACCGGATCGCCGTTGCGCAGCACCAGCCAGATCCGCTCAGGGTCGAGCAGCACGCGGTGGTCGGCGAGCGGGTCGCCGTCCACGACCAGGACATCGGCCAGCCTCCCGACGTCCAGGACCCCGACGACGTCCTCGATCCCCAGCGCGGCGGCACTGCCCGACGTGGCCGCGGCCAGGGCCTGCGCCACCGGCAGACCGTGTTCGACCAGGCGGGCGATCTCCTCGGCGGCTCGGGCGCAGTCGGGGGAGTCGAAGCCCATCGCCAGGCGCACCCCCGCGGACCGGGCGGCGCGCAGGGTCAGCCGAGCCTGTTCGAGGTTGTACACGCCCTGTTCCACCAGGACGCCCTCCCACTGGCCGTCCTCGGCTACGTCGTGCAGGAAGGACAGCGTCGGTACCAGCACCGAACCCGACTGCGCCATCAGCTCGAGCAGGTCGGGTCGCTGGTTGAGGTAGAAGCCGTGCTCGATGGTGTCGCAGCCGTGTCGGACCGCCAGCTCGGTGCCGCCCAGGCCCTCGCAGTGGGCGGCGGCGCGGTAGCCCTGGCGGTGGGCCTCGTCCACGAAGGCGACCATCTCCGCCTCGGTGCACTGGGCGGGGTGCGGGTTCTCCAGCTCCACCGACCGGGCGCCGGTGCTCATGATCTTGAGGAAGTCGGCACCCCGGCGGAGCTGTTCCCGCACGGCCCGCCGCACATCGTCCGGACCGTCGGCCTCCCGGTACATCCCGTCGAAGAACCGTCCGCCGGGTGAGGTGGGCGAGACGATCCGGCCACAGGCGAGAAGGCGGGGACCGGTGAACATCCCGTAGCGCATCGCCTGACGGGCATCCAGCACGCAGTCGCCGAACGCCCCCACGTCCCGGATGGTGGTCACCCCCATCCGCAGCGCCCGACGCAGGCCCGCCGCCACACCGTGGTCGAGTACCCGTGGGGACAGCGGCTCGGCGCCCTTGGCCGGCTTCGGCCAGCCGGTCGAGTGGTCGATGATCGACAGGTGGGCGTGCGCGTCGATCAGGCCCGGCATCACGAACCGGCCCGCCACGTCGATGACGGACGCGCCGTCCGGGACGCCGTCGCCGCGGCGGCCGACGGCGGCGATCCGTCCATCCCGCACGATCACGGTCGCCTCGGGCAGGGTGGGTGAGCCAGCTCCGGGATCGGCGCCGTTGAACAGGGTGGCCCCGGTCAGGACGATGTCACCGGTGCCGCCGTGCGGGTCGGCGAGGAAGGCGGGCAGTCTCGGCGTCGACACCGGCTCATGCTAGGAGCGCGATGAGCCATCTGCGTAGCAGACGGCGTGGCTGACCGAGCACGGCGGCGGGGCGGTCGTCGAGGGGGCCCGAACCCTCTCGTCCGCCGCCCCGCCGTCCGCCGTCCTGCACGGCAGCACCATCGCCACCAACGCCTTGCTGGAACGTACGGGGGCCCGGACCGCTCTGGTCACCGACCCCGGCTTCGAGGACGTCCTGGAGACCGGACGGCAGGACCGCCCGTCCCTGTACGACCCGGACGCCGACCGGCCACAACCGTTGGTGCCCGGCGAGCTGCGCTTCCCGGCCGGCGATCTCGACGAGCTGGTCACGTCACCTCCAGATGATCGAATTAGCACTCGGTGCTTATGAGTGCTGACTGAATCACATCCGCGGCTGTTCCCGAATCCGCTGGTCTGCTCCTCACTTCGGCTCCGTGCCAGGATGCTGTCCGGTCGCGGAGCAGTCTGGAGGAACCCATGACCGGAGCTGGGACGAGCGAGCCCTTCGCCTCGCAGGCGGCCGGTCCGGCGACGTCGTCGGCGGTCAGACTGACCCACCGGATGCGGCCGATGTCCGGGCGCGACCCGCACGAGAGCGGCCGGACGGCGACCACGCTGGAGCTGCTGTTCGACCTCACGTTCGTCGTCGCCTTCGGCCAGGCCGCCAACCAGCTCGCCCACCTGGTGGCCGAGGGCCACTTCGCAGCCGGCATCCTCGGGTTCGGGTTCGCGATGTTCGCGGTGATCTGGGCCTGGATCAACTTCTCCTGGTTCGCCTCGGCGTTCGACACCGACGACTGGCCCTACCGGATCGCGACCATGGTGCAGATGGTCGGCGTCACCGTCCTGGCGCTCGGCCTGCCGGCGATGTTCCACTCCCTGGACGTCGGGCACGACGTCGACCTCCGGGTGATGGCGGCCGGCTACGTGGTGATGCGGGTGGCCATGGTCTACCAGTGGCTGCGCGCCGCTCGGCAGGCCCCGAAGTACCGGGCCACCTGCCTCACCTACGCCAGGATGATCGTGATCGCGCAGGTCGGCTGGGTCGGCCTGGCTTTGCTACAGCTGCCACTCGCGGCCACGATGCCGATCTCCGCACTGCTGATCCTGTTCGAGATGGCCGCTCCCTACCTGGCGGAACGGCGCTCGGCCGCAGACGGCACTCCCTGGCACGCCCACCACATCGCCGAACGCTACGGCCTACTGGCGATCATCGCCCTCGGTGAGGGGGTGATCGGCACCGTGGCATCGCTCGCGGCGGTGGTCGAGGCGCAAGGCTGGAGCGTCGACGCCGTCCTGATCGTGGTGGCCGGGATGGGGCTGACGTTCGGCATGTGGTGGACCTACTTCCTCACCCCGGTGGCCGACATCCTGCACTCCCGCCGGGAGCGGGCCTTCGGCTGGGGGTACGGCAACCTCGTCGTTCTTGCCGCCATCGCCGCAACCGGTGCCGGCCTGCACGTCGCGGCGCTGTACATCGAACATCAGGCGAGCATCGGTGCGACCGCCGCCGTGCTCTCGCTCGCCGTCCCGGTGGCTGTCTACCTGGTCTCGCTCTTCCTCCTCTACGGCTACCTGGTCCCAGGGCGGGATTCCTTCCACCTGCTGCTCGCCGCCGCCACGGCCGCGGTCCTCGTGGCCGGCCCGCTGCTCGCCGCCGCAGGTGTCTCGATGGCGACCTCGATTCTCGTGATCATGCTCGCGCCGGTGGTGACCGTCGTCGGCTTCGAGGTGCGCGGCCACCGGCATGCCGCGCTGGCGCTCGAGCGGGTGACCGGAGTCGGTACCTGATCCGGCGGGCGCAGGCAGGCGCCGTAAGTGTCGGTCGGGAGAGCGGCACCCGGCCGCGCAGTCCTGGGAGGGACCCATGACCGTCTCCGACAACCCGATGCGGATCACGTCCGTGACCCCTGCCCTGGCGGTGACGCCCTGTGCAGAGGCGATCGGCTTCTACATCCGGGCCTTCGGCGCCGTGGAGGCCGGCCCGCGGATGACCGGACCGGACGGCCTCGTCGGCCACGCCGAGATCCTGGTCGGTGGGTCCCGGGTGATGCTCGGTGACGAGTGGCCGGGCGGACCGATCCAGTCGCCACCGACCCTCCAAGGCTCGACGGCGGTGCTGTTCATCCACTGCGACGACGTGGAGGCTCTGTGGCAGCGTGGGGTCGACGCCGGCGCAGAGGTCGTCTACCCCCTGCAGATGCAGTTCTACGGCGACAAGTCCGGCCACCTGCGTGACCCGTTCGGGCACTCCTGGGGGCTGGGCCAGAAGGTCGAGGACGTCGACGACGAGGAACTGGCCAAGCGCATGGCCGCGTTCTACGAGTCCGAGGTCGAGGGCTAGAAGGCTTGGCGGACGCCGATGTGGCCGGTCGGTCTCGCCGCCGCCGGGGTGCCGGTGCCGCAGGTCCTCGGGTACGCGGGCTGCACGCTGGTGATGGAACGCGTCTCGGGGCCGCCGGACTGGCCGGGCCTCGGCCGGGCGGTCGCGGCGATGCATCGGACGACGAATGAGCGTTACGGCTGGCATCGGGACAACCGGGCCGGTCGGTTCGTGCAGCCCAACTCCTGGACCGACGACTGGCCGACGTTCTTCGTCGAGCGCAGGGTGCGCACCCATCTGGCCGACCCGGTCCTGCCGGTCGAGCTCCGCCGCCGCCTGGAGCGCGCCTGCGACGGGCCGATCCAGGCGCTGCTGTCTGCGCGCCCGACGGCATCTCTGACCCACGGCGACCTGTGGCCCGGCAACGTGGTCGACGGCGGTGGGTGATCGACCCGGAAGTGAGCTATGCCGACCGGGAGCTGGACGTCGCGTACCTGCAGATGTCCCGGTCCGATCCCATGCCGGCCGGGTTCTGGTCGGCCTACCTCGAGCAGCTGCCGCTCCCGGACGGCTACCCGCACCGCCGGCGCGTGCTCGAGCTGCACCACCGGCTGCTGAACGTGCGGCACTTCGGCGCGAGGGGCTTCGCCGCCCTCGACGCCGTCCTCACCGAGCACGGCTGCTGACCAGAGGTTCGGGGCGAGTCCGGCGTGTAGCGTGAGCCGGTGCAGCGGCGAACGACCACGATCCTGGGCATCGACGTCGGTGGCACGTTCACCGATCTGGTCGCATGGGACGGGCAGTCGGTTCGCACCGCCAAGATCTCGACGTCGGTCGACCAGAGCGAGGCAGTCGTCGAGGGGGCCCGAACCCTCTCGTCCGGCGCCCCGCCGTCCGCCGTCCTGCACGGCAGCACCATCGCCACCAACGCCTTGCTGGAACGTACGGGGGCCCGGACCGCTCTGGTCACCGACCCCGGCTTCGAGGACGTCCTGGAGATCGGACGGCAGGACCGCCCGTCCCTGTACGACCCGGACGCCGACCGGCCACAACCGTTGGTGCCCGGCGAGCTGCGCTTCCCGGCCGGCGATCTCGACGAGCTGGTCGCGGCGCTGTCCGCCGAGCAGGTCGAGGCGGTGGCGGTCGCCCTCCTCTACTCCTTCCGCGACCCCGCCGGCGAGCAGGAGCTGGGACGGCGACTGGCCGAGCGCAGGCCGAGCTTGCCGGTCTCGCTGTCCTGCCGGGTGGCCCCCGAGTTCCGCGAGTTCGAACGGGCCTCGACCACGGTCCTGAACGCCTACCTGACGCCGGTGGTTGCCGACTACCTGGAGCGGCTCGGGAACCGCCTGGCCGCAGCCGGTTTGCCCCGCGACGTCCAGGTGATGCGCTCCTCCGGCGGCCTGATGCCGCTGTCCCAGGCCGCCCTGCTGCCGGCCGCCACCCTGCTGTCCGGCCCGGCCGGTGGAGTCGTCGCGGCCGCCGCGCTGGGTACCGCGATGGGGCACCGGCACCTGATCAGCTTCGATATGGGCGGCACCTCGACCGACGTCAGCCGGATCGAGGACGGCCGGCCCGGCGTGGCCTACCAGCGGTCGGTCGACGGCTACCCGTGCCGGTTCCCGGCGGTTGCCGTGCACACCGTCGGCGCCGGCGGCGGCTCGCTGGGCTGGGCCGACCCGGGCGGGGCGCTGCGCGTGGGCCCGCGCAGCGCCGGGGCGCACCCCGGGCCGGCCTGTTACGGGCGGGGTGGGCAGGTGGCCACGGTCACCGATGCCAACCTGGTGCTCGGCCGGCTGGACCCGGCAGCCGCCTTGGCCGGCGACCTGCGACTCGATCGTGCCGCAGCCCGCGCAGCCCTGGGCCGGCTCGCGGTCGAGCTCGGCCTCGACCCCGAGCGGGCGGCGACCGGCATGGTCGAGATCGTGGAGAGCCATATGGACCGGGCCATCCGCCGGGTCTCGATCGAGGAGGGCTCGGACCCCCGGCAGGCGGTGCTGGTGGCCTTCGGTGGGGCGGGCGGGTTGCACGCGAGCGCCCTGGCCCGGCGCCTGGAGATGGCCGGGCTGGTGATCCCGGCGCACTCCGGGGTCTTCTCGGCGCTCGGCATGCTGCTCAGCCCACCCCGCCAGGACTCCGCCCGCAGCGTCCTGCTCCGCCCGGGGGACGACCTGGACGCCGCGGTCGACGAGCTGCGCTCGGCGGCGCTGGCCGTCGCGATGCCCGGCGGACAGGTCCGCATCTTGGTCGACGTCCGCTACCTCGGCCAGTCCCACGAGACCACCGTGCGGTACGCGGTCGGGGACGGCTGGGCGGCGCTGGCCGAGCGGTTCGGTCGGGCGCACCACCAACGCAACGGCTTCTCCCGCCCGGACGACCCGGTCGAGGTCACCACGGTGCGCACCGAGACCGAGGGCCGCCCCGCGGTCGAGCAGACCAGCCTGCCCGCCCCGGTCCCGGACGGCGACGAGCCGCGGCGCGGGTTCCGCTCGGTACTCGGCCCGAGGGGGAGGGCGGAGGCGGAGGTCTAGTGGCGGCCATCGCTCGCGGTCGGCGCGGAGGTCGTGGGTCCTGCGGTCATCGAGGAGCCCGTGGCGACCAGCTACCTGGCGGCCGGGGAGCGGGCTCGGGTGCACGAGACGGGAGCCCTGGAGGTCACATGGTGATGGGTCCGATCGCGCTGGAGGTGGCGCGCAACGAGCTCGCCGCGGTGGCCGACGAGATGGGACTCGTGCTGCGCCGAACCGCCTACTCGCCCAACATCAAGGAGCGGGCCGACTGCTCCGCAGCGGTCTTCGTGCCCAGCGGGGAGATGCTCGCCCAGGCCGAGCACATCCCGGTGCACCTCGGCTCGATGCCGGCCTCGGTGGAGGCGGTGCTGGCGCGCTTCACCGACGGTGTCGAGCCCGACGTCCAGTACGCCGTCAACGACCCCTTCGCCGGCGGCACCCATCTGAACGACCTGACCCTGGTCCGCCCGGTGTTCGCCGGCGGCCGACTCGCCGGCTGGGTGGCCAACCGGGCCCACCACGCCGATGTGGGTGGCGAGGCGCCGGGGTCGATGCCGGCTCACGCCGTCCGGCTCGACCAGGAGGGGGTGCGGGTCGCGCCCATGGCGGCGGCCCGGGGCGGGCAGTGGCTGCCCGCCTTCTCCGGCCCGTTCCTGGCCGCCACCCGGACGCCGGCCGAGCGCCGCGGCGACCTGTCCGCCCAGCTCGGCGCCAACGAGGTGGGGGCCGAACGCGTGCTCCGGCTGATCGCGCGGGAGGGGCTTGAGCAGTACACGCGCACCACCACCGAGCTGCTCGCCTACGGCGAGCGCAGGATGCGGGCGGCGCTGCTGGACCTGCCGGACGGGCAGTACCACTTCGAGGACCTCATGGAGTGGGGCGAGGACGACCTCCCGGTCCGGGTCAGGGTCGTGATCGACGGGGAGCGGCTGGTCGCGGACTTCGCCGGGACGCACCCGCAGATCGAGGGCAATATCAACGCGGTGGAGGCGGTCACCCGGTCCTGCCTCTACTACGCGGTCCGGGTGGCGACCGACCCGAGCATTCCCGCCAACGGCGGCTGCTACCGCCCGCTGGAGCTCCTCGCCCCGCCCGGCTCGCTGGTCGGGGCACTGCCGCCGGTGGCGGTGGCCGCCGGCAACGTCGAGACCAGCCAGCGGATCGCCGACGTGCTGCTCGGCGCCCTCGCCCAGGCCGCTCCCGACCGGGTGCCCGCGGCCTCCCAGGGCACGATGAACAACATCCTGGTCGGCAACGACGAGTTCGCCTACTACGAGACCCTCGCCGGCGGCCAGGGCGGCCGACCGAACCGGGCCGGGCAGTCCGGGATCCACACCGGGATGACCAACACCAAGAACACCCCGATCGAGGCGCTGGAGGGGCACTACCCGCTTCGGGTGCGCCGGTTCACCCTCCGGCGGGGCAGCGGCGGGGCAGGCCGGCATCCGGGGGGCGAGGGCATCGTTCGGGAGGTCGAGTTCACCGCCCCGGCCACCCTGTCGCTGATGGGCGAGCGACGACGGGTCCCGCCCTGGGGATTGCAGGGGGGCGGGCCGGGCGCGGTGGGGGAGGACTGGCTGCAGCGGCGCGGCGGCGTCAGGGAGAGGCTGCCCGGCAAGGTGACCGTCGATGTCCGGCCCGGCGACCGCCTTACGGTGCTGACCCCGGGCGGTGGCGGCTGGGGGCCGTCATCGTGAGCTGTGCTTCGCCGAAGACCCGGAGCTCGCCATTCGACGCAGGTCTCCTGTCTTTGCCGCGCTGAGCCGCAGCCGTCGGCAGATCGGGCCGGGGGTTCACCACAACTCCTGCCTCAGGCCCGGAAGCCGGCCGATGGAGGGGGTCGTGGTGAACCCCCGGCCCCAGTCAGGTGACCTGGCAGAACCCGCCCAGCGCTCGTGGCACGAGATCCCGAAAAGGCAGATGTCGTTGCGTTCGCCTATCCTTTGTTACACAGTGGAGTCAAATCGTTACTCAGAATCACGAATGAAGGAGGGTTCGGTGGACACCATCGTGCGTACCCGGCACGGCGACGAGCGGTTCCGCGCCCTCTTCGAAAACGCCCCGGTCGGGGTGGCCCTGTGCGACGTCGACGGTTCCTTCACCGACGTCAACGACACAGTGCGCGAGATTCTCGCCGGCACCGGGATCGACCCGGACACCGCCACCCTGCTCGACCTGCTCCGGTACACCCCCACCGAGGCCGACGAGCACGAGCAGTGGCCCGCCGCGCTGGACGCCGTGCGCAGCGGCACCCAGCCGGTGGCCCGGGCCCAGCTGTCCCTGTCACCGCCCGACTCACCGCCACGCGTCGTCCGGGCCACCGCCGCGCGGGTCGTCCTCGGCGAACGCACCTACCTGATGACTCACCTCGAGGACGCCACCGGCCGCCGGTTGGAGGAACGGCGCCTCATCTACCTGGCCACCCACGACGCCCTGACCGGCCTGGCCAACCGGGAGCTGGTGCAGCAGCGCCTGGTCGCCGCGCTCACCCGAGCGGCGGTCAGCGGGCTGCCGCTCGGCATCCTCTACCTCGACCTCGACGACTTCGTCGAGGTCAACGACCAGTTCGGGGTCCAGGCCGCGGACGCGCTGCTCGCGGCCGTGGGCCAACGCCTCCGCGTCGTGCTGCGGGCCGGGGACAGCGCCGGACGGCTCGACGGCGACGAGTTCCTTGTGGTGGCCGGTGATGTCGCAGGGGAGCTGGCCCTGTCCGAGCTGGTCCGCCGGCTCGACGACACCCTGTCCGAGCCGGTCGAGGTCGAGACCGGCAACGGGGTGCTGGCCGTGCCGCTGACGGTGAGCATCGGCGCCGTCCTGAGCCGCCCCGGCGAGCAGCCCGGTCCGCTGATCCGCCGGGCAGACGCCGCCCGGTACGCGGCCAAGCGGGCCCGTCGGCGGCAGTCCCACCGCGGCCGACGCAACGGCGTCGCCTACACCCACCGGCCCGCCGAGCCACCTGCCACCGTCGAGCTTCCCGCCCAGCAGGGCCGGACCCGCCAGCTGGCCTGCGAGCAGGCCGCCGTCGCGGAGCAGCACTGAGTGGCGGGCGTCGAGCCGAGCCCGGCCCAGGGCGCGGCGCCGTCCTCCGGTCCCGCCCTGGAGATCGGTGACGAACCGATCGAGGTCGCCGAGATGCCGGATCGGGCCTGGGCACGGCAGGCTGGCGGCGTGCAGGTGGACATCGCGATCGTCGGAGCCGGGGGGGCCGGACTGAACCTGGTTGCCGCACTCGACCGACAGCTGAACCTGCTCGAGGGCACGCGCTCCGGCCGGCCGAGACCGACCGTGGCCTTGCTCGACCCGGTGCACCGGCGGGCGGAGGATCGCACCTGGTGCTTCTGGGACACCGGGTCCTCACCCGTGGAGGCCGCCGTCCACCGCTCCTGGGACCAGATCGCCATCGTCGGGCGGGACGGCCGGCAGCGACGCCACCGGCTCGGCTCACTGCGTTACGTCATGGTCCGCTCGGCCGACTTCTACGCCCTCGCGGACGACGCGGCCGCACGGATCGGCGCGGTGCGGATCCCGGTCACCGTCGAGGAGATCTCGGACGGGCGCGACCACGCCGTGATCCGGGCCGGCAGCGAGCGGATCCGGGCTCGCTGGGTGTTCGACTCCCGGCCCGCCCGGCCGGTCAAGCCGGGTCGGACCACCTTGCTGCAGCACTTCCGGGGCTGGCAGGTCCGGTTCCATCACGCCGCCCTCGACCCTGACCTGCCGGTGCTCATGGACTTCTCGGTACCGCAGCCGGAGCGGGGGACGGCGTTCTGCTACGTGCTGCCCAGCGACCGGAGGACCGGGCTGATCGAGTACACCCTCTTCTCCCGCGAGCGGCTCGACTCGGCGGCCTACGACGACGCGTTGCGGACCTACCTGGTCGACCGGTGGGGCACCGGCGGGGTGCCCGGCACCTACGAGGTCGAGCAGGTCGAGGACGGCGTGATCCCGATGACCGACGCGGTGTTCGCCCGCCGCGCCGGCAACCGGGTCTTCCGGATCGGCACCGCCGGCGGGGCGACCCGCCCAGCGACCGGCTACACCTTCGCCGCGATGCAACGCCAGGCCGAGGTGATGGCCGCCGCAGTGCTGGCCGGTCGCCGTCCGACTCCGCCCGCCCCGCACAGCCGCCGGCACCGGTGGCTGGATTCGGTGATGCTCCGCGCCCTCGACCAGGGGCATGTCGACGGTTCGGAGCTGTTCACCCGGCTGTTCGAGCGCAACCCGGCCGAGCGAGTCCTACGGTTCCTGGACGGTGCGAACACGCCGGTCGGTGACCTCGCCATGATCACCACGGCACCGATCGGTCCGATGCTGCGGGCCGCGGCCGGGGACCTGTCCGCCCGCGCCCGGCACCGCTGACCTGACCGCCGCCCCGACCCGGAGCCCCGACCAGGCCTATGGGGCTGTGGGGCTGTGGGGCTGTGGGCTGTCAGCGGACCAGCCGGACCCGGGCGAGGACGCCGAGGTGGTCGCTGCCGCGCATCCGGACCGTCCGCACCTGGAGCACCTCGGTGTCCTCGGGCACCAGCACGTGGTCGATCCGGATCAGCGGCATCGGCAGAGCCGGCCAGGCCCAGTCACGCCGTCCGGCGGGGGCCTGCGGGTCGACCGGCCAGGTCTGCTGCTGCCAGGCCCACAGCCGGGTCGAGGCGACATCGCTCAGGCCGTCGGCCAGGAGCCGGCGTAGCGGACCGTTGAACCGGTCCGCGTTCAGGTCGCCGGCCACGACGAACGGCTCGGGGCGCTCGCGCACCGATGCCAGGTGGGTGGCCAACCGGTCGAAGTCCTGGTCCCAGGTGTCGGTCAGCGGCGGGGTCGGGTGCACGCCAAGCACCCGTACCGTGCCGCCGGGCAGCCGTACCGGCACGTCCAGACCCGAGAAGGCCATGCCGAGAACGGGCTCGCCCTGGCCGAGGGGGTGTACCGACCAGATCCCGGTGCCGTCGGCGGCGTAGCCGGGCTCCAGGTAGGTGTGGGGCATCAGCTCCCGCAACCCAGCCTCGCTCAGCTGGGCGGCCAGGGCGCGGGTCAGTTCGGTGACCACCAGCACGTCGGGCTGCTCCCGGCGCACGGCGGTCAGGACCTCCTGCGCCGGCACCTGACCGAACAGTGCGTTCTGGCTGAGCACGGTCAGCTCCACGGCGCGGCCCCCGGCGACGTCCGGCTCGGGCACCTGGCCGTTGCCGTGCGGAAACGGGGTCAGCACCAGCAGCGCGACCAGCACGGTCACGACGGCCAGGGCGGCGCTGATCCGGTGCCGGGCCAGCGCGAAGAGCACCGCCGCGCCGAGGGCCGCGGGAAGCGCCCACCCGGCCAGGGCGGCCAGCAGGACGATGAGCAGCCGCCCCTCGCCGCCCAACGCATACCCGATGTGGACGCCGACCGCCGCCGCCAGGAGGCCGGCCCCGACGAGCCAGGCCAGTCCGCGCAGGGCCCGCACCCACACCGGGCGCGACGTGCCGGGGCCGGGGTCGCGCCGGGGTCGGCTCGGCGGACGCCGGCCGGTGGTCTCGGTCCCGCTCATCGCCTCACCACAGGAGATAGACCGCCGAGGAGGCCGTGGTGAGCAGGACCAGCCGCTCGAACAGGCTCTGCCGGATGCGCGCGATCAGGCTCTTGCCGAGCCAGGCCCCACCCAGCACGGCCGGCGCCAGCGCGCCGTCCAGGGCCAGGGTGGCTGGCGTGATCAGGCCGAGCCCCACACTGAACGGCACCTTGACCAGGTTCACCACGAAGAAGAACCACGACGAGGTCCCCAGGAAGGCGAGCACCGTGTACCGCGAGTACAGCAGGTACAGCGACATCGGTGGCCCGCCGGCGTTGGCCACCATGGTGGTGAACCCGGCGAGCGAGCCGAAACCGTTGCGGACCAACGGGTTGTCATGGTCGGGTTCGGACCTGGCACCCGGGTCTCGCCACTGCATCCACAGGTGGCCGGCGACCAGGACCAGCAGCACCGCACCGATCGCCCGGCGCATCACCGCGTCGTCGGCCCGGGCGATGAACAGCACACCGACGACCAGTCCCACGCCGACGGCGGGGACCAGCCGCACCAGCATCCGCCAGTTGGCGTGGGCGTGGTAGATGCGGACGGCGACCAGGTCGCCGACGATCAGCAGGCCGAGCACCACCCCGGTCGAGATCCGAGCCGGCAGCAGCCCGGCGAACACCGCCACGCTGATCAGGGCCACGCCACCGACCGCGGTCTTGGCGAAGCCGATGAGCACTGCGGCCACCAGCATGGCGGCGAAGCCGGCCAGGCCCACGGTGCCCAGCTCGCCGAAGGTCAGCTCCACGTGGGGCGGAACCGGCGCAGCCGCAGCGAGTTGGTCACGACGAACACGCTACTGAACGCCATCGCCGCCCCGGCGATCATCGGGTTCAACAGTCCCAGCGCGGCCAGCGGGATCGCCGCCACGTTGTAGGCGAACGCCCAGAACAGGTTCCCCTTGATCGTGGCCAGGGTGCGCCGGGCCAGGCGGACGGCGTCCACCGCCGAGCGCAGGTCCGAGCGGACCAGGGTCAGGTCGCTGGCCTCGATCGCCGCGTCGGTGCCGGCGCCCATCGCCAGCCCCAGATCGGCCTGGGCGAGTGCGGCGGCGTCGTTCACGCCGTCCCCGACCATGGCCACCACCCGGCCCTCCCCCTGCAGCCGGGCCACGACGTCCACCTTGCCGTCCGGCAGCACCCCGGCGATGACGTCCTGCCCCTCGATCCCGACGCGGCGGGCCACCTCGACCGCGGCCACGGAGTGGTCCCCGGTGACCAGCATCGGGCGCAGCCCCAGCTCCCGCAGCGCCGAGATCGCCTCGGCCGAGCTGGGCCTGACCGTGTCGGCCACGGCCAGAACGCCGCGCGCGGCGCCGTCCCAGGCGACCACGACGGCGGTCTGGCCGGACTCCTCGGCGCGCTGGACGCCGTCGACCAGCACCGGCTCCAGCTGGGTGTCGGTGGTGCGGATCCAGCCCAACCGGCCGATCCGCACCTCGCGCACCTGGTCACCCTCGCGCACCCAGGCGGTGACCCCGAGTCCCTCGCTGTTGCGGAACTCCTCCACCTCGGGCAGGGCGAGGCCGACCCGCTCGATGGCCGCCTCGACGATCGCCCGGGCGATCGGGTGCTCGCTGCCGGACTCCGCGGCCGCGGCCACGGTCAGCACCGCCTCGGCGTCCTGCCCAGTGCCGGGGTGCACCCCGACCAGACGCATCCGGCCCTCGGTGACGGTGCCGGTCTTGTCCAGGACGACGGTGTCGGCCCGGCGGGTCTGCTCCAGCACCTCGGGGCCCTTGATCAGGATGCCGAGCTGGGCGCCCCGGCCGGTGCCGACCAACAGCGCGGTCGGGGTGGCCAGGCCCAGCGCGCACGGGCAGGCGATGACCAGGACGGCGACCGCCGCGGTGAACGCCCGGGTCAGGTCGCCGGTGGTGACGATCCAGGTGAGAAGGGTGGCCAGGGCCAGCACCAGGACGACGGGCACGAAGACCGCCGAGACCCGGTCGGCCAGCCGCTGGACCGGCGCCTTGCCGCTCTGTGCCGCGGTCACCAGCCGGCCGATCTGGGCCAGCCGGGTCTCCTGGCCGACCCGGACGGCGCGCAGCACCAGCCGTCCGGAGGTGTTGATCGTCGCCCCGGTCACCTCATCGCCGGGACCGACCTCAACCGGGACCGGCTCCCCGGTCAGCAGCGAGGCGTCGACGGCGCTGGTGCCCGCCACGACGACCGCGTCGGTCGCGACCTTCTCGCCGGGCCGGACCAGGAACTCCTGGCCGACCTGCAGCCGGCTGATCGGACGGCGCTCCTCGACGCGGGAGCCGTCCGAGGCGGTAACCAGGACGGCGACGTCCTTGGCGCCCAGGTCGAGCAGCGACCGCAGGGCGGCGCCGGAGGTGCGCTTGGCCCGGGCCTCGGCGTAGCGACCGGCCAGCAGGAAGGTGGTCACGCCGGCGGCGACCTCGAGGTAGAGCTCGGCGGCGCCGTCGTTCGCGGACATGTCGTGCATGCTCATCCCGGTCCGGCCGGCGTCGGTGAACAGCAGCGCGTAGAGCGACCAGAGATAGGCGGCGGTGACGCCCAGGCTGACCAGGGTGTCCATGGTGGTGGCGCGGTGCCGGGCGTTGACGACCGCGGAACGGTGGAACGGCCAGGCGCCCCAGACTGCCACCGGCGAGGCCAGGGTGAGGCTGACCCACTGCCAGTTCGGGAACTGCAGCGGCGCCACCATGGCCATCGCGATCACCGGCACGGTCAGGGCCAGGCAGATAAGCAGCCGGCGACGCAGGGCATCGGACTCGGCGGGCTGACCACCGGGGCCGGCCGCAAGCTCCTGCGACGCCGCGGGGGCGCCGTCCGGACCCTCGCCGGAGTCGGTTGCCGGTTCGGGCAGCCGCGCCTTGTAGCCGGTGCGTTCGACAGTGGCCACCAGCTCGGTGGGGTCAAGGACCTCTGGGAAGGTGACATGGGCGGTCTCGGTGGCGTAGTTGACCGAGGCCGTGACGCCGTCCATCCGGTTCAGCTTCTTCTCGATCCGGGCCGCGCATGAGGCGCAGGTCATGCCCTGGACAGGCAGGTCGAGGGTACGCAGCACCGTGATGGGTGCGGCCGCCTCGGCGCCGCCGTCCGACGGGCCCCGCCCGTCGCCCTTCCCCGGGGCGCCGGCGTGGGTCGCCGTCGGGTCAGTCGTCGACGAGCTCATACCCCGCCTCGTCGACTGCGGCGTGCACCGCGGTCCGGTCGAGCTGGTCGGCACTGGTCACAGTGACGGTGGAGGTGCCGCCGGCCACCAGGTCGACCGTGACCGCCTGCACCCCCGCCAGGGCGGACAGCTCCTCGGTCACGGCCGTGACGCAGTGACCACAGGTCATGCCGTTGATCTGCAGCGTTGTGGTGGACATCGGTGGTCCTTTCTTCGTCGGTGTGCCCCGACCTGATCGCTCACAGCCCGCGGGACACCGGCTAGCTGCGGACCAGGCGGGCGATGGCGTCGGCCGCCTCGCGGAGCTTGGTCTGGGCCTCGCCGTCGTCCCCGGTCCGCGCGGCGTCCACCACACAGTGTGCGACGTGGTCCTCGAGCAGGCCCAGGCTGACCGCCTGCAGCGCCTTGGTGACGGCGGCGACCTGGGTCAGCACGTCGATGCAGTAGGTGTCGGTCTCGACCATCCGGTGGATGCCGCGGACCTGACCCTCGATCCGGCGCAGCCGCTTGAGGTAGTCGTCCTTGCTCCCGGTGTATCCGGGGGTGGTGTTCGCCATGCCCGAACTCCTGTCGCCGACCGCGGTGCGTCTCAGCCGGAGACAAGCATACCCCTAGAGGGTACCCAGACCCAATGCGGCAACGGCGCGAGGACGCCTGCTGGCGCGCGGCCCGACGGCCCCTGGGTACTTCAGCTGGCGATGACCCCAGGGGAGCGTAGCTCGATGGCGTCGTCGGAGGCCTCGGCCTCCTCGGCGGCGCGATCGGCCCGTTGGGCACGCAGGGCGCGCCACATGTCGGACAGTTCCGCGGACAGCCGGGTCAACCGGTCGGAGGCCGTCTCCTCGTCGATCAGACCATCGTCCCGTTGTTGGCGCACCCGCCGTTCCTCGGCGGCCAGGGCCCGGATCACGTCGACGATCTCGCGGTCCTCCACGGCGTCCTCCTCCTGCGGCGGGACCGCCGCGCGAAACGATGGGATGGCGTCGGGCGAATGTGACTCGACGGTAGGTCGTGGAAACGGTTGCGAGGCAGGGCCAAGGTCGCGTGACGCCGCCCACACCGCGCACTCCACCCCGGTTGTCCCAGTGACCTGCGCCATCCTACGGGGACACCTCGCGGGCCGACTCGTGGGAGCCGGCGTCGACCCTAATCCAATCCCGGCCGATGGGCGTGGCCGGATGCTCGTGGGCGGCAGGCGTCAGTCCAGGTAGGCGATCAGTGAGGATGCCAGCCCGGTGTAGGTCGCGGGGGTGAGGTCGAGCAGCCGTTTCTCGGCGTCCGCCGGCAGCGCGAGCCCGAGCACGAACTCGCGCAGCGCGGCGGCGTCAGCGCGCCGTCCGCGGGTCAGCTCCTTGAGCCGCTCGTACGGCTCGGGCAGCCCGTGCACCCGCATCACCGACTGAACGGCCTCGCCGAGAACCTCCCAGGTGGCGTCCAGGTCGCGGGCCAGCGCGGCGTGGTCCACGGCGAGCCCGACCAGCCCCCGGCGCACGTTGTCGATGGCCAGCAGCGAGTGCCCGAACGCCGTCCCGATGTTGCGCTGCATCGAGGAGTCGGTGAGGTCGCGCTGCAGCCGCGAGGTGACCAGGGTGGCGGCCAGCACGTCGAGCAGGGCGGTGCTGACCTCGAGGTTGGCCTCCGCGTTCTCGAACCGGATCGGGTTGACCTTGTGCGGCATCGTGCTCGAGCCGACCGTGCCCTGCCCGGGTCGATCGAGCACCTGCGCGAAGTAGCCGAGCGAGACGTAGGCCCAGACGTCGGTGCAGACGTTGTGCAGCACCCGGTTGAACCGGGCGACGTCGGCGTACAGCTCGGCCTGCCAGTCGTGGGGCTCGATCTGGGTGGTCAGCGGGTTCCAGGTCAGGCCGAGGTGCGCGACGAAGCTCTTCGACACGGCGGGCCAGTCGGTGTCCGGGGCGCCGACGACGTGCGCCGAGTAGGTGCCGGTCGCGCCGTTGATCTTGCCGAGGTACTCGCACGCCTCGATCCGGCGCAGCTGTCGGCCCAACCGGTGGGCCAGGACGGCGAGCTCCTTGCCGAGGGTGGTCGGCGTGGCCGGCTGGCCGTGGGTGTGGGCCAGCATCGCGGCGTCGCCGTGCTCGCGGGCCATCGCCGCCAGCTCCTCGACCAATGCCTGGGCGGCCGGGAGCCAGACCTGGCGAACGGCGCCGCGCACCATCAGCGCGTAGGCGAGGTTGTTGATGTCCTCGCTGGTGCAGAACAGGTGGATGTGTTCGGCGACGTCGGCCAGCGAGGTGTCCTCGGTGCGGCGCTTCAGGAAGTACTCCACCGCCTTGACGTCGTGCAGGGTCTGCCGCTCGATCTCGGCCAGCTCGGCGACCGCGGCGGCGTCGAAGGTCCGGACGACGTCGCGCAGTAGGGCCTGCTCGGCCTCGGTCAGCGCTCGCATCCCCGGGACGGAGCCGGTCCCGGCCAGGTGCAGCAGCCACTCCACCTCGACGTGCACCCGCCGCCGGTTCAGCGCCGCCTCGGAAAGGTGCTCGGCCAGCGGGGCGACGACCGCGCGGTAGCGGCCGTCCAGCGGACTCACCGGGGCGCCGAGCGAAGTCACCGGGGCGTCAAGCGGGTCATCCGGGTCAGGCGGGGTCACCAGCACATGCTGTCACGCACCTCCGACGAACCCTCGCCGGCGCTTGCAGCCGATGTACCCCATCACCGACCAGCCCAAGGCCCGCCCTCACCGCCGACCGATGACCCACTGGCTAGGGTCGGGGTATGCCCGCTGTCCGCGCGGCCCTGCTCGACATCGACGGTGTGCTCACGGTGTCGTGGGTGGCGCTGCCGGGAGCAGTTGAGGCACTGGACCGGATGCGAACAGCGGGTCTTCCCACGGTGATGCTGACCAACACCACCTCGCGAACGCGCGCCTCGATCGCGGCCGGCCTGACCGAGGCGGGCTTCGACGTCACCGAGGAGCTGGTGCTGACCGCGCCGGCTCTCACCGCCGCCTATCTGCAGGCCGAGCATCCCGGAGCGGTCTGCCTGCTGCTCAACAGCGGTGACATCGCTGCCGACCTGGCCGGCGTGAACACCGTCCGCGCCGAGGTGGCCGATTCGACCGACGCGGTCGACGTGGTGCTGGTCGGGGGGGCCGGACCGGAGTTCAGCTACCGGGCGGTCAACACCGCGTTCGCCCACCTGCAGCGCGGCGCCCGGCTGGTGGCCATGCATCGCAACCTGTCATGGGCGACCGAGGGCGGGCTGCAGCTGGACGGCGGGGCCTTCCTGCTCGGGCTCGAACGCGCCGCCGGGGTCGAGGCGGTTGTCGTCGGCAAGCCCGCCCCGGCGTTCTTCGAGACCGCCCTGGCCCAGGTGGGGGTGTCCCCGCCGGAGGCGGTGATGGTCGGGGACGACGTGGAGTCCGACGTGCTGGCCGCTCAGCGGGTGGGGATCGGCGGTGTGCTGGTGCGCACCGGGAAGTACTCCGACCGCCTGCACGCCCAGGCTGCACGGCGGGCCGACCACGTGCTCGACTCGGTGGCGGACCTCCCGGATCTTCTCGAGCTGCCATGAGGGGCACGTACCGACCATCCGGCCCGACATCGTTGACGATCCTGGGTATCCCCCTGCCGTGGTGTGATGGCGCCCGTGGGCTCGGTCGAGAAGGTCCGGCTGCGCCGGGACGGTCTGACCCGCGCCGTGTACGCCTGGATCTGCGGGTGGGCCTTCTACAGCTACGGGTTCGGAGCGATCCTGGTCTTCCTCATCGACGGCCAGCAGATCTCCCGCTCGATCGCGGGGCTGCACATGATCAGTCAGGCGGCCGGGACCCTGGCCGCCGGTCTGGCCAGCGTGCACGTCGTGCGCCGGGTGGCCCGGCGCGGTGCGATCGCGCTGGCCGGGCTGCTCGTCGCCCTCGGCCTGGCCCTGCTCGCCGTGGGTGCGCCGACAGTGCTCACCGTCACGGCCACGTTCGTCATCGGGGCGGGCGGATCGCTGGGGCTGGTCAGCCTCAACCCGCTGCTCGTCGAGCACCACGGTGCGGTCGGACCGGCGGCGTTGTCCGAGGTGAACGCGCTGGCCGCGGCGGGCGCCGTGCTCTCACCGCTGCTGATCGGGGCCTCGGTGGCGGCCTCGTGGGGGTGGCGGCCGCCGCTGGCGGTCGCCGCGGCCGGCATCCTCGGCGGTGCCTGGTGGTTGGCCCGGCGCGTCGGCCCAGAACCGGCGCTCGACGTCCGGGTCCGGCCTCGCGCCCGAGGCCGCAGCCCGCTTCCGCCCCGGGCCCCGATGCTGCTGGGGGTCACGGTGGTGGTGATCGCGGCGGAGTTCTCGCTCACCACCTGGTCGGTGGACCTGATCCGGCAACGTCTGGAGATCGTCGAGGCCGCCGCGACGACGATGGCGTCCGCGCTGCTGGTCGGCATGGCCGTCAGCCGGCTGCTGGCCTCGCGGCTGGCGCTGCGACGGTCCGGCCTGAAGCTGCTCAGCGGCTTCCTGGTGGTCGCGGTCCTCGGGTGGGTGGTGCTGTGGGCGGCGGGCACGGCGCCGATGCTGGTCACCGGCCTGTTCGTCATCGGTCTGGGTGTCGGGGCCTCGTTCCCGCTCGCCTTGGCGCTGCTGCTCACCGTCGCCGGCAGCGACGCCGACCGTGCCTCGGCCCGGCTGTCGGTGTGGCTGGCACTGAGCTTCGGGGTCGCGCCGTTCGCGATGGGAGCGATGGCCGACCTGACCAGCCTGCACACGTCCTTCGTCCTCATCGTGGTGCTTTTGGCGGTGGCGCTGGTCGGCGTGCTGCGCGTGAGCGCGACCGGTGCCTCGGGAGCCGTTCGGCCGGCGGGGACGTCCTCCTGAGAGAAGTGTCGCGCCTAAGGTGCTGGTGCGCGCTGCCCGTGGCCGCTATTCGTAGTGCGACAGAGTGGTCCGACCGCCGCGTCCGGCTGTGTTACTGGAGGTAATTGTGCGTATCGGCGTCCCGCGTGAGTCCCGGAGCGGCGAGACCCTGGTGGCGGCCACGGCGAAGACGGCCGCGCAGCTCGCCGGGCTCGGCTACGAGGTGGTCCTGGAGACCGGGGCCGGCGCGCTCGCTGACCAGCCGGACACCGTCTACCCCGAGGCCGGGGACGGCACCGGCGTCCGGGTCGGCGCAGCGGACGAGGTGTGGTCCAGCGACATCGTGATCAAGGTCAACGCGCCGACGGACGCCGAGATCGCCCGGCTGCGGCCCGGCGCCACGGTGGTGTCGCTGATGGCCCCCGGGCGCAGCCCGGAACTGCTGCAGCGGTTCCAGGCCCAGGGCGTCACCGCGCTGGCCATGGACGCCGTCCCGCGGATCTCCCGCGCCCAGTCGCTGGACGTGCTGTCCTCGATGGCCAACGTGGCCGGCTACCGCGCGGTGATCGAGGCCGCCCACGAGTTCCACCGTCAGTTCACCGGACAGGTGACCGCGGCCGGCAAGGTTCCGCCGGCCCACGTGTTCGTGGTCGGCGCCGGGGTCGCCGGGTTGGCCGCGATCGGCGCCGCCGGGTCGATGGGCGCGGTGGTGCGGGCCTTCGACGTCCGGCCCGAGGTGGCCGAGCAGGTCGAGTCGATGGGCGGGCAGTTCGTCACCGTCGACATGGAGCAGGAGGTCAGCACCACCGGCTACGCCAAGGAGATGACCGCCGATCAGGAGCGCCTCACCGCGGTGATGTACGACGAGGAGGCGACGAACGCCGACATCGTCATCACCACGGCGCTGATCCCCGGTCGCCCCGCCCCCACCCTGATCAGGGCCGAGACGGTGGCCAAGATGGGCCACGGCTCGGTGATCGTCGACCTGGCCGCGGCCAACGGCGGCAACTGCGAGCTCACCGTCGCGGACCAGAAGATCGTCACCGACAACCAGGTGACCATCCTCGGCTACACCGACCTGGCCAGCCGGCTGCCGGCGCAGACCTCCCAGCTGTACGGCACCAACATCGTCAACCTGTTCAAGCTGCTGACCCCCGACAAGGACGGTCAGCTGGTGCTGAACATGGACGACGTCGTGGTGCGTGGTCTGACCGCGGTCAAGGACGGCGAGTCGATGTGGCCCCCGCCCCCGGTGCAGGTCTCCGCCGCCCCGGCCGCCGCCGCGGCGGAGGTGGCGCCCAAGGAACCGGCGAAACCACCGGACCCGCGACGCAAGGTCTACGGCGGGGCGCTGGCCGCCGTCCTGTTCGCGGTGCTGGCCGCCTACTCACCGGCCGCGTTCCTCGGGCACTTCACGGTCTTCGCGCTCGCCGTGTTCGTCGGGTTCTACGTGATCTCCAACGTGGCGCACGCCCTGCACACCCCGCTGATGTCGGAGACGAACGCGATCTCCGGAATCATCCTGGTCGGTGGTCTCCTGCAGGTCGGCAACGACAACCTGGTGATCACCGTGCTGGCGGTGATCGCCGTCCTGGTGGCCAGCATCAACATCTTCGGCGGCTTCCTGGTGACGTCGCGGATGCTCCAGATGTTCCGGAAGGGCTGAGGGATGGACATCCTGATCGCCGAGACCGCCGCGGCCTCCGACACGCGGATCAACGGCCTGGTCACCGCCGCCTACATCATCGCCGGGGTGCTGTTCATCTTCGCCCTCGGCGGGTTGTCCAAGCACGAGACCGCCGAGCGCGGCAACAGGTTCGGCATGGTGGGCATGACGATCGCCCTGGTCGCCACCATTGCCCTGGCGCTGCGGGAGAGCGAGCGACCCACGGCGACGACCGCGGTACTGATCGCCATCCCGATGCTGGTCGGCCTGGCCATCGGCTCGTGGCGGGCGCGGACCGTGGAGATGACCGGCATGCCGCAGCTGGTCGCCATGCTGCACAGCTTCGTCGGCATCGCCGCCGTGCTGGTCGGCTACAACTCCTTCCTCGGGGAGGACTACACCGCGACCGACGCCTTGGCCCGGATCCACTCCGTCGAGGTCTTCCTCGGCGTGTTCATCGGTGCCGTGACCTTCACCGGCTCGGTGGTGGCCTGGGCCAAGCTGAGCGCCCGGATCAGCTCGGCGCCGCTGATGCTGCCCGGCCGGCACCTGCTCAACCTCGGCATCGTCGTCGCCTCCGTCGTCCTGATGGTCTGGTTCATGACCGACAAGGCGGCGATGGCCACCGATGTGCCACGGGCGATCATCCCGCTCGCGATCATGACGGCGCTGTCGTTGCTGCTCGGCTTCCACCTGGTGGCCGCGATCGGCGGCGGTGACATGCCGGTGGTCGTCTCGATGTTGAACAGCTATTCGGGGTGGGCCGCCGCAGCCGCCGGGTTCATGCTCAGCAACGACCTGCTGATCATCACCGGCTCCCTGGTCGGCGCCTCCGGTGCGATCCTGTCCTACATCATGTGCCGGGCGATGAACCGGTCCTTCGTCTCGGTCATCGCCGGCGGGTTCGGCTCGGACGGCGCGGTGACCGGTGAGGCCCGTGACTACGGCGAGCACCGCGAGATCGACGCCGAGGGCGCGGCCGACCTGCTCCAGAACGCCAAGTCAGTGGTGATCACTCCCGGCTACGGGATGGCGGTCGCCCAGGCGCAGTATCCGGTGGCCGAGCTCACCTCGAAGCTGCGCGCCAAGGGGATCGCCGTCCGGTTCGGCATCCACCCGGTCGCCGGTCGGCTGCCGGGGCACATGAACGTGCTGCTGGCCGAGGCCAAGGTGCCCTACGACATCGTGCTCGAGATGGACGAGATCAACGACGACTTCGACGACACCGACGTCGTCCTGGTGATTGGGGCCAACGACACGGTCAACCCGGCCGCCCTCGAGGAGCCGAACAGCCCGATCGCCGGAATGCCGGTGCTGGAGGTCTGGCACGCCAAGGACGTCATCGTGTTCAAGCGGTCCATGGCCACCGGGTACGCGGGTGTGCAGAACCCGCTGTTCTTCAAGGAGAACACCGAGATGCTGTTCGGCGACGCCAAGGACCGAGTGGAGGACATCGTCCGGCACCTGGCGTCGTGACCACGGTCACGGCGCAACGCCAGGCCACGGTGGTCAGCGGCTCGGCCCACGTCGCGGGTCCAGCCGCAGCAGCAGGCGGTGGGTGAGCAGGACCGCCACCACGGCGATGGCCGCCAGCGCCGACAGGTCGGTCAGCCACGTGGTCACGTCATGCCGCCAGGTCTGGTCGGGTGGGTCGGCGGGTGCGCCCATGTCGAGCAACCCGACGGTGGCAGCCGTCGCCGAGAACCCCCACCGCGCCGGCAGCAGCCAGCTCAGCTGCTCCAGGACCACCCGGCCCACCACCGGCACCAGGGCACCGCAGAGCACCAGCTGCGCCATGCTCAGCAGCACCAGGAGCGGCATCGCCTGGTTCTCGTCACGTACCAGCGCCGAGATCAGCAGGCCGATGAGCGCCGACACCGCGGCCACGGCGGCCACGGTCAGGGCCATCTCGACCAGCGGGGAGCCGAGCAGCACCGCCGACTGCGCCCCGGGCCGCCCGGCCAGGGCGAGCAGCGTGAGCACGACCCCCTGGGCCAGGGTCAGTCCGCCCAGCACGACCACCTTCGACGCCAGGTAGACCCATACCGACAGCCCGATCGCCCGTTCACGTCGGTAGATCGCGCGCTCCTTGACCAGCTCCCGCACGGCGGCCGCCGAGCCCATCAGGGAGGCCCCCACCACCAGCACCAGCAACAGCTGGCGGGCGTCGGTGTTCTCCGGCAGCCGCGCCAGCCCGTTCTCGGCGGGCACGACCCGGGCGATCAGGGCCAGCACCACCGGCAGCGCGACCAGGATCGCGCCAAGGGTCCGGTCGGCCGACGTGACCTTGACCTGTCGGCGGACCAGGGTGCCGAACTGCCCGGACGCCGTCCGAGCCGGTGACCTGCCGTCCGGCGCGGCGGGCCGCCGTCCGGCGCGGGTGGGGGCACCGGGCGCGCTGGACAACGGCTCGGCGCTCGGCGCTCGGATCGGCCAGCTGCGGAACGAGGCGGCCCAGGCCGCCCCGTCCCTGGCCTTCAGCTGGGCGAAGACGTCCGCCCACGTGGGCGCCCCGAAGTAGGCGAAGGCACCGTCGGGCGGACCCAGATAGGCCAGGTGCCCGCCGCGCGCCAGCACCATCACGAGGTCGCAGACCTGCAGGTGCTCCAGGTTGTGGGTGACCACCACCACCGTGCGGCCGCCGTCGGCGAGAGCGCGCAGCCTGTGCATCACCTCTCGGTCGAGATCGGTGTCCAACCCGCTGGTCGGTTCGTCGAGGAAGAGCAGCGAGGGTCGGGGCAGCAGTTCCAGCGCGGTGCTCGCCCGCTTGCGCTCACCGCCGCTGAGCCGCGAGATCCGGGTGTCCAGCCGCTCGGTCAGGCTCAGCTCGGCCGCCACCTCGACCACCCGGCCCGCCCGCTCGGCGGGTGT
Source organism: uncultured Actinomycetota bacterium (assembly GCA_963724535.1). Lineage (GTDB taxonomy): Bacteria > Actinomycetota > Actinomycetes > Actinomycetales > Kineosporiaceae > JADJPO01. Next base: position 192,138 of record CAVRVD010000002.1, read on the forward strand.
GGTGTCCGACGGGAAGCGCAGCTCGGCGCCATAGGTCAGCGCCTCCCGCACGGTCAGCGCCGTGTGCAAGATGTCGTCCTGCGGGACGAAGCCGATGCGGTGGCGCAGCTGGTCGTAGTGGCGATAGAGATCCAGCCCGGCGTAGGTGACGCTGCCGGCCGTGGCCGGTCGCAGGCCGGTGAGTGCACCCAGCAGCGTCGACTTGCCCGCACCGCTCGGCCCGACCACGGCCATCAGGGTGCGCGGGGCCAGGGTGAAGCCCACGTCGTCCACCAGCCGCTGGCCGGCATCGACGCTGACCGTCACCCCGTCGGCCCCGAACCGGACGTCGCCCTCGTCCGCCCACTCCACCAGCGAGGCGCCGTCCCGCTGCAGCAGGTACGGGCCGACAGCGACCACCTCACGGTCCGCGACGTGGCGCCGGCTCACTCGCCGTCCCGCCAGGAAGGTGCCATTGGCACTGCCGAGATCGACGATCTCGACCGAGTCCGGCAGGACCACCAGCTCGGCATGGTGCCGGGACACCAGGAGGTCGGACAGCACGATGTCGTTGTCCCGTGCCCGCCCGATCGTGATCCGCCCGGACCGCAACGGATGTCGCCGTTTCGGGGCCCCGCCCACTGCGGCACCGGAGCCTGCCTGGCGCGAGTCCGCGGGGAGGTCGACCGTCGGCGGCGACAGCCGCAGCTGGACGCCGTCCGGCCACCCGCCCAGCAGCACGGTCACGGTGTCGTCGACGACCCCGACCTCGCTCACCCGACGCCCGGCGCACCACAACCCGTTGGCGCTGGCGGCGTCGGCGACCCGCCAGCCGCGTCCGGACCGCGAGATCACGGCGTGGGTCCGGCTCACCGTCGGGTCGCTGACCACCACGTCGGCATCCTGGTGACGGCCGACCAGCCACTGCGTGCCGCTCGACAGGCGCGTGAGGCGCCCCTGGACCTCGACATCGAGTGCCTGGTCGTCGTCCGATCCGTCGATGTCAGTGCGCATCACCGGTGCCCCCACGTGTCGCCGCGTCGATTCTGCCAGCGGCCACGTGGTGCGCGGCGAGATCTGCTGAAGGTCGGCAAAAGTGACGACTCTCGACGATTGCCCCTCCAGGCTGTGCACGGGTCGGATTGAATGCCGGCAGGAGTGGGTGACCGGTAGGGGGATCAGGTGGACAGCGCCGCGTTCGGCTCTCGGTACGTTCTGGGCGAGGTCATCGGACGCGGCGGGATGGGCCGGGTCTACCGGGCCACCCGGCTGGGCTCCGACGAGACCGGGCGGGCGCTGCCGGACGTCGCGGTCAAGGTGCTTCGGGAGGACCTCGCCGAGCTCCCGGACGTGGTGGCCCGCTTCGTCCGGGAACGTGACGTCGTCCGGGGGATCCAGCACCCGAACGTCGTCCAGGTGCACGACCTGGTCGTCGAGGGCGACCGGCTCGGCATCGTCATGGAGCTGTTCGAGGCCGGTCATCTGCGCCGCACCGCGCCACCTCCGCAGTCTCCGGCAACGGCGGCAACGCTGCTGGCCCAGGTCGCGCAGGGCCTGGCCGCGGTGCACCGCGCCGGGGTGATCCACCGTGACCTCAAGCCCGAGAACGTCCTGGTGCGCCGCCAGGACGACGGTTCGTTGCAGCTGCGCCTGACCGATTTCGGCATCTCGCGGTTGATGGGTCCGAGCACCACGCAGCTGACGTCGATGATCGGTACCCCCGGCTACCTGGCCCCCGAGGTGGCCCTCGGCCGTCCGGCGACGTCCGCCGCCGACGTCTACGCCCTGGGCGTGATGGTCTTCGAGTGGGTCACCGGACGCCCTCCCTTCCAGGCCGACAACACCATCGCGCTGATCCGTGCCCACGCCGAGGACGACGTGCCCGCCCTGGTCGGGGCGCCGGCCGAGCTGACCGAGCTGTTGACTGCCGTCCTGGCGAAGGACCCACCGGCTCGCCCGGCGGCCGAGGACGTCGCCGAGCGGTTGACCCGGATGGCTCCCCGGCTGCAGGGGCTGGCGTCGTTCGCCGTCCATGACAGCGCCGTACTGCCCCGGTCCGCGGTCGGCCAGGACGTCCCGGCGACCCTGCCCGGAGGCCACCACGCCCGGGCGAACCGGCCAGAGCCGGCCGCCGCCGCCGCTGCTGCTGCCGGCGTGGACGACCCCTCGGAGCGGGAGACGGTGCTGCGGCTCAGCCCGCAGGCGGGGCCCGCGGTCGGCCCCCCGCCGCCCCCCGCGCCCCTGTCCACGGCGGGTCCGGCACCGACCTGGTCCGAACCGGCGGCGCGCCGCCGGCCGAACCCCGTATGGTTCGCCGCCGCGGCGGCCGTGCTGCTCATCGCCTCGGTCACGGCCTACCTGGTCGGCCCGTGGCCGAGCACCGAGGCGAGCACGACCACGGCGCGGCCGACGCCCGCCGCGTCCGGGGCGCCGGGCCAGCCGCAGCCTTCGGGGTCGATCCCCGCCGGGGCCCAGGCCGAGGCGCTCTCGGCGGAGGGCGCGACGGCAGCCGATGGGGCGGCGGGTCCGGCCGGCCCGGCGGGCATCCCGGCCGCAGATGCGGCGCCCGCGGCGCCGCGGGCCACGACGGTTCCCCAGCAGCCGGTCCCCGGCAAGCCGGTCGCGCAGCCGGCCAAGGTGGCCACCGTCGTTCCCAAGCCGGGCGGCGCCGCGCCGGTCCCCCCACCGCCGCCCAAGGTGCCGGGTGCGGTGTCCTCGATGGGGTTGTCCGGGGCGACCCAGACCACTCTGGACCTGGCCTGGGGCGGTGCCACGGGGGCGACGAGCTATCGGTTGGGATGGCGCGAGAGCGGTGCCGACGGTCGGACGTGGACCTCCGACGACACCGGGTACGGCGCGAGCCGGCGTGGGGTGACCCTGATCAACCTGCGGCCGGGGCGCACGTACACGGTCACCGTGACGCCGTTGAACAGTGCCGGCGCGGGACCGACCACCAGCCGCGTCGCGTCCACTGACGCCGCGCCGGTCCCCCCACCGCCGCCCAAGGTGCCGGGTGCGGTGTCCTCGATGGGGTTGTCCGGGGCGACCCAGACCACTCTGGACCTGGCCTGGGGCGGTGCCACGGGGGCGACGAGCTATCGGTTGGGATGGCGCGAGAGCGGTGCCGACGGTCGGACGTGGACCTCCGACGACACCGGGTACGGCGCGAGCCGGCGTGGGGTGACCCTGATCAACCTGCGGCCGGGGCGCACGTACACGGTCACCGTGACGCCGTTGAACAGTGCCGGCGCGGGACCGACCACCAGCCGCACCGCGGCCACCCCCGGCTGACCTGGGCCCGGACCCGCACATGATCTCCACATCTGCGCCCAGCGCCGCCCGGCCCGGCAGGGCTAGCGTCTGAGGCGTGGTCGATGCGCGGAACGGGTACACCGGGTACGGCGGGCCGTCGCGGCGGTTGCTGGTGGTGGAGGACGACCGGGCGATCGCGGACGCCGTGGTCCGGCGGCTGCGCAGCGAGGGGTACCGGGTCGACGTGCTCTTCGACGGGTCCGCCGCGGTGGCCGCCGCCGCGGCGACCGCCTACGACGCTGTCGTCCTCGACGTCATGCTGCCCGGTCTGGACGGCTATGAGGTGTGCCGTCGGGTGCAGGCCGACCGGCCGGTGCCGGTGCTCATGCTCACCGCACGCGACGAGGAGGCCGACCGGCTGGTCGGGCTGGCCGTCGGCGCGGACGACTACCTGACCAAGCCCTTCAGCCCGCGCGAGCTGGTGGCCCGGGTCGCCGCGCTGCTGCGCCGGGTGGACCGCGCCGCGACGCTGGCTGCCGCGGACGCCGCACAGGAGGCACCGGTTGTGCTGCGGCTCGGTGGACTCGTCGTCGACGGCGGGACCCGGCGGGTGCACCTGGACGGCGAGCCGGTGCACCTGACCCGCACCGAGTTCGACCTGGTACTGGCGTTGGCCCGCCGCGAGGGCCGGGTGGTCGAGCGGGATCGGTTGTTGGCCGAGGTCTGGGGCTGGGAGCCGGCCGCCGCGGTCCGGGCGGTGACCGGCGGGGCCGGGCGGGTGATGGACAGCCACGTCAAGGCGTTGCGCCGCAAGCTAGGTGCCGAGCGGATCCGGACCGTGCACGGGGTCGGCTTCGCACTTGAGGCTGTTTCGTGAGATCGGTTCTGCCCGAAGGGCTTCGGATCCTCGATCCGGTTCGCTCCATCAAGGCCAAGCTGGCGCTGCTGGTCGCGGCGAGTATCTCGGTGTCGGCCCTGCTGACTTTCCTCTGCGTGGTGGTCTTCGGCTGGCGGGCTCGTTACGGCCTGACGGTCTCGGTGCTGGTCGGGCTCGCACTGACCCAGCTGCTCGCCCACGGCATGACCAGCCCGCTGCGCCAGATGACCGCCGCCGCCCGGGAGATGGCCGCCGGCCGGCCTCCGGGTCCGGTACGCGCCACCAGCCGGGACGAGGTCGGGGAGCTGGCTCGTGCGTTCACGGCGATGGCCGACGATCTCGCCTCCGCCGACGCCCAGCGCCGGGACCTGCTTGCCAACGTCGCGCACGAGCTACGCACACCTCTCGCGGCGCTGCGGGCCCAGCTGGAGAACCTGGTGGACGGCGTCCGCCCGGCGGACGCGACCGCGCTCGGTGAGGTGCTGACCCAGGTCGAGGACCTCTCCGGCCTAGTCGACGACCTGCTAGGGCTGGCCCGGGCCGAGGCCGGTGTCACCCCGATCCATCGTGAGCCGACCCGGATCGCCGACCTGGTCGTCGCCGCGGTCGCCCAGGTCGGCGCGTTGCGCCCGGACCGGCGGATCGAGGTCTGCGTCGACCCCGGGCTGTCCGCGACGGTGGACCCCGCGCGGCTGCGCCAGGTGCTGGTCAACCTGCTCGACAACGCCAGCCGCCACACCACCGTGGACGGCACGGTCACGGTGAGCGGTCGTGCGGACGGCGACGGCGCCGTCGTTCTGGACGTCGCCGACGACGGCCCCGGCATTGCCGAACAGGAGCGGGCCGGGGTGTTCGAGCGGTTCCGGCACGGTGCCCTCGAGGCCGTCGGCACCACCGAAGGTCCCACGGGCGGAACAGGCCTGGGGCTGGCCATCGCGCGGTGGGCGGTGACCCTGCACGGCGGCCGGATCGATGTCGTGCCCTCCGAGGTGGGCTGCCGGATCCGGGTCCGGATACCACCGGCGTGATCAGCGCCACGAGCACGCACACCGCTCGGCGGGCGCCGGCGGCGCCCCTCCGGTGGCACGGGCCCGGCTGATGCCGCACCGTGGACGGGTGAGCGTTCGTCCGCGGGTTCCCGCCATGATCCGAAGCCGGGTCACAGCGGGGTTCCGGTCCATCGTCAGCGGCGACCCCACCGGCCAGCCGGAATGGGTCAGTGATCTCTCGAACGGGACGGACGAGGGCTACTTCGGTCCTGGCTCGGCGGTGTGGACGGTGCACGGCGACGTGGCCACCCTGATCGGCGGGGTCCGGGCGCTGCTGATGCAGACCCTGCATCCGGCGCCGGTGACCGGTGTCGATCAGCACTCGAGCTACCGGGCGGACGCGCTCGGTCGGTTGGCGGGTACCACCCGCTGGTTGACGGTCACCACGTTCGGCTCCCGGGCGCACGCAGATCGGGAGGCGGCCCGGGTCCGCGGGATGCACCGCCGGGTGCAGGGCACCTACCTAGCGGCTGACGGAGTCGAGCGCCCCTACCGGGCAGGCGACGACCGGCTGCTGAGTTGGGTCCACGCGGCGTTCACCGACTCCTTCCTCACCGCGCATCGGGTCTTCGGGGCCCGTCCCGGCGGCGCCGAGCCGGTCGACTACGACGCCTACGTGCGCCAGTGGGCCACCGCGGCCGAGCTGGTCGGGGTGAGCGAGCCACCCCGGTCGGTCGCCCAGCTGAACGAACAGATCGCCTCCTTCGCCCCCGAGCTGGCCTGTGGCGATGCCACCCGGCGCACCCTCGCCTTCCTGCGGACCCCACCGCTACCGGCCCCGGCCCGACCGGCCTACGCCGTCCTGTTCGCCGCCGCCGCCTCGACCCTGCGGCCGGAGCACCGCCGTCTGCTCGATCTCCCGCCGAGCGGGTCCCGGATCCCCCGGACCGCGGGCGCTGCCGTGCTGAGTGCCCTGCGGGTGGTGCTCGGGGACGGTCCACCGGCTGCGGCGGCGGCCCGGAACCGGTTGCGGCGCCTGGAGGATGCCGGTACGCCGGCCGGATAGCGGGTCTGTGGATCAGCCGATCAGGGCCTCGGGTGGGTGCGCCTCGAGATCGCGGCGGCGAGGCCGCGCGGTCTCGGCGATCGCGATCCCGGTCAGCACCACGGCGCCCCCGGCGACCTGGGCGCCGGTCAGGGTCTCGCCGAGGACCGGCCAGGCGACCACGCCGGCCAGCGGTGGCTCGGAGGTCGCGAGCAGGCCGGTCCGGGTGACACCGATGGCCTCCAGCGCCAGCAGGGTCAGCCCGAACGGGGCGACGGTGCCGAGCAGCGTCACGTAGCCCACCAGCAGCCACACCGGTGCGCTGACCGAGGTCTGACCGAGGTCGAGGGCCGTGCCGAGCTGGTCGAACGGCAGGTCCCAGGGCGGGCGCACCACCGACCAGAACATCGCGGCCACGGCGAAGCTCCACGCGGCCAACGAGAACGGGTCGCGCCGGCGGGTGCCGGAGTCGAGCAGGTGCGCGCCGAGCAGGTAGTAGGTGGCCAGTGACAGCGCGGCCCCGCCGGCCGCGAGCAGCCCGACCGCGTCGAGGGTGAGTCCGACCCAGACCCGGGCGACCAGGGCCAACCCACCCAGGATCAGTGCCAGCGCCAGCCAGATCCGGGCGTGCACGGGCTCCTTGCGCACGAACTTGACCCACAGCGCGACCAGCGCCGGCGCGGTGAACTCGATGAGCAGCGTGATGCTCACCGGCATCCGGGCGATGGCCACGAAGTACAGCCACTGCACCAGGGCCACCCCGACGGTGCCGTAGACGGCGACCGCGGCGAGCTCGCGCCGTCCGATCCGCAGACTCCTCGGGTCACGCAGCCCAGCCACGGCGGCGAACACGGCGGCGGCGATCACACACCGCACCTGGACCAGCTGCAGCGAGGTGAGTACCGAGGTCAGCAGGGTCTTGCTGACGGTGCCGTTGACCGCGAACAGGGTCGAGGCCGCGAGCACGTAGCCGACCCCTCGCCACTGATGCGACCGATCATCGGACGACTTCACGACGGAAGCGTAGAGCCCGCCCGGGTGCTGCCAGAAGGTCCGGCCCCAGCGCCACGACCAGGGCCACCGCGTAGGCGAGCGCCGCGACCGAGTGGATCGCGAACCCGAGCGCCGGGGCGAGGTAGGCGGGGTAGGCAGCCGCCGCCACAGCGAGCCACCGGCCCCGGCCGTCCAGGGCCACCAGCGGCACCAGCAGCAGCGCGTACCACGGGTAGCTGAACCCGACGACCACGAAGGTGAGCCCGACGAGCACGGTGGCCGTCGACCATGGCCGGTCGGGCTCGACCGTGCGCAGCGCCCATCCGGCCAGGGCGGCGAGCAGGACCAGCCCGGCGGCGGCCGCGACCCGGCCGGGCAGGGGTCGCAGCAGCGGGAACCGGGTCTGGCCGTCGAAGCCCTCCTCCGGCAGGTAGCCGGGCAGGTACCCGAGCACGTCTGTGCCGACCACGACCAGGTGCGGCAGGTAGGTCAGGGCGAGGACGACGCCGGCGACCAGGGCCAGTCGTCCGGGGCCCCGCAGCCACGAGCCGACCCGCTCGCGCAGCGGTCCGGCCAGGGCCGGCAGCAGGACCACGGGCAGCAGCTTCGTCGCGATCGCCAGGCCGAGCAGGACCCCGCCGCGTTGTCGTCGTCCACGGGCCACCGCGCCGAGGGCCAGGACGACGAGCAGCGAGGCCAGGACGTCGATATGGGCGTTGCCGCCGGTCTCCAGGACCACGGTGGGGCACCACGCCCACAGCACAACCTGGCGGGGGTCGCCGCGACGGCGCAGGACCGCCAGCAGCGCCACTGTGGTCGCGGTGGCCAGTGCGGCGCCGAGCACCTGCCAGCTGCGTTCGCGCCCGCCGTCCTCGCCGAGCGGAGCCGTCACCACGTGCCCGGCGAGGAAGGCGGCCTGGGCCACGGGTGGGTAGATGGTGACCGCGAGGGGGTGGTTCATCCGGGTGCAGACGTGCTGCACGCCGTCCGTCGTCGTCGTGCAGCCCGGCGGGAACAGCCACGGGGTGCGCAGATCGGCGAGTGCCTCGTCGGTCGGCGGGTAGGCGTAGGGGGAGATGCCGGCGGCCTGCACCCGCCCGTCCCAGGCGTAGCGGTAGTAGTCGTCGCTCAGCCGCGGCGGCGCGGTCATCGCCACGGCCTGCAGCGCGAGGCCGCCGAGCACCAGCAGCGGGACGGCGGCCCGCGCCGGCATCCGGCGCACCCCCCAGGCCCCGACGGCGAAGGCCACCCAGGCCGCGGTGATCGCGGCGAGCAGCCGCCACCGCCCCTGCTCGGGGTCGCCGGCGAGGACGACGAGCCGCACCGCGACCATCGTGCCGGCCAGGCCCGCCACCGCCGCGGCCGGGCCCAGCCGGCTCGGGCCCGCCACCATGATCCGCTTGGGTGAACGGGAGCTGTCGCCATCGGCCGCCGATACCGACCGTTTCCGGTCACTCGAGCCGATCATGGCGACCGCTGGTCGCCGCCGGCGATGGCGGCACCGCAGCGGGACGCGCACCCCTCGCGGCCGTTCCCGATCAGAGCGTCCAGCGTCGCGGCGAACCGCGAGCCGGGCACCTGAGCGGCCACCACGGGCGCGTCGTCCGGTTCGTCGACGTCGCGCAGCACCCGCACCTCACCCACCCGCAACCCGTTGCGGATGAGCGAGGTCCGCGTTGCCGTGCAGGTCTGGCCGGTGGACATCGGCACGCCGGTCAGCACCCGGCGGGCGTCGCGGCAGGCGTGCCGCAGCCCGAGCAGCCACCAGCCGCCGTCCTCGGCCGGCCCGAGCCAGGCGTCGAGGGGGGTGGACAGGTCCAGTTCGAGGTCGCCCGGTCGCAGCTGTGGGGTGTCCATGCCGACCAGGACGGCGGCGCCGGGCACCGTCTCGAAGGCGGCGACGATCCGCTCCACGTGGCTGCCCTCGGCCTGCGCCACGACATCGAAACCGTTGCTGGGCACAGCATCCGGGCAGCCGTCCAGGACCAGGACCCGCCCGGCGACAGCGGCCGACCGGACCGCCTCGAGGGTGTCTGCCAGCGCCGCCGCGGCCAGCGCCGCGGCGCCGTCGGGGTCGAAGGTCGGGATCAGCCGGGTCTTGCAGCGACCCGGGCGGGGCTCCTTGGCCAGCACCAGGACGGTCAGCGCGTCCCGGCCGGGTCCGGTCACGGCGTGACCTCGTCGAGCACCCGCCTCATGTCCGAGACGGCCCGCGCGGTGCCGCGCACCGTGCCGGTGACCTTCGACCGCCCGGTCCGGGGCGCATAGCCGACGTCCACCTCGGCGATCCGCCAACCGGCCACAGCCGCCCGCAGAACGAGCTCCAGCGGGTAGCCGGAGCGACGGTCGCGCACGTCCAGGGCGAGCAGGCGATCCCGGCGCATCGCGCGCATCGGTCCGAGGTCGTGCAGCCGGGCGCCAGTACGGCGGCGCAGGATCGTGGCCAGCGCGAGGTTGGCGAACCGTGCGTGCAGTGGCCAGGCGCCGGCGGTCGTCGGCCGGCGTCGCCCGAGGACCAGGTCGGCCTGGCCGGCTGTTACCGGGTCGACCACGCTCGGCAGCTCGCTCAGGTCGAGCGAGGCGTCGGCGTCGCAGAACGCGACAATCGGCGCGCTGGCCGCGAAAACCCCTGCGGCGCAGGCCGACCCGAAGCCACGGCGTGGCTCGCTGACCACGGTGGCCCCATGGGCGCGGGCGACGTCGGCGCTGGCGTCCCGCGACCCGTTGTCGACGACGATCGCCCGCATGCCCGGGGGCAGCCCGGCCAGGACGGCCGGCAGGGCCGCCTCCTCGTCGAGACAGGGCAGGACGACGTCGACGAGTGGGTCCGGCGCAGAACCCTGGCGACCGTGCACGTCGGCGACCCTAGTGGGCCGGGGCCGCCGCCGGCCTTACGGAAGTCGAACGGCGGGCCGGTGCGGCGCCGTCCGGGCGGTCTGGGCGCTTACCCTGGCAGACATGAGTGGCCGGGTGCTGGTGGTGGAGGACGACGCCACCGTGGCCGAGGTGGTGCGAACCTACCTGGCGCACGCCGGTTTCCGGATCGAGCACGCCGCCGACGGAGTCACCGCGCTGCACCTGGCCCAGCGCACCATGCCCGATCTGGTGGTGCTCGACCTGATGCTGCCCGGGCTGTCCGGACTCGAGGTGTGCACCCGGCTGCGCCAGGCCCGCCCGGACATCCCGGTGATCATGCTGACCGCTCTCGGTGAGGAGAGCGACCGACTGCTCGGCCTGGAGACCGGGGCCGACGACTACCTGGTCAAACCGTTCAGCCCGCGCGAGCTGGTGCTTCGGGTGCAGTCGGTGCTGCGCCGCAGTACCGGGGTGGCCACCGGGGGCAGGTACGCCGAGCGGCGTCTGGTCAGCGGGGACCTCGAGATCGACCTGGCCGCCCGAGCGGTGCAGCGCGGCGGGGCGGAGCTGTCGGTGACCTCGCGGGAGTTCGACCTGCTGGTCCACCTGATGTCGCACCCGAACCAGGCGTTCACCCGCGAGCGCCTCATGAACGAGGTGTGGGGCTGGGACTACGGCGACACCTCGACGGTGACCGTGCACGTGCGCCGGTTGCGCGAGAAGGTCGAGCCGGACCCGGCGTCGCCGCGGCGGCTGGTCACCGTCTGGGGTGTCGGGTATCGCTGGGACGGCACGCAGGACGCGGCGTGAGCAGCGACCAGATCCAGGTGCTGATGCTGGCCCTCGGCTACTCCGCGGCGGCGGGTGGGGCCGGGCTGCTGGCGCTGAGCGCCTGGCAGCGCCGGTCCTTGCGCGGGTTCCTGGTCGCCTGTTCGGTGATCACGGTCGCCTCGGTGGTCGCCGGGGTGGTCGGCGCGGCCCGGGCGATGTTCATCTCGCCCCACGACCTCGGGGTGATCCTGCCGGTGACCGCGATGGCGTCGATGGTGGCGATGGGCGTCTCCTGGGTGCTCGGGCGGACCATCCTGCGTGACGTGCGCCGGGTCCGTGGCCAGGCCCGGGCCCTGACCGGACCCGCCGAGGAGGCCAACCGGCGGCGGACCGGGCGTGAATCGCGAACCCGGCTGCGGGAGCTGGCCGACATCGAGGACGAGGTGGTCGCCGCCGGTGCCCGGCTGGCCGATGCCCGGTCCCGGGAACGGGCGCTGGAGGACTCCCGGCGCGAGCTGGTCGCCTGGGTGAGCCACGACCTGCGCACGCCGCTGGCGGGGCTGCGGGCGATGGCCGAGGCCCTCGAGGACGGGGTGGCGCCCGACCCGGCCCGGTACCACCGACAGATCCGGGCCGAGGTGGACCGGCTGAGCCGCCTCGTCGACGACCTGTTCGAGCTGTCCCGGATCCGGGCCGGTGGCCTGTCGCTCACCCTGGAGAACCTCGACCTGCGCGACCTGGTCGCCGACGTGGTCTCCGCAGCCACTCCGATGGCCCAGGCCGGTGGCGTGTCGGTGGGGGCCAGCGCGGCCGCCGCCTCGCTGCGCGCCGACGCCGGTGGGCTGGGCCGGGTGCTCAGCAACCTGGTGATGAACGCGATCCGGCACACCCCGAGTGACGGCACGGTGCAGATCGACGCGGCCCGCCAGGGCGACGAGGTGGTGCTGTCGGTCAGCGACGCCTGCGGCGGCATCCCGCCCGGCGACCTCGACCATGTCTTCGAGCCGGGTTGGCATGGTGGCAGCCTGGCGCGCACCCCGCGCACGGACGGGGGCGCCGGCCTTGGCCTGGCGATCGCCCGGGGGATCGTCGAGGCCCATCACGGTCAGATCAGTGTGCGCAACGTCGGCGCAGGGTGCTGCTTCGACGTCCGGCTGCCGGTGCTGGCCGGCTGAACCCCGGCGAGCTCGCGCATCCCGTCGGTGAAGTCCACCTGCGGCAGCCAGCCCAGCTCGGCCCTGATCAGCGCGGTGTCGGCGGTGACGTGCCGGACGTCGCCGAGCCGGAACCGACCGGTGACGACGGGTCGCGGGCCCTGCATCACCTCGGCCAGGGTGCCGGCAAGCTCCCCGATGGTGCGCTGCACGCCGCTGGCCACGTTGTAGGCCGCCACCGTCGCGCCGCCTGCTGCGGCACCGCCCTGCGCCTGCAGCGCCGCCACGTTGGCGCGGGCCACGTCGTCCACGTGCACGAAGTCGCGCCGCTGTCCGCCGTCCTCGAACACCTGCGGCGCCTCGCCGCGCTCGATCGCCGACCGGAAGATGGACGCCACTCCGGCGTACGGGGTGTTCCGCGGCATGCCGGGGCCGTAGACGTTGTGGTAGCGCAGCGCGGTGACCGCCCCGCCGCACTCGCGTGCCCAGACCCGGGCCAGGTGCTCCTGGGTCAGCTTGCTCACCGCGTAGGCGTTGCGCGGGTCCGGCGCCGCCTGCTCACCCACGAGCAGCGGCTCCAGCGCCCGAGCGCAGTGCGGGCAGCGCGGGTCGAACCGGCCGGCGGCCAGGTCGGCGACAGCCCGTGGCGGCGCCGCGACGTCCCCGTGCTCACCGCATCGGTAGCGCCCCTCTCCGTAGACCACCATCGAGGAGGCCAGCACCAGCCGGGACACCCCGGCGCGGGCCAGCTCGGCGAGCAGCACCGCCGTCCCGACGTCGTTGACCGAGGCATAGTCCGCCATGTCGTCCAGGTCCACCCCGAGACCGACCTTGGCGGCCTGGTGGCTGACCGCGTCGACGCCGCGCAGCGCGGCCGCCACTACCGGGGCGTCCCGGACGTCGCCGCGCACGGTCTCGACGTCCGACGGCAGCGTGTCCGGCGCCGGTTCGGCAACGTCGACGACCCGGACGGTGTGGCCCGCCTCGTCCAAGGCCCGCGCCACGGCCGACCCGATGAACCCCGCCCCACCTGTGACCAGAACGTGCACCCGAGCACCCTAACCGGCCCTGGGCGCGCGGCTCCTTACCGATCGCTGACGCCACCCCGCCCCACCCACGGATCAGCCGACCCGGCGCAGGCTCTCCTGCCAGGACCGGTGCAGCCGGGCGTACGGTCCGTCGCCGAGGGCGAGGTCGACCGGCGTGCCGTCCTCGACCACCCGACCGGCGACGAGCACCAGCACCCGGTCGGCGATCGCCACCGTGGAGAGCCGGTGCGCGATCACGATCGCCGTGCGTCGGGCCAGGACCGTGCGCAGCGCCCGCTGAACCAGCCGCTCGCTCGGGATGTCCAGCGACGACGTCGCCTCGTCCAGCACCAGCACCACGGGGTCGGCGAGGAACGCGCGGGCGAACGCGACCAGCTGGCGCTGCCCGGCCGACAGCCGCCCGCCCCGTTTGCGCACATCGGTGTCGTAGCCGTCGGGCAGGGCCGCGAACACCTCGTGCGCGCCGATCACCCGCGCCGCCTGCTCGATCTGCTCCCGGCCCGCGCCCGGGCGGCCCACCGCGATGCTGTCGGCGATGCTGCCGGCGAACAGGAAGCTCTCCTGAGTCACCGTGGCGACGAGCTGACGGTCCGGCCGGTGCACCTGCGCCTCGGCCAGGTCGCGCAGGTCGACCCCGTCCAGCAGCACCCGGCCGGACGTCGGGTCGTAGAACCGCCCGATCAGCCGAGCCACCGTGGTCTTGCCGGCCCCGGTCGCCCCGACCAGCGCCACGGTCTGCCCGGCCGGCACCACCAGGTCCAGCTCGGGCAGCACCACGTGGTCCGGACGGCTCGGGTAGCGGAAGGCCACCGCCTCGAACCGCAGCTCCCCGCGCGGTGGCGCCGGCGGCACGGCCGCGACCGGGTCGGGCACCGACAGCGGCTCGGTCAGTACCCCGGAGACCTTCTCCAGGGCCGCGATCGCCGACTGGAACGCGTTGTAGTACTGCGACAGCTCCAGCAGCGGGTCGAAGAACCGGCGAAGGTAGAGCAGGAACGCGGTGAGCACCCCGACGCCGATCGCGCCGTCCAGCACCCGATGGGCGCCGACCCCGAGCACGACGGCGACGGCCGTGTTGGTGACCAGCCGGGTGCCCGGGCCGTAGCGGGACATCAACGTCATCGACCGGTGCAGCGCCGCCCGGTACGCCTCGGACAGCTCGCCGAAGATCTCCTCGTTGCGGTCCTCTCGACGGAACGCCTGGACGGCGCGGATGCCGTTCAGCGTCTCCACGATCTGCACGATCACCTGGGCCACTGCCTCCCGGATCCGCCGGTACGCCGCGGCCGACTCGCGCCGGAACCACACCGTGAGCGCGGCGACCGGGGTCATCATCGCGATCGCCACCAGCCCCAGCGGGACGTCGAGCAGTAGCATCGCCGCACCGATCCCGACCAGCGACAGCGCCGCCATGACCACGGTGTCGACGCCCTCGTCGAGGAACTCGGCGATCGCGTCGACGTCCGAGGTCTGCCGGGAGATGACCCGCCCGGAGGTGTACTCCTCGTGGAAGGCCACCGACAGTCGCTGCAGGTGCCGGAACAGCCGCTGCCGCAGGTCGAGCACCACGTCCTGGGCCACGCGACCGGACAGCCGCAGGAACGCGCGCAGGGTCAGTGCCTGGACGACGATCGCGGCGGCGAAGGCCGCGACGATCTGGAGCAGCACGCCGTTGCCGGGCCCGTCGACCAGGGCCGGCACGCCGCGGTCGATGCCCAGCCCGATCAGGTATGGCCCGGCCAGCGAGGCGACGTTCTGGACGACGACCAGCACCGCCAGCACCGCCAGTGACCGCCGGTGCGGCGACAGCAGCGACCCCAGCAGCCGCCGGCTGCGCGAGCGCAACAGGGCCGCCACCGAGCCCGTGACCTCCTCGACCCGCTCGGCGGCGATGCCGCGCCACTGCGGCTCCGGCTCCGGACGGCGCGGTGACCGGCTCACCTCGGTGGTCACGAGAACACCCCCCGCCCGAGGGAGTCCAGGTCGTCCTCGACCGTCTGCCCGATCACCGCCGCGTACCGTTCGTCGGTGGCGAGCAGCTCGGTGTGGGTGCCGAGGGCGGCGACCCGGCCGCCGTGCAGCAGCGCCACGCGGTCGGCGAGGGCCACCGTGGACGGCCGGTGCGCCACGAGCAGGGCCGTGGTGTCGGTGAGCACGTCGCGCAGGGCCCGCTCCACGCGGGCCTCGGTCTCGACGTCCAGCGCCGACAACGGGTCGTCCAGCACCAGCACCGGCGGTCGGCCGAGCACGGCGCGGGCCAGCGCCAGGCGTTGCCGCTGCCCACCGGACAGGGACATGCCCTGCTCGCCGACCCGGGTGTCCAGCCCCCAGGGCAGGTCGTGGACGAACTGCGCCTGCGCCACCGTCAGCGCCTCGTGCACCTCGTCGTCGCCGGCCTGCGGGCGTCCCAGGGTGACGTTCTCCCGCACGCTGGCCGAGAACAGGATCGCCTCCTCGAACGCCGTCGCCACCGCCGTGCGCAGCCAGGGCAGCGGCAGCCGGCGCAGATCGGTCCCGTCCAGCAGCACCCGGCCCTGGGACGGGTCGATCAGCCGCGGCAGCAGCATCGCCAGCGTCGACTTGCCCGACCCGGTGGCCCCGACCAGGGCCAGGGTCTGGCCGGGGAGCAGCTCCAGGTCGACCTCCCGCAGCACCGGCCCCGCGCCGCCCGGGTAGGCGAAGCCGACACCGTCCAGGCGCAGGTGACCCCGCGCCCGGCGCGCCCGGCCCGGACCCGCCGCCAGGGGCGGGGAGGTGATCTCGGGCTCGGTGTCGAGCAGCTCGTACACCCGCTGGGCGGCGGTGGCTGCCTCCTGGGCGGAGGCCAGGATGAACCCGGTCGACTCGATCGGCCAGACCAGCTGCAGCGCCAGGGCGATGAAGGCGACCAGCTCACCGAGGGTCAGCCGCCCCGAGGCGACTGCCGAGGCACCGAGCAGCAGCACCGCCGCCAGCGTCGCGTTCGGGATGACGCTCAGCGCAGAGACCACCTGCGCCCGCAGCCGGACCATCTCCAGCCGGCTGCCCCGGAGGCCGGCCGCGGCCTGGTCGAACCGTGCGGCCACCAGGTCCCCACGGCCGAACGCCTTGATCACCCGGATGCCGGTGGCGGATTCCTCGATCACGGTGGTGAGGTCGCCGTGCTCGTCCTGGGCCCGCCGCGAGATCATCCCGAAGGAGCGGGCGAACCGCCAGGTCACCCCGGTGACCGGCACCAGCGCGGCGCCGACCAGCAGGCCGAGCGCCCGGTCCAGATACACCAGCGCCAGGCAGACCATCACCACGGAGATCACGTTGATGACCCCGAAGACCAGACCGAAGGAGGCGAACCGGCGGATCGTCGACAGGTCCCCGGTCATCCGGGTCAGCAGCTGTCCGGTGTGCCAGCCGTCGTGGAACGACGGCGGCAACGCCTGGACCTTGCGGTACAGGTCGTCGCGCACCGACCGTTCCACGCGCACGGCCGTGGTCGACTGGATCCAGCGTCGCCACAACGCCATCCCGGCCTCGACCACCCCCAGGACGGCGACCAGCCTCACCAGCGTGGCCACGCCGTCCGCCTCGCCGGCCGCCAGCGGCCCATCGACGACCCGACTGATCAGCAGCGGGACGGCGACCGCGGTGACCAGCGCCCCGACCCCGAGCACCAGGCTGAGCGCGACCGTCAGCCAGTGCGGGCGCAGGTACTCGCGCATCCGCCACAGGGCGTCCCACGACCCGGTCGGGGCCGGACGCCGGCCTCCGGGCAGCGTGGGGCGTCGTGGAGGAGTCATGATCTGCGACGGTACGTGAGGGGTTCGCGGCGACGCCTTTGTATTTCGGCCCCGGCCAACCTCGTCGGCGACCGGGCGCACGGGCGGGCGGTTCCGGGCTGCCGGCGGATGACGGGTGCGGGTGCACGATCGGCGACGACGGATACCGTCGGAGCATGCAGCTGACCCATTTCGGCCACTCCTGCCTGCTCGTGGGCGTCGCCGGACAGCGGATCCTGATCGACCCGGGCACCTTCTCGGCCGGGTTCGAGGCCCTGACCGGCCTGGACGCCGTCCTGGTCACCCACGTGCACGCCGACCACCTGGACGTCGACCGGCTCCCGGCGCTGTGTGCGGGCAACCCCGACGCCGTGCTGCTGGCCGACCCGGACGGCGCCGAGCGGCTGCGCGAGCTCGGACTGGACCCCCGGGTGCTCGTCGAGCGCGAGGTCGTGATGCTCGGGCCGGTCAGCCTGGTTCCGCACGGGGCGCGCCATGCGGTCAACCACGACGGCGTGCCGCGGGTGACCAACGTCGGGGCCGTGATCACCGCGGACGACGAGCCGGTGCTGTTCCATCCCGGCGACGCCTACGACACCGAGCCCGGTGCGGTCGATGTGCTCGCCGTCCCGCTGAACGCGCCCTGGGCGGCGCTGCGGGACACCATCGGCTTCGTCCGCAGGATCGCACCGACCTCGATCGTGCCGATCCACGACGCCCTGCTCTCCCCGCCCGGTCGGGCCCTGTACCTCAAGCAGGTGGCGGCCTTCGGCGTGGCCGAGGACTCCGGTCAGGACCTGGCCGTGCACGACGTGGCCGGCCGGGGACCGGTCCGGTTCGAGCGAGCGGCCACAGGGCCTTCTCAGGAAATCCCCAGAGATCCTGGTTAGCCTCGGACCGTATGGACGAGGCACGTGCGGAACGTATGGTGGCGACCCTGGCGCAGTACGGCGTCCGGGCGCGCGTCGAGCGGGCCGGGGTCTACCAGTTCGGGATCGCGGTGCGGCTGGACAGCGACCGGGTGGCGATCTGGGACAGCGACGGTACCGCCGGGCTCGAGGCGCAAGTGATGCGCAACGGGATGCTGGTCGGATTCGTGCCCACCATCCCGGGGTCTGAGGACTTCACCGAGCACGAGGCGGTTCAGGCCATCGTGACCACCGACTACGACGCGCCGGTGACCCGCTACGGGCCGCCATCGGCCGGCTCGACCGGTCCGGGGCCGGCGCCACAGAGGTCGGCGCCGCGCCCGGCCCGTGCCCCCGACCCCGCACCGGGCGGGGTGCTGCGCCGCCTGTTCCGTGGTGGTCGCTGACCCTGTGGCATGATCGGCCGACCAGGGCCGGTCCGCCGTTCTGCGGTCGCCGGGGGCGACCGGCGAACCGCCTGTGTGGGCAGGGGGTTGGCGATGGTCACGAGCGACGCCGTGATCGAGCTGGCCGGCGTGCACAAGGTCTACCGCCGCCGCCGCCGGCCACCCGAATGGGCCGTCGATGGCCTGGACCTGGTGGTCCGGCGCGGTGGCGTGCACGGCTTCCTCGGCCCCAACGGGTCTGGCAAGACCACAACCATCCGGATGCTGCTGGGCCTGGTCCGCCCGGACGCCGGCCGGCTGCACTTGCTGGGAGCCCAGGTACCGCAGCGGCTGGCATCGGTGATTCCCGCGGTCGGCGCGCTGGTGGAGACGCCGCTGTTCTTCCCGACCTTCTCCGGCCGCACCAACCTGCAGCTGCTCGCAGACGTCGCCGGAGAGAGCCGGGCGCGGGTCGAGGAGGTGCTCGAGACGGTCGAGCTGCGGGGCCGGGCCGACGACGTCGTCAAGGGCTACTCCCTGGGCATGAAGCAGCGACTGGGCATCGCGGCCGCCCTACTCAAACGGCCCGAGCTGGTGATCCTCGACGAGCCCAGCAACGGCCTCGATCCCGCCGGCATCCGGGACGTGCGCGAGCTGATCCGCCGGCTGGGCCGGGACGGGCGCACCACGGTCTTCCTCTCCTCGCATCTGCTGGCCGAGGTCCAGGCCGTCTGCGACGACGTCACCATTCTGGCCAAGGGCCGGTGCGTCGCCTCGGGGTCGGTGCGGGAGGTGCTCTCCGGTCGGGAGGTCGGCGACGTCCGGCTGCAGGTGGCCCAGCCGGAACAGGCCCGGGCCGTTCTGCGGCGGGCCGGCTGGACGGTGAGCCCGCATGTGCCACCGGCCGGCGGCGTCCCGGATGGGTGGCGGGTCCACGGGGTCGCTGACCCGGCGCAGATCACGCGGGTTCTCGCCGAGCACGGCCTGTTCGTCAGCGAGCTGACCCGGATCGGCGCGGATCTGGAGACGATCTTCCTCGACCTCACCGCAGACGCGTCATGAGCCCGGACGACCCACCTCCGGCTACCCCGCTCCAGCGGCGGGAGACACACCGGCACCGCCGCTCGGGCAGCCTGTCGCGGGCCGAGCTGCGCCGCTTCGGCGCCCGACGGTTGATCCGGACCCTGTTCGCCCTGGTCGTGGTCGGGTACCTGGTCCTGGTGCCCCTGATCGCCCTGACCCAGTTCGCCCGGACCACGCCGTCCGAGCTGGCGGCGGCCCGCGCCGAGGTCGACCGGATCGTCGCCGACCAGGCGCGGTGGCACGCACAGTGCCTGGAGAGCCCACCGCCGGACGCTCCGGAGGAGCTGACGCCGGAGGAGATCTGCGGGCCGAGGCCGACGCCGGAGCAGTTCGTCGTCGAGGACTTCCTGCCCCGCCGTCCCTTCGTCCTCGCCAAGGACCTGACCGGCGGAGCGACCGCGGTCGCCGTGGCGATGGCAGCCCTGTCGTTCATCGTCGGCGCCACGTGGATCGGTGCCGAATGGTCGGCCAAGACGATGAACGCCCTGCTGTTCTGGGAGACCCGGCGGCTTCGCGTGGTCGCGGTGAAGGCCGCAGTGCTCGCCGGGGCGGTCGCCCTCGGTGCCGCTGTGGCGCAGGCAGTCTGGCTGGGCAGCGCGTGGCTGATCGCCGCCACCCGAGGGTCGACCTCACCCCGGCCACCCGCCTTCTGGACCGATCATGTCGCCCTCGTCGGCCGGGGAACCCTGCTGGCCGTGCTGGTGGCCCTGATCGGGTTCGCCGTCGCCCACCTGACCCGTGGCACCGGCGCCGCTCTCGCCGTGGCGTTCGTCTACTTCGCCATTCTCGAGAACGCGGCGAACCTCATCAGACACCAGTGGGGGGAGTACCTGCTGACCATCAACATCGCGGCCCTGCTCAGCCACGGTGGGGTAGCCGTGTACCGGCCGGGCCAGAGCGTCGACGCCGATGGCCAGGTCGTCGACGGCACCGAGGTCATGATCGGCAACCTGCACGGCGCCGTGGTCATCGGCGCGGCGGCCGCAGTCCCGCTGGCGCTCGGCGCCGTCCTGTTCCAGCGCCGTGACCTGTCCTGATCCGGGCCTTGGACGACCGTGCGCCGCTACGTCTGGATTCTGAGCCGACCCGGCGCGTTCTGGTCGTTCCTGCTGGCCTTCCTGGCGCGGCTGCCGGTGTCGATGGGGCCGCTCGGGATGGTGCTGCTGGTCCAGTCGGCGCGCGGCAGCTACGCCCTCGCCGGTGTCGTCGCCGCGTCCTTCACCCTCGGGGTGGCGGCGGGGAGCCCGGTATGGGGTGCCCTGCTCGACCGGCTCGGTCAGTCCCGCGTGCTGGCGCCGCTGTCCATGGTCAGTGGCCTGCTGCTGGCCGTCCTGGCCACCGGCACGGTCCGCGGGTGGGCCGAGCCGGCGCTGGTCACGTTGGCGCTCGGGGTGGGCGCCTCCTTCCCGCCGATCTCGCCGGCGATGCGTGCTGCCTGGCGGTTCCTGCTGGACGACGAGGCCGACCGGCAGGCCGCCTACGCGCTGGAGGCCGTGGTGGTCGAGGTGGTCTTCGTCGGTGGGCCGTTGCTGCTGTCCGCGATCCTGCTGCTGGCGCCGCCCGTCGTCCCGCTGCTGGTCACTGCGTCGCTGCTGTCCGGAGGCGGCGCCGGCTACGCGCTCACGGCTGCCGCCCGCAGCTGGCGACCGGAGCCTTCGGGTGCCCACGACGGCCGGCGCGGCGCCTCACCGCTGGCCTCGGTGGGCGTCCTGGCGGCGCTCGTGGTCGGTCTGCTCATCGCGGTGGGCTTCGGTCAGCTGGACGTGTCGTTGGCGGCCGCTGCGCAGATCGTGCTGGGCGATCAGGCCCGGGTCGGACTGCTGTTCGCCGCCCTGGCCGGGGGCAGTGCCGTCGGCGGCACCGTCTACGGGGCCCGGGTCTGGCCCGGTCGCGAGCGCGCCCGGTTGCCCGCGGTGCTGAGCGCGTTCGGCCTCGGAATGGGCGTGGTAGCCGTGCTCGTCGGTCGAGGGGTGGAGTCCCTGTGGGTCCTGCTTCCGGTCCTGTTCCTCACCGGGCTGTCCATCGCCCCCGGTCTGATCGTGATCGCCAACCTCGTCGACCAGCACGCCCCCCGGGACCGGTTGGGTGAGGCGCAGGCCTGGCTGAGCACCGCGTTCACCGCCGGCGCCGGAGCCGGGACGGCACTGGCCGGTCTGGTGGTCGATCGCCGCGGTCCGGCGACGTCGTTCGCCGGAGCCGTGGTCGCGGTCGGCCTGGCCGCCCTGCTCTCCCTGCTGGTGCAGCGGTTCTGGTCCGGTTCCCGGCCGGCGGGGCGGCCCGCCCGCGGTCGGCGGGACCGAATGGCAGGATGACCATCGTGCAGAGCCTGGCCAGCGACAACTACGCCGAGGTCCACCCCGAGGTGATGGCGGCGATCGCTGCCGTCAACCATGGACCCGCCAGAGCGTACGGAGCCGACGAGGTCACCCGGGCCGCAGTGGCAGCGATGCGGGCCGGGCTGGGCACCGACGCCGAGATCGCCTTCGTGTTCAACGGCAGCGGCGCCAACGTGATCGGCCTGCAGCTGATGCTGCAGCCGTGGCAGCACGTGGTGTGCACCAGGATGGCCCACATCGCCGTCGACGAGTGCGGGGCGACGGAGCGCATCGTCGGCGCCAAGCTGCTCACCCTGCCCAGCCCCGACGGCAAGCTCACCCCGGACGCCGTCCGTGCCGCGCACCAACGTATCGGCGACGAGCACAGCACCCAGCCCGGCGTGGTCTCGATCAGCCAGAGCACCGAGCTGGGCACCGTCTACTCGGTCGAGGAGATCGGCGAGCTGGCCACCACTGCGCACGAGCGGGGGATGTACCTCCACCTGGACGGCGCCCGGATCGCGAACGCGGCCGCGGCCCTCGACGTCTCGCTCGCCGCCCTGACCTGGCAGGCCGGGGTCGACGTGATGTCCTTCGGGGGCACCAAGAACGGGCTGCTCGGCGCCGAAGCCGTCGTGGTCTTCGCTGACGAGCTGAAGGGGCGGATCCCCTTCGTGCGCAAGCAGTTCCTCCAGCTGGGCGCCAAGGGCCGGTTCCTCGCGGCGCAGTTCCTGGCGCTGTTCTCCGACGAGCTGTGGCGGCGCAACGCCCGCGCGGCCAACGACCGTGCCCAGCAGCTGCGTGCAGGTCTGGCCACCGTGTCCCAGGTCACCCTGACCCAGATCGGCCCGGCCAACGCGGTCTTCGCCGTCCTGCCGCCGGCGTGGGTCGAGCCGCTGCAGCGGGTCGCGTCGTTCTACGTCTGGGACCCCACCACCAGCGAGGTACGCCTGATGTGTGCCTGGGACACCCCGCCGGAGCTGGTGGACGAGTTCGTCGCAGCGGCCCGACGGTTGGCCGCCATGGAGCGGGTCGGATCCTAGGGACCTTCGGATGCCTTGCGGGACAACCGGTCACAGGTAGCTTCGAACGATCTGCTCGGCCTGGCGACCGTAGCCGGCTCCGAACAGGACGGCGTGGACAAGCACCGGGAACAGCTGGTGCAGCTCGACGCGGTGCTGCCAGTCCGCGGCCAGCGGACGTACCTCCTGGTAGGCGGCGAGCACCCGGTCCAGATGGGCCAGTCCGAACAGGGCCAACATCGCCAGGTCGCTCTCCCGGTGTCCGCCATGGGCGGCTGGGTCGATCAGGACGGCGCCGCCGTCCTCCCACAGCACGTTGCCGGACCACAGGTCTCCGTGCAGCCGGGCCGGCGGCTCGGGCGGTCCGCACAGGTCATCGTCCGAGGAGGCCAACCTGTCGCACAGTCGGCGGACGGCGATCGCGGCGTCGAGGGACAGTGCGCCACGGGCCTGTGCCTGCTCGGCGTAGGGCCGCAGGCGGTACCCGGCGAAGAAGGGTCCCCAGCCGAGGTCAGGGCTGGACGCGACGTAGGGGAGCGCGATCGGACCGATGAATCCGGGTCCGTTCCAGCCGTCCGGCGGGCAGCCGAACCACGCGGCGCCCGCGTCGTGGGTACGGGCCAGCCGCTGGCCGAAATCCTCTGCGGCGCCTGGCGAGGCGGGTCGGGCGGTGACCCGGCGCAGGACGATCCGGGTGCTGTCGACATCGACTGGCTCAACAGGCTCGACGACCCGCACGCCACCCGAGGCGTCCGCGGCGGCCAGCCATCGCAGGCCCGCCGCCTCGGCCGCGTAGAAGCCGGGTGGTGGTCCCGGCTGCTGTTTGACGAAGAGCGCCGAGGTCACCCGACGGCACGGCCTCGGGCGGAACGACCGACCCCGTCGCGGACCAAGGTGTCCAGCAGACCTGTGCAGGCGACCTCGATCGTCGACAGGACCGCCGAGAACGCTTCTGTCCCATCGTAGTACGGGTCAGGGACGTCCAGCTCGTCACCGAACGTGTCCATCGGCAGGTCAGGGTCGAAGGAACGCAGCAGGTGCAGCTTCTTCCGGGCGCGGTCGGTCGGTGCCCACGAGCCGAGGGTGCGCAGGTGACCGCGGTCCAGCGCGACCACCAGGTCGTGGGTGGCGAACCAGTCCGGTTCGAACTGACGGGCCCGGTGCGCGGTCCCGTCGTACCCGCGGGCCGCCAGGGCGGCCACCGTGCGCCGGTCCGCCCGCTCGCCGATGTGCCAGTCGCCGGTGCCCGCCGAGTCGACGAGGACCGACTCACCCAGCCCGGCGTCGTACACCAGGGCGCGCAGCACCACCTCGGCCATCGGGGAGCGGCAGATGTTGCCCGAGCAGACGAAGCAGACGGCGTACTGCCGATCGCCGGACGGTCGCACAGTGCGTTCTTGGTTGTTCATGACCGCTGTCGACTCGCAATCCGCCGCTTGTTACGTCCCCCTGCACGGCCGACGGTACCGCTGTCCACAGCCGAGAGCCAGATTAGTCCGGACCCCTGCCGGACCCGCCTAGCCTCGCCGGCGCGACCACCGTCCCGTCGTCCGAGAGGCGTGATCCGATGAACTGGAGCCCTGAGCAGGTCGAACGCGAGATGGCCGGTCTCGCCGACCTGGTGGAGCAGATCGCGGTCCGGCTGACCGCCGCCGGCCCCGACCGATGGCGTTCGCTGGCCGCCGACCGGTACCGGGCCCGGCTGGTGGATCTGGCCGGACGGGTCCGCGGGCTGGCCCGCGACCTCGACGGGGCGGCGGCACTGGCGGCCCAGCACGCCCGTGAGGTCGCCGAGGTGGGGTCTGTGCTCGTCCCGGGACCGATCCCGGGTGATCCGGCCACCGGCGTCCCGACGTGGTCGGAGGCGGCACGCGGTGGCGTGCGTCCGCTCGTGGCGGGGCTGCAGTGACCGGCACGGTCCGGGTGACCGTACCGGGGACGACGTTCGAGGGCTGGCGGCGGGCGGGCTCCGGTCTCGCCGTCCCAGCCGGACTGGAGCCTCCTGCCGAGCCACCTGCCGGGCCACCTGCCGGGCCGCCTGCCGGGCCGCCTGCCGGGCCGCCTGCTGGGCTGCCGCCGCCGGCCGTGGCCGCCGCGTTCGCGCTGTTCTCGCTGGCGCCGACGCTGGTCTCGCTCCGGGCGGACCATCCGCAGGTCCGGGTGGCCGTGCACGCCGTCGCGACGGCGGACCTCGCCGCGGTGGTGGTGCGGACCCAGCACGTCGATGCCGCGCTGTTCGATTGGGCCCAGATCGTGGTGCTGCCTGCCGAACAGGTCGCGCAGGAGGCGACGGCCTGGCTGTTCCCCGACGGCATGGCGTTGGTTGCGACCGCGCGGATCCGGGCTGTCGTCTCCCGATGGTCCGACCCGGATCCGGTGGGCGGCCAACAGATCCCGGGGTGCGCCGACCGCGACCAACTGCGCGACGCCGTGCGGCAGGCCCTGACCGCGCCGCCGACCAGGTGAGCAACCGATGACGCAGGGGCTCGAGGTGTCCGGTGGTGCCGGTGGCACCGCGGCGGAGCTGGCCGACCTGGACATGATGGCCGGCGCCCTGGCCGGGGCGGGCGAGGATCTCGCCGTCGTCGCCGCCCGGTTGCGGGCGTTGGCCGCCGACCCGCGGCTGCTCGGTACCGGGATCCTGGCCCCGTGGTCCGCCGTCCGGCTGGAGTCGGCTCTGCTCGCGGCCTGCTTCGGGCCGACCGGGGCGGGCCCGACCGGGGTCGCGGTCGCCGCGCTGGCCACGGCGGTGCGCACCGCGACCTGGATGTACCGCACCACCGACCGGGCGATCGCCGGCGTGCTGCGTCGCCTGGAGCTGACTGCGGGTCTGACGGCGGGGCGGGCGCTCGCGCCGGTCGCGCTCGGCGCCGGGGCGGTCACGGTGGCGGTGTCAGTGGTGGCCGGGGAGGAGATCACCACCAGGGCCGGCGGGCCCGCCGGGGGGAGTGAGGTGGCCGGCGCCGGACGGCGGGTCGGCGAGGTGCTGCTGGGGCTGCTCGGTCGCGAGGCCGGCGTCGGCGACCACGTCGTCGCCGCCGTGCCCGGCCTCCTGGCCGGGATCAGCGGCCTCGCGCCGGTCGGCGACGTCCGGTCCACGCTGCGCGCCGGGATCGCCGGGGCCGGCGCGACGCCGTGGCTGCGCGAGAGTGCCGCCGTCCGGGTGCAGACCAGCCCACCGCGTCCGATCCGGCCGTCCTCTGGGCTGGGCGAGGTGATGGCCCGGACCGCGGAGCTCTCCCGGGGGGCGGTCGCACCACCCGGGACCATCCGAGTGGACCGCGTGACCGCGGCCGACGGCACCCGTTCCTGGGTGGTGCACATCCCGGGAACCCAGAGCTGGTCGCCCCGATCCGGGGCCAATCCGATGGACCTCACGACCGACGTGCACGCCCTCGCCGGGCGCCCCTCGGCCGCGGGTGCGGCCGTGGTCGACGGCCTGCGGGTCTGTGGGGCCCGCAGGGGTGAGCCGGTGCTGCTCGCCGGTCACTCTCTGGGTGGCATCGCCGCGGCTGAGCTGGCTGCCGACCCGGACTTCCGTCGCCGGTTCACGGTCACCCACGTGCTGACCGCCGGGGCTCCGGTGGCGATCAGTGAGGTGCCGCAGGACGTCCAGGTGCTCTCCCTCGAGCATGACACCGACCCCGTGGTGTGGCTGGACGGTGCTCAGAACCCGGACCGCGCGAGCTGGGTGACGGTGCGTCGTCCCGTGGAGGACGTCGCTGCGTCCCACGACGGCGCTGAGTACCGGCGGACCGCGTCCCTCGTGGACACCTCGTCGGACGGATCCCTGCGTCGCTGGCGCGACGGGCTGTCCGCCTTCGTCGACGGTCCGGGGGCCTCGGCCACGTCGTGGCAGGTGACCGGACACCGGGTGTCAGCAGGGGATGGGGAGGGTCGTGTTCTAGGTGCTAATGATCTAAGGTATTAACAATAACTGAGACGTGGACATACGATCGCGGCACACCCGACCCGGAGAAGAGGACTGCACATGACGCAGCTGCGCGACCCGAGGGTGGGCGCCACTGAGGTATCGCCCCTGCTGGAGATGACCCGGACCTCGCCGACCTGCCTGTGGAACGACTCTGCCGATCCGGTGGAGCTGGGCCAGGCGCTCACCTGGGGCGCGGTCGGCGCGACCTGCAACCCGGTCATCGCCCTGGCCTGCATCACGGCTGACCTGCCGCGGTGGACGACGCGTATCGCCGAGCTCGCGGCCGCGCACCCCACGGCGACCGAGGACGCCATCGGATGGATGGTCGTCGAGGAGCTCTCCGTCGAGGCGGCCCGACTGCTCGAGCCGGTCTTCCGCGAGCACAGGGGGCGCAACGGCCGGTTGTCGATCCAGACCGACCCGCGCCTGCATCGTGACACGCAGGGGCTCGTCGACCAGGCCGTCCGCTTCGCCGCCCTCGCTGACAACATGATCGTCAAGATCCCGGCGACGTCGGCCGGTGTCGCGGCCATGGAGGAGGTGACCTACCGCGGGGTGAGCGTGAACGCGACCGTGTCCTTCACGGTGCCGCAGGCGCTCGCCGTCGGCGAGGCGATCGAGAACGGGTTGCGTCGGCGCGAGGCCGAGGGGCTGGACGTCGACTCGATGGGCCCGGTCTGCACCATCATGGTCGGCCGGCTGGACGACTGGATGAGAGTGGCCGCCGAGAAGAACAAGGTCACCCTCGACCCCGGCTACTACGAGTGGGCCGGCGTGGCAGCGATGAAGAGGGCGCATGCCGTCTACGGCGAGCGCGGCTACCGAACCAGGCTGCTATCAGCGGCGTTCCGTAACCACATGCACTGGAGCCAGTTCGTCGGCGCCGACATGGTCGTCTCCCCGCCGTTCGGTTGGCAGAAGCGGCTCAACGTCAGCGGTATCGACCCGCGTGCACGAATCGATGAACCCGTCCAACCGCAGGTGGTGGAGGCGCTCTACGCACACCTCGAGGACTTCCGTCGGGCCTACGACACCGATGGGATGGCGGCGGCGGAGTTCGACTCCTACGGGGCCACCCGGCGCACCCTGCGTCAGTTCCTCGCCGCGACCAACGAGCTGGAAGCGCTGGTCCGGAACGTGCTGGTCCCTGACCCCGACCGGTGATAGTCCTCAGGCCAACATGCTGAGCGAGAAGCTGTAGCGGGACGCCGCATAGATGTGGGTGCCGTACTCGACGACCCGCCCGTGGTCGTCATACGTGGTGCGCTGCATGGTGAGCAGCGCCGCGCCGCGCCGCTCGTCGAGCAGTCGGGCCTCCTCGGCCTTCGCGGTCCGGGCGCCGATGCTCTGGTCCGCTGCGTGCAGCTGCACCCCGGCGGTCCGGAAGAGCTGGTACAGGCCGTGGCGTTCCAGCTGACCCGGGTCCAGGCTCTCGATGAACGCCGGCACGACAGGGGGGAGGTAGTTGCACATGCGGGCGATCGGGCTACCCGCGGCCGACCGGAGTCTGACCAGCACCGTAACGTCGGAATCGACCGGGACGAGGAGGATCTCAGCGATCTCGGGGCTCGCCGGCTCCACCGACAGCGAGAGCACCTTGGTGGTCGGGCGTTGGCCGCTGTTGGACAGGTCCTCGTAGAGGCTGCTCAGTCCGAGCGGCCGACGGACCTTCGGTTGCACGACCCGAGTGCCGATCCCGCGGCGCCGGACCAGGACGCCCTTCTCCACCAGGTACTGCATGGCTCGGCGCATCGTCGGGCGGGACAGCCCCAGGTGCTCGGCGAGCACGAGCTCATTGTCCAGCCGGCTTCCAGGCGGCAGCCGCCCCTCGACGATCGCCGCTTCGAGTGCCGCCGCGACCTGGAAGTAGAGCGGCACCGGGCTCGACCTGTCCAGCTGCACCGCCGACAGCAGCTGGGTCGAGTCGACGGGCGACCCGCGGGAGGATGAGCCGGACACAGGGGTAGTATGCGGGACTATTGATCTCACGTCATCTCCTTCTGACGTCAGGACAATTGCACATGGCGTACGGGAGTGTCGGGCGTCGGGGTCGCCAGGTGGTCTCCCGCCGGCCAGGGCGCTGGGCACCCCAGGCGGGACGGGTCAAGCCGGTGAAAGCGTGTGACCGGCTCCACCGGCGTCACGGCGTGGGTGGTCACGGTGTGAGTGGCGGGAACCGGGCCCGGCCGGTCGCGGCTCGAGACGATGGTCGAACCACTTCCGTACACGCGTGACTGCAATGGGTTACCGGTCCCGGCGGAGGATGCCGCACCGCAGGCCAGGGCCGTTACCGTGTCCTCGGCGCTCGGCACCGCGAGCGCCGACACCTGGCTGACGATGCCCGCGTGTGAGGAGCCGGACGTGGTGTACGCCGCTGCGAAGGTGCTCAGGGCGGCGACCGAGGAGGCACCTTCCCCATGACCGAACCCGGTCTCACGTCCCCGCTGCATCATCCCTGGCTGACCCTGGCCGGGCCCGATGCCGGTGACCTGCTCACCCTGACCCCGGCCCGGGCCGGATGGACCCACTGCGGACTGCGCGTGATCCGGTTGGAGCCCGGCGAGCTACGCCGACTGGCGACCGGTACCGGTGAGGTGTTCGTCGTCCCGCTGTCCGGCGGGCTGACCATCGAGCTCGCCGCGACCGCCGCCCCGAACCAGACCGAGGCCCGGTACGCCCTGACCGGTCGGGCCAGCGTCTTCGACCGGGTGACGGACTTCGCCTACGTCGGTCGGGACAGCAACGTCACCATGGTCAGCGCCAACGGGGCAGAGGTGGCGCTGCCGTTCGCCGTCTGCGAGCGCCGGCTGCCGCCCAAGTACGGCCCCGCCGACCAGGTCGAGATCGAGACCCGGGGCACCGGGCCGGCCACTCGACAGGTCAACGCCTTCGGGGCGCCGGGCGGCTGGGACCACGCTGACAAGCTGATCGCCGTCGAGCTGATCACGCCGCCCGGCAACTGGTCCAGCTACCCGCCCCACAAGCACGACGTCACCGAGGGATGCCCGGTGGCCAACGAGGAGATCTACTTCTACAAGATCGCCGGTCACGACCAGGTGAGCCACAGCCGGGAGGGCTTCGGCCTGCACCGTACCTACACCGGTCCCGAGCACGAGGACACCGGGCTCCACCCGCTGGACGAGTTCATCGAGGTCCGGGACGGCGACCTGGTCACCGTCCCGTACGGCTACCACGGTCCGTGCGTCGCTGCGCCGGGCTACCCGTTGTACTACCTCAACGTGATGGCCGGACCGGCGCCGGAACGGTCGATGGCCTTCTGCGACGACCCGACGCACGGCTGGATCCGTGATTCCTGGGCCAAGACCGACCCGGATCCCCGCTGCCCGGTGACCACCCACGAGGGGCGTCGCGACGGGCGGCGGGGCGGCTGAGGCGCGGTTGACACCTCGACCAGCAGAGCCTGCCCTGTGCGCCTGCCCGAACTCACCCGCGATGCTGGGGCGTGAGCGCAACCGTCTGGATGTCAGGGTGGATGCATGGAGCAACGGCTCAGCTTCGTCACCCTCGCCGTCCGCGATCTGGGCGTCGCCCGCCGCTTCTACGTCGAGGGGCTCGGCTGGCGCCCCGAGTTGGACCTGCCCGACGTCCTGATGTTCCGGGTGGCCGACCGGGTGGTGCTGTCCTTGTGGGACGAGAACGGGTTCGAGGTCGAGGTCGGGCCGATCCGCCGCGGGGCGGGCGTCGTCCCGATCACGTTGGCGCACAACGTGGCCACCCCGTCCGAGGTGGACGACGTCCTGGCCGTCGTCGAGGCCACAGGGGGGCGGATCGTCGCCCCGGCGCAGCGGCGGGAGTGGGGCGGCTACTCCGGCTACTTCGCCGACCCGGACGGGTACTGCTGGGAGGTCGCCGTCAACCCCGGGCCGATCGGCCGCAGTGTGCTGCCGGGTTGAGGCAGGGCGCCCGCTCAGGTCGGCGGGTGGTCGGCCAACCAGGCGCGGGCCCGCCGCGGCGAGGCACGGGCGAGCCAGGCGTCCTGGACGATCTCGGCCAGCTCGCGGTACGACACCTCGCCGATCCGGCTGGCCCGAACCAGGACCGATGGATGGCCGTCGAAGTGTGGGGTGGTGAAGAACGGTGAGCCCTCGTCCTGGATCAGAACGAGCTTGTCCTCGGCCGACTCCACCCAGACCACGATGACGTCGGTGTACCGCTCACCGGTGTCCGGGTCGACGGCATCGGGGCGGGGGTTACGGAAGAAGACGAAGGTCTTGCCGCCGACCTGGTAGATCGGGTTGCCGGTGGTGCCGTCGTCCACCGTGACGTGCGGCATCGCCAGGGCCAGGTCGTGCACATCCTGGGGTCGCGCTCGCCGACCTCGCATGCCGCTGCCCGACATGGGTCGTCGGCAGTCAGTCCTTGCCGTCCTTGACGAAGACGTTGACCAGGGTGCCGACCAGCGACACCACGAGCGCCGCCATGATCGTCGACCAGAAGAACGGTCCGGCGGTGAAGCCGATGTTGAGCGGCTCCGAGATCCACTCGACGATCTTGAGCATGAACGCGTTCACGATCAGGGCGAACAGGCCCAGGGTGAGCACGTAGAAGGGCAGCGAGAAGAACATCACCACCGGCTTGATCAGCGCGTTGACCACGCCGAACAGGGCGCCGAGCAGTACCAGCGTGAGGATCACCTGGGACGCCGTACCTTCGGTGATCCTGACGTTCGGCACGACCAGGGCGGCGACCCAGATGGCCAGGGCGTTGATGCCGATGCGCAGTGCGACAGCTCCCACGGGCCTCATTGTCCCTGGCGGCGGCAGGGGCTGCCACCCGTCCCGTTCCATCGGCGCGTCACCCTGCAGGCCATCGCGCCTCTGGGGCGCGCGGCGAGACTGGACGACGTCCTGGGCTGAGCGGCACAATCGTAGGATGAATTTGTCTCGGCGCTCACCCGACGTGGTGGTCGTGGGTGCCGGGATAGTCGGGGCCGCCTGCGCACTGGCCGCCGCCCGGGCCGGGATGACGGTGACCGTGGTGGACCGTGGCCCGATCGCTGGGGGCACCAGCAGCGCGGGGGAGGGCAACCTCCTGGTCTCGGACAAGGCCCCCGGTCCCGAGCTCGACCTCGCCGTGCACTCGTTGGGGCACTGGTCCGAGCTGGCCGGCTACGCCGAGTCCCTCACCGACCGCCCCGGCGGAGGATTTGAGCTGGACTACAAAGGTGGGCTGATGGTGGCCGTCACCGGGACCGCCCTCGGCCCGCTGACCCGCTTCGCCGACGGGCAGCGCGTCGCCGGGGTCGAGGCCGTCGCCGTGGACGACACGCGGCTGGCCGACCTCGAGCCGTACCTGGCCGCCGGCCTGGCCGGTGGGATGCTCTACCCACAGGACGCCCAGCTTCAGCCGATGCTTGCGACCGCGACCCTGCTCGCGCTGGCTCGCCGGCTCGGGGTGCAGGTCCGCACCGGCGCGGCGGTCACCGCGCTGCTGCGCACCGGGGACGCCGTCACCGGGGTACGTCTGGCCGACGCCCAACGCATCGGGGCGCGCTGGGTGGTCAACGCAGCGGGCCCCTGGTCGTCGGCCGTCGCGGCGCTGGCCGGACTCGACCTGCCGGTGGCGCCACGACGCGGCGTCGTCCTGGTCACCCAGCCGCTGCCACCGCTGGTGCGCCGTAAGGTGTACGCCGCCGACTACGTCGCCGATGTGGCCAGCGACGACCCCGGTCTGGCCTCCAGCGCGGTGGTCGAGGGGACGCCGTCCGGGACCGTGCTGATCGGGGCCACTCGGGAACGGGTCGGCTTCGCCCCGCAGATGTCGGTCGCGGCTGTGAGACGCCTTGCCCAGCAAGCGGTCCAGCTCTTCCCGGTGCTCGCCGGGGCGAAGGTCCTGCGCAGCTACCGAGGATACCGGCCGTTCTGCCCGGACCATCTCCCGGTGATCGGCGCCGACCCGCGGGCGCCGGGGCTGGTGCACGCCACCGGTCACGAGGGCGCCGGCATCGGACTGGCCGCGGGCACCGGACAGCTGGTGGTCGAGGTGCTCACCGGCAGCGAGCCGGCGCTGGACCTGACCCCATTCCGCGCCGACCGTTTCGGCGCCCGGGAACCGTTCCCGGCAGGTGCCGGCCATGGCTGAGACCTACGACGGTGCCTTCGAGATGGACGGCCACCCGGTCCGGTTCCGCGCCGGGCAGAGCCTGGCAGCCGCATTGTGGGACAACGGGTTCCGGTCGTTGCGTCGCACCCGCCGGCTGGACCGGCCGCGGGGGCTGTTCTGCGGGATCGGCGTCTGCCACGACTGTCACGTCGTCGTCGACGGGGTCGCGGACCAGCGGGCCTGCCTGACCCCGGCCAGGTCCGGGCTCGAGGTCACCACCCAGCTCGGCCAGCCGGTCCCAGCGGAGCCGTCCCCCACCCCGTCCCGGGTCGCGTCGGCTGCGGGCGCCGAGAACGCCGCGCACGGCGGCGTCGAGCGGCACATCGCCCACGTCGCTGTGGTCGGTGCCGGACCCGCCGGCCTCGCGGCGGCGGTGGCCGCCCAGCAGCTCGGGGCCCAGGTCGTCCTGCTGGACGGCGAGGCCCGCCCCGGTGGCCAGTACTGGCGGCACGGACCGACCGGGATCGGCCC
Organism: uncultured Actinomycetota bacterium; assembly: GCA_963724535.1. Classification (GTDB taxonomy): domain Bacteria; phylum Actinomycetota; class Actinomycetes; order Actinomycetales; family Kineosporiaceae; genus JADJPO01. The sequence continues at coordinate 225,097 of CAVRVD010000002.1, forward strand.
CCACCATCACGCCCGGCAGGCCTGGCAAGAGCTGAGCCAGGCGTTCGCCCAGGCGCAGGCGCGTGGCCTGATCCACCTGGCCCGGCACCGGGTCTGGCGTGCCGACCGGCTGGACGGCGCCCGGCCGCATGGCCTCGCCGCCGCCCGGTTCCGGCTTCTGGCGACCCGACCGGTCGGCCACCTCCCGGACGGCGACGAGGTCGCCGTCGAGGTCATGGCCGGCGCGGTCGTGCTGGCCACCGGCGCCCATGACCGGGTCCGGCCCTTCCCCGGCTGGGACCTGCCCGGGGTGCTCACCGCCGGCGGCGCGCAGGCGCTGCTCAAGGAGCACGACGTCCTGGCCGGGCGACGGGTCGTCGTCGCCGGTTCCGGGCCATTCCTGCTGTCCCTGGCGGCCGGGCTGGTCGAAGCCGGCAGTGAGGTCGTCGCGGTCTACGAGGCCGCGGACGCCGCGGGGTGGCTACGTCGCTGGCGGGCTGCGGTGGCGGTGCCGGGGCTTGTCGCAGAGGGCGTCCGGTACGCCGGGGTGCTGTCCCGTCGACGGGTCCCGGTGCGCCCCCGGCACGTGGTGCTGGCCGCTCGGGGTCGGGACCGGATCGAGGCGGTCGAGGTGGCCCGGGTTGACGGGGCCGGGTGCGTCGTCCCCGACTCGGCACGGTGGCAGCCCTGCGACGCCCTGGCCGTCGGCTGGGGGTTCGTGCCCCGGCTCGAGCTGGCCCAGCAGCTCGGCTGCCCCGTCGGCGCCTCGACCGCGATCGGCGCAGCGGCCGGGCCGGCGGTGCCGGCCGACGTCCAGGGCCGGACCGCCGTGGCCGGGGTCTTCGTCGCCGGTGAGGTCGGCGGTGTCGGCGGTGCCGCACTGGCCCGGCTGACCGGGCAGCTCGCCGGCGCGACGGCCGCCGGTGGCGTGCTCGGCGTCCCGGTCGCCCCGGACGGCGAGGCCCTGGCCCGGCTGCGCCGCCTGGCCACCTTCGCCGCCGCGATGCACCAGGCCCACCCGGTGCCGGTGACCTGGCTGCACGGCCTGGACGACGACACGCCCCTGTGCCGGTGCGAGGAGGTGCCCGCCGGTCTGGTCCGCGAGGCCGTCCAGGAGCTCGGAGCGGGCGATCCGCGCACCGCCAAGCTGCTCACCCGCTGTGGCATGGGCTGGTGCCAGGGCCGGATCTGCGGCGAGTCGCTGGCCGCCCTCGTCGCCGGCGCCGAGGGCCCACCGGCCGATGCCGACCACCGGCCCATCACCACTCCCGTCCGCCTGGCGACACTGGCCGGCCTGCCCGAGGACGCGACCACGTCCGACGAAGGAGACCTGCGATGACCGAGACGCCGTGGCGCGGGGTCACCGTCGCCACCGCCCTGCCCTACCGGACAGACGGCGACGACCTTGTCGTCGACCTCGACGCCTACGCCGACCACCTGCGCTGGCTGGCCGAGAACGGCTGTGGCGGAGCGGTTCCCAACGGATCGTTGGGCGAGTACCAGGGCCTGACTCCGGACGAGCGAGCCGCCGTCGTCGAGACCGCCTGCCAGGTGGCGGCCGAGATCTCCTCGGCCGGGGGCCGTTTCACCGTGATGCCGGGCGTGGCCGCGTACGGGTCCGGTGAGGTGTGTCGCTGGATCGAGCAGGCCGCCAAGGCCGGCGCCGACTGCGTGATGCTTCTGCCCCCCAACGCCTACCGCGCCGACGAGCGGAGCGTCGTCGAGCACTACCGTGCCGCGGTCGCGGTCGGCCTCCCGGTCGTCGCCTACAACAACCCGCACGACACCAAGGTCGACCTCACCCCGCCGCTGCTGGCCCGGCTGCACGGCGAGGGACTGATCGTGGCCGTCAAGGAGTTCAGCGGCGACGTTCGGCGGGCCTACGAGCTCGCCGAGCTGGCCCCCGAGCTGGACCTGCTGGCCGGCTCGGACGACGTCACCCTCGAGCTCGCCGTGGCCGGTGCGGTGGGCTGGGTGTCGGGCTACCCGAACGCCTTCCCTGACGCCTGTATGCGGTTGTGGCGGGCGAGTGTCGCGCATGATGTGGACAGTGCGCTGCCGCTGTACCGGCAGCTGCACCCCTTGCTGCGCTGGGACTCCCAGACCGAGTTCGTCCAGGCGATCAAGCTGTCCATGGACCTGGCCGGACGCCGGGGCGGCCCGTGCCGTCCCCCTCGGCTGCCTCTGGCCGCCGAGCACGAGGCCGCCGTCCGGACGGCGACCCGGGCGGTGCTCGACGCCGGGCTGCGGTAGGCAGTGCCGCCTGAGGTGCTGTCCAGGTCGGCGCCCGGGGTCACCAGCCCTGAGCCCCGCCGCCACCGAGCACCCGGTCCACCTCGATGACCACCACCACCCGGCGCGGGTTCTCCCGCGGGGTGCGATACCGGACGGCGTAGCGCTCCTCCGCCTCGCGCACCGATGCGGTGTCGTCCAGCACCCGCACCGGGCCTTCGAGGCTCACCCATCGCCGTCCGTCGACCTGGCTGACCGCGGCCCGCCCGCCGCGGGCGGCGTTGCGGGCCTTGACCGAGTCACCGCTGGTGATCACTCGGACGATCTGCCGCTCGTGGTCCCAGGTGAAGCCGACCGGAACCAGGTGCGGCGAGCCGTCGGCACGCAGTGTGGTCAGCATCGCCAGGTGGCGCTCGCGCAGCATCGCCACCACGTGCTCCGGCAGGGCGTCGGGCGACAGGGCCATGCCCCGCAGCCTGCCAGCCGGGATCGCCGGGCGCCTGGCGGCTCGCAAGCCCTCCTACAGTGACGGCCATGAGGTCGCGCCGGGTCATCCACACCGTCGAGTCGCACACCGAGGGCATGCCCACCCGGGTGGTCACCGGTGGGGTCGGGGTGATCCCCGGCGCGACCATGTTCGACCGCCGCCGGCACTTCATGGCCGAGTCGGACGGGCTGCGCCGCTTCCTCATGTACGAGCCGCGCGGGCACTCGGCGATGAGTGGGGCCATCCTGCAGCCGCCGACCCGCCCGGACGCCGACTACGGCGTGCTCTACATCGAGGTCTCCGGCTGCCTGCCGATGTGCGGCCACGGCACGATGGGCGTGGCCACCGTCCTGGTCGAGACCGGCATGGTGGAGGTGACCGAGCCGATCACCACGATCCGTCTGGACACCCCGGCCGGCCTGGTGGTCGCCGAGGTGGCCGTGGACGGCGGCGCCGCGCGGGCGGTCACCCTGACCAACGTGCCGAGCTTCCTGCTCGCGGCGGACGCCGTGGTCGAGGTCAGCGGCCTCCCCGGCGGGCCACGTCCGGTCCGCTACGACATGGCCTTCGGCGGCAACTTCTATGCGATCCTGCCGCTGGCCGACCTCGGCATCGACTTCGACCGCCGGTACAGGCAGCAGATCCTGGATGCCGGCCTGGCCGTGATGGAGGCGATCAACACCCAGCGCCGTCCGGTGCACCCGGACAACCTCGAGGTCGCCGTATGCCACCACGTGCAGTTCCTCGCTCCCGGCGCCGACGCACGGCACTCGCGGCACGCGATGGCGATCCACCCCGGCTGGTTCGACCGCAGCCCGTGCGGCACCGGGACCAGCGCCCGGGTGGCCCAGCTGGTCGCCCGTGGCGACCTGGCGATGCAGACCGACTTCGTCAACGAGTCCTTCATCGGCACCCGGTTCGTCGGCCGGGCGATCGAGCGCACGGCCGTCGGGGACGGCGAGACCCGGCGTCCGGCGATCGTGCCCACGGTCACCGGTCGGGCCTGGGTGACCGGCACCGCGCAGTACCACCTGGACCCCACCGACCCGTTCCCCGAGGGCTTCGAGCTCTGAGGGGGCCCGAGCGGGCGGCCGGCCGGGTACTGAACCCCTGGCGGGGGCGGGACCTCACCCCCATGCGGGTCCCGCGCGGGTCCGAGTAGCGTCGGTGGAGCAGACCCCAGCCGGCCCCGAAGGAGTGTGCGATGAGCCTGGACCGCCCCACCGCCCCCAACCCCTACGATCTGCTGCCCGCCGTCGACTCCTTCGACGTGAGTAGCTCCGACGTCAGCGACGGCGCGCAGGTGGCGCGGCGCCACGTCCACGACTCGGCCGGTGGCGAGAACGTCTCGCCGCAGCTGAGCTGGTCCGGCGCGCCGGAGGGCACCCGGTCCTTCTGCGTCACCTGCTTCGACCCGGACGCGCCGACGCCGTCCGGGTTCTGGCACTGGGTGGTGGCCAACATCCCCGGCGAGGTCACCTCGCTCAGCGCCGGGTCGGGGGCCGACGACGGCGCGCTGCCGGCAGGCGCCCTCCATCTGCGCAACGACTTCGGCAACCCCCGCTACGACGGCTGCGCCCCGCCGCCCGGCGACGTCCCGCACCGCTACTACTTCGTCGTGCACGCCGTCGACGTCGACGAGCTGCCGGTCGACGCGAACGCCTCACCCGCCGTCCTGTCGTTCAACCTGGCCTTCCACACCCTCGGCCGGGCGATCGTGCACGGCACCTACGCCCACTAGCGGTGCGCCGCGGACAGCAGCGCTGGGACATCGAGCGCCAGGTACGCCTGGTCGCCGGCCTCGTTCTCCTGCTCGCCGTCCTCGGGGCACTGGTGGTGCCCGGCCTGCAGTGGGTGGCCGCTGCCCTCGGCGCCGGACTGGCCCTCGCCGCGCTGACCAACTCCTGTGCGATGGGTGCCATGCTGGCCAAGCTGCCCCACAACCGCGGCGCCACCTGCGACCTGGACACCATCGTCAGCCAGCTGACCGCCGAGCCGGCCCGCTGAGCCGACGATTGCAGACCGAGGGGACCCTGATGCACGAGATCGTCACCATCGAGACCGACAGCCTGGGTGATCGGTCCTACCTGGTGCACGACGGCACCGTCGGCGCCGTCGTCGACCCGCAGCGCGACATCGACCGGGTGCTCGAGCTCGCCGCCTCGCTCGGCGTCCGCGTCGAGCACATCGTCGAGACCCACATCCACAACGACTACGTCACCGGCGGGCACGCCCTGGCCCGCGCCACCGGCGCCAGCTACCACGTCAACGCCGAGGATCCGGTCACCTTCGAGCGCACCCCGGTCGTCAGCGGCGACGTCGTCCAGATCGGACCCACCCTGTCCCTGCGCGCCCTGGCCACCCCCGGGCATACCTACACCCACCTGTCCTATGTGCTGGTCCAGTCGGGCAGCCCGGTCGCGGTGTTCACCGGCGGGTCGATGCTCTACGGCTCCTCCGGCCGTCCGGACCTGCTCGGCCCGGACCACACCGAGGCGCTCGCCCGGGCCCAGTACGCCTCGTTGAACCGGCTCGCCACCGAGCTGCCGGACGACGTGGCGATCTACCCGACGCACGGCTTCGGTAGCTTCTGCTCGGCGACCCAGACCGAGGGCGACTCCTCGACGATCGGCCGGGAGAAGCAGGTGAACCCGGCCCTGACCCAGGACGAGGAGGCCTTCCTCGCCGAGCTGTTCGCGGGTCTGGAGGCCTACCCCGCCTACTACGCGCACATGGGACCGACGAACCTGTCCGCGCCCACCCAGGCACCGGACCTGAGCCTGCCCGAGCTCGCCGACCCCGCCGAGCTACGGCGGCGGATCGAGGCCGGGGAGTGGGTGGTCGACCTGCGCTCGCGCACCGCGTTCGCGGCCGGCTACCTGGGCGGTGCGTTCAACCTCGGGCTGGACGGCCAGTTCGCCACATACCTGGGCTGGCTGATCCCCTGGGGGACGCCGCTGACACTGCTCGGCGAGAGTGCCGAGCAGGTCCGCCAGGCCCAGCGCGAGCTGGTCCGGATCGGCATCGAGCGGCCGGACGCCGCGGCGACCGGCTCGCCGTCCGACTGGGCCGGCGGTGGCCAGCCGGCCACGATGCGTCGTGCCACGTTCGCCGACCTGGCCGTCTGGCTGGCCGAGGCCGCCAGCGGGATCGGCGAGGAGCCCGCCGTTCTCGACGTCCGCCAGGAGAGCGAGTGGCGCCAGAGCCACCTGGACGGCGCCGTGAACGTGCCGATCCACGACATCCTGCGGCGGGTGGACGACGTGCCGTCGTCCGGGGCCGGCGAGCCGCTGTGGGTCCACTGCCAGACGGGCTACCGCGCCTCAGTGGTCGCCTCGATCCTGGCCGCGGCCGGTCGGGACGTGGTGCTCGTGGACGACGAGTTCGACGAGGCGGGCAAGGCCGGGTTGACCCTGGTCCAGGGCTGAGGGCGACGGCGAGAGACGAGTGCGCCGCGGAGTCAGCCTCGGGCGGGTGCGGCGGTGGAGGCGCGCAGCACCAGCTCGGGCCGGAACGTGCTGCGCCCGCCCTGCCGGCCGTCCAGGGCGCTCGTCAGGTGCCCGATCGCGGCGTCGACGATGGCGTTCTCCTCCCAGCCGAACGTGGTCAGGGCCGGGGTGACCAGATCTGCGAGGTCGTGGTCGTCGTAGCCGAGGATCGAGATGTCCTGGGGGACCTGTAGTCCCAGGGCGGCTGCCGCCCGGTAGGCGGCGAAGGCGATCGCGTCGCTGAGACAGAACAGCGCCGTCGGCGCGGGGAAGCCGGACGCCGGACCGGTGGCGTGGTCGGCGCCCCGGACCAGATCCCGGACCAGATCCCGGACCGGGTCGACAGCGGCTCGGCTGGACGGCGGCACGGCGAGCACGGTCAGGTCGAGCCCGGCCTCGGCGGCGTAGGCGGCCGCCACCGTCTCGGCCGGGCGTCCCGGGCTGGCCGGCATGGTGGTGGTGAGCAGGGCGACGCGACGGTGGCCGAGCCCGGCCAGGTGCTCCAGCGCCGTCCGCACGCCGTGGACGTTGTCGAAGACGACGCAGGAGGCCTCCGGTCGGGCCGGCAGGTCGTCGCCGACCGACACCACCGAGAACGTCTCGGGCAGCTCCCCCCACCAGGAGCCCGCCGGTTGCCCGACCAGCGCGATCACGCCGTCCAGATGGTCGCGGGCCATGGCCTGGACGACCTCGCGCTCCCGCTCCGGGTCGGCGTCGGTGTCGGCGATCGAGGAGGACATCCCCTGCTCGCGCAGCCGGCCGGCCAGTCGGACGGCGAAAGCCTGGTGCCAGGGGTCGCCCAGGGATCCGCAGACCCCCACCGCGCCGGTGCGTCCGGCGGCCAGGGCTGCTGCCGCCGGGTTGGCGCTGTAGCCGAGCCGATCGGCGACGTCGCGGACGCGTTCCTGGGTCGCGGCCGAACCCTTGAGGCCGCGCAACGCGTACGAGGCGGCCGCCTTGGACAGGCCCGCCTCGTCGGCGACGTCTTGGAGCCGAACCTTGGGCTCGGGCATCTGTCGAGCATAGGGGCACGTCCGGTCGGCGCCACGCGGTGCTCCGGGCGCTCGGGTCGGACCGACATGCAGAACCGCTGGCGAAAAGTGAACCGGTTCACTACGCTGGCGGAAACCAAGTGAACCGGTTCACCCGAGGAGGCCGCGGTGCGCGCCGACCTGCACCAGCACGTGTGGCCGGCGCGGCTGGTCGAGGCGCTACGCGTGCGCCGGCAGCCGCCCCGTCTCGATGTGTGGACCGTGCACCCGATCGCCGAGCCGCCGTTCTCGATCGACCCCGGGGACGCCGATCCCGACGGCCGGGCTGGCCTGGCTCGCCGCGACGGCGTTGATCTGGTCGCCGTGAGCCTGTCGCCGGCGCTCGGCGTCGAGACCATGGACGGTGAGCACGCCCAGCCGCTGCTCGACGCCTGGCACGACGCAGCCGGCGAGCTCGGACCGCCCTTCCGGGTGTGGGCATCGTGCGTCCTGTCGACCCCGGATCCGCAGTCCATCCGACGGGACCTGGCGCGCCCGTGGGTGTGCGGGCTCCAGCTGCCGGCCACAGCTCTCGGCTCACCGCACGCCGTCACGGTGCTGGGTCCGGTGCTTGCCGAGGTCGAGAGGTCCGGCAAGCCGGTGCTGGTGCACCCGGGCCCGGCCTCGCCGGTCGGTGTCGTCCAACCGGCGTCGCCGTCCTGGTGGTCGCCGGTGGTCGACTACGTCGCGCAGCTGCACGCCGCCTGGCACGCCTGGCAGGTGGCCGGTGCGGCGAGCCACCCCGACCTGCGGGTCGGCTTCGTCGCCCTGGCTGGGCTGGCACCGCTGCACCACGAGCGGCTCGCGGCACGGGGCGGCCCGCGCCGTTTGCCCCTCGGCCAGGGGGCCGGGCCTGGCGCACACCTGTTCTACGAGACCTCCTCCTACGGGCCGACGGCCGTACGGCAGCTGGTCGACGTGGTCGGGAGTGCTGCCCTGATGCATGGGTCCGACCGCCCCAACGCCCTGCCCGCCACCAGCTACGGGTCCACCGACCTGGACCGGGACCTGTTCAGCATCAACCCCGTTCGGTTCCTTGAAGGAGATCTGCAATGACCGCACCGGCCACCGCCGCGCCGGCCTCAGCCGCACTGACCTCAGCCGCACTGACCTCAGCCGCACTGACCTCAGCCGCACTGACCTCAGCCGCACTGAGCCTGCCCGCCGAGCACCCCATCGAGGCGTGCGAGCAGAACGCGCCGCGGGTGCGCCGTGACCAGCTGCCACCGATCCCGGACCGGGACCTGTCGGCGCGCGAGCTCAAGGCCTGGGTGGACGCCTTCGCCCCGCGGACGCACCTGTGGGAGGGGGCCGTGGCCCACGGCGGCGGCCGGCACTACTCCTCGCTGTACCGCGACCGCCATCTCGATGTCTGGCTGCTGTGCTGGAACGTCGAGGACGACACCGGGTGGCACGACCACGACATCTCCTCAGGCGCCGTCGCGGTGACCCGCGGGGTGATCACCGAGGGTCGGCTGCGGTTCGGGCTCCCGTCGGTGCGCAAGCGGGTGACCGCGGGCCGTTCGTTCTGCTTCGGACCGGAACGCATCCACTCCGTCAGCGGCGCCGTCGACGGAGCGGTGTCCATCCACGCCTACTCGCCGCCGCTGGTCCGGCTCGGGCAGTACACGATGACCAGAGCTGGTGTGCTGCAGCGGGTCTCGGTGGGGTATGAGGAGGAACTGCGAGCCGGTCGGTGACGTCGGACGGCTCAGGCGTCCCGGAACACCTCGATGTCGGCGCCGAGCGCGTTCAGGCGCTGCGCCAGATCCTCGTACCCCCGGTTGATGACGTACACCGAGCGCAGGATCGAGGTGCCCTTGGCCGCCAGCATCGCCAGCAGGACCACCACGGCCGGCCGCAGGGCGGGCGGACAGATCACCTCGGTGCCGGACCACCGGGTGGGGCCCTTGATCATCACCCGGTGCGGGTCCATCAGGGTGACCGAGGCGCCGAGGCGGTTCAGCTCGGTGAGGTACACCGCCCGGTTCTCGTAGACCCAGTCGTGGATCAGCGTCTGCCCGCTCGCGGTTGCCGCGATCACCGAGAAGAACGGGAGGTTGTCGATGTTCAGGCCCGGGAACGGCATCGGGTGGATCTTGTCGATCGGGGCGTGCAGCGCCGACTTGCGGGTGGTCAGGTCCACCAGCCGGGTCTGACCGTTGGCCGCCAGGTACTCCTGGCTGCGCTCATAGTCCAGACCCATGCCCTCCAGGACCGCCAGCTCGATCTCGAGGAACTCGATGGGCGCCCGGCGGATGGTGATCTCGGAGTCGGTCACGATCGCCGCCGCCAGCAGCGACATCGCCTCGATCGGGTCCTCGGACGGCGCGTAGTCGACGTCGACCTCGATCTCCGGCCGCCCGTGGATCCGCAGCGTCGTGGTCCCGATGCCCTTGATCTGCACTCCCAGCGCCTGCAGGAAGAAGCACAGGTCCTGGACCATGTAGTTCGAGCTCGCGTTGCGGATCACCGTCTCGCCGTCGTGCAGCGCCGCGGCGAGGAGCGCGTTCTCAGTGACGGTGTCGCCGCGCTCGGTGAGCACAATCGGTCGGCTGGGGGCCACCGCGCGGTCCACCTGGCAGTGGTAGACCCCGTCGGTTGCCGCGACGGCGAGACCGAACGGACGCAGTGCCGTCAGGTGCGGCTCCACCGTCCGCAGCCCGAGCTGGCAGCCACCGGCGTAGGGCAGTTCGAAGGAGTCCAGCAGGTGCACCAGCGGGCCGAGCAGCATGATCACCGAGCGGGTGCGTCGGGCCGCCTCGGCGTCGATTCCCTGTAGGTCGATCCGGGACGGAGGGATCAGCTCGAGGTCACCATCGTCGCCCAGCCAGCGGCAGGTGAACCCGAGGCTGGAGAGAACCTCGAGCAGCCGGTTGACCTCCTCGATCCGAGCGACCTTGCGCAGCGTCGTCCGGCCCCGGTTCAGCAGCGCGGCGCAGAGCAGTACGACTCCCGCGTTCTTGGACGACTTGACGTCGATCGACCCGGCCAGCTTGGTCGGGCCGTGCACCCGCAGGTGCACCGGCCCGGCGCCGACCTGGATCAGCTCGGAGTCCAGAGCCGCGCCGATCCGAGCGATCATCTCCACGGTCAGGTTCTGCTGGCCGTGCTCGACCCGGTGGACCGCGCTCTGGCTGGTCCCGAGTGCCTCGGCGAGCTGGGTCTGGGTCAAGCCGCGGTGAGTCCGCGCGCCGCGGATCAGCGTGCCGATCTGCGCGAGCTGGGCGTCAGGCATGCCGGCCACCGTATATCGCATGTGAGATGGTCGTGGCCGAAACGGCCACGACGCCTCAGCCGGTCCCACTGCCCGCGGGCGACGTCCGGGGGTTCGTTGGTTGTCGCCCGCCCATTCTTCTGGACGGCACGGTCGGCTGGCGAGAGGCTTGCCCACCATGAGCGAGGTGCCGCGAGGCGTGGCCGGACTGCCCGTCCTCGATGCGGCGACCCTGCGCGAGCTGGTGCCGATGACGTCGGCTGTGGTGGCGCTCGAGGCCGCCCTCTACGACGGATCGGCCCCCGGTGTCACGCCAGCGCGTACCTCGGTGCTCACCCGGGGCGGCCGGCTGCTGTTGATGCCGGCCGCCAGCTCCCGGTTCGTCGGCGTCAAGCTGGTCAGCATTGCCCCCGGGAACCCGGACATCGGGCTGCCCCGGATCCAGGGCCTCTACGTGCTGATGGACGCGCTCACTCTCACGCCGGTGGCGCTGATCGACGCGGTCGCGTTGACCTCGCTGCGCACTCCGGCAACCTCGGCGGTGGCCGTGCGCCGGTTGGCGGTACCCAGCGCCGTCCGGTTGGTGGTGATCGGGACCGGACCTCAGGGCTACGGCCACGTCGAGGCGATCCAGTCGGTCCGCCCCGTGTCGCATCTGACCGTCGCCGGCCGCGACCGGTCGCGCGCCGAGACGATGGCCCGCTGGGCGGCCGAGCGTGGTCTGGCCACCGAGGTCGTCGCCGGGGCGGACCTCGCCGACGGGCTGGAGGGGCCGGTACGGGCGGCCGACGTGGTGGTCTGCGCCACAACCGCGCGCTGGCCGGTCCTGGACGGCGAGTGGGTGAGCGAGCAGGCGGTGGTCGTGGCCGTCGGCAGTCACGAGCCGGACGCCCGCGAGGTGGACTCCACGGTGGTGCTTCGCTCAACCGTCATCGTCGAGACCAGGGAGACGGCGCTGCGCGAGGCCGGGGACATCCTCATCCCGATCCGGGACGGCGAGTGCACCGCCGAGGTGATCACCGGCGACCTCGCCCAGCTGGTCAAGGGGCATCTGAGGATCCCGTCGAACCGGCCCCGCCTGTTCAAGGGGTGTGGAGAGGCATGGCAGGACCTGGTCGTGGCCTCCGCCGCCCATGACCGTTCCGAGATGTCGCGCACGCCTCCATATGGTCATCGCAGTGGTTGGTAGCCGGGATGTCGTCCGGTCCGGTATCGGGCGACGTAGGGTGCTGGGTGCCGCGGGGGGCGGACGCCGATTTCGGGACCTGACGACCTCGAGGAACGAGCGATGACCAGCACCGTGCCACCCTCGACCTGCGGGTCCTGCGGTGCGGAGCTGGGTCCTGGGGCCCTGTTCTGTCTCGGCTGCGGGACGGCCGTGCCTCGCGAGCAGCGCCGGCCGACGCGGTCCGAGGGGGCGCGGGCCTGGTACGAGGTGGCCGACGAGCCCGCCGTCCAACCGGGGCCGGCGGCGGAACGAGCGCCCGAACCGACACCTGAGCCCGATCGAGGACCGCAACCCGAGCCGGAACCGGAGTCCCACCCCGGGCCAGAGCCCGAACCCCCCGGCGGGCGGATCGGCGTGGCCGGGGTTCCATACCGAGAGGCTCGGCTCTACGACGTCGTTCCGCCGCCGAAGTCGCCGAGCGACGTCCCGGCGCATGACATCACCGTGGCGCCGTCGGACCCCGCGGAGCGTATCGACCCGCTGGACGGGCCGGAACGACCGGCCGCGTTCCTTCCCGGCCGGTGGCGCGACGCCACGGACCAGGCCGCGCTGACGCCGGAGCGACCGTCGGTCGGTGTACCGGGGCGAACGGTATTGGTGATCGCGGTCGTCCTGGTCGTCGCGGTCGCCGGGGTGCTGTTCTGGCTGCTGCAGTCGGGGTCCGACGACGCGCGCGAGGAGGCCGTGGCGGCCTGGCGCGCGGGTAACGCGGCCTGGTCGCGTGGTGAGATCGAGACCGTCTGTGACCGGTATGACGCGATCGGCGACGGCGGGATGTGGCAGGACCGGGCTACCTGCGTCAAGGCGGAGCAGGCGGGCTACGACCAGGCCGGCCGGGCCCAGCGGGACAGCCTCGCCGCCATGACCATCGATCCGGCCCGGGCAGACGTCGTGGACGAGGACACCGTCGTGATCTGGTACCGCGACGCCCGGGCCAACGGCCAGCGACCGCCCTACTTCACCGACACGGACCTGGCGGTCATCCACCGCCTCGACGGGCAGGGCTGGCGCCAGGTCGGCGTCCGGTACGGCACCGACGTGGTCGGCAGCGTTCCGCAGGCCGTGCTCCAGTCGGTCCCGCCGGCTACGGCCAGTCCCTCGGCGGGCTGAGACCGCCTCGACGGGTCACGTCAAGTAGTCATTCAGATACATGGAGTGATTCGATGGCGTCGTGACCCGTGCCCCGCACCGCCGCCCCCTGCGCATCCTGCCTCCCGACCTACCCACCGCGCTGATCGGCCCGGCCGCCGGGGCTGCGCTGCTGGGCGCCGGGTCGGTGGTGGCGCTGGCTGCCGTCGCCGCCTCCGCGGGGCCGAGCGGGCCGAATGGTCAGATCGTGCGTGACGCCGCCGTCGGGTCACCTCAGATGGCACCCCAGTCACCCGCGGGCGCTGCGGTGACCTCTGTCCCTGCCCCGGAGCGCTCTGCCGTGCCGACCGCAGCTGCCGTGCCGACCACAGCTGCCGTGCCGACTGCGGTGACCGCGCCGATCACCCGTCCACCATCACCCCCCCGCCCGAGCACCCGGGCGCAGGTGGTGGCCGCACCCCGAGCGGCCGGGACCGGTGACCCGACAGGCGGGTCCGCGGCCAAGAGCTCCGAGCAGGTCGATCCTGCACGGGTCACCCCGGCCCCGGCAGTGAGCGTCCTGGCCGCCCGGACGGCGCCCCCGGCGGTGCGGGTCGTCGTCCACCAGGACGGGTTCGACGCGATCACCGTTGTCGAGCCCGGTCAGTCACCCCGTGTCGTCCGCCGGACGCCGCCGGACGCCGCCGCGGTCCCGACCACCACTGGGCCGGCCGTGGAACCCCAGGCCCCGGCGACGGACCCGACGACTGGGCCCCGGACCCCGGTTGATGGCGGGAGTGTCCCGGACGGAAGTGTCCGTGATGGGGGCAGTGGCTGATCGACCCCTCCAGCCGCTTCTGCGTCCGCACGGGTCGTCGGTATCGTGGACGTGCGCTGCGACACACCTGCGTGCAGCGTGCGGTGTCCGCGCTCCACACCCCGGCGGGCGGACGCCTTCCCGACCGCGCCGGCGGCGGTGACCCCGTCCTCCGGCCGACGAAGGAGCGCATGAATGACCTCTTCTGCCGACCTGGCCGCGGGGGCCACCGGTCCCGGTGACGCCCTCGGCGACCGTTCGATGGTCCAGCTGCTCACCGCCGACGGACAGCGCGTCGAGCACCCCGACTACTCGTTCGACCCCGATCCGGACCAGCTGCGCGGGCTCTACCGCGACCTGGTGCTGATCCGTCGCTTCGACGACGAGGCCACCGCCCTGCAACGTCAGGGTGAGCTCGGGCTGTGGGTCGGCCTGAAGGGTCAGGAGGCCGCCCAGATCGGCTCCGGTCGGGCCCTGCGCCCCCAGGACCACGCCTTCCCGAGCTACCGCGACCACGGCGTGACCTGGTGCCGAGATCTGCGACTGCGCCAGATCCTGGGCATCTTCCGTGGGGTCACCCTCGGCGGCTGGGACCCCGAGGAGCATCACATCCATCTGTACTCGATCGTCATCGGCGACCAGGCGCTGCACGCCACCGGCTACGCGATGGGCATCCAGCGCGATGGCAACGTCGGCACCGGGGATGTCACCCGAGACGCAGCGGTGATCACCTACTTCGGCGACGGCGCGACCTCGCAGGGCGACCTCAACGAGGCGCTGGTGTTCTCGGCCTCGTTCAACGCCCCCGTCGTCTTCTTCTGCCAGAACAACCAGTGGGCCATCTCGGTGCCGATGCATCGGCAGAGCCGGATCCCGCTGTATCGGCGTGCCGACGGGTTCGGCATGCCGGGGGTGCAGGTCGACGGCAACGACGTGCTGGCCGTCTACGCGGTGACCCGGGCGGCGCTGGACCGGGCCCGGTCCGGTGGCGGCCCGATGTTCATCGAGGCGGTGACCTACCGGATGGGTGCGCACACCACGTCCGACGACCCGACCAGGTACCGCTCGGCGGCCGAGGTCGACCAGTGGCGCCAGCGGGACCCGATCGATCGGATGGCGGCGCTGTTGCGCCGCACCGGTATTGCCGACGAGACCTTCTTCGCCGACCTGGTCGCCGAGGCCGAGGACATCGGCCGGCAGGTACGCGAGGTCACCCGGTCGATGCCCGAGCCGGACCCGGTCGGCATCTTCGACCACGTCTACAGCGAGCCGCATGCCCAGGTGGATGCCGAACGGGCCGCTTTCGTCGAGTACCACGCCTCGTTCGAGGGCGAACCCGGTGCCGCGGCGCCCGGTGCAGATGAGTCGGTCGGAGGTGCCCGATGACGAACCAGGAGAGTGCCGGGCCGGGCACGCAGACGCTGACCCTGGCCAAGGGGCTGAACGCAGGTCTGCGGCGCGCGATGGAGGCCGACCCCAAGGTCCTGGTGATGGGTGAGGACGTCGGGCCGCTCGGCGGGGTCTTCCGGATCACCGACGGACTGCAGAAGGACTTCGGCGACGAACGGGTGGTGGATACCCCGCTGGCCGAGTCCGGAATACTCGGGACGGCGATCGGCCTGGCCCTGCGTGGCTACCGGCCCGTGTGCGAGATCCAGTTCGACGGGTTCATCTATCCCGCCTTCGACCAGATCACCTCCCAGCTGGCCAAGATGCACTACCGCTCCGGCGGGAAGCTGCGGCTGCCGGTGGTGGTCCGGGTGCCCTACGGCGGCGGCATCGGTGCGGTCGAGCACCACAGTGAGAGCCCGGAGGCTTACTTCGCGCACACGGCTGGGCTGCGGGTGGTCAGCTGCGCCACGCCGAACGACGCGTACTGGATGATCCAGCAGGCCATCGCTCGAGACGACCCGGTGCTGTTCTTCGAGCCGAAGCGCCGCTACTGGGACAAGGGCGAGGTGAACCTGGACATGGCACCTGGGCCGATGGACGTCGCCCGGGTGGTGCGGTCGGGCACGCACCTGACCCTGGCCGGCTACGGCCCGATGGTGCGGACCTGCCTGGACGCCGCGAACGCCGCCGCGGAGGAGGGGATCTCGCTCGAGGTCGTCGACCTGCGCTCGCTGTCCCCGCTCGACGTCCCGACGCTGACCGAGTCGGTGGGCCGCACCGGGCGGCTGGTCGTCGTCCATGAGGCCTCCACCTTCCTCGGGATCGGCGCCGAGGTCGCCGCCCAGGTAGCCCAGGAGTGCTTCTTCCAGCTGGAGGCGCCCGTGCTGCGGGTCGGCGGCTACCACACCCCGTACCCGGCCAGCCGGGTGGAGGAGACCTACCTGCCCGACCTCGACCGGGTGCTCGACGCCGTCGACCGTGCGCTGGCCTACTGAGTCCCGCGCTGCACCGCCGGTCGTGGCTGCACACGGCATCGAGTCCGTCGAACTGGAGAGGACCCGTTGATGGTGAAGGAGTTCCGGCTACCAGACGCCGGCGAAGGGCTGACCGAGGCCGAGATCGTCTCGTGGAAGGTCAAACCCGGTGACGTCGTCGCGATCAACGACATCATCGTCGAGATCGAGACCGCCAAGTCGTTGGTCGAGCTGCCCTCCCCGTTCGCCGGGGTGGTCGCCGAACTGCTGGTGCCGGAGGGCGCGACCGTCCCGGTCGGAACGCCGATCATCGCCGTCCGCTCCGGCGACGCCGACCGGGCCGACACCGGCACCGACGGCGGGCCTGGCGCCGAGCCGGCCCTGTCTGAGCAAGCCCTGTCTGAGCAAGCACTGTCTGAGCAAGCACTGTCTGAGCAAGCACTGTCTGAGCAAGCACTGAGCACCGAACCCGCGGCACCGCAACGCACACCGGTGCTGGTCGGCTACGGGCCGGTGAGCGGACCGGCCGTGCAGCGGCGCCGCCGACGGACCGGCGCCTCGGACCGCGCGCCGACCCGGCCGGTGGGCGACCCGGCCCCGGTCGCACCGGTCGACGGCGCGGCCGAGGCCGAGCGAGCGGCCGCTTCGCTCACCCCGCAGGCCCGTCCGCTGGCCAAGCCACCGGTCCGCAAGCTGGCCAAGGACCTCGGCATCGACCTGGCCACGCTGATCCCGAGCGGGACCGATGGTGTGATCAGCCGCGCCGATGTCGAGGCGGCCGCCGCGGGGCCGGCGAGCGCCCTCCGGTCGGTTGGCACCGCGGCGGGTGCGGGGCACCGCGAAACCCGCTTGCCGGTCAAGGGTGTCCGAAGGATGACTGCCCAGGCCATGGTGGCCAGTGCGTTCAGCGCGCCGCATGTCACCGAGTGGGTGCAGGTCGACGTCACCCGGTCGATGAAGCTGGTCGAGCGGCTGCGCGGCGACGCGCGTTTCGAGGGCCTCACGGTCTCCCCGTTGACCCTGGTCGCCAAGGCACTGCTGGTGGCGGTCACTCGCAACCCCGGGGTCAACGCCTCCTTCGACGCCGACGCCGCGGAGCACGGTGAGATCGTCACCAAGCACTACGTGAACCTCGGGATCGCCGCGGCCACGCCGCGGGGACTGGTCGTCCCGGTGATCCGGGACGCGGACCGGATGGGACTGCGCGGCCTCGCCGAGGCGATCTCGACCCTCGCGGCCACTGCCCGGGCCGGCAGGACGCCACCCTCTGACATGACCGGCGGCACGATCACGATCACCAACGTCGGGGTGTTCGGCGTCGACGGTGGCACCCCGATCATCAACCCGGGGGAGGCGGCGATCCTGGCCGTCGGCCAGGTCGCCCGCCGGCCCTGGGTGCACAGGGGGAAGGTCAGACCCCGGTGGGTGACCACGCTGGCGTTGAGCTTCGACCACCGGATCGTGGACGGTGAGCTCGGCAGCCGGGTACTCGCCGACGTCGCCGCGGTGCTCACCGACCCGGCCACGGCGCTGGCCTGACCCGGGCGGTGAGAGCAGGGTGAGGGGTCCCGGAGTGGGGGTGCCACCGCAACGATGACCACGACCCGTGACCCAGTGCCGGGCCGTTCCGCGGCCACCTTCGACACCACCGCACCGGCGACCGGCGCCGTGGTGGGCACCTTCGAGGTGATGGACGCCGCCCGCATCGCTGCGGTCACCGCACGCGCCCGTGACGGTTTCGTCTGGTGGTCAGCGCTCGGCACCCGGCACCGGCAGTGGGCGCTGCTGGCCTGGGCGGCGACGATCTGGGATCGCTGTGACGAGCTGGTCGCCACGGTCCACGCCGAGAACGGCAAACCCGAGGACGACGCCGTCCTCGAGATCGTCATGGCCCTGGAGCACCTTCGTTGGGCGGCCCGCAACGCCGGCCGGGTGCTCGCCACCCGCCGCCTCCGCCCGTCCCTGCTCACCCTCAACCACGCCACCTGGGTGCACCGGCGCCCGCTGGGGGTGGTCGGCGTGATCGGGCCGTGGAACTACCCCGTCTACACCCCGATGGGCTCCATCGGCGGGGCGCTGGCGTCCGGGAACGCGGTGGTGTTCAAGCCGAGCGAGCACACCACCGGCGTGGGGGCCCACCTGGTCGACTCCTTCCACCGCGCCGTGCCGGAGGCCCCGGACGGCGTGCTCAGCCTGGTCACCGGGGACGGCACCTCCGGGGCAGCGCTGTGCGCCGCCGGGCTGGACATGATCGCGTTCACCGGGTCGACCGGCACCGCCCGGCTGGTGATGACGGCGTGCGCCGCCACGCTGACCCCGCTGGTCCTGGAGTGCGGTGGCAAGGACGCCGCGGTGGTGCTGCCGGACGCCGATCTGCGCGCGGCTGCTCGGGCGATCGCCTGGGGCGGGATGTCCAACGCCGGGCAGACCTGCGTGGGCATCGAGCGGGTCTATGTCGACCGCACGGTGCACGACGCGTTCGTCGAGGCGCTGCGCGCCGAGCTGGACGGCGTCCGGCCCGGCTCGGACCCCGGTGCCCACTACGGGCCGATGACGACGGCTGAGCAGGCCGACCTCGTCCGCCGGCACGTTGCCGACGCCCTGGCCCGCGGCGGCCGAACCCTCGACGGTGCAAAGGTTCCCGGCCCCGGCCGCTACCTGGATCCCGTCGTCCTGCTCGGGGTGGACGAGGACAGCCTCGCCGTCGCCGAGGAGACGTTCGGGCCGACCCTGACCGTCACCGCCGTCGACGATGTCGACGAGGCGGTCCGCCGGGTCAACGGGCATCGCTACGGCCTGGCCGCCGCGGTGTTCGGCGGCCCGGACGCCGAGCAGGTGGCCGGGCGCCTCGACGTGGGGATGGTCAGCGTGAACGCCGCGGTCACCTTCGCCGGCATCCCAGCAGCACCGTTCGGCGGGCGCCGCGACAGCGGGTTCGGCCGGGTGCACGGCGCCGACGGTCTGCGGTCGTTCACCTGGGCGCAGACCGTGGCCCGGCAGCGGTTCGCCGTGCCGGGTCTGGACATCGCGACCCTGCGCCGCTCCGGGTTCACCCGGCGGGCGGTGCGGTTCCTCGCGGGCCGGCTGAACCGCCGGCCGTCGGGCCCGCCGCCGGACTGACCGGTCCGCGCTCGACCCGGATCCCGAATCTGATGTCGGCGTCGGTGAGCGCCAGCGAGCCGAGCGGCGCCCGCCCGGTGAGGAAGCCCAGCGGCCCCTCGGGGGCGAAGTCCCACCGCGCCCGCAGCGTTCGCGGCCGGGCGGTGATCCGGTTGGCGGCGACCACCCACCGGCCGCCGTCCCACTGCGCGGTGACCAGCGGCAGCCGCACCCGGGTGGGCACGACCCGCCGTCCGGGCTCGGCGGTCAGTTCGGCGACTGCACGTCCGTCGGCCGCCAGGGCCACCGCCGTCGGCGGGCCGGGGCTGCCGGTGACCGTCAGCCTCCCCTTCGGGATCGCCCACAGCTGCCGCCCGCCGACCCTCGAGGCCTCGGAGGTCACCCAGATCAGCGGGATCGACACCTCCGGTCGCCACCGGTGCCGCCTCCGGCTCCGCACCGCGAGGGCGACCAGCAGCTCGTCGTAGCGCAGCACACCGCCCTCCAGGTAGCGGATGAACGCGGCGCCGACGACCGCCCGCCCGGCCACCGTCAGCGGGGTTCGCTGCGGCGGGACCTGGGCCGTCGCCGCATCCGGCAGCCGGGCGGGGGGGACCGCGAAGACCGACAGCAGCAGGACGCCGTGCAACGACCACGGTTCGGGCGGGTAGGCCACCCCGTCGGGGTCGCGGGGCCAGTCGGCCGGCGCCGTCATCGCCTCTGATCCCGCTCCGCCGTCGACATCGCCCGCTCCGTGAGCGCGGTGATCGTCAGCGGCATGTCGGCCAGGTCGTGCAGCCCGCCGCCCGGGACACGCCGTCGATCACTAGCAGGATCACCGTTTGCCCCGGTCATCGCCGGGGCAGCGCTCGCGCTCGGCGTTGGGGACATGGTCCTTCCTCGGGTCCGCGAACCGGCGGGGCGGGGGCTGGGCCGGGGTGCTTCGATTGACGCACCCGGGACGGGCGCGGGCAAGCCGGTACCCCGGTGCCGACAGCCGGTGCCGATCGCAGGGACGGGTGATCGGAGGGACGGTGAGCGAGGCGAACGCCGACCGGCTCGTGGCCGGGCTGCGGGTGCGCCGGCGCGGCAGCGGCGAGCCGGCGGTGCTGCTGCACGGGGTCGGCAGCCGGCTCGAGGTGTTCGAGCCGGTCACCGAGCTGCTCGCCGGACATCTCGACGTGATCGCCGTCGACCTGCCCGGCTTCGGGGCCAGCCAGCCCGCGGCGGCCGGCGACGGCGGGGTGGTCGCGCTGGCCGACGCGGTGGAGCGGCTGCTTGCGGCGCTCGGGTTGGGCCGGGTGCACCTGGTGGGCAGCTCGATGGGCGGCGGCATCGCCCTTGAGCTGGCCGGGCGGGACCGGGCCCGCAGCGTCACCGCCTTCGCCCCCATCGGCATGTGGCGCCGTCCCGGTCTGCTCTGGTGCCGGACCCTGATCAGCTCGGCCCGTCGCCTCGCCCGCGTGGTCCGGCCGGTGCTGCCCGCGCTGTTGGCCACTCGTGGCGGGCGCGCCGGGGTGCTCGCCGCCTTCTACGGCCACCCACTCGGGGTGCGGGTCGAGCGGGGTCGGGCGGACATCGAGGCCTTCGTCGCCGCACCGGGCACCCACGCCGCCCTACGCGGGTTCGGCCACTGGCGGGTTCCGCCTCCAGGTGTCCTCGCAGGCGTACCGATCACCGTGGTCTGGGGTGCGCGCGACGTGGTGCTTCCGATGCGTACCCAGGCGGCCCGGGCCCGCCGGCTGCTGCCCGCCGCCCGGCACCTGCAGCTGCCGGGCTGCGGCCATCTGCCGTTCCCCGACGACCCCGCCGCCTGCCTGAGCGCCGTGCTCCGCACCGTGGATGAAGCCCGAACGAGTGCCGACTGACCCAGTGCCGACTGACCCAGTGCTGCGCCCGGATGAGGCCGGGAGTTCACCACAACCGGCGGGCGCCGGTCCGGCAGCAGGGTCCACGGGGGGTTGTGGTGAATGCCCGGCCGTCATCGGCGGGTCGCGGGTGTCGTCGCCGGGGGGTGCACGTGGTAGTCGCTCAGATCGAACCGTGTGGTGCGGCGGGCGTACTCCCGGGCCATGCCCGGCCAGTTGGCGACGATGCGCCCGTTCGGCGCCCGGTACCAGCTGGTGCAGGCGGCCCACACCGAGCGGGACAGCCGGGACTGGATCTCCCTGTCATAGCGGTCCTCGACGTCGGCGCGGACCTCGAGCGCCCCGCCGCGGTTCGCGGACAGGATCCGGGCCGCCTGCACGATGTACCTCGCCTGGGCCTCCAGGAAGTACACGACCGAGGTGTTCCCGGTGTTCGTGTTCGGTCCATAGACCAGGAACAGGTTGGGGAAGCGCGGGACGGTGATGCCGAGGTATGCACGCGAGCCCTCGGCCCACACCTCGGCCAGCTTCGTGCCGTCCCGACCGGTGACCTGCATCGGCGCGACCAGGTCGACGGCGTCGAACCCGGTGCCGAGGGCCAGCACGTCCGCCGGGTGGGTCCGGCCGTCGGTCGTGCGCACCCCGTCGTTGGTGACCCGCTCGATACCGGTGGTGATCAGGTCGACGTTCGGATGCTGCAGGGCCGGGTACCAGCTGCTGGTGAAGAGCACTCGCTTGCAGCCGAAGGGATGGTCGGGCTCCACCGCCGCCCGCAGCGCCGGGTCGCGCACGGCAAGGCGGCGCTGGGCGGTGGACACCGCGCGGACGGCATGGTGCATGACCGGGTTGCCGGTCACCGCCAGACCCATCGCCTGGGTCACCGCCCAGGTGCCCCCACGGGCGGCCAGCACCGTGCGTGGCCACCGCCGCCCGGCCGCTCGTCGCACCGGCCCGTAGCGCCGGTCGAGCTTGGGCAGCGTCCACGGCGCCGAGCGCTGGAACACGGTGACCCGGGCGGCGTCTCGGGCGATCTGCGGCACGAGCTGGATCGCGCTGGCGCCGGTCCCGACCACGGCGACCCGGCGATCGTGGACCTCGACGTCGGGGGTCCACCACGCGGTGTGCACGGCCCGACCGTCGAAGTCCGCCAGGCCGGGCAGGTCCGGCAGCCTCGGCCGGGACAGCTGGCCCACGGCGACCACCAGCAGGTCGGCCACGTACTCCTCGCCGGGGGCGGTGCGCACGCTCCAGGTCCGGTCGGCCTCGTTCCAGGCGGCCGAGGTCACCTCGCAGTCCAGACGCAGCCGGCGGCGCAGGTCGAAGGCGTCGACCACACCCTCCAGGTAGGCGGCGATCTCCGCGCGTGGCGGGAACCGCCGCGACCAGTCCGGGTTCAGCGCGAAGGAGTAGGAGTAGAGCGGTGCCGGGATGTCGCAGCAGGCGCCGGGGTAGTCGTTGTCCCGCCACACCCCCCCCACGCCGTCCCGGGCCTCGAGCACTCTCAGGTCCTGAACACCCGCCTGGACGAGCCGGACGGCGGCGGCGATGCCGCCGAACCCCGCGCCGACCACGACCACGCGCAGCACCATGGGTCCTCCCACCGAGTCGATCAGCGCCACCTGCGCAGCAGCGCCCGGACACCAAGTGCCCAGCCGGCCAGGGAGATGGCCATCCACGCCCCCCAATGGCGTCGGGCCAGCGGATGGGCGAACCGGGACAGCCCGGTGGCGACCAGCCCGACACCGACGACCCGGCTGCCGCGCGCGGCGCCGGCCCCTGCGGCGACCTGAGCCAGCGTCAGGTCGGTGGCCGCCGCCTCGGCCGCATACACCTTGACCGGAACGGCGTTGAACAGCTGCCGCCAGAACGCCCTGGCGCCTTCGGCTGCCAGCTGTGACCGCACCTCGGTGGACATCCGCGACGTGGTCATCGGCAGCGGAGGACGGACCCCTCGACGCCGCAACCAGGCATGGGTCACCACCCCGGCGACCGAGCCCGCGGCCAGCGCCACCGCATGACGTGGCGTGCGACGTGGCGCGGCGGCGCCGATCACGGCGAGCTCCATCTCGGCGATCACCGGCCAGCTCAACGCCTCGGCGAAGCCCCAGCAGAAGGCGACGGCGGTCCCGCGTGGCGAGTCCGCCAGGGCTGCGACCTCTCGCCAGGTGGCGCCGGCCGGGTCCTCCGGCGAGACGGGTCTGGTCACGGCGGCTCCTCCAGCAGCCTCAACACTGTCTCACGCGTCCGGCCGGCCAGCACTCGCGCGGCCTGGTGATCGGTCGTGAGCGCTTCGGGCGGAACCGGTTCGGCGAACCGCACCGCCACCCGGCCGCGCCGGATGCGGCCGTGCTTGGGGAACACCGCCGCGGTCCCGACGATCGCCGTGGGCACCAGTGGGACACCGAGCTCGGCCGCCAGCCGCATTGCGCCGGAGTGGAACGGCCCGACGCTGCTGTCCACGGACCGGGTGCCCTCGGGGAAGACGATCACCACCCCACCGTCCGCGATCGCCGGTCGGGCCGCGCGCCGAAGCGCGGCGTAGGCGCCTGACCCGTCGCGATGCAGCGGGATCACCGAGACCACCGAGGTCACCGCGATCCGTCGCCACCGCCCGGCCAGCCAGTAGTCGGCGGCGGCCGCCAGCACCGGTCGGCACGCCGCGGGAAGCGCCGCAAGCAGTGCTGCGGTGTCGGCGTGGCTGGTGTGGTTCGCGACCAGGACCGCGGGACCGCGTGGCGCGGCACCGGTCACGACCAGAGGCCCGGCCATCCGCCACACGCCACGCCACAGCCAGCGCCGCAGCACCGAACCGTGGCGGGATGCCCCGCGGTCCGGGTGCCGCACAGTCATCGGCTGGGCCTCATCGCAGCACCGCCGCCAGCGGGAGGACCAACAGCAACGAGTCCACCCTGTCCAGCAGGCCGCCGAAACCCGGCATCCAGTCCCCGGCGTCCTTGACGCCGGCCTGCCGCTTGACCATCGACTCGATCAGGTCGCCCAGGACACCGCCGAGCCCGACCGCGATCACCAGGCCCACGCTGAGCGAGCCGAGCAGCAGCAGGACGACGACGGCTCCGAGCACGGCGCCGACCAGTCCGCCGACGGTCTTGTTGGGCGAGAGCGGTGAGAGCGGACGGCGTGCCCAGGCCAGGCGTCTCAGACCCGTTCCGCCGCACCAGGCCGCGACGTCGGCGGCGGCCGCGGCGAAGCACACCAGGAACGCATCGCTCCACAGCACCACGAGGTGGGCCAGGGACCAGCACAGCCAGATGGACCCGAACGCCGCCAGCGTCGCCCGGCGCACGCCGTCCGATGTGTCGCCGGCCAGGACGGCCGGGACCGCACACAGCAGAGCGACGAGCGGCGCGAGCAGCAGCCAGCTCGGCTCCAGCCAGGCGGCGACCGGGTAGCCGACCGCCAGTGCGAGGAGGATCGCCCGTTCGGCCTCGGGCAGCCGGACCAACCGGGCGAACTCCCGCACCCCCTGCACCGCGAGCACCGCCGCCAGCAGCGCCGTGGATGCCTGCCCCATCCAGATCGGCACACCGACGACCGGGGCGATGAGCACCCAGGTGAGCCACCGCCGGCGCAGCTCGGCCCGCCCCGACACGGCGACGGCGACGCCGGCCAGCACCAGGATGGTGGTCGTCACCCAGAACAGGAACACCGCCCGACCTTGGGTGTGGATCTGCAGCGGCCCCAGGTCGACATCCAGACGCAACCCGCTGCGGTCGCCGTGCAGCAGCACCTGCCACCAGCGGCTCAGCAGGTCGGTCACGGCATGCCGCCCGGGCCGGGTCGAGTGGGGTCGAGCCGGGTGGGGTCGCGCCGGGTGAGGTCACGCCAGGTGGCGCGCAGTCTCACGGCCGCGGTGGCGACCGAGCCGGCGATGACCACCAGAGCGATCCCGGTGATCCAGGAGGGCACCGCCGTGGCCAGGACGGCGAGCGCGCACCGTTCGGTCTTGCCCAGCGGGCCGCCGTTGCGCCGGGGCGCTCCGGCCCCGGCCGCGGCCAGCGACGCGAGGGTCGGCAGCGTGGCCGCGGTCGCCGCGAGCATGGTGACCAGGACCGGCCACGACGTCCAGCCCGGTGCCGTGCGGGCCGCCAGCGCCACGAGGCCGAGGAACATCACCAGGTCGCTGCCCCGGTCGCCGATCTCGTTCAGCACGAACCCCCACGGCCGGGACACCCCACGGGCCCGGGCCACCGCGCCATCCAGGTTCGCCCCCGCGAGCCGGGCGGCGAGCAGCCCCAGCGCGGCGAGCCACCAGCCCTGCCAGATCGCCACCGCGGCGAACCCCGCTGCGATGAGCCCGGCCAGGGTGAACAGATCGGGGGACAGGCCGCGCGCGACGGCACCGTCGACGACCGTGCGCAACCGCCTCGAGTACCACGGTTTGAGCGCGTACAGCCCCTTCAGCGTGGCCCCCCTCGGTCACCAGAGATCGCTCAGTGTGACATGACGGCGGGTGCCCATGGCCGAGCCGCCCCGGAGGCTGGTAGGCATGCCGGCGTGGACACCCCGTGGGACGCCCCCGAGCTGACCGCCCGCAACCGGCTGTCGATGCACACCCTGCGCCACACCGGCGATGAGGTCGGCGTCGAGCGCATCGATCTGGACGGCGGGTGGGGCTTCGAGCTGTACCCGACTCCCGAGTCCGCGCTCGCAGCCCGAGATGGCGCACCCCGCTCCCGCCTCACGGTGCCCGGTGCCTGGACGCTGCAGGACTTCGAGGATCTGCACGAGGTCGGCGACGCCCCGCACTACACCAACGTGCAGATGCCGTGGCCGGACCTGCCCCCGCACCCCCCGGCGGTCAACCCGACCGGGCTCTACCAGCGCACCCTGACGGTCCCCGAGCGCTGGGCAGGGCGGCGGGTGGTGCTGCACGTCGGCGCCGCCGAGAGTGTGCTGCTGGTCTGGGTGAACGGCGTCGAGGTCGGCGTCGGCAAGGACTCCCACCTGGCGAGCGAGTTCGACCTCACCGACGCGGTGACGTCGGGGGAGAACACCGTGCGCCTGGTGGTGGTCAAGTGGTCCGACGCCACCTTCGTCGAGGACCAGGACCAGTGGTGGCACGGCGGGATCACCCGTTCGGTGTTCTGCTACGCCACCGGGCAGACATACCTGGCCGATGTACGCATCGACGCCGACGCCGCAGGGGCCGTGCGCGTCGACGCGGACGTCGCCGTCCGAGGGCCCGCCGGGGTGCCGGAGGGTTGGTCGGTCTCGGTCGAGCTGGACGGCGCCGAGCTGGTCGGACCGGTTGCGGCCGCGGTGCCGCCGTCGGGGCCGGTCGACTCCGGGCGGATCGAGGACGGCCAGGTCGCCGGGGGGACCCAGCCGCCGCCGATCGACCCGGCCGCGGCGGCCCGCTCGGTGTACCTGGCCGCCGCCGGCGGGTTGCCTGCGGACGGCGAGGGCGCGATGCACGCGGCGGTGGCGGCCGGCGTCCGGCTCCACCGACGACCACTCGGCATGGGCCGGGCGCGGATCGAGACCCAGGCCGACGCCGTCGAGCCGTGGACGCCGTCCACGCCCCGGCTCTACCCGCTCACCGTACGGTTGCACGACCCGGACGGGCAGGTCGTCGAGACCAGCTCGTACCGGGTGGGTTTCCGCACCGTCGAGGTCCGCGGTACGGACCTGCTGGTGAACGGTGCGCGGCCGTACCTGCGCGGGATCAACCGGCACGATGCCGACCCGTGGACCGGTCGGACGCTGACCGCCGATCAGCTGCGGGCCGACCTGGTGACCGTCAAGAGGTTCGGCTTCAACGCCGTCCGCACCTCCCACTACCCGAACGACCCGGCGCTGCTGGACGCCGCGGACTCGCTCGGCCTGTTCGTGATCGACGAGGCGGACCTCGAGTGTCACGCCTACGCCCACCACCTCGCCGCGGACCCCCTCTACCGCAACGCCTTCGTCGACCGGGTCGCCCAGATGGTGCAGCGCGACCGGAACCACCCCAGCGTCATCATCTGGTCCCTCGGCAACGAGAGCGGCTACGGGCCCAACCACGACGCGGCCGCCGGCTGGGTGCGCTCAACCGACCCCACCCGGCCGTTGCACTATGAGGGCGCGATCATGTTCGACTGGTTCGCCGGCGAGGCGGCCACCGACCTGGTCTGCCCGATGTACCCGCCGATCGAGGCGATCCTCGCCCACGCCCGTTCCGGTCGGCAGACCCGGCCCTTGGTCATGTGCGAGTTCTCGCACGCGATGGGCAACTCCAACGGCACCCTGGCCGACTACTGGCAGGCCATCGAGGCGACGCCCGGACTGCAGGGCGGTTTCATCTGGGAGCTGTGGGACCACGGCATCGCCCAGCGTGACGACGGCCGGCCGTCCGGGTTCGCCGGTCTCGGCCGACGGGCCGAGCTGCCCGGCGACGGGCGGGCGCCGTCCGGGCTGCGCTGGGCGTACGGCGGTGACTTCGGCGACGTCCCGAACGACGGCAACTTCGTCGCCGACGGCATGGTGTTCCCCGACCGGACCCCGAAACCGGCGATGTGGGAACACCTCCAGCTCGCAGCCCCGATCTGGATGTCGCTGCTGCGCAATGACCTCGGCGCCGGCCAGGTGCAGGTGCTGCTGACCAACCGGCAGACCTGGGGCGACCTGTCCCGGCTGCGGGCCGGCTGGCGCCTGGTCGCCGGCTCGGGGCCGCAGTCCTCCCGGGAGCTGCCCGCCGAGCTGCCCGCCCTGGGACCGGGGGAGTCGGCCGCGGTGACCGTGCCGGCCGCCCTGTTCGCCGACCTGGCCGTGACCGGTGAAGTCTGGTTGACCCTCGATGTGGTGACCGCCTCGAACTCGCCGTGGGCGGCGGCCGGCGCCCCGGTCTGTTTCGGCCAGGTCCGCCTGGTCGAGTCCGGCACGCTCCTCGACGAGCTGCCGGACGGCGACACCCCGCCCGAGGTCGACGGGGCCGGGGTGCTGCGTCACCCGGTGCTGGGGTCCGGGCCCCGGCTGTCGTTGTGGCGGGCCCCGACCGACAACGACCGGATCGGCGGCCTCGCCCGGCGCTGGGCGCAGGCCGGGCTGGTCGACCCGACCCGCGAGCTGGACGGCATCGCGCGCGAGGGCGCCACGGTGCGCGTCCGGGCGACGTACTACGCCGCCGGCGGGCAGCTGCCGCACACCCAGACGCTGCGCAACGTGGGCCTGCCGGGTGGGGGGTCCGGGCTGCTGGTCACCGAGGAGGTGCTGGTCCCCGACGTGCCCGCACTGGCCGACCTGCCCCGGGTCGGGTCGGTCTTCGAGACCGCAGCCGCGGCCTCCACCCTGCGCTGGTTCGGCTCCGGGCCGCTGGAGTCCTATCCCGACCGGCGGGCCGCAGCCCGGGTCGACTGGTACGAGGCGCCGCCGGACTCCTGGTTCACCCCCTACCTGCGACCGCAGGAGAGCGGCGGGCGGTGCGCCGTCCGCTACCTCGACCTGATCGGGGCGGCGCGCGGGACCGGGCCCGGCGGGTTGGCCCTCACCCTCGATGCCCCCCGCCAGGTCAGCGCGACCCGTTATGCGGCAACCGATCTGGCTGCGGCCACCCACGTCGACCAGCTCGTCCCACGACCGGGACACGTCGTCCACATCGACGCCGCGCACCGGGGCCTGGGCACCGCATCCTGCGGCCCAGACACCCTCGAGCAGTACCTGGTCCGCCCCGGCCGCTACCGCTGGTCCTACCTGCTGGCCTGACCCCGCTCCGCCGTTCGAGTGAACCCGTCGGCTCCGCCTCGGCCCGCCGTGGTCGCCAGCCGATCCCGGCCCTGTGCGGATCGCCGTTCTCGCCGTGGCTGCGGCCCTGGCCATGGTGACCCCGGCACCCGCTCGCGCGGAGAGCGGGTTCGGCGCCCCCACCGTCGAGGCCGCGGGTGTGACCCGGACCCGGATCCCGCTGGGCGACTCGATCCAGGGGCGCGGGATCGTCCTGCACCGGATCTGCGGCGCCCGGCCCACCAAGCAGGTCCTCGTGGTCGGCGCCATCCACGGCCGTGAGGACGACGGGATCCCGATCGTCCGCCGCCTGGCCGCCGACGGCGTCCCGGACCGCGACGTCTGTCTCCTCCTCGTCCCGACGATGAACCCGGACGGCGATGCGGCGCAGACCCGGCAGAACGCTCGTGGGGTGGACCTGAACCGCAACTTCCCGGGCGGGCTGCGCACGGGGCGGCCATGGGACACTTTCTACGGCGGGCGCTCGGACCTGTCTGAGCGGGAGTCACGGCTCCTTCACGACCTGATCCGGCGGACCAGGCCGACGGCCCTGATCGTCTACCACCAGCGGATGAACCTGGTCGACTTCGGCGGCGGCAACCGGGCCCTCGTCGACCGGTACGCCGCCGCGGTCGGGATGCGCAGCACCGTGCTCACCCGCCACCCGGGTTCGATGGCCACCTGGACCCACTCCGTGCTGCCTGGCACCACGGTCGTCACCGTCGAGCTACCCGCCTCCGTGTCGGGGGTGACGGTGGGCCGGCACGTCCGGGCTGTGCTCGACCTGACGACACAGGTGTAGCGATCGGACCCTCAGGCCCGCAGCGCCGGGGCGTCCGTGACGTCCAGCACCATCGTTCCGGGACTCGAACTCAGTGCAGCCGAACGGAACCCGGACCGTTCATAGAGCCGGCGCGCCGGGTTGTCGGCCTCGACGCTCAGGCTGATCCGGTCCACCCCCCGGGCGGCCGCAGCGATGATCACTCGGTCCAGCAGGTCCCGGCCGATACCCCGGCCGCGCCAGGCCGGCAGCACGCAGATACACAGCTCCGGCACGCCCTCGGCGACGAACCCGTACCCGGGATCCGCAGCGGGCAGGAACAACAGCCAGGAAACCCCGACCGGGCCCTCGGGCCCTGCCACGACCACCCCGAGATCGCCGCGCTCGGGCTGCAGCCTCGCGTAGCGGGCCAGCGCAGGGGCGAGCACGATCTCCTCCGCGGAGAACCTCGGCCCAGGCCAGTTGAGGTTGAGCAGAGTTGCGGTGCGCAGCAGCTCCTCGTCACGCCGGTCCGCCATCCGGTAGCGCAAGTGCGCCAGGTCCTCCATCGCTCCCCTCCCCTGCTACCGGACGCCGAGCGGGCGGAACTGCACGCTGATCCGGGGCCCCACTGCCCGTGCCGTCTTCAGCACCGCGTGCTCCCAGGTGCGCTGGCACGACCCGCCCATCACCACCAGGTCGCCATGACCGAGCGTGAACCGGTGCGTCACCCGGCCACCGAGCGGTCGTAGCGCCAGCTGGCGCGGGGAACCGAGCGAGACGATAGCGACGATCGTGTCCTCGAAGCTGCCTCGCCCGATCGTGTCGCCGTGCCAGGCGACGCTGTCCCGCCCGTCCCGGTACAGGCACAGACCCGCCGTCCGCAGCGGTTCGCCCAGCCCGGGTGCGTAGTAGTCGTTCAACCGGTCCCGGCACCGGGTGAGCAGGGGGTCGGGAAGCATCTCGTCCTCGCCGTAGAAGGACAGCAACCGGGGGACCTCGACGACCCGCTCGTACATCCGACGCCGTTCCGCGGCCCAAGGCACGACGCCCAGCAACCGGTCGAACAGGGCGTCGGCACCGGCCACCCAGCCCGGCAGCAGATCCACCCAGGCGCCGGATCCGAGGTCGGCCCGGGGGACCTCGCGCAGCGCCGGAACCGGCTCGCGGCCCGCCACGGGCCCGTCGAAGAGGCTGCTCTGGACGGCGAGGACGGCGGTGTGGTTCATCGACACACTCTAGCGTGCAGTCGAACATATGTTCTAGTCATTGCAGATCCGGGCACGGGAGGGGTCAGGATGTGGGTCGGGGCCGCCGAAAGGGACCAGTGGCCCGGACGGCCGGCGTCGGTCGGTCGATCCTCGAGCTGCGCACCCGGAGGAGAACGATGCGACGGACCGGCCGGGTGGTGCTGGTCACGGCCGCCGCTGTCGCCACGCTGGCGCTCACCCTCACCCTGGTCGCCGGCCGGCAGGCCGGTGCCGACCGCGCACCTGCCCCCGTGCGGGTGGTCGCGGTGGGCGACATCGCCTGCCGGGAGAGCGAACGGGTCTCGGCCGAGGCCTGCCGGCAGCAGCAGACCTCCGACCTGGCGATGTCGCTGGCGCCCGACGCGGTGCTGGCCCTCGGGGACCTGCAGTACGACGAGGGCCAGGCCAGCGGGTTCGATCAGGTCTATGGGCCCACCTGGGGCCGGCTTCGGGACATCACCCACCCCGTCCCCGGCAACCACGAGTACGGCTCGGAGGGTGCCGCGCCCTACTTCGCCTACTTCGGCACCGCGGCCGGTGAGCGCGGGCAGGGTTGGTACAGCATCGATCTCGGCGGCTGGCACCTGGTCGCGCTGAACAGCAACTGCGACGAGGTGGGTGGTTGCGACATCGACTCCGACCAGGGCCGATGGTTGCGCCGGGACCTCGACGCCGGCCACCAGTGCGTGCTCGCCTTCTGGCACCACCCGCGCTGGAGCCGCTCCACGCACGGCGACGACCCCGAGGTCCAGCCGCTGCTGGAGCAGCTCTACGACGCCGGGGCCGACGTGGTCCTGACCGGGCACGACCACGCCTACCAGCGTTTCGACCCACGACGACCGGACGGCGAGGCCGACCGGGCCCGCGGCATCCGGCAGTTCGTCGTCGGCACCGGCGGGCGCAGTCTCTATCCGATCGAGGGCGACGAGGTCGGCCGGGACGGCCTGGCGGCCGGGACCGGCGCCACCTTCGGGGTGCTGGAACTCACCCTGCGCCGCGGTGGGTACGACTGGCGGTTCGTCGCCGAGAGCGGTCAGTCCTTCGTCGACTCCGGCTCAGCCGCCTGCCACTGAGCCTCGGCCCGGCCCGCAGCGCCCTCGCCGAGCGCGGCTGCGGCGGCCGCCTCCTGCTGGCGGGCGGTGATGCCGGACTCGGTCCGCAGCTTCTCCTCCGGCAGGAACCAGACCACGACGAAGGCGACGAGCAGCACCGCAGTGCCGAGGGCGAACACCGACGTGATGGCGTCGGAGAAGCCGACCAGGAACGGTCGGGCCAGTCGTGGGTCGAGCAGGCCGATGAACGAGGAGTCGTTCAGGGCGTTGGTCGACGCCGCGAGCCCGGCCGTAGGGTTCGCGATCGCGTCGAGCACCGGTTTGTTGGCCGGGTCGGCCAGCACCGCCGGGTCTGTCAGCGCCGCCTGGAACTGCGGTGTCGGTGCGATCTGGCGGAACGCCGAGACGATCGACTCCGGCAGCCGGGTGAACAGCATCGACAGGAACACCGCGGTGCCCAGGGTGCCGCCCATCTGCCGGAAGAAGGTCGCCGACGAGGTCGCCACCCCCATGTCCTTGGGTGGGACGGCGTTCTGGATCGCCACGACCAGGGTCTGCATGTTGAACCCGAGACCGAGCCCGAACAGGAACCCGTAGGAGTCGACGACGACCATCGAGGTGTCGGCATCGATCCGGCTGAGTAGCGCCATGGAGGCGACCAGCAGCACCAGGCCGACGATCGGGAAGATCCGGTACCGGCCGGTGCGGGCGATGAACTGCCCGGAGCCGATCGACCCGGCCATGATCCCGAGCACCAGCGGCAGCAGCAGCAGGCCGGCCTCGGTGGGGGAGTAACCCTTGACGATCTGGAGGTAGAGCGGCAGCGCGGCCAGGCCGCCGAACATGCCCATGCCGACCACGAGGTTGAGGATCGAGCCGACCCCGAAGGTGCGGCCGCGGAACAGCCGCAGCGGCAGCAGCGCGTCGTCCCCGATCCGGTGCTCGGCCCAGACGAAGGTGGCCAGCCCGAGCACGCCGATCAGGTAGGCGGTCACCGACCGGCCGCTGCTCCAGCCCCATTCGCGCCCCTGCTCGGCGACCACCAGCAGCGGCACCAGAGCCACCACGAGCGAGGCGGCGCCCAGGTAGTCGATGCGGTGGTCGCGGCGGATGTGCGGCAGGTGCAGGGTCCGCATCACCAGCAGCAGCGAGACGATGCCGATCGGCACGTTGACCAGGAACACCCAACGCCACCCGGAGATCCCGAGGATGGTGCTCTGGCCGGCCAGGAAGCCGCCGATCACCGGGCCGAGGACACTCGAGGTGCCGAACACCGCGAGGAAGAAGCCCTGGTACCGGGCCCGCTCCCGGGGCGGTACGAGGTCGCCGATGATGGTCAGTGCCAACGAGAACAGCCCGCCGGCGCCGATGCCCTGGAGCGCCCGGTACGCGGCCAGCTGGTACATGCTGCCGGCCAGGCCGCACAGCGCCGACCCGACCACGAAGATCGAGATCGCGGCGATGAAGAACGGGCGGCGCCCGTAGAGGTCGGACAGCTTGCCGTACAGCGGCGTGGTGATCGTCGAGGTGATCAGGTAGGCCGTCGTCGCCCAGGCCTGGAGGCTGAGCCCCTGCAGGTCGTCGGCGATGGTCCGGATCGAGGTGGCCACGATCGTCTGGTCGAGGGCGGCCAGGAACATGCCGGACATCAGTCCGGCCAGGATCACCATGATCTGGCGGTGCGTGAACGTCGCCTCCTGCGCGGCGGCAGGCATTGGGCTGGGGCTGGACACGTTGCGACTCCCGTTCGGGGGCAAGCGGTTCGGAGGTCCTCAGGTCGGTCGAAGCTGGTCCAGCTCGTCGTTGAGCCGTTGGAGCAGAGCGGTGAGCTGGATGACGTCCGGCGGCGCCCAGCCGGACAGCACCGTGCCGACGATGGCGTCGCGCCGCTCGATCAGGTCTGCTGCCACCCGCTCACCCTCGGGGGTGGCGACCAGGCGGACGACGCGTCCGTCGTCCGGGTCGCTGTCGCGTTCGACCAGCCGGGCCCGAACCAGATGAGCCACGTAGCGGCTGGTCGTCGACGGGTCGAGCATCGCGGTCTCGGCGAGCTCGCCCTGGCGGCGCGGGCCGCACCGGACCAGGGTGAGCAGCAGGCTCAGGGCGGCGAACGCCAGCCCCGACGGAGCCTCCTCGGCCATCAGGGCCCGGACGACGTGCAGCAGCCGCGCGTGCCTGCCCAGCTCCACCCCGAGCGCCCGTAGGGGGTCGGCGTCCTGGTCCAGGACTGGTACGGGTGGGCCGGGGCACATGAATATAGTTTTAACACACAACTAGTTGACGAGTGAAAGCAGGGCGGAAGCACAACGGAGAAGTAGGACCGGAAGTGGGACGGCGATGGGCAGGGTGGTGAGAGCGGGCTTCCGGCGCTCTACCGTGGACGAGTGCGCCTCCACGTGTTGCAGATCGCCTACGGGGATGACGAGTCGATGCCCGAGCGGGTGGCCCGGGTCGCCGGGCTGGTCGCCCGCCAGGACGGCGCGGACCTGGTCGTGCTGCCCGAGCTGTGGGCGCCCGGCGGGTTCGCCTACCCCACGTGGGCCGAGCGCGCGCAGACCGTCGACGGCGCGACCGTGGCTGCCATCACCGAGGCCGCCCGCTCGATCGGCGCCCACGTGCACGCCGGCAGCATCGTCGAGAAGGCCCCGGACGACGCCGGCCCGGACCAGCGCGGCCAGACCGGCCGGGGTCTGTGGAACACCTCGGTGCTGCTCGGCCCGGACGGCGGGGTGCTGGCCGCCTACCGCAAGATCCACCGGTTCGGGTTCGGTCAGGGCGAGCCGGTGCTGATGGAGGCCGGCACCGACGTGGTGACCGTCGACCTCCCACTCGGCCCGGCCGGTCCCGACGGTGCCCGGGCGCCGGTCACGGTCGGCCTGACCACGTGCTACGACCTGCGCTTCCCCGAGCTGTACCGTGCCCTGGTGGACACCGGCGCGCTCGTCGTCCTGGTCCCCGCCGCCTGGCCCGCGCCACGGGTCGACGCCTGGCGGCTGCTCGGCCGGGCCCGGGCGGTCGAGAACCAGTACGTGGTCGTCCAGTGCAACACCGCCGGCACCCACAACGGCGCCAGGATGGGCGGGTACAGCCAGGTCGTCGACGCGCGTGGTCGAGTTCTCGCCGAGGCCGGTCCGGACGACGAGCAGGTCCTGGTCGTGGACGTCGACCTCGACGACGTGCGCACCTGGCGGGAGCAGTTCCCGGTGCTGGCCGACCGGAGGCTGTGACCCCGTCGCGACCCGCGGACGGCGACGCCGGGCCGCGTCGTACCGTGGTGACGTGCCAGCCGTTCGCACGTCCTCCGTTCGCCGCTCATCGACGTCCGTCGTTTCGATCGTCGGTGCCGGCACCGCGCTGGGTGTCGCCGTGGCCCTGGCCGCCGCGGCCGGCACCGGGGCCCTGGCGCCGCCGGTGCTCGGTGACCCGGGGGTCCTGGTGCGGCTCGGCATCCCGGTGCTCAAGGTGGTCATCGACCTGGCAGCCGCGCTGACCGTCGGGCTGTTGGTGCTGGCGGCCGTGGCCCTGCCCGCCACCGGCGGTGGCCGGTCCGGACTGGGTCCGGCGCGGGCCCATCGTCCGGCACTGGCCTGGGCCAGCGGCACGGCGGGCCTGTGGGCGCTGGCGACCGTGGCCCTCGCTGTCCTGAGCTATGCGGACGTGGCCGGGGTGCCGATGAGTGACCCCGGCTTCGGTGAGCAGCTCGGGGCCTTCCTGACCCAGGTCGACCTCGGCACCGGACTGCTCTTCACGATCACCGTGACCGCCGTGCTGTCCCTGCTGGCCGCGGGGGCGCAGAGCCTGCGCTCTGCCGGGCTGCTGAGCCTGTTGTCGTTCGTCGCGCTGCTCCCGGCTGCGCTCACCGGGCACTCCGGATCGGCCGACAACCACGAGACCGCCGTGACCGCGCTCGGGCTGCACCTGCTCGGCATCTGCGTCTGGGCGGGTGGGCTGCTGGCCCTGGTGCTGCTGCGGGGCGGCCTGCCAGCGTCGGCACTGGCGGTGGCGAGCCGCCGGTTCTCCGCCCTGGCGGGCTGGGCATTCGCCGCGGTGGCACTGTCCGGTGTGGTCAGCGCCTGGGTCCGGGTGGGGGAGCCGGCCGGTCTGGCCACCGCCTACGGCGTCCTGGTGATCCTCAAGACCGTGGCCCTGGTCGGGCTCGGGGTGGCCGGCTGGTGGCACCGCCGCCGTACTCTGACCGCGCTGGACGGCGGCCGCGCCCGCGCGTTCTGGCGGCTGGTCGGCGGCGAGCTGGTGGTGATGGTGGTCGCGATCGGACTGGCCGTGGCCCTGGCCCGCAGCGCCACCCCGGTGCCCGAGGTGCCACCGCAGGACCCGACGCTGGCCGAGTCGCTCACCGGGTACCCGATGCCGCCGCCGCAGACGGTGGGCCGGTGGTTCACGCTGTGGCAGCCGGACCTGCTCTGGGTGATCATCGTCGCCGCGGCCGCGGGGCTGTACCTGACCGGCGTCGTCCGGCTGCGGCACCGGGGCGACGCCTGGCCGGTCGGCCGCACGGTGAGCTGGATGGTCGGCCTGGTGGTGCTGGCCTGGGTGACCAGCGGCGGGCCGATGGTCTACGGCCGGGTGCTGTTCAGCGCGCACATGACCGGGCACATGATCACCACGATGGCGGTGCCGGTGTTCCTGGTCCTGGGCGCACCGATCACGTTGGCGCTGCGCGCCCTGGCGCCGCGGCGGGACGGGACCCGCGGACCGCGGGAGTGGTTGCTCGCCGTCCTGGAGTCCCGCTTCGCGCGGGTCCTGGCCTTCCCCGCGGTGGCCGGAACCCTCTTCGCGGGAACGCTGTTCGCCTTCTACTTCTCCTCCCTCTTCCCGCTGGCGCTGACCACGCACACCGGGCACGAGCTGATGCACGTGCACTTCCTGGCCTCGGGGTACCTGTTCGTGTGGGTACTGATCGGGGTCGACCCGGGACCGCACCGTCCGGAGCCGCCGTTGCGGATGCTGGTCATGTTCGTCACCGTTGCGGTGCACGCCTTCTTCGGCGTGGCCCTGATGATGTCGACGACCGTGCTCGCCGAGGACTACTTCGGTGCCCTCGGCCGCACCTGGGGTGCCAGCCTGCTGCAGGACCAGAAGGACGGTGGGGGGATCGCGTGGGGCTTCGGGGAGCTGCCGATGCTGGTGGTCGCGATCATCCTCGCCGTCCAGTGGTCACGCTCCGACGCCCGTGAGGCGCGTCGCAGCGACCGGGCGGCCGACCGCGACCACGACGCCGATCTGGTTGCGTACAACGCCATGCTCGGTCGGCTCGCCGAACGCGACGCGGCCACCTCGCCGGCCTCGGACCGGACGACGACCGCTCGTGAGCGGTGACGACGTCCGGGCGTCGCCGTCCGGCGGGAAACTCGGTAGGCGGGCCCGGGCGCCAAGGGCGAGGATGGCCCGGTGAACGAGACAGCGATCGAGGGGCGCGGACTGGTCAAGCGGTTCGGTGAGGTCATCGCCCTGGACGGCGTCGACCTGACCGTGCCCACCGCCACCGTGCTCGCCCTGCTCGGACCGAACGGGGCGGGCAAGACCACCGCGGTGCGGATCCTGACCACCCTGCTGCGCCCCGACGCCGGCTCCGCCCGGGTGGCGGGGGTCGACGTCCTGGCCGATCCCCGGGAGGTCCGCCGCCGGATCGGCGTGTCCGGCCAGTACGCGGCGGTGGATGAGTACCTGACCGGGTTCGAGAACCTCGACATGATCGGTCGGCTCTATCACCTCGGCCGTGCCCGCAGCCGCCTACGGGCCCGCGAGCTGCTGGCTCAGTTCCGCCTCGACGACGCCGCCGACCGGCCGGCCCGTACCTACTCCGGCGGCATGCGCCGCCGCCTCGACCTGGCCGGGGCGCTGGTGGCCAACCCGCCGGTGCTCTTCCTCGACGAGCCGACGACCGGTCTGGACCCGCGCAGCCGCACCCAGATGTGGGAGGTCATCCAGACCCTGGTCTCCAGCGGCACCACGCTGCTGCTGACCACCCAGTACCTCGAGGAGGCCGACCTGCTGGCCGACCGGATCGTGGTCATCGACCACGGCCGGGTGATCGCCGAGGGCACCTCCGACGAGCTCAAGGCCCAGGTCGGCGGCGAGCGGTTGGAGATCACCGTCGCGGACGGGGCGCGGCTCGCCGAGGCCGGCGACCTGCTGCGGCCGCTGGCCACCGGCCCGGCGACGGTGCACGCCCACCAGCGCTCGTTGCTGCTGCCGGTGACCGGTGGCTCCGCGGTCCTGGTCGACGCCCTGCGGCGGCTGGACGGCGTCGGGATCGGCGTCGACGACGTCGGCCTGCGCCGTCCGACCCTGGACGACGTCTTCCTCACCCTGACCGGGCACGCCACCCAGTCCGAACCCGACGGCGAGCCGGCGCCCCGGCCCCCGGTGGGGGTCGCCGCGGAGGAGGTGTCGCGGTGAACCGGTTCTCGGCCCTGGGTGACGGCCTGATCGTCGCCAAGCGCAACCTGATCAAGATCAAGCGGGTGCCGGACCTGCTGGTCTTCACCACCCTGTCCCCGATCATGTTCGTGCTGCTGTTCGCCTACGTGTTCGGCGGCGCGATCGACCGCGCCGGGGGCGGGGCGGGGTATCGGGAGTTCCTCATCGCCGGCATCTTCGCCCAGACCGTCATCTTCGGGGCCACCATCACCGGGACGGCACTGGCCGACGACGTCAGGAAGGGCATCATCGACCGGTTCCGGTCGCTGCCGATGTCGCCGGGAGCGGTCCTGGCCGGGCGGACCCTGTCCGACGTGGTCAACAACGTCATCGTGCTGGTCGTGATGTCCCTGACCGGTCTGGCCGTCGGCTGGCGGATCCGGACGTCGGTCCTGGAGGCGCTGTGGGCCTACGTGCTGCTGCTCGTGTTCGCCTATGCGATCTCGTGGGTGATGGCCTGGATCGGGATGCTGGTGCCCAGCCCCGAGGTGGTCAACAACGCCGCATTCATCGTGATCTTCCCGCTGACCTTCGTGGCGAACACGTTCGTCCCGCTGTCGACCCTGCCCGGTCCGCTGCAGACGTTCGCCGAGTGGAACCCGGTGTCGGCGGTGACGATGGCGGCCCGCACCCTGTTCGGCAACACCGACCCCGGCGCAGTCGCGGCGCCCGCGTCATGGGCCCTGCAGCACCCCCAGCTCTACACCCTGATCTGGTCGGCGATCGTGCTCGCGGTGTTCGTGCCGGTGGCCAACGCCCAGTACCGCCGCTCGACCAGCCGCTGATCGGCGACCGGCCGGGGTCAGCGGTCACCATCAGAAGGCGTCGGCGGCCAGTTCCCGCTCGTCCCCGGCGATCGCGGTGAGGATCCGGTCGGCGACCCGGTCGGCGGACAGGCCCGGCGGCAGCCGCGGCGCCGTCCCGGCCACCGGGCGGCCGGCCAGCCCGGTCTCGGTGTGCGGCGGGCGGATGTCGATCACCCGGACGCCGTGCCGGCGGACCTCCTTCGCCAGGGCGAGGTCGAACGCGCTGAGCGCGGCCTTCGCCGCGGTGTAGGCGGCCATGTTCGGCATCGGCTGCTCGGCGACCACCGCGGAGATCACCGCCGCGAACGCCCCCGGACGGTCCTGCGCCGCCTGCCGCAGCTGCGGCACCGCGGCGCGCAACAGCCGGATCGGTCCCAGGGCGTCGGCCAGGAACAGCTCGTCGAGCAGGTCGTCGTCCGCCTCCTCGACCGGCCCGAAGGCGACCACTCCGGCGGCATGCACCAGTCCGTCGAGGCGACCGAGACGGGCGACCGCCTCCTCGACCAACCGTTCGGGCTCACCGGGACGACGCAGGTCGGCGGCCAGCCGGTGCGCGCCCTCGGGCGCGTCGGTGAGCCGCTCGACGTCCCGGGCGCTGATCGCCAGCCGGGCACCGGCCTTGGCCAAGCGGTGGACGATCGGGGCGCCGAGCCCGCCGCTGGCGCCGGTCACCAGCACCGCAGCGCCGTCCAGCTTGCTCATGTCCGGTCGGAGTGGTCCGGGGACCGGTGCGTCTCGGCGTCCGCGAGCCGTTCGTGCAGCCGCTCGCGCACCTCGTCGGCGGTCACGGTCCGCCGCCTGCGCTCGGCGCGGGCCATCACCGCGCCGGTCGCGGCCACCCCGGCCAGACCCGCCACGCCGAGCAGTCGCAGCAGGCGCAGGGTGCGTCGACTCCGCGCGTTCGTCCTCATCCGTGCTCCCCTTCCACGTGATGTGCCGACCAGAGGTCGATGTCCGGGCCCAGTCTGGCCGATGGCGTGGCGAGCGGCACACTGGGCGCCATGCAGAGCGCACTCGACCTCGCCGAGGCCGTCGAGGTGACCCGGACCGGCGACCTGTGGCTGTTCCGCGGGCGCAGCCTGGCCGACCACGCGATTCGCGCGGTGACCAACGCTCCGGTCAACCACGTGGGCATGGCGGTGGTGATCGAGGACCTGCCACCGCTGATGTGGCACGCCGAGCTGGGTCAGGGCCTGCCCGACGTGTGGACCGGGGGCCGGCACCGCGGGGTCCAGCTGCACGACCTGGAAGCTGCTGTGCAGCAATGGGTCTGCACCTACAAGCAGCGCCCTTGGCTGCGCCAGCTCAGCCTGGGCGTCAGCCGGGAGATGGAGGACGCGCTGCTGCGGGAGATCGCCCGGGCCGACGGGCTGCCCTTCCCGCGGACGGCGGCGCTGGCCGGCCGATGGCTGCGCGGCCGGATCCGCCGGGACGCCCCGATCGGGGTCACCTACTGCGCCGAGGTGGTCGCCCGCGCCTACCAGGTGATGGGGCTGTTGGACGGCGCGCTGCCGGCCAACTACTACGACCCGGGCGTCTTCTGGTCCGGGGACGACCTCCGGCTGGCGGGCGGCGCGCGGCTCGGTGAGGAGATCGAGGTCCGGATGGCGCGGAGTCCTTGAGGTGAGTGCGTCAGATCGCGACCTCGATCACGATCGCGCCGGCGTGTTCCTTGGCCATGAAGGCCGTCTGCGCCGCTGCCATCTCGGCCAGGGCGAAGGTCCGGGCGACGACCGGCCGCACCTCGCCGCGTTCGAGGTAGCCCACGAGGTCGGCGAACACCTCCGGCGGCACGACGGTGGCGCCGTGCATCGTCAGGTCGTGCAGGTACAGCGTGCGCAGGTCCAGCGCCACGATCGGACCGGCGATGGCCCCCGCGGTGGTGTAGTGGCCGCCGCGGCGGACGGTCTCGAGCAGCGGTGCGAATGACTCACCGCCGACGACGTCCGCGAACACGTCGATCCCGCCGGTCGCCTCGAGCACGGCCGTGTCGAGGTCGGGGCGGGAGCGGTCGAGCACGACGTCGGCGCCGAGTCGCCCGACTGCGTCGATCTTGGCGGCGCTGGTGATCGCGGCCACCCGGGCGCCACGCCGCCTGGCCAGCTGGACCAGCGCGACGCCGACCCCACCGGACGCGCCGGTGACCAGCACCCACTGCCCCTCGCGCACTCCTGCGCGGTGCAGCATGTGCTCCGCGGTCGCGTACGAGCAGGGCACGCTCGCCAGCTCGACGTCGCTCAGCGCGGTGTCGATCGCGTGGGCGTTGGCCGCCGGCACGCGCACGTACTCGGCATAGCCGCCGTCGACCTCGGAGCCCAGATAGCGGGCGCCGTCGAGCCCGCCGTCGGGGGCGCGCAGCCAGGCGTCGACCAGCACCCGCTGCCCGATCCGTTCGTGCGGCACACCGGAGCCGAGCGCCACGATGCGACCCGTCGGATCGGCACCCTGGATGCGCGGAAAGCTGAGATCCCCACCCCACGAGCCGTCGTCCCCGCTGGTGGTCACCTGATCGCCGGTGGCGGACGTGACCGCCTTCGAGTACCACCCGGTGCGCGTGTTGATGTCGGTGTTGTTCATCCCGCAGGCGCCGACCTCGATCAGGACGTCGCCGGGGCCCGGGATCGGGACGGGCACGTCGGTTCGGTACGTCAGCATCTCGAGCCCGCCGTGGCCGGTGAGCAGCACTGCCCGCATCGTCTGGGGGACATCCCGCCAGGCCGGGTCCCGTGCCACGTGTCGGCTCACGTCCGTCGATGAGGCGGAGGCGGGGTGTGCAGTCATATCAGCCATCATGACCGCACCGCAGCACCGGTCACAGGTCGAACGACCGGAACCGCCCGTGACCGGCTTGGGTGCAGGGCGCGAGGTGCCTCGCCGGCCAGTGCCTTTAGAAGGCGGCCTCGTCGACCTCCATCAGCGAGTTGTCCATCGCCTCGGCGATGGCGCGCTCGGCGGTCAGCTTCGGCAGCACGGACCGGGTGAAGAACCGGGCAGAAGCCACCTTGCCCTCGTAGAACGCCACCTCGGAGTCGGGCAGGGATTCCTTGTTCCGCAACGCCTCCACCGCCACCTCGGCGCTGCGCAGCAGCAGCCAGCCGATCACCAGGTCACCGGCGGCGAGCAACAGTCGGGTGGTGTTCTGGCCGACCTTGTAGACGTTGGCGACGTCGCCGCCGGGCGCCTTCGGGTGGCTGGCCATCATCGCACCGACCATCGCGCCGACGATGCCCTGCACGTCGTCCAGCGCCTTGCCGAGCAGCTCGCGCTCGAGGCTGAGCGAGTCGTCGCCGGCCTCGCCCTTGACGAACTCCGCGACCAGGCTGGCCAGGTGGGCCAGGGCCTGGCCGTTGTCCCGGACGATCTTGCGGAAGAAGAAGTCCATGCCCTGGATCGCCGTGGTGCCCTCGTACAGGGTGTCGATCTTGGCGTCCCGCACGTACTGCTCGATCGGGTAGTCCTGCAGGAACCCGGAGCCGCCGTAGGTCTGCAGGCTCTCGGTGCCGAGCAACACCCAGGACCGCTCCGAGCCGCAGCCCTTGACCAGCGGCAGCAGCAGGTCGTTGACCCGCTCGGCCATCTCGTCCTGACCGCCCGCGGCCTCGGCGATCCGCACGGCGTCCTGCTGGGTGGCGGCGTAGAGCATCAGCGCGCGCAGGCCCTCGGCGTAGGACTTCTGCAGCATCAGCGAGCGGCGCACGTCAGGGTGATGAGTGATCGTCACCCGCGGAGCGGTCTTGTCGGTCATCTGGGTCAGGTCGGCGCCCTGGACGCGGTGCTTGGCGTAGTCGAGGGCGTTGAGGTAGCCGGTGGACAGCGTCGCGATCGCCTTGGTGCCGACCATCATCCGGGCCGCCTCGATCACCTTGAACATCTGGGCGATGCCCTCGTGCACGTCACCGACCAGGGTGCCGACAGCAGGAATGCCGTCGACCTCACCGAAGCGCATCTCGCAGGTGGTCGAGACCTTCAGGCCCATCTTGTTCTCGACCCCGGTGACGAAGGCGCCGTTGCGCTCGCCGATCTCGCCGGTCTCGGTGTCGAAGTGGAACTTCGGGACGGCGAACAGGGACAGCCCCTTGGTGCCCGGGGCGGCGCCCTCGGGGCGGGCCAGCACCAGGTGCACGATGTTGTCGAACAGGTCGGCCTCACCGCTGGTGATGAACCGCTTGACGCCGCTGAGGTGCCAGGTGCCGTCCGGCTGCTGAACGGCCTTGGTGCGCCCGGCGCCGACGTCGGAGCCGGCGTCCGGCTCGGTGAGCACCATCGTGGCGCCCCACTGCTTGTCCACCATCAGCTGCGCGATCCGCTTCTGCTCCTCGTTGCCCAGTGCGTGCAGGATCGGCGCGAAGTGGAAGCCCATCCCGTACATGTGGACGGCGGGGTTGGCGCCGAGGATGAACTCGGCCAGTGCCCAGCTGACGGACGGCGGGACCGGGTGTCCGCCCATCTCCGGCGGCAGGTTGACCCGCCAGAACTCGCTGTCGGCGAAGGCCCGGTACGAGGCTTTGAAGTCCGCCGATGTGGTCACCGAGTGGGTGTTCGGGTCGAACACCGGCGGGTTGCGGTCGGAGGAGATCAGGGTCGGGGCGAGCTTGTCGGTGGCCAGCTTGGCCACCTGGGCCAGCATGTCCTTCGCCGTCTCGACGTCCATCTCCTCGTACGGACCGCTGCCGAGCAGCGCACCCCGGTTGAACAACTCGAAGAGCGCGAACTCGACGTCGCGGAGGTTGTGCTTGTAGTGGCTCATCTCGCCCCCATCGGCTTATGGCCCATCGGCTCGGGCGCACGGCTGAGTCACTGGTTACTGACCAGTAACTTCATCATGCCTACTGGTGAGTAACTAGGCAAGCCCAAACGTCCTAGGACCCCTCGTCCTGTGGGGGTGACCCGGCCGATCCGCGGGCAGGGCGGCTGTCCAGGTCAGTGCGTCGTCGCCACCGCGGTGGCCACCGGTGCGGCGTCAGGCGATGCGGCCTCCGGCGCGGCGTCGACCCCAGCCAGCGGCAGTCGGACCGTGACCTTCGTCCCGGCGCCGGGCACGGAGTCGAGCCGAACCCGGCCGCCGTGAGCCAGGATCACCGCCTCGACGATGGACAGCCCCAGACCAGTGCTGCCCGCGGCCCGGGACCGGGAGGAGTCGCCACGGGTGAACCGTTCGAACGCCTCGGCGGCGAGTTCGGCCGGCATGCCGGGCCCGTCGTCGGCGACCACGAGGACGGCGTGCTCGCCGTCCGGGTCATCGGCGGTCGGTTGCCGCACGATGGCCAGGTCCACCGAGACCCGGGTGCCTGGTGGGGTGTGGGTGCGGGCGTTGGCGAGCAGGTTCACCACCACCTGGGTGAGCCGTGCGGCGTCCCCGATGACCCGGACCCGACCGTCCGGCACCCGCAGCTCCCACCGGTGCTCGGGCCCGGCCACCCGCGCGTCGCCGACCGCGTCCACGACGACCCGGCCGAGGTCCAGCGGGTGCGGGGCGAGCGGGCGCCCCTCGTCGAGCCGGGCCAACAACAGCATGTCCTCGACCAGTCCGCCCATCCGGATCGCCTCGGACTCCACCCGCCCGAGTGCGTGCGCGACATCGCCGGGCAGCGATTCGGGACGGCGGCGCATCAGCTCCGCATAGCCGCGCACCG
The DNA here is from genome assembly GCA_963724535.1 of uncultured Actinomycetota bacterium. Lineage (GTDB taxonomy): Bacteria > Actinomycetota > Actinomycetes > Actinomycetales > Kineosporiaceae > JADJPO01. The sequence continues at coordinate 269,638 of CAVRVD010000002.1, forward strand.
ACGCGAGCGGGGTGCGCAGCTCATGACTGGCGTCGGCCACGAACCGGCGCAGCCGCAGCTCGCTGGTCTGCCGGGCCTGGAGCGCTCCGGCCACGTGCTCGAGCATCCGGTTCAGGGCGGTGGCCACCTGCCCGACCTCGGTGTGCGGGTCCGGGTTCGGCACCCGCTCGGCCAGGGCCACCTCGCCGCGGTCCAGCGGCTGCTCGCTGACCCGCACGGCGGTCGCCCGCACCCGGTCGAGCGGCCGCAGCGCCACTCGCAGCAGGCCCGCTCCAGCAGCCAACACGAGCCCGAGGCCGAGCAGGGTGACCAGGGCGACGGCACCGGCCAGCCGGTAGGCCGTGGCCTGAACCGCCGACAGCGGCAGCCCGGTGAGTGTGGTGCCGGTTCGTGCGGCATCGGCCAGCACCCGGTAGTCGCCGAGGCCCGGCAGCTCGACGGTGACGGGTGTGGTCGCCGTCCGGGCCGTCGCCAGAACCTGGGCCACCTCGGGGCCGATCGGCTGGACGATCCCCTTCTCGTCCAAGACGGCCGCGCTCACCACCGGTGGGTCGGTGCGGGTGTCCACCTGCGCGACAAGGGTCCCAGCGGCCTGACCGGGACGTTGCAGCTGGTCCCCGACTCCGTCCCGATGGTCGTCCGGGAGTCGGTCGCGCGCCTCGGCCGGGCCGTCCGGACCGTCCGGGAACGGCGCCACCGAGCGCTGCTCGGCGGACACCAGCTGGGCGTCGACCTGCTCCGTGGCGATGGCCCGTAGGGCCAGGACGGCGCTCGCACCGACCACCAGGGACGCCGCGGTGCTCACTGCGGCGACGGTGAGCAGAAGCCGCGCCCGCAGGGTCAGTGGGCGCCTGATCGGCAGCGCGGAGCTCATCGCAGTGTCCAGGGTTACTGGTCGGTCGGCCTGAGCACGTAGCCGACGCCGCGCACCGTGTGCAGCATCGGCTCGCGACCGGCATCGATCTTCTTGCGCAGGTAGGACACGTACAGCTCCACGATGTTGGCCTGGCCGCCGAAGTCGTAGTTCCAGACCCGGTCCAGGATCTGGCTCTTGCTGAGCACCCGGCGCGGGTTGCGCATGAAGTAGCGCAGTAGCTCGAACTCCGTCGCAGTCAGGGAGATCTCGACGCTGCCGCGCCGGACCTCGTGGGCGTCCTCGTCCATCACCAGGTCGCCGACGACGAGCAGCGACTGGTCGCGCGCGGTGGCGCCGGACCGGCGGATCAGGCCGCGCAGCCGGGCAACGACCTCCTCGAGGCTGAACGGCTTGGTGACGTAGTCGTCCCCGCCGGCGGTCAGGCCGGCGATCCGCGCCTCGACCCCGTCGCGCGCGGTGAGGAAGAGCACGGGGACGTCGTCACCGGCACCGCGCAGCCGGCGCAGCACCTCCATCCCGTCGAAGTCGGGCAGCATCATGTCGAGGACCACGACATCGGGATGGTGTTCGCGGGCGGCGCGCACCGCGGCGGAACCGCTGGCCGCGGTGCGGACCTCCCAGCCCTCGTAGCGCAGTGCCATCGAGAGCAGCTCGGACAGGGACGGTTCGTCGTCGACCACGAGAGCCCGGATCGGGGAACCGTCAGGGCGAGTGAGCTTGGCCGGGACGGTGACGGTGTCGGTCATGGTCAGGACTATGGCGTGCGTCGCTGCCAGAGCGCCGAACGGTGGCTGTGTGTTCCCTGTGACGCGACATCTCAGCGGCGATGCCAGGCGATGGCCGGATCAGGGCAGACCCCCTGCAGCTGCGGCGATCCGGCAAGGGCACTGGGCAGCCCACTCCGATCGACCTTCTCGAAGCCGAGTGCGTGGAAGAAGCCGGCCGCACCGTCCGACATGGTGAGCAGGCCGATCCGGGCCCGCCCGCCCTCGATGGTGTCGGCGATGTCCACGACTCGGGTGACCAGGCGCCGTCCCAGGCCGGTCTGCCGGACGGCTGGGTCGACCACGACGCTGCGCAGCAGGTAGGCGGCTGGTTCCCCCGCCACCGCATGACGTTCGAGGGCGGCGGCGCCGACCAGGTCGCCTCCGGTCACCGTGGCGTCGGCGACGAGCAGCAGCCGGCAACCGGCCAGGCCGTCCGGTGGGAGTCCAGCCGCGATGAGCAGCTCGGTGACTCGCTGCGCGTCCTCTCCCGCGGTCGGTGCCAGGCGGAGAAACGGGCGCTCGCCGTCCACGCCCAGCGCCCGGCGCTCGGTCAGGACGACGTCGCGCCAGCGGCCACCGCCGAAGCCCAGCCGGCGCTGCCGTCCCACCTCGCGGAACCCGCACTGGGCGTGCAGGGCCAGACTGGTGACGTTCTCCGGGAACACCCCGGCGCGCAGGGTCCAGACGCCGCAGCGGGTTGCCAGCTCGGCCAGCGAGCTCAGCAGCACTCGACCGACGCCTCGACCGCGGCCGCGCTCGGCGACGTACACCGAGTGCTCGAGGACCCCGCTGTAGACCCTGCGGCTGCTCACGGGCATTGCGGCCGACCAGCCCAGCATCGTGCCCTCGACCGCGCCGTCCTGCTCGGCCACCAGCCGTAGCACCGGATGCCGCGTCGCGTCGAACTCCGCCCAGGACGGCACCACGGTCTCGAACGTGGCGTCACCGGTGGCGATGCCCTCGCGGTAGATCGCGGCCACCCCCGGCCAGTCGGCGGCGAGCATCCCGCGGATGCGCATCGAGTCCCCCTGACGTGCTTGTTCAGAACCCGCTCAGGTGTCGGCGATGTCGAGGGTATCGAGGTTCCCGGGTCGCCGAGCCTGTCACGACCACTGACGCAGCCGGATCAGCGCAGCGCACCGTAGACCAGCTGGCGCAGCAGAGGCCGCAGCGGGTAGGTGCTGGAGGGCAGTAGCTGGGTCATGAACACCACCGTGAGGTCCTCGACGGGGTCCACCCAGAAGGTGGTACTGGCTGCGCCGCCCCAGTTGTACTCACCGGCCGAGCACACCATCCGGGTGGCCACCGGGTCGACAACCACGGCGAACCCGAGGCCGAAACCGACTCCATGCTGAGAGATCTCGGCGAAGACCGGTCGTCCGAAGGTCTGCATGTCGGTGTTGCCCGGCAGGTGGTTGCGCCGCATGTAGGCCAGCGTGCGTGGCCCGAGCAGTCGCACGCCGTCCAGCTCGCCCCCGCGGGCCAACAGCTGCGCGAACCGGTGGTAGTCGTCGGTGGTCGAGACCAGCCCGCCACCACCGGACAGCAGCGGCGGATCCAGCACCGAGGCACCGAGCTGGCGGTTGGCCGCTATGGAGCCACCCGGGGTCGGGGTGTAGAGCGTGGCGAGCCGGTCGAGGTCGGCGCCGGTGACGCGGAAGTCGGTGTCGGCCATGCCGAGTGGACCGGTGATCCGGTCGGCGACGAAGACGTCGAACGGCTGACCGCTGACCACCTCGACCAGCCGGCCGAGCACATCGGTGGCCAGGGAGTAGTTCCACTCCGTGCCCGGGGTGAACAGCAGCGGCAGGCTCGCCCAGAAGTCGACCGCACTCGCCAGGTCGACTCCGGGCGGGCTGTCCCACTCGTAGCCCTTGGCCCGCAGCAGCGCATCGACGGGGTGGACCCGGTGGAAGCCGTAGGTCAGGCCGGAGGTGTGGCTCAGCAGGTGCCAGATCCGCACCGGCTCGCTGGCCGGCGCGGTGACCATCTTCAGGTCCGAGCCGTTGACGTAGACCCGCTGGTCGGCGAACGCCGGGAGGAACTGCGCGACCGGATCGGTGAGCTGGAAGGCGCCCTGTTCGTACAGCATCATCACCGCAACCGAGGTGATCGGCTTGGTCATCGAGTAGATCCGCCACAACGTGTCGGCGGTGACCGGTCGGCCCGAGGCGACGTCGGCGAACCCGGTGGCGGTGTCGTGCACGGTCCGGCCGGCGCGGGCGATCCGCAGGTGGAAACCGGGCAGCCGCCCCGCGTCGACGTAGCCCTGGAGGGCAGCGTCGAGTCGGGTCAGGGCGGTGCAGTCCATCCCGACCTCGTCGGGGTTCACCTCCAGCTCGCCCATCAGCCACCTCCGCTCTCCACCACTCACGACAGCACGACCGGCGACAGCAGCGTGGATGACCACCCGGATTCACCGCAACCCCCGGGATGGAGTCCTCCTCGTCCGGTTCTGCGGTGGTGTGCCGCGGGGTGGTGGGTGAACCAGGAAGCCAATCATGGTCGGATCGGCGGTCCCGGGGTCACGCGCGGGGGCACCGGTGGGCCGGGTGCGGCCATGGTTCACACTGTCCGGTGTGTCGCGGCGAGGCTGGGTGCTCTTCCTCTCGCTGTCGGTGATCTGGGGCATCCCGTACCTGTTCCTCAAGATCGCGGTGACCGAGCTGCATCCCACCGTCGTGGTGTTCGGCCGCACCACACTCGCCGCGGTCGTGCTGCTGCCGGTGGCGGCCAGCCGCGGCGCGCTGCGACCGGTGCTGCGGGTCTGGCCGTGGGTGCTGGCGTTCGCCGTGGTGGAGATTGCGGCGCCGTTCGTCGCGCTGGGGTACGCCGAGCTGCGGCTGACCAGCTCACTGACCGCCCTGCTGATCGCGATGGTGCCGCTGATGGCCCTGGTGTTCAGCCGGCTGCTCGGCCTGGAGCACCGGATCGAGGCTCGCCGGGTGCTGGGCCTGGTGATCGGGCTCGCCGGAGTGGCCGCGTTGGCGGGGTTGGATCTCGGTACCGGCGACCTGCCCTCCGTGCTCGCCGCTTCGGTGGCAGTCGTCGGGTACGCGTTGGGACCGATCCTGGCCTCGACCCGGCTGGCCGGGGTGCCCGGCCTGGGGGTCGGAGCTGCGGCCGTGACCGTGAATGCTGTCGGGTACGCGCCGGCCGCCTGGGCCACCTGGCCGAGCCAGCCGGTGTCCCCGCAGGCGTGGGCCTCCGTCGCCGTGCTCGGGCTGGTCTGCAGTGCGCTCGCGTTCGTGGTGTTCTTCGCCCTGGTGGCTGAGGTGGGCCCGGCCCGGACGACGGTGATCACCTATCTCAACCCTGCGGTGGCGGTCACCGCCGGGGTGGCCGTGCTCGACGAGCCGCTCACCCTGGGGATCCTGGTCGGCTTCCCGCTGGTGATCGCCGGCTCGGTCCTGGCCACCTCGTCCGGGGCCATCCCCCCGGTGATGTCGCGGGCCATCAGACGCTGACCTCCTTGTCAACCTGCCTGTCGACCGGCCTGTCGGTCCCTGCATCGCCAGCCGCTGGGTCGGGCCCCACCTCGCCCAGCCGCCGATCCAATGCGGTCTCGGCGAGGGTGACCAGGACCTGTTTGACCGACTCCCGCTCCCGCGCATCGCACTCGAGGACCGGGACGTCGTCGCGGACGCCGAGCGCCTCGCGCACCTCGGCGACGTCGAAGTGTCGTGCGGACTCGAAGACGTTGACCGCGACCAGGAACGGCACCCGGCAGTCCTCGAAGTAGTCCACCGGGTCGAAGCAGTCCTCGATCCGGTTCGGGTCGAGCAGCACCACCGCTCCGAGCGCCCCCTGCACCAGGTCGTTCCAGAGGAAGGCGAACCGGTCCTGGCCCGGCGTCCCGAACAGGTAGAGGCGTAGGGTCTCGTCGAGGCTGATCCGGCCGAAGTCGAGCGCCACGGTGGTGGTCACCTTGCCGGGCACCGTCGTCCGGTCGTCAACGCCGACCGAGGCGTCGGTCAGGTCCGCCTCGGTGAGCAGCGGCTCCACCTCGGAGACCGCGGCCACGAACGTGGTCTTGCCGACCCCGAACCCCCCGCTGACGACGAGCTTGACCGAGACCAGCTCGCCGGTCTGGTCGGGCCCGGCCGGCCGGGACTCAGAGCGCTCGGACACGGTCGCGGATCCTCTCCAGCAGCAGGACGGACAGCTCGCCGCGGGATTCGAATCGCAGGGTCTCGGCCGCCGTGTCCGGGCGGGTGACGACGAGGGTTTCCAGGCGCAGCCCGTCGTTCCGGGTCGTCATCGGGGCAGGTGGCTTGGGGACTCGGCGATCAGGCCCGGGGTGAGCAGCGGCCCGAACCGCTCGGCCAGGGCGGCGGTCTCGTAGCCGATCAGGCCCAGGTCGCTGTCGCCCTCGGCCACCACGCCGACGCAGCTTCCGCCGGCGATCGTGGAGACCAACAGGAACCCACGGACCATCTCCACCATGACCAGCTTGAGCCCCTCGAAGTCGTACCGTCGGGCGGCGCTGCGGCCCAGGCTGACCAGACTGGAGACGATCGCCGCGAGGTGGTCGGCGTCCGCTCGGGTCAACCCCGGTGAGCTGGCGATGAGCAGGCCGTCGGTGGAGACCGTCACCGCCTCCCGCACCCCGTTGGTCTCCCGTACGAAACTCGCCAGCAGCCACCCGAAGTCGTTGCGGTGCGCCTGGATGTGCACGGTCATGGCGACTCCTCCTCGGTGCAATCAGCCGGCAGGATGATGCCCGCCGCCCGCCCCCGGGTCACACCAGCGCGCAGCGCGGTCAGCCGGGCACTGACCTGTTCCGGCGCGGGGTCGACCATGGTCGCCGGCCACACGGCGGCGTCCAGGTCGATGACTCGGCAGCCGGTCGACGGCTCGGGTGCGGTGGCGTCGGTGTGGTGCTCGATGGACGACCGGACGGCGCCCACCGGCCGGGCCTCACGGGGCAGCCGCCTGGTCAGGCCGTTGCGGGTGCGTCCGGGTGTCGGTGCTCCGCTGCCGTCCGCCGCGGTCTCGCCGTCCTCGGGATGCAGCGGGCCGACGGCGGCGGGTGGTGTGTCGCCGCGGGGGACCTGTTGATGGGCAACGGGTTCGAAGAGCGAGGCAGCTGCCGGGATCGTTCGCGGCGGCTGCGGGGGTTCGTCCCGATGAGCCCGCTGGGGCTGCAAGGTTGCCGACCCGCCGTGCGGTGGCCGGGACGCGCGCTCGATCGCGGCTTCCGGCTCGGCCGGCTGGTCCGAGGCAGCCGGGCCGGCAACGGCCGCATGGAAGCCGAGCAGGTCGGCGGGCAGGGTCACCCTGGCGGTCACGCCCACCACTGGGGAGGGGACGAGCTCGACCGTGATGGACAGCTGTCGGGCGATCTCGCCGACGACATAGTGCCCGAGGTAGCGGGTCGGCGCGGCGATGAAGTCACCCTCCCCGCGCAGCCGGGAGTTTGCCGCTGCGAGGTCGTCGGCGCGCATGCCGACGCCCTGGTCGGTGACGGCGACCAGGTATCCGTCGGGCAGCTGCCGGCCCTGGACCTCGACCTCGGTGTCGGGCGGGGAGAACGACAGGCTGTTCTCGATCAGCTCGGACAGCAGATGGGCCACGGCGCCGACGGAGGCGCCGCAGATCAGCGCGAGGTCCACCCGGCGCAGCCCGACCCGGCGGTACTCCTCGACCTCACAGACAGCTGCTCGGATCACGTCGGCGACCGGTACCGGCTCGGACCAGCGTTGGTGGCTGGCCGAACCGACCAGGACCAGCAGGCTGGCGGCGTTGCGGCGCATTCGGGTGGCCAGGTGGTCGAGCTCGAACAGCTGGGCCAGCACCTGTGGATCGGCCTCCTCACGTTCCAGTGAGGTGATGAAGCCGAGCTGGCGACGGATCAGGTTCTGGTTGCGCCGTCCGAGGTTGGCCAACGACTCGACAGTGCGGCGGCGTTGCCCGGTCTGCTCGACCGCCAGGTTGTAGGCGGCCGTCTGCAGGCGGTCCAGAGACGCTGCGACGGAATGGATCTCCTGGGCCGCCCGGGCCGGCACATCGACGGGGGCCAGTGGTTCCGGCGGGTCGTCGCCGCGTCCGGTCTGCACCCCGTTCACCGCTGCAGGCAGCCGGTCCAGGACGACCGATTCTGCCTCGGCGACCAGGTGCGCCAACGGACGACTGATCGAGCGGGAGGCCTGCACAGCGAGGTGGATCCAGCCGGCCAGACAGGCCAGGACCGCGCCGACCAGGAGGGCGAGTCGCTGGGTGGATCCGGTCTGCAGGTCGTGGGCGCGCAGCTGGATCTGCGAGCCGATGTGCTGCTGCAGCTGGCGCATGTCGTCCAGGACCGTGGTCAGCCCGGACCACCACGACTGGGGGTTGACCACGACCGGTCGTCCGTCGGCGGCGGCGAGCGCCACCTGCTCGAAGTGCTCGGCCTGGCGGGCGGCACCGGAGGAGAGCACGTTCTCGAGGCTCTCCTGTTGCTGGGGCCGGGCCGCACGGGTGAACCGTGTGGCGGCGGTCTGGCGCTCGGTGCGCATCGCCGCGAACTGGGCGAACTCGCCCTCGGTGAACCCGCCGGCGGAGAACACGCCGTTGAGGTGGACGCGTTCCTGGGCGGTGGCCTCGATCATCTCCTGCAGGGCGGTCAGCGCGGTGACCGCCTGGCGCAGCTGCTCGTCGGCCACCCGTTCCAGACCGAGGTCGACGGAGATCAACGCTGCGATCCGGTCGGTGTAGTAGGAGAGGGTTTCGGCGCGGGCTGTGGCGGCGCGGGCGGTGCGACCGGCACCGGTCGCCGACCGGACCGCGCCGATCCCGTCGAGCTGGGACAGGGCCGAGCGCACCTGCGACTCGACGTCGCCGCCGCCGCTGACCTGGCGCTGCAGGGCGTCCTTTCGCCGATCCACCCGCTGCCGGGCGCCGGGCAGCTCGCCGGCGAGACCGTCGTTGCCGCCCAGGACGGCAGCGGTGACGCCACGCTCGTTCTGCAGCTCATGGGCGAGATCCTGGACGGCGAGGGCCAGGTCGACGGCGCGAGCGGTGCCCAGCGAGTCTTGGTAGTCACGGATCTGCCCCGTCGCCAGAACGGCGAACAGGAGCAGGACGACGACCGCCGGCAGGGCGAGGATCCGGGCGAGGCGCCGGCGGATCGTGCCGCCGGCGGTTCCGGAATGTCGGCCGCCGCTCACCAGGCGGCCTCGGTGCCGCAGGGAGCCGGTGCACCCGTGCGCAGAACCATCAGTATCCGCCCCGTTCGCGACGACACGGACGCCGGGGCGTCCAGTCGACCATAACGTTACGTGTCTGTTCGATAACTCCCTGATATGGGCGGAACGTAGCAGAGGGTTCATCCACGATGCCAGTCGGTAATGCAATGGTGAGTCGAGATCGCCGGACCCGGGGTGCGGGTGCGGCGAGTGGATCTGCCAAGGCGTCGTCGAGCCGGCGGACGGTCGCGCGGTGGCGGCAGGATCGGCCCGGAGCCGGTTCTACGGTGGGCGCCATGAGCGACGACCGCCCCTGGGAACCCCCGCTCGCCGGCACTGAGATCGAGCACCTGACCGGCGCACTCGACCGCCTACGCCTCACCTTCCGCTGGAAGGCCGGCGGCCTGAACAGCGCGGGTCTGCAGACGAGAGTCGGCGACTCGACGCTGACCCTCGGCGGTCTGCTCAAGCACCTCGCTTTCATCGAGGACGTCACCTTCACCATCAAGTTCGCCGGGACCGCGCCGGGTGAGCCGTGGCAGCGCGTCGACTGGGACGCCGACCCCGAGTGGCCGTTCAGCTCCGCCGCCGCCGACTCCTGCGAGCAGCTCTATGCGATCTGGGACGGCGCGGTGGAGCGTTCGCGGGCGCGGCTGGCCGCGGCACTGGCGGCCGGCGGCCTCGACCAGCTCGTGCACATTGCCGACGACGGCGGCGAGCACGCCAGCCTGCGCAGGCTCGTCTGCGACCTGATCGAGGAGTACGGGCGCCATACCGGGCATGCAGATCTGTTGCGCGAGGCCGTCGACGGGCTGGTCGGTGAGGACCCGCCCGCCGGCTGGCGTCCGTGACTCGCGCAGGCGTCGGCCCGCAGGTCGTTTCGCCTGGCCGGGTGGCAGGGCCTGGGTGCGAGTACCTCCCCGCCGTTCGGTCCGGTCCTGGCGGCGCCGACCAGGACGCCGCGCTCGGCGTCCTCGATGAGCTTGGTGAACCGTCCCGTCTCGCCCGCTAGACGGACAGGTAGCTGAAGGGCTCGACCCCGACCTCGACCAGGGTGCCGTCGGGCCGGACGACGGCGCCGGACCGCTCCGGAAGCCCCAGCGCGACGGCGCCTGAGGGCAGGACGTCGCGGGCGGGTCGCAGCCATCTGGTCCCACCCTGGAAATGGGGCAGGACCAGGTCGACCGGCACCACGCTCAGGGCCGGAACCACACTGGTCGTCACGCCAGGCAGAACAGTCCACCGACACAGGACCATCGCGCCGGCGCTGGCGCCACTGATGGCCGTACCGTCGTCCACCGCAGCCCGGAGGCTTCCAGCTGACGGCGACAGGGCATCGAGTAGCCGCTGCGGCGAACCCCCCGGCAGGACCAGCAGGCCGGCGACGGCCAGGAGCTCTCGGAAGCCATCCCCCTCATCGGGGGCGACCTCGACCTGGGCGGCGCCAAGAGCCCGGTACCAGCGGCGCGCGTTCTCGCCGGCCATCCGACGTTCCCTGCCGGGTCGGGCGGCGAAGGGGGCAACCAGCACCAGATCGTGCGAGGTGTTCCCGCTCGGAATCATGGCGGAGTCCATCGCCTCGCAACCCGGCTGGAACTCCGCTCCTCCCTGAAGGCACACATCGGCTGGCACAACACCATCCTCCCTGACGCGGGCCTGCCGATGCCGAACCGCTGCTCTCGAGGAGCGGCCACGCCGCCCAGGTGCGCCACCCTCAGCCGTGGACCCGCCGGCCAGGATCACCTCGCGTCTGCCCATCCCGTGGCGTGGCGCCGTGAATGCGCATCCCGTTGCGGAGATCGAGGTTCGGGCGGTCACCTCCGAGGACTGGCCCGATGGGCTGTCTCGTGCCTCGTCGTGCGCCCGCAGTTCCGGGCTCGGGGTATGTCTCGGGTCCTGCTCGACGGCGCGGTCGAGTTGGCTCAGTCCGCGGGTGCCGCTTCTCTGGGCAGCCGTTTGGGCTGCCAGTTGAATGATCAGAAGTTGCTGGGGATGCGGAGCACCTGCCCGGGGTGGATCAGGTCTGGGTCCGCGAGGATGTCGCGGTTCGCCTCGAAGATGGGCCCGAACCCGGCTCCGATATAGAGCCCGCCAGCGCTGGCTGCAATGCCACTGAGTGTCTCACCAGCCTGCACGACATGCAGGAAGTAACTGGCAAAGCCAGACGCAATCCTGGTGCCGAAGAAGACGGGAATCGACACCCGAGCGGGCGCCTCGTCCGCTCCCGTGGACGGCCCAACCTCTACAACGCCCCGGTTGGTGGTCAGCGTCTCAGGCAGTGCTACCTGCGCCTGCCACGGGGCAGTGAGGTTGCGCGACATGGTGAACGTCGACACCGCCGCCGTCCCGGTAGCGTCCAGGATCCGGATGTTGATCGTGGCCTCGAACCCTCCGCCACTACCGGCGAGCAGCATCGGGTCACCCACCAGATCATTCGCCCTGGGCTGGTCAATCCTGAAAGCGGTGCGCGGCATGGGTCCCTCCCGAGCATCATCGGAGTCCTAGAGAACTACATTAGCCCGAGCATTCACGAAGCGGCCGAGCGATCCTGCCTCCACCACCGCAGGGCAGGGTCCCGTCATTGTCGTGTTCTACCAGTGTTCTACCTGGCCAACGCCGTGACGATCGAGCTGGACGCGGCTGGACGGTTGACAGCCCGGATCGTGGCCGATTGGGTCGAGTTCCACCCTTACCACCGCTTGCCGGGGATCGCGCGCCGCCCCGCTGGGCAATGGGAGCAACCACCGGGAGGATTCATGGCCGAGTTATGGCCGACCCAACGCGTCGGAAGCACCGGGCAGGACGTCCGAACCGTCCAGTACCTGACGGCGGTCCATGGTCATCCGGTCGTCGTGGACGGGGTGTTCGGCCCGGCGACCGAGGCGGCGGTGCGGGCAGTCCAGAGTGCTGCGGGGCTCGGTCCCGACGGCGTCGTCGGCCCCGCGACCTGGCCGGCCCTGATCGTGACGGTATCGGCGGGCGACAGCGCAGAGCGGGTGAGCGCGGTCCAGGCACAGCTCGCAGGCCAAGGCTGGCGCCTCGCCGTGGACGGGGCGTTTGGTCCCCAAACGGCACGGTCGATCCGCGACTTCCAGACCGCCCACCACCTCGTCGCCGACGCAGTCGTCGGGCCACAGACATGGAACGTCCTGGTGGCCGGATTCGACCATCTCGCCTCCCCCGAGCTGGCCTCCTCGCACCTGTACGACGCCTGGGGCGCCGACGATCGGGTGACTGCGCTGCGCAACGCCACGCAGGCCGCCGTGGACCTGCTCCTGCGCGGACAGCGGGGCACCCTGACGTCCGTGGGCTGCAGCCCCGACGATGTGCTCGGCCCTGGACACGCGACCTGCAGCTACACCTACGAGGGCGGCGCCGTCTCCCTGCACACGGTAGGCAACTCCCTCGACGGGTACTACGTCGAGTCGGCGTCGTTCATCGCCGACTGAGCCATCGCCAACACCGCACCTGCTGATCGAGATCTTCCCGGGCACCAACCTGCGCTGCTGGTCACCTTCCTCAGCCGATGTTGGTGTGCAAATGTAAATGAATGGGAGTGGCAGCCGAGCTGGGCATCCGACCACCACGCCGCACGATCCTGGACCGCTCAGGGCAATGGTTCGCCTCCACGACGGTCGGAGCCCAGGTCATGTCCCGCGTGATGCCCGCCATGGACACCCTCGTCATGAAGGTCACCGGGGGGCGCACTACTTTCGCCGAAGCCGGCGCCGGGCTCCCGACCATCTATCTGACCACCCGCGGCGCCAAGACCGGACTGTCCCGCACCGTGCCCCTGGTGGCCGTTGTTGACGGCGACCAGCTGGCGGTCATCGGATCGAACTGGGGACGCCCCCAGCACCCTGCTTGGGTGCACAACCTGCTGGCCGACCCATGTGCCACCGTCGCCTGGGGACGCCACAGCCTGCCCGTCACCGCCCGAGAACTCACTGGCCCCGACGCCAATCGCATCTGGCAACCTGCCCGAGCCTTCTACCGCGGCTTCCGCACGTATCCCACCCGGACCCGGGGACGCACCATCCGTGTCTTCCTCCTCGAGAAGGCATCCAGCTGATCGCAGTCCCGGGAAGCTCAGGAACCTGTCCGCACTCAGGAAGACGACGACTCACATCCCCTCACATCCCCCCGCCGATGCCGGCCCGATCGTCGGTCGGGCCAAGACCGGCGAGCGTGAGTCACCCGCCTGGCGGCTGCCTTCGTGTAAGCAGGACAGCGAGAGTGCGCTCCGTGCACAGCGGCATGTCCGGTCGCCGCGGTTCCAGGTGAGTGTCTGCACTGAAGGGTGCGCTTACTGGCGATCGGGCGAGGCCCGACACGGCGAAGCCGGGCGGCTCCTCGACTGGAGCGGACCGGCTCAGCGGCGACCGGATTCCATGTACTCCTTGAGGCCCAACCAGTTCCGGCGCTCCCACGCGGGACCGATGAGGCCAGGACCGGCGACAGCATCCGCATCGGTCCGGCCAGACCCATGTCCCAGTCCCACCGCAGGCGCGTCCCGCCCTCGACCTCGTCGAAGGTCAGCGTGCCGTCGACGTGCATGGACGGCGAGCGCACGATGTTGTGGAGACGGCGCGGCCTGTCGTACTCCACGATGGTCAGGGTCATCTCGCCCCTCGCGCCCATGTTCTTGGGCGCGGCGACGAATCGGCGCGCCGGCGCCGATCGGCCCCTCACGCACCTGGTGCGGGCCCCGGACGAGTCGGGATCGTCACCTGACCGTCAAGGATCAGGTCATCGATCAGGGTGTAGCAGTGGACGAACAGGTCCAGGGTCGGCAGCATGACAGTGCCCCTGCGGCAGTGGGTGATCTAGTGGGTGATCTAGGCAATCGCCACTCTCCGCAGGGGCATCCTCACGTCAACCACCGACACGCGGCATCAAGCCACACAACGCGCCTTAGGTAGGTGGCCACCCAAACCAGTAGCCGAGCCAGCTCGCTACGAGGCCTGCAGTTGGCGTGGGTGGTCAAGGTTCGACCCCACGCTGCGCTCATGCCGGCGACCGTAGGCGGCCTCACCGACGAGGGCCGAGCGGGCGTCGGGAAGGGTCAGATCGGACCGGTCAGGGCGGCGTACTCCGCGTCGGTGAGCAGGCGGGACCGGATCAGGAAACGGACTCCTTCCGGCGCCTCTAGCGAGAAGCCGCCTCCACGGCCCGGGACGACGTCGATCGTCAGGTGGGTGTGCTTCCAGTACTCGAACTGGACTCGGGACATCCACACCGGCACCGGCTCGATGCCGTCGATCTTGAGATCGTCCAAGTGCACGTCGGAAGCGCCGGTGCGGAACTCCCCGAGCGGGTAGCACATCGGGGACGAGCCGTCGCAACATCCCCCGGACTGGTGGAACATCAGAAGCCCGTGGTCGGCGGTGAGGCGGCGGATCAGGTCCGCCGCCTCACCGGTCACCGACACCCGGCGGCCTGGCACTACCCCGCCGGAGGTGTGCGAGCCGTCGTCCGCGCCCGCCGGGCCGCCGGTGACCTGGGTGTCCATCAGAAGAATCCGAGCGCGTCGGGGGAGTAGGACACCAGCAGGTTCTTGGTCTGCTGGTAGTGGTCGAGCATCATCTTGTGGTTCTCACGGCCGATACCGGACTGCTTGTACCCGCCGAACGCGGCATGCGCGGGATAGGCGTGGTAGCAGTTGGTCCAGACGCGGCCGGCCTTGATGTTCCGGCCCATCCGGTAGGCGGTGGCGCCGTCCCGCGTCCAGACGCCGGCACCGAGCCCGTACAGGGTGTCGTTGCTGATCTTCAGAGCGTCCGCCTCGTCGGAGAAGGCGGTCAGGGCCAGCACCGGACCGAAGATCTCCTCCTGGAAGACGCGCATCGCATTGTCCCCCTCGAACACGGTGGGGGTGACGTAGTAGCCGTCGGCCAGGTCGCCGTCCAGCACGTTGCGCTCACCGCCGGTGAGCACGTTGGCTCCCTCCTGCCGTCCGATGTCGATGTAGGAGAGGATCTTCTCGAGCTGGTCGTTGGAGACCTGCGCGCCCATCATCGTGGTGGTGTCCAGCGGGTTGGCCTGGACCACCTGCTCCACCCGGGCGATCGCATCCGGCACGAAGTCGCTGTAGATCGACTCCTGGACGAGCGCCCTGGAGGGGCAGGTGCACACCTCGCCCTGGTTCAGGGCGAACATGGTGAAGCCCTCGAGGGTTTTGTCGTAGAAGGCGTCCCGCTCGCGGGCCACGTCGGCGAAGAACACGTTCGGGCTCTTTCCGCCGAGTTCGAGGGTGACCGGGATGATGTTCTCCGCGGCGTACTGCATGATCAGCCGGCCGGTCGTGGTCTCGCCCGTGAAGGCGATCTTGGCGATCCGTGACGAGGAGGCGAGCGGCTTTCCGGCCTCGACCCCGAAACCGTTCACGATGTTGACCACGCCGGGCGGCAACAGGTCGCCGATCAGCTCGAACACCTTCAGGATCGACCACGGCGTCTGTTCGGCGGGCTTGAGGATCACGGCGTTGCCGGCGGCAAGTGCCGGGGCGAGCTTCCACACCGCCATCAGGATCGGGAAGTTCCACGGGATGATCTGACCGACGACGCCCAGCGGCTCGTGGAAGTGGTAGGCGATGGTGGTCTCGTCGATCTCCGAGATGCCGCCCTCCTGCGCGCGAAGGGCGCCCGCGAAGTACCGGAAGTGGTCGACCGCCAGTGGCAGATCGGCGTTCAGGGTCTCCCGGACGGCCTTGCCGTTGTCCCACGTCTCGGCGACGGCCAAGGCTTCGAGATTCTGCTCGATACGATCGGCCACCCGGTTGATGATCACGGAACGCTCGCCTGCCGACGTGCGTCCCCACGCCGGGGCAGCCGCGTGGGCGGCGTCCAGAGCGGCGTCGATGTCGGCGGCGGTCCCTCGGGCGATCTCGGTGAATGGCTTCCCGTTGACCGGCGAGATGTTCTCGAACCAGCCGCCCTTGAGCGCATCGACCCACTCTCCACCGATGTAGTGGCCGTAACGACTGCGCACGTCGACCAGGGAGCCCGAGGTCCCCGGCGCGGAATAGACAGACATGGGTACTCCTCGAGTAGGGGCCCCGGCCGGCGGGCCGGGAGAGGTATGCGTGTGATGGGAGTCACGCTAGGCGGGAGCACGTTGCATCGACGTTGCAGGGCGGCCTCGTTGCTGGGCGGCGAGCGAACCGTTCACTCGACGGGGGCCGGCATCGAGCGGGGACGGCGACGGGTGGCGAGCCGAGGCATCAGGGCTCTGGGGGAGCGGGCCCGGGCCACCCCCCACCACAGGCCCACCCCGTAGGCGGCGTCGTCGAGCCGCCGGGCGATCAGGTAGCGCACCGGGTCCAGGCGTGCCCGGGTCCGCCGCCGGTCGGCCACCGCCTCGGCCATGGCGGCCACCAGGAGGGCCCGGCGGGCCCGCTTCGATCTCGTTGCCGCCAGCACCGCGACCGGCCAGTAGTGCCGCGTCAGGACTGCGGCGCCCTGCCACAGGCCCCCGACAGCACCCTCCAGGGTGAGAACAGCGCCTGTCCGTAGCGGATGCTCGCTCCGGCGCAGCCGTCGCGCGATGCGCACTGTGCCGGCGACCCAGCCGAGGCAGGCAAGCGCCACCGTCCAGCGGCGTTGCGCCAGCAAGCCCGCGACCAGCATGGCCGACCATCCGGAGAGCACCATCGGGGCCACTGCCGAGCCGTGCCGAGCGGCCAGCGGCGCGGCGGATGTGCCGTAGAAGGCCTTGCGGCGCATCCACTCCAGCGGTCGGATGCGGTGCCAATGGCGGACCACTGCCGCCGGTTCGTACCGAACCCCCCACCCGGCAGCGACCAGGCGCCAGATCAGGTCGACGTCCTCGCCGACGCGCATCCGCTCCTCGAAGCCATCTCCCAGGGCCGCCACCCGGGCGAGCAGGCAGGCCGACGGCACGTAGGAGACCGAGCCGCCTGCTCGCACGCCGGCCGGCGCCGGGCCCAGGTCCAGTGAGGAGCGTGCCTGCTCGTATCGCTCCAACCAGGAGTCGCCTGCCCCGGGTGCGGTGCCCAGCACGCGGGGGGCGACGACGGCCACCGCCGGATCGTCCAGATGGCGGCGCAGCACGCCCAGCCAGCCCGGCTCGGGAACCACATCTGAGTCGCAGAAGGCGACGAACGGCGACTGCACCTGGTGCAGCCCGGTGTTGCGGGCCGCCGCCGGGCCGTGGTTGCGGGAGTGGGCGACGACCCGGGCCCCGTGCACCCCGCCCACCTCCGCCACCGCCCGCGGGTCGGCAGAGCCGTCGTCGACGACGATCACGGACAACCCGGCCGGCAGGGCGGACAGCAGCCGGTCCAGGGCCTGCGCCCGGTCCCGGACCGGGATCACCACGGTCACGTCCGTGACCGAGCGATCCGCCGGGGCATCCTCCTCCCAGATCGGATCGGCGAAGCCGCGGTCCAGCAGCAGGCGGGCCAGTCGAGCCCCGACCGCGTCCTCGACGCGCAGCGGGCGGTCGGTTCGCACCCGACCCACGGCAACCGGCTGCAGGTACAGCACGATTCCTGCCGTCCCGCCGACCAGGCTGCGGCCGTTGTCGCACAGGTGAGAACGAGCCGACAGGGTGACCGCGAAGCCTGCCGGCAGTTGCCGCGACGGCGGTCCGGGGCCTGTGTCGGGGCGCGGTTCGGATCGGGCCGTCGGGGTCATCGGGTCACCCTGGCGCCGCTGACCGAGGGCTCTCCTCGAGCGCACTCACCTGGTCGACCAGGGTCCGGACCATCAGCTCGACCGCCTTCCGACCCCGATCGAGGCTGCTCGCGGTGGCATCACCGAGCACGCCGTTGGGCGAGACCGCCCGCACGCCTACGGCCCGCAGCACGGGCATCAAGTCTCCGATCGGTGTGGTCGGCCCGGCGACGGCCTGCCTCAGGTGCACCGCCGCGGGCAGCAGATGCCGCATCACCGAGGTCTCGGTCGCTCCCGCGTGCGCATCGCCCCCCGGAACAGCGCAGGTCGCCCACAGGGCCGTCCGGCCCTCCGAGCGCAGCGTCTCGACCGCGCGCAGGCCGGTCTCGGTGTTGCCGCCGTGGCCGTTGACGAACACCACGCCCAGCGCCCACCGGCACGCCGACCGCCCGTACTCGACCAGGAGCAGGTGTAGCGCCTCGTGGCCGATCGAGATGGTGCCGGCGAACCCCTCGTGCTCCCCGGACGCGCCGTAGCCGAGCGCCGGCGCCACGACCACGTCGACGCCCCTGCGCAGCAACTGCCGGGAGGCCAGAGAGGTCACCTCGGCCGCGATCACGGTGTCGGTCGCCAGCGGCAGGTGAGGGCCGTGCTGCTCCACGGACCCGATCGGCACCAGGACCAGCGGCGCCCGGTCGTGGACGACGGGCCAGGTCAGGCGGGCCAGGTGCACCGACCCGGCCGTTCCGTTCGGTGCCTCGGTCGCGTCCGAGTCGGGTCGCCTCACGCAGGCCCCGGTGCCGGGACGTGATCGGCGAGCGGGCTGTCGTCGCAAGTCCGCGTCGGACGGCGTACCTGCGGCCCCGCGAGCGGCACCGGAGCGTGCCGGACCTCACCGGCGTGGGAGTGGTCACCGGACGGCACCGGTAGCCTCGCCGGGTCGACGGCGGTCAGTGCCGTGGTTCCCTGGCCCTTGACGCACTCCGGGTCGGGACCGTCCAACGGCAGTCCGGTGAAGAACTTGGCGGCCATGCAGCCGCCACGGCAGGCATCGAAGGCCTCACAGCGGGTGCAGACGCCGGCGTCCTGTGATCTGCGCAGGTCCTCGAACAGCGGTGCGTGGGCCCAGACCTCGGCGAAGCCGCCGAGGTCGCGGATGTTGCCGGCCCGGAACCGTTCGTGGATGGCGAAGGGGCACGCGTAGACATCACCCACCGGGTCGACCAGGGCGACCACCCGGCCGGCGCCGCACATGTTGAGCCCGGGCAGGGCCGTGCCGAACCCGGACAGGTGGAAGAACGAATCTCCGGTGAGCACGCGCTCGCCGTGGTCGAGCAGCCACTCGTACAGCGTCCGCTGCTGCTCAGGCCACGGGTGCAGCTGGGACCAGGTGTCGGCGCCCCGTCCGGACGGGCGCAACCGGGTCAGCCGCAGCTGGGCGTCGTAGCGGTCGGCCAGAGCCAGGAACCGGTCCAGCTGCCCGATGTTGTGCCGGGTGCACACCACCGACAGCTTGACATTGCGCTTTCCGGCTGTACGCAGGGTCCGCAAGGCCCGCACCGCGGCCTGGAAGCTGCCTGCACCCCGGACCGCGTCGTTCACCTCGGGGGTGGCGCCGTCCAGGGAGATCTGCACGTCGACGTAGTCGCTGCCGGCGAGCTGCTCGGCCCGCTGCGGACCGATCCGGTACCCGTTGGTGGAGAACTTGACTCCCACGTGGTGTTCGACCGCGTGGTCCAGCAGCTGCCAGAAGTCGGAGCGCACGGTCGGCTCGCCGCCGCCGATGTTGACGTAGAACACCTGCATGCACTCGAACTCCTCGATCAGCGCCATGCACTCGGCGGTGTCGAGCTCGTGCGGGTCGCGCCGTCCCGAGGAGCTGAGGCAGTGCACGCAGGCGAGGTTGCAGGCGTAGGTCAGTTCCCAGGTCAGGCAGATCGGGGCGTTCAGACCGCGCTCGAACCGGTCGATCAGGCGAGCCGGCTGGGGCCTGCCGTGGGGTTCGGGGCTGCTTCGAGCGTGGGCGGTGGCGAGGGTCATCGGCTGGCTCCTGCCTCATCGAACCCGGATCATCCCGCCGGCGGCCAGCCGGAGGAGTGCGGCCAGGTGGGCGCCACGGTCGATCTCGGTGACACCGGCCGCTGCCATGGCGGCGACCATCGTCGGGTGATCCTCGAGGCGCCGGACGACGTCCACCAGGGTGGGTGAGGTCAGGAAGCTGAGTCGGCGGGTGGCGAAGTCATAGGCCAACGCCCCGAACGGCTCGGGGCGTAGCGCAACCGTCTCGCTGAGCCGCCAGGCTCGCTCCTGCGGCGCGGTGGTCTCCGTCCCGATGCGGGGCTCGGTAGGCACCGCCGACTCAGTAGACACCGCACATGCCGTCGATCGAGACCTCCTCGACGAGGACCTCGTCGGCCAGGTCCGACGTTGCCGGCACGACCTGGGTGTCCGCCGGGGACAGGTCCGCCTCGCTGCTCTTCGGATCGGTCATAGCCATCTCCTATGGTCGTGGAGGAGGGTCGTGGAGGAGCGGGCACGGCCGGCCCGTGCGTCCACGGTAGGAAGATCCGCACACTGCCCACTACTGCTCGGTGGGGTGGGTCGGCCTGCCGGACCGGACAGGTAGCGCGCCCGCCCGCCGACCCGTTTGCCGATCCTCACCTGTTGGTAACAGGGCAAGCGGCCCTAGCGTCGCGAGCGGGGCATACGCACAGATGTGTGCGACATGCCGCACCTATCCCGCACCCATCGGAGGAATCCGGCTACCCGCAGGAGGCCAGCGATGCAAGTCGAAGAACTGCTCAAACCATTTCCCATCAAAGAGTTCCATCCCTTCCCCCGGGCGCTCATGGGTCCGGGATCTCATGAGGTGATCGGGCCGGAGGCGCTGAAGCTGGGCTTTCGCAAGTCCCTGGTGATGACCTCGGGTCTGCGCGGAACCGACATCGTGCACAAGATCGCGGAGTCTCTGAAGTACCACGGTCTGGACGTCGTCGTGTACGACAAGGTCGAGTCGAACCCGAAGGACTACAACGTCATGGACGCCGTGACGATGTTCCAGGAGAACGAGTGCGACTCGTTCGTGTCCATCGGTGGCGGGTCCACGCACGATGCCTGCAAGGGGGCGCGGATCTCGGTCGCCCACGACGGCCGCAACGTCAACGAGTTCGAGGGGTTCAACAAGTCGGAGAACCCCAAGAACCCGCCGCACATCGCCGTCTCGACCACTGCCGGTACCGGTTCGGAGACCTCGTGGGCCTACGTCATCACCGACACCACGACCGATCCGGACAGCCCCCACAAGTACGTCGCCTTCGACGACGCCTCGGTGGCGACGCTCGCCATCGACGATCCGGTGCTCTACTACGACTGCCCGGTCGACTACACCGCACAGTGCGGTTTCGACGTGCTGGCGCACGCCTCGGAGCCCTACGTGTCACGGCTGAACTTCGACCCCTCGCTCGGCAACGCGCTGCACGCGATCAAGCTCACCGCGCAGAACCTTCGCGCAGCGACCTGGAACGGGCAGGATCTGCCGGGCCGGGAGGGGATGATGTACGCCCAGTACATCGCGGCGCAGGCGTTCAACTCCGGCGGGCTGGGCATCATCCATTCCATCTCGCACGCGGTGTCGGCGTTCTACGACACCCACCACGGCCTGAACAACGCGATCGCCCTGCCGAGGGTCTGGGCCTTCAACCTGCCGGTGGCCTACAAGCGGTTCGCCGACATCGCGCGCGCGATGGGCGTCGACACGCACGGCATGACGGACGTGCAGGCCGCCGAGGCCGCACTCGAAGCGGCGATCCGGTTGCTGCGCGACGTCGGGATACCCGAGCGCTTCGTCGATGTCACCCAGGACAGCTACTCCAAGAACCGGCTCGGGCAGGGCCCGACGCCTTTCTACGAGAACGCCAAGACGATCACGGGCGATGAGGCCGACGTGGCGCGGATCACCAACCACGTTCTCGGGGACGCCTGTACACCGGCCAACCCCAAGGAGTGCACCTTCGAGACGGTGCGGCCGGTCGTCGATCACTGCATGAACGGCAATCTCGACGAGTTGCTGCCCTGAGCCGGTCCGTCCCGGTGCCGGTTGAGCGACTTCGGAGTGGGGCTCGGTGCGCACACGCGCTGCGCATCGAGCCCCCGGCACGGTACCGAGTGGAGGTGGCGCGGTGATCCGGGAACCCGGTGTAGAGCCTGCCCCCGACGAGTTCGTCGATCAGGCCGCTGTCGCCAGCCGGTTCCGAGCGCACGGGTACCTGACCGACCAGCGGTTGGCGACCACCGTGTTTCTGCTGACCCGCCTAAGCAAGCCGGTCCTGCTGGAGGGCCCGGCAGGCGTCGGAAAGACCGAGCTGGCCACCAGTCTCGCGGCGGTCACCGGGCGGCGGCTGCTGCGGCTGCAGTGCTATGAGGGTCAGGACGAGACCAAGGCGCTCTACGAGTGGGACTACGGCAAGCAGCTGCTCTACACCCAGATCCTGCGGGAGAAGATCGGGCAGCTGGTCTCGGACGCGGGCGACCTGAACGAGGCCGTGGAGCGGATCGCCAAGCAGGAGAGCGTGTTCTTCTCGCAGCGGTTCCTCGCAGCGCGCCCCCTGCTGGAGGCGGTGGTCTCGGAGGATCCGGTGGTGCTGCTGATCGATGAGGTGGACCGGGCCGACGAGGCTCTCGAGGCAGTGCTTCTCGAGCTCCTGGGCGAGTTCCAGGTCTCGATCCCCGAGGTCGGCACGTTCCGCGCCAAACACCTGCCGTACGTCGTCCTCACCTCGAACAACACCCGCGACCTGTCGGCGGCCTTGAAACGACGCTGTCTGCACCTGTTCCTGGACTATCCGGACGCCGAGCGCGAGCTGGAGATCCTGCGTTCCAAGCAGACCGGTCTGTCCGACGCCCTCGCCGCCCGCCTGATCGAGGTGGTGCGCGGCCTGCGGGGGCTCGACCTGCGCAAGGCACCCAGTATCGCCGAGACCATCGACTGGGCCCGCACGCTGTCCGTTCTCGGGGTGCAGGAGCTCTCCCCCGATGTGCTGGCGGCGACACTGAACGTCGTCGTCAAGTACGAGCGCGACCTGGACCGCGCGGGCAGGGCGCTGCCCGCGCTGGTCGACCCCAACGCGGCGGTGCCGGACCCGTCGTCCGCGTCCCACGGACACGGACACGGTCACGGACCCGCCGACCACGACAGCTCGGCGCCGAAGGGCGCTGGGCAGCAGGGCGTCCAAAGCGTGCAGGACGTTGACGGCCGCGCCGAGCGTCTGGCCAAGGACGAGCCCGACAGGCACGGTGAGGCCTACTTCGGGCCGCTGGGCCGGATGGGCCGAGCGCGAGCAGTGGGCGCTGGCCAGGGGGACCGTTCCTTCGCCGTCCGGCGGGCTCGTCGCCGGCCGGTCTAGCGGTCGGGGGAAGCGATGGAAGGCGCGCTGCATCGGTTCGTGCGGCTGCTGCGGCTGCACGGCGTCCGGATCAGCGTGGCAGAGGCACTCGATGCACTGCATGCCGCCGCCCAGCCGGGGATCCTCGCCGACCGGGAGGTGTTGCGCTCCGCCCTGGCCGTGAGCGTGGTCAAGGACCGTCGAGATCTGGAGACCTTCGACCGGGTCTTCGACCGGTTCTTCGGCCTGCGGGCGGTGGTGGACGCCGAGGACGAGCCCGGCCACGCCCACGATGACCTGACCGACACCGGCGAGCTCACCGAGTTCACTCTGTCGCAGGAGCCGGGGGAGGTCCCGCAGCAAGGTCACTCGCACGGCAAGCCGGTCGACCTGCACCAGTTCTTCCGGCCTGAGGACATGGCTGCGCAGTACAACCTGCACCAGGAGGCGAACCGGCTCGACATGGCGTCGATGACCGACGAGATCGTGCTGTCCAACGAGAGCACGGGCGCGGTGGGGGAGGCGGCCCGGGTGCAGATCGCCACCTCCCGGTTGCACAACCCCGGCACGCCCGGTGAGCTGAGCCGGCGCCCCGGACTGCAGCTCGACGCCGAGCTGAGCGTGGCCCAGGAGATGGCCCTGCTGACCTGGTTGGCGGACACGCTGTCCGACGAGGACGGCGAGGGATCCGCCGACGTCGAGACGGACCAGGCCCTGGCGGCGCTCCGAGCAGCGCTGCAGCCGTTCCTCGCCAACCTGCCCGAACGGCTGAGACAACACCTGGAGAAGCTGCTCGCGCTCGAGCGTGAGATCGAGCAGCGCGAGATCGCCGCTGCCCGGGCGGAGACGATCGACGAGCAGGAGAGGGCAGAGCTGGAGGAGGGGCTGCGGCGGCTGCTGCGCACGGTGCGTGGGGCGCACCGGCCACGGCGCCGAACGGCGGCCCGCGGGGTGGTCGACGGGCGCCGGACGATGCGCACGAACATGCGCTACGACGGGGTCCCGTTCCGGCCGGTGACGGTGACCAAGGTCGAGGACCGGCCACGGTTGCTGGTGCTGTGCGACGTCTCGCTGTCGGTTCGGATGACGTCGATGTTCACCCTCCATCTGGTGCACAGTCTGCAGTCGCTGGCGACTCGAGTTCGCACGTTCGCCTTCGTCAAGGACATCGTGGAGATCACCGACCTCTTCGCCGAGCACCGCATCGAGCACGCGCTGTCGCTGGTGATGTCGGGACTGCCGGCCGGTGGCGTCCTGGACGTGGACGCCGACTCCGACTACGGCCATGCGTTCGACGTCTTCCTGGAGCAGTTCGGGTCGGCGATCACCCGTCGGACCACGGTGGTGATTCTCGGCGACGGACGGGGCAACGGCCATGATCCGCGGCTGAGCACCCTCGAGGAGATCACGCGGCGGGCCCGATCGACGATCTGGCTGACCCCGGAGCCGCGCTATTCATGGGCGCTGGGCCGTTGCGATCTGCCGGCCTACGCGGACTACTGCGCTCAGGTGCACGTGGTGCGCAACCTGCGCGGGTTGGAGCGGGCCGCCAGGGCGGCCGCCATGGTGGGAACATGATCAGTGTCGTGGGAGACAGGGGCGGCCCGATCGACCCGTTCGCCCCGACCCGTGCCGGGCTGTACCGCGATGCGCTGGTGGAGGTCCGCGCGCTCGGGCCGATCCGAGGCAGACGATCGCTGCACATGGTGCGCACCGAGCACTTCGATGTCACGGCCGTCGACGGACGCATCTGTGTCGGCCACGCGGTGCCGGCCGACCGGTTGGACGACGACCTGGCCGGGCTGCTGGCCGACGAGCTGTTCGGGCCGGGGTGGTTGCGCGGGTCGGAGATGTTCGAGCGGATCTTCACCGGCGTCGTCCGCACGGTCGCCGACGATCCACTCCAGGCCTGGGAGGCGTTCTACCGCAATACCCTGGCCCGGATCGACAGCTGCCTCGCCCGTCCGGCCGCCGCCGCGACGCGGGGCGGCACGGTGGCCGACTACGCGCCTGTCTATGGTCACGCTCAGAGCCTGCTCGCCGCCGGGTCGGTGCTGGAGCTGGGGTGCTGCTTCGGGTTCCTGTCGCTGCGGCTGGCCAACGCCGGGCGAGCGACGACGGCCTCGGACGTCTCGCCGGGCGTTGTCCGGCTGCTGGCCGCGGTGGCGGAGCGACTCGGTGTCCCGCTGCAGACCCAGGTGGCCGACGCCGCCCGCTTCCCGGCGTCCGGTCCCTGCGCGGACACGGTGCTGGCCATCCATCTGCTGGAGCACCTCGAACCTGCCCACGGTGACCGCGTGGTCGAGGAGGCGATCCGGTTGGCCCGCCGGCGGGTGGTGATCGCGGTGCCGTTGGAGGAGGAGGCGGACGAGACCTGGGGACACGTTCGCACCGTGTCGATGACCGATCTGCGCGATTGGGGGCGGCGTAGCGGGCGACCGCACGACGTGCACGAACATCACGGCGGCTGGTTGGTGATCGAGGCCGACGCGACTGCGCAGCCGACCCGCTAGATCGGAGCCGCTAGATCACTCCCATCTTCGAGGCCTCGTACACCGCCTCGGCCCGTCGGGAGACACCGAGCTTGCGCAGGATGTTGCCGACGTGGAACTTGGCGGTGGTCTCGGAGATGTAGAGGCGTACCCCGATGTCCCGGTTGGACAACCCCCGGGCCAGCAGCTGGATGACCTCGCGCTCGCGGGCGGTGAGTTGACGATGATCCTCGATGGGTGGTGCGTTGAGCCCACGCACCATCGCGGCGGCCGAGCGCGCGTCGAAGGCGCTCTCGCCCCGCGAGACGTCACGGATCGCCCGGATCAATCCCGAGGTGTCGACGTCCTTGACCACGTACCCCCGGGCACCGGCCCGGATCGCCTGCAGGA
The DNA here is from genome assembly GCA_963724535.1 of uncultured Actinomycetota bacterium. Lineage (GTDB taxonomy): Bacteria > Actinomycetota > Actinomycetes > Actinomycetales > Kineosporiaceae > JADJPO01. The sequence continues at coordinate 295,347 of CAVRVD010000002.1, forward strand.
CGAGCTGATCGTCCAGGAACGTGGTGAACACCAGAACCCTGACCTGCGGGTGATGGGCGGTGAGCGCCGCGCACAGGTCCAGCCCTTCGGTGTCCGAGGAGGGGGACAGCTTGAGGTCGAGCAGCACGATCTGGGCCTCGGTCCGGCCGATCACCGCGAGCGCCTCGGCCGCGGTCGACGCCTCGGCCACAACTCGCATGTCCCGTTCCCGTTCCAGGATGGACCGCAGGCCCTGCCGGACGATGGCGTGGTCGTCGACGAGCATGATCCGGGCCGGAGGGTCGGGTTGGGGATCGGTGCCTGCCGGGCTCACGCTGGCCATGGCCGCCCCTCCTCGGGTGTGTCCCCGAGCAGTTCCCCGATCAGGGTGGGCCGGGATGGCGCGGTGACCGGCAACGGGACGGCGAACTCGACGCGCACGCCGCCCAGGCGGGCACGGCGGAAGGCCAGCTTTCCGCCGACCTCGCTCATCCGGGCTTCCATGTTGGCCAGCCCTCGGTGCCGCCCGTCGCTCGGCGAGCCCCGTTCCAGGCGCAGGGTGCGGCGCAGGTGGGCGGGGTCGCCGACGCCGTCATCGGCGACGGTCACCGTGAGCAGGTGTGGCTGGAAGCGGAGCCGGACGACGGCCCGGCGCGCGTGGGCGTGCACGGCCACGTTGAACAGGGCTTCGCCCACGGCCCGGGCTATCTCGTGGTCGGCTCCGGGCAGGAGCTGCTCCGGGTCCCCCTCGACGCGGATGTCCACGTTCAGCCGGGGGCGATGGTGATCGGCCATCACCGCGAGAAGTTCGGGCAGCGTGGAGACCGTTTGGTGCTGGGACTGGTGCAGGGCGTAGATGGCCCGTCGCATCTGCTCGACCGCCTCCTGGGACAGCTGCTTGGCCGCGGTGAGCCGCTCGACCAGCCCCACCCCGATCGCACCGAGCGCCTCGGCCTCGCCCCGGGCGAGTTCGACCGTCATCCCGCTGGACAGCACGTACTGGGTGACGCTGTCGTGCAGCTCGCGGGCGATCCGCTGCCGTTCGGTGGAGATCAGCTCTCGTTGCCGAGCCAGGACCAGACGCTGCTCCACCTGACGTAGCTGGCGAGTGCGGGCCTCGAGGTCGCGGGTGCGGGCAGTGGTCTCGTCGGACAGGCGCTGTGCCCGCCGATGCAGGACCCGACCGGCCTGGTACTGCTCCGAGGTGTGCAGCGACACTGCCGCCTGGTTTGCCAGGATCCGCAACACGGAAAGATCCCCGGGTTCGGGCTCGACGTCCAGGCCGTGCAGGCCGACGAGGCTGCCCACCTGACGACCCTCGAGGCTCATCGGCACCCGGACCCACCGGCCGTCGTCGTTGCCGCGCACGGCATGTCCGGCTCGGACGGCGGCGAGCTCGCGACGGACCAGCGGGGGCAGGTCCGCGTCGTCGTCGGTGGGTCCTCGATCGGCGGCCAGCGCAAGGAATCGCGGCCGAGCCCCCTGTACGTGCCCGTCCGAGAGGGCGAGGATCGTCCACTCGGCCGACAGGTACGCGGCCGCTGCCCGGACCACTTCCTCCAGCAGCCCCCGGGGTCCTTCCACGGTGCGCACCAGCGCTCGTGAGATGGAGTCCATGGCGCGAACGGCGCGCTGCATCCGCTCGTCGGACCGGACGTAGGCGCGATAGTAGGAACGCTTGCCTGAGCGCACCCCGGTGAGCGCGGCGAGGTCGGGTGCCTGGGGTGGCGGCGTGTTCACGGCACGCTCACAGCGCCACGCGGAACAGAGCCTCGACGTCGTGTTGCGACGCCGGGCGCGGGTTGGTCGCCAGGCAGGCGTCCTGCAGCGTCGTCCGTGCCATTCGCGGGATGTCCACCTCGCGCACCCCGAGCTGGCTCAGTCCGCGGGGGACGCCGACGTCGTCGGCCAGTCGGCGAACGTGCTCGGCCAGCCGCTCGGCTGCCTCGTCGCCGGGCATCCCGTCCACGGAGAGCCCGGCAGCACGGGCGAGCTCGGCGAAGCGTGCGGGTGCGGCCCGGGCGTTGTAGCGGATCACGTGCGGCAGCAGGACGCCGTTGACCACGCCGTGCGGGGCGTCCAGCAGGCCGCCCACCTGGTGGCTCATCGCATGTGTCGCGCCGAGGATGGCATTGCTGAACGCCAGCCCCGCCTGCAGGCTGGCCTGGGCCATCATGGCCCGGGCCTGCACGTCTCGCGGGGCGAGCATCGTGGCACGCAGGTGGGCATGGACCAGACCGACCGCGTTCAGCGCATGGGCGTCGGTCAGCGGGTTGTGGGCCAGCGACACGAACGACTCGATGCCATGGGTGAGAGCGTCCAGGCCGGTCGCCGCGTTCAGGTCCGGCGGCATCGTGATCAGCAACCGCGGATCGGTGATCGAGGTGTCCGGAACCAGGGCCCGGCCCATGATCGTGATCTTCACCAAGCGGGTCGTGTCGGTGACGATGCAGAACTGGGAGACGTCGGCCCCGCTGCCCGACGTGCTCGGGATCGTCAACATCGGCGGGATCGGCTTGGTCGCCCGGTCTACCCCGGCGTAGTCGAGGATGTCGCCCTGGTTGCCCGACAGGATCGCCACACCCTTGGCGGCGTCGATGCACGAGCCGCCCCCGATGGCGACCAGCACGTCGGCCTGGTGCGCGCTGTAGTACTCGTAGGCGGCTCGAATCTCGTGGTCCTTGGGGTTGGGGGTCAGCTCCGACCAGAGCACCGGCTCCAGTCGTGCTTCTCGCAGATAGCCGACCAGCTCGGCCACCCAGCCCGCTTCGATGATCCCGGGGTCGGTGACGACCATGGGACGACGTGCACCGAGCCGGGCCGCCGCGAAGCCGGCCTCACCCAACGAGCCGATGCCCAGCACCACTTCCGGTGCATGGAACTTCACCAGCGAAGGGGGACCTGGTCCGGGCGAGGACTCGCCCGCATCGCGACCGGTCGAACGGGTCGCGGTCGCCGTCGTCGACGTCACAGGCGCCTCCCTCGACGGGCTGACCACTGCCTGGCCGTGAACCACGGTAACTCGGACATTCAGTGCGGGGGAGGGCTAGCTCCCTGTCATTGGCGGCCGGTCTCGGGCGAGATCATCGTGCGCACCGGGCTGATCACATCGGCGGGGAAGCCGCCCCGTCGTGCGTGCTCCTCGATCAGCGCCGGGTCAGATGCGTCGTAGACGCAGTAGAGCTTGTCGTCGGTGACGAACGACTCCACCCACGAGACGTCGTTCAGTTCCTCCAACACGGCGTTGGAGGTTGCACTGATGTCGTGGAGCTGTTCTGCGGTCAGCGAGCCGGCCCCTGGGATGGCGCGCTCGATCACGTAACGGCCCATGGCGTCCTCCTCGTCCGGTGTGTCAGCTGCATCGCCAACGTAGGTCGATCTACCAGCAGGAGAGCACCCGCCTGAGAAGGGGACATACCTACCCGAACAGACAGGTATCGTAATCGGTTTCGACCTTGTGTACTGGAGGCATGCCCTCCGGGATGCGCTCCCAGGTGCTCGCCTCGTGGCATCGGTCGGCAGCTGCCGGCGTCGCGGCAGGGGCCGCCGAGGCTCCGGTCACGCTGCCCGGTGACGTCCTGCGCGACCACCGGGAGGCGCATCCGCTGGCTCTGGTCCTCCCGCTCCTGAACGACGTGCTCGGTCAGGCGGCGCAGGACTGCGACGCGGTGATGGCCCTCACCGACGCGTCGGGCCACTTGTTGTGGGTGTGCGGGTCCCCGAGCACCCTGCGGCGGGCTGAGCGAATCGGCTTCGTGGAGGGCAGCAACTGGGACGAGCGCCTCGCCGGGACCAACGCCCCCGGGATGACGCTCGCCCTGGACCAGCCGGTGACGGTGACTCGCTCGGAGCACTTCCGCGAGTCCGTCCGGCGCTGGAGCTGCGCGGCGGCGCCGATCCACGACCCGATGACCGGGGCCCTGCTCGGGGCACTGGACCTGACCGGCGGCGACACGATTGCGGTGCCGCAGACGATGGCCCTGGTCCGGGCCGCCGCGCGGATGGCCCACATCGAACTCCAGCGTGACCGGCCCCCAAGCCCGGTTCTCGGGGATCGTCGCGGCGGCACGCCCGGCGTCCGACTGCGGGTGCTAGGCCGCACCGAGGCGGCGATCCACGTGAAGGGCCCGTTGGGGCCGGTCCGGGCCGCACGGCTGTCCCCGCGGCACAGCGAGGTCCTGCTCCTGCTCGCGGCCGCACCTGGTGGTCTGTCGGGCGACGAGCTGACGACGCTGCTGTACGAAGGGGACGCGTCCCCGTCGACGCTGCGGGCGGAGATGAACCGGTTGCGAGCCCTGCTGGGGGACGACCTACTGCCCTCGCGTCCCTACCGGCTGGCCGGGGAGATCAGCGCCGACTGGTTGGAGGTCGAGGCAAGGCTGGTGGCCGGCGATCTGGAGGGCGCGGTGAACGCCTACCGTGGACCGATCCTGGCGCGCTCGTCTGCACCGGGCGTGGTGCGGCTGCGCCAGCAACTGGAGTGGAGCCTGCGCCATGCGATCATGCAATCTGCAGACCCCACCCTCATGTCGTGGTGGACCCGGTCGCCCTGGGGCTGTGACGATCTCGAGATGTGGCAGGCCGCCGAGCGGTGCGTGAGCACCTCCTCACCCTTGCTGCCGCTGATCCGCGGACAGCTTTCGCGCCTCGACCGCGAGTACGGACTGGCGCTGTCGGGCGGGTCGGTCACCCGCCGGCACCGTCCAGGGAGACCACCGAGCCGTTGAGACCGCGACCCTGGCGGGAGCAGCAGAACGCGATCGTCTCGCCGACCTCGGTCGGCTCCAGGAGCTGCTTGAGCAGGTGCGCCTCGGCCAGCTGCCCGGTGTCCACACCGTAGATGTCTGCTGTGGCCTGCAGCTTGTGGGTTCGGGTCGCTCCCGGACACACCGCCACCGCCGTCACCCCGGTGCCGACCAGGTCGGCGGCCAAGCCGCGGACGAGACCGACCACGGCATGCTTGACCGTGGTGTAGGCAGCGAGGCGGTACAAGCCCCGCACCCCGGCGCCAGAGGCGACGGCGACGAATCGCCCGCCCGAGGGATCGTCGCCGTCGAGCATGTGCGGGACGGTCGTGGCGGCGGTGTTCCAGACCCCGGCGACATCGACCTGCCACAGGGTCTCCAGGTTGCTGTCCTCCCACATCGGCCGGCCTCCGGCGATCACCGCCGCTGCGGCCACCGCCACATCCAGGCGTCCCCACCGATCCAGGGTCCGCGCCACGACGTCGTCCAGGTCGGCCCGTCGGCGGACGTCGGCGACGGCGGTGACGACGTCGTCCCCGCACTGCTGCTGGAGGCTGACCAGGTCCTCCGGCGTGCCCAGGGAGTAGTTGATGCCAGGCAGGTCGTGCGTGTCGCCGGCACATGCGTCGAGGGCGACCACCCGGAATCCGTGAGCGTGCAGGCAGCGGACCGTCGCGGCGCCGATGCCCCGGGCGGCGCCCGTGACCAGGGCCACCCGATCCTCGGTCACGTCTGCCGCACGGCACCAAGTCGGCGCAAGAAGCCCTCGGGGACCAGCACGTCCTCAGGGGTCAGGTCGTGGATCGAGCCGTGGCCCAGACCGAGCAACGCGGAGTCCATCCCGCTGCGCAGGATGTCGAGAACGTTCTCGACACCGGCCTGACCGTTGGCGGCCAGGCCCCACAGGCAGGCGCGGCCGATCATCACGGCCTTCGCGCCCAGGGCCACGGCCTTGACCACGTCGCTGCCCCGGCGGATCCCGCCGTCCAGGAGCACCTCGACTTGTGAGCCCACCGCCTCGGAGATCGAGGGCAGGACCCGAATCGGGGCGGGAGTTCCGTCGAGGTTGTTGCCGCCGTGATTGGACACTGAGATCGCGCTGACCCCCGCGTCGACGGCACGCAGGGCGTCGTCGATCCGGGAGATCCCCTTGAGCAGGAAGGGGCCGCCCCACTCCTGACGCATCCAGGAGACGTCCTGCCAGCTCGGCGGCGCCGTCTGCATCCACTCGCCGTAGGCGCCGAAGAAGGTGGGCGCCGGCCCGTCCTCGGCGAGGTTGGGGGCGGTCAGGTCGGGCAGTTTCCCGGATCGGGCGAAGCGGAGCAGCCACTGCGGTCTGAGCATCACCTCGGGTGCGAACCGGGCCATCGCCTTCAGGTCGAGTCGTTCGGGGATGGCCGGACTGCCCCAGTCGCGGCCGTAGGAGAAGGACCAGTCCAGGGTGAGGATCATCCCGACAGCACCGGCTTCCCGGGCCCGTCGCATCCGCCGGGACATGAGTTCCTTGCTGCCCATCCAGTACAACTGGAAGAAGGTCTTCGGGTTGGCCTGGATCACCTCGTCAAGGGGCTTGCTGGCGAAGGAGGACAGCCCCATCGCCGTCCCTCGGGCCGCGGCGGCCCGGGCGATGGCCACCTCGCCGTCCGGGTGGACGGCCTGCACCCCGGTCGGTGAGATCAGTACAGGCAGGGAGATGTCCTGGTCCAGCACCCTGGTGGACAGGTCCCGGGTCGCCTGCTGTCCGGCGACGTGCGGTGCGAACCCCAGCTCGGCGAAGGCGGCGGTGTTGTCGTCGTAGGACACTCCAAGCTCGGATCCGGCCAACAGCGCGGAGTAGACCGAGCCCGGAAGTCGCTTCTTGGCTCGGCGCTGCGCTTCGGCGACCGTCTCGATCCATCCAGATCCGGCCATGGGCAACCACTCCTCGCATGGGGGCCTGTCGTCGGCCTGCGGGAACCCTCGACCCGCCCTGCGACTGCCGTCCGCGGACCGGGGCACGTGCGGCCGTGGCTCGACGCTAGTGAGACGTGTGGCCGTCTTGAACTCTCCGAGCGGACGGGCGCGGTGGGCCTGCCGGACGGGGAGCGTGCCTGCCCGGGACGCTAGTCCTCAAATAAGCGTGTCTGCGGGTGAGTGGACTGTTGCCGAGTTGATCATTCTGGGTGGTGGTTGGCGGGGTCGCCTCAGGGTCGGTTCACGGGCCTGAGCGGGATCGGAGGGGTGCTGGGGGTTGTTACTGCGCGGTCGGCGGCGGCGGAGCGGCTCGTGGTGGGCGGGGTTTCGGAGCTTGGGCAGGTTTGAGTGCCGTGGCGGGTCCGCCACGGTCGGGGCAGGAGTGTGATGTTCGGGTTCGGCGTGGGGTCAGCCGAAGCGGGTGCGTTCGGTGGTGGCCCAGACGGTGAGCAGCCGGTCGATGGCCGGGGTGTAGCCGATCAGGCGGATGGTGATGCTGCGGGCCCGGCGCAGGATCATGGCGGGGATCAGGATGACGGTGTTCAGGAACCGGCGGAACTCCATCCGGAGGTAGTCACGGCGGTCGCTCTTGCGGTGCATCATCATCGCGAACCAGGACTTGATGTTCCAGGCCAGGGCGGCGATGACCATGTACGCCCCGTTGGAGACCAGGTCGTACAGCGGCACGCGCAGGGCGTTGACCCCGTTCTTCAGCTGCTCGATGACGTTCTCCTGGTCGCAGCGGTCGTTGGCCTCGGCGACGATCTGCTCGGCGGTGACCTCGGTGAGGGTGGTGATGTAGAAGAAGTAGCGGATCTCCTCGAGCAGGGCGTGTTCGCCCTGGGCTCGGGTGATGTTCTTGCGCAGCGCGATCACCCGGTAGCCGCGGGTGCACTTGCCGGGGGTGTAGGTGAACTCGGCGACGTCCTCGTAGTTCAGGTGCAGGTTCAGGTAGTCCCGGTCGGTGACGATGGCCGCCTTGGTGTCCTCGCGGCGGGCGCGGATCTGTCCGGTGACGTTGGTGTAGGGGGCGGGTCGGTGCAGCCGTCGCCAGCTGGACTCCTCGAGGGCCTCGGCGCGGGTGCGCAGGGCGGTGGTGTTGTCCATCCCGAACACGAAGTCGACCCGGGCCGCCCAGGTGTCGAAGTGGGCGGTGAGGGAGAAGTCGGTGTCCCCGCGCAGGCAGACCCGCGGCGCGTGCGGGGCGACCAGGTCGATGGCCTTGTCGATCCATGCGGCCGCCCCGGTGTGGCTGGGGACGTTGCCGGGCCGGTTGACCAGGTACAGGACCTCGCGGGTGTTCGCCAGGGACACGATCAGCGGGTGGTAGCCCCAGATCCCCTTGTAGGAGATGTCCATCCCGGCCTTCTTGCTGCCGGTGGTCGGCGCGAGGGTGCCGTCGACGTCGAGGTAGGCGACCGGGCCGAGCAGGTCCCGGCCCCGGCCGGCCCACAGCTTCGGGCGGACCGAGTTGATCGCCTCCATCAGTGTGATGACGTCGGCCTCGGTGAAGCGGCGGCAGAAGTCCCCCGCGGTGGTCGGGTCCGGGATCAGGTCCGCACCCAACGCGTTCAGGTACGCGGTGTCGTGCCGCAACCGTTCGATGTCCTCCAACCGGGTCCCGCCGCAGGCCACGTTGTAGGCCAGGTTCAGGACATGGTCGGACTCGTGGTAAGGCAGGTGCACCTTCAACAGGTCCAGGTCGGCGTCGATCGCCTCGACCAGCCCCAGCTTCGTGACCAGCCGGTGCAGGGCGGCGATCCCCCCGAAACTGGTGGCGTCCACGTTCGCGCCGACCTCGTAGCCGACCGGGCCCGTGGTCAGCATCGGCGCCGGCTGGGGGCTCCAGTGCCCGGCCAACCGGTGCCGGGCCGCGACCCGCCGGCGCCGTCGTGCCGCGTTCCGTCGGCTCTGGTCCTGGGGTATCTTCTTCACCACAAAGGCCTTTCTTGCCGGGCTGCGTTGGAGTCGCAAACCCATGCAAGGTAAGGCCTTTGTGCTGCCCGGCGCCCATCAGACACGCCGACACGCTTGC
>CAVRVD010000003.1:0-44412 GCA_963724535.1 uncultured Actinomycetota bacterium
CCTCGACACCACCCAGGCCACTCGCTGCTAGCATTGTCCAGGAGGACGGGTACTCCCCGTCCTCCTCGTGTGTTCCGCACGGCTCTCACCGGTCGGTCCGCACAAGGTCGCGAGAGTGTTGCTTCCCGGTCCGCACTGCGGTGACGTGCCGACGTCGACTCACTGTGACGACGCGGCCCCACCCATCGGTGCCCCCACCGCCCTACGGCGACGGCACCATCGCCGAACAGACCCTGGAGCATCACCTTCATGAAGTACGCCGCGCCTACGCGCGCCCGCACCACCCCGCGTCGCCGTCCTGCTACGTCGACCTCCTACCGCCCCGCCGCTGCGTCGTCCAGCACTCGTCGAACCTCCCGGTCCCGGTCCGGGGCGTCGACGACACCCTCCTCCCCCGCCCGGGCCGCGCTGGACGCCGCCCTGGCCACTGCCCTGCAGCGTCCCGAACCTGCAGCCACCGACTTCGCCGCCCTCGGCGTCCCCCCGCTGCTGGTGGCCGCCCTGGCCCGTCATGGCCTCCACCGGCCGTTCGCGATCCAGACCCGTGCCCTGCCGGACGCGATGGCCGGGCGCGACGTCCTCGGCCGGGCCCAGACCGGCTCGGGCAAGACCCTGGCGTTCGGGCTGCCGATGCTGGCCCGGTTGGCCCGCGGCGGCGCCGAGCTGGACGGCACCACCGGCGTCGACTCGGCGACGGCCCGTCGGCGGCGCACCCCGAAGGCACCACGGGCCCTGGTCCTGGTCCCGACCCGCGAACTCGCCCAGCAGGTCAGCGGCGCGTTGGCCCCGCTAGCGGCCCCGCTGGGACTGACCGTGACGAGCGTCGTCGGCGGTGCGCCGTACGGACGGCAGATCACCGCCCTCGACCGCGGCGTCGACGTCCTGGTGGCCACGCCGGGCCGGCTGGTCGACCTGATCGAGCGCGGCGTCTGTCGGCTCGACGCCGTCGAGGTGAGCGTGTTGGACGAGGCGGACTACATGGCCGATCTCGGGTTCCTGCCGGTGGTGACCCGGCTGCTGGAGATGACCCCGGGCGGCGCCCAGCGGCTGCTCTTCTCGGCCACCCTGGACACCGCGGTAGCGGGCCTGGTCGAGCGGTTCCTCACCGATCCCGCCGTGCACGCCGTCGCCCCGGCCACCGCGTCGGTGGCGGAGATGACGCACCGGGTGTTCACCGTGCGCCGCGAGGACAAGACGAGCATCGCCGCGGAGGTCGCCGGCCGGCCGGCGCGCACCCTGTTCTTCGTCCGCACCAAGCACGGGGCGGACCGGCTGGCCCGTCAACTCGGCCAGGCAGGGGTGGAGGCCGCGGCGATCCACGGCAACCTCGGTCAGGGGGCCCGCCAGCGGGCGCTCGCGGCGTTCGCCGCGGGGCGGACCCGGGTGCTGGTGGCCACCGACGTGGCGGCCCGGGGGATCCACGTCGACGGCGTCGACCTCGTCGTCCACTACGACCCGCCCAACGACCACAAGGACTACCTGCACCGCTCGGGCCGTACGGCGCGAGCCGGCGCCGAGGGGACCGTGGTCGCCCTGGTCCAGCCCGACCAGCTGCGCGACGTCCAGCGGCTGCACGCCGCAGCGTCTGTGAGCCCGGTGATCGACGTCGTGCACCCCGGCCACCCGGCGGTCCGGGACGTGGCCACCAGCGGCGAGCCGGTGGTGGTGACGGCTGAGGAGCCCGAGCGGTCTGGTCGGCCGGCAGGACGGCGGCGCCGGCCGGCGGGCGACCGGGGACGTCGCCCGCGGCCTCGACGCTGACGGCGCGGAGAGGACCTCCCATGGGCAGCACCGCCCGCCACGACACCGGCGGCGGCGCTCGGGCCAGCGCCCTGACCGGATGGTTCGACCGCTCCGACTGCCGGCTCGAGGACTTCCGCGCCGTGGTCGAGCAGACCACCGACCCCGCCGATCACCCGAGCGCGGACCGGATCGAACAGAACGTGCCGATCTACGCAGAGCGGCTGGCCCAGGCGGCGGCCTCGCCGGACAGTCGTCGCGCCGTCCAGGCCGAGCTGGCCCACGCGCTGCTGGACGGTCCGGGGATCGTGGTGTGCGCCGGCGCCTTCGCTGACACCTCGGTCGTGGACGCCGCGACCGCGGCCATCGAGACGATGATCGCCGAGCAGAAGGCGGTCGGCCTCGCCGCCGGTGACCATTTCGCCAAACCCGGAGCCAACGATCGGATCTGGGGCGCCCTGGACAAGCTCGCCGTCCGCGACCCGCAGGTCTTCGCCGACTACTACGCCAACGACGTCATCGCCCTGGTCAGCGAGGCCTGGCTGGGCAGCGGCTACCAGATCACCTCGCAGGTCAACGTGGTCAACCCGGGTGGAGCCGCCCAGACCGCCCACCGCGACTACCACCTGGGCTTCATGGACGCCGAGCACGCCCTGGGCTACCCGACCCAGGTGCATCGGCTCTCCCCGCTGCTCACGGTGCAGGGCGCCGTGGCCCACTGCGACATGCCGGTCGAGACCGGACCGACCATGTACCTGCCGCACTCGCAGAAGTACCCGGCCGGATACATCGCCTTCCACGCCCCGGAGTTCACCGAGTACTTCGACTCCCACTTCGTGCAGCTGCCCCTGCGCACCGGTGACGCGGTGTTCTTCAACCCGGCCCTGTTCCACGCCGCCGGCACGAACCGGACCACTGACGTGCGCCGGATGGCGAACCTGCTGCAGGTCTCCTCGGCGTTCGGACGGGCCATGGAGAGCGTCGACCGGACGGCGATGTGCCAGGCGCTGTATCCGGTGCTGCTGGATCGGGTGCTGACCGGAACCCCTGAGGCGTTGCTGGACAACGTGATCGCCGCAGCCGCGGAGGGCTACGCATTCCCGACCAACCTGGACCGCGACCAACCCATCGGCGGCATGGCCCCACCGAGCCAGGCCGACCTGGTCCGGACGGCGCTGCGTCAGCGTTGGGATCCGGCCGCGTTACATACGGCGCTGACCGACCAGGAGGAACGCCGCAGCACCAGGCCGTAAGCGCATCCCCCAGGTGCCCGTCTTGCGACGTTACCCGGATGGCGACATCTCGTCCCGCGACCAAAGCCGCCGCCTGTGGCCACCGAGAGGCGATGCCCTCCCTTCGTCCCGATACACACCGATCACCATGCTGAACACTGGGTTTGGCGGCCGGGGGACTCGCTTCGGAAACCGTCCGTAGACGGCACTCCGGCTTTCGGGAGGTGCTCTACGTGGCTGCATCCGCAACCTATCCGGTCCATGTGCAGGGCCGGCTGGATGAACGGCTCTCGCGCTGGCTCTGGCTGGTGAAGTGGCTGCTCGTCCTGCCTCACTACGTGGTGCTGGCGTTCCTGTGGCTCGCCTTCGGCGTGCTGACCGTCGTCGCCTTCTTCGCCATCCTGTTCACCGGCCGCTACCCGCGGTCGATCTTCGAGTTCAACCTTGGAGTGATGCGCTGGCAGTGGCGGGTCAGCTACTACGCCTACGGAGCCCTCGGCACCGACAGGTATCCGCCGTTCACGCTGGCCGACGTCCCCGACTACCCCGCACGGCTGGACGTGGCCTACCCCGACCACCTGTCCCGCGGGCTGGTGCTGGTCAAGTGGTGGCTGCTGGCCATCCCGCACTACCTCATCGTGGGCGTGTTCGTCGGCGGCGGGGCCTGGATCGCCTGGAACGACGACGCGAACTGGCAGTGGAGCTGGGGCGGCGGCGGGCTGGTCGGCCTGCTGGTCCTGGTGTCCGCTCTCGCGCTGGCCTTCTCCGGTCGGTACCCGCGCTCGCTGTTCGACCTGATCCTGGGCATGAACCGTTGGGCGCTACGGGTTCTCGGGTACGCGGCACTGATGACCGACGTGTACCCGCCGTTCCGGCTCGACATGGGTGGGGACGACCCGGACGGCGTGCTGACCCTGCGCTCCAGCGGCGACCGCGCGCCGGCCACCGGCACCGGCTGGCCGCAGACCGCGACAGCCGCCGCTGCCGCCGGCGTCATCACCGAGGAACCGCTGCAGGCACCAGCCGGTGCACCCTACGAGGGGCCACCCCCGCCTGCGGGCGCCGGCTGGACCGCAGGCCGGGTGATCGGCGCGGTCATCGGCGCCGTCCTGGTGCTGTCCTCGGCCGGACTGCTGGCCGGCGGTGGTGCGCTGGCCTGGGCCTGGGGGACCCAGCGGGACGCGGCCGGGTTCCTCACCACCGACCCGATCCGGCTGTCCACCGACGGCTACGCGCTGCGGTCGGGCGACCTGAAGCTGGACGGGACCGGCCCCGACTGGGCCTACCCCGATGCGTTTATCGGCGCGGTCAGGGTCCGTGGTGAGTCGGCGACCGGCGAAGAGGTCTTCCTCGGCCTGGCACCCGCCGGGGAGCTCGACACCTATCTGGACCAGGTCCGGTACGCCGAGGTGACCGACCTGACCATCGGCACCCGGCAGCCGGTGACCTACCGGATCCAGGACGGCGGGGCACCCGCCGAGCCACCGACCACGGTGGACGGCTGGGCCGCGCAGGCCGCCGGCCCCGGCGAGCAGAGCCTGGTGTGGGAGCCTGAACCGGGCAGCTGGGGCCTGGTGGCCATGAACGCCGACGGCTCCCCCGGCGTCCAGGTCGATGTCGACCTGGCGGCAGAGGTCCCGGGCCTGCCCTGGCTGGCAACAGGTCTGATCGTCGGCGGGCTGGTGCTGCTCATCGCGGGTGCGGTGGCGATCGCCATCGCCGCGAGCCGCGCCTCGAACGCAGCGTCCGCCCAGCGGCCGGTGAGAGCCGACCAGCAGGGTCCTGCCCAGGGCTGACCACGCGGCCCGGACCGACCGGGGGCCACCGTAGGCTGACCCGATGAGTGGGTCCGCCCGGATCGCGGTACGGGTGCAGCCGGGAGCCCGGCGCACCGGCTTCGTCGGCTGGTACGGCGAACTGCCCAGGCTGGCGGTCACCGCACCCCCGGTCGACGGCGCCGCCAACGCCGAGGTCGTCGCAGCCGTCGCCGCTGCCCTCGGGGTCAAGGCACGGGACGTCCACCTGGTCGGTGGCCGCACCTCACGAACCAAGGTGCTCCAGGTGGACGGCCTGGACAGTGCCGGCCTCGCCGACCGGCTTCGGGCGGTGAACCCACTTCCCGAGACCGACTGAGTCAGCACGGCGGACCCGCCACTCGACGACGGCCAGGTTGACCGCGGCCGCGAAGAACACGGCGAGCGGGTAGCCGATCGCTCTGGGCAACCCGGTCGCCGCCGTCGCCGGGGCCCGGAGGTCGAGGGTCAGGAAGAACGTCGTCAGGGCGAGACTGCGCAGCATCCAGGCACGGTGCTCGCCTAGCCTGGCTCGTCCTGGCCCGGTGCCGGCTCGCTCAGTTGGGGCTCGATCTCGGCGAGGTCGCTGCGCCGAGCCAGGACGACCACCTCATCACCGGCATGCAGCTCGTCATCGAGCGGCGGGCCCGTCAGGAACTCGTCCGCCCGTCCGCCGGGTCGCACGCCGAGCACCTTGACCTGGGGCAGCGCGAGCTGCAGGCCGCGGAGGCTGCGCAGAGTCAGCTTGGCACGCAGAGGCAGAGCTACGACCTCGAAGTCGGCACCGAGGGGAAGCAGAACCGTGCCTCGGTCCCGGAGCGCTCGACGCAGCATCGGCTCCGACCTCCGCCGACCGAGGTCGACGAAGTAGCGGGTCACCGGACGCGTCGACGCCACGGCCACCAGTACCGCGGCGCCTGCGGCCAGGACGATCATTCGGGTGGTCGTCTCGGCGGGGCCGGGAGCGAGAAGGCTGAGCAGGACGGTGACGACGAGCGTGGGCACGCCCAGGTTGCCGACGAACATCGCCGTAGAGATCAGCTTGCGGCGCGCCGGGTGGTTGACGACGTTCTCGGCCTCAGAGGTGGTGAACCCGGCGCCGGTGAAGGCGGAGCGAGCCTGGAAGGCGGCGACCTCCGGCGGCGTTCCCGTTGCGACGAGTGCCCCGGTCACCAGCCGGGTGAACAGCAGGGAGATGGTCGCGACGGTGAGGAATGTCGCCACAGCGATCATGAGGGTCCCCTTTCGGTCGCCACGAGGATGCCACGGCGACGGCGGCCGGCTCGGCTGGGGGCTTCACCATCTGGCCTTGGTGCCAACCGACCGGCCCGCACCCGTCGGACGGGGACACGGTCGCGGCGACCGCATTGATGCGCCAATCGCTATGTTTCGCAGGCTGTCTGGCCGCAAGGACCGGTTCGCCTGCAGAGCGACTGACCAGGGCCACCGCACCGAACAGAGCGTGCGGGACGAACACCACCGGCACCGCTCGCTCCTTGGCATCGTTCGCAACCCTCATCGAGCACCTGCCGTGCACCTGCCGTGCACCGTGCGACCTCGGCGAGCAGCGCCGCCGCGCCGCCTGCCGGCCCTGCTCGGTCAACGCGATCAGCGGCGATCGTCGATGCGCAGGATTCGGCCTTTGGGTCACCGGCGTGAGACCGGCCAGCTCGGTGACCACGGACTGGATGTGCTGGCGGGTCACCCTCCGGTCCCACGCGACGGCCGGCACCGTGACCGCACCGTTGCGGTGCCACCTCACGCAGCACCGCGGCTCCGGTGAAACGCTCCCAGCCTGGGGTGGTCGCGCGGACCGGCAGGCAGGAGGATCGGTTGCACCGACCACCGCCGCGCCGGACGGGAGCAGCCATGACCCTCGACGACTTCCCGCGCCATCCCCTGATGTTCGGGCCGAGCCCGGTACACCCACTCGAGCGGCTCGGCGACCACCTCGGCGGCGCCCGGATCTGGGCCAAGCGTGAGGACTGCAACTCCGGTCTGGCCTATGGCGGCAACAAGGTGCGCAAGCTCGAGTACCTGGTGCCGGACGCCATCGCCCAGGGGGCCGACACCCTGGTCAGCATCGGCGGCGTGCAGTCCAACCACACCCGACAGGTGGCGGCCGTGGCGGCCAGGCTCGGTATGAGAGCCGTTCTGGTGCAGGAGAGCTGGGTGGACTGGCCGGATGCGGTCAACGACAAGGTCGGCAACATCTTGCTGTCGCGGATCATGGGTGCGGACGTCAGACTGGTGCAGGCCGAGTTCGGCATCGGCTTCAAGGACAGCTGGCAGCAGGCTCTGGACGACGTCCGCGCCGGCGGCGGCACGCCGTACCCGATCCCGGCCGGCGCCTCCGACCACCGCCTCGGCGGGCTGGGTTTCGTCGGCTGGGCGGCCGAGGTGGAGCGCCAGGAGGCCGAACTCGGCGTGTTCTTCGACACGATCGTGGTCTGCAGCGTCACCGGCAGCACCCAGGCCGGCATGATCGCCGGTTTCGCCGGCCAGGACCGGCCGCGCCGAGTGCTCGGCATCGACGGGTCGGCGAGGCTGGAGGAGACCCGCGCCCAGGTCGCCAAGATTGCCCGGGCGACCGCCGAGCTGATCGGGCTGGGCCGTGACCTGCGCGAGGACGAGATCACCGTGCTGGAGGGCTGGGCAGGTGAGGCCTACGGCATCCCGGTGGCCTCCACGGTCGAGGCGATCCGGCTGCTCGGCCGCCTCGAGGGGGTGATTCTCGACCCGGTCTACGAGGGCAAGTCGATGGCCGCGCTGGTCGACCTGGTGCGCACCGGCGAGATCAGCCGGGACTCGACCGTGCTGTACGCCCACCTCGGCGGCCAGCCGGCACTCAACGCCTACAGCGGGGCGTTCCGCTGAGCGGCCAGGCGCCGACGCGCCCGCGGATCCCGGGCCGGCGCCGGGTGGTCGTGGTCGGCGCCGGCATGGCCGGGCTCACAGCGGCACGCCTGCTGACAACGGCGAGCGAGCCGCCGCAGGTCGTCGTGCTCGACAAGGGGCGCGGCGTGGGCGGGCGGATGGCGACCCGGCGGGTCGGGCGAGCCGTCCTCGACCACGGCGCCCAGTTCGTCACCACGCACACCGAGGAGTTCGCCGCCGAGGTCGGGCGGTGGCAGCGCCACGGCGTGGTGGCGCCCTGGTTCACCGGTCAGGTCGGCCCGGCCGGCGTGCCGACCGAGCGGCAGGACGGGCACGTCCGCTACCGGGGCGCGCCGTCGATGACCGCGATCGCCAAACACCTCGCCGCTGGCCTCGACGTGCACCTCGCAGTGCGGGTGGCCGCCGTCCGGGCCGACGGGCGCCGGTGGCGGGTCGAGACCTCGAACGGAGCACTGCCGGCGGACTCCGTCGTGCTCACCGCCCCCGTGCCGCAGACACTCGACCTGCTCGCGGGCGGGGGCGTCGGGCTGAGCGAGCAGACCACACAGGCACTTGCGGCGGTGCGCTACGACCCCTGCATCGCGGTGTTGGCCGTCCTCGCCGGGCCGGCGGGACTACCGGAACCCGGCGCGGTCGACCCGGCTCGGGGACCCGTCGACTGGCTGGCCGACAACCAGGCCAAGGGCATCTCACCGGTTCCGGCGGTGACGCTCCACGCGGACGCCGCCTTCAGTCATGACGCGTGGACCACCGAGGACGCGGAGATCGCCGAACGGCTCCTGGACGCGGCCGGTCTGCGCACCCGCGTGGCGCAGCACGCCACCCAGGTGCACCGGTGGCGCTACGCCCGCCCGAGCGTGCTGCACCCCGAGCGGTGTCAGGTGGTCCCGCATCCGCACGGAGCCGGCGGACCGCTGGTGTTCGCCGGGGACGCCTTCGCGGGGTCCAAGGTCGAGGGCGCCTACCGGTCCGGTGTGGCCGCCGCCGAGGCGCTGCTCGGGCACTGAGTCCTCGCCGGCGGGGCGAGCCACCACGGCACGACCACGGAATACAGACGGGGGTTCACCACAACCCGGCCCACAGCTCTCGATCCCGTGGCCAGGACGGGTTGTGGTGAACCCCCGGCCCCGGACTTGACATTCCACGCCCGACGAATGCATCTTTTCATCAGTCGACGAATTACTCGTTCACCGACCGGAGGGCGTCATGAGCGTGTCCACCCCCGCCGCAGGCCACACCGGCCTGCTCTCCCCACGCCGCACCCGCCTCGTCCTGGCGGTGATGGCCCTGTCGCTGATGACCGTGATCTCTGCGGTCAGCGGCCTGAACGTGGCCCTGCCCAGCCTGGCCCGTGACACCGGTGCCAGCCAGAGCCAGCTGACCTGGATCGTCGACTCCTACACCGTGGTCTTCGCCGGGCTACTGCTGTTCACCGGCGCCCTTGGTGACCGATTCGGACGCAAGGGGATCCTCGTCGTCGGGCTGAGCGTCTTCGGAGCCGCTGCCGCTGCGGCGATGACCACCGACGACGCCACGACCCTCATCATCCTGCGCGCCGCCATGGGCATCGGCGCGGCCTGCATCATGCCGACCACGCTGTCGGTGATCACCACGTCGTTCCCCGAGGAGGAACGGCCCCGGGCGATCGGGATCTGGGTGGGCGTCGCCGGCGGCGGCGCCGTGCTCGGCCTGTTCGCCTCGGGCCTGCTGCTGGAGTACTTCGACTGGAACTCCTTCTTCGGTCTCAACGTGGTCCTGGCGATGCTGGGGCTGCTCGGCACCCTCCTGGTGGTGCCGTCCTCGCGGGACCAGAACGCCCCACGCCTGGACGTGGTCGGCGCCCTGCTGTCGCTGCTGGCCGTCGGCGCAGTGGTCTTCGGCATCATCGAGGGCCCCGAGCGGGGCTGGACCGATCAGCTCACCGTCACCCCGCTCGTCATCGGCGCCGTCGCGCTGGCGGCCTTCGTCGCCTGGGAGCGTCGGGTGGCCGAGCCGATGCTGGACCCGAAACTGTTCCGGCTCAGAGGTTTCAGCGCCGGAACGGTGTCCATCACTGCCCAGTTCTTCGCTGCGTTCGGCTTCTTCTTCGCAGCCCTGCAGTATCTGCAGTTCGTCGTCGGGCTGTCCCCGCTGCAGGCCGCCGTGCGGTTGCTGCCGCTGCCGTTCGTGCTCATCCCATTGGCCCGGACCGCCCCGCGGATCGCCCAGCGGGTCGGCTTCCGGCGAGTGGGACCATTCGGCCTGCTGCTGATGGCCGCCGGGTTCGTCGTGATGACCACCCTGCAGGTCGATCTCGACTACCCGGTGTTCGTGGCCGGCCTGGCCCTGTTCGGCGCCGGCATGGGCCTGGCCGGCACCCCCGCCACGACAGCGATCACCGAGTCGCTGCCGCCGGCAAGGCAGGGTGTCGCCTCGGCGGTGAACGACACCGCCCGCGAGCTGGGCAGCGCGCTGGGCATCGCCGTGCTGGGCAGCGCCATCAACCAGACCTACCGGGACGGCGTCGCCGCGGCGGTGACGGGGTTGCCGCCCGAGGCGGCCGAGCGGGTCCAGGCCTCGGTGGCCTTCACGTCCTCGCCGATGATCGCCCAGCTCGGGGAACGGGGCGAGGTGCTGGTGGCCACGGCCCGGCAGGCGTTCCTGGACGGTGTCAACGCGGCGCTGCTGACCGCCGCCCTGGTCCTCGCGGTCGCGGCAGTGGTGGTGTTCCTGCGCTCACCGGCCGCTCCCACAGCCTGGGCCGACGATGCTGGCGGCGGTGCTGACGACGGTGCCGACGACGGTGCTGACGGGGGCGCTGACGGCCACGTCCTGCGCGCCGTCACCGGCCACACTGAAGGGACCGGCCGCGTGGCGGCACCAACGGAGAGGACCGGCGTGCAGACGATCACCGGCACCATGACCACCGACCGCCCCGAGCGCTACGCCAAGCAGCTGACCACCCACTGGGCCAAGCGCGGCACCACCACCGAGACCGAGGGAGCTCTGGTGATGCGCTGGACGAGCGGCCAGGTGATCGAACTGCAGCCCGTCACCGGCGCCTTGCGGGTGACCGTGTCGGTGCCGGACGGCGAGGACCTGCCCCGGTTCGCCGAGGTGGTCAAGGAGCACCTCGAGCGCTTCGGCCGCCGAAACGAGCTCATCGTGGTCTGGGAGGCGAAGTCGCTCTGATCCCACCGCTCGCGACGGCCGCTCAACAACCTGCGTCGGACCGCGGGACCGGGCGGGCACAGCCGTCCTAGGCTGACCGAATGCCCCACATGCCCGACCCGGTGCTGCCCCTCGCACGCGCCGCGCAACGGGTCACCGTGCTGACCGGAGCCGGCATGTCCGCCGAGTCCGGGGTGCCCACCTTCCGCGACGCCCAGCACGGGTTGTGGGCGCAGTACGACGCGTCCGAGCTGGCCACTCCACAGGCCTGGGACGACGACGCCGCGTTGGTGAACGCCTGGTACCTGTGGCGGGTGGCGCTGGTACGCCGGGCCGAGCCGCACGACGGGCACCTCGCACTGGCGGCCTGGGCGCGCCGTCCGGGCACGGAACTGCGGATCGTCACCCAGAACGTCGACGACCTGCATGAGCGGGCCGGGTCGGACCGACCGGTGCACCTGCACGGGAGCCTGTTCGCCTGGCGTTGCGACCGCTGCCGCAGGCCCGCCCCGACGCCGCTTGGGCAGACCGGCCCAGAGGGTCAACCCCTGGGCCGCATCGCCCCGACAGGCTGCCCCCTCTGCCCCGACGGAAGGATCCGCCCTGGTGTCGTCTGGTTCGGAGAGCCGTTGCCGCAGGGTGACTTCGACAACGCGGTGATTCTCTGCCAGGACACCGACCTGTTGCTGGTGGTCGGCACCTCGGGGTTCGTCTACCCTGCCGCAGCCCTACCACACCTGGCCGGCGCAGCCGGCGTACCCGTGGTGGAGATCGACCCGAACCCGACGGCGCTCGGTGACGGCGCCGACCATGCCTGGAGGTCCACAGCGGCTCGGGCACTACCGGTCCTGCTGGCCGCCCTGGACGGTGACTGACCCGACGTTTCGGCGCGCTCAGACGACGCCGCAGGCGGGCGGGCGGGCGCGCCACTGGACTACATCGAACGACGAGGGCGCGGGATCTTGCCCAGCGAGCCGACGAACGACCCGCCCCTACCGTCCTCGCCGAGCAGGCGGGCCTGCTCGGCGATCCACGCCGAGCGGCGCTGCTCGCCCTCCATCGACCCACACAGGGCGGCCACAGCCGCCCGGTGCAGAGCCGTCCGCACGACCATGCGTTGCTCCGACACGTTGTACACCGCCAACCTCCTGGAACCGAGTCGCTGACTCTTGCCGAGCGACTCTTGCTGAACGCCGCACACCTAGAAGGTGAACGAACGGTTAACGTGGTCAGGATAGTGGCTTGGGTAGGCAACGCGAGACGAACGTCCCGAGCCAGACCGGGACCGACTGGGTCATTGTGGTGTGTTTGCGGTGACGCTCGTCGCCTCGCCGTGTCCTGTATGGGTCAACGCCCCAGGTCACGGGCCTCATCCCACCCATCCGCCGGGATGACCATCGCGTGAGAATCATCACCCTCAGCAGTTGGGGGCTTGCTGTTGGTAAGGGGCGGCGCGACTCGGGGAGCTTGGGCCGGGTCGCTCGCCCCACTGGGGGCGGGTCCAGCTGCGCCACGAGCGGTCAGGATGTAGCCGGTTGTCGCACGAAAGCGCGGATCGGCCCAGTAGTCGCTGTGCCCGAGGGCCGCCGGCCAGGCAAGATCACCCGGCTGCCGGTCGAAGACCGGGTCGATCAGCCGCTGGTCGAAGCTGTCCGTGCCGGACGCGGCGTCCATCTCGGCCAGCACCCAGCCACCTATGGGGTCGCTACGCCGGTACAGGTTGCGCCACGGCCAGTCCTTCGAGTCCTGAACCGGCCCACCCATCCGCTGGGCGGCCGCCCGGTAGGCGGACCGGTTCAGGTAACCCGGGAAGTAGGCGCCGTACAGGCGGGTCAATGGCGAGCCATACGTGAGCAGGCAGGTGCGCCGCGCTGTGGCATGAGGCAGCTGCAGCACCGTGGCCAGGGCGATCACCGACCCCTGGCTGTGCCCAGACAGCAGCAGCCGGTCGTCGTCCAGCTCGGTCAGGGCCTGGGCGCGGTTGACCAGCTCTGGCAGTACCCGCTCGCCGTAGCACGGCGGGGCCAGCGGGTGCACCGCCCGGGGCCAGAAGCTGGCCACGTCCCAGAGGATGCCGATCGTCCGGCGCAGCTCGGCCGTCCGGTAGGCGGCCGCACCGAGGCCAACCAGCAGCATCGCCACCGCTCCCATCGCCCAGGAACCGAAGTTGGTCAGCCCGGGATAGTCGCGCTGGGGCAGCCTCGGGTCGAGGGCCCACCCGACGATGGCCGCGACGACGAGCAGACAGGCCGCCGCGACGACGGCCGCGACGTACCGGGGCATCGTGTCGGTGAGCGCAGCCAGATCCTCGATCCGGGCAATGGCCCGGCGTCGGGCCGCCTCGGGACCCGAACCGCAGACCTGCTGGCGGCGCCGGGCCAGTCGGCGTAGTCGCACCCAGACGGCCAGCGCGAGCGTGGGAACCACCACCAGCGCGAGCGCAGCGGCCACCAGCCCAACCCAGCTGTACAGCTGCGGGACGTACAGCGTCCGGTCCGGATCGGAGACGGCCAGCAGGATGCGGCTCGGCGGCTCGGCGACGGGGTCACCGAGCCATTGGGCAGCCCGCAGCGAGAGCCCGGCGGAGAACCCGCCGGCGAGCAGCCAACCCACACTGACCAGCAACGGCAGGGCGTTGCCGCCCAGGGCGATCGGCACCAACGGGTCCGGCTCCCGGGGCAGGCTGCGGTTGAGCGCGGTCATCACGACCAGCAGACCCGCCTGCAGGATGAACCCGGCGTACAGGACGACGGAGACCAGGGGCAGGACGGGCTCAGCCCCCTCGCGGTTGAGGTCGCCGGCCAGCGCCGTCAGCGTCGCCGCGACGGCCAGCAGGGCGTACCCGGTGCGGGGGACCCAGACCCACCGGGGCTCGACCGCCTCCCGACCGGCCAGCCGACGGTCGGCGACCCGCGGGCTGAGGACGGCGACCGCGCACAGCGCCAGCATCGCCAGGGCGGCCACGGCCAGTGCAGTGGCCAGCCGGCCCAGCAGTACGGACGGGCCGAGCCGGGCCGGCCACGCGATCAGCAGCGCGATCCCGGCCGCCGCCGCACCCACGTGCAGGGCACGCAGACGCTGAACGGGTGCCTGGCCCTCCCAGAACCGAGCGTCCTGCAGCGACGCCGCCGGAGCGTCCGGCAGGTCCTCGCCGTCGCTCCTGCGATCGGCGACGCACTGGTCCGGGATCGACTCGGACTCGTAGCGGCGCCAGGTTGCGTTGCCCAGCAGCCAGAGCAGGCCCACCAGGGCGGCCGGGACCAGTGCCGCCGCCGCGAGCCGAAGGCCGGGTGACGGCAGCCGCGCGAGCAATCCAGCGACGGTGTTGTGGTCGGCGCACACCGACTGCGGTACCGCGCACTGCCAAGCCAGCAGGTCCAGGCTCACCGACGACGCGGCGACCACCAGGCTGCCGGTCAGGGAGAGGGCGAACAGCCGCAACAGGGCCTCCAGGACCCGGCGCCGGCGGGGTGCCTGGTCGGGCCGGCCGGGCTCGGTCCAGCTGGCCAGGTTGACCAGGGCGAAGGGCAGCAGCAGCAGCCATAGGGCCCGAGAGGCGCCCCCCGAGGTCAACCCACCCCAGGAGTAGGCCTCGAGGCGGCGGCCCTGGCGGTCAGGGGTGCGTCCGCCCGGGGCCCAACGCCGGTAGAACCCCGATCGGCGGTCTCCGGCGACCCTGCGGACCGTCGGGAACTGCAGCATCGCCTCCGGCGCCGTGCCGGAGACGCCGTGGATCCGCAGCTCGGTGGTCCCGTGCAGAGCGTCATCGACCTCGGCCACAGCACCTCCTGATCGACCGTTCCGCTTGACGCCGGTGGTTCCAGTGCGTGTCCGTCCCACGGCTCCGGCCCCTGCCGTATCCCGTCCGCCTCCCACGCAGAGCAGGAGGACGGCCGGCCGGTGGTGATACCTCCCGGAGCGGACCAGAAACAGCCTATGGCGCGGCGGTGGCCGGCCCGGACGAGCGGCTCACCCGATGGTGACCGGCTGCCCGGCCCGGTAGGCGGTCAGCGCCATCGCGGCCGAGACCACGAGCATGGCCAGCAACGCAGCCGTCCAGTGCCCGGCGGTCCCGGCGAGCGCACCGACCAGGACCGGGCCGAGCGCACCGAGCCCGTAGCCGACCGTCTGGGCCATGCCGGACAGCTCCCGCGCGGCGTCGGCGTCGGCGGCCCGCAGGGCGATCAGCGCGAACGCCAGAGCAAGACCGGCGCCCTGCACCAACCCGGCCACCACACACCAGATGACCCACCAACCCGGGACGAGCAGCAGCCCGGCGAAGGAGGCCGCCCAGGCCGCGGCGACGCCGAGGCCGATCCAGCCCTGCTGACGCGCTCGGACCGCGATCGGCGGCAGCAGCAGGCTGCCGACGATGCCGAGCACCTGGAAGACCGCCATCCCCAGGCCGGCCGCCGCGGCGTCCAGACCGGAACGGTCGCGCAGCAGGTCCACCAGCCACGCGGTGAGCGCGAAGTACGTGCAGGACTGGGCGCCGAGGAAAGCAGCGATCCACCAGGCAACGGGGTTCCGCCAGACCCGGCCACCGACCCCGGACACCACCGGGGCGACGTCCACACCCTCGGCTGCTTCGCGACGGTCGCGGGTCACCGACGCCCAGGCAAGCAGCCCGACCAGCGCGAGCAAGGACCAGGCGGACAGCGCCGTCCGCCACCCGGTGAGCGCGGCGAGCGGCGCCGTCACCGCCGCGGCCAGACCGGCGCCCAGGATCAGGGCGGCGGTGTACCACGCGGTGAGCCGGCCGACCCGCAACGGATAGTCGCGCTTGATGACCACGGGCACCAGTACGTTGCCCACGGTCAGCGCGGCACCGATGACCGCCGAGGCGACCAGCAGCAGCGCCACTCCACCGACCGGTCGCACCGCGATCGCGGCCGCGGCGGCCACGAGGGCCATCGACAGGGCCCGGTCGACGCCGATCCGGCGGGCCAGCCAGGCCGACGGCGGGGCAGCGGCCGCGAAGCAGACCACCGGCACGGTGGTGAGCAGGCCGGCCTGGGTGCTCGACAGGCCCAGCTCTGCGGTGAGGTCGGCGAGCACCGGCGCCACCGAGGCGATGGCGGCGCGCAGGTTGACCGCGACGAGCAACAGGGCCAGAACGGCGGCACTGCCGAGGTCGGCTCGACGCCCGGGCGTGGTCACGCCGCAGGGTGCGTGGTGCCGTCGGGCCTGGTCGGCGACACCGAGGACCTGAGCCGAGGCTCAGCCGCGACGTCCTTGGTCAGCCGAGCTCGGTCAGCCGGGGCAGCACCTTCTCCGCGATCTCCGTGGCGAACTCGACCGGATGCCGGTCGGGCATCACCTGCACCTCACTGACCCCAAGGTCGGCCAGGGCCCGCACGGTGGACAGCGTCGCCTCGACGTCCGCCAGGGCGGGGCGGACCAGCAGCACGGTCTTCTCGACGGAATCGGGGTCGCGACCGACGGCCGCACAGTGGCTGCGCAGCACGTCGAGCTTGCGCGCCACCTCATCCACAGACGTCCCGAACAGGTTGCAGGAGTCGGCGTACCGGGCCACCAGCAGCAGCGTCTTCTTCTCCCCGCCGCCACCGATCATGATCGGCGGGCGGGGCCGGGCCAATGACGCCGGGGAGCAGAGCGTCTCGGCGAGCTGATAGTGCCGACCCTCGAAGGGGCCGTCGTCCTCGCTCCACATCTGCAGGCAGATCCTCAGTGTCTCCTCGAGCCGCTCGAAGCGTTCGCCGACCGGGACCACGGGCACCCCCAGCCCGCGCTGCTCCCGTTCGTACCAGGACGCACCGATCCCGAGCCGAGCCCGGCCACCGGACAGGACGTCGAGAGTGGCTACGGTCTTGGCGAGCAGACCGGGATAGCGGTACATGACGCCGGTCACCAGCAGGCCCAGAGTGACCCGCTCGGTCTGGCCGGCGAGAAAGCCCAGCGTGGCGTAGCCCTCCAGCATCGGCTCGGAGGCCGGGGCCATCTGGTCCATCTGGAAGAAGTGGTCCATCACCGTGAACGAGGTCACCCCTGCCTGGTCGGCGATCCGAGCGGTCTCGGCCAGGGTCGGCCCGATCAGCGCCGGGTCGTCGGGAATGCTGAAACTCCAGTAGTGCAGGCCAAGTCGCATGCCTGGGTCCCTCCCGCGGAGCGCGAACGCCGGCGAGCCCGGCGGCCGCCGCTGTCGGACGACGACCTGCTCAGCCTATGCGGGTCGAGAAGTCCGCGGGCGCTGGCTCACGGCCCCACCGGGTGCCAGGGCCTGCTCACTCCTGCGAGCGGCTCGAATCCTGCGGCGCCTGCGGCCCCCGTCGTGGCGGCAGGACGCGGACGCCGGTGATGGCGCGGTGCTCGACGGAAAGGACGTCGAAGGTCCAGTCCTGGACGACGACCCGGTCACCGGGCCGGTCCGGAACCCGACCGAGCACCGCGAGGACCAGGCCTGCAACGGTCGTGTAGCTGCCGGCCGGCAGGCCGGCGGTGTCCAGCCCCAGATCCGGCAGGTCGTGGATCGGGAACGTGCCCGGCACGGCGACGGTGCCGTCGTCCTGCCACTGCAGGTCCACGACGTCCCGATCGGTCTCGTCGTAGATCTCACCGACGACTTCTTCCAGCAGATCCTCGAGCGTGACGATTCCCAGCACCGCACCGTACTCGTCGCTGACCAGGGCGAACTGCTGGCGCTCGGCGCGGAACCGACGCAGTGCCTCCGCCACGCGCAGGGTGTCCGGCCAGTTCAGCGGCTCGGTGGCAGCCTCGAGCAGGGACCCTTCGGCCAGCTGCAGGCCCCGCAGACTCACCAGTCCTCGGACGTCGTCCAGGCCGCCGGGGCCGACCAGCGGGGCCCGAGAGTGGCCCGAGGCCGCCAACGCCGCGCGGGCCTGCGCGGGCGTCCAGTGGACGGGAACGGTGAACACCTTGCGCCTGTGCACCACGACCTGGCGCAAGACGTGTCGGTGCAGCTCGAGTGCACCCAGGATGATCGTGCGCTGCTGCTGGTTGAGCCCGCGAAGACCGGTCACCAGGTCGCGCAGCTCCTCCGGGGACGGTTCCCCAGCCCTGACCGACGACCGCCCGCCCAGGACCCCGACGGCCAGGTCCGTGGCGGCGCCCAGTGCCCACACGATCGGCCGGGACAGCCGCGCCACCAGCTCCAGTGGTCGGGCCACGACCAGCGCCCAGGCCACGGGCGAGCGCAACGCCAACCGTTTGGGAGTCAGCTCGCCGACGACCAGGGTGATGAAGGTCAGAGCGCCCGAGACCACAGTGACCGCAACGACTTCGGCCGCGTCGCCGATCGGGGAGAAGAACGGTACGAGGGGTTCGGCGAGGGTGATCGCCGCGGTCGCCGAGGCGAGGAAGCCGGCTGCGGTGATGCCGAGCTGAATCGTGGCCAGGAACCGGTTGGGTTCGCGGACCAGACGGGCCACGGCCCGCCCCCGGGTGCCGGCGGTGCGTTCCAGCAGCCGGAGCTGACCGGGCCGGACCGAGATCAGCGCGATCTCGCTTCCGGCCAGGACGGCGTTCACCAGCAACAGGCAGGCGAGCATCACGGTCACGAGCCACCAGGAGTCCACGCCGCCAGTGTTCCTGGCGGGTCGAGACCACGTCAGCACGGGGCCGGACGACCTTCGCCCCGGCGCCATGCGCGGCGGACGGTGACAGGGTGGAGATCAGCTACGGGAGGCAGCTCGATGGGGCGACACCGCATCATCGTCGGCGTCGACGGGTCGCCGTCGTCGCGCGAGGCCCTGGTCTGGGCCCGGGAGACGGCCGAGCTCCGAGGGGCCACCCTGAGCGTGATCGGCGTGTCGGTGCCGCATGGGATGACCGCCCAGGGCCTGACCCCTCAGGGGTTGACCGTCCAGAGCACGGCGCAGGTGCACGCTGAGCTCGAGCCCGCACTCCGGCAGGTCGTCGGCGAGGACCTCCCGATCTCCGTCCGGCGCGGGCGGGCGGCCGAGGAGCTGGTGGCCGCCGCCGAGGACGCGGACCTCCTGGTGGTCGGTGGACGCGGGCTCGGCGGAGTGCGAGCCCTGGTCCTGGGGTCGGTGAGCAGAGCCTGCCTGCACCATGCCCGCTCGTCGGTCGCGGTGGTCCATTCACCCGCTCCGGTTCGAGCGCCCGACCGTGGCCCTCGGGTCGTGGTCGGAGTCGACGGTTCCCCCTGCGCCCGGCGCGCGTTGCGAGTGGCGGCCGAGGAGGCGACGCTGCGGGGGGCGACGCTGTCCGCCGTACACGCGGTGCACTGGGAGCACTGGGGGCACGCCTTCCTGGCGCCGACGACGGAGCAGCTCGCCGACTGGGGGCTTCACCTGCTCACCGAGGAGCTGCGCGAGGCGGGGGTGACGGCACGGCCGGTCGTCCGGCTCGGGCGCCCTGCACCGGTGCTGGTGCGTGCCAGCGGCCGGGCGGACCTGCTGGTGCTCGGTTCGGCCGGGCACAACCCGCTGGCCGCCCTCACCACCGGCTCGACCAGCGATGCCTGCGCCCATCGGGCCCGGTGCCCGCTGCTCGTCGTCCGATGAGTGCAGGGCGCAACCCAGGCGTCCCTGCACCCACGGCATTGCTCCTCATGGAACTGCCGGAGCCCTGGACTTCGACGTACGCCCGCGGACGACGACGGAGACGGACGAGGCGGCGGAGACCCGCATGCACCCGACTGGGACCACAACTGAGACCAGCCGCCAGGCGGCCGGCCAGCGCGTGACGATCGACTACGTGGGCGTCAACGGCACCGACGGCAAGGCGTTCGACAACACCTGGTCATCCCACCGCATCTGGCCTACGGCACCCGGGGCGCCGGGTAACTCGCGGCACGCGCGTCAACCGGGCCCGCGCCGGCGACGCCGGCGTAGCCGGTGGCGCAAACCGGTCATGCCGTCCACGGCGAACCGGCCCTCCCCGACCGGAGCGGCGGTCCGGTAGGCGCGCACCTCACTGAGGACCGCCGCGCCGACCACCCTGATCAGGGGGGCACCTGCCGGGGCCGGGCGGGTCGGCGCCGAGTCACGCTCCTCGAACTCGCCGAGGATCGCCGAACCGGCGCATTCCACCTGGTATCCGTCCGGGGCGATGATCCGCACCTCAGCGAACAGTCCGCGTACCTCGATGGTGGTCACCGCGGCGGTGAGCTGTGCCTCGCGCAGGTCGAGCCGGCTCTCGCCGAGGATCGCGGTGACCATCAGGTGGGCCGGCACCTGCCAGTTCCCGCGTCGCTTGGACTCGCCGAGCACGGCCCACATGTGCTGTACGTCGCGTGGTGGTACCCGGGCGGCCGGCGGCTGCGCGCCGGGTTCGGGCGGCCCGGCCCGGTAACCGGCGAGGCTGTCCGCGGCGGAAGCACTGGGCGGCTCGTAGGCGAGCGAGGGATCCACCGGTGGGGTCGTCGGCGTCGGGCCGGACTCCTCGGCCGGTTCCGCTGCAGGGGAGGTCATGCACCCCATGCTCGCCCCGATCCGTGGGTTCCGGCCAGAGCTGGCAACCCTGACCTCACCCTGAACGCCACCCGGACCTCGACCCTGAACGCGGGGTCGTCAGCCGGTCAGGCTGGCGGCGTGAACGCCACCCGCCCCAGCGCGGTGAGGCTGTGATGGGACAGGCCCCGGTGACGTGGGCGGGGGTCGGCCCGTACCAGCCGGCCCAGGCGAGAGCCGGGTCGAGGTCGCGAAGAAGTCGTCGGTAGATCGGACGTCGCGGATGCTCACGACACCCGACGGGCAGCCGCCTGCTCGGTGTCCCGACGAGAGGCGATGGAAGGGGCCAGCGAGAGACTCCTCGACCATCCCAAGCTCCTTCCGTCGGCGGCTCACTGGCCGCCCACCTGGATAGTCCGCGAGTCCGACAACCGGACAGCCGCCAATCGCCCTCGCGCCGCCGCGACGCCGACGGACGCTCATGGACGCCCATGGACGTCGGCTCACCCGCTTTCGGGGCATGCGTGCCGCTACCTGAACGACTGGGCACGCTCCCGCACGCCGTGCAGCAGCTTCAGGGTCATCGGGACGTGGCCAAGCTCCATCACGGCCCGGTAGCCGAGGCCTCTGATCGTGGGGCGGGTCCGCAGGCGCACCCTGACCAGGAGGCGAGACCGACCGGGTCCCTCGGGCTCGAGGACGAAGGCCGAGGAGGTCACCCCGTCAGGTTCGCGAATGACGAGCACCAAAGAGCGGTCCGGCTCGATCGACTCGACCACGAAGCCGTTGCCGACTCGATCGGTGGGCATGACGTCTCCGACCCGCAGACTCTGCAGCTCGGGGACGATGCGGCGAGCACTGGGCACACCACCGTTGTCCAGCCGGTCGAAGGAGTACCACCCTGCGCGCGTGTAGGCGCCCATCTGAACCAGCCAGGGCCACACGGCTTGCGATGGTGCCGCGATGGTCACGGCGTTGGTGGCCAGGTACTGAGGGTCGGGAACGACCTCGTCACCCGGCAGGGGCGCGACCGCCTCTGCCTCCCGCGCACCCCAGCCCAGCATGGCCCTGCGCGCCCCGGCCGCCATCAAGACCGCCAGCAGGCCGGCCCCGAGAAGAGTCGCCCGATGACGTCGCCACACCGTTCGACCTACCTCCCGTCGGCCCACCTGGCACCGGCACCACGCAGTCGCCCAGGCGCGTCGTGAGCGCGGTTCCTGCGGTTGGCGAACCTGACCGACCTGCGCAGCTTCGGGTACCCTCCAGGCGGTATCGAGCCAACTCAAGCCCGTGAGGCAGCCGTCGCGCAACTGCTCGTCCTCATGTCGAGGGTCGCCGAAGTGGCAGGCTCTGGCCGAATCGGTGTCGTCGACCGCCGGCCGGGCAGAGAGGGATGGTTGTGACGAAGCGAGATGAGCTCCTCGACACTTCGTCACGGGACGCCTCCATCGCCGACGCAGGCCGGGACAGCCCCCGTCGTGCCTCGGTTCTGACGCGGCTGAGCAGGGCCGGTCGCCGGGGCGGTGACGGCCCGATCACGCTGCACATCGGGACGCCGAAGTCCGGTACCACCTACCTGCAGGCCCGGTTGCGGTCGCTACGTGGCCAGCTGGCTCGGCACTCGATGCTGTACCCGGGAGCGGGCTACCTGCCACAGGGGGGCCTGAACCATCAGCCGGCGGTCTACGCGGTGGCCGGCCCGGAGGTGCGCTGGGTGACCGAGGAGGTCCGGGCGAAAGGGGTCCGGTACCTGCAGAAGCTCACAGCGGAGGTGCGCCGCCACCATGGCCCGGTGCTCCTCTCGGCGGAGGCCATGGCCTCGTTCCACGAACCCGCGATCCACGACCTGCTGGCCGCCCTGGGTCGCCCCGCCGAGCAGGTGAAGATCGTCGTCACCGCCCGGAGCATGGAGCGGCTGCTGACCAGCGTGTGGCAGCAGAACATCAAGAACGGCGCCACCCACGACCAGCACACCTATCTGGCCTCCGTTGCCCGGCTGCGCGGGGCCGGCCCCAGCCAGTTCTGGACCGCCTATGGGCTGCCCGACTTGGTGGACCGCTGGGCGGCCGTGGTCGGCATGGAACGGATCTGCCTAGTCATCGCCCCGGCGACAGCCCGGCCCGGCGACGATCTGTGGGCCCGCTTCCAACGCGCCTGCGAGATCGACGGCATCCCACCCGACGACCAGGACGGCACCGCGCGGGTCGACAGCAACATCTCGCTGACCGCCTCCCAGGCCGAGCTGCTGCGGGAGATGAACGTCATCCTGGACGCCGAGCAGGTCGAGCATCGCGAGCGCCAACGCCTGCGCGCCCAGCTGCTGCAGGCATGGATGTCGCGCAGTCCGGGGCAGGCCCGCAAGCTCGCCCTGGCCGAGGGCTGGCGCCCCACGCTGCAGGAGTGGGCAGCCCAGGATCAAGCGGCGTTGGCCGAACGCCAGGCGGCCGGACTCCGGCTGGTCGGCGATCTGGCGGACCTGTCCCCCGGGCCGCGTGCCGTGGAATCGGGGCCGGTCGAACCGACGGCGACCGAGACCGCGCACAACGTGCTGACGCTGTTGCGCAACGGGTCTGCGGCTGCGCGCCGGTGACCGGGGGCGACGAGGACCAGCCCGAGTGGGATCCCGCCGCTGGCGTCGCGGTCCGTGATCGCGGTGGTGACCTCGTGGAGCCTCTCGGCGATGACTCGGTGCAGGCACCCTCGCTCTTGGCCTTCGTCGTGGCGCGCCTGCTGGCCTTGCCGGTCTCGGCCATCCTCTGGCTCCCCTCTGTCGTCCTGCGTGCTCAGGCTAGAGACCCGGCAGCACGCACGCTTCTCGATTCCTGACCGGTGCCGCGAGCTCGCGCCGAGCGCCCCAACCCAGATCGCACGCGGCCGCCGACGCGGATGGCTCGGTGCACAGGTGACCCAAAGGCTCACCTCACGCTCCGCCCAACCGGCCCGGCCAGTCTTCGAGCATGACGACCACCCGGAGCGCTCCCTGCAGCGTCATCGCCCCTCGACCGGAGGGTGGCGGCCCAGTTGCCGCCGACCCCGTCCTCGACCTCGTGATCCCCGTCTACAACGAGGCCGCCGGCCTCGAGACCTCGATCCGGGCCGTCTGCGCGTACCTGACCGGCGAGCTGCCGTTCTCGTGGCGGGTGACCATCGCCGACAACGCCTCGACGGACGGCACCCTGGCCGTGGCCGAGCGCCTCGCGGCAGAGCTGCCGCAGGTCCGGGTCGCCCACCTCGAGGCGAAGGGTCGCGGTGGTGCGCTCAACACGGTCTGGTCGACCTCGGACGCCCAGGTGCTCGCCTACTGCGACGTCGACCTCTCGACGGACCTGTCGGCCTTGCTGCCGCTGGTGGCGCCGCTCGTCTCCGGCCACTCCCACGTCGCGATCGGTACGCGTCTCGCACGCTCCTCCCGCGTCGTCCGTGGGCCCAAGCGTGAGTTCATCTCGCGCTCCTACAACCTCATCCTTCGTACCTCGCTGGCAGCCCGCTTCTCCGACGCGCAGTGCGGGTTCAAGGCGATCCGGGCCGACGTCGCGCGTGAGCTCCTCCCGCTGGTGCGCGACACCGGCTGGTTCTTCGACACGGAGCTGCTCGTGCTCGCCGAACACGCGGGCCTGCGTATCCACGAGGTCCCCGTCGACTGGGTCGACGACCCGGACTCGCGCGTGGACATCGTCGCCACGGCGATGGCGGACCTCAAAGGGGTCGGCCGGGTCGGTCGCGAGCTGATGAGCGGCACGCTGCCGCTGCGTGAGATCGGCGAGCACCTGCCGCTGGTCGGGGACTCGCAGACGCGTGTCGTGCAGGGCGTCGTCGAGCCGGCCGATGCGCGGGCGCAGACGGCCCTGCTGCACCAGCTCGTGCGGTTCGCCGTGGTGGGCGTCGCCTCGACCCTCGCCTACGCGCTGCTCTTCCTGCTGCTACGCGAGGCGATGGGTGCACAGGGCGCCAACTTCAGCGCGCTGCTGCTCACCGCGATCACCAACACGGCGGCCAACCGGCGCGTCACGTTCGGGTTCCGCGGGTCGAAGAACGCCGCCCGCCACCAGGGCCAGGGGCTGCTCGTCTTCTTCTTCGGCTGGGCGCTGACGTCCGGCTCCCTGGCCGTCCTCGCGGCCGCCGCGCCGGCGGCACCGCACTCGATCGAGCTCGCCGTTCTGGTGGTCGCGAACCTCGCGGCGACCGTCCTGCGCTTCACCCTGCTGCGGCAGTGGGTCTTCCGCCCGCGCGTCGCGGCTCCCGTTCCCACCCGGGCGGGCGCCCACGCCGTTGCCATCCCGACCGGCGCCCGCGCCGCTGCCGACCTCTCCGAAGGAGCCCTCCGATGACTCTGCGCGCGAACACCGAGGCCAGAGACGAGGCGCCACCGGCGCCTGTCCCGCCCGTCGAGCCCCCGACGCGTCCGGTCGCCGAGCGGTTCGTCCCACAACCCCGGCAGCGGTGGGAGCGCCCGGCTCTGCTCGCCCTCCTGGTCGTCACCGGCGCCCTCTACCTGTGGGACCTGTCCGCCTCCGGCTGGGCGAACTCCTACTACTCCGCGGCCGTTCAGGCGGGTTCGCAGAGCTGGAAGGCGTTCTGGTTCGGGGCCTCGGACGCCGGGGGCTCGATCACCGTCGACAAGCCGCCGGCCTCGCTGTGGGTGATGGGGTTCTCCGTCCGGGTGTTCGGGCTCAGCTCCTGGGCGATGCTGGTGCCCCAGGCACTCATGGGCGTGGCCACCGTCGGAGTCGTGTACGCCTCGGTGCGTCGCTACTTCACCGCCCAGGCCGGCCTCCTCGCCGGTGCCGTCCTGGCCCTGACGCCGGTCGCCGCCCTGATGTTCCGGTTCAACAACCCAGACGCACTCCTCGTGCTGCTGCTGACCCTCGCGGTGTACGTGACGCTGCGCGCCGTCGAGGACGGACGCACCCGCTGGCTGGTGCTGGCCGGGGCGCTGGTCGGACTGGGCTTCCTCACCAAGCAGCTCCAGGCCGTCCTCGTTCTCCCGGGCATCGCAGCGGTCTACCTGCTCGCTGCGCCGGTCTCGCTCTGGCGGCGTCTGCGCGACGGCCTGCTCGCCGTCGGCGCGATGATCGTCTCCGCCGGCTGGTGGGTGGCGATCATCGAGCTCACCTCGGCGTCGGACCGTCCCTATGTCGGCGGCTCGACGACCAACTCCTTCCTCGAGTTGACCTTCGGCTACAACGGGCTCGGCCGGATCTTCGGCCGCACGGCGGGCACCACCGCCGCCACCACCGCGGGCGGGGCCACAGGCGGGCCGACGGGCGACGCGGGAGGTGGCCTGTTCTCCTCGAACGTCGGCGTGCTGCGGATGTTCACCGGCGACCTCGGTGGGCACATCGCGTGGCTCATCCCCGCGGCGTTGATCCTCGGCCTCGCCGGCCTGTGGACTCTGGGCCGGGCCGCACGCACCGACGTGCGGCGGGCCGCCCTGCTCCTGTGGGGCGCAACCCTCGTCGTCACCGGCCTGACGTTCTCCCTGATGGACGGCACCTTCCACCAGTACTACACCGTTGCCCTCGCCCCCTCGATCGGGGCACTCGTCGGCATCGGTGGGTGGCTGCTGTGGACGCGTCGCGGCGACCGGTGGGCGCTCCCGGTGCTCGCCGCGGTCTCGCTGGTCACCACGGGCTGGACGTTCGTCGTCCTCGCCCGATCCCCGGAGTGGAACCCCTGGCTGCGCTGGGTGGTCCTGGCCCTCGGTCTGTTCGCCGCGGCCGGACTGCTTCTGGGCCGTCGGCTCGGGTCGACGGTGCTCCGCGCCGGGGTGACACTCGCGGTGATCGCAGCGCTCGCCGGCCCGACCTCGTGGACGGCGCAGACCGTGCTCACCCCGCACACCGGTGGTGCCGTGACGACAGGTCCTGCCGTCGAGGGCAGCACGTCCGGTGGTCCAGGTGGCATCAACGGCCCGGGAGCGCTTCCCGGCGCTCAGACCGACGGCGGCCTCGCGGGCGGCAGTCAGGCGGCCAACGGTGCTGCGGGAACGCCCAGTCCCGGCGCGGGCGCCACCGCGACCGTCAGCGACGCGATGATCACCCTCCTTCTCCAGGACGCGGACTCCTTCACCTGGGTCGCGGCGACCACGGGTGCCGAGAACGCCGCGGGCTACCAGCTGC
This sequence comes from uncultured Actinomycetota bacterium, assembly GCA_963724535.1. GTDB lineage: Bacteria > Actinomycetota > Actinomycetes > Actinomycetales > Kineosporiaceae > JADJPO01. The sequence goes on from CAVRVD010000003.1 coordinate 26,328, forward strand.
CGACCGAGAAGTCGGTCATGCCGATCGGTGGCTTCAACGGTGCAGACCCGTCACCGACGCTGGAGCAGTTCCAGGCCTACGTCGCCGACGGGCAGATCCACTACTACATCGCCAGCGGGTCCGGTGATGGCGGCAGAGGTCCGATGGGCGGCGGGGGCGAGGGCTCCTCCTCGTCGATCTCCACGTGGGTCAGCGAGAACTTCACCGCGCAGACGGTCGACGAAGTCACGGTGTACGACCTCACGGCACCGATCGGCTGAGTACCGATCGGGACAAGGAACTGTCGAGGCGCCCCCTCGCCCATGTCCGACGTCAGGCGGGCGGGCGGGTCGGGGCGGTGCGGTAGCGCGACGGCCTCCGGCCGGCACCGCCGGTGCCCTCGCGATCACCGCCCGGTACGCCGACGTCTGGAACGCGGCCGGCGGCAGCCCGCAGGAGGTCGCGGCGTCGTCCGCGCTCCTCGACGAGCACTGCGCAGCCATCGGCCGCGACCCGACACAGATCCGGCGCTCGGTCCAGATCCGGGTCGCCCGGGGCGACGTCGACGACCTGCCGGCCGCCGTGTCCGGCTACGCAGCCGTCGGGGTGAGCGAGCTCCTGCTCATCGTCCACGGGGCCCACCCGGTCGGGCTCGCCGAGCGGCTGGCTGCGGCGCTGCCCCGCCTCCGCGACGCGGGCTGACGTCCATCGCGCCAGGACGAGCTGCTGACCTGGATCCGAGGCTGCGACAACAGCTGTCGAGGATTCTCGACACCTGACACGATTCGACGATCGCTCGTGCCCCCTGATGTGGCCCCCAGCCAGCTGCGGAGCCCACTGACCGTGCCCTGGGTCGGTCCCGGTGGGTGGACCACGAAGCTCCACCTGGGCGTGGACGGCGGCGGCACCGCCCGCATGTGCCGGTCACGACCGGACGTGGTGATCGCGGGCCGACTAGTCGACGGCGATCGGCACGATCTCACTGGTGCAGTACATGCAACGGGTGGCGTCGACCGGCACGAAGCTCTTGCAGTAGTCGCACTCCCGGCTGCCCTGGGCCCGGAAGTTCATCCCGACCTTGATCAGCATCCGGACCATGAGCAGCAGGACGACGGCGATGAGCAGGAAGTTCATCAGGGCGCCGAGGAAGGTGCCGTAGTGCACCTCGGTGCCGTTGAGGTTCACCGAGAGGTGGCTCGGGTCGGGGAAGGTGAACACGGCCCCGATCAGACCCATCAGCACGTCGTTGGCGAAGGTGTCGACGACTGCACCGAACGCGATGCCGAGGATGACCCCGATCGCGAGGTCGAACACATTGCCAGACAGCGCGAAGATCTTGAAGTCCTTGATGAACTCGCCCATACCAGCGCAGCGTAGCCAGCACCGGGCGGGTCAGGAGAATCCGGACTCCCCTGACCCGTCTGTGCGCGTGATCATGTGGTTCTGCTGGGGAGGTCGGGTGCCGCCCAGGGCGAGCATCGCCAGGGCGATCAGGGCGTCGGGTCCCGACCCGAGGCTCCTCATCAGGAGCCGCAGCCGGTGTCCGCGATTCGATCAAGGCGTTGCTCTGCCCGTGTTCGAGCATGCCTCGATCGCGTGACGCCGGGCAGCGGGCCGCAGCCCCTGGTCATAGCCGCGGCACCGGCGCCGAAACCTGCACAGGGAGCGGCATGTCACCACGTCAGCACGCCGAAGCCACCCACAGATCACTCAGGAGAGCCCGGAGAACCCTCGACACCGCGAACCACAGCACCTCGACGGCGCGCTACGGTCCAACCATGGACCTCGCCGGTGTCCGAGGCAGGATCGCGCCGCGCGATGTGCCAGGCGGCGGCCTGTTGCTGCACGGGTTCGACCAGCTGGTCAAGCGTGGCCTACGCGGCGTCTGGCTGCGCGGGGAGGCACCGCCGGGTGGCTTCGTCTGGGCGGCTCCACACCACAGCTGGTGGGACCCGTTCGTCGCGGCGGCGGCGCTGAAGGGCGCGGGCCGGGTTCCGGCGCTGGTCATGGACCAGGACAACCTGGCGGACTTCCGCTTCCTTCGTCGCGTCGGGGTGTTCGGGACGGCTGAACTGCGCCGGGGGCTCGACCATCTGGGTGCGGGTCACGTGCTGATCGTCTTCCCCGAGGGCGCGTTGGTCCCGGTCGGGCCGCTACGACCGCTGGCAGCGGGTGCCGCCTGGTTCGCGCTCCGAGGCGAAGTGCCGCTGGTTGCTGCGGCGGTGCGGGTAGCGGCGCGTGGGCACCAGGCGAGCGAGGCCTACGTCGATCTGGCACCGGTCACGCTGCCGGCGGGACGGTCGCGCTCTGACGTGACCTGCGCCACGGCAGAGCTGTCCCGCGTGCTGGGCGAACGGCTCGCCGCGATCGACAGGGCGATCTCCACGACTGACCCACGCGAGCCGCTGCCGGGCTTCGCCGAGGTCGTACACGGGCGGCGCAGCATGGACGAGAGGTTGCAGCGGTGGGCCGCGCGCTTCGGACACTGAGGGCCGGCGTCCTGGCCTTTCACGCGATCAAGACCGCGTCCCTGTTGGCCAACGCAGTCACCTTCCCGCGCCTGCGCAGCGCCGCGTCCACCCCGCTGCCGACCGTGTCGTTGCTGGTACCCGCCCGGGACGAGGCCGGGAACCTGCCGCGCACGCTGTCGACCTGGCTCGGGCAGCCGGTGGCCGAGATCCTGCTGCTCGACGACGGGTCCTCGGACGGGACGGCCGAGCTCGCGCGGCACCTGGCGGGGCCCGACGACCGGCTGCGTGTCATCTCCGGTGCGGAGCTGCCCGAAGGCTGGCTCGGCAAGGCGTGGGCCTGCCATCAGCTGGGGAAGGCAGCCAGCGGGGACCTGCTTGTCTTCTGTGACGCGGACGTCGAGCTGCGCCCCGGTGCGGTCGAGTCGATCGTGGCGGCGGCACGGCAGCAGAATTCGGACATGTTCTCGGTGTTCCCCCGCCAGCTCACCCACAGCGTCGGGGAGCGCCTGATCGTCCCGCTGATCGACGACGTGCTGCTGGCGTTTCTGCCGCACCGGCTGCTCAGCATGCCGGTACCCGCTGCGGCCACGGCGAATGGGCAGCTGATCGCGTTCACGCGCGAGGCGTACGACACGATCGGCGGCCACGCCGCCGTCCGGACCTCCGTCGTGGAGGACGTGCGGTTGGCCTACACGGCGCGCAAGGCCGGTCTGCGTCTCGGGCTGGCGCTCGGAGCCGGACTGGTCCTTTCCCGGATGTACGACGGCTACCGCGAGACCATCCGTGGCTTCGGCAAGTCGCTGCGCGCGGCCCACGGCGGGTCACGCCCGCTGATGGCGGTGACCGCGGCCGGGCACCTGGTCGCCTACACGCTGCCCTGGGTGTTAACCAGACGCGACCGCGGCTGGGCCGTAGCGGCCGCCGCGGGCCCTGTGCAACGTCTCGTCCTCAACGCATCGACCGGCCGGGGGGCGCCGTGGGAGGCGCTGCTGGTGCCGGCCACGCCGCTCGCGGCCGTGCCGCTCTACCTCGTCGCGATCCGCCGTCGCCAGTCGTGGAAGGGCAGGACGGTGCAGTGACCCGGCCCCTGCAGACCGGCTCCCGACGCTTCCCGTCGCCGTGCGGCCAGCGACTCGCCGGGCACCTCGGCCGGTTCGGGATGGAGCCGCTGACCCTGATCGAGGAGGGCGCCCGGCTGGGCACGGTGTTCGAGCTGCGGCTGTGGCGGCGTGCCATCGTGGGATACAGCCCCGACTGGAACCGGCTCGTGCTCAAGGACATCGAGACGTTCCGTAGTCGCGGCAGCCTCAGCGAGCGCACGTCCTACCTCGCCGGAGGCGTTGTTCTTACCGACGCGCCTGAGCATCGGCCGCGCCGGGCGGCCCTCAACCCGGCCTTCCACGCCCGGTCGCTCGACGCGTTGCGCGACGACCTACGGGCAGTGGTCGCGGCACGAGTGCCGACGGGCGACTTCGAGGCATCGGCGTGGGCGTCCGGCACCGTCCAGGCCTTGCTGCAGCGTGCCTTCTTCGGCGCCGGACCGGCGATCGACCCCGAGCTGCTGTCTCGCTTCGTGCACCCGTTGGACCTGCCGATGCCCGCCCCGCTCCTGCCGAGGCCGCTGCTGTTCCGACGGATGACCCGGGCGATGACCCGGGCCGTGGCGACCGCTCCGATGGGTAGCCTTGCCGCCCACGTGCGGGACTCTGTGGACCGCGCAGCCGAAGAGGTGCGGGTCTCGTTCGCGGCGGGCTACGACACGACCACGCACACCTTGGCCTGGGCGCTGTGGCACCTCGCCGCGTCACCGGCCTGGGCCGATCTGAAGATCCTCCCCCTAGTGATCGACGAGACCCTGCGGCTGTACCCGGTCGGATGGCTCGGCAGCCGCGAGACCACCCGGACCGTGCAGCACGACGGTGTCGAGATTCCCCCGGGCAGCCTGGTGTTCTACTCGCCGTGGCTCACCCATCACGACCCCGACCTGTGGCCCGATCCCCTCCGCTTCGACCCGTCGCGCTTCGCCGGCGGCACCCTCCCGGCGTGGGGCTTCATCCCCTTCTCGGCCGGCCAGCGCACCTGCCTCGGTATGCACTTGGCGCGGCTGATGCTGACCACGGCTCTTGAGCCGTTCTGCGACGGGCGATTGAGCGTTCTCCGGGGAGCACCAGAGGTTCGAACGGGGTTGACCCTGCTCCAACGAGGCGAGATGCACCTGACCCGTAGCTGACGACTATGGAGGTCCCCGACCGCGCCTGGTGGCCGCGTGGGTGCGGGCAGGAGGGCAGCGCGCCGCAGCCATCCTGTCGCCAGAGGGAGGCGCCCGGGTTCGTGACCATCGCACGCACCAGGCGCAGTGTGAGCACCGGGGCAGACGTACCGCCGAGCTGGATCCCGCCGAGCCGGGCGTAGAACGCATCGCGGGCCGCGGGGTCCCGAGGCTCGTCCTCGTCGAGCAGGGACACCCAGTCCTCGCCCACCCGCCAGCCGAACGCCGTTCTGTTACGGCGCGGATCACCGAACTGCACGGTGCGCCACGGCAGCCGGACGCCGCGGGCTGGAACGCCAGCATCGCGTAGCCCATCGGCAGGCACTCCCGCACCACCCCGGCGACCTCGTCGAGGTTCGCCGGAGTCACCGTCATGTTGTGGGCGAGGAAGGACCGCACCCCCAGGTCGCGGCGCAGACGCTCGAACATCGCCGCGAACTCCGCGCGGAACGGGGTCACCTCGGCCTCCGTTCGCGGTCGGGGCAGGCCCGTCGGCCGCGCATGAGGGAGTCGGCTCGCGGCCGTGACGGCGCATGGCGAGCAGCGCCTCCGCATGGGCGTCCGGATCCACTCCACCTGCTCGACGGTGTGTTCGCCGTCGACCCGCACCCGGTTCGCGTCGGCAGAGTGGTAGCACGGCGTGCACGTCAGGCCCATTCACCTTCGGGTGGCCGACGTCGAGTCACGATGGAAGCATGTCGAGGCGTTCGCGGGTTCAGGTGACATGTATACCCGGGAGCCGAGCCACCGGCGACAGATGCTCACGAGCGCGGGCGTGGCCGCCGTCCTGTTGGTGGCCGGCTGCGCCGGTGGCTCTGTGGGAACCGGCAGCGTGACGCCTGGTGAGCAGGTCGCCGGCGCTGCACCGCAGGGCACGGCGAGCCTGGACTTCCAGGCGACCACGGTGGACGGCGAGGCCTTCGACGCCGCGACCTTGCAGGGTCGGCCCACGGTGCTGTGGTTCTGGGCGCCGTGGTGCACGATCTGCCGTGTCGAAGCGCCCGACGTCCTGGCCGTGGCACAGGCCAACAGTGAGTCCGTCAGCGTGATCGGCGTGGCCGGACGCGGTGAGGTCGAGGCCATGCAGGACTTCGTCACCGACACGGCCTCCGCCTCGCTGACCCATGTGGTCGACCGCGACGGCACGGTGTGGCGGGCCTTCGGCGTGGTGTCGCAGCCGGCGTTCGCCTTCGTGTCCGCGACCGGGGACGTCGAGGTGTTCACCGGCAGCCTGGGTGAGGAGGCGCTCGGCGCAGCGGTGGGGGCCCTGGCCGCTGGCAGCCCGTGAGGCCGGGGCGCGCCGTCGGGCTGCTTGCCGCGGGCGTGCTGGTTCTCGTTGCGTGCTCGGACGCCGACCGCGGCACCGACCGCAGCACCGACGGCTCCGTCCCGGGTGGGCGCGCCGTGGCGCTCGAACCGGTCGAGGAGTCACCGCGTGAGGACGTGCCGTCGGCGCTGGAGGAGCCTGCCGGGGACGGGCTGCCGGCACCCCTGGTCGACGTCTCGCGGATCCTGGACGGAGGGCCACCGCCCGACGGGATCCCCGCCATCGACGCCCCTCTGTTCGAGCGCGCCGCGGACGTCACCTGGCTGGAGGACGACGAGGCCGTGCTCGCCCTGACCGTGGACGGCGAGGCTCGCGCCTACCCGGTGCAGATCCTCATCTGGCACGAGATCGTCAACGACACCGTGGCCGGGGCGCCGGTGTCGGTCACCTACTGCCCGCTGTGCAACTCCGCGCTCGGCTACGACCGACGGGTGGGTGAGCGGCTCGTCACGTTCGGGACCTCGGGCAGCCTGTACCTGTCGGCGCTTGTCATGTACGACCGCCAGACGCAGTCGCTGTGGTCCCAGATCGAAGGCCGCGCGATCGCCGGGGTGCTGGCGGGCACGGAGCTGACCCGCGTGCCCGTGGCCACCGTGCCCTGGGGGGTGTGGCTGAAGGCCAACCCGCACGGCTGGGTGCTCAGCCGCCAGACGGGCTTCTCGCGTGACTACGGCGCCAACCCCTACGTCGGGTACGACCGGGCCGGAAGCGAACCCTTCCTGCTCGACGTCGACTCCGACCCGCGCCTGCCGCCCAAGGAGCGCGTCATCGCCTTCCCCGGCTCCGACGACCCGGTCGCCGTCCGGCTGGCCGTGCTGGAGGCCGACGGCGTGCTGACCGTCACCGTCGACGACGAGCCCGTGGTCCTGCTCGCCGAGGCGGGACTGGCCTCTGCGCTCGACAAGGCGGACGTCGCCGGCGGCGCCGCCATCGCCTCGACCGGTGCGTTCTCCCCGGTCGTCGACGGGCGCACCCTGACGTTCCGGACGGCACCGTCGGGCGGTGGCGCGGTGGACGTCGAGACCGGTTCGCGCTGGGACGTCCTGGGCCGGGCCACGTCGGGCCCTCTGGTGGGTACCGCCTTGAGCCGGGTGCCGCACGTCGACACCTTCTGGTTCGCCTGGGCAGCGTTCCGTCCTGACGCCTACCTCGCCGCTCCCTGACCGGTCAGCGCCGACGGGCCACGACCCGCAGGAGAGGGACACCGAGCTCGGCCCGTGGCCCCACCCGCCGCCGCAGGGATCGCTCGGCTGCCTGGAGCTGATGCGGCCTTCGGCCTGGCGTGTAGAGCGCGCGGACGGCCAGCCGGGCGTCGTCGCCGGTCCGCAGCGGGAAGCCGAATCGCCGGGTGTCCAGCGACACGACGTCCAGGCCCTCGCCGTCCAGGGCGGCGCTGAGCCGGCGGCGGCCGAGTAGCTGCGGCATCGAGCCGGGGCCGTGCAGCGGCAGGCTCAGCGCGAACAGGGGGCGTAGGTCCGACGGCCGCAGCGGCAGCACGGCGGGCAGCAGCAGGCCGAGCGACCCGCCGGGCCGCAGCACCCGCGCGATCTCGGCCACGGCGTCCTCGAACGGCTTGATGAGCATGAGCCCCATGGACGACACCACCGTGTCGTAGCGTCCGTCCGGCACGGGCAGCGCCCGCGCGTCGGCGGCGACGACCGGCCCTCGCCCCTGGAGGCGAGCCAGGGCCAGCTCGGGCTCGCTGCGGTCGATGCCGAGGTAGCGGTCGTACCCGCTCAGCCGCGGCTGCAGTGCCGCGTTGCCGCAGGCGACGTCGAGGACCGCGCCGAGACCGAAGGGTAGGGCCCGGGCGAGCCAGTCGTGGGCACTGCCGACCTCAGGGTCCGCGGCGTGCACGAACGCCGTCTCGGTGATGCCGGGCCGATCCTTGTGGTAGGCGGCGAGATAGTCGTCCCAGGCCTGCTCACGCGTCGGCATCGCGAGCGTCCGACAGGTCACGCACGAACCGTCGCAGCCGCTCCACCGCAAGCGGGTCGACAGCCGACGCCTCGGGGGCCGTCGCGGTGATCGCGGCCTTGATCGCCAGATACGTCGAGGCCTCCAGGCCACAGCGGCGGCACTCCTCGAGGTGTTCGGCCACCATCGCGGCCGCGGGAGGGTCCACCTCCCCGTCGAGGTAGCTCTGCAGCACCCGCGCGACGCGGTGGCAGCCAGAGCGGGACAGGCGCGCCAGGATCATCACATCGGCCTCCTGGTGACGACGAGCCCGGCGGCGGCAAGCCGGGCGCGGATCCGCACGCGGGCTCGGTGAAGGCGGGACATCACGGTCCCCCGGGGAATGCCGAGCAGGTCCGCCGCCTCCTGGTAGGACAGGCCCTCGACGTCCACCAGCGTCACGACCGACCGGTGTTTGTCGGGCAGCGATGCCAGAGCGTCGACGACCACCGCCTCGAACGTCTCGCTGACGATGACATCCTCAGCCGACGGTGCGGCACGGCCGGCCCCCGACATGGTCCGTTCGATCGACTCACCGTCGCGCAGGAGATCGGGTCGCCGGACGCGCAGCCTGTTCAGATGGGTGTGCCGCAGGATGGTGAGCAGCCACGCGCGAGGGTGCGCGCCGTCGAAGCGGTCGATCGCCCGGTAGGCCCTGATCAGGGTGTCCTGGACCAGGTCCTCGGCGTCGGCCGGCTGGCCCGTTAGCGACAGCGCCACCCGGTAGAGGACGTCCACGTGCGGGATCACGTAGGTCTCGAACGGCGACGGAGGGTCGCCGGCCGCCTCGTCAGGGGCACGCGCCGTCACAGCTGGGGAACCCGACCCCGGTTCGCCGGTATTCCGTCCGGGGGCCGGAATCGTTGGCGACCGGAGCAGGGTTTCGTGGCCATGCACCTGCTGCCACATCGCCGGCTTCGAGCGGACGTCGGCGCGTATCTCGACGGCGAGCTCGACGACGAGCGCGCGGACGTCGTGGGTGAGCACCTGAGACAGTGCTGGCTGTGCAGCGGAGACCTGGAGACCCTGCGGCTGGTCCGGGCCAGTCTGCGCAGACACCGGCTAGCCGAGCTAGCCGAGCTAGGTCCGGCGAAGTCGTTGTGATCGAGTCAAGTTTGGTCCTCCCCAGCCAGATGTGACGGGCGTAGCGTGGGTAGTGCTCGCTCCACTCGCGCAACCAAGCGCACCTGACCAGCACTTGCGCCTTGAGCGTCGCGGTCACCATGCATAGGTGAGCGGGCGGCGGCGGCCGGCCACCTCTGACCGCGGGTCCTTGCGTGCGTGCGGCCTGGTGCCGCTGGACATGCCTCGTTGGGCTGGGGCGAAGCCCCGCTAACCGGCTCTCACGCGTCTGGTGTCGTATGCCCACATCGCGATGTCGACGCGGTTGCGGGCGCCGAGCTTGGTCATCAACGATGCGACGTGGGTCTTGACCGTGCTCAGGCCGACGAAGAGCTCGGTGGCGATCTCGGCGTTGGTCCGGCCCCGTGCCACCAGCGCGAGCACCTCCTCCTCGCGTTCGGTGAGCGGGTCGATGGGCTGGACCGGTACCACCGGCGCCTGGTCGGCGAAGGTCGCCAGCAGCCGGCGGGTGACGTTGGGGGCGATCAGCGCCTCCCCGTTGGCCGCCGCGTGGATGGCCTGCACGAGGAGCTCCGGCCCGGCGTCTTTGAGCAGGAAGCCGCGGGCGCCGGCGCGTAGGGCGCCGAGGACGTACTCATCGAGGTCGAAGGTGGTGATCACGACGACCGCCATCGGGTCCGTCACGTCTGGCCCGGCCAGGCGCCGGGTCACTTCGACGCCGTCGAGCCCAGGCATCCGGATGTCGACGAGGAGGACATCGGGACGCAGCCGGGTCGCCAGGTCGAGCGCTGCGAGCCCGTCTGCTGCCTCCCCCACGACCTCGAGGTCGGGTTGCGCGCCGAGGATCATCACCAGCCCGGTCCGGACCAAGTCCTGGTCGTCGGCTACGACAACACGGATGCTCATGCCAGCGCCTCCACCGGCAGCACGGCCTCGACCACCCAGCCACCCTCGGGCCCCGGCCCCGCGGAGAGCGATCCGCCGAGGAGCTGGGCGCGTTCGGCCATGCCCAGCAGGCCGAACCCAGGCTCCGGGGCTGGCCCCGGCTCGGTCTGTCCATCGTCGCTGACACGCAGCCTGACGGCGTCGCCCTCCCGGCGTACGTCGATCCCGACGCGGGTCGCGTTCCGGGCGTGCCGTACGGCGTTGGTCAGCGACTCCTGCGCGAGCCGGTAGAGCGCGGCGTCCACGGGTCGTGCCAGCCGGGTTAACGAACCGTTCAGCGAGACCTCGACGGTGGGCGTCGCGTCGGCGCGCGCCAGAGCAGGCAGGTCCGCGACACCCAGCTGCGGCGAGTAGGCGACGGCTTCCTCCTCACGCAGCACCCGCACCATGGATCTCATCTCCGCCAGGGTTCGCGACGCTTCAGACTCGATCGCGGCCAGGACCTCGGCAGCCTTCTCAGGCTGGATGCCGGCGACCACGCCACCGGCCTGCGCCTGCACCGCGATGGCCGAGACGTGGTGGGCCACGGTGTCGTGCAGCTCGCGCGCCAGCGCCACCCGCTCCTGATTGCGGATCTCGCGCTGTTGGCGATGCCAGAGGTCCGCGCGGTAGCGGAACACCGCCGCGAGGGCGACGAACAACAGCAAGAGGACGCTCCCGCCGAAAACGTCGGCCCAGCCCGCGGAGGAGGCGTACATCCCCAGCGCGACGACGACTGTCACGAACGCCGTCCCCAAGACCATCTCCCGTCCCGAGCCCCACCGCACCAGGGAGTAGAGCAGGATCAGGACGGCCATCATGGAGTAGAGGCCGAGGTCCCCGGCGTGCGCAGTCAGCTGGAGGACCGAGAGCAGCCCGGCGACGCCCCACCCGACCAGGGCGGCCATCAGGGGGCGGCCTCGCCGCCAGAGCAGGGCAGGCATCAGCGCCAGGGCGAGCACCGCCACAAGGGGTCGCCAGGCCAAGCCCGGCCGAACGATGCCCTCGACCAAGGCGGCGGCCGCGAACACGCCCACCAGCAGCCAGTCGAGCCGACCGATGGGTGGGGCGTCAGCAGGCCGCGGCTCATGCCAGATGGAGCGCCGGACAGTGACCACGGCTCCAGCCTAGGGATCGGCGCGCCTCGGCGTACCCGCCCAAAGAACGAGAGACAGACCATGCCATCGGCCAGGCGAACTCCGGCCTCCGGGCCGACGTGCCCGCCGCCGGGCTCAGCGATCGTGGACCTACCGATCCTCACCACAACAACGGAGACCATGATGAGAACACATCAACCCACCACCACACTGGAAGACCAGCCGATCCCGGTGAAGGCCAAGCTCGCCGCAGCGTGGACAAGCTTCATGTTCCTGTACGTCTACGTCGACATTCTCGGCTTCTACAAGCCCGGCATCATCGACGACATCCTCAACGGCAAGGTCTTCACGTTCGACATCACCCAGACCTGGGCGGTCACGGTGTTGTCCCTCCTCGCCGTCCCCATCTTCATGGTCGTGCTGTCGATGACGCTGCCCGCCCGGGCGAACCGCCTCCTGAACCTCATCGTTGCCGCGGCCTATGTCCCCTTCACGGTCTTCAACGTGGCGGGCGGGTCCTGGCTGTACTACTACGGCCTCGGCGTCGTCCTGGAGTTGGTCCTTCTCGCCCTCATCCTGCGGTACGCCTGGACCTGGCCCCGCACCGCGTCGGCGACCATGGCGACCAGCCCGGACCGTGAAACCGTTCGCGCCCAGCGGCAAGCGTGAACCCAAGAGCGGTGGCCGTCCTGTTCGGAGCCATCTGCCTCGGTGCCGCGGTGTGGGCCTCCTGGCGGTGGGACACCAACTACCACTGGGACGTCGCATAGGGGCCTTCCAAGGCCCCTACCGGCAGGTCAGGTCATCGGATGCGCACACAGGCCCACCGCATCGTCGACACCGACCCCAAGCGCGGCAACGTCGTCGTCCGCGTCACTGGCACCCGCCACGACGAGCCGACGTATCAGGTCAGCCAGTCCCTACCGAACACCCAGAAGGTCCCCGGTCATGATCACCAAACCAACCGTTAGGCGCCTCGTCCCCGCCCGTGGCTCGGCTGAGGCGGTTCTCGCGGACGGTCGGGCAGCCATGACGCAGGGCGCGGACGGTCCTTCGGGCGCCGGGCCTGTCGAGCCCGCCTGGGCCGTCGTCACGGCCGCCCAGATGGCCGAGGTCGACAGGATCATGGTCTCCGAACGAGGCGTCATGCTCGTCCAGATGATGGAGAACGCCGGCCGGGCTCTGGCGACCGTCGCGCGCAGCCACCTCGGCGGCGACGTCGCCGGAAAGCACGTCGTCGTCCTCGCCGGGACCGGTGGCGATGGTGGCGGGGCCATGGCCGCCGCCCGGCGCCTTCACGGCTGGGGAGCGCACCCGACCGTCGTGACCACCCGCCCCGACCAGGCCTACGACGGCGTTCCGGCGCACTAGCTGGCCGTGCTGCACCGCCTCGGTGTGCCGGTCAGCCAGGCGGGCGGGTTGGACGAGGCGGGCAGGTTGGCGCAGCCGGACGTCGTCCTCGACGGGGTCCTGGGCTACAGCCTGTCGGGGACTCCGCGAGGGCCGGCCGCCGCGTTGATCCGGTGGGCCAACGCGGCGCAGGCACCGGTCGTGTCGCTGGACACCCCCTCGGGCCTCGACGTCGACACGGGCCGGCCGCACGACCCCACCGCCGTCGCGGCGGCGACGGTCACGCTGGCGCTGCCCAAGCCGGGCCTGCTGGCGCCGGCGGCCGCCAGGCATGTGGGAGCCCTGTACCTGGCCGACATCGGCGTCCCCGCCGAGGTGTTCGCGGCGGTCGGTGTGGTCGTCGGGCCGCTGTTCGCGACGTCCGACCTGCTCAGGCTGCCCGCGGGCGCCTGAGGGCGCCTGAGGGCGCCAGGCTCACGTCCGCGCGCGACTCAGGACTCTCCTGACGACGGGTGGAGTGAGGCGGTTCGCCGGCTGCGTCGTGTGGCCGTGTATGCCCAGGCACCGGCGACGACGGCGAGAGCCCCGACCACCAGCGGTACGAGCCCGACGTCGGTGAGCAGGCGGCTCGTCGCCGCCGACGCCGCGGCGACGGCGTCGACAGGCCCAGCGGCGATGACGTTGCCCCGGAACGCCTGGTACTCGACCCAGCCGTACCAGAGGACGTAGAGCCCGGCGGCCACCAGGAACACCCCCGAGATGCGGCCGATGTAGGGGGAGCCGGACCTGGCCCGCCGCGCCGCGCTCTGCCCGAACACCGCCAGGGCGAGGGCGAGCACCGTCAGGACCGCGCCCATCCCGACCGCGTAGCCGAGCAGGGCGAGCACCCCGTCGGCCACCCCGAGCTCGGGGCTGGTGAAGACCGAGACCACCGCGGCGAGGAACACCGGGAGGGTGCACGACAGGGAGACGGTGGCGTACACGACGCCGTAGGCGAGCATGCCGCGTGGTGACCCGCTCACCGACAGGCGAGCCCTCGGTAGCCGGACGGACACCTCACGGCCGGCGAACAGCAGCACGCCGACCGCCAGCAGCAGAACGCCCGAGGCGATGGTCACGTAGCTCAGCCAGTCACCCAGCGCCAACGACAGCGCCGAGACGGCGAAACCCATGACGCCGAAGACGACCACGAACCCGGCGGTCACGGCCAGGCCCACCACCAGGGCGCGGGCGACGGATGAGCGGCGGGTGTCGTGCTCGCCGAGGAACAGGCCCAGGTAAGCAGGCAGCAGCGCGAAGCCGCAGGGGTTGACGGCGGCGAGTGCGCCGGCGGAGACGGCGAGGGCGAGTTCGGGCGGCATGGTGATCCGGGAACCCGCTACGGCCGAGCGTCGATTCCCTCCCGCTGCCTCACGATGCGCGTCCCCGCCGACGACCCGCGGATCGTCGGCACGGTCGCGGCGATCCAGGCCGGCCTCACCGTCGACGGGCTGGTCCAGCGCTACCTCGCCGACGAGTGCTCGGCAACCTCCCGTTCACTCCTGCACGCTTCAGCCCATCAGGAATCGCTCGCCGGGGAGTCCTCGATGCGCGGTGGGAAGGTCGAGTGGGCGTAGATCATCGTGCGCAGGCTCGCGTCAAGGACGCCGCGGCAGTGTCCTCGACGAGCTGGATGACGCCGTTTGGGGCGACGCGACGGCAGGACTCACTCGATGGCGGCGAGCTTGGCCTGCAGGGCTCTCAGACGAACGACCACGTCCTTCTGGTCATGGCCGAAGTTGCTGAGGAAGGCCTTAACGGCGCTGCGCAGCAAGGTCAGTTCGTCGTCGGTGACGGAGATCTCGTGCATACCAGAAGGTTAAGGGACTACGTCGTTCGGCCCACACCCCTACACCACGATGAGTTCGCCGAATCTCGACCATCGCTGCCGTTAGCCCCCTGATCCAGGAATCTCGCAACCCGTCGCTTTCTGTCGCCATCTCGGGTTGGCCGAGACGTTCGGCCCCCGTCGTGCCGCTGATCGACGGCCACTCGTGAGCGATGATGCTCTGCTGTCAACATGTCTGATGCTAGGCTGTCATGGTGCGCACGACGGTGACTTTGGATCCCGACGCCGAGCAGCTCGTCCGAGCTCGGATGATCGAGCGCGGAGTCTCGTTCAAGCAGGCATTGAACGACCTGATCCGTGAGGGAGTCCCCAGGCATCGGCAGCCAGCGGCCTTCGCCACTCGCACGGCGTCCCTCGGCGCGCCGAGCGTCAACCTCGACCAGGCGCTGCGGCTGGCGGCCGACCTCGAGGACGAGGAGATCGTGCGCAAGATGCGGCGCCGCGCGTGAAGATCGTCGACGCGAACGTGCTCATCTACGCGGTCAACCGCGACAGCGACTCCCACGAGGCCTCGCGCCGATGGCTCGACGGCGCGCTGTCCGGCGATGCACGGGTCGGCTTCGCCTGGGTCGCGCTGCTGGCGTTCGTCCGGCTCACCACGAAGCCCGGACTGTTCCCCCGAACCCTGTCACCGGAACAGGCCACAGGCCAGGTCGAGGAGTGGCTCGCCGCGCCCAGCGCCCAGACGGTCGGCCCGACCGCGCGCCATCCGCGGCTGTTCGCCGACATGATCGCCGCTGTCGGTACCGGCGCGAACCTGGTCACCGACGCCCACCTGGCCGCCCTGGCCCGCGAGCACCGCGCCGAGATCGTCACCTACGACCACGACTTCGCCCGATTCCCAGGCATCTCTTGGGCACGTCCGGACGATCTGCTTCCCCGTTGACGGCGCCGACCGCCCGGCGGCGGCACGAGGTGCATTCCGGTGCCGCCGAGTGGCCCGGCCGTTGCAGTTTCGCCTTGCCTGGTCGGCGGCATCCGCATGTTGCCACCGGTCAGGTTCGCGGCACGGCTCGCCGGCTTCGAGCTGGAAGCCAGGCACGCGGACAGTCCGCCTGAGATCCGCCCACGACGACCGGCCGCCGGCCCAGGCGATCATCCACCAACCAAGGCGTAGCAGCCCAATGCGGCAAGAGCGGCCACACTGCCGTGCTGCCGACGTCAAGAGGGAACGGGTCGCCAAGGCACAGCAGGTTCACGACCGTGTCGCAGCCTCATCGAGCCAGCACCGGACGTCACCTAGCTTCCTGCGGCGACAAGAGGACTCCCTCCAGGCGCTCGAGTGCGCCCCGGGCGTAGCCCCTCCAGCAGCGGACGAACACGGGCAGTGCCACCCGTGCCGCCAGACTGCGCGACTCCACGTCCCACGACCAAGTGATCCGGACGCCGGTGCCCGCCAGCTCGAACGCCCAGCATCCCTCCACGCGGGCGATGAGCAGGGCAAGCGGGCCGGTCGGCTCGCTGAGCTCATAACTGAACTCGCGGGGTCGGTCGACGCGGACGAGGGTTTCCCGGGCACTACCCGGGCCGACGAACCGGACGACGCGCTGCTGTCCGGCGGTCCCCCAGATCCCGTCCTGCTCCGTACCCCTGACCGGAGGGATCGGCCCGTACCACCTGGTGAACAGATCACCCAGAGGCATCGATAGCAACCGATCGAATGCCTCCGCGACGGCAACAGGGAAGGTCCGCGACCTCGACATGCGCAACGTCGTGCCCATGCCCCACCGTAGGCGCGACCACCTCGACGCCGACAGCCCCGGTGCGGCGCCTCACTCGACCTCTCCGCGAGCGAAGGAACGAGATCATTTTGCGGGAGATGAGGATCTCTCGATGCTGCCGGCCAGGGACGAGCGGAGCTGCGGGCGGACCCCCCACTTGCGGTCAGCGTGGCCGGCGGAGTGCCTGCAGGGTGTAGGTGTGCGGTAGACGCCAGGGGCGGTCGGCAAGGCGCCACTCGTCGAGGTCGACCCGCTCCATCTTCCCGGGCAGCGCTTCCCACGGCACCGAGTCGTGCTCGACAAGCTGGGTGAGTTCCATCCCGGCGTCAAGGAGCGCGGTGACGATCTCGCCGAGTCCGTGGTTCCAGCTGTGCGTCCGGGTGTGCACGAAGGTGCTGGTGGTCTCCACGTACGTTGAGTCGTCCTCCCAGACCACCGGCTCAGGTGTCTCGGAGTAGGCGAAGTCGATCACCAGTTCGTCGCGGCGCTCGTCGATTGACCAGAGCACTGGGTGCCCCTCGCGGAGGAACAGGCGCCCACCGGGCCGCAGCAGACCGGCCACAACCCCGGCCCAGCGGCGCACGTCAGGTAGCCAGCACAACGCGCCGACCCCGGTGTAGACGAGGTCGAAGACGCCCTGCGGCAGGTGGTCCGGTACCGAGTAGACGTCGCACTCCACGAACTCGATGTCAGCCCCGGTCGCCGATGAGATGCGCCGCGCCTGCGCCAGGGAGGTGGGTGAGAAGTCCACACCCGTCATCCGGGCGCCGAGGCGGCTCAGCGACACGGTGTCGGTGCCGATATGACACTGCAGGTGCACCCCGCGCAGGCCGGCGACGTCACCCAGTCGCGGCAGGTCGAAACGCACCACGTGACTGAGGAACTCCCGGTCCGCGACGAACCGCTCGACCGCGTATCCGGGCGAAGCGGCGTGGGCTGCGGCGCGCTCGTCCCAGTTGGCGCGGTTGACCAGCAGGTAGTCATCCATCACCGCATGGTCGCACTACCCGCCCACCCGAGCCGACGAGCCTCGCGCCCGACGCGGTCAGTCCGCCATCGAAACCTGCCGCAGCGAAGCCGCCCGCCACGACCTCGATGAAGTCGTCGCCCTCCATCGGGAGGACCCGACCTCGACAATGGCTATCGACGTGCGCTGGATCTACCTCCACATGATCGAGGAGTACGCCCGCCACAACGGCCACGCCGACCTCATCCGCCAAGCGATCGACGGGTCCACCGGGGCATGACGCGGACGCTGCGGTCCCACCCACGGGCACGGCCAAGTCCTACGCTCCGCGGCAATTGTGGATGCTTCCCGCTGCGTTCAGCTCGTCGGTTGCCGGTACTCAGCCCTCGTGCTGCGCGCCATGACCGCTCTCGGCCATGCGTCCAGACCCTGTCGAGCCTCTCGGTCCCGGATCGCCTTCATGCCCTGCGACGTCTCGGCCTCAGCCACGACTCGGAATCCGAGACGCTCGTAGTAGGGACCATTCCACGGCACATCCACGTAGGTAGTCAGCGTCAACCCGCACAGTCCACGCTCCACTGCGAGACGGTCCGCGAGGTCTACCAGCTGACGTCCCAAGCCCTGCCCCGCATAACTGGGGTGCACCGAGACCTGCTCGATGTTGAGCCATCCGTCAACAGCGTCGACGAGCAGGTAGGCGATCGGATCGTCGTTCTCGTCAACCGAGACCCATGCCCGACCGTCTTGCTGGAACCTGCGCAGCTCATCTGTCGAGAGCGGCTCGTCGTCCGCCACGAGGTCCATGCCCCGCTCGCGAAATGAAACACCTGCTGCCCGCTCGATGTCCTGCAACGAGGACAGTTCATCGTCACGAGCTGCCCGGATCACCATCACTCTCTACCGCACCACGGAGGGCCTAGTCCACGGCCTCCAGGCACCGACCGACCCTCGGCACGACCGTCGGGACTTGGTCAGGTTTCGGAGGCCATGTCGGCGGCGAGGATGTAGTTGGGTGGCGGTCGACGTTCTCGCGAGTCCGCTCACAGCGCATCG
>CAVRVD010000004.1:0-70669 GCA_963724535.1 uncultured Actinomycetota bacterium
GAACGGCTTCGTTTGGTTGCTGTGTCCGTCCAGGTGCTCTTGCGCGTGACGTAGCAGACTCCCGGCAACGACTCGGTACTGGTTTCGGGCTGCCCCCTGGCACTGTCATGGCTGACGGCGTCTTCGTCCAGGTCGGTGCCGCGTCGTACGGCGCGGGCCGGTGGACGTGGCCGGTGAGTGCGGGGTTCGCAACTGGTGGACGCCGTCGAGGAGGTCGGCGAACTGCGGCGGCGTAGGCGGCGGGTCAGGTCGCGGCGACGTAGACCGGCGCGGTAGCAGGTGCTGAGGCCGATCTGGGCGTAGTCGGTGAGTGTTTGTCAACAGCCGCGGGGCGAGGCGGCGCCGGTGCTCGGCGACCTTGGTGAGGCGGCGCGGTGAGGTCAGTGCCGTCGACGTCCTGCTGGGTGCGTAGCAGGTAGACGTCGGCGAAGTCGCCGCGCCAGCGGGTGTTCGCGGTCCCGCGTTGCAGGGCGGTGACGATCTTCTCGGCGTAGACGGTAGTGGGTAGCCGAGGAGCTCGACGTGGCCGCAGCAGTCCGGGGGACAGTCGTAGCGGCCGGCGGGGCCGGGGGTCGCCGTTGACGTCAGGGCGTCGAAGTGACGCGGACGCGGCCGAGGGTAGCGGTCATGGTGACGCGGACGCCGGAGTACTCGTCCTCGTCGCGGATGACGTGCGCGGCCGCGGAGAAAGCGCCGTCGAGCAGACCGTCGTCGCGGGGCAGGCGGTGATGTCCCGGACGAGGCTCAGGATGGTCTGGACGTGCAGGTCGGTGGCGAGCAGGTCGACGTCCCGGGTGGGGCGGCGCGCGCGTACGCGGCGAGCAGTGCGCGCCCTTGAGGACGAGGTGTGGGCTGTGGCGGCTGCCGGCGAGCCGTCCGAGGAAGCCTTCCAGTAGGTAGAGGTCGAGGAGTCGGCGACGTTACGGCCCTCGGTCTTGGCCAGGGCGCGCAGGTGAGGAAGGTGGCGCGGCGGTGGTGTCTCGGTTCGGGTTGGCCGTCGAGCAGGATCTCCAGGGCGTTGCGCAGGGCGGTCTGGGTCCGGGGCGTTGCTTTCGCGCAGAGCGAGAGCAGTTGCGCGGGCTGGTGGGTCGGGTCGCGTAGCCACCGGCGCAGGGCTTCGGTGGCCAGGTCGAACCCGGTGGTGCCGCGGGTCGCGACGCGTCATTATGTTGCGTTAGGCACTGTGCTCCACCGCTGGTACCCGCCCGTGTACCGCCGAGCCGGCCACGATCAGGTTCCTGCCCGCCCAGTGTGAAGGTGTCCCCGGCGAACCGGTGCCACGCTCGGCCAGGTCGGCTGCCGTGATCGCGAGGCAGGGCGATGTCCATCGCAGGGGGAATCTCGTCGGTGAGGCCGTGCCGGGCCAGCGCACTGGTCAGACAGATCGTCGCTGCCCGGCGCGCGCGCAGGCGATCTCGACGAGGTCGACGTCCACGTTCTGCTCGCGGACCGCGCAACACGCCCCAGGCCGACCGCTTCGAGATCACCGTCACGGATCAGACGCTGAGCAGACTGCGGGTCAGACCAGCATCGAGCGCCGCGGCCCCGTGGTGAACGCGGCCGGGAGCTCGAAGCGGTCCGGTCCACCGTCGCACCGGCCGGGCCAACCAGGTCGCCTTCCACTCGAGTTATTGCGCAACCCTACCCACCATACGGCACGTGGCAAGGGGTCAGCAGAGGACGAGAGGCGGCGGTTGGTGTAGACCTACCTGCCTGAACGTGTGGGTGCCGAGGATCTTGCATGGCTATGCGGCCTGTTCCCCACGAATACGCGCAGGTCGCATCGCTGATGCAGGGTTTTGCCGGCCCACGGCCGAGCGGCGTCCCGGAGCGGGGACAATGGGCACGTGAAGGGTCGCAGGAGACCCTCGAGTCGACTGGCCAGTCCCTGACAGGGGCAGGCGATCCGACGAAAGGGCTCACCTCAGAATGACCTGGACATGTCCTGATTGTCTGGTCATGCTGGGTGTATGGCGGGTGGTGGGGGCGTTGGAGATCGATCGGCCGACGCTGGCGGCGAAGTTCGGGGTGGTCCTTGCCTCATCTGGACGAGCGTCAGCGGCGGCTGCTGTTGGCGGCCGAGGCCGGGTCACATGGGCTACGGCGGGATCTCGCTGGTGGCCCGGGCGGCCGGGGTGTCGCGGATGACGGTGACGACCGGGGTGGAGGAGCTGGACGCCGGTGTCGAGCCGTCCCCGGTCGTGCCGTCGGCCGGTGGGCGCCGAAGCCGTTGACCGAGAACGATCCCGCTCTGTTGGAGGCGTGGACGCCTTGGTCGAGCCCGGGACCCCGGGGGGATCCGATGACCCGGTTGAGGTGGACCACGAAGTCGACCCGCACCCTGGCCGAGGAGTTGCCACCCGGCAGGGCCACCCCGATCTCCCCACCACAGCGTCGACGGCTGTCTGACCGGACCGCGTCGAGTATAGCCTGCAGGCCAACGCCGAGCCCGTCGAAGGCGCCCAGCACCCCGACCGCGACGCCCGAGCTCCGCTACTCTCAACGGCCAGGTCACCGCCGCCCTGGAAGAGGGTGAACCCGCGATCAGCGTCGATGCCAAGAGAAGGAACTGGTCGGGGCGGATACGCCAACGCCGGACGCACCTGGCGCCCGGTGGGCGCCCCGCCGGGTCGACGTCCACGACTTCCCCGGCGAGGCGGGCAAGGCCATCCCCTACGCGTCTACGACGTGGGCGCCGACACCGGCTGGGTCTCGGTCGCAACGACGGCGACACCGCCACCTTCACCGCCGAGACCATCCGCCGCTGGTGGATCACCATCGGTGCACCCGCCTACCCGGCCGCCACGAAACTGCTGATCACCCGGACGCCGGCGGCTCCAACGGCTACCGACTTCGGCTGTGGAAGAAGGGGATCGCCGCCCTCGCCGACCAGATCGGCATCCCGATACGGTTCTGCCACATGCCCCCCGGAACATCCAAATGGAACCGGATCGAACACCGCCTGTTCAGCCACATCACGATGAACTCGGCCGGACAATCCCTCCACCAGCCACGAGGTCGCAGTCGACCTGATCGCGCCACCACCACCCGCACCGGACTGAGCGTCCACGCCGAACGCGACACCGGCACCTACCCCCGCGGCATCAAGATCGGTGACCGGGAGATGACGACCCTCGCGGCCAGGTACCTCACCCCCACACCTGGCACGGCGAATGGAACTACACCATCAACCCGACCCGCACGCCCGACTGGAGCGTGTTGTTCAATTCCCTGCCCGAAGCCCCAGAGCGCCGAGTCGCTCAGACCCAGCGAGAACGGCGGCGCAACACCACGACACGCAGGCTCAACAACACGAGCCGACCGGCTCCCCAGCACGCTCATATGCAAAGAAGGGCACCAGTCGGTCGGGGTCGCACCCCAGGCATTGCGGGGCCACCAACCAGATCGAGAACCGCCAGTGCATCGTGATGCTCGCCTACGCCCGCCTCGGCGATCGCGGTGGCGGGCACGCGTTCATCGGGCACCGGCTGTACCTACCCGAACGCTGGACCAAGGACCCCGACCGCTGCCGTGAGGCCGGGGGGCCGACCGGGGTGGTGTTCGCGGGCCTTGCCCCGCCACGGCGCTGGCTGGCTGGCGCACGTCGGTTCCCCATGCAGCGGTGCTCAGCTCGATGAGCCTTCGATACCAGCTCTCGGAAGGTCGTTCGCGACGTCGATGGGCACTGGTCGGCCGGTGAACTGCGGATCGTCGTCGGCCGTCACGCAGGTGTGTTGACGCGCTCCGAACTCTGGCGCGCATCTGGCGCAGAGCGCGACACCGGGGTCCAGTAAGCACCAATTGTCGCCAGCCATTCCAGCAACTGGAGTGAGCGTCTGTGCGACGCAGAGCCATACTTGCTGTTCAGAGCTTGATCGGACTGGTGGCCAGGGGCGGGGTCGAACCGCCGACCTTCCGATTTTCAGTCGGACGCTCGTACCAACTGAGCTACCTGGCCGGGCGAGGGTTGGCGTCCACGCCGTCCACTCGTCTGCGACCCCGACGGGACTCGAACCCGCGACCTCCGCCGTGACAGGGCGGCGCGCTAACCAACTGCGCTACGGGGCCTTGGTGGTACCAAGACCGTGCCCCCAACGGGATTCGAACCCGTGCTACCGCCTTGAAAGGGCAGCGTCCTAGGCCTCTAGACGATGAGGGCGTCAGCGACGCAACCCCTGACGTCCAGGACCCGTCGAGGACGTCCACAGCATAGGGGCACGATGCGGGCATCTCCAAAGCGATAGCCCGCCCATCAGCCCGACGACCGACCCGACCACCCAGCCGGTCGAGCGCCGTCCAGTCGCCTGTGACACGTTTGACGCGGATCTGGCCTGGCCACGGACCCGCCTGCCGCGGACCCACACGGACGACCACAGGCCCGCCGGAGGGGAGCCACCATGCAGCAGCGCAGAATCGGCGACGTCAGGGTCGGGGCGGTCGGCCTCGGCGCCATGCCGATGTCGATTGAGGGTCGCCCGGACCGCGCCCGCTCGATCGCCACCATCCATGCCGCGCTCGAGGCCGGGGTCACCCTCATCGACACCGCCGATGCCTACCACCTGCACGCCGACGACGTCGGCCACAACGAGTTCTTGATCGCCGAGGCCCTCGAGTCGTGGAGCGGTGACCCGGACACCGTCCTCGTCGCCACCAAGGGCGGCCACCTGCGCCCGGGCGACGGCTCCTGGACCGTCAACGGCTCGCCCGCCCATCTCAAGGCAGCGTGTGACGCCTCCAGGCGCCGGCTGGGCGTGGAGGCCATCGGCCTGTATCAGTTCCACCGGCCCGACCCCGCCGTCCCCTATGCGGAGTCGGTCGGTGCGATCCGCGACCTGCTCGACGCCGGCGCGATCCGGATGGCCGGTGTCTCCAACGCCGATCCGCACCAGATCCGCACCGCGGCTGACGTCCTCGGCGGACGTCTGGTCAGCGTGCAGAACCAGTTCTCCCCAGCCTTCCGCTCCAGCGAGGCCGAGCTCGGACTCTGCGACTCACTTGGCATCGCGTTCCTGCCCTGGAGCCCGTTCGGCGGGATCCGCCAGGCGGGCGATCTCGGCCAGCGCTTCGGTGCCTTCCAGCAGGTGGCCGACGCCCACGGGGTGAGCCCGCAACAGGTCTGCCTGGCCTGGATGCTGGCCAAGTCCCCTGTCGTTGTGCCGATCCCGGGGGCCTCCCGTCCGGAGTCGGTGCGCGACAGCGTCAAGGCCGTCGACCTGCGACTGGACGACGAGGAGCTGGCCGCGCTGGACGGCGCCGGCTGATTCCGGTCGCCCTCGCCGATGGTCGAGCCGATGGCCGAGATGAGCCGTGCGGAGTTCGAGGACGCCGTTGCCGACGCTCTCGACGAGATCCCGCCCGAGCTGACCCGGCTGATGGACAACGTTGTGATCTTGGTCGAGGACGACGCTCCGGTCGACCACCCGGATCTGCTCGGGCTGTACGAGGGCATCCCGCTGACGGAACGCGACGGCTGGTGGGCCGCCGGCAGCCTGCCAGACCGGATCACGATCTTCCGCAACCCGACCCTGGCCATCTGCCGGACGCGCGAGGACGTCGTTGAGGAGGTGGCGGTGACCGTCGTCCACGAGATCGCCCATCACTTCGGCATCGATGATGATCGGCTGCACGAGCTCGGCTGGGGGTGACTCCGCGTGGCCGGGCGCTGCGTCGGGTGTGGCATCACGCCCGCCCCGGCCGGGTGCAATGTGACGCTGCGCCCGTCAGACGGGCGCTGCGTGACGTTGCGCCCATAGGGAAGGGCGGGGGGCGCGACGTGGCGTTGTGCTGAATCGGGTGGGGGACCTCTGCCTAGTGGCCGCATACCGCTATCGCGTGGAAGCATCTCCACATGACTGATCAGCCGACTTCCGACGTCGATGACGAGTCCCGCGAGAGCGGGGCCATGGAGATTCTGTCCGAGGACCAGTGCTGGTCGCTGCTCGAGTCGGTCGAGGTCGGCCGGCTGGCGATGGCCGTGGCCGGCGACGTGGACATCTTCCCGATCAACTTCATTGTCCACGACCGCAGCCTGGTCTTCCGGACCGCCGAGGGCACCAAGCTGGTCGAGGTGGTGATCAGCCCGCGAGTGGCCTTCGAGGCCGACGGCTACGACCCCGAGCACGGCAAGGCGTGGAGTGTGGTGTGCAAGGGTGAGGCGTCGCGGATCGACCACTTCGACGAGATCTACCAGGCCCAGGAGCTGCCGTTGTTCCCGTGGAACCACTCCCCCAAGGAGCAGTTCGTACGGATCCGTCCGGACTCGCTGTCCGGCCGCCGGTTCACCGTCTACCAGCGCCGCGCCGACACCGAGGGCTGACCCCAACCGGACCGTGGCGGACGAGCTGACCCATCCCAGCAGTTGCGTCAACCATCGGACACGGTGTGTCATCGCAGGGCACCATAGGGGTGCACGGAACGGGGGGGCGATGCGTGACTCTTGGCACGCTTTCGGGGACCGCCTGACCGTCGGCTGATCCAGCTGAACAGGAGGAGGGCCCGCGATGGCGACGTCGCCGTCTCCGGCTGTCGCATACGCGCCGAACGAGTCACACCTGCGCATCGTCCCGTCGGCGGACCCTCGAACGGCTCGGGGCACCGGGCAGATACCGGTCCCGGTCGCCCCGACCCCGCGGACCGAGCCGACGGCGCTCGGCGCCGGCAGTGGCTGGGCCGCCGCCCTGGGCGCCGCCCAGGACCGGATGCGCGCGGCCACCGGCCAGGCCGATGCCCTGCTCGAGGAGCTGGTCAGCGTGGCCTCCTCGCTCGTCGACGCCCCCGCCTCCGCGGCCCTGGTCGAGAATGGCGAGCTGATCCGCAAGGCGTGGACGGCGGGAGCCGCCGGCTGGCACGTGTCCGGTCCGGTGCAAACCGACGGGACCGTGTGCGGTGAGGCGCTGCGTACCGCTCGCCAGGTGCGCACCGGTGGCCGTGCCGAGTCCGGGATCGACCCGTCGGCGGCCTGCTGCCCGGGGGCCCGCTCCCACCTGGCCATCCCGCTGGTGGAGGGCGACCGGGTGCTCGCGGTGCTGTCGCTGACCTCCGAGCAGCGGGACTGGTTCGACTCCGGCGACGAGTCCGTGGTCGCCGTCCTGGCCGGTGTGGCCGCCCGGGCGCTGGCCGGGGTGCCGCTGCCGCGCGAACCGCACCCAACCCCCACACCCACCGGTGAGCTGCCCGAGCTGCCGCGGGCGTCCCTGCACGGCCTGGGCATGTGGAGCTGGGACGCCGCGAACGGCCGCAGCACCTGCTCGCCGTCGGTCACCACCCTGCTCGGTCTGCAACCCGACGACGACCTCACCCTTGACCACCTGCGCGCCGTGCTGCATCCCGAGGACCTGCCCCGGTTCGAGACGGCGATCACCAGCCAGCTCTCCGGCGGTCCCGGGGTCGCCGACACCTTCCGGATCAGCGGTCCGGACGGGGAGCGCTACGTCCAGGCCTGGGGCGAGCTGCGCCGTCGCGGCAGTGCCCTGGTCGGTGCCTGGGGCGCGGTCGTCGACGTCACCGAACGGGAGCGGCAGGCCACGGCGCTGCGCAGCAGCCTGGCCGGGTTGCGGGCCGCTCAGGAGCTCACCGGGCTCGGTGTGTGGGAGTGGCACCCCCGGGAGGGCCGCCTGGAGTGGTCCCCGGAGATGTTCAAGGTGGTCGGCCTGGAACCGGGCGAGGTGCGGCCGTCCCTCGAGCTGTGGCGGCGCCTGGTGCATGAGGACGACCGGGAGCGGGCGATGCGCCCGTTCCAGCTCGCCGGGGACGGCGACGTCGGCAGCGTCGAGACCTTCCGGCTGATCGGCCTGGACGGTCGGACCCGACACGTGCAGTCCTGGTCGACGACCATCCCCACCGACCGGCGGGCCTCCCGCGCCGTGGCCGGCGCGATCGTCGATGTCACCCGGCAGGTCCGCGACCGGGTGGCGCTGGAGCAGCAGTCCTCCACCGACCCCGTCACCCGCCTGGCCAACCGGGTCGGGTTCGACCGGCGGATGCAGTGCCTGCTCGCCGACGACAAGCGCGACGTCGGCCTGCTGCTGCTGGACCTGGACCGGTTCAAGCTGGTCAACGACTCCCTCGGCCACCAGGTCGGCGACCGGCTTCTGGTGGACGCCGCCAAGCGGCTGCAGCGGGTGGTGCCGCCGGACAGCCTGACCGCGCGGATGGGCGGTGACGAGTTCGTCGTCGTTCCGCCGCCCGGCCTCGGCGAGCACGAGCTGCGTGCCATCGCCCAACAGATCGTCGACGCACTGCGAATGCCCTACTCGCTCGGCGGCGGTGGGGAGGTGCTGTTCTGTCCGGTCAGCGTGGGCGTGACCAGCACCGCCGGCCGCCAGGTGGACGTCGACGCGCTGCTGTCGGAGGCCGACCTGGCCCTGTACCGCGCCAAGGACACCGGCCGGGACCGCTATGTGGTCTTCGACGACGCGCTGCGCCGGCGCGCCCGCGAGCGCCACCGCGCCGAGCAGCTGCTGCGCGCTGCCCTCGACGAGGACCGCCTGCTGTTGCAGTACCAGCCGATCGTCGACTTCACCCACGGCCGGGTGGTCGGGGCGGAGGCCCTGGTCCGGATGCGGTCCGAGGACGGCGCCACCCTGCTGCCCCCGGACACCTTCATCGACGTCGCCGAAGACATCGGACTGGTCGTCGAGCTGGACTGCTGGGTGCTGGAGACCGCGCTCAGCCAGTTGGCCCGCTGGCTCCAGAACGCCCCGCAGGCCCAGGTGCCCTGGCTCGCCGTCAACGTCTCGCCACGGTCGATGGAGCATCCCCGGATCGTGCGCACCCTGCTCGACGGGCTCCGGATGCGCGCCCTGCCACCGCACCTGATCAAGGTCGAGCTGACCGAGTCGAGCTTCCTGTCCTCGCTCCCCGGCGGCGAGATGGCCCTGCGCCAGCTGATCCGCTCGCAGATCCCGGTGGGCATCGACGACTTCGGCACCGGGTACTCGGCCTTGGCCTATCTGACCCGTTTCGATCTCGACTTCATGAAGATCGACCGGTCGTTCGTGAGCTCGGTCGGTCAGGACTCGCGCGCCGACGCGGTGGCCGAGGCGATCGTGGCCCTGGCCCACGCCCACGGCATGAAGGTCACCGCTGAGGGCATCGAGACTCCCCGCCAGGCGCGCCGGCTGCGCGAGATCGGCTGCGACTTCGCCCAGGGGTACCACTTCGGCCGACCGGGGGACGCCAGCCGGATCCTGCGTGGTTGAGCGCGGGTGCGGACCCTCGGGCAGGTCGCCCCGTCGACGCATGTGTGGCCTGCCCGGGTGCCGCGCCGGCCTGGTGCCGGCGTCGGACGTGGGGCATCGTGCTGCAGAACGTGCCATTCCCACTACGGTGAGCACGTTGGCGGCGCC
This sequence comes from uncultured Actinomycetota bacterium, assembly GCA_963724535.1. Taxonomy (GTDB): domain Bacteria; phylum Actinomycetota; class Actinomycetes; order Actinomycetales; family Kineosporiaceae; genus JADJPO01. Next base: position 9,348 of record CAVRVD010000004.1, read on the forward strand.
CGCCCACGGCGCCCGGTGACACCGAGCAGGCCGGTGACGCCGCAGAGGGGGGTCTCGAGGCGCAATCATGGGTCGTGAGGCGCTCCTGGCGGTCGGCCTGCTCATCGGCGGCGCCGGCTACCTGATGCTGGCCGGCTACGTCTGGCGGCGCCGGCACACGCCCACCGCCCCGGCCCTGCTCATGTCGGTGCTGGGCATCGCGATCTGGACCGTGGCCTACGCCATAGAAATGACAACGAGGACCTTCGACGCGGCCGCGGTCTGGTCGACCGTCAAGTACCTCGGCATCGTCATGGTGCCCGGATCTCTGCTGGCGTTCGCGATCGACTACACCTCCCGGCATCGGCGGGTGACTCGTCGCGGAGTCATCCTGCTCGCGATCGAGCCCACCCTGGTGATGCTCGTCTTGTGCACCCCACTGCGGGGGCTGATGCTCACCTACGACCCGTTGGAGGCGACGGAGTACACCAAATGGCCGGTGCCCAGCCCGCAGCCGCTGTTCTGGGTGCATACGGCCTACAGCTACACCGTGCTGCTCAGTGCCCTCGCGCTGACCACGCTGCGCCTGGCCCGCCTGGCCCGGCCCTACCGGCGACCAGCCGTCCTGGCCATGGGCACCTCGCTGCTGGCCCTGGGCGGCAACGCCTACTTCAACATCGCCTACCCGAAGTGGGTCATCGACCCGACGCCGTTGCTGTTCACGCTGTTGACGGGCACGTTGGTCTGGGGCCTGTTCCGGATGCGGCTGATCGACCTGGTGCCGATCGCCCGCGGCGCCGTCTTCGACCAGCTCACCGACGCCGTCCTGGTGCTCGACGCCTACAACCGGGTGCTGGACGCCAATCCTGCCTCCGCCGGGCTGTTCGGGCTGCCCCGAGGCCAGCTGATCGGGCGGTCCGTGGACGACGTGCTGCCGCCGGCGGCCGAACTGCTCGCGTCCCACCAGCCCGGCGCCGTCCGTCGGGTCGACATCCCCACCACCGCCGACCATCTCGGCCAGAGGGACAACGGGGCGGTCCACCTCGAGGTCAGCCTGTCCTCGGTGGTCGACAGCGCGGGCCTGGAGGCCGGGCGGGTGATGATGCTGCGCGACGTCACCCGACGCACCGAGACCGAGCACCGGTTGCGGGACATGCTCGAGGCGGAGACCCATCTCGCCTCGGTACTGCAGACCAGCCTGCGCCCGGCGTCGCTGCCGGACGTGCCCCGGCTCATGCTCGCCGCCCGGTCGCTGCCCGCCGGCCAGGGCAACCAGGTCAGCGGTGACTTCTACGACGTGCACCAGGCCCTGGGCGGGGACTGGGCCATGGTGCTCGGTGACGTGGCCGGAAAGGGCGTGCACGCCGCGGTCGTGACCTCGATGGCCCGCTACACCGTGCGGGCGCTGAGTGCCCAGGGGTTCACCCCACGCCAGGTGGTCGAGCAGCTCAACCAGGCCCTGCTGGTCGACACCGGCCCGGAACGCTTCTGCACCATGGTCTATGCGCGGATCGGGGAGCGGGAGACGCCGACTGCGGACGGTCTGCCCAGCGAGGCGCTGCCCGGTGTCCGGGTCACCCTGACCCTGTCCGGTCATCCGCCCCCGCTGGTGCGCCGGCTGGACGGGTCGATCGAGGCCGTCGGGCGCACCGGGACGGCGCTGGGCATCATCTCAGTGCTCAAGCTGGAGGAGACCGTCGTCGACCTGCTGCCCGGCGAGGTTCTGCTCGCCTACACCGACGGGGTCACCGAGGCCCGCCGGGACCGGGTCGAGTTCGGCGAGGAACGCCTGGCCTGGGTGCTCGCCTCGGCGGCGTCCGGGCTGCGCGGACGGACCGGGTCGGCCGCGGCCTCGCTGGTCGCCAACGCGGTCGCCGACCGGGTGATGGACGCCGTCACCGACTTCGCGCCGAGCCGCGACGACATCGCCGTCCTGGTGCTCGCGGTCTGCTGAACGGATCAGCCCGGTAGGTCGTCCGGGCCGCGTGCAGCACGGCCCGCCGGGCCAGCTCCTTGAAGAAGCTGACTAGGCTCGGGCGGTGTCCTCGTCCGCCCCTCGCCTGCCGCCGGACGCCGCGACCGGGCTGCCCCGGATCGACCCTGCCGACCTGGACCGGGCGCTGGCGGTGCTGGCCGCCGTCCAGGACCTGCCCGCCGGCCACGCCGATGCGGTGACCGTTCGGCGAGCTACAGCGCGGATCTACAAGCAGCACAAGCAGGATCGGCGCGCGGCCCGGCGGGCGCAGGTGCAGGCCGCGGACGCCGCCGTGCTGGCCGCGACCGCCACGGGCTCCCCGCAGCGCATCGACGACGAGACCGCGGCAGCACCGTTGGTCTCGGGGACCGGTGCGTCGGCGGGGGAGTATCGGCGGCCGCGGCCCTGCTACATCTGCAAGGGCGAGTACATCCGGGTCGACGCCTTCTACCACCAGCTCTGCCCGGACTGCGCCGCGTTCAGCCACGCCAAACGCCAGGCCCGCACCGACCTGGCCGGTCGGCGGGCGCTGCCCACGATCACCACCCGGTTCCCCCACGACGCCGCGCGCCGATTCGCCGTCTGCCCGGACTCGGCCGACTGGGGGCACCGGCTACGAATCGTCGGCATCGACCTGCGCGATCCCGCCCAGGTCGTTGCGCTGACCGAGACCGTCTCGGCAGCAGGGCCTTTGGACATCCTGATCAACAACGCGGCACAGACCGTGCGACGCACACCCGGCGCCTACGCCGCGTTGGTGGCGGCCGAGGCCGAGCCGCTGCCCGCCGCGGTGGCCGCCTGCGGGGTACAGGTGCTCGCCTTCGACCGGGTCAGCCGGGCCCATCCGGTGGCCCTGTCCGGGTCGCTGCAGGCCCACCCCAGCCTGCATTCGCCCGCCGGCGGTGGCCAGGAGCTGAGCCGGCTTGCCATGACGGCCGGTGCCGCCTCGCTGGCGCGGCACGAGGCCGGCACCGCGGTCGACGCCGGGGGTCTGCTGCCGGACGTCACCGCGGTGAACAGCTGGACTCAGGTGCTGGGTGAGGTCGACCCGCTGGAGCTGCTCGAGGTGCACCTGTGCAACACCGCGGCGCCGTTCATCCTCGTCGACCGGCTACGCCCGGCCCTGGCGGCCAGCCCGGCACGGCGCCGGTACGTCGTCAACGTCTCGGCCATGGAGGGGGTCTTCGGACGCGGGTACAAGGGCGCCGGGCATCCGCACACCAACATGGCCAAGGCCGCGCTGAACATGATGGTGCGCACCGGTGCGGCGGAGCTGTTCCGGACCGACCGGATCCTGATGACCGCGGTGGACACCGGCTGGATCACCGACGAGCGGCCGCACCACACCAAGGTGCGACTGGCCGGGGCGGGGTTCAAGGCGCCACTCGACCTGGTCGACGGCGCCGCCAGGGTCTACGACCCGATCGTGCGGGGCGAGGCCGGCCTCGACCTGTACGGGGTGTTCCTCAAGGACTACCGGCCGTCCCGATGGTGACGGCGCATCGAGGGCGCGGCGTATGCCGTCGGATCACCAGGGCGGTCCGGGTGGGCGCCGACCGACAGGGGGATCGGACTTTGGCCCGAACGTCCGAGGGCGGGCAGCCGTCCACGAGATGACTACTACGAGTAGTGTTCTGATTACTGAAAGTTGCAGAAGCGACCTTCCGGTCGCCGCGCCACTGGGCGCCACGAGACCACGGCCGGCGGCGGCGGCCCCCGACGCCCGCCGCCGGCCGTGCTGGTCTCGGTTCAGGCCAGCGGCACCGGGCCGAACCGCAGGATGGCGACGACCACGGCGATCAGACCCAGCACCACGGCGGGCACCATCTGAGCGGCGGGATCCTTGATCTGAACGTGCTTGGCCACCGCCCCGACCATGACCAGGAAGAGGCCGAGTGCCGCAAACGGTGCCAGTGGGTCGGCGGACTCGGTGACGGCGGGCAGCAGCACCCCGAGGGCGCCCAGCGTCTCGACCGCGCCGATGGTCTTGAACTGGGTGTCCGAGACCGTCCCGGCCCAGCGCATCGACGGCGCCACCTTCGCCCGGGGGCGGGCCAGCTTCATCACGCCGGCGCCGAGGAAGGCGACGCCGAGCAGCGCCTGCAGAATCCACGCAAGAGTGTCCATCACTCGACAGTAGTCCGTTGTTCAACTACGCCGCGCTCGGCCCGGTCGCGGTACGGCATGCCTGCTCGGTTAGCGTGAGGTCCGACCCGTTCACCGCAACCGTCGAGGTACCCGTGCCCCTTCGCCCCGCGTTCTCCCGGCTCACCGTCCTGCCCGTCCTGCTGGTCGCGCTCGCGACCGGCTGCAGCTCGTCCGACACCTCCACGGCCTCCTCCTCCGGCGCCGCCTCGGCGGCGCCGTCCGCCACGACCGACGTGTCGGTCAGTGGCGGCGTCGGCGACAAGCCGACCCTCACCGTCCCCGAGGACGCCGCACCCACGCAGCTGGTCACCGAGGTGCTTACCACCGGTTCCGGGGACGTCGTGGGCAAGGGTGACCTGCTCGTCGCCGACTACCTGGGCCAGACCTGGGAGCCGAAGGACGGCGAGGTCAACGTCTTCGACAACTCCTACGACCGCGGCCAGCCGGCCGCCTTCCCGATCGGCGTCGGCCGAGTGATCGAGGGATGGGACGCCGGCCTGGTCGGGCAGAAGATCGGCTCCCGGGTCCTGCTGTCGGTCCCACCGGCGCAGGCCTATGGCACCGACCCGGCCGGGCACGAGCTGGGCGGGCAGACCCTGCTCTTCGTCGTCGACCTGCTCGACTCCTACCCGGCCACCGCCGCCGCCGACGGCACGCCCGTCACTGAGATGCCGGACGGCTTCCCGACGGTCAGCTCCGAGTCGGGCAACGAACCGTCGATCACCTCGGTGGAGGGGATCAGCGCCCCGAAGCAGAACCGTTCCACGCTGCTCCTGGACGGCGCGGGCGAGGCCATCGCGTCCGACAAGACCCTGGTCCTGCAGGTGGTCCAGACCGATGTCGCCACCGGCACGAAGACCCAGAAGACGTGGGGCGGAGCCGGTTTGGAGTCAGCTCCGGCTAGCGGGGTGATCGAGCTCGCTCCCGTCCTGAAGGGCCGCAAGGTCGGCAGTCGGGCGCTGGTGGTGACCGCCGACACGGGCAACGGCAGCGCCGTCCTCGTGGTCGACGTGGTCGGCCAGTTCTGAGCCGCGCGGAAACGGAACGGGAACCGGCATGGGGACGGCGATGGCGAACGACCTGCTCGCCGAGCTGCGTCGGGCCGGGATGGAGGCCGACGCCTCCACCGGTCGGCGCGCCCAGTACTCCTCGGACGCCTCGCTGTACCGGGTCGTGCCGCAGGCCGTCGCCTTCCCCCGGCACGGCGACCAGCTCGCCGCCGCGCTCGAGGTCTGCCGCGGCCTCGACGTCCCGCTGACCCTGCGCGGGGCCGGCACCTCCATCGCCGGCAACGCAGTCGGTCCCGGACTCATCGTGGACACCAGCCGGTACCTGAACCGGGTGCTCGACCTCGACCCGGAGAGCCGGACGGCGCGGGTTCAGCCGGGCACCGTCCTGTCCACGCTGCAGGCCGCCGCCGCCCCGCACGGCCTACGGTTCGGTCCAGACCCGTCCACCCACAACCGGGCGACCCTCGGCGGGATGATCGGCAACAACGCCTGCGGCTCAAGGGCTCTCGGCTACGGTCGAACCGCCGAAAACGTGGTCCGCCTCGACGTGATCGCTGGCTCCGGACGGCGCCTGGTCGCCACCGCGTCCGGCGCCGGCGCCGTCCCCGGCCTGACCGAGCTGGTCGACGCGCACCTGGCCACCGTCCGCACCGAGTTCGGTCGGTTCACCCGCCAGGTCTCCGGGTACTCGATGGAACACCTGCTGCCCGAACGCGACCGGAACCTGGCGGCGTTCCTGGCCGGAACCGAGGGCACCCTCGCCGTGCTCACCGAGGCGACCGTGCGGTTGGTGCCGGCCCCGGTCCGGACCGTCCTCGTCGTCCTCGGCTACCCGGACATGGCCGCCGCCGCCGATGCCGTGCCGGCGCTGCTGCCCCTCGACCCGGTGGCGATCGAGGGTCTGGACGCGCGCATCGTCGATGCCGTCCGGACCCACCGCGGAGCGGCAGCGGCGATCCCGGACCTGCCCACCGGCACCGGGTGGCTGCTGGTCGAGCTCGGTGGTGATGACGGGCCTGAGCTCGCCGACCGGGCCGGGCGCGTGGTGGCCGCAGCCGCGGCGCTGGACGCCAGGGTGGTGGTCGACGCCCCGCAGGCCGCGGCGCTGTGGCGGATCCGCGAGGACGGCGCCGGGCTGTCCGCGCGCAGCCCGCGGGGCCGGCCCGCGCACGCCGGGTGGGAGGACGCCGCGGTCCCGCCGGAGCGGCTCGGCGCCTACCTGCGCGCCTTCGAGGCCCTGCTCACCGGGCACGACCTGACCGGGGTGCCGTACGGGCACTTCGGCGACGGCTGCGTGCACATCCGGATCGACCTGCCGCTGGCGGCCGACGGGGGCCGGAGCAGGCTGCGGTCCTTCCTGCAGGAGGCGGCTGCGCTGGTCGCCGAGCACGGCGGGTCGATCTCCGGGGAGCACGGGGACGGTCGGGCCCGAAGCGAGCTGCTGCCGGTGATGTACTCGCCGGGCGCCCTGGAGCTGTTCGCCGCGGTCAAGGACCTCTTCGACCCCGGCGGCGTGCTCAACCCCGGCGTCGTGGTCCGGCCCGAGCCCGTCGACGGCTCGCTGCGGCTGGCCCAGCGGCACTCGGCGGCCGCGATCGCGGCCGCGGTGCACCGGTGCACCGGGGTGGGCAAGTGCCGTGCCGACACCACTGCTGCGGGCGGGGTGATGTGCCCGTCCTACCTGGCCACCCGGGACGAGCGGGACTCCACCCGTGGCCGGGCCCGGGTGCTGCAGGAGATGGTCAACGGATCCCTGGTCAGCGGCGGCTGGCGAGCCCCGGAGGTGCACGAGGCCCTCGACCTGTGCCTGTCCTGCAAGGGCTGCGCCTCGGACTGCCCGACCGGTGTCGACATGGCCGCCTACAAGTCGCAGGTCCTGCACCAGGCCTACCGGGGCCGGTTGCGCCCCCGCGACCACTACGCTCTCGGCTGGCTGCCGCTGTGGGCGGCCCTGGCCACCTCGAGCCCGCGGCTGGCCGACGCGGTGAACCGGCTGCTCGCCGTCCCGACCGTCGCGGGGCTGGCCAAGCGGGCCGGCGGGATCGACCGGCGGCGTCCGCTGCCCCTGTTCGCCGGCGAGACGTTCCGGGGCTGGTTCGGCCGCCACCAGCCGGCCCGACACGGCGGCGGGCGCAGCGTGCTGCTGTGGGTGGACACCTTCACCGACCGCTTCACACCGCAGGTCGGCATCGCCGCGGTGCGGTTGCTCGAGGCGACCGGGTTCGCCGTCCAGATCACCGAAGAGCCCCAGTGCTGCGGGCTCACCTGGATCTCCACCGGGCAGCGCGACGTCGCCCGGCAGCTGCTGCGCCGCAGCGTGCGGGCGTTGGACGGCGCACTCGCCCAGGGGATCTCGGTGGTCGGCCTGGAACCGTCGTGTACCGCGGTGTTCCGGGACGAGGCGGCCGAGCTGATCGGCCGGACGGTGCCGGTGCGAACCCTGGCCGAGCTGCTCGACGACGTCGACCCCGTCCTGCTGCCTCGCCTGGACGGCCTCAGCGCCCTGGCCCAGCCGCACTGCCACCAGCACGCGGTGTTGGGCTGGCAGCGGGACGCCGACCTGCTGGCCCGGCTCGGTGCCGATGTGGAACGGCTGGGCGGCTGCTGCGGGCTGGCCGGCAACTTCGGTGTGGTGCAGGGTCATTACGACGTCTCGGTCGCGGTCGCCGGCACGGCGCTGTTGCCGGCGCTGGAGCGACGGGCCGAGCGGGGCGAGGGCGGCGTGGTGCTCGCCGACGGGTTCTCGTGCCGTACCCAGGTCGACCAGCTCGCCGGGCGGCGCGCCGTCCACCTCGCCGAGCTGCTCGCTGACCACCTGTGACAGGTTGTCACCACCCCCCTCTGGGCTCAGAGTGAGTGCCGCAGCGCCTGCGCGACCTCATTCACGTGCGGTTCGCGCAGCATCGACAGGTGGTCCCCGGCCACCTCGACCAGCTCCCAGTCGCCGGACAGGTGCTCGGCCCACGCCGCCCGGTCGGCCTTCTCCGGTGAGTCGGCGACCAGGACGACGGCGCGCCCCGGGTAGGGCCGGCTGCGGTAGTGCCGGCCGATGAACGAGGTCAGGTCGTAGAAGCGCCAGTAGTTCCCAGTGCCCGGCGTGGTCGCCCAGCCGGTCGCGGCCAGGCCGATGCCCGCCCTGACCCGCCGCGCCAGTGGTCGGGGTTCTGGGGCGGGGTGCCGGGGCGGGTCCGGCGGGAAGGAGTCCAGGATCGCCAGCAGCGCGACGTCCTGCCCTGCGGCCCGCAGCCGGCGGGCCATCTCGAAGGCGACCAGACCGCCGTAGGAGTGTCCCGCGATCACGTAGGGCCCCTGTGGCTGAACGGTTCTGATCACTTTGATGTTGCGCCGAGCCGCTCGGCCCACCGTCCAGTCCGGCAGCCCGCGGCGCTCCATGCCGTGCATCTGCAGCGCGTACGACCCCCGGTCGCCGAGGGCCCGGGCGAGGGCAACGAAGGCCACCCCGAGACCGCCCCCGCCGGCCACGAAGAACACAGGGGGCTCGCCGGAGGTGCTCTGGGACAGCGGCTTCAGCGGGACCAGGACGGCGCCGAGCGGGTCGGGCGCGCGCCGGAGGCGAGCCGAGAACTCGCGGACGGTGGGCGCCTCCACCAGCACCGTCGCCGTCACCTGGTCGGCGGGGACGCCGAGATCGGCCGCGGTGGAGGCCAGCACCGCCTCGGCGGCCAGGGAGTCCCCGCCGAGCTCGAAGAAGTCCTGGTCCGGGCCGACCGACTCCAGCTCCAGTGCGCGGGCCCAGACGTCGGCGACGGCCTGCTCCCAGTCGCTCATCGGTGCGTAGGTCTCGGGACCGCCGATCATCGGCGGTTCTGGCAACGCAGCTCGGTCCAGCTTGCCCCGGTCGGTGCGTGGCAGCGCGGACAGGAACTGCACCACCTCCGGCACCATGTGGGCAGGAAGTGAGTCCCGCAACGCCTTGCGGACCGCGGCCGCGCTGGGCTGCTCGGCCCGGGACACCACGTAGGAGACCAGCCGCTTGCTCTGCGAACCCGGCCGCGGCGCGGCCACGGTGACCGCCTCGACGACGTCGGACAGGGCGAACAGCTCGGCGTCCACCTCGCCGGGCTCGACGAGGTATCCGCGGACCTTGACGCTGTGGTCACGCCGGCCGAGCAGGCGGACCACCGGGCCGCCCGGGGAGTCCTCGAGCACCGCGACGTCGCTGGTGATGAACGTCCGGGTGCCGTCGGCGTTGTCCCGGAAGGACTCCGCGGTGTTCTCCGCATCGTTCCAGTACCCGCTCGCTGGTGAGCTGGAGGTCACCGTCAGCACCCCCGGCTCGCCGTCGGGCAGCGGCGCACCGTGCTCGTCGGTGACCCGCAGCACGGTGTCGCCGACCGGGCGGCCCACCGGCAGCGGGCCGACCAGCGCCGGGTGGTCGGTCGGCACCGGGTACTCGGCGATCAACCCGGTCTCGGAGGAGCCGTACCGGTTGCGCACCACGCAGGTCGCCGGCAGCAGCGCACGGGCCCCCTCGACGTCCCGGCCGTGTGCCGCCTCGCCGGCGATGGTCAGCGAGCGCAACCCGGCCAGCAGCGCCGGGTCCGGATCGGTACCGACGAAGGCGCGCAGAATGGCCGGGCTGGAGTGCATCACGGTGGCGCCGACCCGGTGCAGCCAGTCCGGCAGCCCCGCGATGCCGGAGCCGCGCACGTCGTACAGCTCCATCCGGGCCCCGACCAGCAGCCCGGCGCAGGTGACCATCAGCCCCGCGTGGAAGGCCAGCGGCAGGGTGTGGGCGACCACGTCGTCGGCGCCGTAGCAGCCGGTGTCCACCGAGTTCGTCCAGGCGTCCCGGACCAGCATCCGGTGGCTGTTCACGACTATCTTCGGCCGTCCGGTCGACCCCGAGGTGAACGCCAGCGCGGCCGGGGCGTCGGGGTCGATCACGGCGTCCCACAGCTGCTCGACCGGCCCCAGCTCGTCCGGCTCGGTGACCAGCACGCTCTGGGCGACCTGGGAGGCGACCTCGGCGGTGTCGGGGTGGGCGAGCAGGACGGCGGCGTCGCTGCGCTCGCAGAACATCCGGAGCCGGGCGGCTGGGGTGCGCCCGTCGAGGACCACGACCGGGTGCCCGCTGGCCAGCACCCCGAGCAGCGCCGGGACCGCGCCGGCCCGGTGCGGGTACAGCAGCGCCACCGGGGCGTGGGGCCCGAGCCGGGCCGAGGCGGCGGCGTCCAGCACCCGGGAGCAGACGGCGGCGGCCGCGGCAGCCACCTCCTGGTAGCTCAGCGCGACGTCGCTGTCGGCCACCGCGATCGCGTCCGGCTGGGCCTGCACCACGGTGCGGATCCGCACCAGCGTGCCGTCGGCGGCGTCGTCAAGGCTCAGCGCCGGTACCGGCCGCGGCAGCAGCTGTGCGGCCGGCTCGGCGGCTGCGTCTGTGGTCATCGGGTCAATCCCCCGAGCATCGCGTCCCGACGTCCTCGACCGGTGGGCACGCGAGCCCAGGTGTCGGGACGTTTGCCTGCAGAACGGGGCGACGTTATCGCAGGTCCGGTGTGGTGGTGGGGGCCGGCTCGGCCAGATGGGTGGTGAAGAAGGTCTCGATCCGCTCCCAGGCGTGGGCCGCGGCCTCGGGGTGGGGGCCGTTGCCCGTGGCCCGCAGCAGTGGCCGCAGCAACCGGGGTCCGTTGGCGGCGGCGTTGAGGAAGGAGTGCCCGGCCTGGGGGTACTGCAGGACGTCATGGACGACGCCGGCGCTGGTCAGTGCCGCCTCCAGCCGGCCGGCGACGCCCCGCGTCGCCACGTCCCGCCCGCCGTAGCTGGCCACGATCGGGCACGCCCGGGCCACGGCGGCGTCGAGGTCCTTCGGCGCTGCGCCGTAGTTGACCGAGCTGACGTCGAAGCCGCGGGCGGCCGCCAGCAGGGCGAACCCTCCGCCCAGACAGAAGCCGATCACCCCGACCCGGCCGGTGCACCGCGGATCGGCGATGAGCCACTGCCGGCCCGCCTCGAGGTCGGCGAACGGGCGGCCCGCACCGTCGAACAGCGACCGGAAGGTCGACACCAGGCAGCGGCGGGCCCCGCCGTCGCTGTACAGGTCCGGGACGACGCTCAGGTAGCCCAGGTCGGCCAGGTGGTCGGCGTGCCGGCGCATCTCGCCGTCCAGCCCGAAGGCCTCGAAGGCGACCACCACACCCGGCCACGGCGGCGGACCGTGGCGCTGCTCGTCCGGGACGGCGAGGTAGCCAGTGAGCGTGCGCGAGCGGCCGGGCACGTCCACCGACGTGAGGTCGACCGTTCCAGTGCTGATCATCGGTCGACCTCGGCGGCTCGGCCGCGACGCCGACGGCGGCGCCCGTGCGCAGGCTCTCGTCGACCGCCAGGGCGAAGGCCAGGGAGGCCACGCCGTCCTGACCGCTGACCAGCACCTGCCCGGTGCCGTGCACGGCCGCGGTGAATGCGGCCACCGTGGTCTCGTAGAGGTCGCGCCGGTCCGGCACCTCGATGGCCTCGCTGCGGTGCCCCCGCCACAGAGTCACCGAGCCCAGCGGGTCGCCGCCGTTGCAGTCGTCGCCGACCAGGGCGCCCTCGGTGCCGAGGATCTGCACCCCGGTCGGCAGGTGCGGGTTGTTGTAGGCGTCGTGGGTCTGCACCAACACCTCCGGTCCACCCTCGAGGCCCGGCCACAGCGACGTGGTCATCACCGCGTCGGGCGGCCGGTGCTCGGTGCCGGTGGCTCGGGTGGCTTCTGTGGCGTGAGCCTCGCCGGCGCGCCAGGCATCCTGGGTGAGGGCCAGCGCGGTGACCGTCCGGGCCCGCCGGCCCAGGATCGCCGCCACCGCCGCCGCGTCGTGCACGGTGACGTCCAGGACGACGCCGCCACCCTCCGGGTCCTTCACCCGCCAGCCCACCAGGTGCTGCGGCAGCTGGACGGCGTGGGCGAACCGGATGGCGCGCACCTCGCCGACCGCGCCGTCGGCGACGGCCCGGCGCAGCACCCGGTGCACCGGCGAGGCGGGCAGGTGGTGGTTGGTGGCCATCACCACCCCCGCCGCCCGGCAGGCCCGGACCATGTCCTGGGCGTCGGACAGCCTCAGTGCCAGCGGCTTCTCGGCCAGGACGTGCTTTCCGGCGGCGGCCGCAGCCAGGACGTGGTCGTGGTGCAGCCGGTTGACCGAGGAGACGTAGACCGCGTCGACGCCGTCCGCGCGGACCGCGCCTGCCACGTCGGTGGTGGCCCGGTCGATGCCGTGCGCCGCCGCGTAGGCGGTGGCGTGTGCCGGATCGCCGGACCGGACCACCACCGCCCGGCCGCCGCTGGCCCGGATCGCCGGCAGCACCCGGCTCGCGGCGATGTCGCTGGCGCCGAGCAGCGCCCAGCGCAGTTCTGTCGGCGACGTCGTTCGTGCGCTCGGTTCACTCACGACTGCTGCCCTCCGCCTCGTCGATGTTCTCCAGGGTCCGCGCAACTGCGGTCACGACCTCGTCGATGTCGCGGTCGCCGACCTCGACGGCGATGTCGGCGATCGAGTCGTAGGTTGCCATCCTTGCTGCGTGCACGTCGGCCAGATCGGGCCGGGCCAGGACAGGTCTGCCGGCGTCGTTGCCGACGCGATGCAGGGCCGCCTCCAGCGAGATCCGCAGATGGACGACGACCGCCCGCTCGGCGAGCCGGGCGCGGGTCCGCGGATCCATTGCCGCGCCGCCGCCGAGGGCGAGGACGGCAGCCTGCGAACCCGTCAGCAAACGGTCGATCGTCGTCCGCTCCAGGTCGCGGAAGGCGGCCTCGCCGTCCTGGTCGAAGATCGCGCGGATCGACCGTCCGGAGCTTGCCTCCACGGCATCGTCGGCGTCGATGAATCGGGCGCCGAGCCGGTCGGCAAGGCGTCGTCCTGCAGTACTCTTGCCACTGCCCATGAACCCGATCAGGGCGATCACGCAGGGCCGTGGTGTCATCCGAGCAGTGTGCCGGGTCGTGACCCAATCGTGACGCTGATCCGGGCGGATGCTGGTTGCCGACCGTGATAGGAAACGTTTACCTGTCTCAGTAACGTGCCCGCAGCATGTCCATGACGGGCGCACGTCAAACCAAGAAAGAGGAAGGCGCAGCATGGCCCTTCGGTCAAAACGACGCACTTCGGCGATCTTCGCGGGTGCGCTAGGGATCTCTCTGCTGGTCGCCGCGTGCGGTGACGCCGGGCAGGGTTCGTCGAGTGGCGACACGGCTGCGGGGGGCGCGCCGGGCGCTGACAAGCCCGAGTGCGAGGCTTTCGCCACGTACGGGGACCTGTCGGGCAAAGAGGTCAGTGTCTACACCTCCATCGTCGCTCCCGAGGACGCCGTTCACATCGCCTCGTACACGAAGTTCGAGGAGTGCACCGGTGTCAAGATCAACTACGAGGGGTCCAAGGAGTTCGAGGCGCAGTTGTTGGTGCGGGTGCAGAGCGGCGCCGCGCCGGACATCGCCTACCTCCCTCAGCCCGGCCTGCTGCAGACGGTCATCGAGAAGGCTCCGGACGCCATCAAGCCGGCTCCAGAAGCCGTCGTCACAAACGTTGACGCCAACTTCGACCCGTCCTGGAAGGAGTACGGCACCGTCGACGGGACCTTCTACGCCGCCCCGCTCGGTTCGAACGTCAAGTCATTCGTCTGGTACTCGCCCAAGGCGTTCACCGAGAAGGGCTACGCCATTCCGACGACCTGGGACGAGATGACCGCGCTGAGCGACAAGATCGCCGCCACCGGGGAGAAGCCATGGTGTGCGGGCATCAACTCGGGCGAAGCCACCGGCTGGCCGATCACCGACTGGGTCGAGGACGTGATGCTCCGCACCGAGGGCCCGGAGTTCTACGATCAGTGGGTCAGCCACGAGGTTCCGTTCAACGACCCCAAGGTCGCTGCGGCCTTTGACAAGGTCGGCTCGATCCTCAAGAACGACAAGTACGTCAACGGTGGCCTGGGTGGTGTGAAGTCGATCGCCTCGACCACCTTCCAGGACGCCGGCCTGCCGATCCTGCAGAACAAGTGCTTCATGCACCGCCAGGCGTCCTTCTATGGGGCCAACTGGCCGGCGGGCACCACGGTGGGCGAGGACGGCGACGTCTGGGCGTTCTACCTGCCGCCGATCGACCCAGCCAAGGGCAAGCCAGTGCTGACCGCCGGTGAGTTCGTCGGCGCCTTCTCCGACCGTCCCGAGGTGCAGGCGTTCCAAGCGTTCCTCGCCTCGCCTGAATGGTCGGACGCCAAGGCCCAGGCCGGTCTGGACGCCAAGTTCACCGGTTGGGTGACCGCGAACAAGAACGCTGACCCCTCCCTGTTCGTCGGGATCGACAAGCTATCGGTGGAGATCCTGCAGGATCCGGAGGCGGTCACCCGGTTCGACGGATCCGACTTGATGCCCGCGGCCGTGGGGGCCTCGGCATTCTGGAAGGGTGCGACCGACTGGATCACAGGCAAGAGCACCCAGGAGACGGTCGACTTCATCGAGAACGCCTGGAAGTAGCACTGCGGTTCGAGTCCGGCCCCGCTGTGCAATGACCGCAGGAGGCATAGCGCACGACCGGGTCACCCTGAGAGAGGGGTGACCCGGTCGCGCGTCTTCCGCCTAAGGGTGGATGTCAGATCCACAGGGAGTTCACATGGAGGAGGTGGCAGGCGCTTATGTTCGACCCCTTTAGTCCCGTAACCACGGTGAGCGCCAAGGTCCAGGTGATGCTGCTGGCGATCGTCCTGTTCGTCGGCGTCGTTGCTCTGATTCTGTTCGTGGCGAACCGGCTGGGGAACACCAGGAGCGATCGCTCCGTGGCCGTGCTTTTCCTGCTACCAACCGTGCTGCTCATCGTCGGCGGCCTGCTCTATCCGGCCGTGCGGACCATCTACGAGTCCTTCCTGGACGAGAATGGACGCAGCTTCGTCGGTGTGGACAACTACGCGACGCTGTTCGCTGAGTCCGAGCAACGCATCGTGCTGCGCAATACGTTTTTCTGGGTACTCATCACGCCATTCATCGCCACGTTCATCGGCCTGGTCTACTCAATCCTCGTGGACCGGATCCGCGGCGAGGCGGTGGCCAAGGCGTTGATCTTCTTGCCGATGGCAATTTCCATGGTGGGCGCGAGCATCATCTGGAAGTTCGTGTACGAGTTCCGTCCGATCGGGGTGGACCAGATCGGACTGGTCAACCAGCTTCTCGTGATGGTCGGGATCGACCCGCAACAGCTCCTCATCACCGCACCCTTGAATACGTTCCTGCTGATCGTGGTGGTGATCTGGATCCAGGTCGGATTCGCCATGACAGTGCTGTCGGCCTCGATCAAGGCCATCCCGGACGACATGAACGAGGCTGCCTCGCTGGACGGGGTGAACGCGCTGGAGCGTTTCCGGTTCATCACGGTGCCGAGCATCAGGCCGTCTTTGATCGTGGTGCTCACCACGATCGCGATCGGCACGCTCAAGGCCTTCGACATCGTTCGTACCATGACTGGTGGGCAGTTCGAGACCAGCGTCATCGCCAACGAGTTCTACACCCAGGCATTCCGCAACTTCAATTCCGGTCTGGGCGCCGCACTCGCGGTCATGTTGTTCATCTTGGTGATGCCGATCGTCATCTACAACATTCGGCAGCTGCGACAGGCGGAGGCACGATGAGCGCCGTACCTGCACCCGTGGCCGAGGCCCCGGCCGGAGCCAAGATTCCGGCGGCGGCGATTGCCAAGAGGAGGCTCACCTCACGGACCGGCACTGCGATTGCCCTGGTGGTAGCGACCCTATGGACGATCCCAACCTTCGGCCTGCTGATCACCTCGTTCCGGCCCGAGGCGTCCATCAAGAGCACGGGCTGGTGGACCTGGTTCACGAACCCCGAGTTCACCCTGGAGAACTACCGGGAGACGTTGTATGGCGGCTCCACGAGTCTCGCCACGTACTTTGTCAATTCCCTGGTGATCACTGTTCCAGCGGTGTTGATCCCGATCGCACTGGCCTCGTTGGCCGCGTATGCCTTCGCCTGGATGAGATTCCCCGGCCGGGACACGCTGTTCGTCATGGTGTTCGCTCTGCAGATCGTGCCCATTCAGGTCACCATGATCCCGCTGCTGACCTTCTACACCAGGCAACTGCAGATCAGCGGGACCTTCTGGCCGATCTGGATCTCGCACACCATCTTCGGCCTGCCGCTGGCGATCTACTTGCTGCACAACTTCATGTCTGAGATCCCCCGCGAGCTGATCGAGGCTGCTCGGGTGGACGGTTGCGGGCACGTCAAGGTGTTCTTCCGGATCATGTTGCCCTTGCTCACGCCGGCCCTGGCCGCATTCGGGATCTTCCAGTTCCTCTGGGTGTGGAACGACCTGCTGGTCGGCCTGGTGTTCGGGGCGTCCCCGAAGGTGGCGCCGTTGACCGTCCGGGTCGCCGAGCTGTCCGGCACCAAGGGCACGGAATGGCAGCTGCTATCGGCCGGCGGCATCCTGTCCATCATCGTCCCGCTGGTGGTCTTCATCTCCCTGCAGCGCTACTTCGTCCGCGGGCTGCTCGCTGGCTCGGTCAAGGGCTGACCCCACCGACAGCCCCCACCCTTGGGCGCTGTGTGACGTTGCGCCCCCGAGACGGGCGTTACGTCACACAGCGCCCAAGCGCTTTGGGTGTGGCGCCGCGCAGTCAGTCGGGGAACGGCCACGCTCCGTCGGCTTCCATCCAGTCGTAGACCTGATCGTGCTCACCCAGTCGCCATCGGCTGGGTGTCGCCGTCCGGGTCCAGTCGAGGGGCTCGGCGAGCGGCTGCTCGGCGGCAGCCAGCGTGAAGGCGTCCCGGACGGCGTTCGCCACCTGCGGGGTGCGCGAGGCCTCGTCGACCGACACGAACGCCGGGGTTCCGCTGGCCGCCAGCAGGTGCAGCCACTGCACGCTCTGCCGCCACGGCAGCTCGGCGGTGATCGGGGCGACGTCGGCGTCCACGGCATAGAGTGCGTCGTGCTGGGCCGCCCGGAAGGCCAGCGCGTTCACCGCCATCCGCCGGGTGCGGTTCCACGAGCGTCCAGAGGCGTCGTCGCCGATCCGTTGTAGCTCGGCGTGCCCGGCGACCAGGTGGCCGAAGGCGTTGCAGCCCAGCACCATCGTGGGTCCGCACGCCTCGCGGATCATCCGGTACAGGTCGGTGACCACCTCGGCCGTGGTGCGGGTGCGGTCGGCGAACGACCAGCCGTCGTCGGTCACCGCCGCCCCCATCTGGAACCCCCACCGGCCGAGAGTGTCCCAGACCGTGAAGTCGTGCTTGACCAGCTCGTACCCCCAGCCTGCGAAGCGGCGCAGCTGCTCACGGATGCTGTGCTGCACCTCCGGCACGGTCGGGTCCATCGCGCCGCCGCCGCGGGCCAGCCGCCACCGGTCCCGGTGTTCGGGCAGCGGGGTCAGCGGGCGGTACCACAGGCCCGGTCGAACGCCCGTGTCCCGCAGCGCCTGAGCCAGCTCACCCATGTGCCCGTAGCGGCGGTTGCCGATCCACGGACCGTGCCCGAGCCCGCCGGAGGACCAGCCGTCGTCCACCATCAGGTAGGGCCGGTTGCCCGTGTCCGGTGCGCAGGCCGAGGTGAACCGGGCCAGCGCCAGGATGGAGCGCCGATCCGAGGCCCCCAGCGCGTAGTGCCAGTCGTTCGCCCCGTAGACCGGGTGGTCCGGCATCCGGGGCGACGGGCTCATCGCTCGACACAGCCGGCGCTGGACGGCGAACGGGGTCTCGCCGTCCTCACCAGCCACCGAGACGACATCGGCGACGTGCAGGGTGCGTTCGCCCAGATGAACGGGGCTACCGCCGTTGCGCACGTCGGCCCAGAGGGTGACGCCGGCAGAATCGGCGGTCCAGAAACAGAGTGCGTTCGGCCGGACGGCGACGCCGTAGCCGTGCGCGCGCTGCACCGTCCCCGAGCCGGTTCCATATCTGGTCGGACCCGTTCCGGTCAGACCCGACCTCGGCCCCGGGGACGCGGTCAGGAACGACCAGGGCATCGGCCGCTCCGGCTGCTCCGGCCGCCACCCCTGGTCGGCGTACGAGCGCTCCCAGGCGTCGCCCAGGAACAGCTCGACACCGGCGAGATCGCCCCGCCAACGCAGCATGACCCGGCTCACTGGGGCCGGCCCGGCCAGAGCCACCCTCAGCACGTCACGGCTGGACTCGCGATGTACACCACAGCGAAGCGCGAGCCGATCGTCGTCCACAGCGATCTCGCGCTGGTTATCGAACGCCCGCACGTGATCGGGCGGGCGCAGCACGTCGACGCCGCCGCTGTCGGTCACCGGTTCACCGTAGCCGCAGCGAGCGGCCCGCCCATCTGGAACCCGCACCGCCAGCGACCGTGACGTCCCACGCATCGGTCGGGCAGCGGGCGGCCGCTCGGCGCACAGCTGACCGCTGAGCACGCCGTGCCGAATAGGGTGACCGTCCATGACGACCCTCAGGCGTGTTGCTGAAGGCCGCGTTCTCGGGGGCGTTTGGATCGCGCGACGGCCGCTGCCCAGAAGGAGGTAACGATGACGGACAGCACTCCTCACGACGCAGATGATCCCTCCTCAGTCCCTGATGGAAACGACGATCTGCCGGACCAGGGTGAGTCGGTCTCGGCCGGGCCTGCGTCGGCCACGAACACCGTCGACGTCGCCGGCGGGTCAGGCGAGGCGATCCGGAGGATCCACGTGGTGGTGGACCCGCGCAGCGCCTGGCGCGTGGGGTGGGTCGGCCTCGTGCTCGTCGCGCTGGCCGCCTTCGGTTGGTTCGTCCTCAGCGACGGGGGGACGGTGATCTACACACTGATCGTGTCCTGGTTCGCGTCGCTCGCCCTGGAGCCCGCGGTCCGCCGGCTCTCCCAGCGCATGCCCAGGAGTGCAGCGACGGCGGTGTCGATGGTCGCGGTCGCCGTGTCCTTCGGCCTCTTCCTGCTCGCGTTCGGTCAGCTCTTCGTCGACCAGATGGCCCAGCTGCTGCAGCTGCTGCCCGACGTGGTTCAGGGAAGTCTGGACTGGGTCAACCGCAGGCTGTCCACCGACTACAGCGTCGAGGACGCGATCGCTGCGCTGAACCTCACCCCGGAGAAGGTCGCCACGTATGCGAACGAGGTGTTGGGCGGCGTCCTCGGCCTGTTCGGCTCCGTCGTCTCCACGCTGTTCAGCGCCTTCACCTTCGCCCTCCTCACGTTCTACCTCTCCGCCGACGGGCCGCGTCTGAGGCTGTGGATCGCTCGCCGGATACCCCAGCGGCAGCAGTCGTTCTTCATCGCGGCGTGGGACCTGACGACGATCAAGACCGGTGGGTACGTGGCCGCCCGGGTGACCCTGGCTGCGGTCAATGCCGGCTGCAGCGCCATCGTCTTCGCGCTCATCGGGTTGCCGTCCTGGTTCGCGCTGGGCCTGTGGACCGGTGTGATCGCCCAGTTCATCCCGACCATCGGAACCTACATCTCCATCGCCCTGCCGGTCCTGGTCGGGCTGCTGAGCCCCCAACCATGGGTCGGCGTTGCCGCGCTGGCCTGGGGAGTGATCTACCAGCAGGTCGAGAACCTCACGCTGGAGCCGCGGATCAGCGCCCGCGCGGTCAACGTGCACCCGGCCGTCGCGTTCGCCTCGGTGCTGCTCGGTACGTCGCTGTTCGGTGTCGCCGGCGCACTGCTCGCCGTGCCGGTCTCGGCGATGTTGCTGGCGCTGCTGGAGCTTCAGGTTGCGCCGTACCGGTTGATCCCCGAAGCGAAGTCGGCGGCGCCGACATGAGGACGGCGCCGGTGACGGACGGATGGGCGCTGTGACACGCGACGGAGGCACAACCGAGCCACAGCGTCGGCGGCGCTGGTTCGCCTCCACCGGAGCGCCACCGGCATGGCGCACCCTGGTCGCCGTCCTCGTCGGGGCCGCCCTCGCCGCTGCCCTGGGTCTTCTCCTGCATCCTGACCCACGCCCGGCGGTTGCGCTGGCCGTCGTGGCGGGCGGTCTGGTCGCCGCCGCCGGCGTGAACGCCCCCCGGCGCACAGAGATCCCGTTCGCGGTCGCAACGGCCGGTGTCGTCGTGGCGTTCGAAGCGGTCGCCGTCGCGGTCAGCGGGAACCCGGTACCGGCCGCCCTGGCCATGGGCCTGGTCGCCGTGTTCACCTCGGTCGGCGCGGGCGCGAGCCGCATCGGTGCCGCGTTCGGCCTGCTCGCCACGCTCGGCTACGTCCTGACCGTGATCCTGGCGCGCCTGGTGCCGGCGTCGGACTCGCCCGGTTCCGCAGTCCTGGCCGCGACCGGGGCGCTCGTCGGTGCGGCAGCGGGACTCCTGGTGACTGCGGTCGGTGCCGCCGTGCGCGAACGCATCTCGGAGCCACCCGGCGAAGCTCCGATCGCCTTCCGCCTCCCGTGGCGCTCGATGTGGCAGTCGATCAGGACATTCGACGAGCATGTCCACGACGGTCTGCGGCGGGCCATTCCGCTGGCTCTGTTCCTGGGCGTCTACGAGCAGACCGGAAGCCACAATGTCCTCTGGGCATTCATCGCGGCACTCGTGGTCCTTCTGCCGACGGCCAAGACCCCGTTCCACGCCGCGGCGTCCCGGGTGGTCAGCACCGTGGTCGGCGTGGCGATCCTGATCCCCTTGTCGGCGCTGTTGCCAGTCGTTGTACTCGTCGCGGGGGCTGTGCCGCTCACCCTTCTCGGCCTTGCCTACAAGCCGAGGTATCCCCTGATGGCGGATGCCGTCCTGGCCATGGGGGCGATCATCCTGGTCGGGGCGCCGGCCGGAGCGATCACGGACTACGCGGCGCTGCGACTCGTGGACACCGTGGCCGGCGCCGGGATCGCCCTGGGGTTCGCCTACCTCCTGTGGCCGAAGGACCCGCCCGACCAGGGGCCGCAGGGCGCGACCGAGACCGAGCAGGACGTCCGGTGAGCCCGAAGCCCCACCGGGCAGTTGGACCCAGCGGTCCGTGGGGGTCGTCGTCAGGGCACCGTCGGTGACATGGAACGCGACGATCGTGGTGCAGCGGTCATGGGTCAGCGCCGGCGGTCGAGCCAGGCGCGCAACGCCGCAAGCCCGGGTCCCGAGATCTCCTCGAGCAACGCCGGACGCCCCATCACAGCCAGGGACAGCGCGACGATCGGTCCCTGCACCACCGAGCCGGGTGCCCCGGACCCGCTTCGGTAGTCGCTGTCGGTGGCCGTCCAGGTCAGCTCGGGCAGGCCCTTGCCGACGAAACCACGCCGGGCGGCAGGCGTGAGCAGGAAGCCCATCGCCGCCTCCCACGCGGCCGGGTCCCCGTGGTCGCGGACGCCGAGCGGGATCCGAATGTCCTGCCCGTGCACCAGGACCTCGGCGAGTGCGGCGATCGGTGGCAGCGTCGGCGCGACGAACCGGCTCTTCGCGGCGCGACGCAGACCGGTGACGATCTCCTCGGTGGGCCAGGCGGCCACCCGGGCGGTGCCGAGCACGTTGGCCCGCGCGAAACGTCCTCGGGCACGGAGCATGTCGAGGGCGAACCGGGGGAGCACCTGGGACGCCGGGCGATGCGGCAGCACCAGGTGCGCCGCGACCTCACGGACCGTCCACGCACCGCACAGGCTGGGCGTGGCCCACTGCTCGGGGGTCAGTGTCTGCAGCAGGTCGGCCAGCTGGAGCCGCTCGGCGGCCACCGTGCTCCACAGGTCCATGAGAGGGCAGCGTAGACGTCGCGTCGGCCGGCCGCCGAGGAGTGGCTGCCGGACCGCTACGGATCGGATGCCTGACGCCCCGGCCGGGTCAAGGTCCGTGCCATCGCCAGTAGGGTGAGTTCGTGTCCAAAGTGCTGACCTCCCTGCCCAAGGGCGAGCGGGTCGGGATCGCCTTCTCCGGTGGCCTCGACACCTCCGTCGCCGTCGCCTGGATGCGCGAGCACGGGGCAGTGCCCTGTGCCTACAGCGCCGACCTCGGCCAGTACGACGAGGACGACATGTCCTCGCTGCCGGACCGGGCCCAGTCCTACGGCGCGGAGATCGCCCGGCTGGTCGACTGCCGGGCGGCGCTGGTCGAGGAGGGCCTGGCCGCCCTGACCTGCGGCGCCTTCCACATCCGCTCCGCCGGCCGGATCTACTTCAACACCACCCCGCTCGGCCGCGCCGTCACCGGCACCCTGCTGGTCCGGGCGATGCGCGAGGACGACGTATCGGTCTGGGGTGACGGGTCGACCTTCAAGGGCAACGACATCGAACGGTTCTACCGCTACGGCCTGCTGGCCAACCCCGAGCTGCGCATCTACAAGCCGTGGTTGGACCCGGCGTTCGTCTCCGAGCTGGGCGGGCGCACCGAGATGTCCACCTGGCTGGCCGAGCGGGACCTGCCCTACCGGGCCAGCGTCGAGAAGGCCTACTCCACCGACGCCAACATCTGGGGGGCCACCCACGAGGCCAAGCGCCTGGAGCACCTGGACTCCTCGATCGAGATCGTCGAACCCATCATGGGCGGGCGGTTCTGGGACGCAGACGTGCGCATCGAGCCGGAGGAGGTGCTGGTCGAGTTCGTCCAGGGCCGCCCGGTGGCGATCAACGGCGAGCACTTCCCCGACGACGTCGACCTGGTGCACCGGGCCAACGAGATCGGTGGCCGGCATGGCCTGGGCATGTCCGACCAGATCGAGAACCGGATCATCGAGGCCAAGAGCCGTGGCATCTACGAGGCCCCCGGCATGGCGCTGCTGTTCATCACCTACGAGCGGCTGCTCAACGCCGTGCACAACGAGGACACCATCGCCAACTACCACGCAGAAGGACGCCGGCTGGGACGCCTTCTCTACGAGGGACGTTGGCTCGACCCGCAGGCGCTCATGCTGCGCGAGAGCCTGCAGCGCTGGGTGGGTAGCGCAGTCACCGGTGCGGTCAGGGTGCGGCTGCGCCGGGGCGAGGACTACTCGATCGTCGACACCACCGGCCCCGAGCTGAGCTACCACCCCGACCGGCTGTCGATGGAGCGTACCGAGGACGCCGCGTTCGGCCCATTGGACCGGATCGGGCAGCTCACCATGCGCAACCTCGACATCGCCGACTCGCGGGCCAAGCTCGAGATGTACGCCCGGCAGGGCCAGCTCGGCGCGCATGCCCGCCTGGTCGGCGAGGTCGAGGCCGGGGGTGCCGAACCGATCGCCGACATCGGTCGTGAGCTCGGCCAGCCGGACGACGCGCTGGTCGACCGTGCCTCGTTCGACTTCGGAGCCGACTGACCTCCGCCCAGCAGCCCTTCCCCGGGCCAGCCCGCCCGGCTGAGGATTACGCCATGCCCGACCAGCCGCCGTACCGCGACGTCCTGACCGCCGACGAGGCCCGGGAGCGCGCGTACCGTGCCGCTGGGGCCCTTCTGGCCCGAGCGCTCGAACCCGGCGACCGGGTCGCGTTCGTGGCCACACCCTCGGTGGACGTGGTGACAGCCGTCCTGGCGGTGTCGACCCTCGGGCTGGTCCCGGTCATGATCAACCCTGCGCTGTTGCGGCACGAGCGCCAGCTGCTGCTGGACGACGCCGAACCGTCCCTGGTCCTGGACGACGCGGCGCTGGCCGGCCTGCTCGCCGCACCCGCCTCGCGGCGCGCCGCGGCGCAGCCGGCCGAGGTTCCGTTGGTCCGCCCCATGCACTACACCTCTGGAACCAGCGGCCGACCCAAGGGCGTCTACGGCGGCTTGCTCGATCCGGACCAGGCCCAGGCCGCAGTTCTCGACGAGCGCGAGGTGTGGGACTTCGCCACCACCGACTCCTACGTCGCCGCCGGGGCCCTCTACCATTCTGCGCCACTGCGTTTCGCACTCGGCACCCTGTTGGCCGGTGGCGAGATCCGGGTGCTGCCCACGTGGTCCGTGGACGGGTTCGTGGCGGCTGTGCAGCACGGTGCGACCACGACGTTCATCGCCCCCACGCCGTTGCAGCGACTGTTGAACAGCTTGCGGGAGAACCCGGTCCCCTTCGACCCCGGCGCCTTCCGGCTGCTCGCCCATGCCGGGGCGCCGTGCCCGGTGCCGGTCAAGGAACGGGCGATCGAGCTGTTCCCGGCCGGGTCGGTGTGGGAGTTCTACGGCTCGACCGAGGGACAGTTCACCGCCTGCCCCAGCGCCGAGTGGCAGGCTCGACCCGGCACCGTGGGCCGAGCCCGACCGCACCGGCGGCTCCGCGTCGACGCCGACGACCTGATCTGGTGCCGCCCACCGGAGCATGCTCGGTTCACCTACTGGCGCAACGAGTCCGCCACGGCGGCAGCCTGGAGTGAGAACGCTGACGGCGCCTGGTTCACGGTCGGCGACCTGGGGGTGCTGGACGAGGACGGCTACCTCTGGATCGAGTCGCGTCGCGAGGACCTGATCATCAGCGGTGGCGTGAACGTCTACCCGGTCGAGGTCGAGCAGGCACTGTCCCGGATGCCGGCGCTGCGCGAGGTGGCGGTGTTCGGCGTCCCCGACCCGCAGTGGGGTCAACGGGTCTGCGCGGCGGTGGTCGGCGACGTGCGACCGGAGCAGGTCCAGGCGTTCGCGGCGTCGGTGCTGGCCGGCTACAAGCGCCCGAAGACGGTGTACCCGATGGAGGAGCTGCCGACCTCGAGCAACGGCAAGGTGCTGCGGCGCCGGTTGACCGACCTGTTCGCGCCGTAGCTCCTATTCGGGCCGGGGTGCAGCCGGCTCAGCCGGCGTTGCTCGACGCCGGCGACGGCGCGGCCATCTTCGACCAGGTCCGCAGCGCATGCTCGACCACGGCGATCAGTGCCTGCTTGGACGACTCCTTGTCCCGGGCGTCGCAGACGATGACCGGGGTGCCCGGACCCAGCTGCAGTGCCTCCTTGACGGCCTCCGGGGCGTGTGGGAGCTGACCGTCGAAGGCGTTGAGCGCCACGATGAATGGCAGGCCACGGGCCTCGAAGAAGTCGATCGGCCCGAAGCAGTCCTCCAGGCGTCGGGTGTCCACCAGCACAATCGCTCCGATGGCGCCGCGGACCAGGTCGTCCCACATGAACCAGAACCGGTTCTGCCCGGGTGAGCCGAACAGGTAGAGAACCAGTTGATCGTCGATCGAGATCCGGCCGAAGTCCATCGCCACGGTGGTGGTGGTCTTGTTCGGGGTTGCCGACAGATCGTCGACTCCCGTGCTGGCGGCCGTCATCACGGCCTCGGTGCGCAACGGCACGATCTCGGAGACGGAGCCCACAAAGGTGGTCTTCCCGGCGCCGAACCCACCCGAGATGACAATCTTGGTGGAGCGGGTCGGACGTACCTCAGAGCCGCTGAAGGCCACTGAGCACCCTCCTCAGGAATGCGGGGTCACGTTCGTCGCCATCGGCCGCCGAGGTCCTCATGACCTCGACCAGTCCCAGGTCGACCATATCGGCGATGATCACTCGAGCCACCCCGATCGGCACCTTCAGGCGTACCGCGACCTCCGCCACCGAGACGGTGCCGGTGCACATCTCGATGATGGTGGTGTGCTCGGGGTTGAGCCACGGTCCGGTCGAGGCCTCCTTGCCGCTGACCGTGGTGCGGACCAGGGCCTCAAGGTCCAGGTCCCGAACCGGTTTGGTGCGTCCCCCCGTTCGGGTGTACGGCCGCACCAAGGACGCTGCGGCCGCCAGTTCGAGGTCGATCTCGTCGAGGGTGCCCGCCCCCGGGGACCAGGCCTGTGCCTCGGCCTCCTGTCGGGCCTGGACCATCCAGTCCACCCCGTCGGCCGGCTCAGGCACGGTGACCAGGACGGGCTCGTCGTCGGCCTGCCGTTCCGACGACACACCCTGGCCCCGTTCCCACAGGCGTGAGTCATCGGGGGCGTTACGCCGTCCCCTACGGACGTGCTGTCCCTCAGCCGAGGGCGGGTCCATCCCACCGAGGCGTTCCTGGTCAGCCATCTCCTCGCGTCCCCCTCAGCCCGACGAGGTCCAGCCGATGCCGCCGCCCTGGCGTAGCTCAGGCGACAGGTGCTCACCAACCCGCTCGACGAGCAGGGTCATCTCGTAGCCGACCAGGCCGATGTCCGAGGTGGGCGAGGCCAGCACCGCCAGCCAGGACCCGTCGGAGATCGCCATCAACAGCAGGAACCCCCCCTGCATCTCGACGACGGTCTGAACGACCGTGCCGGCCGAGAAGCACAGCGCAGCACCATTGGTCAGGCTGCCGAGCCCGGAAGCGACAGCAGACAACTGGTCGGCCCGGTCCCGCGGCAGTCCGGTCGAGCTGGCCATCAGCAACCCGTCGGCCGAGACCACGGCGGCGTGCGCCACGCCCGGAACACGCTGGGTGAAGCCGTCGACCAGCCAGCCGACGTCAGTCCCGGTCCCCACGCTCACGAGTCTCCTCCTTGACCGCCGGCCGTGCTGCCGGCCTCGTTGCTGGTGCTGAACAGGGCTCGGCCGTCGTCGCCCGGCAGATGCCGGGCGCGGCGTGCCGAGCTGAGGCCGCGCTGATAGCTGGTCAGCCTGCCACGGACCGACTCGGCATCGGTGCGTCGGGCCGGCGGTTCGGCTGCGACCGTGGGTGCACCGGCGGCCGCGGCCGCCGAGGGCAACAGGTTGGCGCCGGGACGCCGCTTCGGTAGGCCGGTGGCCGTGCTGCCGGCGACCTGGGGGGCCGATGCGGCCCGCGCGTTGGCCGCGACCCAGCGCTGGTCGCCCAGACTCGCCCAGCGGCCCGGAGCTCCCGCGGGAGGCTCTACCTCCGGCTGTTGCTCTGCGGGCTCCGGACGATGCTGGGCCGCCTCGCGCAGGTCGATGACCTGGATCGGCTCACCGGGGGCCGGCGCCAGCGTCGTTCGGTCGTCGGAGAACCAGACCGAGATCGAGTCGAAGATGGGCGTCTGGGCTCGTTCCGGGCGGGTCGGCGACGCCGCATCAACCATCGGGGCGTTCGGGTCCGCCGCGCTGTACCGGGACGCGGCTGCACGCCGAGCCTCCTCCTCGAAGCTGGAGTCCGTAGCGGTCGAGTCTGCACTCGTGCCGGTGGCCTCGGCCCGGGTCGACCCAACCGGTGACTGGGCGGGAGCCGGTTCGACCACGGGCTCGGCGACAGGCGGCTCAGCGACAGGCGGCTCAGCGACAGGCGACTCAGCGACAGGCGACTCAGCGACAGGCGACTCAGCGACAGGCGACTCAGCGACAGGCGACTCAGCGACAGGCGACTCAGCACCGGAGGTGGCATCCGAGTCTTCGCCCTTCGAGATCCCGGTGCCCAGCGAGGGACCGGTGGGGGCGAACAACCCGGCACCGCTGGACGACGGCCGAGGCCGGGCCGCGGCGGCCGCGGCGACCGCGGCGGCTGCGGACGGGCCGATCGGTGGACCTCCGCCGGGCTGCCCGGGTGCTCGCACCGGCAGCGGTCGGGCGCCCGGTCGGTGGCCGGGAGGCGCACTGGGCAGTGACGGTGGACCGGCCGGACCGTCCCTCGTCCGCCGACTGGCCGGTGCATCGAAGGTCGAGCCGGTGGGCTCGGCCAAGTCGGATTCCGGGGTGCCCTGCGAACCGAACGGAACAGGCGCCTTGTGGGTGGCACCGGGTCGGCGGCGGGGCAGGCCACCGGGGGCCCCTCCGAACGCCGCCGCCCCATCCGGCTCCGCGGTGCCGGCGGGAGCCTGGCCGCCGTCCTCGCGTTCGGCCGGGCGGCCCCACGGCGGAGAGGTCTGGAACGGGGAGGCGCTGCCGGTGTCCGTCCTGGCGGCGGGTTGGGCAGCCGGGGCGGGTTGGGCAGCCGGGGCGGGTTGGGCAGCCGGAGCGGGTTGGGCAGCCGGAGCGGGTTGGGCAGCCGGAGCGGGTTGGGCGCCGAGTGGGTTGCCGGCCAGGGCGGCACCCGGACGGCGCGAGGGCAGCGTGCCGCCGGTCCCGGACACGGCCGGCGACGAAGGGTGCGCCGGGGTGATCCGCGGTCGTTCGCTCGGGCCCGCCGGACGATCGGTAGCCGCCGGACGATCGGTAGCCGCCGGACGATCGGTAGCCGCCGGACGATCCAGGGCGGCCGCCCTGTCCTGCGAACCGAAGTCCTTACCGATGAGGCCACCGCCCGGCTGGGCTGGGACCCGCGGCGGCAGCGTGCCGGTCGGCACCGGCGGCGCGTCCGGAATGGTGGCGATCGGGCCGGTGGGCGCACCGAGCACCACGGTCCTGGGCACCGTCACCTCGGCGACGGTCCCGGCGGCGTGGGGGCGCCCGTCCAGCCGCACGGCGAAGCCACCGCGCTGGGCCAGCCGGGCCACCACGTACAGACCCATCCGGGAGGGCACCTGGGTGTCGATGGTGCCCGGGGCGGCCAACCGCGCGTTCAGGTCCTCCATCTCGGCCGGTGGTACGCCCACCCCGGAGTCGGTGACCTCCAGACGCAGGCCACCCTCGGAGGTGAAGGCCGCCGAGAGCACGATCGGACTCGTCGGCGGGGAGTACATGGCGGCGTTGTCGAGCAGCTCGGCGATCAGGTGGATCAGCCCGCCCGCGGCAGCCCCGGCCACCGAGGCGCCGGACAGCGGCTGCAGCCGGACGCGCTCGTACTGCTCCATCTCGGAGGTGGCGGCGCGGAAGACGTCGGCGACCGCCACCGGGGCGGTAGTACGGGTACGCACCGCCGACCCGGCCAGCACCAGCAGGTTGTCGTTGTAGCGGCGCATCCGAGCGGCCAGGTGATCCAGCCGGAAGAGGTTGCGCAGCTGCTCGGCGTCCTCCTCCTGGCTCTCCAGCTCGTCGATGATTGCCAGCTGCTTCTCGACCATCGCCTGGCTGCGCCGGGACATGCTGACGAACGCCTCGTCCAGGCTCTGGCGCAGCCGGACCTGCGAGGTCGCCAGCCGGATCGCCTCGCCGGTGAGGCCGTCCAGGGCCTGGGCGACCTCGCGGGTCTCCGGGCCCACCTTCGCGTCGGGGGAAAGGACCGGCGGGACGTCGACCACGGCCTCGGGGCCCTCCCGCTCGATCTGGCGCACGGCCGCAGGTAGTCGCACGGTGGCCGCGTCCACCGCGCCGGAGCGCAGCCGACGCATCGGAGCGGTGATGCTGCGGGCCAGCGAGGAGACCAGCAGCGAGATGAGCAGCAGGCTGATCAGGCCGAGGCAGGACAGGAAGATCAGCCGCAGCAGCGCCGTCCGGGCGTCCCCGCTGGTCTGGAGCCTGAGGTCCTGAGCAGTGCTGCCGGCCAGATCGTCGATCTTGGACAACCGCGCGCCGGCCTCGGTGGAGAACTGCAGCGCCTCGGCCTTGGCCTCCTGGGACGGGGCCCCCTGGTTGCCGGTGCCGGCCCGGGCGATGTTGATGACGTTGCCCCGGGTAGTGGCCAGCTCGACGTCCAAGGCCCGGATCTCGCTGATCTTCTGCTGCTGACCGGGGTCGGCACGGCTCTCGGCCAGCTGCAGCAGCGCGGTCTGGCCCGCGACCGCCTCCTCGATGTTGCTCACCGTCGGCGGCGAGGCGAACTCGGCGAGTAGGGCGTTGGTGGTCAGGACGATCTCTTGGGACGCCCGTGCTGCGGTGTCGGCGATGGCGGTGACCACGGTCGTCGCGTCGACGGTGCGAGGGCTGGGGGTGCGGGCGCCGAGCTCGGTGGACAGCTGCGTGCCGAACTCGCGCACCGGCTGGAAGGTGAGCTCGTAGGCCTGGGCGACGGTGGCCGGCGCGACCCCGACGCTGACCTGGTTGCCGTCGGCGTCGGTCTCGATGCGGGGCAGGACGGTGACGAGCAGCCGGCTGGCGGACAGCTGCGGCTCCAGCACCGCAAGCTGGGCCTCCTGGGACGCGGTGGCACTGCGCCAGCCGCCGGCCGGCGGGTCCTTCAGCGCCGACCGCAGGGCCGCCACAGCGTCGTCGGTCTCCTTGATCTGCTGGTTGAGCGCCTGCTCGGCCCCGTCGGCGCCGAGCCGGTAGGCCAGCGAGGCCTGCAGCTCCAGGTCGGCGGCGGTCATCACGTCGGTGCTGGCCACCAGGGCCTGGGCGGTGGCGTCTGCCCCGGCGGCCTGACGCCAGGTCAGGAAGGACTGTGTGATCAGCGCGCCGATCAGGCCGATCGCGACCAGCGTCGGCAGCGTCACCAGGGCGGCCAGCTTGCGGCGGATGGGCCAGGTGGCCGGCCCTGCGCTCCGGCCTGGCGCGGTGGGCACCGAGACCGGGCTCGCGTACTCAGCTGGTGCCGAACCGTGTCGGGCCACCGAGTCCTCCTGCGTCGATCGGTGTGCGACGATCCGACCGCTGGTCGGGGTCGTCGCCCGTGCTTACCCCATCTGCATGTGCATCAGGACCCTGCAGATGCATCAGATCCCAGTTGATGGTGTCAGACGGATAACGGACGACGCTACGTGCCTCCCCAGTGGTTGACCGCTTCGTTGGCCAATAGTGCCGCGAATCGCCTCACGGCCCAACTTCGCGTGATGGTCCATGACTGACAGTAGCCGAGACGGCGTCACCGCGGGCGTGACCAAGACGTCAATGGGACCCCTGGCTCCCTCCGATCGGCCTTCGTATGCGTGCTGCTCACCCCTCGGGCGAGGTTTCCTCGAGCGGGCGTTGTTCCGGATCACCCCCGGTTGGGGGTTACCGTCGAGGCAGTCCGCGGGAGAGCGGCTAGCCTGCGGCACGCCGGCCCGGACGCACCACCCCGATCGCCGTCCAGGTCCTTCCGCGCTTCCCGTCCCATCCCTGACCTAGCTCTCGGAGACATGCATCGTGGCTACCAAGCCCGCCCACAGCGGCTCGACCCCGACGGGCAAGCGCCTGGTCATCGTCGAGTCGCCGAAGAAGGCGCGCACCCTCGCCGGCTACCTCGGGTCCGGGTTCGAGGTCGAGGCGAGCGTCGGGCACATCCGTGACCTGCCACAGCCCAGCGAGCTGCCCGCTGACATGAAGAAGGGGCCGTACGGCAAGTTCGCAGTGGACGTCGAGAACGGCTTCGACGCCTACTACGTCGTCGACGCGGACAAACGCGGCAAGGTCACCGAGTTGAAGCGGGCGCTCAAGGACGCCGACGAGCTCTACCTGGCCACCGACGAGGATCGTGAGGGCGAGGCGATCGCCTGGCACCTGCTGGAGGTGCTCAAGCCCAAGATCCCGGTACGTCGGATGGTCTTTCATGAGATCACCCGAGAAGCGATCCAACGGGCCCTGGGCGAGACCCGTGACCTCGACGAGCGTCTGGTGGACGCCCAGGAGACCCGCCGGATCCTGGACCGGCTCTTCGGCTACGAGGTCTCCCCGGTGCTGTGGCGCAAGGTCCGAGCCGGGCTGAGCGCCGGTCGGGTGCAGTCGGTGGCTACCCGGATGGTGGTCGAGCGTGAGCGGGAGCGGATGGCCTTCCGCTCGGCGTCCTACTGGGACCTGACCGGTCGATTCGCGGCGGAGCGGGGCACCGACGCTGAGGTGTTCACCGCGCGCCTGGTCGGACTGGACGGCGTCCGGGTCGCCACCGGCCGTGACTTCACCGACACCGGGGAGTTCACCGCGGCTGCTGCCCGCGCCGGAGTGGTCCGGCTGGACGGCGAGCGGGCGCACGCCCTGGCCGGGCACCTGATCGACGGTCCGGTGAGCGTCACCTCGGTCGAGGAGAAGCCGTACACCCGTCGTCCGGCGGCACCGTTCACCACCTCCACGCTGCAACAGGAGGCCGCGCGCAAGCTGCGGTTCTCCTCGCGTCAGACGATGCGGGTGGCGCAGAGCCTGTACGAGAACGGCCACATCACCTACATGCGCACCGACTCGGTGGTCCTGTCCACCGAGGCGGTCACCGCCGCCCGCACCCAGGCCGCACAGCTCTACGGGCCCGAGTACGTCCCCGATCGACCGCGCACGTATACCGGCAAGGCGAAGAACGCCCAGGAGGCACACGAGGCGATCCGTCCGGCCGGGGACTCCTTCCGCACCCCTGGTCAGGTCGCCGCCGAGCTGCGCGGCGACGAGTTCCGGCTCTATGAGCTGATCTGGAAACGCACGGTGGCCTCGCAGATGGCCGACGCCCGGGGGTCGACCGCCTCGGTGCGGCTCGCGGTCACCCCGCGGGTCGGCTCCGCCGAGATCGGCCCGGGTGAGCGGGTCGACCGGGCCGAGTTCGCGGCGTCCGGAACGGTGATCACCTTCCGTGGCTTCCTCGCCGCCTACGAGGAGGGCCGCGACGCGGGCCGGGACGACGAGAGCGCGGGCGCCGGTCAGGACCGGCGACTGCCGGTGCTGGAGCGTGGCCAGGCGCTGACCGGGTCGGACTACACCGCCGAGGGCCACGAGACCTCGCCGCCGCCGCGGTACACCGAGGCGAGCCTGGTCAAGGCCTTGGAGGAGCGGGGGATCGGGCGCCCGTCGACCTACGCCGCGACCATCTCGACGATCCAGGACCGCGGCTACATCGTCACGAAGGGTTCGGCGCTGGTACCGACCTGGCTGGCCTTCTCGGTGACCCGGCTGCTGGAGGAGCACTTCGCCCGCCTCGTCGACTACGACTTCACCGCGGCGATGGAGGAGGACCTGGACCGGATCGCCCGCGGCGAGCAGGAACGCGTGGCCTGGCTGTCCCGGTTCTACTTCGGCGACTCCTCCGTGACCGCCGGGTCCGCCGGTGGCGCATCGCCGGCGCTGTCCGGTCTCAAGCCGTTGGTGGACAGCCTCGGCGACATCGACGCCCGCGACCTCAACACGGTGCCGCTCGGTGAGGGGCTCGTGCTGCGGGTGGGCCGCTACGGGCCCTACCTCGAGGCACCGGGCGAGGACGGCGAGGAGCCGCGGCGGGCCAGCGTGCCGGACGACGTGGCGCCCGACGAGCTGACCGTTGCCAAGGCCCGGGAGCTGTTGGAGACCCAGGGCGACGGGGACCGGGAGCTCGGGCTCGATCCGACGACCGGTCGGATGATCGTGGCACGATCGGGGCGGTTCGGGCCCTACGTCACCGAGGTGCTCGAGGACGACGCGGCCAAGGGTGCCAAGCCGCGCACCGCCAGCCTGTTCCGGTCGATGCAGCTGGCCGCCGTGGGCCTGGACGACGCGCTGCGGTTGCTCTCGCTGCCGCGGGTGGTCGGGGTCGACCCGGGGACCGGTGAGGAGATCACCGCCCAGAGCGGTCGGTACGGCCCGTACCTGCGCAGGGGCAGCGACTCGCGCTCGCTGACCGGCGAGGAGCAGATCTTCGACATCTCCCTGGACGAGGCGCTGGCCATCTACGCCCAGCCCAAGCAGCGTGGGCGGGCCGCCGCTGCGCCGCCGCTGCGCGAGCTCGGTCCGGACCCGGTCAGCGGAACACCGGTCGTGGTCAAGGACGGCCGGTTCGGTCCCTACGTCACCGACGGGACGACGAACGCCACCCTGCGCAAGGGAGACGACGTCGAGACGGTGACCCTGGAGCGCGGCGCCGAGCTGCTCGCCGAGAAGCGGGCCCGGGGGCCGGTCAAGCGGACGGCCAAGAAGGCCACCGCCAAGAAGAGCACCGCCAAGAAGAGCACGGCCAAGAAGAGCACCGCCAAGAAGGCCACCGCCAAGCCCGCGTAGTAGGCCGCGTAGTAGGAGGCGACGTCCCGTCGAGTGATGTGGCCTTGGCGGGAGCCAGGCTGAGCCATCCGGGCTACCGTGGGAGCACGTGTTCGTACGACGGTGGGGGTGGCCATGCCCACCTGGCAGGAGAAGGTCGCCGATACGTTGCTGCGGCGCGTCCGGCGAGTGGACGTCGACCCGTTCAGCGCACTCGAGGTGCAGGTGTCCCTGGGCAGGGTCGAGACACACATCGAGGCGCTGCTGGCCGACGAGAGCCGCTTCGCCCGCGGTCATCATCTGAGGGCGGCGCGGCTGGCCTATGACCACCTGCTGGACCAGGCCTGCCGGATGGCGGAGGTGACCGACCTGCCCAGGGATCCCCAGGTCCGCAGGGTCCTCGCCGAGGCCGAGCTGCGCTCCCGGGGCTGGACCTGGTGATTGGGTGAAGGGTCCCGACCTGTCCCACGGCGCCGTTAGCCTGGTCCGGTGGTGAGCCACGCTCCCACCGCCGAGGCGGTGGACACCGATCCGGCACCGGACCACGACGTCCGCGCCGTCCTTCGGCTGGTCCCCTTCCGGCGGTTGTGGCTCGCGGACGGACTGTCCAGCCTCGGCGACTGGCTGGGGCTGTTCGCGACCGCCGCGCTGGCCCGATCGCTGGCCGGGGACTCCGACGCGGCGAAGAACTTCGCCTTCGCCGGGGTGTTCATGCTGCGGCTGGCCCCGGCGGTGGTGCTGGGCCCGCTCGCGGGGGCGATGGCAGACCGGTTGGACCGGCGCCTGACGATGGTGGTCGGCGACCTGCTGCGGTTCGCGCTGTTCGCCTCGATCGTGCTGGTCGGCACCCTGCCCTGGTTGTTCATCGCGACGGTGCTCATCGAGTGCGTGGCGCTGTTCTGGGGTCCGGCGAACGACGCTACGATCCCCAACCTGGTGCCGCGGCGGCGACTCGAGGCGGCCAACCAGCTCAACCTGGCGGCCACCTATGGGTCGGCGCCGGTCGCGGCCGGGCTCTACGCCGTCCTGGCGGCGGTCGCCGACTCCATGACGGCCGCTACCGTGCCCGGGGACATCAACCCGCTGACGGTCAAGGTGGCGCTCTGGGTGAACGCCCTGACCTTCCTGGTGTCGGCGTTGGTTGTCTCCCGGCTGCACTTGCCCGACACCGGGGCCCGGGAGGCGGCGCGGGAGCGCGGCGTGATGGGCTCGATCCTGGACGGCTGGCGGTTCGTCGGAACCTCACGGGTGGCCCGCGGTCTCGTGCTCGGCATGCTCGGGGCGTTCGCGGCCGGCGGGTTCGTGGTCGGGCTGTCCCA
Organism: uncultured Actinomycetota bacterium; assembly: GCA_963724535.1. Classification (GTDB taxonomy): domain Bacteria; phylum Actinomycetota; class Actinomycetes; order Actinomycetales; family Kineosporiaceae; genus JADJPO01. The sequence goes on from CAVRVD010000004.1 coordinate 44,153, forward strand.
GACCTACGTCAACGACCTCGACGCCGGGCAGGCGGGGTTCGGGGTGCTGTTCGGGGCGGTGTTCATCGGTCTGGCGGTCGGCATGTGGGTCGGGCCGCGGGCCCTTGGGGGATTCTCGCGTCGGCGCCTGTTCGGGCTCGCCCTGGTCGCCGCGGGTGGCAGCCTGGTCGGGCTGGCCCTGATGCTGAACCTGGTCGTCGCGGTGCTGTTCACGGTCGCCGTCGGCGTGTGCGGCGGGGTGGCCTGGGTGACGGGGTACACCCTGCTCGGGCTGGAGGTCGGCGACGAGGTGCGTGGGCGGACCTTCGCCTTCTTGAACTCGGCCTCGCGCGTCGTCCTGGTTCTGGTGCTGGGCGCCGGACCGGCGGCTGCGGCACTGATCGGCACTCACACCGTGTCGCTTCCAGGGGGCGCAAGCCTGCAGTACAGAGGCGCGGCGTGGGTGTTCGCGCTGGCGGGGCTGATCGCCATGCTGACGGGCGCGATCGCCTACCGGCAGATGAATGAGCGCAAGGGCACCCCGCTGCATGCGGACCGGGCGAAGGCACGGGCCAGCCGTCAGGGGGCGCCGCGATCGGGTGCGCGTCCGCACAGCGGCTGGTTCATCGCGTTCGAGGGCGGCGACGGGACCGGCAAGTCCACCCAGGCCCGGCTGCTCGCCGACTGGCTGCGTGGCGACCAGGGTCACGACGTGGTGCTGACCCGCGAGCCGGGAGCCACGGCCGTCGGGGTGCGGCTGCGCGAGGTACTACTCGGCGAGGGCGAGGCGGTCGGCCCGCGCGCCGAGGCGCTGCTGTTCGCCGCGGACCGGGCGCATCATGTCGACTCCCTGGTGGCGCCGGCCCTGGCCCGTGGGGCGATCGTCATCACCGACCGGTACGTGGACTCCTCGATCGCCTACCAGGGCGCCGGCCGGTCGCTGGACGTCGAGGACGTCGACTACATCTCCCGATGGGCCACCGGGGGTCTGGCGCCCGACCTGACCGTGCTGTTGGACGTGCCGCCGGAGATCTCCCGGGTGCGCCGGGCCAACGACCCCACCCGGACCGGGGCGGACAAGCTCGAGTCCCAACCGGCGGACTTCCACGAGCGGGCCCGGCACGGCTTCCTGGAACTGGCGCGACGAGAGCCGGGTCGCTACCTCGTGCTGGACGGATCGGACCCGCGCAAGGAGATCCAGGACGCGATCCGGGCCAGGGTGCGCGACATCGTGCCGATCTCCCGCAAGCGTCGGGCGGAGCTGGCGGCCCGGTTGGCCGCCGAGGAGGACGCCCGCAGGCGCCGGGCCGCCGCCGAGGCCGAGGTGCTGCGCCTGGACGCCGAGCTGCGGGGCCGCAGCCGGGACGAGGCCCTGGAGCGCCAGGAGGCCCGCCGCCGGGCCCGTGAGGAGGCCGAGCGTCAGCTTCAGGAGGAGGCGGAGCGCCAGCTTCAGGAGGAGACTCGGCTGGCCGTGGAGGCGCTCGCCGGGGAGGAGATCGTCGCGGCGTTGGCTCAGCCGACGTCCCCAGTCGACACCACCATTGGCGAGGCCGGGCCCGAGGCGGGGCCGGAAGCTGCAACCGGTGATCCCGCGCCCGAGGTATCGCCGTCCCCGCGCCCGATCGCAGACTCGTTCCCGACCTCTTTGCCGGCGCCGATCCCACCGGGTGTCGCGTCGCCGGGCCGACCGGCCGAGCCGGTGGATCGGGCCGCTCCGGATGCCCTGGCCGTTGCGGACACCGGTGACGCGGTGCGCGCCGAGCCGTCGGCTCCGGCACCGGCCCGGCGGTCCGGACGGCACGCCGGCGAGCACACGCTGATCGTGCCGGTCCGCCCGTGGTTCTCCGCCGATTCGGAGGAGACGCCCAGGCCGCCGGTCCCGACCCGGCACTGGGCCACGGAGCCGGATGACGTGGTCGAGGACCTGGGGCCGGAGGATGGTGCGCCGGTGAGCGGTTCGCTCTGGCTCGGCGAGACCGAGTCGCTGCCGATCGTTAGTGACCCGATCGGTCGTGTCGGTCCGGAGGTCCCGAATGGTCTTTCGGCGAGGACCGAGCGCGCCCGGGCTGACGTCCCGGATCCGCCGACGGCGGGGGATGTGGCGGCTGCCGCGGACCGGGAGTCCGACGACCAGTTCGACCTGCGTGAGGAGATCTTCGGTCACCGGGGCCTGTGGTGAGCGTCTGGGCCGATCTGGTCGGCCAGGACGTCGCGGTGTCGGTGCTTCGGCGTGCCGCCGAGGCCGGTGGCACCGCCGACGAGGACCAGGCGATGGCGGCCTCCCGGTCCGCGGCGATGTCCCATGCCTGGTTGCTCACCGGGCCCCCGGGTAGCGGTCGGTCCACTGCGGCCCGGGCGTTCGCGGCGGCTCTGCAGTGCGGGCAGTCCCCGCCTGGGTGCGGCACCTGCCTGGACTGCCGCACGGCGCTGGCCGGAGCACACCCCGACGTCGCCCTGGTCGCGACCGAGCACGTGCACCTGCGGGTGGAGGACGTGCGGCCGCTGGTGACGCTGGCACAGCAGCGTCCGTCCCACGGTCGGTGGCGGGTGATCGTTGTCGAGGACGCCGACCGGTTGGGCGACACCTCCGGAAACGTGCTGCTCAAGGCGATCGAGGAGCCGCCGCCGCGGACGGTCTGGCTGCTGTGCGCGCCCAGTCCGGACGACGTGCTGATGACGATCCGGTCGCGGTGCCGGCAGGTGGGGCTGCGGATCCCACCGGCTGCCGACGTGGCGGCCCTGCTGGTGCGACGGCACGGGGTGGATCCGGCGTTGGCCGCGTACGCGGCGCGCGCCGCCGACAGCCACGTCGGGCTGGCCCGGCGGCTGGCGACGGACGAGGGGGCCCGGATCCGCCGGCGGGAGATCCTGCGGCTGCCCCGGCAGCTGTCCAGCGTCGGCGCCGCAGTGATGGCGGCCGCGCAGCTGGTGGAGGTGTCCGCCGAGGAGGCCAAGGCGTCCTCGACCGAGCGGGACGCGGCCGAACGGGCGGCCTTGCTGCACGCCCTGGGCGCCGAGGGCGGCGGGAGCCTGCCTCCGGCGGTCCGTTCGCAGCTGCGGGCGCTGGAGGAGAACCACAAGCGGCGGGCGACTCGGGCGCAGCGCGACGTGTTGGACCGGGCGCTGGTGGACCTGACCTCGTTCTACCGGGACGTACTGATGCTGCAGCTCGGTGCCGCCGTGGACCTGACGAACGCGGATCTGCTGGATGAGCTGGCGCCGGTGGGGGCGGCGTCGACGCCGGAGCTGAGCCTGATCAGGATGGAGGCGATCGGGCTGGCCCGGGAGCGGATCGCAGCGAACGTGGCGCCGCTGCTGGCGGTGGAGGCGCTGATGGTGAGTCTGTTGGGGGCCGGGCACCTGGCCGGGGTCTGATCCGGTCGCTGTGCGACCGAACTTCCCCGATCGATGGCAGATCAGCCCACGGTGATGGCCTGTAGCTCACCGATGGTGCGGGTCGTGGTGTTCTGAACGGTTACCGGGATGACGCCCGAAGCCACCCCGTCGGTCCAGGCGACCTCCCAGAATGAGGTGGCCGTGATCGTGTAGGGGTCGGCCTGTCGCTCGTACACGTGGCCGCAGCTGGGCGACTCGGTCAGGCCGTAGGTGTCGACATAGGCGGTTCCTGTCGCGGCGGAGCCAGCGCAGGTCACGGTGGTGCCGTCGCCCATGTCCCATTCGACCGACGCAAGCGTCGCGTCGAGCGTGACGGTGACCCCGGACGACGTCACCCGTCGCGTGATGGGCCCAGCAGTCTCGGCTGTCGGGTTGTCGATCCACATCCAGATCGGGACGCCGACCGCGCCGACGTAGTCTGCTCCTTCCTCCGGAACCAGCCCGATGTCGATCGCCCGGATTTGGAGTTCAGTGACTGCCTCGCGCGCCAGCTCTTCTGGGTCTGGAGCGGATCGCGCAGCGGCAGGAGGTGACCAAGACCAGAAACCGGTCGTAATGGTGCCGAGGGCAGCGGGGTTGCATCTGTAGGCGATCAGGTTCCCGGTCGTCCGTCCTTGCCAAGCGGGATCGCCGATCGGGGGGGCGTCTGCCGGTTGGACTCGGGTCGACATGCGGGTGGAACTGCGTGACGTCCAGCACAGGCGCTCCCTGGCGCGGAGAACGGTCGGTCCCTCCGAGGTCCAGTTCCGGGGACAGACCCTCGAGACTCTGCGCGCAAGCTGATGCGAATCGGATCGCTTCTGCACGACCCATCAACGGGCGGGTATAGGAGCCATGACAGTCCGCAAGTAGCGCCGGCAATAGTCGAGGGACTAGCAACTCTCTACCCCTTCGTTTCGTGCGCTCGGCTACGACCCAACCGTCCACGCCAGCGCTGGTTCGGGGTAGTAGCGAACCCAGACAGTCGTCTCCCAATAGAGTGGGTGCGCTGCTGGTCGCGGACTGACTTGCCGTGCTTGATCGAGCAAGTCGGTCTCCGTTACATCTTCACAGGAATCGATGATTACTTCCGGAACGACCACTTGCGAGGGATCTCGATCCATGCTTACCGACGCGAACTCGCACGTTGCGTAAGACGGTTTCTCCGGACGTACGCAGTTCGTTCTCGGCTAGGTACGCGGCTTCATTCCGGGCGCTGATGAGCGCGTCGGATGCAGCAGCGATTTGAGGACTTCGGCTGGCTCTCCGCCGCCCTGGAACACTTGGTCAGTGACAGCAATGTACATTTCGTACGCCTTAAGTGCGCACTTGCGGCTGCTTGCGTTTCTTCAGGGCGCTAGGTTCGCCGGATATGTTTCGCCGCGGCTCGGTCGATGGCGACGGGCTCAGCCGAGAAGACCGGCGTCGGGGAGACTGCGCGGCCGGCTGCTGCTGGCTGCCCTCGAGGTGCTCGAGCCGGTGCACCCGGACATCGCAGTGCCGGCGAGCAACACCCAAAGGGCGAACCACGTCGTGCGCCACTGCTGCTAGGCGACGCGTCCCCTCATCGCTCCACCCCCTGTGCTGCCCGGGTGAGCCGCGCGGTCGACGTCCCGGTCACGGTCTGCGAGCCGACCCCGGCCAAGCCCAGGAACACCGGTTCGTATGTCGCGATCGTGTCGACGGTCACGGCGTCCCCTGCCACGGTCACCGAACCCCGCAGGCCGGCTGCATCCAGGTAGGCCTGCCCGGCCTGTGCGCCGCGGAACGGGTCGACCTGGGCGGGCAGTCCCTTCACGGCGCTCGGCCCGTCGGCGGCTTGCGCGGCCGCTCGTGCCGCCTGCCGCGCAACGTCCTGCGCGCGTTGCATGGCGTGCAGCTTGCCGGTCAGGTCCACTGCCATTCCCACGAAGATCACTACGATCGTCGTCGCCAGGACCATGAACACCGCCACAGATCCGCCCTCGCGGTCATCGCTGTGCGGCACGTCGCTCCCCACGGGCTCAGTCAACCGGGCTCAACCGTCATTGACGGAAGGTGGTCATGGCGGGCCTTCCGTGACGCACGACCGGAAACATACTGCTCGTACCTGCCCCGATGCGGCAGACATGGACGAAACAGCACAGATACATCACGACTGGTCACGCGGTGCGTCCGGCCTCGGCAGGGCCGTCAGCGATCGGCGCAGGCCGCACCACGTTCCAGGGACCGCCAGGTCCGGCGCCGGGGGCATGGCCGCGGAACGGTTGGACCGCCGGATAGCCTGTTCTCGTCCGCTGAGTCTGGACCGTCCGCTGCCCTCGATCCCTCGGAGTCATCGCTCATGGTCATGCCCGGCTCGCCCGGCCGACCACTGACGCGGGCTGTGGTGGTGGGTCTGGTCCTGGTCCTCTTGCTCGGTGCCAGCGCCGTCCTGCTGACCCGTCGCGGTGGCGGCCCGGACGCGGCTGGCGCGGCCGCGCCGTCCGGAGCCGTCTCACCCAACCGAGCCGACCCGGCTGACGACTCGGCCTACCAGCAGTTCTACGAGCAGACCCTGGACTGGGAGGGCTGTGGCGACGGCTTCGACTGTGCAAAGGCCACCGTCCCGGTCGACTGGGCCGCGCCGGAGGGCGGGACCATCGAGCTGTCGATGATTCGGATGCCGGCCAGCGGTACGAAGATCGGCTCACTGTTCCGCAACCCCGGTGGCCCGGGCGCCTCGGGCGTCGACTACCTGCGCCAGGCCATCGACTCCGACCCGGAGGCGCTGCGTCGGGTCTACGACATCGTCTCCTGGGACACCCGCGGCACCGGCACCTCGGCGCCGGTGAGCTGCCTGCCCAACAGCGATCTGGACGCCTACTACGCCGCCGACGCCACCCCGGACTCGGCCACCGAGGAGCGGTCCTTCGTCGCCGGCTCCACCGAGTACGCCCAGGCCTGCGAGGCGAACACCGGTCCGGTGCTGGAGAACGTGGACACCTTCAGCACGGCCAGGGACATGGATGTGATGCGCGCCCTGGTCGGCGACGACGTGCTGTCCTACATCGGTGCCTCCTACGGCACCTACCTGGGCGCCTGGTACGCCGAGCTGTTCCCGTGGCGGGTCGGCCGGTTCGTCCTGGACGGTGCGGTCGACCCGTCGCTGGCCTCCGAGGAGTACTCCGAGGGGCAGGCGATGGGCTTTGCCCGCGCGGTGGCTGCCTTTGTCGACTACTGCCTGAGGCAGCGCGCCTGCCCGCTGCGCGGCACCCGCGATGACGCCTACGCCCAGCTCGAGCGACTGCTTGCCCGGGTCGACGAGCAGCCGCTGACCACCACGACCCGACCGCTCACCCAGTCCCTGCTGCAGACCGGGCTCATCCTCGGGATGTACTCCGAGCAGACCTGGCCCTTCCTCACCGACGCTCTAGGCGACGCCCTGAACGGCGACGGGACGGCGATGCTGGTCCTCGCCGACCTCTACCTCGAGCGCGAGGACGACGGGACGTACGGCCAACTGCTGCAGTCCTACAACCCGATCTACTGCCTTGACCACGCCGACCGGCGCAGCCTTGAGGAGATCCGCGCCTCGGCGGCGGCGCTGGCCGAGAAGTATCCGCCGTTCGGGGACGTGATCGGCTGGGGCGAGGTCGGCTGCTCGGTGTGGCCGATCGAGGGCGTCATGCCGGTGCAGCGGACGACGGCCGAGGGGGCGGCGCCGATCCTGGTACTCGGAACCACGGGCGACCCGGCCACCCCGTACGAGTGGGCTGAGGCGTTGGCCGAGCAGCTGTCCTCCGGGGTCCTGGTGACCAGAGAGGGCGAGGGACACACCGCCTTCACCATGGGCAGCGCCTGCATCGACACGGTGGTGGTCGACTACCTGGTACGCGGTGATGTCCCCGAGGACGGGATCCGCTGCCGGTAAAGGTTCGCCGGTCCGTGCGGGTCACAGCCAGTCATTGCGGCGGAAGGCCCGGTACAGGCTCAGGCACGCCAGCGCGATGACGCCGAGGACGACGAAGTAGCCGAACCGCCAGCGCAGCTCGGGCATGTTGTGGAAGTTCATCCCGTAGATCGCGGAGATCGCGGTCGGTACCAGCCCGATCGCGGCCCACGCCGAGATCCGGCGCATGTCCCGGTTCTGCTGGACGGCGATCTCATTCTGCCGCACCGAGATCTGGCTCTGCCGGGCGGCCAGGCGGGCGAAGTCGGCCTGTAGGACGTCGGACAGCAGCCGGTCGTGAGCGTCGATCGACTCGGCCGCGCGCAGGGCATGGTCGTGGACGTCGCGGAAGAAGGCGCGCTGGGCCGGCTTGACGGAGTTGACGTGGCCCTCCACCAGCCGGTTCAGCGCCCAGGCCAATGGGACGACGGCACGCCGAAACTCGGCGATCTCCCGCTTGAGCTTGTAGATCCGCTCGGAGTGGTCCCCCGAGCCGTCGGCGTCGGCGAACACCTGCGACTCGATCTCGTCGACGTCGTCGTCGATGCTGACCAGGGCCGCCTCGTAGCCGTCGACGACCAGGTCGGCTGTGCGGTATAGGACGCCGACGGGTCCGGTGAGTGGATATCCGTTGCCCCCGGTCTCGGCCCGAACCGCGTCGAGCACGCCGGCCTCACCGTGCCGGACGGTCACGACGAACCGTGGACCGACGAACAACGCCACCTCGGTGATGTCGACGACCTCCTCGGGATCGACGTAGACCACGGGTTTGAGGACGACGAACAGCACCTCGTCGTAGGTGTCCAGCTTCGGTCGCTGGTGAGCCTTGACTGCGTCCTCGACGGCCAGCTCCGGCAGGCTAAAGGCAGCGACGACGTCGGCAAACTCCTCGGCGGTGGGGTCGCGCAGGTCGACCCAGACGAAACCGTCACCGTCCCGGGCGAGGGCCGCCGCGCCGCTCAGGCTGACCTCGCTCGCACCGCGCCCGTCGAGGTAGGCGGCGCAGTGGGTGATCACCTGCTCGGGCGGCCGGGGTGACGCGACCGGGGAGGACCCGTCGTCCGGGTCAGGGTCGAGGGAGTCCGGGCGACCCGGTGCGCCGGCCCGCAGCAGTGCGGCGGCGAGTCGGGTGGTCAGCCACTGCAGCATGGACCGGGTCCGTGGCCTTCGCCGGGCGGGCGACCTCGGCGTTCCGCTCGATTCGGTGCTGTCCACGGCGCCTCCCTCCGTCGGCAGGGTAGACCGGGACGATCCGGCGGGACCTCTATACTCGACACCCGTGCCGCCCGGCTGGGCGGCGCATGCCGCCTTAGCTCAGTTGGCCAGAGCGACGCACTCGTAATGCGTAGGTCGTGGGTTCGATTCCCACAGGCGGCTCCACAAACCAGCAGGTCAAGAGCACTGCCTACCGTCCAGAGATCACGCATCAATGGTGCTCGTCCGCACGTTGTCCGCAAGATGCGCCGGCATCAGCCGGACCTGGCGGCCGTGAGGCCCCGGCTTTGGCACCGGCCGGCGCCGGGCTCGCCCCGCGCTGGCCGCCGGCCCGGACGGAGGTGAACCCCGCAAGCGGCGGCGCCGGTGTCAGGTCTCAACTGCTCGATCTGCGGTTCCACCCCGGGTGAGCGCGAACTCACCCATTCTCCCTGTGGCACGGGATGCGACAGTTTTCCTAGGTTGGACGTGGTCCGACCATAAGGGGGCGGGATTCGAGGAGCCGAACCGTGCCGATACTAAGGATCTCTCCCCCGCTGGACACGATGGCATGAGATCGACACCGGGGATCGATCTCACACTGCGGGTCGGTCGAATGGCGCACCGATACGGGCTGCCGGCCTACGAGCTGGACGGCCTGTTGAGGGAGGTGGCGGCTGCGCTCAGGCTGACTGCGAACGTCATTTCAACTCCGACGTTCCTGGACTGCACGATCGACGATCCACACATCGCAGAGCAGCGTCGCATCGTGGAAGGGCTCGACGACGTGTCCAACGACCTGCAGAAGCTGTCGCAGACGCTGAAGCTGACCGACCGTTTGGTCGCGGGGACGGTCGCTGTCGACGAGGCGAACCGGCGGCTGGACGAGATCGAGGCGCTCCGTCCGCCCTATCCCGCACCGGTGGTCGGCGTCGCCTATGCGGCCTGCGGCGCCGGCTTTGCCGTCATCCTTTCGGCTGGATGGCGCGACGTCGGGCTTGCGGCCGGGCTCAGCCTCATCGTCTTCATCCTGGTACAGGCATCAGGGCGGTCAGCGTGGTTGGGGAATCGGATCTACGTGATCTCGACGTTCGTGTCCTCCGCGATGGCCGGCGTCCCCGGGGTCGTCCTCGGTGAGAGCGACACCAATGTCGTGGCGCTCTGCGCGTTCGTCGTCCTGATCCCCGGACTCGGGTCGACCCTCGGTGCCTTCGAGCTCGGCTGGTCACACCCTGCTGGCATGGAACCGGTTCATACAGGCGGTGGTACAGACCTTCGCCCTGTTCGCGGGTGCGTCGATCGGGGCGATGGTCGTCCGGGCGATCATCGGCGTCCCCGTCGTTCCGGACCAGGGCTCACCGGGGGCACCCGTGAAGTGGATCTTCCTCGTGGTGTTCACGGTCGGTCTCGTCGTCGTGTTCCAGGTGATACCCGGTCAGGCCTCATGGTCGGTTGTCGCCGGCCTGCTCGCCTACGGCGCTCTCGAGCTCGGAGGTCGAGCCGGCGACTGGCAGGGGCCGTTCCTGGGCGCTCCTTGGCGACCACGGACCAACTGGGCGTGCAGTAATCGCGGGCCGGATCGACATAGATGCCCTGACCCATTGTGCCGTGCTTGAACATGGCACCATGGCGACCCAGGTTCTTGAGTATGCAGCCCGTAGCTTGTGCGAGCAGAGTAGACATCACGGAGGAAACGATGGCCGACAAAACGCCCCCACTACCGGACACACCAGACGACGCTCGGCGGATCGGAACAAGCCTCAGTGGTGGGGCCATCGCGACGATTGCCGGCGTAGCCCTGCTCGTGGTGTTCATGGTACAGAACACCGAGCAGGTAGCGGTCACCTTTCTATTCTGGGACCTGACCTGGCCACTGTGGCTGCTCGTTCTGGGTGCTGCCGCGCTCGGCGGGATGGTCTGGTTCGGGCTGGGCGTCTTCCGACGTCGTCGCCGGCGCGCCGCGCAACGGAACGGGTGACGCCGCGCCGGCCGCCGCCAGCATCGCCCGAGCACCGTCGCGGACGATCTCGTCCAACACCGAACGCGCCGACACCTCAGCCGCGCAACCGCCGACCCCGTTGACTACCGAAAGCACGGGCATACCTTCCCGAACCATCGCGCCAACGCCGGTTCTTGATCGAGAACCTGACACCTCGAATCATCCCCGGGAAGGTGCGCCCACTCACGTTGCCAAGCCGAGGACCTCATCCACAGGTTTCGATCATTGCTCCCTCCCTGCGAAGGTAAAGCCACTGGTCAGCAGCCTGCAGTCACTATTCGATCAAGGAGGTGTCAACGACTCAGGTCTTGGCCTGGACGTTGGCAGGGTCACAGCGTCCAGGCAACAGCCTCCACGGGATCGGGGCTGAGGGCTGAAAGGCCTGAGCGCGTGGCGGATACACGACGGCAGTTGACGATCAAGGACCGGGTCGAGATCGGGCTGGGTTGAAGGCGGGCTGGACGCCGGCGCGGATCGCGCGGGATCTGGGTCGGCACCGGTCGGTGATCACCCGGGAGATCGCGCGAAACTCGACCAAGACCTGCGGGCACCGCGTGGTGGCCGCGGACGTGAAGGCCGAACTCGCCGTGCCCGGACTCAGGCACGCAAGGTCGCCACCGATCCGGTGTTGTGGCAGTGGGTGCTGGCCGATCTGTGGGCCTCCCTTACACCCCGCCGGATCGCGCGCCGGTTGAAGCTGGAAGCCGAAGAGGCGACCGTGGAGCTCATGAGGGGCTCCCTGCCGGCCGGTGGCGTGACCGCCGCCCGCGAGGCGATCTCCCAGTTCATCTACGCCATGCCCCGCGGCGAGCTGGTCCGCCACGGGATCTTCCTCCGGTCCAGACAGGGAACCCGTACGGCTTCCGCCACCTCACACGTGGCGCTGAGCCGCGGGCAGGTAGTCGGGGGGCGGGCCGCCTGGCATGGATGCGGTCTCGGAGCGCAGCGGTGAGGTGGGGATGAAGTGCGTTCGGGAACTGGCGGGCTGGGTCCACCAGGGGCGGGCGCACTACTCGGTCCACGTCCTTTCGCCGGCCGCGGCGTGGGTCGTCGGGTCGCGTAGTATCTGGGACCGTGTCGGATGATCGGCGGGTGTCGCTGCCTCTCCGGCTTCGGTGGGAGGACCTCGGTCGCGCTCTGCTGGGTTTGACGGGGGCTGCGCTGGGGCTCCGGCTGGCTTCGTGGCTGGTGCCGCGCTTCGACATCGGTGGGTGGCAGAGGGCGCTCGCGTCGGCGCTTCTGATCTTCGTTCTCAGCGGGTTGCTGCGCCCGGTCCTCGTCCGAGCAGCCGTGCTCCTGGGATGGGTCGGCGCCGTCCTGCTTGGGTTCTTCTTCCAGGCGTTCGTCATCTGGGTGGTCATATACGTCTCCTCGGGTGAGCGAGAGACCGCCTTTCTGCCGTCGTTCCTCGCGGCGTGGATCGTGGCCGGGGTATCGACCTTCTTCGTGTGGGTGGCCACCGCGGGCACCGACGAGGCCGTGACGGCCACCCTGCTGCGCACGGCACGCCGCCGCGGTCCGCAACCGCCTGCCGATGCCGAGATTCCCGGCGTGGTGTTCGTGCAGGCCGACGGGGTGCCCTTCCCCGTCCTGGAGTGGGGGGTGCGTGCGGGCACCCTGCCGACGCTGTCCCGCTGGGTTCGTGACGGGTCCCATCGGATGGTCGAGTGGCGTCCGAAGCTGCCCGCTACGACGCCGGCGAGCCAGATGGGCATCCTGCACGGCACCATCGACGGCATCCCCGCCTTCCGGTGGATCGATCGCTCCAGCGGACGGGTGTTCGTGGCCAACAGGCCGCGCGACGCCGCGGACATCGAGGCGATCCACTCGAACGGCAAGGGTCTGCTGGTCGACGACGGCGTCTCGATCAGCAACCTGTTCACCGGTGACGCGCCGACGGCCTTCGCCACGATGAGCGCCATCGGCGGAGCGCAGGAGAGTCGCAAGGCTCGTCTGGCGGTCTACCATTTCCTCGCCAGGCCCGAGGGACTCGCCCGTGGGTTGTCCCGGACGATCAGCGAGGTCGTCCGCGAACGGTTCCAGGCCATGCGGGCCAGACGCCGCGATGTCCGACCACGGGTTCACCGCGGGTGGAACTTCGCCTTGGAGCGCGCCGGCCTGAACGGCGTCCTGCGCGATCTCAACACCACGCTCGTGGCCGACTCCATGCTTCGTGGCCGCCGGGCGATCTACGTCGACTACGTCGACTACGACGCCGTCGCGCATCACGCCGGGATCATGCAACCGGAGTCCTTGTCGGCGCTGGAGGGCATCGACGCTGTGCTCGCCCAGATCGAGAAGGTGGCCGAGGTGGCCCCACGCCCCTACCACATCGTCGTCCTGTCCGATCACGGGCAGTCCCAGGGCGCGGTGTTCGCCGACCGGTACGGGGAGGACCTGGCCACGCTCGTCCACCGGCTCAGCGACGTCGACGTCGTGGCGGCCCTGCGGAACGCGGAGGCCGGTGGGCAGCTGAGCTCCTTCCTGGCCTCGACCGCTGAGCGAGACGGGGTGCTCGGCCGGGCCCTGGGCAGGGTGGCGGATCGCGTGGCCTCCCAGAGCTTCGCCGAGGCGGACCAGGCCGGGCAGGTCGAACCGTCACCGCCACCGCCACGTGAGGAGTCCGGGGGCGAGAACGCCGATGGGGACCGGTTCGTGGTGTTCGGCTCCGGAAACCTCGGTCTGGTCTATGTTGCGGGCGAACACCGACGGCTGACCCTTCAGGACCTGACCGAGCGGTTCCCTGCGCTGGTTCCCGGGTTGGTCGCCCATCCAGGAATCGCCTTCGTCGTCGTCGACACGGCCGACCACGGTCCGGTCGCCATCGGCACCGGAGGTGAGAACCACGTCCGAGACGGGGTCGTGCGCGGCCAGGATCCGCTGGCCCGCTTCGGCCCCCACGCCGCTGACTTCGTGCTCCGCGCCGCGTCGATGGCCGAGTCGCCGGACATCATGGTGAACAGCCTCCTCGACGACCTCGACGAGGTGGCGGCGTTCGAAGACCTGGTGGGCTGTCACGGCGGGCTGGGTGGCTGGCAGGACCGGGCGATGCTCGTCTGGCCCATCTCGCTCCCGGAACCGGGTAGCCAGATCGTCGGCGCCGATGCCATGCATCGTGTGCTGGTCGGCTGGCTGGAACACCTCGGCCACCGCCGCGGCAGCGGGACACGTCGTGTGCTGGTCGGCTGGTTGGAACACCTCGGCCACCGCCGCGGCAGCGGGACACGTGCATGAGCAACCACGCCACTAGGGGTCATTGCCGGTCCTCCCCGGTTCCGGTGCGGCCCCGGCTCCTGCGTCACCGGCTGGTCGGTCCGTCGACCAGAGCAGGTAGGTGAATCCGAGGGCGATCCCCGCGCCGGCCACGGTATCGGCCAGACGCAGCGCCGCGTAGTCGGTGATCGCTCCGGCCGGCGCTCCGACCAGAACGATCGCACCCATGGCCATCGCGGCGTCGGCCAGCAGCGGGTAGCCGGCCTTGTAGGCCACACCGACCAGGAGCAGCAGGACTGAGCCCGCGACCAGCACCCAGATCGGGAGCAGCGCCGACAGTGCCAGGACGGCCGCGACGCCGACGACCGTGGCGACCACCCGGGAGACCGCGAGGTCGAACGGGCTCTTGGCGGTCGGGAGCAGCACGACCAGTGCGGCGATGAACGCCCAGAGGACGTCGTGGCTGCCGGTCAGCTCGTAGACGCCGACGAACAGGGCCAGGGGGACGCCTCGCCGCAGCCCGTCGTGAACGTGCCCGTCGAAGCTCCTGATCGAGGTCCACATCACCCGCCACGGGCCGCGGAACGTGACCGGGGCAGCAGGGGATGGTCCCGACCGGCGGGCGCGAAGAGCCGCGCCGGCAGCGGTGACCACCAGCCCGGCCGCCGCCCCCACAAGCGCCCCGGTGGAGACCAGGAACCGTGACCCGGACGACTGCGCAGCCGGGACGAGGCTGACCAGGAGCACGGTCAGGACGTAGGCGAGGGTGGCGAGAAGCCCGAACGCGCCGCCGACCGGGCTGGCGCCCGCCCCGACCGAGGTGAACACGGCGACCAGGCCCATGGCCAGCGCCGCCCACCACGGATGCCCACTGACCGCCACCGCGACCACCTCGAACACCACGACCACGCCCGCCCCGCCCACCGCGAACGGGATCGCCAGACGTGCGGGAGCGTTCGCGCCGGCCGCGGCGACCAGCCCGCCGGCCACCGCCGCCACCGCAACGGCCGCCGGCTGGGTGGGACCGTGCACGACAACGCTGACACCGGCAGCGAGGGCGACGCCGACCAGAACAGTGACCAGGCTCCGCCACGCCGGTGGCGCCCCGGTCGAGGCGAACAGCCTGGCCCAACGGGACCGCTCAGGCTCGGGGCTCGTCCAGGTCACGTCGTGACCGGGTCAGCCCCGGCTTCGGGCAGCAGCTCGTGCCGCGTGACCCGCAGGTCGAACAGGGCCAGGAGCATCGCCACCACCGGCACCGAGAGAAGGGCACCGGCGACACCGAACAACGCCGTGCCGAGCAACACCGAGGCGAAGGCGACCGCCGGGTGCACGTCGACCGCGCGAGCGCTGATCCGTGGCTCCAGGGTGAGGTTCTCGACCTGCTGGTAGAGCACCCCCCAAGCCAGCGCCGCGACACCCATCCACGGTTGCGGGCTCAGCAGACCCACCAGGACCGGTAGGGCGATCGAGATGTAGGTCCCGATCGTCGGGATGAACTGAGCGACCACACCGGTCCACAGGGCCAACGCGAACCAGGACGGCAACCCGATCAGCGCGAACACGACCGCAGTGGACGCGGCGTTGATCGCGGCCAGCGTCACCCGGGCGGCGACGTACCCCCCGGTCTTCAGCGTCGTCAGGTCCCAGGCCGTCACGAAGAACGACTGCTGACGGTCGGGCAGCCGCCGCGCGATCCACAACCGCAGCCGCGGCCCGTCCGCGGACAGGTAGAACGTCAACAGGATGAACGTGAACGCGCTGAACAGGCTCGACGCGATCGACCCGAACAGGCCCAGCACACCCCCCAGCACCTCGTTCGCGTACTCGGTGACCTTGTCCGGCGTCAGGTTCAACGCGCGGATCGCGTCCTGGACGCTGTAGTCGGTCGAAAACCGCCGGTTCACCCAGTCCACGCTGCCCTGCACCAGATCGGGCGAGGCACGCAGCAGCTGGGCCACCTGCTCGACGAAGAGCCGACCAAACGCGTACAGGAAGACCACCAAGAACACCGCGACACCGGCCATCACCAGCACCGTGGCCGTCCCCCGGCGCATCCTCCCAGACAGCCGGCGAACTGCGGGCTCGAGAGCCAACGACGCGAACCATGACATGATCAACGTGAAGATCACGCTCCCGCCGTCACTCAGGACGAACCAGCCGAACGCCCCGAACGCGACGACAACGAGGCCGATCCACCCGACCCGCCACGCGCTGCGAGAATCCACGCCCACCAGGACCCGGCTAACCGTCTGGCTCGAACTATCCGCCGGCCCGACCGCCAGCGCCTGCCCCTGTCCGCTCGGCGACGCCGGAACCTGGTCCGGACCGGCACCGGCATCCCCGACGCCCTGGTCCCCCGATCCCCGGTTCGTGTCAGCCGTCATCACTCTCACTCCTTCACCCAGGGGCAGCAGGCCCTCAGACAGCATCAGTGTCGAACCAAACCACGAGGCCAAGACACCTGTAGGCGCCGCGCTCGCCGTCGCGGGCCCCATACCACAGACATCAACAACCGCCCGCCACCAACGATGATCGCAGCGGACTGCCGTCTTCGAGGCACACTCTGCTGCTGGGAAGGGCCGTCGGCGAACCGCGAGTGATCATCCTGAGCCCCGATCAACGCGCGCCCTGGGCGCTGAGACTCTAGGTCGACAACGAGCGCCTTCTGCTCGTGCCACTCAACAAGGTACGTCCTTGAGGGCCAGCCAGTCGTCGGATGCGGACTGAGAGTCGTTGTACGACGCGACGCAGAGCGCGAGGCTATCGCTAGCCATGGGTAAGGTCCCTTCGAAGCACGTCGACGCGGTGCGAGGCCCGCGTCCTGTTGACGTGATTCTGCTGGGGAACCGACCACCCGGACTGTTCGGCCGGGGTGACGACCTGTCCACCCCGGGGTGAAACCCTCCGAGCTAATGCTGGCCCTGATCGTGACCTTCTCTGACCGGTACCGCCCGGTCCACGACTACCGCGTCGTGCACGGGCAGGTGATCCGGTAACTCCGACCGGCTCACCACGCACGACGCCCACCAAAGAAGGATGGGTCGCGAGGGTGATCTCGCCCGCCGAACGGCTATGTCTCGGTCTCGACGGCAAGGCCGCCGGCGATGGCCTGGGTGAAGGCCTGATAGTCGGCGAGGTTCAGCTCGGCGTAGCGCATGGAAAACTCACCCATGGCGGTGTCGAAGACCGTTCCCTTGCCGAGATAACCGGCGATGGCGGCGGGATCGCCTGTGACCGGGTGGGCTCGGGCAAGGGTGTACCCGCAGAGCAGACCTCGGCGTACCGGTCGAACCCTTCACGTCGAGCGGTCTCGAGGTCCACCGAACCCTTCCAGTCCTTGAGCTGGCACCAGTAGTAGTGCTTGTCCCGCACCGGCTTGCTCCACCTGAGGAAGATGTCGCTGGCGGCCTGCATCGATCGCTGTCCCTCGACCGTGTTGAGCACGAGACGACCCTGTGCGAAGGGCTGCGAAGAGGGTGCCGGGAACTCGTAATGCGTAGGTCGTGGGTTCGATTCCCACAGGCGGCTCCCATTTGTGCCCTCCGACCAGCATCTTTGGTCTTGATACCCTTCCCGGGTATCCAACAGTGGTGGCAGTTGTGGTTGCAGTTGGACCCCGCCCGCTGGCCTGCGAGCGGTCCCAGCGGTCGGCGGCGCGGCGCTGACCTGCAGCGTTGCCCGACTCAACCCATCGGCGGGCGGTGTCCACGCACCGGAATGCGTGGCTACCGCTGCAGCCGGCGACGAAGTGGGCACGCCCGTCCAGCATGATCCAGTCCGTGGACGGCGGCTCGGTGTCGGCGGGCTCGCGGCGTGCTCGGGGCGCGGCGGGCGGGTGTCGTGCCGGTGCTGCTCCGCCGGCGGGAGAGAAGCCGAGGGCGGTGAGGTCCTCGTAGGCGGTGTAGCGGTCGACGCCGTAGCGGTGGGCGCAGGTCTTGATGGTTACCTGAGCGCCGGAGGCGATCCAGCCAGCGGCCGACTGCCTGCGCCGCTGCTGGCGGTACCGCAGCCACCGACGCGATCAACGCTTCCCCGGACTCTTCCACCGTCATCGGCGAGTCGAGTTCCGCGCCGAACGCAGCGAGCGCCTCATCGACGGTCAGGCCCGTGACCGCGGTCAGGCATCCCGCTTCGGACAGATCGACACGTCCCAGCGAGGCCAACCACGCATGGCGACCCTCTTCAAGATCCACAAGGGCAGCCCAATGGCTGGTCGACACGCAGTCGGCGGCATAGGTCGAATGAGCCCCGGGCATGTGAGTGCGTTTCAGCCTGAGCATCAGGCGTCGCCGTGGCAACCTACGCGAGTCGTCACCGATGAGTCGCACCGTCCACATCTGGCCCCCGGGGTTGGATGACGATGTGACCCTCGCGGCAAGTGGTGTCGACCTTCGCACCGTCATCGAGGCCGCCTGAGCCAGGCGCAGGCTCATCGGCTACTTGTAGTGGTAGCGAGCCTGCAGGATGAGCAGGTCGTCGCCGTCGACGAGGTAGACCAGGCGATGTTCCTCGGTGATCCGGCGTGACCAGGCCCCGGCGAGCAGGTGCCGGAGTGGTTCGGGTTTGCCGATGCCGGCGGTGGGGTCGCGCAGGGTGTCCTCGATGAGCCGGTTGATGCGTTTGAGCACGGTCCGGTCGGCGGTGAGCCAGTAGGTGTAGTCCTGCCATCCGTTCGGGGTGAAGACGAGTCTCACTGTGCCAGGTCGTGGGTTTCGCGCTGGCCGGTCATGGCCTGCTGCAGGCTCTCGATCAGGCGGCGCGCGTTCGCCGGGGCCCGCAGGAGGTGAGCGGTCTCCTCCAGGGCGTCGTAGTCGGCCCGGGACATCAGGACGGCATCACCGTGGCGGGAGGTGATCTCGACGGGGGTGCGGTCGTCGTTGACCCGTTGGATGAGCGGGAACAGGTTCTTGCGGGCTTCGCTGGCCGTGATCGCCACGACGACCTCCTCCGGAGTTCTAGTACGAGAAACAGTACCACTTGAGGACAAAGTGATCACCGCTCGGCGGGCGGTTTTCGAACATCCGACTCTCGGCAGAGTCGCGCACGGTGGACCCGCGAGTGGTGGCAGCGTTGGTCTACCTGGTGGTCACGTCGACGGGGGTTGCCTCTGGGCGATGCCGCGGCAGATCCCGGGTGCGAGCACGCCGGTCCGGTCGGCGGCGATGCGGATGTAGGCGACCGCTGCCCATGCGGCGTAGCGCCAGAAGTCGTCGGCCGGCCACCAGGCGACCTCGTCCAACAGGTCGACCTTGACACCGCCGTGCTGGGCCGCCGCAGCCAGGACGGCGAACTGCAGCTTGCGCCGGTCCCGCCCGGTGAGCTCGCACTCGGGCAGGAACCGCTCCCGGATCCCGGTCAGGTCGACCGGATGGGCCCGGTCCACCCCGGCCCAGTCGAGGGCGTCGGCGGCCACCCGGAGGAGGACCTCGCCCGGGAACGTGTTGTTCCGCGGGTGCAACGGCGCCAGCCGGTTGAGGATCTCGACAACGTCGACGTCGTGCGCCAGCCCGTCGAGCAGGACCTGGCGGGCGGTGGCCGCGTCCTGCGCCGTCGGCGGCTTCGGTGCGGGCATGCCCCGACGGTAGCCCGCGCTCCGCGCGTCGCGGCAGGGTCCCTCGATCGCCTGGCCGGTGCGTGCGACATCGACCCGCGGGTGTAGTCCCTCGCATCGGGAGGCCTCGATCCACGACGGCCGTGCGGGCTACCGTCGGTCTGTGACGCTTGTGGCGCTCCTGCCGAGCCCGTTGCTGGGCTGCGCCATGTGGAAGCCCGTTGCGTCAGTCCTCGCCGGGCGCGGATGTCGGGTCGCCGCAGTCGATGTCCAGGGCCCGGCTCCGGCCAGTGCGCAGGAGGCCGTGGACGCGTTTCTGCGGGCGCTCCCGGATGACAGAGAACTGGTGCCGCTCTTCCCCGACGCGGCGATCCGCGCGGACATCGAGCGTCAGCAACGGCGATTCCCCTTGTCCTACTTCGAGGACGCGGTGCCGGTGCCAGCGGGGTGGGCTGACCGCCCATGTGCGTACCTGGCATTCGGCGGGACCTATCAGCGGGAGGCCCAGACCGCCGGCCGGCTCGGCTGGCCGGTGCGGGTGCTCAACGGGGACCACTTGGAGATGCTCGTTCATCCCGTGGCTGTCGCGGACGCCGTCCTGGCGTTGCGTAACGAAACGGCCTGCGACCCTTCACGTCGGTAGAACGCTGTGACCGTTCGCCAGACTCGCCACTGAGGACGAATAGCCGATCGGGCGAGTCCTAGAGCCGGTGATCGGAGGTGACGGTGTCCAGTTGGGTGTAGCGGACCTTCGCCAGCACCGGGCACATCATGATCAGCAGCCCGACAGCGATCGGCAGGGACATCGAGCCGATCGAGACGGCGTCCAGGGCGGCGTTCAGGCCGGGCACGGTGCGCCCGAGGAGCAGCCCGGTAGCCATCGCCGCGATGATCCAGGCGGGCAGGAACCGGTCGAGCGTGGACAGTTGCGCAATCACGGCGGGCTCGTGCTTGCCGTGGCGTCTCTCGGGCGCGGTGCGGGGATTGGCGTCGCTCATCGGAGCGCCCTTCTCGGTGTCGACACGGGTTCGTTCGCGCAGGTGGCAGTGCGTCAGTGTGGTGCGGCGGTGAGCAGGTCGCGGATCTGGCGGGTGGTGGGGACCCGACCGGAGACCAGGACCTTGTCCTCGACGACGAGGGCGGGGGTGGACATCACGCCGTATCCGGCGATGGTGGGGTAGTCGGTGATCTTCTCGATGGTGGCGTCGAGGCCGAGGTCGGCGACGGCCTGTCGGGTGGCCTTCTCCAGGTTCGTGCAGTTGGTGCAGCCCGGGCCGAGTACCTTGATGATCATGTGTGTTCCTTCTGCGGGGCGCCGTACTCAGCTGAGGACGGCGTTGAATAGGTAGCCGACGGCGACGATGCCGGCGGCGACGACGGCGACGAACGCCGCGAGTAGGGGCGGCTTGAGGACGCGCCGCAGGAGGATCAATTCGGGCAGCGAGAGCGCGACGACGCTCATCATGAATGCCAGCAGGGTGCCCATCGGCAGGCCCTTGTCGTGCAGGGCCTGCACGAGCGGCATGATCCCGGCGGCGTTGGAGTACAGCGGGACACCCATGGCCACCGCGACAAGAACACCGAAGACGTTGCCGGCGCCTGCGTAGCGGGTGAAGAGGTCCTCGGGGGCCCAGCCGTGGATGGCCGCGCCGAGGCCGATCCCGACCAGCAGGTAGGGCCAGATCTTGCGCAGGATGGAGCGGACCTCCTGGACGCCGAGGGACAGCCGGTCGTCGAGGGTGAGGGTGGCAGTGGAGTCGATCACCTGGCCGTGCAGGCGGGTCTCGAACACGAACGGTTCGACCCACCGCTGGACGCCGAGCCGGCCGAGGGTCCAGCCGGCGATGATCGCGACGGCCAGGCCGGCGGCGACGTAGAGCGCGGCGATCCGCCAGCCGAACAGGCTGGCTAGCAGTCCGACGGCGATCTCGTTGACCAACGGGGACGCGATCAGGAAGGACAGGGTGACCCCGATCGGGACGCCGGCGGCCACGAACCCGATGAATGCCGGGACCGCGCTGCACGAGCAGAACGGGGTGACCACGCCAAGTCCGGCGGCCACTACGTTGCCGGCCCCTTGACGGCGGCCGGACAGCAGGGCGCGGGTGCGTTCCACGCTCATGTAGGAGCGCAGGACCGTGACCACGAAGATGATCCCGGTCAGCAGCAGCGCGATCTTGACGCTGTCGTAGCCGAAGAACCGCACCGACTCGGTGAGCCGCGCCGCCGGGTCCATGCCCACCACGTCGTAGAGCAGCCGGTCCCAAGCCGGCCCGTTCAGGCGATAGGCGAGCAGCCACGTTGCCGCCAGGGCGGTCAGGCCCATCCAGCGGCCGGCCGGGGTGTGCAGCCGGGTGGCCATCCGGGTCCGGACCGTCGCGGTACTCATCACGTCCGCCCGGTGGTGGCGGCACCGCAGACGGCACCGGACGCGGCGCCAGCGAGGTTGGATGGCAGCGAGGGGATCGCGGCGTGCAGACGGTCGAGGGCTCCGGCGGTCAGGGAGTAGTCGATCCACCGTCCGCGCCGCGCGCCGACGATCAGGCCGGCCTCGCGCAGCACCTTCAGGTGGTAGCTGAGTAGGTTCGCGGCGACCGGCACCCGCGCCTGCAGGTCGCACACGCAGGTGGCTCCCGCGGTCAGGGCCTGCAGCACCGAGAGCCGGTAGGGGTCGGCGACGGTCGACAGCAGGCCCGCCTGCGCCTCGGTGCCCAGAACCTGCTGCCTCGGTTCAACGGCCTTTGAAGCAACCATGTTTGAAGTGTTGTCCGGCCCTACGCCCACAGGCCGAGTCCAAGGTCCCGTCGGCAGGCGCCGGCCGGATGCCCAACGTCACACGGGGGTCGGGGCGGGGGTGTCGGCGAGGACGGCGAGGCGGCGTTCGGCGTCCAGGGCGGCGGCGCACCCGGTGCCGGCGGCGGTGATGGCCTGGCGGTAGGTGTGATCGACGACGTCCCCACAGGCGAACACCCCTGGCAGGTTGGTTCGGGTTGTGGGGTGGGCGACTGTGATGTAGCCGGCCGGGTCGAGGGCGACTTGGCCGCGGACCAGCTCGGTGCGGGGGTCGTGGCCGATGGCCACGAACATCCCGGGCACCGCGAGCGTCGACTCCGTGCCGGTGAGGGTGTCGCGCACCAGCAGTCCCTCGACCCTGCTCTCGCCGAGCACGTCCACGATGGTGCTGTTCCAGCGGATGGTCAGCGTCGGGTCGGCTAGCGCCCGCGCTTGCATGATCTTGGAGGCGCGCAGGGCGTCGCGGCGGGGATCAGGATGACCGAGCGGGCGAACCTTTGGGGTGGTCCTACACCACGAAGCGAGGCCCCCCCGTGAGTGGCGGCCTTGAGGTGTAGATCAGCCTCGGGTGACCGTCAGGACACCGGACGCACGGTCCATGTCACGGACTCGGAGTCCGGTGAGTCCGTCCCACCTCAGACGGGACTCAATGGCCGTTTCGATCATGAGACGCATTGCCGGGTCTCCACGGCCTCGTAGAGGGCGTCGAACTGATCGACGGACAGGATGGTGCGCGGCCGGGTGGGCACAGGGTGGGCACGCGCGGGGTCTTCACGCCGCGGCCGGCGCGACGGAGCCGGTCTGCGCGCAGCCGAAGCCGAGATCGCGGGGCCCGGCTGGGGCGGCGGCATCGTGACAGCCTCGACGTCAGAAGTCGATCCGCACGACCGCCCGCCGGGGGCTCGGCCGTGACACCTCGGTGAACCCCGCGTCGAGGAACACCTCGAGGATTCCGGGGTGCAGCTCCTCGGCGAGAGCGGCCGTCGTCGTTATCGGGTAGGCCTCGAGGGCACGCGCGCCGCGCTCGCGGGCGTGCTCGACCGCGGCGGCGACCAGTGCCCGCCCGACTCCTTGTCGCCGGTGCCCCGACCGCGTGAGTACGCAGGTGACCGCCCAGACACTCTCGTCGGCCGGGTCCTGGTCGCGGCTGTCCCACGGAGTCCGGGACACCCGCACGAGGCCGACGAAGTGGGGACGTGGCTCGACGGCGCACCAGCCGACCGGCTCGCCCCCGGCCACCGCCACGAGACCGCTGGTCGCCCCCGCCGACGGGACACCGCACCCGGTCTGCGCCCGCAGCCGGTTGGCCCGCTCCTCCGCGGGGAACTTGCCGAAGGCTTCGCCACGTGCGAGTTTGTATCGTTGGCAGAAGCACCGCGAGGCGGCGCCGCGCGTACCGAAGACGGAGGCGAGGGCCCTCCACACGACGTCGGTTGCCGGCACCACCGCCAGTCCGTGCGCGTCCGTCCCCCCACGTGCCATGGGCCGATGATGCCGCAGGCCCAGTCGACACCACCAGGGCAACCAATGCCGCGGTCAGGTGGGCTGTGCACGACTAGCCTGGAACGGTCGGTGAGCGAGGCTCAAGCGCGATGGGCAGCCCACACGTTGCCGGTTCGTGGTCCCTGCAGAATGCCTGCCGAGACCCACGCCGTTCATATGGATCCGCACGTCCGGCTCGGCGTCCGAGCACGGCCCTTCGCGCGGGGCGTGTTCGCCGTCTCATGCGCCAGATCGTGCAGCATGCTGCCGCGGCCACCGTGCCCGGCATGTCAGAGGAGGGGTCTTTGGCTGGATCAGGCCGGCGCCGGACCGGCGCTCGTCGCACCGCCCCGCGGACACAGCGACCCGTCCGCCACCGCGGCGACGTCGCCGCGGCGCTCACCCAGACCGTCCGTGAGGTCGAGGCGGCCGTCCAAGGCGGCCGAGTGACGCCGACCGTTCGGACGACGTTCCAGGCCGTCACCCTGCTGTTGCGGGAGGAACGCGCCCGCGTCCGAGCGGACTCGGCCGGCAGCGACAGTCATCGAGCCGAGCGACTCAAGCGCCTGGACGCCATCGCGGCGATCCTCGCCAGGATCGCCGTCCGCGACGCCGGGTTGCTGGCGCTCCTCGCCGAGGACGCTGGCGTCTCGTACGGGGCCCGATCGCTCAAACGTGACCTGCTCCACGCGGCCGGGATCGAGGAGGCGACCGACCAGGAGCCGCCGGCCGAGAACTCGGTCACCCCCACGGCCGAGCGCCGGGTCGTGCCGGCCTCGGTGACCTCCCGCCAGCTGGCCAATCCCTTCCTCGCACCTGGCTCGGGCGCGCCTCGACCGGTCCAGGCCCGTGCGCGCCGCCTTGCCAGCTGGGAGCTGCTCGGCCCGCTGCTGAGCTCGTTCGAACGCGCTGGTGGAACGGCCCCGGCGTGCATGGCGCTCCCGGCACCGACGGCCCAGTTCACTCCGCTGGGTCAGGAGCTGATGCCGCACCAGGGGCAGCTGATCGCGGCCGCCGCTGCCGGCCACCGCGCGTTCCTACTCGCCGACGAGCCAGGTCTGGGCAAGACAGCCCAGTCTCTTCCTCGCCGCCGAGGCGGCCGACACCTACCCGTTGCTGGTGGTCGTACCGAACGTCGTCAAGACCAACTGGGCACGCGAGGCCGCTCTGTGGCTACCGCACCGCCCGGCGACGGTGGTCCAGGGCGATGGGGACACGGTCGACGGCTTCGCGGACATCGTCGTGGTGAACTACGACGTTCTCGACCGCCATCTGGGTTGGCTGGGGGACCTCGGCTTCCGCGGCATGGTCGTCGACGAGGCGCACTTCATCAAGAACACGACGTCCCAGCGCTCGAAGCACGTCCTCGCGCTTTCGGAGCGAATCCGGTCCCGCACTGCGCGGCCGCTGCTCATGGCGCTCACCGGTACGCCGCTGATCAACGACATCGAGGACTTCCGGGCGATCTGGCAGTTCCTCGGGTGGATCGACGCCAGCAAGCCGGTGGGCGACCTGATGGATGCGCTCGAGGACTCGGGTCTGACGCCGGCCGACCCCGGCTTCTATGCCGCTGCGCGCCAGAGCGTCATCGACCTGGGCATCGTGCGGCGCCGCAAGGTCGACGTCGCCGCCGACATCCCCGCTCGGCGCATCGCCGACCTCCACGTCGAGCTGGACGGGGCGGCCGGCCGGTCGATCCGGGCGGCGGAGCGGGACCTCGCCCGCCGGATGGTGGTGCAGTACCAGACTGCGCTGGCGGCACGTTCGTCCGACGCCGTCGTCGAGGGCATCGACCTCGACCTCGTGCGCCGGGTGGCCAGGTCCGAGCTGAAGCAGGCGATGACACCACAGTCCGGCGACAACGTGTTCACCATGATGCGCCGTATCGGCCGCGCCAAAGCGGAGCTGGCTGCGGACTACGCGGCGCAGCTGGCCCGCAGCGCCGGCAAGGTCGTCTTCTTCGCCAAGCACGTCGACGTGATGGACGCCGCCGAGGCGACCTTCGCCCGGCAGGGGGTGCGCTTCTCGTCGATCCGTGGCGACCAGACGCCCGCGACGCGGCAGAAGAACATCGACGGCTTCGTGACCGACCCCGGCGTCGCCATCGCGGTCTGCTCCCTGACGGCAGCCGGCGTCGGTCTGAACCTCCAGGTAGCCTCCAACCTCGTGCTCGCCGAGCTCTCCTGGACCGATGCCGAGCAGACCCAGGCCATCGACCGCAGCCACCGCATCGGCCAGACCGAGCCGGTCACCGCGTGGCGCATCATCGCCGCGCAAACCCTTGACGCCCGGATAGCCGAGCTCATCGACAGCAAGGCGGGCCTCGCAGCCAGGGCGCTGGACGGGTCGGACGAGGAGATCTCCTCGTCGGCCGATGTGCAGCTCGAGGCCCTGGTCGCGCTGCTCACAGATGCGCTCCGGGCGGCGCCCGGATACGCAGACGCCCCCGGTTCCGTGCCATCGCGATCCTCACGCGGTTGAGGTGGCCGAGGAGTCCGTCGTCCAGGTACACCTCGCCTTCCCACACCGGCGTGACGTCCCACGCCGGGCGGGCCTCGGCGGATGCCGAAGTGGTCTGCGCGGAGCCGGCAGGCTACCTCCCCGGAACGCCATGCCGCTCTCCGATCACCGAACCCGATAGCGGCATTCCACATTCCACCGGGGAGGTGAACCGACCCCGACACAACCCCAAGGGGTGGTCCCATTACTGGCGGAAGGGTGGTCCCATGCTGCCGGCGGAACTCACCTCAAGGTGGTCCCATCTCGCCGGCGGGCGACGGTCGAGCGGGTGTAGCGTTTCCGGCAGGTGAGTTCAAGGGTTTCCGTTGCGGACGGAGTACAGAGAGGTTAGGCCGTGCCTGTTTGGTTCGAGGGCTCCAACGAGATCGACTGCACCATTGAGAAGGTGAAGCATGTCGTCGAGGATAGCGGCGAGCACTATGTCGGTGTGATCAGTCGCATGCCAGGCTTGAAGAGCGTTGAATTGCTCGAGCAGAATGATGATTCCGTGGTCATCAG
>CAVRVD010000005.1:0-54274 GCA_963724535.1 uncultured Actinomycetota bacterium
TGGACCGTCCGTCGAGATAGAAGCGTCGGGCGATCGAGGCCATGAGCACCTGCTCAGACGGCCCGTAGCGGTTGGACATCGGCACCCGCCCTTGTTCGTCTCAGTCCCTGGTCGCCTCGATGCGTCGGGCCGGGGAACGCCGCTCAGCTGAGCAGGCTAGGTCTCATTACTGCATCGAGTATTGACCCATCCAGCGGAACTCGCCAAAATCGTGCCACTCATTCGTGGCCAGCGTCGCTCATCTGAGCCTCTGTGCTCTGTCAGCGTCCGCGCGGCTGACTACGGAAGGAACCTCGACAATGCGAACCGAACCTCGACGGCGGCGGCAAGCCCGCATCGGCCTCGGAGTCGTGGCCACCCTGGTGTTCGCCGCAGGGTGCGCCGGCGCGGGAGGCACGAGCAGCAGTGGAGGCGGCGCCAGTGGTGATGCCGGCGGCGACTCGATCAACGTCCTCATGGTCGGCAACCCGCAGATGGAGGACATCCAGAAGCTGACCGCCGACCACTTCACGAAGGACACCGGCATCCAGGTCAACTTCACGATCCTTCCCGAGAACGAGCTGCGCGACAGGGTCACCCAGGACGTCGCCACCCAGGCCGGCCAGTACGACGTGGTCACCGTCGGGGCCTACGAGGTGCCGATCTGGGCCGCCAACGACTGGCTCCTCGAGCTGGACAGCTATATCGACAACGACGCCAACTTCGACCGGGCCGACCTGCTCCCACCGATGGTGACGAGCCTGTCCGGCGAGGACGGCAAGCTGTACGGGATGCCGTTCTACGGCGAGTCCTCGTTCCTCATGTACCGCAAGGACATCTTCGAGGCGCAGGGCCTGACCATGCCCGAGCGGCCGACCTGGGACCAGGTCGCCGAGTTCGCCACCCAGCTGGACGGCGTCGAGTCGGGCATGAAGGGCATCTGCCTGCGTGGCCTTGCGGGCTGGGGTGAGGTGTTCGCTCCGCTGACCACTGTCGTGAACACCTTCGGCGGCACCTGGTTCACCGAGGACTGGCAGGCCCAGGTGAACGCGCCGGAGTTCACGGCGGCGACCGAGTTCTACGTCAACCTCGTGAAGGAGCACGGTCAGCCCGGCGCGTCGCAGTCCGGTTTCACCGAGTGCTTGAACTCCTTCGGCCAGGGCAAGACCGCCATGTGGTACGACGCGACCAGTGCCGCAGGCTCGGTGGAGGACCCGAACGTGTCCACCGTCGCCGGCAAGGTCGGCTACGTCTTCGCCCCGGTCAAGGAGACCGAGCACTCCGGCTGGCTGTGGGTCTGGTCCTTCGCCATGCCCAAGACCACGCAGAAGGCGGACGCCGCCTCGAAGTTCGTCCTGTGGGCCGGCAGCAAGGACTACGAGAAGCTGGTCGGCGAGCAGCTCGGCTGGCCGCGCGTGCCGGCCGGCAAGCGGGCCTCGACGTACGAGATCCCGGAGTACAAGGAGGCGTCCGCCGCCTTCGGCGACATCACCCTGAGGGCCATCGAGGAGGCCGACCCGACCAACCCGGGCGTGCAGCCCCGCCCGACGGTCGGGATCCAGTTCGTCGCCATCCCCGAGTTCCAGGATCTCGGCACCAAGGTCGCCCAGGAGGTCTCCGCCGCGATCGCCGGTCAGGGAACGGTGCAGACGGCACTGGATGACGGCCAGAAGCTGGCCGAGGAGGTCGCAGCGAAGTACAAGCAGTAGATCCGCGCGGCCGCTGATCCGGTCGCACGTCGTAGCCGGGTCGTCCGGCCAGTCACCGAACTGGCCGGACGACCCGCCGGTCCAACGCCTTGGGCAGGGGAGTTCGGGATGACGACACTCACGCAGGATGCGCCGCCGAGTCCGGAGACAGGCACCGCCGAGAGCCACGAGCGCAGGAGGAGGTGGTTGCGCCGCGGCCCGCTGCTGCCGGCGCTGATCTTCACGATCGTCATCACGCAGGCGCCGTTCCTGCTGACGTTGGCGATCAGCTCGTTGAACTGGAATGTGCTCCAGCCGGGGGACAGGAGCTTCCTGGGCCTGGGTAGATTCGACTCCTTCGCCGGGCTGGGCAACTACGCCACGGTGTTCACCGACAACCGGCTGCGGGTCGCGGTGATCAACACGGTCGTGCTGACCGCCTCGGTGGTGGTCATCGGACTGCTCCTCGGCCTGGCCCTGGCGGTGCTTCTCGACCGTCGCTTCCTCGGTCGGGGGCTGGCCAGGACGCTGCTCATCGCGCCGTTCCTGGTGATGCCGGTCGCCAGCGCGCTGCTGTGGAAGCACGCGCTCTACAACCCCGACTACGGCCTGCTCAACGGCACTCTGAACGCCATCTGGAGGCTCTTCGGGGCCGACAACGGCCCGATCATCGAGTGGATCTCCGGCTACCCGATGCCGGCCGTGGTGGCCGCACTCGTCTGGCAGTGGACGCCGTTCTTCATGCTCATCCTGCTGGCCGGCCTGCAGGCCCAACCCGGTGACACCCTCGAGGCGGCCAAGGTCGACGGCGCGTCGGGGGTGCAGACCTTCCGGTTCCTGACCCTGCCGCATCTGCGCCAGTACATCGAGCTGGCGGCGTTGCTCGGATCGGTCTACGTCGTCCAGACCTTCGACGCGATCTTCACCATCACCCAGGGCGGGCCGGGGACGGCGACCACCAACCTGCCCTACGAGATCTACCTGACCATGTTCCGCAAGTACGAGTACGGCGAGGCAGCGGCCGCCGGGGTGATCGTGGTGATCGGGACGATCATCGTGGCCACCTTCGCGCTACGGGTCATCTCCTCGCTGTTCCGCGAGGAGGTCGGCCGATGACCACGGCAACCCCACCGACCGCGTCCGCCCAGCCCCCCACACCGACTCAGACCAGGCGCCAGCGCCGTGCCGCGGCCAAGCACGACACGTCCATGGGTGCCCGGGGGGGTGTGGGCTGGGCGGTCACCGCCTGGGCGCTCACCCTGGTCTTCGTCGCCCCGGTGGCCTGGATGGTCCTGACCTCGTTCCACCAGGAGGTCGACGCGGCGTCCAACCCTCCAGCGCTGTTCGCCCCGTTCACCGGCTCGCAGTACAACCTGTTGTTCGACCGTGGCGTGACCCCGTTCCTGATCAACTCCGCCACGGCGTCCATCGTGTCCACGCTGCTGGTCCTGCTGCTCGCCGTACCGGCGGCCTACGCGCTGTCGATCAGGCCGGTCGAGAAGTGGACCGACGTGATGTTCTTCTTCCTCTCGACGAAGTTCCTGCCGCCGATCGCGGCACTGCTGCCGATCTACCTGATCGTCAAGAGGCTGAACATGCTCGACAACGTCTGGTCCCTGGTCATCCTCTACACGGCGGCGAACCTGCCGATCGCCGTGTGGATGATGCGCTCGTTCCTCGCCGAGGTGCCCAAGGAGATCCTCGAGGCGGCCGAGGTGGACGGCGCGGGTCTGCTCAGGGTGCTGTGGAGCATCGTCCGGCCGATCGCGATGCCCGGTCTGGCCGCCACCGCGCTGATCTGTTTCATCTTCTCCTGGAACGAGTTCATGTTCGCGGTCAACCTGACCGCCACCAGGTCCTCCACGGCGCCGGTGTTCCTGGTCGGCTTCATCACCAACGAGGGGCTGTTCCTGGCCCGGCTGTGCGCGGCGGCCACGCTGGTCTCGCTGCCGGTGCTGATCGCCGGGTTCGCGGCCCAGAACCAGCTGGTGCGCGGGCTGTCGTTGGGGGCGGTCAAGTAGCGCCGGCCCATCACGTACCGGGTCGGTGTCGCACGGCGGCACCGACCCGGTGCTCGGCTCACCAGACGCCCATCCGGGTCCGAAGACCTTGAGCCACGTGCCCGTTCGAGCAAGATAGGGGGCCAGCATGGCCGCGCTCACCGCCGAAACCCTTCGATCCGGGACAACTCGAGTCCCCGGTCCGACCTACGACCGGTCACACGTCAGCAGCGGGCATCGTGCACATCGGCGTCGGGGCCTTCCACCGCGCCCACGAGGCGATGTACCTCGACCGGTTGATGAACCAGGGGAAAGCGCTGGACTGGGGTATCTGCGGGGTCGGGGTACTCGAGTCCGACCGGGCCATGAAGGACGCGCTGGCGGCCCAGGACTGCCTGTACACCCTGGTGGTCAAGCACCCGGACGGCACGTATGAGCCGCGCGTGATCGGCTCGATCGTCGACTACCTGCTGGTGCCCGACGACCCGGAGGCGGTGATCGAGAAGATGGCGGCGCCGACCACGCGGATCGTCTCGCTCACGGTGACCGAGGGCGGCTACAGCCTCGACCCGCTGACCGGTGAGTTCGACCCGGTCGTCGGCGGTGCCGACCATGACCTCGGCGCGGACGTCGTGCCGCGCACCTTCTTCGGCCTGATCACCGAGGCGTTGCGGCGGCGGCGGGATCGGGGCGTGGGGCCGTTCACGGTGATGTCGTGCGACAACATCCAGGGCAACGGTCACGTGGCCCAACGGGCGTTCACGGCGTTCGCCGCACTCAAGGACCCCGATCTCGCCGAGTGGGTCGCCCGTGAGGTGCCGTTCCCCAACTCGATGGTGGACCGGATCACCCCGCGGACCACCGACGAGGACCGTGCCGAGGTGAAGCACCGGTTCGACCTCGACGACGCCTGGCCCGTGGTCTGCGAGCCGTTCACCCAGTGGGTCATCGAGGACTATTTCGCCGCCGGGCGGCCTCCGCTCGAGGAGGCCGGCGTGCAGGTGGTTGCCGACGTCGAGCCCTATGAGCTGATGAAGCTGCGTTTGCTCAACGCCGGTCACCAGGCACTGTGCTACTTCGCCTACCTATGTGGCTACCGCCTGGTGCACGACGCGGCTCAGGACCCGCTGTTCCGTCGCTTCTTGCTGGGGTACATGGAGGACGAGGGAACACCGAGCCTGGCCCCGGTCCCGGGCGTCGACCTGGAGGAGTACCGCACCACGTTGATCGAGCGGTTCTCCAACCCCGAGGTCCGCGACACGGTGGCCCGGCTGTGCGCCGAGAGCTCGGACCGAATCCCGAAGTGGCTGCTGCCAGTGGTGCGGCACAACCTTGCCTCGGGTGGTCCGGTGCGACTGTCCGCGGCGATCGTTGCGAGCTGGGCCCGGTACGCGGAGGGGGTCGACGAGCAGGGTGAGCCGATCGAGGTGGTCGATCGCCTGGCCGACAGCCTGACCGTGAATGCCCGCTCCCAGCGGGAGGACCCGCTGGCGTTCATCGCCAACCGGGCGGTGTTCGGTGACCTCATCGACGAGCCGCGGTTCGTCGAGGCCTATCGCCGGGCGCTGGACAGCCTGCACTCCAACGGCGCACGCAGGACGCTCACCGACGTGATCGCCGGGGTCTGACGACGCCATCCGCAGGCCCCCCCAAACAGATCTGGGGGCGGGCACCGGGCGTACTCCGCCGCTCCCACCCGCACAGCCTGCGCGGCTGGCTCGGCGGTGGCGCTGCGCCAGCCGACCGGCCGGACCCCACCGGCCGATCACCGTCGACACTGTCCGACACCACCACCCCGAGAGGTCAACGCGATGACCACCAACCGCCGCATCGTCGTCACGGCTGTCCAGACCATGGAACTGCGCGAGGAGCCGATCCCCGCGCCCGGGCCGGGCGAGATCCGGGCCAGCAGCACCTACATCGGGGTGTGCGGATCGGACACACACGCCTTCCACGGCCGTCACCCGTTCATCCCGATTCCCTACCTACCCGGTCACGAAGCGACGGGCGTGGTCGAGGAGCTCGGCGAGGGCGTCACGTCGGTCGCGGTCGGGGACCGGATCGTCGTCGAGCCGACCCTGCCCTGCTGGGAGTGCAAGCCCTGCCGCAACGGCAACGAGAACCTGTGCGAGAACCTCCAGTTCTTCGGGTGCGGCTACCCCGAGGGCGGCATGGCGGACCAGTTCGTCGTCCGCGCCGATCGGCTGCACATCATTCCCCGCGACATCAGCGACCTCGGTGCGGCGCTCATCGAGCCGCTGTCGACACCGGTCCACGCGGGCCGCATCGCCGGACCGCTCAAGGATCGCGCGGTCGCCGTGCTGGGGGCGGGCACGATCGGACTGCTCATGCTCGCGGTGGCGCGGTGGTCCGGCGCCGCCAAGGTCGTCGTCACCGACCCGTTGCCCGCCAAGCGTGAGGCGGCGCTCCGGCTCGGGGCCGATGCCGTCGTCGACGCGATGGCCCCCGATGTCGCCGCTGGAGTCCGAGCCGCACTGGGGGAGAGCGCTGACGTCGTCTTCGACTGTGTCGCCGTGAAGTCCACCACCCTGGCGGGGATCGACATGGCCCTCAAGGGCGGCACCGTGGTTGTCGTCGGCGTTCCGGCTGCCGACTTCGAGCTGCCGATCCGGATCATTCAGGATCAGCAGATCCGCATTCAGGGCAGCGCCACCTACGTCCCGCAGGACTACGCCACCGCGATCGAGATGATCCAGTCGGGGGCGGTCCGCGCTGAGGACTTCATCACCGGTCAGTACTCGTTGGAGCATGCGCAGGAGGCATTCGAGGCGTCGACCAGCGGGCAGCACATCAAGGTGCTGATCCATCCGTGAGCCCTGCCGACGCCAAGGGGGATGGAGTCGCGGTCGTTCGAGCCCAGCATCGGGGAACGGACCACGATGGCCGAGCAGAAGCAGCGGGTCGGCTGCGCAATCCCTCGAGGCCGCTGCGGGATCGAGGTGCTCCGCGTCTGACGTACGACCCATGTGGGCAGTTGAGATGTATGTTCCCAGCGGAGGAAGGGTCGAGCCATGGCGAAGAAGGTCCTGACGGTCGGGGAGATCCTCGTCGAGATCGTGGCCACCACCAAGGGCGACGGCTTCCGCGAACCCCAGCCACTCATCGGGCCCTTCCCCTCGGGCGCACCGGCGATCTTCATCGACCAGGTCGGCCGCCTCGGAACGCCGGCGGCCATCGTCTCCCGCGTCGGCGACGACGATTTCGGTCGGCTCAACCTGGATCGGCTGGCAGCAGACGGGGTCGATGTCTCGGGAATCGACGTGGCGAAGGGCGAGACCACGGGCTCGGCCTTCGTCCGCTACCGCCCCGACGGTTCGCGCACCTTCGTCTTCAACATTGCCCACAGCGCGACCGGCAAGCTGATCCTCACGCCCGGCGCCGAGGCTCTGATGGCACGCTGCGACCACATGCACATCATGGGCACCGCGCTCTCCGCGCCCGGCCTTGCCCACGTGGCGCGCGAGGCCATCTCCCGCATCACGGCGCGGGGCGGAACGCTGAGCTTCGATCCCAACCTGCGGCCCGAGATCCTCGACACCCCCGGCCTGCGCGAGGCTCTGGATGAGGTGCTTGCCCAGAGCGACCTCTTCCTGCCTTCGGGCGAGGAGATCTTCCTGTTCACACAGGCGCGCGAGGAGGCCGCGGCGGTCAAGGAACTCCAGGACCGCGGCATCAGCGACATCGTGATCAAGCGCGGAAACCACGGAGCAAGCCACTTCGACCGGAACGGCCGCACCGACGTCCCTCCGTTCTCGGTCGAGGAAGTGGACCCGACCGGCGCAGGTGACTGTTTCGGTGGCGCCTTCGTGAGCTTCTGGCTCGCCGGCGCGTCGCCCGAAACCGCCCTTCGCTACGCCAACGCCGCCGGCGCCCATGCGGTCACCAAGGTGGGGCCGATGGAGGGAGCCGCCACCCGAGACGAACTGGATGCCCTCCTGGGGCAGCGGAGAGGATGATCCCCATTGACGCAGAACCCCTTGCAGGACATCTCCATATGGCGCGACGGCGACGGCCCGTCGGGCATTCCCTCGGTCTGCTCGGCACATCCCATGGTCCTGGAGGCGTCGATGCGCGCCACCCTGCCGACGAGACTGCCGCTGCTGATCGAGGCCACCTGCAACCAGGTGAACCAGGATGGCGGCTACACGGGCATGACGCCGCGGGACTTCCGCGAGTTCGTCGAGCGGATCGCGGCGGAGGTGGGCTTCCCCACCGAGCGCATCATCCTGGCGGGCGACCACCTCGGCCCCAACCCCTGGAAGAACCTCCCCGCCCCGGAGGCGATGAAGAAGGCCGAGGTGATGATCCAGGCCTTCGCGGCCGCCGGATTCAGCAAGCTGCACCTCGACTGCTCCATGGGCTGCCAGGGCGAGCCGGTGGCGCTGAAGGACGACGAGACCGCCTCCCGCGCCGCGCGGCTGGCCGCAGCGGCAGAATCCGCTCTGGCCGAGGGTGGCACTCCCAAGCCGGTCTACGTCATCGGCACCGAGGTCCCGATTCCCGGCGGCGCCATGCATGCGCTCGACGAGCTTGAGCTGACCAGCCCCGAGGATGCCCGCCGGACCGTCCAGATTCACGAAGCGGCCTTCGCCCAAGCCGGAAGGTCGGACGCCTTCACCCGGGTGATCGCCGCCGTCGTCCAGCCGGGCGTGGAGTTCGGCAGCCACAATGTGGTCGACTACAACAGCAGCAAGGCTCGTGCCCTGAGCGCCACGCTGAGGGACCTGCCCGGCCTGGTCTTCGAAGCGCATTCCACCGACTACCAGACCCGCGCCAACCTGACCGACCTGGTGCAGGACGGCTTTGCCATCCTCAAGGTCGGCCCCGGCCTGACCTTCGTGCTGCGGGAAGCCTTCTACGGCCTCGACGCCATCGCCGAGGAGTTGTTCCCCGGCCGCCGTGCGGAGACCCTGCGCGCCACGATGGAGCGGATCATGCTGGCCTCGCCGAGCAACTGGGCCAAGTACTACCAGGGCAGCGATGCCGAGCTCGCACTGCAGCGGCATTTCTCCTACAGCGACCGCATGCGCTACTACTGGCCCCAGCCGGAGGCTGACGCGGCGGTGGGGCTCCTGTTCGAGGTTCTGGGAGACACCGAGCTCCCGGAGACCCTGATCGGCCAGTACCTGGGGGCGCGCTACGAGGCCGTCCGCACCGGCAGCGTTGCACCCACCGCGCGCAGCCTCGCCCTGGCGGCGGTCGAGGACCTCATGCAGGACTACATCTCGGCCTGTCAGGGACAAGGGTAACGATCACGGATCTGCGGGCGTCGGGCAGGATGGCGGTATGCGCCTCGTCGCCTGCGACCTCGACGGCACCATCGTGCGGTCGGACTTCACCATGTCGCCGCGCACCCTGGCCGCGCTGGCGGCCTGCACCGAGCACGGGGTGGACGTGGTGTTCGTGACCGGACGTCCGCCGCGCTGGATGCCCCCGATCGCCGAGCTCACCGGTCACCGCGGCCTGGCCATCTGCGCCAACGGGGCGATCCTGTACGACCTGGAGCGTGAGGTGCCGATCGCCACCCGGCCCCTGGTGGCCGAGGCGGCTCACCGGGCGGCCGTGCTTCTGCGCGAGGTGATGCCGGAGGTGGTGTTCGCGGTGGAGACCCTGGCCGGGTTCCGTCGCGAACTGAGGTTCGCGCCGCGGCACGATGTCGCCGCCCAGGCGCCCACCGGCACGCTCGGGGA
Source organism: uncultured Actinomycetota bacterium (assembly GCA_963724535.1). Lineage (GTDB taxonomy): Bacteria > Actinomycetota > Actinomycetes > Actinomycetales > Kineosporiaceae > JADJPO01. The sequence continues at coordinate 9,379 of CAVRVD010000005.1, forward strand.
GCTCCTGGCGGACGACCCGCGGGTGCTCAAGCTGCTGTGCCGATCGCCGGAGCGGACCGCCGACGCGATGCTCGCGCTGGCCCGTCCGGTGCTCGACGGCCTGGCCCACCCGGTGCACTCGGACCCGAACTCCTCGATGCTCGAGGTCAGTGCACATGGGGTGAGCAAGGCGTCGATGCTGGCCGAGCTGGCCGCCTCGCGCGGCATCGCGCCGTCCGAGGTCGTCGCCTTCGGCGACATGCCCAACGACGTGCCGATGCTGGCCTGGGCGGGCACCGGCTACGCGATGGCCGACGGCCACCACGAGGCGGTTGCCACGGCCGACGCCACGGCACCGCCGTGCCATGAGGACGGCGTGGCGCAGGTCCTCGAGGAGCTGATCGCCGCCCTCGGCCACGCGCGGTAGGGCCCGGGCCGATCAGCCGGCGAAGGCGGCCTGCACCTTGTCGATGACGGCCTGCTCACGGGCCGAGGTGTCGTGCGCCGCCGCGGCGACATCGCGGATGCTGGTCAGCACGGCGTCGCGGTAGCCGTCCAGCAGGTTCGGCGCCTTGGCCGACAGGATCGAGGTGGCCCGGCGGACCAGGTCGAGGGTCTCGGTCTCCATCTCCTCCTGCGACCGCGCCTCGGGCATCGACGGCAACCCGCCGACCAGGAGCCGTCGGACCTCCGGGGGGACCGCCTCGACCGCCTTGGTCGCCGCGAAGGCCTCCCGGAACTGGTCGAAGAACCCCTTCTCCGCCATCGAGACCAGAGCACTTGCCCGAACCGCCGCGGTGCGGGTCACCTCGAGGTCGTCATCGGTCAGTGCGCCGGGGGTGGCAGGCGTCTCGGTCATGGTCGTGGCTCCTCCTCCCGGCCGGTCCGTCATGGTCCGGCCATGATCACCGACACTATCCCCTGCTCTGAACGTGTCTCACGGCACAGGCCACGCTGCATTCGGACGTCGGCCGGCCGACGTTGTCCCACGTACCGTGGACGGTCACGGCCAGCTTCGAACGACCCGCCTCGCGTGGGTGAATGGACCAGGGAACAGCGGTGAATCACCACGACGCGGGCCGTATCTCGGCACGCCTGCAGCAGGCAGCCCAGACCCTCACCGCACGGGACGCGCCGCCGTCCACTCAGCTTCCGACGCGGTTGCCCTATCCCGTCCGGCGGCCGGACACCGAGACCCGGCGGCGGGTGGACGTCGACCAAGGGTTGAACCTGCTGATCCGGCTCGGCGAGCTGCTGCTGGCCAGCAGCGCAGGGTCGGCCGACGTCGAGGTCTCGGTGATCGCCGCCGCGTCCGCCGTCGGGCTGGAGGACGTCGAGGTGGCGGTCACCCACAACGAGATCCAGGTGATGCTGGGCTCCACCACCGGCGCGGCCCCGCTGACCCGGTTGCGCGTCGTCCGTCGGCGGACCGCGGACCACACCCGGCTGGTCGCCGCGCACCGCTTGGTGCTGGACCTGACCGACGGCCACACCTCGCTGGACGAGGCGTCGCAGCGGCTCGAGGAGATCCTCGCCGCGCCTCGGCGCTACCCGCGCTGGGGGGTCACCCTGGCCTGGGCCAGCCTGGTGGCGGCGGTCGCCGTGCAGCTCGGTGGCGGCTGGCGGTTGGCCGCGATCACCTTCGGGACCACGGTGGTCATCGACCGGCTGGGCCGGGCCCTGGCCCGCCGCCACGTTGCGGACTTCTACCTCAACGCCGTGGGTGCCTCGATCGTGACGATGGTGGCGGTGGTCCTGGCAGCGCTGGAGCTGCCGCTGCAACCGGCGTTGGTGGTCGCCGGCGGTGTCGTGCTGTTGCTGCCCGGCCTCGGGCTGCTGTCCGCCGTTCAGGACTCGTTGACCGGGTTCGTGGTCACGGCGGCGGGTCGGGCGATCGAGGTGGCGGTGCTGGTCGCGGGCATCATGGCCGGGGTGGCTGCGACCCTGATCGTGGGCCGGCAGCTCGGGGTGGTGATGCCGGCGGTGGACGTGCCGTTCACGGTGACCCTGTCGAGCCTGCCGGCCCAGTTCGTCTCGGCCGGGATCGTCGCCGCGGCCATGGGGATCGGCCTGCACGCTCCGAAGCGGCTGTTGCCGCCGGCCTTCGTCCTGGGCGGCCTCAGCTACACCTGGTACCTGGCCCTGAACAGCCTGCTCAGCTCCCCGGCCCTGTCGCGGGGAGTGGTCGCCCTCGGCATCGGTCTGGCCGCGGCGATCTACGGCACTCGGCGGCGGCTGCCGCCCCTGGCGATCGTCGTCCCCGGACTCACCCCGCTCCTGCCCGGGCTGGCCGTCTACACCGCCACCCTCGAGCTCACCCAGGGCGACAGCCTGCACGGCATCATCGGGCTGCTCACCGCCGCGAGCTCGGCGCTGGCGCTGGCGGCCGGTGCGATCCTCGGCGACCAGCTGGGGCACCCGCTGCGCCGTGAGCTCATCGAGCTGCAGCGACACTCGGCCACCCGGACCCGCACGACCCGGCGCCGTGGGCTGTTCTGACCGGCGGTTGCGGGAGCCGACCCGACGGCTGTTGCCCTCAGGGACGCCCGGTCACAGGTACTGACCCGTCTGCCGCTCGCCGGTCTCGCCGCTTCCGGCACCCGGGCCGCCGGAGCCGCCCGGCGCCAGCGGACCCGGGGCCATCCCGGGTGCCCCTGCGGGCAGGGCGCGGCGCATCTGCTCCAGCTGGGCGCGAGCGGCCATCTGCTGGGCGAACAGCGCGGTCTGGATGCCGTGGAAGAGACCCTCGAGCCAACCGACCAGCTGCGCCTGAGCGATCCGCAGCTCGGCGTCGGAGGGTGTGGTGCCGTCGGCGAACGGCAGGGTGATCCGGTCGAGCTCCTCGACCAGCTCGGGAGCCAGACCCTGCTCCAGCTCCTTGATCGAGCGCTCGTGGATCTCCGCCAGCCGGCTGCGGCCGGCCTCGTCGAGCGGAGCGCTGCGGACCTCCTCGAGCAACTGCTTGATCATGCTGCCGATCCGCATCACCTTGGCCGGTTCCTCGATCATCTCGGCCGGGCTGCGCTCGCCGTCCTCGGTCTGTCCGCTGACCGCCATGCCCTCGGGAGTGACCACGACGATCCGCTCCCCACCGCCGGCCGGGCGGCCCGTCGCGCCGTCCGGGTGCTGCGGCTCGTTTCCGCTCGACTCGCTCATGGCTCCATCCTGCCGTGCTCGGGCCCTGGCCGCCGGTTCACCCACCGTAGGGTGTGGCCGTGACGCACCAGTCGACCTATGACGTGGCGACGGTCCGTAGGGCCTACCCGGCGTTGGCCGACGGTTGGGTCTACCTGGACGGCGCGGCCGGCACCCAGGTGCCGGAGCGGGTGATCGCGGCCGAGTCGAGCGCCTACCGGGCCGGGTTGGGCAACCACGGTGGGTTCTTCGCCGCCTCGCAGCGCTCGGACGCGTACGCCCACGCCGCGCGGTCGGCGATCGTGGACCTACTCGGCCTGAGCGACGGGGCGAGCGGTGCCCCTGCGGCCTCCGGGGTGGTGCTCGGCCCGAGCACGACCGCACTGACCTACCGGTTCGCCGAGGCGCTGTCGGCGACCTGGCAGGCCGGCGACGAGGTGGTGCTGACCCGGCTCGACCATGACGCCAACGTCCGGCCGTGGGTGCAGGCCGCTGCCCGGGTGGGCGCGGTGGTGCGCTGGGCCGACCCGGACCGGGACAGCCTCGACCTGCCCACGCAGGCGGTGACCGGGGTGCTCTCGCAGCGCACCCGGCTGGTCGCGGTGACCGCGGCGTCCAACGTGGTGGGTACCCGCCCGGACGTGCGGGCGATCGCCGACGCGGCTCACGCGGCCGGCCCGGACGGCGGCGCACTGGTGTACGTGGACGGCGTGCATGCCACGCCGCACGCCGGCATCGACCTCGCCGCGCTGGGCGTCGACCTCTATGCCACCAGCGCCTACAAGTGGTCCGGGCCGCACCTGGCGGCGGTGGCCGGTGACCCTGATCTGCTGGCCCGGGTCGAGCCGGTGCGGCTGGCCTCGGTGGGGAACTCCGGGCCGGAGCGGTTCGAGCGCGGTACCTCACCGTTCGCCCAGCACGCCGGTCTGGCTGCGGCCGTGGATCATCTGGCGGGGCTGGTGGACCCGGACGAGCCGATCGCGGAAGGGGCTCGGCGGCAACGGATCCTGGCCTCGATGGCAGCGGTCGAGGCGCACGAGACGGCACTGCTGGCCCGGCTGCTGGCCGGGCTCGGCGCGATGGAGCACGTGCAGCGGATCGGCCGGCCCGCCCGGCAGGCCCCAACGGTCTGGTTCCGGGTGCGCGGGATGCGCCCGGACGACGTGGCCCGCGCCTGCGCGGCGGCCCGGGTGAACGTGTGGTCCGGGCACAACTACGCCTGGGAGCTGGCCGGTTTCCTCGGCATCCGGGAGACCGGGTCGGCGGTGCGGGCCGGGATGTCCTGCTACACCGACGTCGAGGACGTCGACCGGCTGCTGGAGGTGCTCGCCGGGTTGGGCTGACGCCCCACCCGGGGTGGCCGGGTGGCGCGCACGGGTGAGCGGGCCGACGACGCCGCGGCTCAGGCGACCAGGTCGTCGATCTGGTTGACCGCCGACGTGGCGCCCTCGATCATCCCCATGTCCAGCACCGACTGGAGCCCCTCGGCGCTGGCGTAGGTGCTGATGAACGTGGCCCGGGTGCCGCCACCGTGCTCGGCGAGGCGGACCTCGTTGTGCGAGGTGGGCAGATCGGAGTTCGGGCTGAAGTCCTCGTGGGCGAAGCCGTCGGTGAAGGTGAAGGCCTGGGGCGCATCAACGCTGATGATCTCCCAGTAGCCGGCATGCGTGTCGCCCTCGGGTCCGGTCATGTAGTAGGTCATCCGCCCGCCCGGGCGCAGATCGTGATCGACGAAGGTGGCCGGGTAGGTCGGCGGTCCCCAGATGCGCTCCAGCTGGCGAGGGTCGGCGTAGACCCGCCAGATCCGCTGCACCGGTGCGGCGAAGTCGGCGACGATGGTCAGGGTCAGGTTGTCGATGTCGGTCCGGACGTCGGTGACGGGCATGCTCACTCCTGCGTCGATGGTGTGGTGTCGGGCTGACTGGTATCGGTCTGGCGACGGTGTCGGTCTGGCAGGTGTCGGTCTGGCAGGTGTCGGTCTGGGTGACCAGGTCGTCGATCCGGGCGATGCGTGCGCGCCAGACGTCCTCGAGCTCGGTCAGCAGGGCACGCACGGACCGCACGGCGGTCACGTCGCCGCTGGCCAGAGCTTGGCGCCCCTCGCGTCGCTTGGTCAGCAGGCCGGCCCGTTCGAGGACGGCGACGTGCTTCTGCACCGCCGCGAAGCTCATGTCGTAGTTCTTCGCCAGGGTCGTCACCGAGTGCTGCCCAGCCAGGACGCGGCGCAGGATGTCCCGTCGCGTGCGGTCGGCGAGCGCGTGGAACAGGGCGTCCGCCCGGTCCTCACAGGTCTCGGTCACACCGAAAACATACAACCAGATGGTTGTAGGTTGTCAAGGCGGTGGTCGGGCAGGTGACACTCGGCGGCGGGAGGGTCGACACTGGCCCGACGCAGACGTCGGCGGGATGCGAGACGGGCAGGGTCGGCTGATGAGTGTCAAAGTCGAGCTGGAACGGCTGCTGGAGGTCGCTCAGGGCTTCGGCACGGTCCCGATGCTGCTGACCGCGGACCCCGACGGCCGGCCACGCGCCGCCGCCACCACGCTGACCTGGGACGGGACGACGGCCACCGCACGTGCCGGTCGACGCTCGCTGGCCAACGCCGGTGAGCGGGCGTTGGTCAGCCTGCTCTGGCCGGCGCCGCCGGGCGAGCGCTTCGCGCTACTGGTGGACGGCGTCGTCGAAGGGGTGGAGCCCGACCCGGACGGCACCCTCGACGACTCGGGGCGGCCCAGCCGGGGCGGTGCTGTACGGATCGAGGCGACCGGCGCCATCCTGCACGTGGTGACCGGAGTGCACTGACCGGAGTGCACTGACCGGAGTGCACTGACCGGAGTGCCCCTGCCGCCCTGACCCTGCGGCACGGCAGCGACCGGAGGGTTCGGGAGACGATCAGCACGATCGTCTTGTATCGTTATCGTTTCGTTACCCAGAGAGCGGATCACGGTGCAACCTTGCGGCCCCTTCGGCGCGTCAGGTCGGTACGGGGCAGTCAGGGAGTGGCCGAAACATGACGACGGTTCTGGAGCGGATCACGGCACTGCGCGACGAAGTCGAGCAGGCGCAGGCGGCGGCCGCCGCCGCGCGCACCGCCCGGGCCGGCTCGCGTGAGGCCGCTCGCCTGGCTGGCGAGCTGGCGCCCCGGCGGGCCGCCGCCGACAGTGAGGTGGCGATGGCGGCCCGCCGGGCCCGGCAGCTGAGCGGGCTGCGGCCCCAGCGATGGTTCCTCACGCTGCGGGGCCGCGGCCGGCAGGAGCGGGACGCCCGGCAGCGCACCCACCAGGCTGCCCTGGCGCACCGCGACCAGATCGTCGCCGAGTCCAGCCGGCTCTGCCGTACCGCGCTCGAGCTGGCCGAGCTGGCCGACCGGGAGGCGGCCCGGGCGGCGACCCTGCCCCGGCTGCTGGACGAGCTCGCCGCACTGCTGCGGCACGCCGGCGGCGACCACGCCGTCCGGCTCGCGGAGGTCGAGGCCCGCCTGGAACCCGGTCTGCGTTCGGAGATCGAGTGCAGTCTCGCCGTCCAGGCGGTCGACCGGGCCTGCCGCCGGCTGCGGGAGCTGACCGTGCAGCTGGTCACCGCGGCCGCCCGATCCGGCAGCGACGCCGCCGTCGCGGCGCGGATCGATGCGATCACCCACGCCGTGCTGATCCTGCGCCGGGACCTGTCCCACCCGCCCGACGACCTGCGCGCGGCGACCGACGCCTGGCTGCACTGGTCGGCCGGACCGGACGGGCGCGAGGGGCGCGAGCTCCTGGACCGGGTCGGCACCCTGGTCCGCGGGTTGGACGACTGCGCGGAGGCGCTGGTCCGGGAACGCTCGCTGGTGCGCCACGAGGTGGCCCGCACCCGCGCTGTGCAGCTGGACATCCTGCGCGGCGTCGCCGCGTGAGGTGCCCCCGGCTGCGGCCCGTCGTGCCGGGCGGCCCTGGTCAGCCGCCCCGGTGCGTCATCCCTCGGCGAGGACGACAGACAGCGTGCGCGGCCCGTGCACGCCCTCGACGCGGTTCAGCTCGATGTCGCTGGTCGCCGACGGTCCGCTGATGAAGGTCAGCGGTCGATGGGCCGCCAGCCCGCCGATCAGCTCCGGGACCGTCTGTACCACCTGGTCGGCCCGGACCACGCACACGTGCACGTCCGGCACCAGCGTGATCGCCCGCCGTCCCTGGTCGCCCTCGCCGTCCAGGACGATCGTGCCCGTCTCCGAGCAGGCGAGCCGGCAGGCGGTGACCACCGCCGCGAACCCGTCGAGCGCCTCGGCGCCGAGGTGTCCGTCGTCCAGGGTTCCCGGCGGTGCCCAGTCGGGCAGCGCAGGGGGGAGCAGCACTCGGGCGTCCTCGCCGTCCGGGTCCACCCCGGCGTCGCGCAGGGCGGCACGGACGGCGTCGGCGACCTCGGACGGCGCGACCCGGCGGACGGTCGCCTGGTAGTCCTCGAGCCGGTCGACGAGCTGGTCCAGGACGGCGGCCGACCCGGGCTGGTGCTCGCCGTGGGTCCGGTAGGCCCGCCGAGTGTGGTCGCTTTGCGTGGGAGACGTCGGGCGTGTCGCCCGAGAGGCGACCACATTCGGGCCGTTGGCGGACGGGGGTGTGCTGGACGGCCCGCGGGTGCGCGCCCACCACTGCCGGAAGGTCTCGGCCGGCGGGGGCGGCAGGTCGCGGCTCGTGGTCCAGTTCGACAGCGGGAACGGCAGGGTGGCGATCCGGCCGCGCCGGTTGGTGCGGGCGATGAGGCGGCCTACCCGAGAGGCGCTCTCGGCGGCGGCGAACCGCCTGGCGTCCCCCATCACCCAGGACGCCGCGCCCATGGCCACCGCCTCGGCGCTCGGCCGCCTGGACTCTGCCCGCTTGGCCTCGACGTGCTCGGCGCGCAGATGCACCAGCAGGCTCGGGATGTCGATCCGCACCGGGCACACGTCGTAGCACGCCCCGCACAGCGACGAGGCGTACGGCAGCGACGCGTTGTCCTCGACCCCGGTCAGCTGCGGGGAGAGCACCGCGCCGATCGGGCCGGGGTAGACCGAGCCGTAGGCGTGCCCGCCGGTGCGCTCGTAGACGGGGCAGACGTTCATGCAGGCGCTGCACTTGATGCAGTGCAGCACCTCCCGGCCGACCGGGTCGGCGAGGGTCGCCGTCCGGCCGTTGTCGAGCAGCACCAGGTGGAACGCCCGGGGGCCATCGAACACGCCGTCGTCGAGGGCGTGCACGCCGGTCCAGGCCGAGGTGTAGGGGTTCATCCGCTCGCCGGTCGAGGAGCGCGGCAGCAGCTGGAGGAACACCTCGAGATCACGCCAGCTGGGCACCAGCTTCTCGATGCCCATCACCGTGATCAGCGTCTCGGGCAGGGTCAGGCACATCCGGCCGTTGCCCTCGGACTCCACCACGAGCAGCGTGCCGGTCTCGGCGACCGCGAAGTTGGCGCCGCTGACCGCGACCGTGGCGGTGAGGAACTTGCGTCGCAGATGCGCTCGGGCCGCCATCGCCAGCTGGCGCGGATCGTCAGTGAGATCCGTTGGTACGTCGGGCATCTCGCGGGCGAAGATGTCGCGGATCTCGGAGCGGTTCCGGTGGATGGCCGGGACCAGGATGTGCGACGGCTTGTCACCGCCGAGCTGAACGATGAGCTCGGCGAGGTCGGTCTCGTATGCGGTGACGCCGTCCGCCTCGAGGGCCTCGTTGAGACCGATCTCCTGGGTGGCCATCGACTTGACCTTGACCACCTCGCGCGAGCCGGTGGCCCGGACCAGCCGGGAGACGATCGCGCTGGCCTCGATGGCGTCGGTGGCCCAGTGGACGACACCGCCACGGGCGGTGACCTCGCGCTCCAGCCGGGCCAGCAGCGCCGGGAGATCGGCCATGGTGGCCGCCTTGATCTGCTGCCCGGCGCGCCGCAGCTCCTCCCAGTCCGCCACCTCGGCGACCACCGCGGCCCGCTTGGCCCGGATCGTCGCGGTGGCGTGGCCGATGTTGCGGCGCAGCTGGGTGTCCGCCAGCGCCGCCCGGGCGGCGACCGGGAACGGCTGGAGGGTGCGTAGCTGGCCGACGCCTCGGGGTGCGTGCCGGGGGATGCCCAGGAACTGGCTGCTCGTCTCGCTCATCGTGCTCCTCCGTCGCTCGTCGAGGCGAGGATCTCGGCCAGGTGCACGGTGCGGGTGCCGGTGCGCAGCCGGGACAGGCCCCCGCCGATGTGCATCAGGCAGGAGGCGTCGCCCGCGGTGAGCACCTCCGCCCGCGTGTCCAGCACGTGGCGCATCTTGTCGGCGAGCATCGCGGTGGAGGTGTCCGGGTTCTTCAGCGCGAACGTGCCGCCGAAGCCGCAGCACTGGTCGGCCTGCGGTAGCTCCACCAGGTCGATACCCCGGACGTCGCGCAGCAGTCGCAGCGGCTTGTCGCCCACCCGTACCATCCGCAACGAGTGGCAGGTCGGGTGGTAGGTGACCCGGTGCGGGTAGTGCGCCCCGACGTCGGTGACCTCGAGGACGTCGACGAGGAACTCGCTGAGCTCCCAGGTGCGCTCGGCGACGGCCTGGGCCCGTTCGGCCAGGGCCTCGTCCCCGGCGCGCCGGGCCACCATGGCGTGCTGGTGCAGCACCGAGCCGACACACGAGCCGGACGGCGCGACCACGGCCTCGTAGCCCTCGAAGGTCTCCACGTGGTGACGCACCAGGGGCAGGGCCTCGCGCAGATAGCCGGTGTTGATGTGCATCTGCCCGCAGCAGGTCTGCGCCGCAGGGAAGTCCACCTGGTTGCCGAGGCGCTCCAGGACGGCGACGGTCGACTTCCCGACGTCCGGGAACATCGCGTCGGCCAGGCAGGTGACGAACAGGGCGAGGCGCATCGAACCTCCTTGTGCCGGCAGCCTCGACGGTGACTCCGTCGAGGCCCGGGACGACGCGCTCCGGGGTGAACCCACTGCTGCTGCCGGTGCACGTCGCTGGGCCCAGCCTCCCCGGCCCGGGTCATCCCCGGCAAGGGCCCGAGGCCCGTCGTCCGGGCTCGCCTCGGCACCGGACGGCGGGTGTTCTCACAGGGTCAGCAGCACCTTGCCGACGTGAACCGAGGACTCCACCAGCCGGTGCGCCTGCGCGACCTCCTCAAGCGGCAGCCGGGCGTGCACGACGGGTCGCACGGCGCCGTCCGCGATCAGCGGCCAGACGTGATCGTGCACGCTGGCGACGATGGCCGCCTTCTCCTCGGCAGGACGGGCGCGCAGCGAGGTGGCCAGCACTGCGGCGCGCTTGCCGAGCAGGACGCTCAGGTCGAGCTCGGCGCGCCGTCCGCCCTGCAGCCCGATCACCACCAGCCGTCCGCTGGTGGCCAGCACGTCGACGTTGCGGGCCAGGTAGGCCGCGCCCATGTTGTCCAGGACCACGTCCGCGCCATGCCCGTCGGTGGCCCGCTTGACCTCCTCGACGAAGTCGGTCTCGTGGTAGTTCACCAGCACCGTCGCGCCGAGCTCGCGGCAGCGCTGCAGCTTCTCGGCCGACCCGGCCGTGACCGCGACCGTCGCCCCGACCTGGCGGGCCAGCTGGATCGCCATGGTGCCGATCCCGCTTGACCCGCCGTGTACCAGGAGCACCTCGTGCGGACGCAGCCCGGCCAGCATGAACACGTTGCTCCACACGGTGCAGGCCACCTCGGGCAGCGCCGCGGCGTCCGTCAGGGACACCCCGGTCGGTACCGGCAGCAGCTGTCCGACCGGCACGGCCACCTGTTCCGCATAGCCGCCGCCGGACAGTAGGGCGCACGCGGGGTCGCCGACGTGCCAGGTCTGCACGTCCTTGCCGGCGGAGACCACGGTGCCGCTGCACTCCAGCCCGAGCCACGGCGGGGCGCCCTTCGGTGGCGGGTAATGGCCCATCCGCTGCATGATGTCCGCCCGGTTCACTGCGGTGGCGGCCACCCGCAGGACCACCTCATGGGGACCAGCCACGGGGTCTGGTACCTCGGCGATCCGCAACTGCTCCGGTCCACCCGGTTCGGCGACGACGACGGCTCTCATACGGTCAACCTAGCCAGTGCCCGACCCACGCTGTCATCGTCCGGTTGCACTGTCATCGTCCTGTCGCACTGTCATCGTCCTGGTCGCACTGTCATCGTCCTGGTCGCACTGTGCTCCCAGCGCAGCAGCGCCGCAGTGGCACCACGGGGTCCACAGTGCAGCGTGCGCTAGGTGGCCTCGCGATCCGGACCCTCCGGACGGCGACGCGCGGCGTCCAGGTCGGCGGGCGTGTCCAGATCCGTGGCCTCGGTGGGGCTGACCGCCACCTCGACCACGGTGAGTCGGTTCAGGAGGGCGCGCAGCGACGCGCCGTCCAGCCCGCCGTCCAGGTCCCGGTCGAGGCCGGCCAGCGCCGAGGCCAGCGCCGCAGTCCGGTAGACGGCGAGCAGAGGCTGGTGCACCCCCTCGGCGTCCAGCCCCACCGCGGCCTCCGCGCTCGAGCCGGCCAACGCGGCCAGCAGCCGGGGCAGCGCCGTCCCGGCGAATGGGGCGTCCCCGGCCAGGGCCACGACGACGCCCGGCGGCCGGCCCGCCCGCAACGGCGGCGCCAGGGCCGCCGCCAGGGCCGCCGCCAGCCCGGCCACCGGGCCGGCGAACGGCGGCTCCTCCCGGGTCCAGGCCACCGGGGGAGCCAGGCTCTCGACGAAGCGGCGCCCGGGGTGGTCCTGCGGCGCGACGACGACCACCCCGACCAGGTGGACACCCGCCTCCGCCAGCGCGGCGACCGCGTCGACGACGGCCACGGCGAGCACTGGACGCCCGCCGAGCAGGGAGGCGGTCTTGTCCTGCCCGGCCCAGCGGCGGGACCGCCCTCCGGCCAGGACGGCGAGCAGCACGCCGTCCCGGGCCGGGGGACGACGCCGCGCTGCGGGGGTGCTCACCCCCGCAGTCTGACGTCGTTGGGCGCGCGCGGGACAGGCCGATCGGGTGAGAACCGGACCGTCGGGGTGAACCCGGTGCGGCCACCGGTCGACACGATTCATGGCGCCAGACGGGGCCAAGTCCCGACCCGGCGGCGGACGAGCAACGAGAGGGCCTCAATGCGTCGACATCTCAGCATCCGGTGGAAGGTCCTGGCGGTTCTGACCCTGCCGGTTCTCGTCGTCGCGCTCGCCTGTGGTGCGCTCGCCTACGAGGCGCTCGGCCAGGCTCAGCTGAGCCGTCAGGTCGGGGCGTTCGCGGCCGCCCAGAGCCACGTCGGTGAGGCGATGACCTCGTTGCAGGCCGAACGCCTGGCCGTTGCCTCCGGCGACCGGGGCGAGGACCTCGACGAGGTCCGTCGGGCCACCGACCGGGCGGTGACCCGGTACGAGATCACGATGACCGAGACCGGTCTGTCGGCCGGGCTGTCCGGCGCCTCGGCCGTGCTCAGCCAGGTCGACGCGGCCCACATCAAGCTCATCGAGCAGCGCCGCGCCCTGGACGCCGGCGAGGACGTCCACACCGTGCTCACCGGCTACACCTCGATCATCGCGGCGGACGTGGAGCTGGCCGGCCAGATGGCTGCGGTCCTTCCCGACCGCGACCTGGCCGCGTTGTTCGCGGCGACCACCGAGATCGCCCGAACCACCGAGGCCGCGGCCCGGATCCACCTGGTCGGCCTGGCCATGGTCCGGGCCGGCGGTGCCACCCCTGCCCAGCAGAACCAGCTGGCCGTCGCCATCGCCGACCACGACCGGGCACTCGCCGCGTTCGGGCGCAGCGAGGCCAGCATCCCGCCCGCCGTGGAGCAGCAGGAGGCCGAGGCCACCAAGCGGTTCCGCGGGCTCGCCGACGACCTGCAGCGCCGCGAGAGCCTGCCGATCGGGTTGCCCGAGAGCCTGTGGACCACGGCGGCCACGGCCCAGATCGACGCTTTGCGGGCGGTCGTGGCCGACGTCACCGGCGACGCCGCGGCTCAGGCGCAGGTGGCCGCCGAGTCGGCCCAGCAGCGGGTCGCGCTGACCTCCGGCGTGGCGGTGGCCCTGGTGGGCCTGATGATCCTGCTGGCCCTGATGCAGTCCCGCACGATCACTGCGCCGTTGCTCCGGCTAGCCCTGGCCACCACCCGGACCCGGGAGGAGCTGCCGGCCGCGGTCGAGGCCATCACCCTGCACGGTGCCTCCTCCGCCGAGCTGCCCTTGGTGGACGTGGACACCCGGGACGAGGTCGGTGACGTCGCCACCGCGTTCCGCGCCGTCCAGGACACCGTGATCGAGATCGCCAAGGAGCAGGGCGAGCTGCGTACCACTCTGGCTGAGACGTTCGTCAACGTCGCCCGGCGCAACCAGGTCCTGCTGGCCCGCCAGCTGTCCTTCATCGACCGGCTGGAGCGCACCGAGGAGAACCCGGACTCGCTGGAGAACCTGTTCCGGCTCGACCACCTGGCCACCCGGATGCGCCGCAACGCCGAGAGCCTGCTGGTGCTGGCTGGCATCGACTCCGGCCGCCGGGCCCGCTCGCCGATGTTGCTGTCGGACGTCGTCCGCACCGCGATCAGCGAGGTGGAGCACTACGAACGAGTCGACCTGGACACGACCGTGAATCCGCTCGTCGTCGCCCATCTTGCGTTGCCCGCGGCGCACCTGGTGGCCGAGCTGATCGAGAACGCGACACTGTTCTCCGACCCCGCCCAGCGGGTGCAGGTGCAGACCGTGGCCGGCCCGGACGGGATCGAGGTGCGGGTCGTCGACCACGGACTCGGGATGAGCCCGGAGGACCTGGCCGAGGCCAATGAGCGGGTCGGTGACGAGGAGTCCTCGACCCTGGTGCCGGTTCACACCCGGGGCGCCCAGCGGCTCGGTCTGTTCGTGGTGGCCCGACTGGCTGCCCGGCTGGGGGCCCGGGTCAGCCTGGAGCCCGGTGCGCAGGGTGGCACCGTGGCCGCCGTGCTGCTGCCCCCGGTGGTCTTCGTCGAGGGATCGGCACCGTCGGCCAAGGGCAGGGTGCAGCGGATCGACGTGGCCGACGCCGACGGGCCGGGCGACGCAGGTCGCTCTGGGTCGTCGGCCGGCTTCGACGCCCTCGTGCACCCGGACCGCCCCGGTGGGCAACCGGGCCACCAGTTCCACCTGGTTGCCCCGCGTTCCCGGCCGACGGCTTCGGCCCCGCCCGCAGGGCCGCTCGACCAGGACCCGGACGACGCCGGCGGCCTGCCGCCGCTGGTCCCGCCGGCGGCGTCCGGCGCGGTTGCGGCGGACCGGTTCCACGCCGACGGAGTGCCGTCGGGAGACATCCCCCTCGTCGCGGCACCGGACGGCGCCGTGCGCGGCACAGCCGGCCTCGGGTGGAACGACGCACTGCTGCCGGGGGCGACAGGGCCCGACCAGCCTGCTGTCGAGATGCCTGGTGTCGAGATGCCTGGTGTCGAGATGCCTGGTGTCGAGATGCCTGGTGTCGAGATGCCCGGTGTCGAGATGCCCGGCCTGCCGGGTGCCGCGGTGCCGGAGCTGCCACAGCAGCGAGAGCCCCTCTGGGAGAACCGGGTCGGTGCCCCCGGGGCACCGACAGCACCGGTGGGCTCCCCTGCCGACCCGGAGCCGCCGGCCCTGCCGCGACGCCGGGCCCGCGAGCGCCGTCCCGCTCACGCCGCGCCCCTGCCGTCGGAACGGATGACGCCGGACCTGACCGCTGAGCTGACCGCCGGGCTGAGCGAGCCGGCGACGGCGAACCCGGACCTCGGCCCGCTCGGGTCCACCGGCCCGAGCGCCGAGCCGGCCCCGCTGCCTCCGCCGGCCACACCAGCCAGCATGCCGGCCACCATGGACGTGCTGCCCTCCGCCGGCCGCTCCGGACGCGGAAAGGGGATGTTCGGCCGGTTCGGCAAGGGCCGCAACCGGTTCGAGCCCCCGGAGGCGGAGTCCGCCGCTCCGGCCGAGCCGGTCGAGACGTTCTTGCCGCCCGACGCCAGTGCCGTCGACCCCGCTCGACCGGTACCGCCGCCCACGCCGAATGTGCCCGCCGCCGGACCGGGCGCGACGGCCGAGGTCGACCGCTGGTCCTGGGCCCACCGGGATGACCCGGACGGCCCGCCGTCCGCCGACGGTGGCGCGGACCGGGGACCGGACCCGGCCGAACCGGCCTCGGAACGCTCGGCCCTGGCCTCGACCGCGCTGTCCGAGTTGAGCATGCTCGCCTCCTACCGACCGGCCGCCGGCACCGGTGCCGCCGCGCCGCTTGCCCGCCGCAGTCCGGCGGCGACTCCGGCGGCGGTCACCGCCGTGCCCGAACCGGTCGCTCAGGGTCCGATGCGCGCCGGCCGCACCGCCGAGGGCGTGCAGGCCACCCTGTCCGGCTTCGTCGCCGGAGCCGCCCGGGGCCGAACCCAGGGCGGAGTGGCGATGGTCGCGCCGGGTGGTGCCCTACCGGGGGTGCCCGCCGCGAACGATCCGCTGCGTTCGATCCTGACGACGGAAGAGGACCACAGGTGAACCCGACCCACGACGACGCCGACTTCGCCTGGCTGCTGGACAGCTACGTCCGGACCGTCCCCAGGACCCGGCATGCGCTGGCCGTGTCCGCCGACGGTCTGCTGATGGCCATGTCGACCGAGCTGGACCGCACCAGCGGCGATCAGATGGCGGCGATCGTGGCCGGGTTGGCCAGCCTCACCCGAGGCTCGGCCCGACACCTGCGGGCCGGGGAGGTCCGTCAGGCCATCGTCGAGATGGACACGGCGTTCCTGGTGCTGATGAGCATCTCTGACGGGTCGCTGCTCGCGGTGGTCGCCGAGGCGGACGCCGACATCGGCCTGGTCGGATACGAGATGGCGATGCTGGTCACCCGGGCCGAGTCCACGTTGACCCCGCAGCTGGTCTCCGAGCTCAGGTCCCGGCTGCCGGTCAGCGGTCCGCTGCGCACGGTCGTGGGCGGGTGATCCGGTGATGACGATCGATCTGGACTCCGGCGACCTGGGTCACGACGACCACGAGGCGTCCAACGTCCGCCCGTACACGTTGACCGGGGGGCGCACCCGATCGGTGCGGGGTGACCTTCCGATGGAGGCACTGGTCGAGGCGACCGCTTCGGTCTCGGCCGGTTCGACGAAGGAGCAGCGCGACATCCTGGCGATCGCCTCGCGCGGGTACCAGTCGGTCGCCGAGCTGTCCGCCCACACCCGACTGCCGCTGGGCGTCGTCCGGGTGCTGGTCGGCGATCTGGAGGCCGCGGGACTCGTGGCCGTTCACGGCCTGTCCGTCGCGGAAGACGCCACCTCGGTGACTCCGCTCAGTGTTCTGGAGAGTGTCCTCGATGGCATCTGTGCCCTCTGACCTGACGCGCTCGGACCAGGCCCGCTCGGATCTGGCCCGCTCGGATCTGGCCCGCTCGGATCTGGCCCGCTCGGATCTGGCCCGCTCGGATCTGGCGCCGACCGAACCGATGCCGCCCGTGGTCCCGGCAGCAGCATCGCCGGTGCCACACCCGCGCGCCCCCGGCCCGCATGCGCCGTCCGGCCGACTCGCTCCGGCCGCGCCGACCACCGTGAAGATCGTCGTCGCGGGTGGCTTCGCGGTCGGCAAGACCACGTTCATCTCCTCGATCTCGGACATCGACGCGCTGTCGACCGAGGCGGCGATGACCGAGCACTCGCTCGGGGTGGACGACGCCGGCGCGGCCGGGCGCACCAAGACGACCACCACGGTCGCCATGGACTTCGGCCGGATCGCGCTGCCCGGCAACCTGTGGCTGTACCTGTTCGGCACCCCCGGCCAGGAGCGGTTCCTGTTCATGTGGGACGACCTGATGCGCGGCGCGATCGGGTGTGTGGTGCTGGTCGACACCGATCGGCTCGACCAGTGTTTCGCGGCCGTCGACTACGTCGAGTCCCGTCAGGTGCCGTTCGTGGTGGCCGTCAACTGCTTCGACGGGGTGGCCAAGCACTCCCTGGAGGACGTGCGCGAGGCACTGTCGATCTCCCCTGGGGTGCCGATGATGTATACCGACGCCCGGGCCCGACCGGCGACCAAGCAGGCCCTGGTCTCGTTGGTGCAGCACGCCATGGCGCGCACGCCGCGCTGACACCGTCGGCTGGGTGGCGGACGTCGTCCTCCAGTTCGCGCACACGGTCGGACTCTGGTGAGCGGGAGCCGGACCAGCCGGAGGCGAGCCAAGACGTCGGCCGATGTCGGTCAGGCGGCCTCCCGGCCGCGGAGCTGCTGCCCAAGTGCTCGGGCCGCGTGGTCGGCGTCGGGAAGCGTGTTGCGCCGTGGAATCTGCCCAGGATCGACCCAGCGCGGCGCGACGATCCACGGCAAACCGTCGATCATGTCGATGCGCCAATGGCCGGCATGGACCGCGCTGTGGTGGCGGGCGCACAACAGGGCCAGGTTGTCCACGTCGGTCGGCCCGCCATGGCGCCACCACACGACGTGGTGGGCGTCGCATCGGCTGGGCGGCAGGGTGCAGCCGGGCACGATGCAGCCGCGGTCGCGGGCGATGACGGCGCGCAGCTGAGCGGTGCTCGCCAGGCGTCGGGTGCGTCCCAGGGCCAGCACGGCACCCCCGAACAGGGGCTCCTCGCCCGTACCCGGTGGGGTTGTCGCAGCATCGGGTGGTCGTCGTGAGGGTGGATCGTCGAGAACGATGCCGCTGAAGACAGCCGAGCAGAGCAGCGCGGACAGGGTCCCGGGGTCAAGAGGTCCGTCGCCGACGTCCACGGCCAGTCCGGGGCCGATCGGCCCAGGAGGCCTCGGCCCGTTGACATCTCGGGCCGGGAGGATCGCCAGGGCGGCGGCGAGCTGTGCAGGTGTTGCGACGACGACTACCTGGGTGCTCCCCCGCGATGGGCGCGTGGCCGGCAGAGCGGTCGAGCGTGAGCTGCGCGGCTCCGAGTCCGCCGTCGGGTTGTGCGCGTCCCCCTGATGGTGTGCGACGTCTGGCTGGTCACCTGGCTGGTCGGTGGGCTGCTCGGCAGACGCATCGTCAGGGAGGTCGCCGGGCATGACGTCCCGGCAGAGCTGATGGAGCGCGTCGGCGCGGCGTTGGGATGCGGTGCGCTCATCCCGCAGCGGCACCGCCGAGGCCTCGGCCTCCTCGGCGTCGCCGTGGGTCGGTCCGATGTGTCCGACGGCGTCGGGCCCGACGGCCTGGGCCTTGGTGAGGGCTTCGATGACGGCGCGGAAGCGGGCGCCGGCGACCGGGTCGAGGGCGAAGGACCCGACGAGCATGCCGGTGGCGTCGGTGCCGTAGTCCAGGCGCCGCCGGTCCAGCGCCTTCGGGTCGTAGTCGTCCTGGCCCTGGGGATCGATCGTCGCGGCGAGCTGGCGGCCGATACGGCGGAGCTGGTAGGGCGAGAACCGTCGAGCCTGATCTGCCAGGAACGCGTCGACGCGCGCGGTTCCGCTCATACATCGGTTCGGCTCGGCTGCGTCGGTGTCCTGATGATGGTCGGGCCTCTGCTCGAGGTCGGGGGACCCACCGGCATCGGTGACAGCATGCAGGAAACGCTCGGGAATCCGCCGCAGGCAGGCGAGCACGGCGTCGACGTGGTCGAGGCTGATCTCGCCGGCCGCCAGGGCACTACCCAGGTGCGGAAGCCCGTCTGGACGCGTGGCGTCGGCCTGCACGGCGCTGTCGGCGGTGATGCCGGCGCGGTCGGGGTCCAGGGCTCGGGCGGCGCGGACGTCGTGCGCGGCGCGTTGCGGGGTCACGTTCAGTGCGTGGACCAGGAAGGTCGCCCCGGTCTTGCCCGAGGCGGCACCGGGCACGGCGTCCGGCCGGGCATCCAGATCGGCCAGCAGGTGCAGGTACGCCGCATCCAGCCGAGCCCTCAGCTGGACGATCGCGGCGACCGCGTCCCGGGCCCGGGTGTCACTGTGGTGGAGCAGCGGCGCCCCCTGCAGCCGGTCGATCTCGGCCGCGATCCGAGCCACGGCCTCAGCCACCGGCGTGCTGGCGCCGGTGAGGTCGGGGGTCGGTTCCAGGTCCATGTCGATGACTGTAGGTGTGGCCACCGACAGTCCCCAGTGGGAAGGGAGCGCTGAAACCGATTGCATCAGAACGGGTCTGTGTGCTGAATCCCACGCTGTCGCACTGTCACAGAACCGCCGCCGGACCCACGTGGGCCCCTACCGGGGTCCAACTGCCGCCATGCGTCGAGGAACGGGTCGGGTCACGGCTGCGGTGCGCCCGGCATCCGGTGCGGTGCGCTCGGTCGCCGGCTGTGCAAGCCCGGCTGTGGCGGTCTCAGCGGCCCAGGAGAGGGCCGGACAGCTCGATGTCACCGCCGCCGGGTCGGTAGCGGCACACGGTGTCGGCCATGTCGGTGACCAGGCCGATCCCGTCGAGGTCGAGCGGCACGGCGCGGCGTCGGCCGCTGGCCGGTGTGGCCTCCAGCTCGGCGAGCAGGCTCACCGCATCGCCCTGGACCGGCGCGGGTCGGGCAGCGCAGTCCAGACGCAGCGACACCGGCACCCGGGCCGCGCCGCCGGCCTCGACCGTGCGCGGCAGCGACCGGCGGGGACGGTCGCCGAGGGGTGGCGGAACGGTCAGCGCCAGTCCGGGGCCACGGCCGGTGAGGGCGTCCACCCGGACCGGTAGGGGCCCGTCGTTGCGCACCACGACGCTGAACCACACCGAGCCGCCGGCCGGAGAACTCGAGGAGGCGTTGACGTCGACCTGCCCGCGGACGACGACCTGGTCCCGACGCGCCCGGTCGGCCAGCTCCTGCCGCACCGTGTCCACGGCCAGGGACCCCCCGTCCCGACGAACGCGAGCGCGGCCACGGTGCCCAGCGTCCGGCGGCGTCGCGGCTCCATCCGCCCCCACCAGGTGGCGGTGCGCGACGGTCCGCCGGTGCTGAGGATCTCCGGTCGGCCCACAACCCCATGGTGGGCGATGTGCCTAGGCTGGGCGTATGGACCGCGTGGAGCTCAGAGTGGATAGCGGCCGCCGGCTGGTCACCGACCTGACCGGTGAGGTCGCCGACTTCTGCCGGGGCCGCGGCGACGGGCTGGTGCACGTGTTCGTCCCGCACGCTACGGCCGGAGTGGCCCTCATCGAGACCGGGTCCGGCACGGAGTCCGACCTGGCCGACGCCCTGGAACGGCTACTGCCCCACGCCGACGTCTACCGGCACCGGCACGGGTCACCCGGGCACGGCGGCGACCACGTGCTGCCGGCCTTCGTCGCTCCGTCGTTGAGCATCCCGGTGGACGGCGGCCGGCCGGCCCTCGGAACCTGGCAGAGCGTGGTCCTGGTCGACCCGAACGTCGACAACCCGCACCGGCGGGTCAGGCTGTCGTTCCTGCCCGGCTGAGGCTGGGGCCGGCTTCCCCGGG
Organism: uncultured Actinomycetota bacterium; assembly: GCA_963724535.1. GTDB lineage: Bacteria > Actinomycetota > Actinomycetes > Actinomycetales > Kineosporiaceae > JADJPO01. The sequence goes on from CAVRVD010000005.1 coordinate 29,751, forward strand.
GGAGACCTTCGACGGCTCAGGTGGCACGCCGGATCGGCACGCTGACGTGCTCGTGGCCCGCGTGGGCGATCGGCACCCTGACGGTCAGGACGCCGTCGGCGTACTCGGCGGTCACGTCGTCCCCGTCGGCGCCCTTGGGCAGCCGGACCGAGCGGGTCATGCTCCCGTAGTAGAACTCCGAGCGCTGCCGCTCCTTGAACGTCTCGGTGCGCTCAGCGGTGATGGTGAGCACCCCCTCGTCGACGCTCACCGAGACGTCCCGGTCGGGGTCGAGACCAGGCAGCTCCGCCCGGAGCACGTAGTAGCCGTCCTCGGTGTAGTCCTCGAACCGCATCGACCCCTTGGTGTCGAACGGCCGAAGGGTCGGCAACGTCATCCCGGACTCCATCCAGTCCAGCCAGTCCGCCCACCGGACCTTCGGCAGGCTGCGGTCGACTTGCTTCTGTGCAGTCATGGCTGACCTCCGTGTTGTGCAGGGATCTTCAGGCTCGGCCGGGTCGGGTGGCCGGACCACTCGCCGCGGCGAGGTGGTCCAGGACCAGAGTCACCGACTCGGCGACACCTCCGCTGGTGGGGACCGACATCGCCTCCGACCATGGGTCGGCGACGGCGGCCATTGCCTCGTGAACACTGACGTCGGCGTCCGAGGCCGAGCCGTGGGCCGGGCGCTGCGCGCCGCCGTCCAGCGGCGCCGTCCGGGCGGCGAGGCGCTCCCGGCACACGGCGGCCGGTGCCACGCAGCACACCTCGGTCATCGCCGCGTGGTGGCGTCCGGCAAGCTCGCGAGCCCGGCGGCGCAGGCCGGCGTCTGTCCACGAGGCGTCCAGCACGACACCGACGCCGTCGGCCAGGGCGGTGCCCGCCCGGCGGAGCAGCTCGTCGTAGGTGGTGGCGGTGTGCTCGGGGCCGTAGATGCCGGTCCGGAACGGCGCGGCGGCGACAGTGCCGTGGCCGAGCCCGGCGAGCTCCTTGCGCACCTCGTCGGAGGACAGCACCGCCCACTGCCGGTCCGGGTCGGCGTCGGCGAGCGCGCGGGCCAGGGTGGACTTGCCAGTCCCCGGCAGGCCGCCGAGCAGCACCAGGTGCACCCGACCACGGCGCAGGGCGGTGCGGCACAGGTCGAGGTGGGCGCGGGCCTGGTTCGCCGCATCCGGGTCACCCTGGGCGTGCCGCAAACAGTCCACTTTGGCCCGCACGAAGGCGCGGTAGCCGATGTAGTGGTGCTCCAGGCTGCGCGGGTGGTGCTCGTCGTCCAGCTGTCGGTAGGTGTCGACGAGCAGCCGGGCTAGACCAGGAGCGCCGCGGTAGGTCAGGTCCATGGCCAGGAAGGCCAGATCGGCCAGTACGTCACCGAGGCGCAGTCGGGCGTCGAACTCCAGGCAGTCGAGGATCCGGGGGCCGTCGTCCAGGCAGAAGATGTCGTCGGCGAGCAGGTCCCCGTGCCCGTCCCGGACCAGCCCAGCCTGCTCCCGTCGGTCCAGCAGCCCGGCCCGCCCGGCCAGGTACTCCTCGGCCAAGGCCAGCACCTCGTCGCGCTCGGTGGAGGCCAGTACCTCCTCGAAACCGGCCAGCTGGGCGTGGCCCTCCCGCCACAACCGGGTCATCGTCGTGGTCAACCCGTAGCCGTGGACCGGCGCCTCGCCGGCGTGCAGGGTGGCCACCTGCCGGGCGACGTCTCGGACGACGTCACGCATCCGCTCGCTGGCGCCCTCGGCGGCCAGCAGTGTGGTCAGCCGGCGCGACCAGGGCATCCGGCGCATCACGACGACCGGTTCGCCCTCGCCGGAGCGGGGCGTGGTCGCGCCGTCGGCGTCGGAGCCCAGCGGGGCGAGCAGGTCGACGCCGAGGTAGACGTCGGGGGCCAGGCGCCGGTTCAGCTCGACCTCGCGTCGGCAGTCGGCCAGGCGTGCCTGTCGGGTGGATAGGTCGAGGAACGGCAGCTGTACGCACTTGCGCACCTTGTAGGCGCGGTCACCGATCAGGACGATCACGCTGATGTGGGTCTCGGTGACGGCGGCGTGGGTCTCATCGGCCGGGCCCGTCTCGCTGGCCGGCCGGACGGGCGCCCGCACGGGGGCGTGGATCGACCCCACGCCTTCACGCTAGGCCGTGCGTGCGGCCGCTGGCAGTGGGCCAACGTCCTGTCGATCCCGTTCGGCGTCAGCGGGTCCGGTCCGTTCAGTGCCGGTCCGTTCAGTGCCGGTCCGTTCAGTGCCGGTCCGTTCAGTGCCGGTCCGTTCAGTGCCGGTCCGTTCAGTGCCGGTCCGTTCAGTGCCGGTCCGTTCAGGGCAGGTTCGGGTCCGGGCGGTGACCACGGGCACACCGAGCCGTCCAAGCCGACGGCTCTGCGCTGGTAGCCTCGACGATGCCGGAACGCCCGGGTCCAGCGCGAACGCGTTGGACCGGATGGACCGGTGGCACAGACTGCAGCGAAGCCGGTGGGAGTCCGGCGCTGTCCCGCAACTGTGAGTCCGCCGTTCGAGGAGGCCGTCAGCCGGCCAGGACGGCGCGGCGAGCCAGGTCGCCTGCCCTGTGCCGACGTCCTCGACCCCGAGGTGAGGGTTGCGCGTCGGGCGAGGGACCCGCGGGCGATCTGACCCAGAACGTGGAGCTCTCCCGATGCGAATCACCCGTTCTCCCCGCCCGGCCCAACACGCCACCCGTCGTGTGCTGCTGGCCAGCGCTCTGCTCGCCCTGGCTCCACTGTCCGCCGCCTGCGGCTCGGGCTCGACCGAGTCGGCCGGCACCACCGGCGGGGCCTCGCCCGCTGTGTCCAACCCGGCGTCCGCCCCGCCCGACGCGTTCCCGGTGACGGTCACCGGCGCCAACGGTGAGGTGACGATCGAGTCGGCCCCCGAGAAGATCGTCTCGATGGGGCCGACGCTGACCGAGACCTTGTTCGCGATCGGCGCCGGAGCGCAGGTCATCGCCGCCGACGACAACTCGAACTACCCCGCCGACGCGCCGAAGACCGACTTGTCCGCGTTCCAGCCGAACGCCGAGGCGGTGGCGAAGTACGACCCCGACCTGGTGCTGGTCAACAGCGACAGCAACGGCCTGGTCGACGCCCTGACCACCCTGAAGATCCCCGCACTGGTGCTGTCCGCGCCGACGACGGTGGACGAGGCGCTCGACCAGATGGTGACCGTCGGCAAGGTCACCGGCCACACCGACGACGCCGAGAAGGTGGCCGGTGAGGTCAAGGACCGGATCGACGCGGCCGTGGCGTCGGCGCCGGCTGCGGCCCAGGGTAGGAAGGTCTACCACGAGCTCGACCCGACCTTCTACAGCATCACCAGCTCCACCTTCCTCGGCGATGTCTACTCCCGGTTCGGTCTGACCAACATCGCCGACGCCGCGCAGGGCGCCGCCGAGGCGGGCGGCTATCCGCAGCTGTCTGCCGAGTACGTCGTCCAGCAGGCACCGGACCTGATCGTCCTGGCCGACACCAAGTGCTGCCAGCAGGACGCCGCGACCCTGGCGAAGCGGCCCGCGTTCGCGCAGGTCCCGGCGGTCAAGAACGGGGTCGTGCTGGCCGCGGACGACGACATCGCCTCCCGGTGGGGTCCGCGGATCGCCGACTTCGTCGAGTCGGTGGCCGCCGAGCTGGGGAAGCTTGCCTAGCCGAAGGATCGTGGAGGAGACGACATGGACGTCGCGCAGCAGCGACGCCTGGTGGCTCTCGGAGCCAGCGGGGCGCTGCTGCTCGCCGCCGTCACCGCGGGGGTGAGCATCGGCGCGGTGCAGCTCGCGCCGTCCGGCGTGTTCTCCTCCCTGCTACGCGGCGTCGGCGTTCCGTTGGGCACCCCGCTGGGTGACCTGGAGGCGGGGCTGCTGCTCGACCTGCGCCTGCCCCGGGTGGTGCTGGCTGCGCTGGTCGGCGGGATGCTCGCGATCGCCGGAGCCTCCTACCAGGGGGTGTTCCGCAACCCGCTCGCCGACCCGTACCTGCTCGGCGCCGCGGCCGGTGCGGGGCTCGGCGCCACCCTGGTGATCACCCACTCCCCGAGCGGGATCGGGCCGTTGCCCACGTTGCCGGCGGCGGCGTTCGCCGGGGCGCTGATCGGGGTCGGTCTGTCCTACGCGCTCGGCTCGGTGGCCGCCCGGCACGGCGGCGGCAGCGCCACTCTGCTGCTCGCCGGGATCGCGGTGACCGCGTTCCTCACCGCGATCCAGACCTTCGTGCAACAGGCCAACGCCGACTCGCTGCGCCAGGTCTACTCGTGGATCCTCGGTCAGCTCGGGGCGGCCAGCTGGAGCCAGGTGCACCTGGTGCTTCCCTACATGGCCGTCTCGACCGCCGTACTGCTGTTCGCCGGCCGGGCACTCGACGTGCTCTCCGTCGGCGACGACGAGGCGACCACCCTCGGCGTGCACCCGACGCGGGTGCGGTTCGTCGTCCTGCTCGCCGCGTCGCTCGGCACCGCCTCGGCGGTCGCGGTGAGCGGGCTGATCGGGTTCGTCGGACTGGTGATCCCGCATGTGGTGCGGCGGCTGGCGGGTAGCTCCTACCGGACCGTGCTGCCGGTCTCGCTGCTGTTCGGCGGTGCGTTCCTGGTGCTCGCCGACCTGGCTGCCCGCACTGTCCTGGCTCCGGCCGAGCTGCCGATCGGGGTGGTCACCGCGTTCGTCGGTGCGCCGTTCTTCGCGGCGCTGCTCCGCCTGGGCGGTGGTTCCTCGTGAGTCGGCCGTGAGCCTGCTCGAGGTGGTCGACGTCCGCGTGCGGCTGGGTCGCGCCACCGTTCTGGACGGGGTCGACCTGGCGGTCCGGGAGGGCGGCTGGACCGCGGTGGTCGGCCCGAACGGCGCCGGCAAGTCGACGCTGCTTCGGGCGGTGGCCGGGCTGGCCCGGCACTCCGGGCGGGTGGTCATGGACGGCGCCGACCTGGTCGCCGCCTCGCCCAGGCAGCGGGCCCGGCTGGTCGGGTATGCGCCGCAGACACCGGTGCTGCCCGAGGCCTTGCCGGTGCGGGACTACGTGATGCTTGGCCGGACCCCGCACCGGGCGCTGCTGGCCTCGCCCCGCTCGGTCGACCACGAGGAGGTGGCCCGGGCCCTGGACCGGCTTGACCTGACCGCGCTGGGCGACCGCCCGCTGCGCACCTTGTCCGGCGGTGAGCGGCAGCGCGCCGTCCTGGCCCGGGTGCTCGCCCAACGGCCCCGGCTGGTGCTGCTCGACGAGCCGACCTCCTCGCTGGATCTCGGCCATGCCCAACAGGTCCTGGAGCTGGTCGACCGGCTGCGCGGTCAGGAGGGGCTGACCGTGCTGGCCACCCTGCACGATCTGGTGCTGGCGGCGCAGTACGCCGACCACCTGGTGCTGCTGGACCGCGGCCGGGTGGTCGCGGCCGGGTCCCCTCAGGAGGTGCTGACCGAGGCCAACCTGGCCACCCACTACGGCGCGCACGCCGAGGTGGTCTCCGGTCCGGACGGGGTACGGGTGCACCCGGTGCGGCCCCGATGAGGTCATCGGCGCCGAAGCTGCGCCAGTCCTGGACCGACATGGGCCCGGACGGCGTGCCGCTGCCCAGACCGGCTCTCGTGCAAGTGTTCCCACATGGATGGCGGGCGATCTCGACGGCGGTCGTCGGCGGCGGGATCACACCGGTCGGGTGGTGGCTGAACGCCCAGGTGAGCCGGGCCTATGCCCACCCTGACCCGGTGGCGCACGGGGTGCAGATCGCCCAGGAGCTCGGTCTGGACGTCACCACGCCCGGGGTGGTCATGCTGACCGCCGCCGACACCTCCCGGTACACCACGGCGCTCGAGGTCGGGGTCGAGGTGGTGGCCACCGTCGGGCTCGGGCTCCCGGTGCCCGCCGCGGCGCCCGACGACGTGGACTGGGCCTCGACGCAGGCCCCGACCCTCGATGCGGTCCGGCCCGGGACGATCAACCTGCTGGTGTGCGTGCCCGTTCCCCTGGCGGACGCGGCGTTGGTCAACGCCGTGGTCACGGCCACCGAGGCGAAGACCCAGGCGCTGGTCGAGGCCGGGGTGCCGGGAACGGGCACCTGCTCCGACGCGGTGTGCATCGCCTGCCCGCGACCGGGTGACGGTTCCGGCGAGGCACAGGCCTACGGCGGGCCGAGGTCGCGCTGGGGTGCTCGGCTGGCCCGCGCCGTCCACTCGGCCGTCGCGGCCGGTACCGCGGACTGGACGTCGGTCCATCCACCCGGCGACGAGCACCGCCGGTGGGGTGCGCACTGGCCCTGACCTGCCGGCGAGGAGCCAGGCCGGACAGGTCAGGTCAGGTCAGGTCAGGTCGAGCGTGCGGGTGGCACGGCGGCGACGGCCTCGTCCAGGCCCATCCCGGTGACCTGCAACAGGTCGACGACCACCGACCGGACCTGGGCGAGCACCACCTCGGTGGACAGCTGACCGGTGCGCTCCAGGTCTGCGGTGGCCCGGGCCGCGGCGAGCAGCGGGGGGCGGGCGTTGGCCAGGGTCACGTTGTCGAGCAGTACCTGAGCCAGCACCTCGCTGGCGGTGGCCAGGTCTGTCAGCAGGCTCAGGTACGACGGCGGCACCTGCTCGCCGGTGGAGATCGCCACGACCACCCGGCGGGCCAGCACGCGGGTGCCGCGCAGGGCCCGGTCCAGCGGCTCGATGAGCACCACGACGCGGTGCACGTCCCCCCGCTGCGGACGCAGCAGCGGCGAGGAGGCGATGGCGTCCATGCCCTCCTCGGCGGCGTCCTCCAGCTCGCGTACCAGGCGTTCGCTCATTCGGGCCTGGGCGAGCACCGCGCTCGCCAGCTCGATGTCATCGGCCCGGACCGCCTCGGCGGTGCCACGCAACAGCCGGGCGATGGTGCCGGCCACCTCGGAGGCCTGCATTCGGGGCTGGCGCAACGGTGCCGACGGCACCACCACCGCGGCCAGCAGCGCGACGGCGCCACCGATCATGGCGTCGATCCAGCGGGTGAACGTCTGCCCCGGTCCGGGGGCCAGGGTGACCACGAAGATGCTCTGGACGCCGGACTGGATCACCAGCAGCTGGCCGGCGTCGAGCAGCAGCGCGACCGTCATCGCGGTCGCGGTGACCAGCGCTATCTGCCAGGTGCCGTAGCCCGCGACGGCCACGAACAAGTCGGCCACGAGCACCCCGACGGCGACCCCCACCGTCACCTCGGCGACCCGACGCAGCCGCTGGGCGTAGCTCATCCCGAGGCAGATCAGGGCGACGATGGGCGCGAACACCGGATCCGGGTGCCCGACCAGGTGCCGAGCGACGAACCAGGCCAGGCCGGCGGCGACAGCCGCCTGGACGACGTGCCATGCCTTGCCGCGGACCCGGCCAACGCGGGTGCGCAGGGAGCGCCGGGCCCGGGTGCGCGCCCGCTCGACGAGCTCCTCCAGGCGGCGCTCGGCCCGCTCCCGCTCGCCCGGGTTCACCACCGGACCAGTGTGGCCCACCGGCCGTGGCACACCCGCCGGACCCCGGCGACCGCATCATCGTCGCGTTCGGACGCTCCCCAGGGCATCGCGTGGGTGAAGATGACTCATGTCCCGGGTATGGAGCGTGCTGGACAGCCCGATCGGGCCACTCACCCTGGTCGGTGACGGTCGGGCGCTGACCGGTGTCTACTTCGACGGCCACCGGTCGTCCGTGCCGGCCGTGGTCGCCTCCGAACGGGGCGACGACGACGCCGTGCTCAGCCTGGCCGCCACCCAGCTCGCCGAGTACTTCGCCCGCACCCGGACCGCCTTCGAGCTGGCGACCATCGCCCACGGCACCCCCTTCCAACACCGGGTCTGGACGGCGCTGCGGCAGATCCCCTACGGCCAGACCACTACCTACGGGGACGTCGCCGGCGCGCTCGGGCTGTCACGGTCCGCCTCCCGGGCCGTTGGGCTGGCCAACGGCGCCAACCCGCTGTCGATCGTCGTCCCGTGCCATCGGGTGATCGGCGCGAACGGCACGTTGACCGGCTACGGCGGCGGGCTGGAGCGCAAGCGGTACCTGCTGGACCTGGAGCTCCCCGCGCTGTTCTGACGCGTCCTCGCGCCGCGCAGACGGCGGATGGCCGCGTCGGGCGGGCCGATTCACCTCTCGAGACGGCGGCGGACCCGGCCCGCTCGGTGTGGGCCCCCGTTCGGAAAGGCCTTGCGCCGGGTGTCGCCCCTGCTCTGGGATGAGCGCCATGACCACCCCACCGGCCGTGCCGTCCGCCGTCAACCGCAAGCCCGACCGGTCCCCGGACGACCGTGCTGTCCTGGACGCGCTCCTGGACGCCGTCCTCGTCGGGACACTGGCCACGGTGGCCGGCGGCGAGCCGTGGGCGGTGCCGATGCTGTTCGCCCGGGACAGCGACCGGATCCTGCTGCACGGTTCGACCGGCGCGGGGGCTCTGCGGCATGTCGCGGCCGGGGCGCCGGCGGTGCTCAGCGTGATCGCGCTCGACGGGATCGTGGTGGCGCACAACACCTTCGAGTCCTCGGCCAACTACCGATCGGCCGTGGTCCGCGGCCGGGTGGTCCCGCTGACCGGCCCGGAGCAGGCGCGGGCCCTCGACCTGCTCAGCGACCGACTGATCCCCGGTCGGACCGGCGAGGTCGCGCCGTCCACGCCCAAGGAACGCTCCGCCACGCTGGCCATGGCGCTGCCCATCGTCGACGGCTTGTGGACGGTCAAGGTCCGCACCGGCGGGCCGTCGGTCCCCGAGGGGCCGACCGACGCCTGGTCCGGGGTGGTGGCGCTGCGCACGGTCGCCGACCCCCCGCAGCCGGCCGCCTGGGTGCCCGAGGGCGATCCGCTGCCGGACTCGGTGCGGCGGTTGGTGAACCGGGTGACCGCCGGTTGGCTGAGGTGAGCGCGGCTGCCACCGGGGCGCCGCCCGACGTCCGGACGCCGCGGCTGCCCTGGCAGGTCAAGTTCGCTGCCCTGAGCCTGATCTGGGGCTCCAGCTTCCTGTTGATCAAGTTGGGCCTGGCCGCCCTGCAGCCGGTGCAGATCGCCTGGCTGCGGGTGCTCGCCGGGGCGGGCGTGCTGCTCGGACTGCTGCTGGCGAGCGGGCAACGCCTGCCCGGACCCGGACGGATCTGGTGGCACGTCTCGGTTTCCGGCTTCTTCCTGGCCACCTTCCCGTTCACCCTGTTCGCGGCCAGCGAGGAGCGGATCCCCTCGGCGCTGGCCGGGATCGGCAACGCGACGACCCCACTCGCCTCGGTGCTCTTCGGAGCGTTGCTGCTGCCCGCCGTCCGGCTGCCGGCCCGGACCGTGGGCGCCGTGCTGGTCGGTCTGGCCGGGGTCGTGGTGATCATGCAGCCGTGGCAGCTGGACGGCGCGCCGGATCCGGCCGGGTTCGCCATGGCCCTGACCGCCGGGGCCAGCTACGGGCTGGGCTGGACCTACGTCAAGCGCACCATGTCCGGCCGCGATCTCGGCGGGCTGGCCCTGCCGACGGCCCAGCTGGCCGCTGCCGCCGTCCAGCTGACCGCGGTGGTGCTGGTCTGGTGGGCCGGGTCCGGCCTCGACTCGCCGCTGAGCCTGCGGGCCGCCGACCTGGGCGCGGCGCCCGAGGTGGCGGTGTGGGTCTCGCTCGCCGCGGTCGGACTGCTCGGCGCGCTGGGCACCGGGCTGGCGCAGATGTTCCAGTTCGATGTGGTCCGTGCCGCGGGACCGACGGTGGCCACCACGGTCACCTACCTGATCCCGGTGGTCGCGGTCTGCCTCGGTGTGCTGCTGCTCGGTGAGCGGTTGGCCTGGCCACAGCTGCTCGGCGCCGCCGTCGTGCTGAGCTGCGCGATGGTGATCGGCTCAGGGACCGTCGGCTCGGCCGCCCGCCGCCGCCGGTAAAGACCCTCACCGGCGGCGTCCGATAGACAGCACATGACCCAGCCCGCCACGCCGCGGGTCGGCCCCGGCCTGCCCGCCCCGCGCCGTCCGGACGCCACCACCCTCGCCACGCCTGAGACCGACCTGCCGACCGCCCTCACCGCGAGCCCGGCGGCCCTGGCCCGGGCCGAGGTGGTCGTGATCGGCGACGGACCGCATCCGGGTCCGGACGCCGTCACCGTGGCCCGCGAGATCGCCCACCGACTGGACGGCGAGCCGGGCCGGGTCGTCCTCCTCGCCCATGCTCCGCCCACCCGATCCGGCGGCGACCCGGGTGCCCGCCCGGAGGAGGGCCCGGGGCCGCATGTCCGGCCGCACCCGGTGCCGGCGCACTGGGTCGGCCCGCTGGTGCGCAGCTGGGCCGAGCAGGGACTGGACTGGGGGCAGATGCAGGACGAGCTGGCCGCCGTCCGGCGCCAGGTCGCGCTGAACTTCGGTGCACCGTCGCTGCGTGGCAGCGGGGTCGCGGTGGCGGTCGGGACGGTCCGCCTGCTCGATCGCGGTCGCATCGCGTTCGACGGCGCCTTCGACGACCGCGCGGAGCACCACATCCTTACCCCGCAGCGGATCGTCCTGGCCACCGGGGCGGCGTCGGTGCCGCCCGACGTCGCCGGTGTGGCCGAGACCCAGCTGCACCTGGCCGAGTCGGTGCTCGACCTGCCCGCCCGGCCCAGCTCCGTCGTCGTCTACGGGGGCGGCGCCCACGGCTGCGAGATGGCCCAGGGCCTGGCTCGGGCCGGGGCCACAGTGACCTTGATCGAGTCCGGGCCGCGGCTGCTGGCCGACCTGCCGGACGGCGTGGCCCAGCTGGTCGTCGACGCTCTGCACGCCGACGGGGTGCGGATGATGACCGGGGCCCGGCTGGTCAGCGTCGCCCCGACCCTGGACGGTGGGGCGTGGGTCGGCACCGACAACGGGGACGTCGCCGCTGAGGCGTTCGTGCTGGCCACCGGACGGCGGGCCCGCTGCGCCGGGCTCGACCTGGCCGCCGCCGGGGCCGGCACCGGTCCGGCCGGTCAGGTCCTCGTCGACGACCGGCTGCGGGCCGGGTCCGGGACCGTGCTCGCCTGCGGCGAGATGACCGGGATGCTCGGCTACGGGGGTGCACCGGGGCCGATGGCCCGGGTGCTGGCCGCCAACGCGACCAGCCGGCGTGGCACGGCCCGGTTCGAGCCCCCGGCCCAGGCTCGCCTGACCCGGACCGACCCCGAGGTCGTCCTGGTCGGCGATCCGGCGGTGCTGAGCAGCCTGCCCGCCGGAGCGGTCTCCGGCAGCTCGACCGGACCCGGCGAGGGCACCTCGGTCCAGGTGGTCCTGGCCGCTGGGGGCAGCCGGGGAGTGCTCGGCCGGTCGGGCCACACCGGTCGGACGCTGGCCGCCGCAGTGCTCGTCGGTCCGGGTGCTGGCGAGGCCGCCGGGCAGCTGGTGCTCGCGGCCTCCGCTCACCTGCCGGCAGCGAGCCTGATCGACATCGACGCCCCGGACGGCACCTGGGCCGCGGCGATCCAGTCCTGTGTGGCGCGCACCCTCGCCGATGGGTGACCGGGCTGCCCCCCGCGCCCCAGTGGCGGGCGCAACGTCACACAGCGCCCGTCGGACGGGTGCAACGTCACACAGCGCCCGTCGGACGGGTGCAACGTCACACAGCGCCCAGGAACTGAGGGTGCAACGTCACACAGTGCCCAGGAACTGGGGGCGCCCAGGGAACCTGGCAGCGCCCGAAACGGGCTCAGCCGCCGTCGGGCAGGATCCTCAGATCGGTCTGCACCGGTGGCGCGCCGTAGTCGGTGTCCCAGTCGAGCACCCCGCCGGCGGACAGCGCCCGCAGGTGGGTCAGCGTCGCCGCGGCGTCCGGCCAGGCCGGGTCGACGGTGCCCGGGAGGAGCGGGGGTGCGAACCAGTCCGTCAGCGCCTGGGGCACCCGGTAGGTGGCGGCCAGGTCGGTGTACATCGGCAGCCGCGCCCCGATGTCCAGGCTCAGCCCGCGATACTCCCGCAGCGCCATCCGCAGCCGCAGCCACCGGTACCGGTCGGTCTGGGTCTGCCCGGCGATGTCGCCGTCGGGGCCGGTGAACCGCTCGCGCAACCGCACCCCCGCCTCGTGGCCCCGCAGCGCCAGGGCCAGCAGCGCGGGCTGGTCCAGGAACAGCCCCGCACTGGCCTCTCGGGCGCCGTGCCGGACCATGGCCACCCGACCGCGGAACCCCGGCAGGTCGGCCTGCATCGCGTCGTTCCACGTGGTCGCGCTGTCGAGCAGGCCGCCGACGAACCCGCTCACTCCGCGCAGCCGTCGCCACCCGCGCGCCCGGGGCGCCGCATCCTGCTCCGGCAGGCTGATCCACTCAGCAAGGCGCAGGTCGCCCTCCTCGATCGGTGCGTTCGGCAGGTGGTCCAGGGCCAGGGCGAAGGTGGGCCAGCGGGGCAGCAGGGTGTCGAAGGTGTGCACGGGCATCCCGCCGGTCAGGCCGCCGTCGGCGAACCACTGCACCCGCGGCACGTACACGCTCGTCGGGGCGGGCCGGTCGCCGACCACCCGCCCGTAGGTGTCCTGCACCGGGGCGGGTGACTCGACGTCCAGGGTGTAGAGCGGGACGGCGCGCAGCAGTCCCGGAACCGACATGCTCAGCCGGACGGCGGCGACCACCGGGAAGTCCCACGGGTCCGGTATCTCGCGCAGCACCTCGCCGTCGTGGCGTGGGCAGGTCGACTCGGTGGCCTGGGCCGGAGAGGTCAGGATCATCTGGGTCACCACGCGGACCGGCAGGACCGCGGTGAGGCAGTTGCGGCAGAACAGGAACCGGCTCGCCCCGGACCGTTCGGCCTGTTCGGCAGTGACGAACGGCAGCGAGTACGGCCGTTGTTGTGCAGCGTCGGTGGCCTTGAGCACCAGGTCGACGGTGCGCAGCTGGGGGTCCTCGGCGGCGCGACGCAGTCGCGTCCGGTCCGCCGCGGACGGCGGTCCCAGCCGGCCCAGCCACAGCTCGCCGAAAGTCAGCGCCGGCCGGTGGCCGCGGGCGGTGCCGCCGCCGGTCGTGTCGCCGTCCGCGCCGTCCCCGGCCAGCTCGGAGGCCAGCGCGCCACCCTGAGCCATCGGCGGCACCCCGGCCAGGTCGTCGAGACGGTCCGCGAGCCAGGCGACCAGGGCGGGCACGCCGTCCGGGCGGGGGACGCCGGCCAGCCGGTCGAGCCGGGCGGCCAGGCCACGGGTGGGCACTGCGAGGTCCGGCAGCTCGACGCCGGGGACCAGCCCGTAGTGCTCGGCCTCGGCGTGGTCGGCGAGCAGGGTGCGCAGCCCGGCCAGGTAGGCCACCGCGGTGGCCGCCGCAGCGGCAACGGTGAAGGTGGCCAGGAGGGCCAGCGAGGCGAGCACCGCAGCCGGCCTCGACACCGCCGCGCCGAGCGCGGTGGCCCGCACGAACGCGAGGGTAAGGCCCAGCCAGGCCAGACCGGCTCCGGCCCAGACGAGTCCGGTGGCCAGCCGCGCCGGCCGGGTGGGTGCCGCGAGCAGGCCGGCCACCAGAGGCCACCAGCGGCCGCGCAGCCCCGACCGGGACGGGCTGCGCCACGCCGCCACGAGCACCCGGTAGACGTTGCGGGTGGTTCGGGCGGGCTGGACCAGACGCGCCAACCGGTGCTGCTCGGGCCAGGGCGGCGGCGGTCCGCTCAGTCGCTGCGGACCGGGGTCGGTCACGCAGTCCTGCGCGGTGAGCCAGCCGACCAGCTCGGCCAGCCCGGCGAAACCGGGCTGGACGTCCGGTTCGTCCGATTGCCGGTCGGTGTCCGGCGCGGCAGTGCGGCCGAGCTCGGCCGCGGCGACGGCGGCCGCGGTGACCGCGGCGGCGGAGGTGCCGCCGATGCGCCGGAAGACGTAGTGCTCGGCCAGCGCACAGGCGGCCAGCGGCGAGGTGAGCGCCGCGGTGAGCCCGCCGCGCAGGGTGAGGTCGGCCGAGTGGCTCAGATAGTCGGCCATCCGAGCCGGCTCGGGATGGTTGGTGGCGGTGCGGGTCATGCTCGCCGGGGCGCCGAGCAGGTGGTGGTCGGCGCGCGCCGGCGGCACGTCGAGGTCCAGCTCGGCCTCGTCGGTCTCGAGCAGGCGCAGGTAGCGGTGCCGGTCCTGCAGCCGGCGCAGCACCCGCCACGGGTTCTCCTGCGCCGGGACGGCACGGGCACCGAGCCGCAGCGGCGGCTCGTCGTCCGGAGAGATCGGCAGCCGGGATCCAGGGGTGGCCACGGTGCCTCCCCTCGGTGCGGCGCCACTGCGCGCGATTCTGCCGCGCCGTCCGACGCCGCCCAAACCCAGCGCCCGCTTCGGTGCCGTGTCATCGCGCAGGGTGGCCTGGTCGCTGCGCTGCGCAACCGATTCGGCTGGTCCGGGCGGGCGGGCGGGTCCGCGATGTCGGACGACGAATTGACACCCTGCGGGGCGCGACCGAACCTGACAGGGATGGACGCATCCGACACCGGCCCCGGTTCCGCCGCTGGGTCGACCGGCCCCCGCGCTCAGCGCGGCCTCGGCCCGGGCCTGGACGCTCACGCCCCGGGAACGGCGGTCTCGCGCTGGGTGGACCTAGACGGTCCGGTGCACTACCTGGACTTCGGCGGCCCGGCCGACGGACCTCTGCTGGTCGGGGTGCACGGCCTGGGCGGGTCGTCGGTGAACTGGCTGGCGCTGGCACCGCTGCTGGTCGATCGGTGTCGGGTGCTCGCCCTGGATCTGGCCGGTTTCGGGCTGACCCGCGCCGCGGGCCGGTCGACCTCGGTGGCGGCCAACTCCGACCTGACGGCCGCCTTCGTGACCGAGGTGGGCGGCGGTCCGGCGATCTGGCTGGGCAACTCGATGGGCGGGCTGCTCACCCTGCTCGCCGCCAGTCGTCGTCCGCAGACGGTGGCCGGCGCCGTCCTGGTCAACCCGGCCCTGATGCCGCGGCTGTCCCACCGCCGAAACGCGTTGACGACGGCCATGTTCGCGGCCTACCTGACTCCCGGTGTCGGCAAGGTGGTGGTGGCAGGGCGGCGCCGGGTGCGTACCCCGGAGCAGATGGCCACGGACACCATGCGGCTGTGCTGTGGCGACCCGTCCCGGGTGGACGACGCCGTGGTGCGGGCGCACGTCGACCTGTTGGAGAGGCGGGCCAGCCAGCCGGGGGTGGCGGAGGAGTTCGTCGAGGCCACCCGGTCGCTGATCGCCACCCTGGCGCGGCGCCGGCAGGTGCTCGCCCTGGCCGACGCGATGTCGGTCCCGGTGCTGATGCTGCACGGCGACCGGGACCGGTTGGTGCCACTGGCCACCGCGGTGGAGCTGGCCCGGCAGCACCCCGACTGGGGGTTCGCCGTTGCCCGGGGGGCTGGGCACGTGCCCCAGCTCGAGGTGCCGAACTGGACCGCCGAGCGGATCCGGTCCTGGTTGGCCGGAGCCGGTGCCGACGCCGCCGACGCCGCCCGTCCGGTGTCGCTGTCCCGCTGAGCGGCGTCCCCGCGCGTCGGCAGGGCCAGTAACGCTCTGCTGTGATTAGGTGACTGATTGTTGCTAGCGCATCGAGCGTTGTCGTGCCCGAGCGAGGGGATCTTCATGCCGCAGCAGTCCGTCCCGCACCCGGTGACCACGTGCCGCCCCGCGACACGTCCTCCACGGCCGAGCCGATCCGGACGAGTGTCCGGCGCGGTCCGGATGGCGGCCGCCGCGGCGCTCGCCGCCGGCCTGCTGGCCGCCGTCCCGACCTCGGCGCAGGCCGACCTGCGCAATCCGAGGCCGGTGGGCAAGGCGCCGAGCGCAGCCCCGCCGACGATGTCCCGGACGGTCTCGGCTCAGGCGATCGCCTCGGTGACCTGTGACCAGGCCGAGGCGTTCAGCCGCACCGCGGGCGGGGCGCTCTACCGGCTGGTCGACTCCAACCCGGCCGGAGCTGCCGCCGACACGATGAAGGAACAAGGCCAGGTCGGCAGCGGCTGGAGCGGCGGCGCGTTCGCCTGGATGGCCTCCGGTGGTGACGGCGTGCTGTACGGGCTGCTCTGGAACGGTGATCTGCGGTGGTACCGGTACAACTCCGGCAGCAAGGGCTGGATGAACGGCAGCGGTACCAAGATCGGCAGCGGGTTCACCCCCCGCTCCAAGATCATCAATATCGCCCTGTCCGGTGACGGCAGCTTCTACGTGGTGCGGGCCAACCGCCAGCTCGCCATCTACCGGCACACCGGGCGGCTGTCCGGCACCGCCACCTGGGCCAACGGCGCGGGGTGGACCATCGGGTCTGGGTGGACCGCCAACGAGATCCTCAGCCCGAACGGGGACGGCACGATCTACCGCCAGTACGCCGGCAGGCTCTACTGGTACCGGCACACCGACCCTGCGTCCGGCCGAGTGACCTGGTCGGGGCGCAAGACCATCGGTAGCGGCTGGAGGTTCTACGACGTGCTGTCAGCCGGTGGCGGCGTGCTCTACGCCACCCAGGGTTCCTCGGGCGACGTGTTGGTCTACCGGCACGGCGACCCGGTCGGTGGCTCGAACGCCTGGGCGGCCTCGCGAGGCGTGCACAAGGGCGTGGTCCGGCCCGACTCCTACGGCATCGCCCTGGACCCGGCCGCCTGCCGCCTGAGCTGACCGGCTCGGCCGACCCGACACGAGGGGGAGAGCGCACCTGAACCGCACAACGACGAAGCGTCGCGCGCGCGTCCTGGCGGTGAGTGCCGTCACTGCGCTCGCCATGGCACTGACCGCCGTCCCGGCCGCCACCCCTGCAGCCGCCGGCGGGTGGACGCCGCCCGGCCCGGTGGGCGACGCACCGCGGTCCGGTCGGCCGGTGCTCGACGTGACCGGCCCGGCGAGCGGTCCCAGGGCTCAGACCACGCCCGCCCCTTCCGACACCCCGCCGGTGCCGGTGCCGGTGACCTGCCGACCGATGCAGGGCTTCAGCCCGGTCAGCAAGGGCCCGCTGTACCGGATGCTCGACCCCGACCCAGCCGGCATCAGCCGGTCGTTCCGCGAGACCGGCCAGGTGGGCAGCGGTTGGCTGCCGGGAACGTTCATGTGGACTGGCGGCGCCGGCAGCGGGGTGTTCTACACCTTGAACTGGGCCGGTGAGCTCAAGTGGTACGGCTACAACTCCGCCCGGTCCGGGTGGAAGACCGGCAGCGGTGCCGTCGTCGGGCGGGGCTTCCTGCCCTCACTGCGCGTGATCAACATCGCGGTCGGCCGTGGCGGTGACCTGTACGTCGTCCGGACCGACGGGCGGATGTACCTGTACCGGCACACCGGCTTCGAGACCGGCGCGCCGACCTGGCAGTTCCCGTCCGGGAAGCTGATCGGCTCCGGGTGGGGCTGGATGGACGACGAGATCATCGTGCCCGGCGGCCACGGCGTCCTCTACCGGCAGTTCCGCGGGTCGCTGTACTGGTACCGGCACAGCGACCCATCGGTGGGGGCACTGACCTGGAGCCCGCGGACGAGGATGGGCAGCGGGTGGGAGTTCTTCGACCTGGCCTCGGCCGGTGCCGGAGTCCTCATCGCGACCAACGGAACCTCCGGTGAGCTGCTCATGTACCGGCACGGCGACCCGCTCGGCGGGAGGGCCGTCTGGGCGGTCGGGCATGCGGTGTCCAAGGGCACGCTGCGCACCCTGGCCTACGGGGTGGTCGTCGATGCCGACGCTTGCGATCTTGCCACCTGAGGACGCGAGCCTGCCGCAGCGCCGTCATGATCGCGATTGTTCGCCCGGGGTGTCCTACCGGGGCGGGCGGTGGTGATCATGGCCGTTCGGGAACAACGTCCCGCCGCGATAGGTTTTCGACCGCGACGCCCCCCGTCGTCGTGTACGCGCGCCGGCGGGCTCCTGGTCCACTCCCGACGGCGATCCTGTGCGAAGAAGGTGACCTGCTCCAATGCAGATCTACGACGACGTGACCACCCTGGTCGGCCGCACCCCGTTGGTGCGCCTGAACCGGATCATGGACGACGCGCCCGCCACCGTGGTCGCGAAGCTGGAGTTCTACAACCCGGCCAACAGCGTCAAGGACCGGATCGGCGTCTCGATGATCGAAGCGGCGGAGGCCTCGGGCCAGCTGCCACCGGGCGGCACGATCGTAGAGGCCACCTCGGGAAACACCGGGATCGCGCTGGCCATGGTCGGCGCGGCGAAGGGCTACCGGGTGGTGCTGACCATGCCGGAGTCGATGAGCAAGGAGCGTCGGGCGCTGCTGCGCGCCTACGGCGCCGAGCTGGTGCTCACACCGGCCGCCGAGGGCATGAAGGGCGCGGTCGCCAAGGCGGAGGAGATCGGCGCCGACACCGGCGCCGTCCTGGTCCGGCAGTTCGCCAACGAGGCGAACCCCGAGGTGCACCGGCGCACCACGTTCGAGGAGATCTGGGCCGACACCGACGGCCAGGTCGCCGCCCTGGTGGCGGGGATCGGCACCGGGGGCACGATCACCGGCGTCGGCCAGGAACTGAAGAAGCGCAACAGCGACATCAAGGTCTTCGCCGTCGAGCCCGAGGCCTCCCCGATCCTCACCGGCGGTTCACCGGCCGGGCATCCGATCCAGGGCATCGGCGCGAACTTCGTGCCGGAGATCCTGGACCGCTCGGTCTACGACGAGGTGCTCGACGCCCCCACCGAGGAGTCGGTGGGCTACGCACGGCGGGCTGCCAAGGAGGAGGGCCTGCTGGTGGGCATCTCCTCGGGCTCCGCGCTGTGGGGTGCGGCCCAGGTGGCCCAGCGCGAGGAGTTCGCCGGCAAGCTGATCGTGGTGATCATCCCCAGCTTCGGCGAACGCTACCTCTCGACGATCCTCTACTCCGACCTCATGGACTGACCGGGATGTACAAGGCTGCCGCGGACAGTGTGAGCCTGGTGCGACGTAGACGCCGGGTCGGCGGTGGGAGCCTGACGGCGGGCCCCGGCGCGACTGGGGCGATCAGCTGTCCTGCCGAGGAGAGGGTCGGCTGGCGGCAACGGCTGGGCGAGGACGTCGACGCTGCGATCGAGCGCGACCCGGCGGTGCGCAGCCGCGTCGAGGTGGTCCTCGCCTACCCGGGCCTGCACTCGATCTGGGTGCACCACGGGATCAGCCATCCGCTGTGGCGGCGTGGGCACCGGCTGCTCGCCCGATTGATCTCGCAGTGGATGCGCGGCCGGACCGGCATCGAGATCCACCCGGGGGCGACGATCGGGCGGCGGTTCTTCATCGACCACGGCAACGGGGTGGTGATCGGGGAGACCGCCGAGATCGGCGACGACGTGATGATCTACCACGATGTCACCCTGGGCGGGCGCAGCCTGGCCAAGGTCAAGCGGCACCCCACGATCGAGGACGGCGTCACCATCGGCGCCGGGGCGCGGGTGCTCGGTCCGATCGTGATCGGCAGGGGTGCCCAGATCGGCGCGAACGCGGTCGTGGTCAAGGACGTCCCGGCCGGAGCCGTGGTGGTCGGGGTGCCGGGCACGATCCGCGAGCGTGGTGGGTCCGCGCCGTCCGCGGAGGGGGCGTCGTCCGGCGGACACACCGCGCCCTCATCGGGCACGGTGACCGGCATCGGGTACGACCCGACCATCGACCCGGCGATCTGGATCTGATCTGGGTCCGAACCGGACCTGATCTCGATCTGCAGCGTGGGCGTCGTCGTGGAGGTACCCCGGGCGCGCGGGGCCGTCCCGCGCCGGTTCGTGCGCGGGCTGTGTCGGCTGGCGGCGCTCGCCGTGCTCGTCGTGGTGGCTGCGCGGGCGGTCGGCGGGGAGCAGAAGACCCCGCTCGTCGAGCTGGCGCTGCTGGTGCCGTTCACCGTCGTGGTCACGCTGGTCGCGGCACTGGTCGCGGTGGCGGTGCGGGCGGGCTGGACGGCGCTGCTGCTCGCGGCGCTGCTCGCCGTCCAGATCGTGTGGCTGGCACCGGCGTTGGGCGTCGGCGTGCAGGCTGCTCCGCCCGAGCGGCCCGGCGCGGCCGAGGTGCGGGTGCTGACCGTCAACACGCTCACCGGGCAGGCCGACACCGCCGCGATCATGGCCGCGGTGCGCGAGCGCCGGGTGGACCTGCTGGTCACCATCGAGATCACCCCGACGATGCAGTTCCAGCTGGAGAAGGCCGGGCTCTTTGCCGAGCTGCCGCACCGGATCGGCCGGTCCGCCTGGGGCGCGCAGGGGACCATGCTGTGGTCGCGGTGGCCGGTCGAGCCGGTGGGGGATCCGGTGGGCGAGCTGACCGGGACGGAGTATGGGCAGCCGCGCGGAGTCGTCCGGCTGCCGTCGGGTCGGCCGGTGACGGTGACCGCGGTGCACACGCTGTCGCCCATCCCGGGGCGCGTGCAGCGGTGGCGCGTCGACATGGCTGCTCTGGAGCGGGGCCTGACAGAGGTCGACGGCCCGCAGATCGCCGTCGGCGACTTCAACGCCAGCCGCGATCACCGGCCGTTCCGCCGGCTGCTGGGGGATGAGGCGGACCTCGTGGACGCGGCCGAGGTGGTCGGCGTCGCCGGTGGGGCCTGGCCGGGGTTCACCTGGCCCGCGAACAAGTACTGGCTGCCGCCGGTGATCCGGCTGGACCACGTGCTGGTGAGCCCGCAGGCGTTCGGCGTGCGCAGCGTGGACACCCTGCGGGTGTCCGGCACGGATCACCTGGCTGTCCTTGCGGTGCTGACGGGCTGATCCGCCCTCTCCCGAGCTGCCCTCCTGAGCCACACGCCGCCGAGGCGTCGGGATCAGTCGTCGTAGGGGTCGTAGTTGCCCTCCTCCTCGGCCTCCTCCTCGGCCTCGGCAGAGTGCTGGGGGACGTAGCGCCAGGGTCGACCGGGCTCGGGATAGTGCTGTTTGGCGCGAACGTAGACGACGTCCACCCCGTCGACCTCGAGCCGGAGTAGGGCCAGGGGGGCCCAGTCGGGGTGGTCCAGCTCAAGGGTGGTGCCGTCCGCCGGGCCACCGTCCAGGTAGGCCAGCGCCTTGTTCGCCATGACTGGATGATGACCTGGAAACGCCCGGACGTACATATCTCAGGCGGAGCGCTGAGCCGGGAGGGAGGAGCGGTCGATGGCCGGACGAGTGGTGGTGACGGGCGCGGCGGGCAGGCTCGGTCGGGCGGTCCTTCGGGACCTGGCCGGGCATGGCTGGAGCGTGCTGGCGGTGGACCGGGTGTCGCCGCCAGCCGAGGTGCCGGACGGTGGGGGCAGCGCCGTCCAGTCGGTAGCGGTCGACCTGACCGACTACGGACAGGTGGTCGAGGTGGTGAGCGGCTTCGTGGACGAGCGGGGGCCGAGGCCGGACGCGGTGGTGCACCTGGCGGCGGTGCCGGCGCCGGGGCTGCGTGCGAACTCGGCGACGTTCGCCAACAACGCGTCGGCGACGTGGAACGTGTTCATGGCGGCGCGGGCGGCCGGGGTGCGCAAGGTGGTGTGGGCGTCCAGTGAGACGGTGCTTGGGCTGCCGTTCGACACCCCACCGCCATACGTGCCGGTGGACGAGGAGTACCCGCCGAGGCCGGAGTCGACCTACTCGCTGGTGAAGGTGCTGGAGGAGGAGATGGCCCGACAGCTGTGTCGCTGGGACGGCGAGCTGAGCATGGTGGGGCTGCGCTTCTCGAACGTCATGGACGCCGGGGACTACGCGGCGTTCCCGGCGTTCGACGCGGACCCGCTGGTGCGCAAGTGGAACCTGTGGGCCTACATCGATTCGCGGGACGGCGCGCAGGCGGTCCGGCGGGGTCTGGAATGGGACGGACGCGGATGCGAGGTGTTCGTGATCGCGAACGCGGACACGGTGATGTCGCGCTCGAGCGCATCGCTGGTGGCCGAGGTGTTCCCTGGGGTTGAGGTGCGCCGGGAGCTCGGCGAGCATGAGACCCTGCTGGGCATCGACAAGGCCCGGCTGGTGCTGGGGTATGAGCCGGAGCACTCCTGGCGTGACAACCTGTGACTCCACCCGGGTTTGTTGCGACCGGTGGACGGCGTCTGCGCCGACGGTTGGAGAGGGCACAATGGTCCCGCACCCTGGAGGGCTGACCGAGAGGCCTATGGTGGCGGTCTTGAAAACCGCTGGGCGGTACCCAATCCTGCCCCGGGGGTTCGAATCCCTCGCCCTCCGCTCACCTGCGAAAACGCCGCCTGACCTGGGCGGATGCCTCTTGCAGCTGATCTTGACTGTGGAGTCGGGTGTCCGTGTGTCACCGGCCAAAGGCGGCCGACACCGGGTGGCTGTGTACCATCCGTGTCCCCGCTAATCGTCGATCTTGCGGCTGAGCGTTCGATCAGTAAGCCGCTACCCGCATGCGGGTAGCGGTCCCGATGGCCAGGTTGAGCTCCTTTCTGGTGACAGGAGGGGCGGGGTCGAACCGCCGACCTTCCGATTTTCAGGGGCCAACCATGTCTGCCACCCGCTGGCGGGGATTGCTGGTCAAGGCCGGAACGTACAGGTCACCGGCGTCGCCCCGTGTTGGGACCTGCCGGATCGGGGCGGCCGCTGGTGCGTGGTGCCAGGGCGGGCGTGACCAATCCGCGACCAACGTGGTGATGCTTCGGTGCCGAGCGGCGGTGGCTGGGGCACGCAGACGAAGTGGGGAGATGGCCACGGTGTGTAGTCATCTCCTGGTGGGTGAGGCATCCCGGCCATCGCCGTGACAACCCGCTGCTGCATCCGGGCCAGGACCCGACCCAGTCGATCCGAGGGCGTGTACCGCGGGGGCGGGGACCCGACGGTGGAGGACGGCCAGCCGGTGGCGCAGGACCGCCAGCTCGACATTCCTCGCGTCCGGCGCCGGCCCGTGGCCGAGCACCCAGACCAGCCTCAGGGCCAGGATCCCGACCGTCCGAACCACACGAGTTGTGATCATGCCACCCGGCATCGCCGCACGTCACGGAGCGAATGCTGAAGTGGCACCCTTCAGGTTCGCGGTGGTGAAGCGGAAGGCGGCGACGCTGAAGGTTGACCAGGCCTCAGCTGCGCCGTCAGAAGAGGCGCGATGTTTCACGCTCATGGCTCCCCTCTAGTGCAAGGGGTTCGGCTGAGCCTTTTCTTGGCTCCGGTCGGGGGCGTTGACAGCGGTGGCGGCTGCGCCGCCGGTTGCTGTCTGGGCCGCTGCGCGATGGTTGGCTGCGCCGCGCGCGTACGGGCCCGCTCCTCCGCCGTCAAGGGTCCGCTGCGCGGATCGCTGACGCGACGGGCCTGCGGCGCCGCCCTGGACCGCGGAGCCTCTGCGGGCCCTGGTCAGCGCGATCAGGGGCAGGCCGGGGCCTGCCCCCGCAGATGCGCGGCGCTCGTCACCGGTTCCGTCCTCGTCGATCTGGTCGACGTCGATCACGTCGATGTCGGCCGGGTCGTCCTCGACCGGTTCAGGCCTATCGTGGGTGGTGGCGGGTCCGGGCTGTGACTGATCCGAAGAGACGACCATCGGGGTGAGCGAGTCGTCCGCGCTGGATTCGAGAGTCGCCCCCGGGTGTCCTCCCGGGCCCGCTTGCTCCGGCTGGCTCCTGGTCGTTGCGCGCGGCTGGTCGGCGGTCAGTTGCCGGTAGACCACGTCCGACAGGCGGCGTTTGAGGATCCGCAGGGCCTCTTTCGGGGTCTTGCCGGCGGCGCGCAGCCGCCGGTAGTAGGCCCGCCCGGCCGTGTCGTGGCGGACCTGGACGATCGCCATGATGTACAGGACGTGGTTGATCCGCCGGTTCCCCGCCCGGGAGAGCCGGTGGTGGAGCTGCTGCCCGGAGGAGGCGTCCAGGGGTGCGGTGCCGTTCCAGGACGCGAAGCGGGCCTTGGTCGGGAACCGGTCCACGTCACCGACGTCGGCCAGGACCCGGGCCGCGCCGGCCGGGCCCATCCCGTACAGGTCCATCAGGTGCGAGCCCCGGGCGCGGACCCGGGCGCGGAGCTCGGCGGTGACGGCTTTCAGCTTGGCGTCGATCGCGGCCAGGTCGGCGAGCAGGTCCGCGGCGATCCGCCGCCGCATCGCCCCGGCCGCATCCCGGGGCCGGACCGTGGCCAGCATCCGCCGGGCCTGGGCCGGGCTCAGGTGCCGCGGCGCCCCACCACCGATCAGCTCCGCCAACAACCGGTGCAGCCGGTTCAGCGTGGCCGCCCGGGTCCGGGACAGCTCATCGCGTCGATCGGCCAGGACCCGCAACGCACCCAGGTCCCCATCGCCGGCGTGCAGCTCCCGCAGGCCCGCCGTGCGCAACGCGACCGTCGCGACCGAGTGCGCGTCCACCGCATCGCTCTTACGGCCCTGCCCGGTATCCAACGCCCGGACCCGGGCGGCCAGCTTCGCCGGCACATCCCGCACCCGTTCCCCGTCGGCGAGCAGCCGCAGCGTCAACGGCCGACCCGCACCCTCGGCGCCCTCCACCGCCCACAGCCGGTGCGGCCACCGCCGCGCATAGCCCAGCATCACCTTGTACTGGCGGGCATCGGTGCCGAACCTGCCCGTCGCGGCGACCTTCCCCTCGCCGTCGACGACCTCGATCGTCACCGACGCCTTATGCGGATCCACTCCAATGATCATCCGGCCCATCGCCGTCAACTCCCCTGTCCCCGAACCGCTTTCCGTTGGTCGGCGAAGGTGGGCAACGCTACTTCGAGCGCGGGCAGTCCCCTCGTGAGCCACACCCCGCCAGCGGTGCCCGGCAGAGCACAGACCAAGAGAGAGCCACACCGCGACACCGAAACACCACGGTGGACAGCCGCGAAAGAGAGCGACCTGCCGGGCACCTCGACACCAGCCTG
>CAVRVD010000006.1:0-23987 GCA_963724535.1 uncultured Actinomycetota bacterium
TGCGTCTTGCTGAATCCCATGCTCAGATAGAACGGGGTCGCCAGCGCAGTACTTAAACTATCTCCCACTTTGTAGAAAAACAGGAATGCCAGAATCAATAACGCGCTCTTCCAACCCTGCCGGTTAATGAACTCGCGGAATGGCTCAACCACGGCATCGCGCAAGGTCTTGGGGGGTGCTGCGCGATGCGGCTCACTCACCATCAGCGTCATCACCATGCCAGGCAGCATGAACAGCGCGGTGATGATGAACACCATGTTCCAGGGTAAATGATCAGCGAGAATCAGCGACAGCGAACCGGGTATCAGTCCGGCAATACGATAGGCATTGACGTGTACCGCATTACCCAGACCCAATTCGTTATCCAGCAGCAACTCGCGACGGTAGGCATCCAGCACAATGTCCTGCGTGGCGGAGAGAAAGGCAAGCAGCGTGGCGAACAGTACGATAGTGCCCAGATCATTCTGCGGAGAGAAACCGCCCAGCGATGCGATCACTCCCAGCAACGCAACCTGAGTGAGCAACATCCAGCCGCGCCGTCGCCCCAGCAGCGGCAAGGCGTAGCGATCCAGCAAGGGCGACCAGAGAAATTTCCAGGTATAGGGAAACTGAATCAGCGTGACCGCACCGATGACTTTAAGATCAATGTGTTCGGTGTACAACCATGCGGGCACCAGATTGATCAGCAGATACAGCGGCAGACCGGAGACAAAACCGGTGAACACGCAGATCAGCATGCGCCGCGTTAATAACTGCTTGAAAACGCTCATATTCCTCGCTGAAAGCGGTAGGCCGCCGTACTGCCGAGCAGGTTAGGCAACAGGCTGACTTCGTGACCGCCGGTAATCACGCTGCGCGCGGTGATGCTGACGCAGTTGGTGCGGCAAAAGTCCTCGAAATCATTCAGCGTACACAGATGCACGTTGGGCGTGTCATACCACTGGTAGGGCAATTCGCGCGATACCGGCATATTGCCGAGCATGACGTTGAGGCGGCTCTTCCAGTAACCGAAGTTGGGAAAGCTGACGATGCCTTCGCGACCGACGCGCAGCATTTCCTGTATCAGCGGCTCGGACGCCGGCGAACCCGACCCTGCGCATGACGGACATCGCCGCGGTGGTGGCGGCGGCGAAGGCGCACCCGGATCATCCGCTGGTGGTGGTCGACAACACCTTCATGGGCCGGCCTTTCCAGCACCCGCTCGTCTTCGGCGTGGACCTGGTCGTCTACTCAGCGACGAAGTACCTCAACGGCTTCTCCGATCTCCTCGGTGGCTTCGTGATCGCGAAGGACCGCGAGTTGATCACCCACCTGCGCAGCACGCGCGCGGTGCTCGGCAACATCCTGCAGCCCGACGAGTGCTGGCTGCTCAACACCCGCCTTCCCACCGTCTCGTTGCGCATGAACAAGCAGTCGAAGAACGCGCAGCGCATCGCCGAGGACCTGCACGGCCACGCGGCGATCGAGCGCGTCATCTACCCCACGCTCTTCACCGACCCGGAGCAGGTGCGCATTCGCGACGCGCAGTGCGACTACCCCGGCGGCATCGTCACCCTCGAACTCAAGGGCGGGCGGCCCGCCGCGTTCGACTTCCTGCGCGCGGCTGCGCATCGCCCACAACGCGGTGAGCCTGGGCGGGGTGGAGAGCCTGGCCTGCCACCCGCGCACCACCACGCACTCGGAGATGTCACCTGAGCAGCTCGATCACGCCGGCATCCCTCGGAGCACCGCGGCCTACGTCCACGTCTTCGGTGAGGACCGGACGCGCTTCCAGCTGAGCCTGGTGGTGCAGCTGACCCCGACCCAGGGCACGGGCTGGGTGCTGACGCGCACCTCGCGCGACTTCACCGACGACGACGTCGCGACCGCCGCGGTGCTGCTCCCCCAGGCGACCGCGCTGGACGCCCTGGCCTGCCGCCTGCGAGCCGGAGAGGCGAGCCCCACTCTCCGCCGCCCCTGGCGGGACCGTCCCGGTGGCGGTGCCCAGCAGGGAGGTGCGGACCCCGGTAGCAGCGACCACGTTGACCCCGCGCGAGATCGCCGTGCTCCAGGAGGTGGCCACCGGGGCGACCGCGCACGCGATCGGGCGGAGGCTGGGCATCAGTGTCGGCACCGTGCGCAAGCACCTGGAGAACGCCTACGCCAAGCTCGGCGTGCACGACCGCGTCTCCGCGTTGAACGCGGTGCACTGGCCGACGCCTCCCCGGCTGCCTGACCGCTAGCCGACGACTGCGGGAACCGCGGGCCGGTGAGAACAGGCGCTCACCCGCCTCGGCGCCGGGCCCATCTCGCGCAAGGCCCGTACAGGGGGTAGGCGAGACGTGCCAGGTCGGCGATGCTGACGGTTTCGCGCTCGGGGAAGGCCTCGGCGGTCCGGCTATCGAAGGAGCGACATGCGACCCCTCACGTTCATCGCTGCCACGGCAGCCGCCCTCGCGCTCGCCCTCTCTGTGGCACCGGTGGCCTCAGCGGCATCGTGCTCCGACAAGAAGCCTGGAACCCTCAGTCCCGGGGGCTCGTTCGGCCTGTCGGGCGGACGCGTTCAGCTGCGCGAAGGCGAGGGCGCGCGGCAGACGATCCGCTACGAGTACCGGGTGGCGGGCTGCCAGGTTCTCGCGAAGACCTACCGCGCCACGGTTCTGGGACCCTCCGAGGAGCGCGGGGTCACCGCGCGGCTGGTGGGGAAGGGGAGCAACGAGGTGACCTTGGTCGTCGACTTCGCCAAGAACACCCTCGATGCCGGGGACTACGAGCTGTCGGTCATCTCCCGCGGACCGGGCCTTGCCCTCACCCAGCCCGTCAACGTCGATGTGAAGGCGGCAGGGGCGTTGCCGTGGCTGCTCGCCCTCGTGAGCCTGGTCCTCGGCATCCTCGTCCTGGCGCTCAGGTCGGCGGCGTCGTCGGGCGAGCCGTGGCTGGCGGCGATCGCGGGGTTCTTCA
Organism: uncultured Actinomycetota bacterium; assembly: GCA_963724535.1. Lineage (GTDB taxonomy): Bacteria > Actinomycetota > Actinomycetes > Actinomycetales > Kineosporiaceae > JADJPO01. The sequence goes on from CAVRVD010000006.1 coordinate 2,941, forward strand.
AGCCACAGACGTTCACCGGGCCGCTGATCGGCGGGGCGGGCGGGGTCTGGGCAGCCCTCAAGACTGCCTACATCGACAACGACGTGTGGTTCGCCACGGAGAAGCAGGTCGCACTCCTGGTGGGAACGGCCGTGGCCGCGGTGATCGCCGTCGGCACCGTCGGCGCCATCACCCAGGAGGGCATCAAGAAGGCGCGACGCTAGGCGCGGGTGACGACCGGGCGGTGACCATGGCCGGGATCGGTCCGCCCGCGGTCATCGTGAACGGGATCGCCAGGGGAACTCGGCCTCGAGTGCCTCGACCCTGGCGGACCGGATGAGGGTGGCCAGGCCCAGGGTGGCCTCCAACATCGCGAAGTGGTCCCCGATGCAGGATCGGGGCCCGGCTCCGAAGGGGAGGTACTGCCACCGGTCCCGTCCCTGGGAGGGCTCGGGCGCGAACCGGTCGGGGTCGAACCGCTCCGGGTGGTCCCAGAGCGCGGGGTCGGTGTGGAGCGCCATCACGCCGACCAGGATGTTGGTGCCCGCGCGCAGCCGGTAGCCGTCGACGAGCACGTCGCGCACGGCCAGCCGCCCGACGGCCGCCGCAGGTGGGCACAGTCTCAGGGACTCGTGGAGCACCTGGACGGTCAGGCCGAGAGAGGGGACGTCCGCCGCGGTCAGTGGCCGCGGGCCCAGCGCGGTCGCCTCCGCGGCGACCCGATCTTGCAGGGCCGGGTCGCGGCCCAGCGCCCACAGGGCGTAGCACAGCGTCGTCGCGGTCGTGTCGTGGCCGGCGATGAGGAAGGCGGACAGCTCACCCCTGATCTCGCCCGTCGTCAGGGGGCGGCCCGTGGCGGGGTCGGTGGTCCCCAGCAGGAGCCGGATCAGCTCGGCGGGATGGTCAGGGTCTCGCCGGCACTGCTCCACAGCGTCGTCGAGCACGGCGAAGAAGCGGGCTCGGGCCCGGGCGAAGCGGCGGTTCGCGGGCGTGGGCAGCCTGGTGTGGCTGCGCACCGGCGCGGTGCCGCGGTCGCTGAAGTACTGCAGGATCGTGCCGAAGTCACGCGCCATCCCCGCTGCTCGCGGACCGAGGTCCTGGCCGAGCACGGACCGGCCCAGCACCTGGAGGGTCAGCCGACGGGTGAACGGGTCCAGCTCGACCCGGCCGGCGTCTATCGCGCGCTGCGACGCCGCCTCCGCCTCACCGGCCATGTGCACCGCGAACTCCCGCACGTGCTGCTTGGTGAACAGCGGCTGGAGCGCGCGGCGCCGTGCCTTCCAGGGCTCGTGCGGCATGTTGAAGGAGTTCAAGCCGACGTGCTTGGTCTCCTCGTGCACCTGGATGCCCTTGTCCAGCGCGCCGTCGGAGCCGGCAAGGACGTCGTGCGCGCCTTGGGGTGAGGTGACCATCACGAAGGGCGGAGTCAGCCATCGCGGTCCCACCGGGACCTCGACCACCGGTCCGCCGTGGTCGCGAACCAGCGCTGCGCCCGTGTGGAAGTTGCGCAGCGCCCGGAGCCGCTGCTGCAGGCTGAGTCCCACGACCTGGGGCGGCGCCGGAGCGGTGGCAAGGGCGGTGGCAAGCGCGGTGGCAGGGTCTGCCTGGGCCATCTCGTCATCGTCGCACCCGTGCCGGTCGGTGGCCACCCTGACGCTGGTGGACTGCGTATCTTTCGTCGGGTTCCGCGTTCCTCCACAGTGAGACGTCCGGCAAGGAGACGCCACAGGAGGGGAACATGAACACCACATCGATCCGCAGCACCTGCTTCTTCGTGCCACCGTACGTCGAGGCGGCCATCGCCCGGCAGCCAGACAGGCCCGCCGACGAGCAGTCCCAGCTGGCCGTGGCCCAGGCCGCACGTGAGCGGCGCGCCGAGGCGATCACCCGGGTCGAGGCGGGCGCGGACGCCCTCGCGCCGTCCCTCGCGCCTTCGGCGACAGGGACCGGTCGCCGTGAGGTCTACGACAGCGAGAACACCACGAACCAACGGGTCCGGCTGGTCCGGCCCGAGGGCTCCCCCGAGACCAAGGACGCTGAGGTGATCAACGCCTACGACAGCGCCGGGGTGGTGCGGACCTTCTTCCGCGACGTCCTGAACCGGAACTCGATCGACAACCGCGCCCTCGACCTGGTGCTCAACGTGCACTTCGGCACCAAGTTCAACAACGCGTTCTGGGACGGGGACGAGATGACCTTCGGTGACGGCGACGGTGTGATCTTCTCCGGGTTCGCCCGGTCCCTCGACGTGGTGGCACACGAGCTGGCCCACGGCGTCACCCAGCACGCCTCCGGGTTGGTCTACCAGGGCGAGTCCGGAGCCCTCAACGAGCACTTCAGCGACGTGTTCGGCACCGCGATCACGCAGTGGGCGAACGACGAGCGTCCCCAGGACGCGGACTGGCTGATCGGCGACGAGATCATGGGGCCGGAGCTGTACGGCGAGGCGCTGCGGTCCATGCGCTACCCCGGGACGGCCTACGACAACCCGATCCTGGGCAAGGACCCCCAGCCCGCCCACTACGCCGACCGCTACACCGGGTCTGCCGACAACGGCGGGGTGCACATCAACTCCGGCATCCCCAACCGCGTCTTCTACCGGGTCGCGACCGAGCTCGGGGACACCCTGCTGACGGCCCGGATCTGGTACCACGCGCTCAACTTCCTCAAGCCGACCAGCACGTTCGCCGAGGCCGCCGCCCAGGTCGCCGACTCCGCGCGGATCCTGGTCAAGGCCGGGGTGGCGCACAAGGGCGCCGCCCAGGTCGTCCGTGGCGCGTGGCGCGAGGTGGGCGTCGGCTGACCCTCGCCGCGCAACCCGCGGCAACCGCTCAGGTCTGCGCCGCCGAGGCCGATGGGGGGGCGTGCATGAGTTCGTGCCGGAGGACCAGGACGTCCTCCGCGGCATCTCGGAGTGGATCGGGCGTCGGCTCACGAGCCACGCTCCCGACCCGCTGCCCGCATCTGCACGCCCCCTGCCCGCGCTGACCGCGGCGGGGATCGGGACCGGCGCGGTGTGGGCGAGCCTGCGCCACGACATCCTGCCGACCGCCTTCCCCACCGACCATCCTCGTTACCTCGCGTTCGTCGGTGGGGCACCCACTCCCGCCGCGGTCCTCGCCGACGCCGCCATGTCCGCGGCGGCGATCTACGGCGGCAGCGAGCTCGAGGCCGGTCTCGTGGTGTCCGCCGAGCGAGCCGCGATCCGTTGGCTGTGCGACCTCCTGGGCTTCCCCGCGGCTGCCCACGGGACCTTCGTCAGCGGCGGCTCGACGGCGAACCTGAGCGCCCTGGTCGCCGCCCGACACGGGCGGACCGCACCGGACGGGCGTCCGCCGGGAGTGGTCGTCGCCGGCGCGTCGGCGCACGCCTCCGTCCGCGCCGCTGCGGCGATCATGGGCTGCGTGGTGCTCACCGCAGGCAGCGCCGACGCCCCCCTGACCGCGGCCGACCTGGTCCCGGTCCTGGACGCCCTGGACCCTGCGGACGTGGTCGCGGTGGTGGCCAGCGCCGGGGCCACGAACACCGGCGCGGTGGACCTCCTCGACGAGGTGGCCACCGTCTGCGAGCGGCGCGGGACCTGGCTGCACGTCGACGCCGCCTACGGCGGGGCCGCGCTGCTGGCACCGGCCTGGCGGAACGTCTTCGACGGCATCGAGCGAGCCTGCTCGGTCACGATCGACCCGCACAAGTGGCTCTTCACGCCCTTCGACTGTGCGGCGGTGGTCTACCGCGACCCCGAGACCGCCCGTGCCGCGCACCGCCAGTCCGCCCACTACCTGGATCCCGCGAACGCCGAGGACGCCGACAACCCCGCCGACTACGCCGTGCACCTGACCCGGCGGGCACGGGGTATCCCCCTGTGGGCGTCGCTCGTGGCCAACGGGACCGACGCGTACGTCGACGCCGTCGAGGGCTGCCTCGCCCTCGCGTCGTACGCCGCGAAGTGCATCGAGGCCAGCGAGGTCCTGGAGCTGGCCACCGAGCCTCACCTCTCGGTCGTGCTTTTCCGACGACGTGGGTGGGGGCCCGAGGACTACGTCCGGTGGTCGGAGCAGGCCCGGCGCGAGGGTGTGGGGCTGGTCACCCCGACCGTCTTCGCCGGTGAGACCGTCCTGCGACTGTGCTTCGTGAACCCCCGCACGACCGGCGTGGACGTCGAGGTGGTGCTCAGCAGCCTGGAGCGGAACCCGCGACGGCGACCGACCGCCGCGCCCAACCGGAGGAGCTCCCCTGGCGGGCATCCGCGTCCCGGGTTCCCTCAGGTGACCTGCCCGGGTGCCGACAGGAGTCCTGACCTGTGAGGCGGAAGCGATGAGTCGGACGACCGTGAGTGGTGCCCCCTCGGCGGGTGTCGCGCGAGCGCACTCCCTGGTGGCCTGGGTGTCGTGGGTGGTCCTGGTCTCCGGACTTCTCGCCAACCAGGTCGCTGAGTCCCGCGCGCCCGAGACGGGCCAGCAGATACTGCTGGTGAGCCTCACCGCGTTCTTCGCCTTGCTGCTGCTCCGGCTCGCCCTCGCCCTTCGGATGTACCACGACCGCCGGCTCGCCCTGCTCCTGCTCCTGGGCGCGATCCTGCTGTGGACCCTGGGCTCGATGTCGGTCAACGCGGCGAGCCTCGAGGCGCAGAACGACTTCCCCGCTCCGGGGGAGCTGCTGTTCCTGCTGTCCTACGTCGGGATGGCCGGCTACCTCATGCTCGACGTCGACCGCAAGCAGCTGCGCCCCGCGCGGGGCTGGCTCGACGTCGCAGTCATCTGCGGCGGCAGCGCGTGCCTGGCAGCCCTGATGCTCGTCACCCCCTTCCGGATGGCGTCGGGCCAGGTGGGCCTCCCCCTGCTGCTGGCGATGGTCTACCCGTTGGCGGACGCGACGCTGGCTCTGGTCGTGCTCGGCCAGACTCTCCGGCTGGCGCGCACCGACAGCCGCAAGTCCCTCATGCTGGGCACGGCCTTCGTGTTCCTCGCCTGCGCCGACTCGGGCTTCGCCCTCCAGGTGAGTGCGCGCACCTACGACTTCGCCAATCTCAGCAACGCCCTGTGGGGGGGCGCCTTCGCCCTGCTGGCGGCGGCGGCCTGCCGACCGGGTGTGTCGGTCATCCGGGTCATCCCGAAGCAGCGCGGCTCCGCGCTGCTGGTGAGCGCCGGGATCGTCGCAGTGGCTGTGCTCGCCATCCGGCCCAACGACGCCTTGGCCTACTACACCGTCCCGCCGGCGCTGTTGACGATGGCGGCCGTCGCCGCACGCATGGTTCTGGCGCTGAAGGACGCCACCCGTGCCAACGAGGCGTTCGCCCTGTCCCAGACCGACGACCTCACCAACCTGCCCAACCGTCGCGCCGTGCGGGACCGGCTGGTGGCCGCCCTGGCCGACCACCGCCCGCAGGCGCTGATGCTGCTGGACCTCGACGGCTTCAAGGAGATCAACGACGCCTTGGGGCACCACGCCGGCGACGAGGTGCTTCAGTTCGTCGCGGTCCGCCTGCGCGAGTCGGTCGACAGCGAGATCATGGTGGCCCGCACCGGCGGTGACGAGTTCGCGATCCTTCTGGACACCGTCGACGAGATCGACCTGATGGAGACCGCGCAGCACATCCTGGCGTACCTGGCCAAGCCGCTCTTCGTCGACGGCATCGAGATCCGCCCGTCCGGCTCGCTGGGCATCACCGTGGCCCAGGAGGGTGACAGCACCGACGGCGATGTGCTCCGCCGGGCCGACGTGGCGATGTACCAGGCCAAGAGCTCGCGCTCCGGGGCGGCGTTGTACGACGCGCACCTCGACGATTTCTCGCGGGCCAGGCTGCGCTTGGCCGAGGAGCTGCGCAAGGGCCTCGCGGACGGCGAGCTCGAGGTCTGGTACCAGCCCCAGGTCGACGCTGCGACCATGCGCGTGCACGGTCTCGAGGCTCTCGTGCGGTGGCGGCACCCCACGCAGGGCGTGCTGAGCCCGGTCGCCTTCCTCCTCGCTGCGCGGCGCGCCGGTCTGATGGGCGTCCTGTCGGACTGCGTGGCCCGGCTCGCGGTCCAGGACCTGCACCGGCTCGCCGCCGCCGGCTTCGACCTGCGGCTGGCCATCAACTGCGCCCCTCCCGAGCTGCTGAGCAACACGTTCCTGCCGCGCCTGTACTCGGCGCTCGAGGAGTGGGAGGTGCCCGCCGAGCGACTCGTCCTCGAGGTCACCGAGGACTCCTTCCTCGCCGACCCCCAGCGGGCACGCGAGGTGCTGGTGGACCTGCGCACGCACGGCGTGGAGGTGTCGATCGACGACTACGGCACCGGCTTCTCCTCGCTGACCTACTTGCGCAACCTTCCCGTGCAGGAGCTGAAGATCGACCGCTCCCTGATTCGCAGCGTCACCACCGACGAACGAAGCCGGATGATCGTGGCCTCGACGATCCAGCTCGCGCAGGCGCTCGACATGCGCACCGTGGCCGAGGGGGTCGAGGACGCCGCCGACCTCGGCGCGCTCGTGTCGCTGGGCATCGACGTGCTGCAGGGCTACCACCTGGCCCGTCCGATGCCGGCCGCCGAGATCGAGCAGTGGCTGCGCGACTGGGGAACCACCGCGGCGCTCTTCGGCCAGAAGTCCCGGCGCGACCGGCCGGGTCGGCAGACCGGCACCCAGGGGGGCGAGGGCCGCGCCAGTCGGATCCGTGGCGCACGCCGTCCGCTCCCGGGGGACGAAAGGCACGCCTAATCCAGGACTACCCTATTTGTCCGCTATTGGTAAGAATAGGGTTATCAGCCGCATAGTTCAGAATCTGGGAGTTACTCATGAGTGGCACTCCGTTGCGTTTCGTCTTCGACCCGGTCGGCGCCGACCTGGCTGCCGCACTCGAGTGCGAGGCGAGCGTCTTCCTGGACGCCTACGGCAACTCCGGTGAGGAGCTCGACCTCGAGTACGCGCCGTACGCCGACTCGACAGGCTTCATGACCGTCATGGACGCCGGCGGACGGGCCCTCGCGACCACCCGGTTCATCGCCCCCGGACCGGCCGGGCTGAAGACGCTCAACGACACGCGACGCCAGCCCTGGGGCGTGGACGGTCTGCGCTCCGCGCGTGCTGCCGGACTCGACCCCGCCCGCACCTGGGACATCGCGACCATCGCCGTCCGTCGGACCTCGGGCGAAGGCGCCCTGTGCGCCGCCGCGCTGTACCACGGCATCGTGACGGCGGCCCGCGCCAACGGGATCGACTCGATCGTCATGATCATGGATGCCCGCGCCCGCCGGCTGCTGTCCGCTGCCGGCATGCAGACGCAGGTGCTGCCCGGCACCCACGAGGGCCCCTACCTGGGCTCGGAGCGCAGCACGCCGCTCTGGGCCGACCTGGGCCGGCTCTTCGACCTCCAGCGCGAGACCAACCCGGAGGCCTACCGGCTCATCTACCAGGGCGTCGGCCTGGACGGCATCAGCCTGCCGACCGACTGGACGTGGCACCGCCGCGCCGCCGGCGACCGGGTCGCCGGCCGGGTCGGCAGTCTCGCCTGACGCGCTGGTGGAGCGGATCCCGGCCGACAGCTGACCGCGGCCGCGCACCGCTACCGTCCCGGAGTGGCGTCCGGCACCGGCTCCTCGGTGGCGATCAGCGACGGGGGTCCCACCGCGAGCCCCTCCTCCGGCTGGGGCTGGGCAGTGCCGGCGTCGACCAGCGCCTCGGCCGGCACGTGCTCGTCGAGGAACCGGCGGGCCAGGCGGGTCGAGGGGTGCACCCCGAGGGTGGCCACCACGATGATGCCGGCGATGACGACCCAGCCCAGGGCGCCCCAGCTCATCGCCAGGAAGGTGTACAGCGCGGGAGCCCACACCCGCCCCAGCGTGCCGGTCAGCTCGCCTGCCCCCTGGTAGGCGCCGCGCTGGCGCGGGTCCATCAGCTCGGCCTCGAACGACCAGCTCGCGGCCGAGAGGAACAGCTCGGCCCCGGTGACGGTGACGTGCCCCAGCCAGACCAGCGCGATGGTCACCCAACCGACCGTGTCGTGCGTGGCCAGCGTGATGAGGCAGGACACGACGAAGAAGGAGGACGAGACCCGGATCGCCCGCAGCGCGGTGGACACGTCCTTGACCCCGCGGGCCGCCGCGAGCGGCAGGAAGATGCACATCACCGTGTTGGTGCCGAACAGGAACGCCAGCAGCACTCGCGGGGCGTCGGTCTCCTCGACCAGCCACAGCGGGATCACGATGTTGAGCAGCACCTGGTTGGTCCAGAAGACCCCGGTGAAGAACTCGGTGAGCAGCCAGCCGGGGTTGCGCAGCGGACCCGGCCCGGGGACCTTGGCCTTGCGGTCCTCAGGGGTGCGCTCGTCGTGCGAGGCACGAGGCAGCCTGCTGATCGCCAGGCCGTTGACCAGGAACGCCACAGCGGTGAACCAGGGCACCGCGTGGAGGACGTCGTTGGAGTCGAAGGCCAGCGCGACGCCACCGACCAGCGAGCCGAGGGTGAAGCCGACGTTGAGCGCGGAGTACATGTAGGCACGCGACCGCACCCGCTCCCCGGGCGGCAGGACGTCGATGGTGTACGCGCCGTGGGCGGCCCCGCCCAGGGCGCCGACGACCTCCATGCCGACCGCCATCGCGACGTACCCGTGGAAGTCGGTGATGAACGGCCACACCGAGAACATCGCCGCCTGACCGATCGCGCTGACCGCCCACATCCGCTTCGCCCCGAACCGGTCGACCAGCTTGCCCATCGGCAGCGCCACCAGGAAGGCCGCGATCCCGGCGAACGTCAGTCCGAGGCCGACCTGGGCCGCGGACAGGCCGACGATCTGGGTGAAGAACACTGCCGACCCGGTCATGAACGTGCCCTCGCCGAGCGCGAAGAGCAGGGACTGTCCAGCGAGTCGTCCGGCCAGGGGGGACGGCGGACGGGCATGTCTGAGGACGGTGGCCAGCATTCGGGCGATTCTTCCTGTTTCCCCGGCCGCTGTCGCCCGAATATCTGTACTCACCAGGCACGCTGGACGAAGCCTCCGGGCGGTCGGCGCCGCCCTGGTGAGGTGGGGGACGTGGGGGCCCGCTCACGCGTCGACGCCGGCGGCCTCCAGCGCCTCGGCGACGCGAACCAGACCGAAGTCGCTCCCGGCACGGCCCAGCAGCATGGTGCCCACCGGCATGCCGTCCTCAGCCGACCGCCCGCTCGGCACCGAGACCGAGGGCAGGCCGACCAGGTTGGCCACCACCGTCCAGCAGTCGGTGTACGGCGCGGTCAGCGGGTCGGCGATCTCCTCGGGGCTCCGGGCGGAGTGGAGGAGCGGCGCAGTGGTCGGCATCGTCGGCGAGACCAGGAAGTCGCAGGCGGCGAGCGCCGTGCCGATCTCGCGGGTGAGTCGCTCCTGGTCGCTGAACGCCTGTGCCAGCTCCTGACGCTCCCCTGCCAGCAGCCGGACGCCGAGCTCGTAGCGGCGGTTCACCTCCGGACCGGCCAGCCCCGTGGCGACGTACGGCGCGACGACTGGGACGCAGGCAGCCGACGACAGGCTCATGTACGTCGACAGCGCACCACGCACGGACGGGGCCGACACCTCGTCGACCGTCGCGCCGAGCCTGACCAGGAGCTCGACCGTGCGCCGGAAGCAGGTGAGCACCGCAGGGCTGTTGCCCGCCCCCGACAGCTCCTGGACCACCCCGATGCGGAGCCCGCTCAGGTCGGCCACCTGGTGCACCCTCTCCGGGGCGGGCCGGTACGGCCGACCGGTCAGCACGCCGAGGAGCACCCCTAGGTCGGCGGCGGTGCGCGCCAGCGGGCCGACCCTGTCCAGGTGGGGGGCGAAGGGGACGACCCCGGCGGTCGGCACCACACCCGGCGTGGGCGCCATCCCGAACACCCCGCACTGAGCCGCCGGCTCACGGATGGATCCGCCCGTGTCGGTGCCGATCGCGAGCGGTACCTCGTGCGCGGCGACGGCGGCCGCGCACCCTCCGCTGCTGCCGCCAGGGCTGCGGTTGGGGTCGTGGGGGTTCAACGACGGACCGTGCGGCGAGGTCTGGGTCGAGGCGCCCATCGCCAGCTCGTCCATGTTCGCCCGTGCCACCAGCACCGCCCCGGCCCGGCGAAGCCGACGAACCACCTCCGCGTCCTTGGTAGCGACAGGCCCTTGGTGCGCCGGCGAACAGGCTGCGGTGACCTGTCCGCGCACGTCGATGTTGTCCTTGACCACGACCGGCACCCCGGCGAGCGGGCCGAGCTCGGCACCCCCGCGGCGGCGCGCATCCAGCCGCCGGGCGGCCCGGAGCGCCCCATGGCGGGTCACGCCCACCAGGGCACGCGTCGAGGGCTCACGATCGGCGATACGCAGGAGGTGACTCGTCAGCACGGCTTCTGCGTCGACCTCACCGCGCGCGACCAGGGCGGCCAGTCGGGTGGCGGACTCGTCCGGGAGACTCCGCGGCCCGGGCTGCGGCTCGATGCTCATGCGCACAGGGTTGCACCCTCATGTTTCGCGCAGGTCAAGACCCGAGATTTTGCCTCACGCAGGCGCGACGTGGCACGCGCTCCGCGAGCCCGCTCGCCGTCACGCTCCGTCCGCGTCAGCCGACGAAGCCGTTGTCCTCCAGCCACTTCTGGGCGACCTGCTCCACCGGGAGGCCGTCGACGTCGACCTGTGCGTTGAGCTTCTGCAGCTCCTCGGTGGTGAGCTTCTCGGCGACCGGGGAGAAGATCTCCTCCAGCTCCGGGTGCTCGTCGAACACGTCGTTGCGCACCGTCAGCGCGAGGTTGTAGATCACGAAGTAGGACTTGTCGTCGTCCAGCACCAGCATGTCGTTGGCCGGGATCCGGCCGTCGGTCGCGAAGACCTCGCCGAACTTGCACGGTGAACCCTGCGGAACGCGTGTGAAGACGATCCCCAGGTCGACCTCCGTCAGGGCCCCCTCGGGCAGGCTGAAGCCATAGGCCTTCTCCAGCCCCGGCAGGCCGTCGGAGCGGTCGATGAACTCCGAGGCCGCGCACAGCGTGGCCTCGGAGGGCTTGCTGGTGGCGAGGTCGGCGAAGTCGGACAGCGTGGTCACGCCCAGCTCCTGCGAGGTGGCCGAGGAGGTGGCGAGGGCGTAGGTGTTGTTCACCGGCGCCAGCGCTGTCCACTTGACGTCGTTCTTCTGGAGGTCCTCCTCGGCAACGACCTCGAAGAGCTTGGCCTCGTCGGTGGGCGCCTGGTCGGCCTCGTGGCCCAGGAGCTCGGCCCAGCCGGTCCCGGTGTACTCCCAGTACATGTCGATCTCGCCTGAGGTCAGCGCCTTGCGGACGTTCGTGGTGCCCGTGATGCCGGTCTGGTCGTTCACCGAGGCGCCGGCGTCCTTCAGGACCTGCAGGGTGATCTGGCCCAGGACGAGCTGCTCGGTGAACTCCTTCGAGCCGACCGTGAACGAAGCACCCGCGAGCTGCCCGGTCCCGCCGCCACTGTCACCACCGCAGCCGGCCACCCCCAGGGACAGCGCCGCCAGCAAGGTGGTCAGTCGGATAAGCCTGGTCTTCGGAGCCCGCATGTGGTTCACCCTTCTCATGTTGTCCTTCGTTGTTGTCCGTCGTGGAGGTCCCTCGCCGTCGGCGTACTGCGACGTCAGAGCCCCCGCGGCCGGAGCCTCTCCTCGGCGATGCCGGCCACGTAGTCGACCGACAAGGCGAGCACCGCCACGAGCACGGCCCCGACGATCGTGATGAGTGGCCGGTTCTGGACGAAGCCCGCGACGATGAGCCCGCCGAGGCCCCCGGCACCGATGAACGTCCCGAGCGTGGCGGTGCCGACGTTGATGGTCAGCGCCGTCCGCAGGCCAGCCATGATGATCGGCACTGCCAGTGGCAGCTCGATCCGCGTGAGCACCATCCGCTTGGTCATGCCCATCCCCCGGGCCGACTCGACCACCGATGCGTCGACCTGCCGGAGCCCGACCATGGTGTTGCGCAGGACCGGGAGGACCGTGTACGCGACGAGGGCCACCACGGCGGGCCAGAAGCCGATGTCCCACACGATGGCGAACAGGGCGATCAACCCGATCGACGGCACTGCCTGACCGATGTTGAACGCAGCGATGGCTGGCGGGGTGATCAGCCGAGCACCCGGCCGGGTCAGGAGGATCCCGACGGGGATCGCGATGGCCAGGACGAGGACCGTCGAGACCAGCGTGAGCTGGATGTGCTCCCAGGCCGCGGTCGTGATGACGCCGGAGTTCAGCCGCCGCTGCTCACCGCTGCTCAGGTCCTGACCGCGCACGTACAGGTAGACGGCGAGGAGCACGCCCAGCAGGACCAACGGCGTGAGGAGGTAGCCCATCCGGCTCCGGTGCCTCACCGGCGCTCCCACGAGGGTGGTGGCCGCGTCGAGGTCAGCCTCGGGGTCGTGTGTCCGCTGCGTCATGGTCACCGCGAACCTTGCGGGGTCGCCCGGCTCTCGTGCACACCCTCGAGCCGTGCCTGCTCCTGCGACCGCATGCTCCGCACGGACTCGTTGATGGTGTCGATGTCGACGATGCCCTGGTAGGACCCTGCCGCGTCGACCACGATGGCTGTGCTGTACCTGGCACTGATCATCTCGTTCAAGGTGTCGCTCAAGGTGGCGTGAGGCGCCACCACGGCGTCCGGGGGAAGGCCGACCGCGCCCCACGAGCGCCCCTCCTGGTGGCGGACAAGGTGCTCGATGTTGACCCAGCTCAGCGGACGCCGGTTGCCGTCGAGGATGAGCACCGCACTGCGGTTGCTGGTCTCGAGCAGTCGACGCACCTCGGCAGGACTGGCGTCCTCGGAGGCGGTCGGCCAGTCGCTCAGCTCGACGTCGCGCACCCGGCTCAGGCTGAGCCGCTTGAGCGAGGCGCCTCGACCGATGAAGTCCGCGACGAAGTCGTCGGCAGGATTGACCAGGATCCGCTCGGGAGTGTCGTACTGCGCGATCTTCGACTGCTCACCGAGGATCGCGATGCGGTCGCCCATCTTGATCGCCTCGTCGATGTCGTGGGTGACGAAGATGATCGTCTTCTTCATCCGCTCCTGGATGCGGAGAAACTCGTTCTGCAACCGGTCGCGAGTGATCGGGTCGATCGCCCCGAAGGGCTCGTCCATCAGCATCACGTCGGGGTCGGCGCTCATCGCGCGGGCGACGCCCACCCGCTGCCGCTGTCCACCCGACAGCTCCTTGGGGTAGCGGTTGCGGTAGGCCGCGGGGGTCATGCCGACCATCTCGAGCAGCTCGTCGACCCGTTCGGAGACCCGCTTCTTGTCCCAGCCGAGCAGTCGGGGAACGGTGGCGATGTTCTCCGCGATCGTCTGGTGCGGGAACAGTCCGATCTGCTGGATCACGTACCCGATGCGTCGGCGCAGCAGGTCGGGGTTGACCTTCGTCACGTCCTCGCCGTCGAGGAAGATGCGCCCTGAGGTCGGTTCGATGATCCGGTTGATCATCTTCATCGTGGTCGTCTTGCCACAGCCCGACGGTCCCACCAGGATCACGATCTCCCCTTCGGGGATCTCCAGGGAGAGGTTCTCCACGGCCGGCGCCGACTGCCCCGGGAACCGCTTGGACAGGCCCTCGAGCCGGATCTCGATCTTGCCTCCGTCGCCTGCGCCACCCGCTGCATGCCTGTCGTTCATCGAAGACCTTTCGAGACGGTGAGTCTGGAGATGAGGACGTAGACGAGGTCGAAGATCACGGCGAGGACCATCACCCCGAGGATTCCGCCGAGCACCTGGTTGAGCGCCGAGGCGCTGCCGATGCGTGCCAGCCCCGTGAAGATGTCGTTGCCGAGGCCAGGACCGTTGATGTAGGCGCCGATGGCGGCGATCCCGACCAGGATCAGGGTCGAGACGCGCATTCCCGTGAGGATCACCGGCCACGCCAGGGGCAGCTCCACCCGCAGCAGGCGCGCGGTGCGTCCCATGCCCATCCCTTGAGCCGACTCCACGATGGCCGGGTCCACCTCGCGAAGTCCGACGATGGTGTTCCGCACGATCGGAAGGAGGCCGTACAGCACCAGCCCCAGGACGACGGACCGCGCTCCCAGTCCCAGCGGGGGGATGGAGATGAAGACGCCGAACAGCGCGATGGACGGGATGGTGAGGAACGTCCCGGTCACGGCCAGGGCGATCTCCCGGGGCCGCTCGGTGCGGTAGGTCGCCAGCCCCAGCCCCATGCCGACGACGGTCGCGATAACGACCGAGACGACCACCACCAGCGCATGCGCGATTGCCAGGTCGACAAGATGCCCCCAGGTGAACTGCAGGTAGGTCCAGAAGCTGGCGAACCAGCCCGGTCCTTGCCCATTCATGGCCCTCCGGGGACAACTGACAGACGCACGATCTGGCCCATGGCTCTCCCCTCACCCTCGGCCGACTCTTTCATGGTGCAGTTGTGCACACAAGAAATGGCCCTCCTCGCCCGCGCAGGACGGGGGTAGGCGTCGCGGCACCTCTTCCTCGACGAAGTGACCAGACAGGGTTAGCCTTCGAGCACAGCGCAACGGGCACATGGGGCAATACGGGCTCGCACGAGAGCGGGTCGTGGCCCTGCAGTTGCGCTACGGAGGTCACCATGGGTTCCCGTCCGGAAGAACACGAGCTGCTGACTCCGCGTGAGGTCGGGAAGCTCCTCCATGTCGAGGCGCAGACCGTGAGCAGGTGGGCGATCACCGGCAGGATCCGCGCTGTGCGGACTCCCGGAGGACAGTGGCGCTGCTTCACCTCGGACGTCCTGGCCATCGTGGCGCAGGGAGGCAGCCTGTCCTCCCAGGCGGCCCGTGAGAGCGCGGTGCACGAGCGAGCGGGTTCTTCACGAGGCGACACCGACCAGGCGGACGCGGAGGGGGAGACCGGGGACGCCCACCGTCGCGCCATCGCAGCCGCCGTGGTCGCGGAGGCGGTCGCCGTGGCGTTGGAGGCCGTGGCCGCCGAGGCAGCCGAGTCGGTGTCCCAGCGGGCAGCCGAGGTCGAGCGAGCCGAGCAGGTCGCCGCCAGTGCCGCCGAGACCGCCCGGGGGGCACGGGCGTTCGCAGCAGCGGCCGCGGCGCAGACGATGGCGCGCGAGGCCGACCAGGCGGCGTTGCTGGTGCAGAACCAGGCAGACGAAGCCGCCGCTCGCATCAAGGTCACGGCACAGCGGGCGGCACAGGAGCGCGCCCACGCGGCCGCGGCAGTCGACACGGTGTGCGAGGCCGCGATGGCGGTCCTCGTAGCGGCCGAGGTCGACGCGGCTGCCACCCTCACAGCCGAGGAGACGCGCAAGGCCGCGGCCGTGGTGGCTCGTGCGGTCGAGGCCGCGGCGTCCGCCGTCATCCACGCGGGCCGAGTCGCCGAGCACGAGATCGAGAACGACGTGGCGGCCGCCGCGTGGACCCTCGAGCACCATGCGGGCGCGAGAGCCCGACAGGTCGCGATCGACGCCGATGCGCGTGCCACCGGCATCGCGATCGCCGCCCGAGAGGCTGCTGCGGCCCTCAGGTGCCTGTGACCTCGCCGTGGAGCCGGTGACAGGAGTCGAACCCGCGACATCCTCATTACAAGTGAGGCGCTCTACCAACTGAGCTACACCGGCCTGACCACGGAGCCCGTGGCGGACGCCATGCTAACCGAGCCCGCGTCGCAACCTTGTCGTCATCTGGCGGGCCTAGTGTCGATCCCATGACTGTGGCCTGGGACGAGTACGCCGCCGTGCTGTTCGACCTCGACGGGGTGGTCACCCCGACGGCCGAGGTGCACATGCGTGCCTGGGCGGCGATGTTCAACGACTTCCTGGACGAGCGCGGCGCGGCGGCCGCCGTACACCGACGACGACTACTTCGCCTACGTCGACGGCAAGCCCCGCTACGACGGGGTGCGGGACTTCCTGGCCTCCCGCGGCATCGAGCTGCCCGAGGGGCGACCGACCGACGACCCTGCCGAGGAGACCGTCTGCGGGCTGGGCAACCGCAAGAACGACGCCTTCGACCAGGTCCTGCACGACGAGGGCGTCGCGGCGTACCCGGGGTCGCTGGCGCTGCTGAAGCACCTGCGCGAGCGAGGGATGCCGATGGCGATCGTGTCGTCCTCCCGCAACGCCCCGGCCGTGCTGGAGGCCGCCGGCGTGGCGGCACTTCTTCTCCGTCGTCGTGCACGGCGGCATCGCCGCCGAGCGCGGGATCCCCGGCAAGCCCGCTCCCGACACCTACGAGGCCGCCGCCGACGAGCTCGGCGTCGCCCACGACCGCTGCGTCGTGGTCGAGGACGCGATCAGCGGCGTCGCAGGCCGGGGCCGCCGGCGACTTCGGCCTGGTCATCGGCGTCGACCGCGGGGCCGGTGCGCGACGCGCTCCTGTGCGGCCGGCGCGGACGTCGTCGTCGCCGACCTCGGGGAGCTGCTGTGAGCGGGCCCTGCGCACGTCGCCCCACGCGACCTCCAGCGAGGACCCGCTGGACCGCACCCGCTTCCCGGTCGACGAGTGGCGGCTGGTCGAGACCCGCTTCGACGGCCGCGGACCTCGGGGTCACCGAGTCGCTGTTCAGCGTCGGCAACGGCTACCTCGGCCTGCGCGGCAACTACGAGGAGAGCCGCGACTTCCACACCAACGGCACCTTCGTCAACGGCTTCCACGAGACCTGGCCGATCCAGCACGCCGAGGAGGCCTTCGGCTTCGCCAAGGTCGGGCAGACGATCGTCAACGCCCCCGACGCCAAGGTCATCCGGCTCTACGTCGACGACGAGCCGCTGCAGCTCTCGACCGCCGACCTCGCTCGAGTACGAGCGGCGCCTCGACTTCCGCACCGGCGTCCTGACCCGCACCATCGCTGTGGCGCACCCCAGCGGCAAGCGGGTCCAGGTGGTCAGCCGCCGGATGGTCTCCTTCACCCAGCGCCACCTCGCCGTGATGACCTTCGAGGTCACCCTGCTCGACGCCGACGCCCCGGTCGCGATCTCCTCCCAGCTGCTCAACCGGCAGGACGGCGAGGCCGCGGACCACCTGCTGTCGACGCTGCAGCCGAGGAGGGCATGGACCCGCGCAAGGCGGAGCGGTTCAGCGCGCCGGGTGCTCGTGCCCGAGCGTCGACCAGCACCGACCAGACCGACGGGCCGCATCGCGCTCGGCTACCGGTGCGCCGAGAGCGGCATGACGATCGCGCGTCGCCGTCGACCACCGAGCTCGCAGACCGACAACGAGCACCAGCACGACCGGTCGAGAGCGGCGACGACATCGCCAAGGTGACCTACCGGGTCCAGGCCGAGCCCGGCGCAGCCGATCACGGCTGACCAAGATCGTCAGCCTACCACACCGCCGCGCGCCGTGCCGCCGCGCGAGCTGCTCGACCGCTGCGACCGCACCCTCGACCGGGTGCGCTCGAGAGGGCGTCGAGCAGCAGTTCGACGACCAGCGCGGCCTGGCTCGACGACTTCTGGGCGCGCTCCGACGTCGAGGTCCCCGGCCAGCCCGAGGTCCAGCAGGCGGTGCGCTGGAACCTCTTCTCGCGTCGCTCCAGGCGTCGGCGCGCGCCGACGGCCACGGCATCTCCGCGAAGGGCGTCACCGGGTCGGGCTACGGCGGCCACTACTTCTGGGACACCGAGATCTACGTGATGCCCGTTCCTCACGTACACGACGCCCGGGGCGGCCCGCAACGCGCTGCGCTTCCGGCTACTCGCTGCTCGACGTCCGCGCGCGACCGCGCCCGCGAGCTGGCCCAGAAGGGCGCGCTGTTCCCGTGGCGCACGATCAACGGCGAGGAGGCCTCGGCCTACTACGCCGCCGGCACCGCGCAGTACCACATCGACGCCGACATCGCCTACGCGCTGAGCCAGTACGTCGGCGCCACGGGCGACAACGACTTCCTGCGACCGCGCAGGCGATCGACATCTTCGTCGAGACCGCGCGGCTGTGGGCCGACCTGGGCTTCTGGCGCGAGGAGGACGGCGGCGCCTTCCACATCCACGGCGTCACCGGGCCCGACGAGTACACGACCGTCGTCAACGACAACCTCTACACGAACGTGATGGCGCGCTTCAACCTGCGCCGCGCCGCCGAGGCGGTGCGTGACGCTCGCGGAGCAGCGACCCCGACGGCGTACGCCGCGATGGTGCGCCGGGTGCGGCTCGACGGACGGCGAGCGCGAGGAGTGGCGCGCGTGCGCGGCGGCGATGACGATCCCCTTCGACGAGCACCTCGGCATCCACCCGCAGGACTCCCACTTCCTCGAGCGCGAGATGTGGGACCTCGAGCCGCACCCCGGTCGAGAAGCGGCCGCTGCTGCTGCACTACCACCCGCTGGTGATCTACCGCTTCCAGGTGCTCAAGCAGGCCGACGTCGTGCTCGCGCTGTTCCTCCAGGGCGAGGACTTCACCGTCGAGCAGAAGAAGGCCGACTTCGAGTACTACGACCCGATCACCACCGGCGACTCGACGCTGTCGGCGGTCGTGCAGTCGATCATCGCCGCCGAGGTCGGCTACCACGACCTGGCGCTGCGCTACTTCCACGCCGCGCTGTTCGTCGACCTCGCCGACCGGCACTCCAACACCTCCGACGGCGTGCACGTCGCCTCGACCGGCGGCGTGTGGAGCGCGCTGGTCTCCGGCTTCGGCGGCTTCCGCGACCTGGGCGACGGGCGCAGTGGACGCTCGACCCGCGGCTGCCCGACGGGCTGGGAGTCGCTGACCTACCGGCTCACCCTGCGCGGCACCCGGGTGCGGGTCACCGTCAGCGCCGACGAGCTGCAGCTGAGCATCGAGGACGGGGAGCGAGCCGCTGACGTTCGTGGTCCGCGGGGACGCGGTCACGGTGCGGCCCGGCCGGCCCCGGTACCGTGCCGCTGCGCCGACCAGGGCCGCGGATCGAGGGCAGCCCGCCCAACCCCGCCGGCACCATCCGCGCCGACGGCACCGTCATCACCGCCACCGTGCCCTCCGGGGACTGACCGTGCGGCGACGGGGCGGGCTCTCAGCCCCGGCGCGGTCGGCGGGCGGCCCGCTCCGCGGCAGCCAGCTCCTTGGGCGGTGCGGCCCTCGTCGAACGACGGTGGGGCGGGGACCGAGGCCACCCAGCCACCCAGTCGCTCCTCGCCGTGCGTGAGGTCGCGCAGGTCGCCCTCGGCGTAGGCGTACTCCGGCGACCAGAACAGCGCGTCGAAGGGGCACACCTCGATACAGATCGAGCAGTACATGCACACCGACCAGTCGATGGTGAACGTGTCGAGCACGTTGCGTGACCGGTCCCGTCCCCCCTGCCCGAGGCCGGGGCCACCTCCTTGTGCGCGTCGATCTCGATGCGACCACGCCGGGCACTCCCGGGCACAGGCCATGCACACCGTGCAGTTGGCCTCCACGAGCGCGATCACCCCGCGGCTGCGCGCGGGCAGGGCGGACGGCGCTCAGCCATGGGCGCCGCCGTCACCTGGCCACGGCCGGTCCAGGCGTGACTCGAGGACGAACTCCTTGCGCAACGGGTGCCCCTCGAACCCCGGCGGCAGGAGCAGCCCCTCCAGGGCCAGCGGCTCCCCTGCCGCGGACAGGAAGGTGACCCCGAACATCTCCGCGGTCTCCCGCTCGTGCCAGGCGGCGCCGGCGAAGACGCCGGCCACCGAGGCCACCGTGGGCGACCCGGACGCGAGGTCGGTCCGCAGCACCAGGTGCTCGAAGGGCGCCGGTGACGCGACGTGGCAGACCACCTGCACGCCGGCCGGGTCGTCGACGGCGCTGAGGAAGTCGAAGAAGGTGCAGCCGAGGAGGTCCCGGGCCGCGGTGACCGCCGCCACCCAGGCTCCAGGGTCGACGCTGACGGTGTCCGGGCCGAAGCCGACCTCGTGGGTGGCGCCGGGCACGGCGGCGAGCAGGGGGGCGAGGTTCATCGGGGCTCCGCCCGGGGTCCCTGCTCGGTGAGCATCGCGTCGAGGGTGCGCAGGCCCTCGAACAGGGTCTCGGGCCGGGGCGGGCACCCGGGGATGTAGAGGTCGACCGGCACCACCCGGTCGACGCCCTTGATCACGCAGTAGGAGTCCCAGTAGGGGCCGCCGGAGTTGGCGCAGGAACCGAAGGAGATCACGTGGCGCGGCTGCGCCATCCGCTCCCACACCCGTCGTACGGCGGGGGCCATCTTGTCGGTGACGGTCCCGGAGATGACCAGGACGTCGGCGCGCTCGGGGGCGCCCGCATGGGGCTCCAGGCTCATCGCCTGGAGCGCGGCCACGTCGAGGGAGGCGGCGACGTACTCCACCGCACAGCAGGCCAGGCCCACGTCGAACAGCCACAGCGACCACGACCGCTCGGTCGTCACCGTGACCCGCCCCGGGCCCGCCCCACTCGTCACAGGTGCACTCTAGCCAGCCACCGCCGTCAGGACCGGCACGGTCAGGGCACCCTCGGCCGGAGCCAGCCAGACCCGCGACCCGACCTCCAGCCCGCGGGCATGGGTGCGCGTCATCGTGACCAGCACGTCGGGCTCGGTGGCGGTGCGGACCGTGAGCCGCACCTCGAACCCGACGCGGACGACGCGGGTGACCGCGCCGGGCACGGAGCCCAGGATGCCGTCGTGGTCGCTCAGGTCGATGTCGTGCGGACGCACCAGCCGGCCGTCGAGCCGGGTGACCGGGCCGAGGAACGACATCACGAAGTCGTTGGCGGGCTGGTCGTAGAGCTCGTCGGGGGTGCCGATCTGCTCGATCCGGCCCTGGTTGATGACCACGATCTGGTCGGCGACCTCGAGGGCCTCCTCCTGGTCGTGGGTGACGAACACGGTGGTCACGTGCACCTCGTCGTGCAGCCGGCGCAGCCAGTCCCGCAGCTCCTTGCGCACCTGGGCGTCCAGCGCGCCGAACGGCTCGTCGAGCAGCAGCACCGTCGGCTCGACGGCAAGGGCCCGGGCCAGGGCCATCCGTTGCCGCTGACCACCGGACAGCTGCGGCGGGCAGCCGGTGCGCCGAACTGGCTCAGGTGCACCAGGTCGAGCAGCTCTGCGACCCGTGCCGTGACCTCGGCCTTCGGGACGTTTGCGGATCTCCAGGCCGAAGGCGACGTTCTTGGCCACGGTCATGTGCTTGAAGGCCGCGTAGTGCTGGAAGACGAACCCCACGTTGCGCTTCTGCGGGGGCAGGTGGGTCGACTCGTTGCCCTCGATCGTGATGAGGCCCTT
>CAVRVD010000007.1:0-103572 GCA_963724535.1 uncultured Actinomycetota bacterium
TGCTATGTTGCTGGCGTGACCAGGGCCGCGGGGTGGGCGTGAAGGCGGTCGTCTACGACCGGTACGGGGCCCCCGATGTGCTGCGCGTCGAGGATGTTCCGATGCCTACCCCCGCCGGCGGCCAGGTGCGGGTGGAAGTGGCTGCGACGTCGGTCAACCTCAGCGACTGGGAGTGTCTGCGCGGATCGCCCGCGTACGCACGGATCGGCGGGCTGCGGTTCCCCGCTCGCAGGACGCTTGGGTCGGACATCGCCGGCGTGGTCGACGATGTCGGGCCAGGGGTGACCCGGTTCCGACCCGGTGACGAGGTGTACGGCGACAACCTGGCGCTGAAGGGTGGGTTCGCGGAGTACGCGCTCGCCCCGGAGTCTCGCGCTGGCCCACAAACCGACCCAGCTCACGTTCGCTGAGGCGTCCACCATCCCGCAGGCCGGCGCGATTGCCTGGCAGGGCACGCAAAGGGCTGTTGCGGGTAGCCGGGTCCTGATCAACGGCGCTGGCGGAGGGTCAGGATCCTTCGCCATGCAGTTGGCCAAGCGGCTCGGTGCACACGTCACGGGTGTCGACAACGCCGCCAAGCAGGACTTCATGCGGTCGGTGGGTGCGGACGACGTGATCGACTACAGCCGGGACGACTTCACCAGGACGACCCAGCCGTACGACCTGATACTTGACCTGGTCGCCGGCCGATCGGTGTTCGCCTACCGGCGCGCGCTGGCCACCGGCGGAACGTATCGATGTGTCGGAGGGTCGGTGCGCGCGCTGCTGCGCGTCCTCACCGTCGGCTCGGTGGTGGGGCGACTGACCGGTCGCTCGATCGGGGTGCTCGCAGTGAAGGAGGGGCCGGCCCACTTCGAACCGGTTGCCGACCTGTGCGTCACCGGGAAGGTCAGGATCCACATCGACCGCACCTTCACTCTCGAGGAGCTTCCCGACGCTCTTGCTCGCGTCGGTGAAGGAAGGGCTCTCGGCAAAGTCGTTGTCAGCCCCTCCTAAACGCAATCTTGAACGCGTCCCGACCCGCAACTCCCCAGAGATCCGCTCGTCGGCCTGACCCCGCGGATCGCGGCAGATGAGTCTGTCCAGAGGCCACCCGACCCACACGATTGGCGAGACTTCATGCCGACCCGCCAGCACGCTTGCCGGGGCCTGGTCAGCGCGCGGGCCACCGCGTTGCGATCGGGGACCGCGTTGACGCCGGTGACTGACTGTCTCGCTGCGGTGGACCTGCCCAGAGCGGGGCGGCACGGGGGTGGTCCACTTCCGCACGGGAACCCGGGACGGTATCGGGTGACGTTTGAGGCGTCGTCCTACCCACGGTCGGACCGCTTGGACGTCAGCGGGCCGTATCCGTGGCGCGATCCGGAACATCCCGCCGGCCGAGCCGACAGTCCCTCTCCCAGGTCGCTCCCGGCGACCCGGGCAACCACGACGAGACCGGGATGCAGGTGGGCTCATCGTCGTCCGCTCACGGAGCGGTCCGGAACGGTTCGGGCGGGGCCTGCGACCCGGCGCGGACCCCGGCTGACGGGCTGTGCACGCGAAGGGCGCGGGAGCGGTGTCGCTCTCGCGCCCTTCGGCGGGAATGGACGGTGCCGGCGGTTCATGCCGGTCGGCGGGTCAGTGCGTGCCGGCCGGGGTGGTGCTGGCCGTGCGGTTGCGGGCGAGCAGGACGACGAGCGTCACGGCGACAGCGGCGATGACCAGCGGAGCGACCCCGTCGGTGACGGCGAGGGCGGCCAGCAGCGCGCCGACGAAGCCAGCGGTGAGCCTGCCGCCGAGGAGCTGTTGGGCGTGGATGCGGCCGTCCGGATGGGGCAGGAACAGCCAGCCCAGACCGTAGAGGGAGGCACCGAGGCCGCCGACGAAGGTCAGGACGATGAACGCGACCCGGATCACGGTCGGGTCCACGTCCCAGCGGCGGGCCAGACCGGCGGCGACCCCGGCGACCACACGGCCGTGACCGCGGTCGGGGCGTACCACGCCGGAGCGGCGGATGGTGTCGAAGAACCGGGCCGCCGGCGGGGCGAGCGGGGTCGACGGACCGTACGGGGTGCTCGACGGGGAGGTGCCGGACGACGGGCTGCCGGGCTGGTCGGTGCCGGTACCGGACGGGGCGGTGGTGGGGGCGGTGCCCCAGGAGGGCTCCTCGGAGGAGGGAGCTGCGGAGAGGTCGGTGGCTTGGTTTGTTGTCATGCCTCCACTCTCGTCACCCAAGCCCTCGCGCGGATCCGGCGCCGACCCTCACCGGACCCTGGCCATCCCCTGACCACGAACCAGGGATCCCGAACCGCACGCCAGGGTCAGCCGGGTTGCCATGGACGCGGATCCCCAATGGCACCCTTGAAGACGGCATGGGATGGCTGACGAGGCAGGGCGGCCTGTCGATCGACAACCTCGTCTCGGCGGAAGTGGTCCTCGCCAACGGCCGAGTCGTGCGGGCCGCGGCAGAGGAGAACTCCGACCTGTTCTGGGCACTTCGGGGTGGAGGCGGGAATTTCGGGCTCTCCTGACCAATCCGTGGGTGTGATCATGTGGTTCGGCCGGGGAGGTCGGGCTTGTAGCCGCCGAGGGCTGCTTAGTCCGGTCACCTTCGCCGTGGACACAGTCGTCCCGATTATCGACCTCAAGCAGCGCGCAATCTGGTACCCCGCCAACGACACCGTCGGTTGGTGGATGAACCTCTGGCTCAATCTAGCGACGGTGGCAGGTTGGCTTCTCTCCACCGTCTTTGCCCTCTCGCTCACACGCTTCGGCCGGGCGTCCTGAAGCAGGCACGGGCAGAGAGTACCCGGGTCCCGAAGGCCAACTCACCGAGCCGAATGGAGCCTCCGCCGCGATGGCTGGCCTCCGGCACGCTCGGCGGCATGAGCGTAATGGCCGCCCCGTGGCTGCGAGCGTGTGAAATTCCTGGCTAATGTTCGACCGGGTTGGCAATTTCCACGCGTATGGGTTCCGCGTCACTAATGATAGCAATCGCAGGCCTGTAATTCTCCGAGTAGGTACCTGTTACCAGAAACCATCTTCCATTCGAGTAGTCGAGCAGGCGCATTCCTGAATAGCGGTAGTAGGTGTTCCCGTCGGGGCCCACTATGAATTGTGAGTCGACGAGTGAACCAGGAATGTCCAAGTGGTTGGGACTGAAAACCGTGACGCGTGGTCGCGCATTCAACGAGCGCTCGGCGCTCTTGGCATTATCCTGCCCTATGGCCTGCGCGTACAGGGTAGCCGACCAGATCACTGAGAGCGCGATCGCGCCATATAGGGTGGCAGAGGCAAGCTTCCTGCTACCCGACGCATTTTGGGCGGACAGGAGGCTGGATCGAAGAATCCCGAAGGCACCAAGACCCAGTACGTAGGGGGCGATCTCAGGTCTTCCCCAGGTCCCGATGATCCCGACTGAGATCAGAACGCCAACGACGAAAAGGGCAGATAACTGCGATCGAATTGATTGTCACCATTCGCTTTCTCCAGAGAGAATCGAGTTCCTGCTCGACCTTGGGTATGATCAACGCAAAGGCCAAGAGCGTGACGGCGACGAGCAGTATTCGAGCTAGTACGCCAAAGATTCCGTCAACGCTCCTCAAGAGGTAGTCCGTAACTGAGAGGTGTAGCAGTTCTGAGTCCAGACCAAAGTACCCGTAGAACGATCTTGTTCTCACCCAGCTTGTGTACACCAAGAGCGACGACACAATCGTTACAGGACCCGCTGCGACCTCGGCCCATTTCAGTAGCAGCTCCGATAGCCCGGAGGCCTTCTCAGCCACCTTCATGACTCCAGCAGGGCTGGCCGTTGGCTGCCCGTGCGAGCATCTGTGGATAATTCACTACGAGCGGGTCCCGTGTGTTCATCCGGTGGGAGTCACCCCAGACGCAGCTGTCGTCATGTCGGCTCTGGCTCTAACGTGTCGTCGCTAGACGGTGTGACCGATATCGACTCGGGGCCTGCAGTGGGGCCAGTAGGCCCACGCGCGGGGCTCGTGGCAGTGCAGCTGCCGCCAGGAATGCCGCAACGCTCGGTTGGAGGTGTTGAACGGCACCCGGGCTGACGACGGGGCGGTGGCGGGGCGGCACTGGCCGCGATGACGGTCCTTGGGGCTGTCTGCGGGTGGCCCTGCGGTGGTGTGCGACGACAGGCTGATCACGTCTGGACAGCGCAGCGGCCCTCCCAAGTTCCTTGGCCGGACGGGAGGGCCGGTGCTTGGTGCATGGAGGCACCCGTGGTCATGGTAGGTAGCGATGTCGTCGAGGTCGACCGGCGTCTTCGGGCTGGTGAGCTGGTGTGTCCGTGCGGTGGTGGTCTGGCGCCGTGGGGACACGCGAGACGGCGCTCGGTCCGCGGTGTCGGTGATCTTCGGCCGCGACGGGCCCGCTGCAGGACCTGTCTGGTGACGCATGTGCTGCTGGCGACCTCGTGCCTGCTGCGGCGGGCTGACGGCGTCGAGGTGATCGGCGCGGCGTTGCGGGCCAAGGCCGCCGGGAGCGGCCACCGCCCGATCGCTGAGCGGCTCGGCCGGTCGGCCTCGACGGTGCGTGGCTGGCTGCGTGCGTTTGGCCGCAACGCCGAGACGGCGCGGTCGGTGTTCACGGCGCTGCTGGTGGCGTTGGACCCGTTGACCGGTCCGCTGCCGGTCCATCCGAGCCTGCTCGCCGACGCTGTCGAGGTGGTCGGGGCATGCGCGGCGGCGGCCCGCCGTCGCCTGGGCGTCATCGGCGCGGTGTCGCCGTGGCAGCTGGCTGCGGCGGTCACCGGCGGTCGTCTCCTGGCACCGGCCGTGCCCACGGCGTCGATCAACACGAGCTGGCCCTTGGGCGACGCCGTGTGATCGACGACCCTCGCGACTCGTGTGCGTTTCCGCTGGGGAAGCCACGAGGAGCGAAGGAGACGTGTGGTGGCGTTCAGCCATGACGAGGAGCGGGTGCGGGCCGAACGGGCCCGCGCGGTCGGCTTGTTCAGGTACTCGTTGATCTGCGAGCCGGCCGATACGAGGTTGTCGACCCGGCAGCGGGGCCGGCTGGTGCGGGCGATCGCCGCGCGGGAACACGAGGGGCCGTTCGGGCAGCCGGTGCGCATCTCGCGGGCCACGCTGGATCGGTGGCTGCGGGACTGGCGCCGCGGCGGGTTCGACGCCTTGGTCCCGACGCCGCCGAAGGTGTCCCCGCGCACCCCGCCCGACGTGCTCGAGTTGGCGGTCGCGTTGAAGCGTGAGGTCCCGGATCGGACGGCAGTGCAGATCGCGGCGATCCTGCGGGCCCATTCGGGTTGGTCACCGGACGAGCGGACCCTGCAACGGCATTTCGTGCGCCTGGAGCTGTCCACGCGACCGGGCGGGGCGGCGCCGCGCTCGTTCGGCCGGTTCGAGGCCGACGCACCGAACCAGCGCTGGACCGGCGACGCGTTGCACGGCCCGACCGTGGCCGGCCGTAAGGCCATCCTGTGCGCGTTCATCGACGACCACTCGCGGCTGCTGACCGGGTATCGGTGGGCCCGCCGCGAGGACACCGTGCGCCTGGAAGCGGCCCTGCGCAACGGGTTGGCCAGCCGCGGTGTCCCGGAGGTGATCTACCTGGACAACGGCTCGGCGATGATCGACAGGCAACTGCAACGGGCGTGCGCGTGCCTGGGGATCCGGCTGGTCCATTCGCGGCCCGGGCAGCCGGCCGGTCGGGGCAAGATCGAACGGTTCTTCCGCACCGTGCGCGACCAGTTCCTGGTCGAGATCGGTTCCGGTCGTGAGCTGGACGACATGACCCAGCTGAACACCCTGTTCACCGCGTGGGTGGAGACCGTCTATCACCGGCGCCAGCATTCCGAGACCGGGCAGGCACCGATCCAACGCTGGGAACAGGGATGGACGGCCAGCTCGGCGAACAGCGCGTCGAGCGGTCCGCGGATGCCCTCGACCGGGCAGCTGCGGGAGGCGTTCTTGTGGTCGCAGTGGCGGACCGTCACCAAGACCGCCACGGTCGCCCTGCACGGCAACACCTACGAGGTCGATGCCGTGCTGGTCGGTCGCAAGGTCGAGCTCGTCTTCGACCCGTTCGACCTGACCCGGATCGAGGTCCGCTGGCACGGCCGCTCGATGGGCCACGCGGTGCCGCACGTCATCGGCCGGCACGTGCACGCCAAGGCCCGTCCCGACGAGGCCACCCCGCGCCGAGCCGGCGCCGACCGGGATCGACTACCTGCACCTGGTCGAACAACAGCACACCACCGAACTGGCCGACCGCCTCCAATACGCCCACCTGCGTGACCAGCCCGGCAACGAGCCCGGGAACGAGGAGCCTGGGCCCGACGGACACGTCGGCGGCGAGCTCCCGCTGCCCGGCATCGGCAGCGACGACGAGGCCGTCGCTGACGACACGGACGAGGTGTCGGCATGATCGAGAAGCTGAGGTCGCAGTACGGCTTCAGCAAGACCCCGTTCGGCGGGCGCTGGCGCCGCAGATGCTGCACCGCCACGGCACCCACGCCGAAGCGGTCGCCCGGATCGACTGGTGCATCAGCGAACGCGGCCTGGGCGTGGTCACCGGCGAGGTCGGCGCCGGCAAGACCGTCGCCGTCCGCGCGGCCCTCGCCGGTCTGGACTGCAGCCGCCACACGATCATCTACCTGGGCAACCCGACCGTCGGTGGTCGCGGTCTCTACGGGTGCATCGTCACCGCTCTGGGCGGCATCCCCCGCTTCCACAAGGCGTCGTTGATCCCGCAGACCATGGACCTGCTTGCCGCCGAGGAACACGAACGCGGACGCCACACCACCGTGGTGTTGGACGAGGCGCACCTGCTCGGCGCCGACCAACTCGAAGAACTCCGGCTCCTGACCAACAGCGAGATGGACCTATTGACTGCACTACCGGAACCGTTCTCCCAGTTCAGCGCACAGATGCCTGCTGGCGCCGTTACGGTCCCCGACCATGATCGGACAAGACGAGCCGTGGCGGGACCTGGCGGCTGTGGTGGTCCCGTTGGTGGGCTCGCTTCGGGCCACGGGCGATCCGTGGGCGCCCTACCGGGTGGTGGACGCGTCGGGCGAAGTTGTCGAACCCGTCGCCGCATACCTGGATGATCTCCAGGCGGCCGGGCGGGCCGCGAGCACCCAGCGCTCCTACGCGCTGGACCTGTTGCGGTGGTTCCGGTTCTGCTGGGCGATCGAGGCACCCTGGGACCAGGCGACCCGTGGCGAGGCCCGGGACTTCTCCCGTTGGCTGCAGGTCACTGACAAGCCTGTCCGAGCACGATCTGGCTCAGCTTCTGGATCGGTTGCCCGCGCCGCACCTGGGACACCGAACGCGTTGACCGGCAAGCCGTCACCCGGTCGCAAGTTCGCCGCGGCCACCGTGGTGCACAGCGAGAGCGTCCTGCGGCACTTCTACGACTTCCACCTCGAGGCCGGGACGGGCCCGATGGTCAACCCGTTCCCGTTGGCGCGAGGTCGCCGCGGCCGGGGTGGGAACGCTCATCACAACCCGATGGATGCTCACGACAATCAGCGGTCGGGGTTGTTCCGACCGCGGTTGGCCCAGCGGATCCCGCGCAGCATCCCCGATGCGATGTTCAACGAGTTGTTCGCTCGGCTGCCGTCGCTGCGGGACCGGGCGTTGGTCGCGTTCTGGGTGTCCACCGGGGCTCGGGCTGCGGAGCTACTCGGTGCCCGTCAGGCGGACGCCGACCCGGGCCAGCAGCTGATCACAGTGATCCGCAAGGGGACTCGGGCGTTACAGCAACTGCCGGCCTCCCCGGATGCGTTCGTGTGGTTACGGCTCTACCAGGCACAGAGTGAAGGACAGGTCCCGCGGGGAGGGGACGAACCGTTGTGGTGGACGCTGCGGCGACCGTTCCGGGCGTTGACCTACCACGCCGCGCGGGCGATGTTCACCCGCGTCAACGCGACCATGGCGGCGAACTGGACCCTGCACGACCTGCGTCACACGGCCGCCTACAGGATGGCCCGGGACCCGGCGATGCCGCTGACCGACGTGCAGTGGGTCCTTGGTCATTCTCACCTATCCACCACACAGATCTACCTGACCGCCCCGGTCGAGGACGTGATCGCGAGCATCCTGGCTCACCACAACCGCCCGGCAGGGACGACGAACGCACTGACGAGGCAGCCGCCGGCGACGTTGCACTACCAGCCTGAATCGCTGGACGCGCTGTTCGGGCGAGAGCAGTCATGAGCACGGTCAAGGGCCGCCACCGTCACCTCGACGCCCCGCAGCCGTCGACAATCCCAGCCGGCACGCCGACGGCCCGGCCCGGGGCCGGCGCGGACGTCCGGGCCCTGCTGGCACAGTTCCCGGCCCGCCCGCTGGCCACGACATGGCCGGCCACCGAGCAGCCACGCGATCAGGTCCTGCAGCGTCTGCTCGCGCCACCGTTCGTCGCCGCCAGCACCGCCTCCCAGCACGCCCGCCGCAGAGGGCTACGCAGGCTGCTGGACTGGCTCGCCGACTTCCCCGGATCCACCTGGCAGGACCGATGGAGCGCCAGCGGAGCCGAGGAACTGGGCAACGCGGCCTGGCGGGACCTGCCGATGTCCTGGATCCGTGCGCACGGGATCGGGTTCGCCGATGCGTCCTACCTTCACCTTGGCGGCGCGCTGCGGCTGCTGATCTGCGGCGATGTGATCCGCCCGTCGGTGACCTGGCTGACCATCCCGGTCGCGACCCGTTGCCTGTCCTCGGAGATGGCCCGGGTCCGTGACCGCGAAGGGTTCACCGCGTTGAACGGGTTGTTCGAGGCAGGGCTGCAACGGTCCGGGATGAGACCCAACGTCACCACCAGGTTCGAGCCCCTGGCCCGGATCGCCACGATCATGGCGGTCAAGGGCGGCACCGTCCGAGACGTCAACGTCGGGGACTGCATGGAGTTGCTGATCCACCTGTCCGAGAACGGCGTGGGCAACGGATACGCCCGCAACAGTCTGCGTTTCTACCAGCTCCTGCACGCTCTCGGCTCCTTCCCGCCGCAGGCACCCGCGACGGTGCGGGTGTTCCGGACCCGGGGACAGCAATCCGTCGAACAGCTCATCGATCGGTACGACATCGCCTGCTGCCCGGTCCGCGACCTGCTCGTGGACTACGTGCGTGAACGTCAGGTCGGCGTCGACCACGGGACGCTCCGCAACCTGACCTACCAACTCGGCTACCTGTTCTGGAAGGACCTCGAACGTCACCACCCCGGCATCAGCGACCTGCGGCTCACCCCGCAGATCGCCTCGGCCTGGAAACAACGCGTCGCGGTCCTGACCACCAGCAGCGGCACCAGACAACGCGCCGGGGCCCTGAACTGCATGACCGTCGTGCGTGCCTTCTACCTGGACATCGCGCACTGGGCGACCGAAGATCCCGCCCGGTGGGGCCCGTGGGTGGTGCCCTGCCCGATCCGGCTCCAGGAGGCCTCCCACACCAAGGAACGCACTCAACGCAAGTCGCGGATGGACCAGCGCACCCGCGAACGCATCCCGGTCCTGCCCGTCCTGATCGCCGCGGTCGACAAGGCACGCCGCGACAGCGCCGAACGCCTGGCCGCCGCCCGCTCCGTCGCCCCCGGTCAAGAGTTCACCGCCGCCGACCAGCGACTACGCCGGGCGGTGATGACCCGCAACGCCGGCGCCCGAATCTGGGCCGACGACCTCGACACCGGCCAGCGGCGTGACCTCATCCTGGAGGAGCATCGAGGTTTCTGGACCTGGGCCATCGTGGAGATCCTGCGCAGCACCGGAATTCGTATCGAGGAACTGACCGAGATCAGCCATCACAGCTTCGTCCAATACAGACTTCCCTCCACCGGTGAATTGATCCCGCTGCTGCACATCATCCCCTCGAAGACCGACACCGAACGACTACTCGTCATTTCTCCGGAGCTGGCCGACGTGCTCGGCGTCATCGTCCACCGGATCCGGGACGACAGCGGAGCGGTTCCACTGGTGATCGCCTACGACAAGCAGGAACGCACCTGGAACCCGCCCCGGCCGATCCTGTTCCAACGGCGACTGCGGTTGGAGAACCGTCCCATCGGCGACAACGCCATCCGTGACCTGCTCAAACACGCCTTGGCAGGCAGCGGCATCACCGACGCCAGCGGCCACCCGATCGTGTTCGCCCCGCACGACCTGCGGAGGATCTTCGTCACCGACGCTGTGATGAACGGGATGCCACCCCACATCGCGCAACTCGTCTGCGGCCACAAGGACATCAACACCACGATGGGCTACAAGGCCGTCTATCCCGAAGAAGTCATCAACGGCCATCGCGCGTTCATCGCCCGGCGGCGAGCACAACGTCCGACCGGAGAATACCGGCTCCCGACCGACGAGGAATGGCAGGAGTTCCTCGGCCACTTCGAACGCCGCAAGGTCGCCCTGGGCGACTGCGGGCGTGCCTATGCCACCGCCTGCATCCATGAGCACAGCTGCCTTCGCTGCCCGCTACTTCGCCCCGACCCAGCCCAGCGATCACGGCTGGTCGAGATCCTCGCCAACCTCGACGGCCGCATCGCCGAGGCCCAACGTGAGGGCTGGCGCGGGGAACTCGAGGGGCTCCAGGTCAGCCTCGCCGGGGCACGGGCCAAACTCGCCCAGCTGGACGCCATGGCAGCTCGCCGCAACACCGCCGTCCACCTGGGAGTCCCTCGCCTCCCCGACGTCGGGCAGACCATCCCCGCCACCAGACCGAACCGGAACGACGGCCGCTCATGACAACCGTCGAACCACCCCTGGCCGGACTGCTGCGCGCCTGCGCCCGCGGGTTCTACCCCGACGAAGCCGGCATCGGGCTCCTCATCGATCACGCCACGTTCCTGCGCCGCGACGACTTCCGCGAACAGTTCATCGAGGTCGACAGCAGCACCGGCGACCCAACCGAACTGGCCACCGTCAACTGGCTCGACGCCATCGACGCGCTGGAGTCCGGCGGACTGTGTTGCTCCAATGGAGAGGAGAAGATCCTCCGCCTGGCCGCCAGCCTGGTCGACGGCCTACCCGTGAGCCTTCGTGACACTCTCACCGGGATCGACGACCGCAACACCCAGTTCGTGATCAAGGCCATGCTGCACGCCACCGGACACCAGCAGCCACACCAGATCCCATGATCCCTGATGGTTCAGAGAAGACTCCCACTCACCGTTCGCCTGCCTACTGGTGGGCCAACCCACCCTGCGACGGCGGATCAAGCTCGGCACCTTCGCCGCCCTCGACCAACGGATCACGCTGCGCTACGCGATGACCGGGATGACCGACACCGAGACCGCCAGCTACATCGCCCACCACCTCAAGCTCGCCGGCCGATCCGACACCCTGTTCAGCGACGACGCCATCACCCTGATCCACCAGGTCTCCCGCGGCCTACCCCGAGCGGTGAACAACCTCGCCATCCAAGCCCTCGTCGCCGCCTACGCCGCCAAGAAGGCCATCGTCGACGAATCCTCCGCCCGAGCCGCCGTCACCGAGGTCACGGCAGAATGAGGACCACCACGACACCCTGACGAACAAGCCGACAACACGAACATCAAGCCCCGCCGGCCACGCCGGCGGGGCTTGGTCATGCCGAGACCACGTCATCACCACGAACGCCGCGGTCATCCTCATCTGCAGCGTCGGTCAACAACCGCGTCGACGACGGCTGGGTGATCAAGGGCGCGACCGCTCTGCTCGCCCGGCGGGTCTCGGTGCGCCACACCCTCGACATCGACGTCTATCGCGCCGGCGCCATCGCGGACGTCGAGCGCCTCGTCCGCGACGCAGCCGGCCTCGACATCGGGGACTGGATGCACTTCGACATCGGCGCCTCGGTCACGGTCGAAGCCGCCGGCGCCCAAGCCTCCAGGGCCAAGGTCCGCTCGTTCGTCGGGACGAAGCTGTGGGCCGCGTTCCAGATCGACATCGTCGCCGACGGGATCCTCGTCACCGGCGAGCCAGACCTCGCCCTGCCCCTGACCGCCGTCGACGACCGCGCTGTCGAGGAACGCCAACCGTGGAGGGTGTACCCACTCGTCGACCACATCGCCGACAAGATCTGCGCCATTCTCGAACACCACCACGGACGAGCCTCGACTCGCGTCAAGGACCTCATCGACCTCGTCGCCATCACCCAGCGCGGCACCGTCACCGCCGAGGCCCAGATCCGCGCCCTCACCACCGAGGCCGCCCGACGCCACCTCACCCTGCCCGAGACCTTCGACATCCCCGACCGACAGATCTGGGCCCCCACCTACCGATCCCAGGCCCGCCACACCACAGGACTCCACGTCGCAGACCTGGACCATGCCCACCGCATCGTCCGCGCGTTCGTCGACCCCCTCCTTGCCGGAACAGCCACGGGCGCATGGAACCCAGCCACCCAATGCTGGGACACCTCGACGCCAACCTGAGAACCAGAAACATATACCCCACCTGGGTATGTGTGATCAACGATCACCGACCTTGATCCACCCCGTGCATTCCCCGCAAGAAGGCACACGCGGCCACGAACGCCCGATGCCCCGCACCCAGTCCAGCCGCATCCACGCAGGTCAGCGGCACATCAGGAAGACGAGGCCTCGAACACGGGCGGTGACACGGACCGCTCCGGCTCGCGGCCGCTGTGCATACCCCCACCCTGCGTGTTTGCGCAGCTCAGAGGCGTGTTGATCTTGGGTGGCGGGTGATGGATTCGAACCAACGTAGGCTGTGCCGACGGTTTTACAGACCGCTCCCTTTGGCCACTCGGGCAACCCGCCATGCTCGGTCGACCAGACCCCAGAGGTGCCCGACGACATCGCGGATGGAAGGATAGCAAGATCCCAGTCCACCCCGTGCAACGCGGGGACGCATCCAGCGCAGGAGGACACGCCGTGGCCGCCGACAGCTCGTTCGACGTGGTGAGCAAGGTGGACCGTCAGGAGGTCGACAACGCCCTCAACCAGGCCGCCAAGGAGATCTCGCAGCGCTACGACTTCAAGGGCGTGGGCGCCTCGATCGAGTGGAGCGGCCAGGCCATCGTGCTGAAGGCCAACAGCGAGGAGCGGGTCAAGGCCGTTCTGGACGTCTTCGAGACCAAGCTGGTCAAGCGCGGCGTCTCGCTCAAGGCCCTGGACGCCGGCGAGCCGAAGGCCTCCGGCAAGGAGTACCGGCTCGACGCCGCCATCAAGGAGGGCCTGAGCCAGGAGAACGCCAAGAAGATCTCCAAGCTGATCCGCGACGACGGGCCCAAGGGGATCAAGGCCTCGATCACCGGTGACGAGCTGCGTGTGTCCAGCAAGAGCCGCGACGACCTGCAGTCCGTCATCGCACTGCTGAAGAACGCTGACCTCGACGTCGCGCTCCAGTTCGTCAACTACCGCTGACGGAGCCCCGACACGCGGCCGACCCGGCATGGTGCTCCCACTGCCAGGGGAGATCGCCGAGGGCTCACCGATCCGGCTACGGGCAGAGCTCGCCGCCGCCCGGCGCCCCCCTGGCGCAGAACGAGGTCGCTTCGACGGACTTGAGCGAGAACCGCCCTGCCC
Organism: uncultured Actinomycetota bacterium; assembly: GCA_963724535.1. Lineage (GTDB taxonomy): Bacteria > Actinomycetota > Actinomycetes > Actinomycetales > Kineosporiaceae > JADJPO01. Next base: position 13,489 of record CAVRVD010000007.1, read on the forward strand.
CGTCCGGCTGCCCGAACACCACCAGCCGCAGCGCCCGAACCGAGTCGTCGCCGAGACCGACCACGTCATAGGTGACCTCGCCGAGATCGCCCTGGGACGGTGCCTTCGACATCACCACGGTGGACGGTGGGTCGGTGCTGGACAACGCCCGCGCAACGACCTGACCGAGCTGTGCCATGCCGGCCTCGACCGGACGGCGTCCCAGGAGCTCGACCACTCGGGCGGTGAGGTCCTCGGTACCGTCCCGGACGGCGAGGTACCGCAGACTGGCCCAGCCCGTCGTCCCGCTTCCGGTCATCTCCGCCCAGTACGAGCCACCGGGCACCTGCCAGCCCCGACCGGTCAGCACCAGCCCACCGGAGAGCGGGTCGAGGGTGCGCACCACCGCGAAGGACGTCCCCGGACCCGACCGCAGGTTCAGCACGCTGTCGTGGCGCACCCCGATCACGGCCATCACCGAGCTGGCCTCGTACGGCAGGTCGACGGCCGACCCCGGCGTGGGCCCGCCCGATGACCCGGACGACGCCGCCGCGCTCGCCGAGACCGTCGGCGACCCGGACGCCGAGGCGTCCGGTGACCCAGATGCCGAGATGTCGGCTGAGCTGCCACCGGAGTCGGAGCCCGCCGAGGGGCGTTCCTGGTCGCTGGTGGTGGCGCCGTCCCCACCGCACCCGGTCAGCGACACCACCGCGATCACGAGGGACGTCCCGACTCTCTGCAGCGGCTTCATCACGCGCCTCCCTCTGCCTGGCCCGCATGCCATGCATGTCCGAGCATCGGTCCCCCAGACCACGACAGCCTTGCGACACTCCGAGGACGCGCCAGAACCGCGCGGGGTTGACCTGAGCCCGTCGATCCACCCCCGCGGTGCTACACCAGAGCGTGGGGACCGCGGCGCGTGCTCGTGCGGTCAGCGCCCCAGCAGCGGGACGAGCACGTTGCCGAGCACGCCGAGCCCGACCAGGCCGTACAGCGGCAGCCCGGCGAGCAGGCCGCCGGCCCGGTTCCGCTTCATGGCCACCATCGCGGACGACGGACGGCGCGGCTTGCGCGGAACGCCGGGCGGCACCGGACTCATCACGAGTTCACCGCCGGTCTCGACGGGATGCCTAAAGGCTGCGCCCGGCCATCTGCTCCAGCCGGGCGATCCGGTCCGGCATCGGCGGGTGGGTGCTGAACAGCTTGCTGACGCCGCCGGCCCGGAACGGGTTGGCAATCATCATGTGACTGGCGTTGACCAACCGGCCCTCGGGCGGCAGCGGCAGCCGCTGGGTGCCGACCGCCAGCTTGCGCAGCGCGGAAGCCAACGCCAACGGGTCCTCGGTCAGCCGGGCGCCGTCCTCGTCCGCGTCGTACTCACGGGTGCGGCTGACCGCCATCTGGATCACCCCGGCCGCCAGCGGACCGAGGAACAGCAGCAACATGGCTGCGAACGGGTTCGACCGGCCACCGTCGCGGCTGCCGCCGAAGAAGTAGGCGAAGTTGGCGACGAAGGTGATCGCGCTGGCCATCGCGCCGGCGACCGAGGAGGTGAGGATGTCTCGGTTGTAGACGTGCATCAGCTCGTGGCCCAGGACGCCGCGCAGCTCACGCTCGTCGAGGATCTGCATGATCCCCTCGGTCACGCACACCTTGGCGTGGCGCGGGTTACGCCCGGTCGCGAACGCGTTCGGGGCCTTCGTCGGGGAGATGTACAGCGCCGGCATCGGCTGGTGGGCTCGGGTGGACAGGTCCCGGACGATCCGATAGACCTGCGGCGCCTCGGCCTCGCTCAGCGGCCGGGCTCGCATCGCCCGGATCGCCATCGTGCCCGAGTTCCAGTAGGCGAAGCCGTTCATCGCCAGCGCGATGACCAGCGCGATGACCAGACCCTGCCGGCCGGCGACGGCACCGCCGGCCATGACCACGAAGGCCCCCATGCCGCCGAGCAGCAGGGCGGTCTTCAGCCCGTTGTAGTGACGATGCCCCATCCGGCCACTCCTGGTTCTGCCAGCCCGGTCGGTTTCGGCCGGGCCGATCATCTCTGATCGCCTTGGCACAACGCCGCGGGGCCCGCGCCCGTTCCCGCCCCACCCCACCACCGTCGAAGCCGGGTGCGGCATGGGCGCTCGGCCCCCGATCAGGACGACACACCCCGGATCAGGACAGCGCGCCCGGCAGCAGTCCGGCCACCAGCTGCGGCAGCACCGACAGCACCACGAGGCTCACCGCCCCCGCGCCGATCGCGAGCCCCTCGGCCGGCCGGACCCGCCAGGTCACCGCCTCGACGTCCGGACGGGGAGCGGTCACCAGCAGCGCAGCCCAGCGCAGGTAGTAGGCCACCCCGAGCGCGACGTTCACCGCTGCCGCCACCGCCAGCGGCCACAGCTGTGCGTCCACCACCGGCCGGACGGCGAGCACCTTGGCAACCAGCCCGATCACCCCTGGCGGCAGACCGGCCAGCGCAGCCAGCGCCAGTCCGAGCACGGCGGCGGCCACCGGCTCGCGCCGGGCCAGACCCCGGTAGGCCTCCAGGGTGTGCCACTGCCCGGCCTCGACATGTCGGGACAGCACCACGACCACCGCGAACGCGGTCACCCCGGCCGCCCCGTAGGCCACCAGGTAACCCACCGATGCCGCCACCGCCTGGCGCAGCCCCGGTGCCGAACCCCCGGCCACGGCGAACCGGGGGCCGGCGGCGGCCAGTGGCAGCAGCAGCCAACCCGCCTGGGCCACGGTCGACCAGGCCAGCAGCCGGACGGCGACCTGCTGGCGCAGCGCGAGGACGTTGCCGACCGTCATGGTCAGCACCGCGACCACACCGAGCACCGGGGCCCACACCTGCGCCAGGGCGGGGGCGGCGAGGGCCAGCAGTACCAGTAGCGCCGCCAGCGCCGCCGCCTTGGACACCACGGACAGGAACGCCGCCACCGGCAGCGGTGCCCCGGCATAGGTGTCCGGGGTCCACAGGTGGAACGGCACTGCGGACAGCTTGAAGGCGATGCCGGAGACGGCGAACAGGACGCCGAGCCCGGCCACGGCGCGGACCCCGGCCGGCAGCGTCGGGTCGGCTAGCGCCACGGCCAGGGTCTGCGTGTGCAGAGTCCCACCCGCGGTCAGCAGCAGCCCGAGCCCGAGCGCCAGCAGCCCGAGCGAGCCCACCGCGGTCAGCAGCAGGGTCAGCGCACCCTGCACCCCGGGGGCGTCCCGGCGCAGACCCACCAGCGCCACGGCCGGCAGCGAGGCGGTCTCCAGCGCGACCAGCAGCGTCACCAGGTCCCGAGCCCCGGCCAACGCCACCGCCCCGGCCACCGCGGACAGGAACAGCACGTGGTGCGCGGCCCGGTCCCGCGCCCCGGTGGAGTCCATCGCCAGCAGCAGGCACACCGTCGCGAAGGCCAGGACCACCGCCTGCAGCGTGAGCGTGAACGGGGAGACGACAAACGAACAGAGCGACCCGCCGTCTGGCGCGGATCCGTTGACGCACAGGGTGTCTCGACTCCCGCCGGGAACCCGTTCGAGCCCGGCGCCGAGCGCGGCGACCGCGGTTGCGGCGGCCACCAGCCCGGTCAGCGCCACGCCGTCCAACACCCGCGCCGAGACCGACGAGACCCCGAAGTCGCTCCGCCGCGGCAGCAGCGCGTCGACGAGCAGCACCGCGAGCAGGGTCGCGACGATCACCGCGACCGGCGCCAGGGCCAGCCAGTCGACCGGTGGCACGGCCGTGCTGACAGTGCGGGCGCTCACCGGCCGACCCCCAGCAACCAGTCCACCGTCGGCCCGGTCAGGTCGAGCAGCAGCCAGGGCAGCAGACCCAGGACGGCGGTCGCCACCACCAGCGGCATCATCACCGTGACCTCGTGGCGGGTGGCGTCGCCGACCGTCACGACCAGGACGCGCGGCCTGTCCCTCGTCCCCTCGGCGGCCTCGTCACCGACTCCGGCATCGGTTCCGGTCCCGGTTCGGTCGGCCGCCGCGTCGAGGGGGCCCAGGTCCGGCGCGGCGCCGTGCCACAGCTCGCGCAGCACCCGCAGCAGGTAGACCGCGGCCACCAGGGTGCCCACGGCGGCGAACACGGCCAGCGGCCGGGACAGTGCTCCGATCGCCGAATCCGACTGCCAGGCACCGACGATCGCCAGCAGCTCACCCCAGAAGCCGGCCAGGCCCGGTAGCCCGAGACCGGCGATGCAGCCGAAGGCGAGCAGCCAGCCCAACCGGGGCAGTCGGTCGCGCAGGCCCGGCGCCAGCTCGGCGAGCACCGCGGTGTGGTGGCGGTCCTTGACCGCACCCACGACGAAGAACAGCAGACCGGTGATCAGCCCGTGGGCGATGTTGGCGAACAGAGCGCCCTGCAGCCCGGCCGGCGTCATCGTCGCCACCCCCAGCAGGACGAACCCCATGTGCGCCACCGACGACAACGCCACCAGCCGCTTCAGGTCCCGCTCGACGAAACAGGCCAGCCCCGCCCAGAGCACCCCGGCCACTGCGAACGCGCCGAGCAGCGGCGCCACCGCGCGCACGCCGTCCGGCACCACGGGGACGGCGATCCGCACCAGCCCGTAGGTACCCATCTTCAACAGCACGCCGGCCAGCAGCACCGAGCCGGCGGTCGGCGCGATCGTGTGCGCCGGCGGCAGCCAGGTGTGCAGCGGGAACATGGGGGCCTTCACGGCCAGGCCCAGCATGATCAGGATCGCGGCCGCGGTCTGCTCCGCCGTCGACAGCCCCGCCCCGCGCCGGGCGGCCAGCTCGACCAGGTCGGTGGTGCCGGTGCGCAGGCCGACCAGCAGGATGCCGAGCAGCATCAGCGCCGACCCGGTCACCGTGAACAGCACGAACCGGTTCGCGGCGTCGCGACGGGCCCCCTCTCCCCCGAGCCGCGACGCCGACGGCGGCACCGTGGCCGCGGGCTGGGTGACGTCGCCCCACCGTGCGATGACGAACCACATCGGCACCAGCACCGTCTCGAAGGCGATGAAGAACACCACCAGGTCCAGCGCGACGAAGGTCGCGATCGCCCCACCGGTCACCGCGAGCACACAGGCCACCAGCCCGCCGGTGTGCCCGGCCGCCGGCCGCACTCGGACCAGGTGCCAGCACACGGCCAGCCCGAGCAGCGCGGTGAGCAGCACCAGCGGCGCGGAGACGCCGTCCAGGCCCAGCCGCAGATGCACGCCGAGGGCGGGTATCCAGGGCACGTCGATCGGGGCGCGCAGGACCACCCCGTCGGTCGGCGAGAGGGCCGTTCGGACCGTCGCGACGGCGGCCAGGACCAGCGTCGTGGCGCTGGTCAGAACACCGAAACCCGTCGCGAAACGCTCGACCTCACGGTCAGAACCGCGCGCTGTCGCACGCAGGGAGGCGAGATAGGCCAGCAGCAGCAGCGCAGCTGCCAGCGGCACGCAGACCAGCGCGACCACCAGTGCCTCGGCCAGCGGGTCGGCAGCCGGCGCCGGGTCCACCAACCCCGTCATGACAGCACCACACCGGCCAGGCCCATGGCCAGCGCACCCACGACCACCCAGCCCAGGTAGCCGGTGGCCAGACCGTCGCTGAGCCGGCGCAGCCCGGTTCCCGCCCATCGCACGGCGACCGCGGCCCCGCGCGGGTAGGCGTCGACGACGTCACTGTCACCGGCCGCCACCACCCGGGCCGCCGCTCGGTACGGCCGCACCACGAGGACGTGCTGCACGTCGTCCAGCCGGTAGCCGTCGCGCAGGAAGGACCGCAGCACGCCCGGCAGCGCCGCGGCGATGTCCCGGGTGCCCAGCCGCGGCGCCGAGAGCGCCCAGCCCACCCCGGCCAGGGACAGCGCAGCGCCGGTGACCGCGGCGATCGGGTCGAGGTGCAGCCCGGCCAGCAGCTGCGGCGGGCGCACCAGCACCAGGCCGAACAGCGCGGTGGGCACCGCGAGCAGCCACAGCGGCCAGATCATCGAGGCGGGCAGCGGATGATCGGCCGGCGAGTCGGCGCTCGCGTCGGCGGGCAGGACGGGTGCGGAGCCGACCGGGGCCGGCCCACCGAGCACGACCAGGACGAACGCGCGTCCCGCGTACAGGCCGGTGACCAGGACCGTCAGCAGGCCGCTGGCCAGCACCAGCCAGGCCGGCCAGGCACCGCCCGGCCCGGAGGCGTCCCGGGCCGCCGTCTCGGCAGCGGTGAGCACCGCCTCCTTGGACCAGAAGCCGCTCACCGGTGGCAGCCCGGCCAGGGCCGCCAGACCGAGGGAGAAGAGCACCGCCAGGCCCCGATGGTGGCGCCACAGCCCGCCCCAGTCGCTGACCCGGCTCATCAACGTGGACCCGGCCAGGACCGCCGCGCAGCCGGCGACCAGGAACAGCAGCGCCTTGAACGCGGCGTGGGCGAGCAGGTGGGCGATCCCCGCTCCGGCAGGGTCGCCCTGCCCCGCACCGACCAGCGCGGGGGCCATGGCGATCCCGGCGACCATGTAGGCCACCTGGCTGATCGTCGACCAGGCGAGCAGCCGTTTGACGTCGTCCTGGGCCAGGGCCGCCAGCGCCGCGCCCAGCATGGTGACCGAGGCGATCACCGCAGCCGCGGCCAGGGCCACCGGAGCAGCCAGGAACAACGGCAGCAGCCGGGCCAGCAGGAACGCGCCGGCGGCCACCATGGTCGCGGCATGGATCAGCGCCGAGACCGGCGTGGGGCCCTCCATCGCGTCCGGCAGCCAGGTGTGCAGGGGGAACTGGGCGGACTTGCCCGCCACGCCGGCCAGCAGCAGCAGTGCGGCGGCGGTCAGCGGGCCGGAGCCGAGCGCCCCGCTCGTCGCCGCGGCCGACAGCTCACCGATCGACGTGGTGGAGACCGAAGCGCTGCCGGCGGTGACCAGGACGACGATCGCCAGCAGCACGCCGAGGTCGCCGAACCGGGTGACCACGAACGCCTTGACCGCGGCGGCCCGCGCCGCCGCTCGCTCGCTGTAGTGGCCGATCAGCAGGTAGGAGCAGGCGCCCATCACCTCCCAGCCGATCAGCAGCAGCACCAGGTCGTCTGCGTGGACGACGAGCATCATCGCGGCCGTGAACAGCGACACGGTCGCGGCGTAGGCGGGGTAGCGCTCGGTGACGTACCCGGTGGAGTAGACCTGAACGCACAGCGCGACCACCGCGACGGCGACGGCGACCAGGGCGGAGAGCTGGTCGGCGCGCAGCTCCAGAGCGAGAGTGGTCGGCCCGATGTCGACCCGACCCAGCAGCGCGATCCGCTCGACCGGACCGTCCCGCAGCACCAGCCACGCCTCGACGCACGCCGCCGCCAGGGTGCCGGCGGCGCCGGTCCGGGCCCACTCCCGCGACCAGGCCGCCGAGCGACCGCTCACCGCCACGCCGAGGACGGCGAAGACCGCCGGAACGACGACGGTCAGCACCGCGGCCACCGACACGGCCGCACCCGGCTGGGCCTGACCGGTGGTACCGGCCAGGCCCGTCACCAGTAGCTGGGACGCACCGCTCACCGGGCGGCCTCGCCGAGCTCACGGACCTCGGTGAGGTCGCTGGTGGCCCGGACCCGGAACAGCGCCAGCACGATCGCCAGCGCCAGACCGATCTCGGCGGCGGCGACGGTGATCAGCATGATCGTGGCCACCTGGCCGGTGCGCAGCAGGTCGCCGGCGGCCGGAGGCGACGCGGTACCCTCGGCACCGATGCCGGCCAGGCCGGTGCCCGGCAGCGTCGCGGCCACGACCAGCAGCAGTCCGGCTGCCGCCAGCAGCAGCTCGGCGCCGACGAGCACCAGGACGGCATTGCGACGGGCCAGCATTCCGTAGACGCCGGCACCGGCCAGCACCGCGACCAGCAGCACCGGTCCGGCCAGGTGGATCACGACTCGCCCTCCGCCGCGGTCGCGGACGCCGATCCGGCAGCGGTGCGGGTCGACCGGGCCAGCGCGATCGCCCCCACGAGGGAGGCGAGCAACAGCACAGACAGCAGCTCGAAGGGCAGCACCCACCCGGTGAAGATCGCCCGGCCCAGCGGCTGCGCCTGACCGTCGGCCAGGTCCACACCGACCGTCGTCGTGCGCACCGCGGCGAGCAGGGTGGCACCGGTCAGAACGGCGATGCCGAGCCCCGCCAGCGCGGCACCCAGGCGGCGGCCGCGCCCGGCGTCCAGGTCCTCTGCAGGGCCGATCGGCGCCCGGGTAAGCATCAGCGCGAACAGCACCAGGACGACGACGGCCCCCACATAGACCAGCAGTTGGACCAGGGCGACCACCTCGGCGCCGAGCACCAGGTAGACCCCGGCCAGCATCCCGAGGGCGACCACCAGCCACAGTGCGGCGTGCACCACCTGCCGGCTGGTCACCGCCAACAGCGCGGCCACGGCCACCGGAACGGCGAGCACGACGAAGAGCAGGTCCAGGCCGGTCATCGCTCCGGCCCCGGGTCGTCCGCCCGCTCGGCCCCGCCGGCGGCGCGCCGTCCCGCGGCCAGCTCCTTCGGCTCGACCGCGCCACGGTCGAGGGCCGGTGGGGCCGGCACCCCGCTGAGCCAGCCGGCCAACCGCTCCCGCTCGTGCAACAGGTCCCGGATGTCGAGCTCGGCGTACTCGAACTGCGGCGACCAGAACAGCGCGTCGAACGGGCAGACCTCGATACAGATCCCGCAGTACATGCACAGCGAGAAGTCGATGGCGAACCGGTCGAGCACGTTGCGCTGCCGGGCGCGCCCGCCCTCGGCCGCCGGCAGGGTCTCCTTGTGCGAATCGATGTAGATGCACCAGTCGGGGCACTCGCGGGCGCACAGCATGCAGACGGTGCAGTTCTCCTCGAGCAGTGCGATGACGCCCCGGCTGCGCGGGGGCAGGTCCGGGGCGACGTGGGGGTACTCGCGGGTGTGGGCGGGGCGCAGCAGTGCCGAGGCGGTGGTGGCCAGTCCGCGCAGCAGCCCGGTTGGCAGCCGGGACCCGGACGGCGCCGCAGCGTCGGCGTCCGCCTCGTCGCCGGCTCCCCGTTGCGCACTCACGGAGGCATCCTGCCACCGCGGGCGGGTCGAACGTAGCGTGGGCACGATGCAGGAGCAGATGCGAGGGACGCGGTCGGGGTGGCGCCGGCCGGCTCGGGTCTCGGTGGTTCGGCTGTCGGTCGAGGACGCCGGTGAGCTGCTCACCGTCCAGCGCAGCGCCTACGCCGAGCAGGCCCAGCTGCATGCCGACCCGCACCTACCGCCGCTCACCCAGACCCTGTCGCAGCTGCGCGCCGAGCTGGACGATCCGGCGGTGACCGCCCTCGGCATCCGGTTGCCCACCCGGTTCGGCGCGCGGCTGGTCGCGGCAGTCCGCCTTCGCCGCCGGGCCGACGGACGCGACGGCGAGGTGAGCCGGCTGGTCGTCGTGCCCGACCTGCAGGGCCAGGGACTGGGCAGCACGCTGCTGGGCGCGGTCCACGACGTCGTCGCGACCGCCCCGGGCGGGCCCCGGTGTCAGCTGCACCTGTTCACCGGTGAGCACTCCGCGGCGAACCTGCGCCTGTACGCCCGGCACGGCTACGTCGAGACCCACCGCAGCGACGGCCCCGGCTACCAGCTGGTGCATCTGGTCCGCCGCTGCTGACCCGTCACGGCCCGGCCCGGGCGAGGTCAGCGCACGGCGCTGGGCAGCTCCGCGGAGGCGGTGGCGAGAGGCTCAGGCAGGACCTGGCCGGCGGGCACAGCACGGCCCAACATCAGCTCCAGCGCCCCGGCGAGGTCCGCCCGGGCCCGGGCGGTCGACAGCAGGCCGCCGCACCGGAGGGACCCGACGGCATACAGCTGGGCCACCAGGCTGCGGGCCACCACCCGCGCCTCGGCGGCACCTGCGAAGACCCCCGAGGCGATGCCGTCGGCGATCACCGCGGTGTACACCTCGACCTGCTCAGCGAGCATCGACTCCAGCACCGGGAGCAGCTCGGGATGCTCGTCGATGAGCAGCGGCGCCTCGCCGACCGCACGGACCACCCCGGGCAGCACCTCGGGCAGGTCCACGTCGAGCAGGGCCGGCAGACGCCGCTCCGGCTGCGGGATGGAGGCGGCCACCGCGGCACGCTCCGAGGCCAGGGAGCGCACCGCGACGTCGAAGGCGCGCACGGCGAGCTGGAAGAAGTCCGGGTAGTAGTAGAGGACCGACGCCGGACTCACTCCCGCCTCGGCGGCGACCTCCCGCACCCGCAGCCCGCGCAACCCGTCCCGGTCCAGGACCCGGCACGCGGCAGCCACCAGGTGGGCCCGTCTGGGTTCCTGTCGACGTGGTCTGCCCACGGGGCCGCCTCCCGTCGTGCACCAGTCTGTCACGGTCCGTGCCGGACGCTCACTGACAGGTCGAAACCCCACCGTAGACGGTCATCCCGCGGCGGTCACCACGACGGCTGTGATCGCCAGCTGGACGAGGGCGGTCGGCACCAGCACCCCCCAGGCCAACCGTTGCAGCTGGTCCGATCGCAGCCGCGGCCAGGACACCCGCACCCAGATCACCACCAGGGCCACCACGGCCGCCTTGAGCAGCGTCCAGACCGGTCCGAGCACCCCGGCGAAGGGACCCTGCCAGCCGCCGAGGAACAGCACCGCGAACAGCCCGGACAGCAGCACGATGCCGGCGTACTCGGCGAGCAGGAACAAGGCGAAACGCAGCCCGCCGTACTCGGTGAACGGACCGGCGACGAGCTCGGAGTCGGCGATCGGCATGTCGAACGGCGGTCGCTGCAGCTCGGCCAACCCGGCGATCAGGAACACGGCCGCGGCCGGGGCCTGCCAGATCAGCCACCAGGGCCGCCAGGCCTGGCCGATCTCGACCAGGGACAGCGACCCCGCTGCCAGCGCCACGCTGCTGGCGGCCAGCACCAGCGGCAGCTCGTAGGCGAGCAGCTGCGCCGCCGCCCGCATCGCCCCCAGCAGGGCGTACTTGTTGGCGCTGGCCCACCCGGCCATCAACGTGCCGAGCACCCCGACGGCGCTGGTGGCCAGCACGAACAGCAGCCCGGAGTCCAGCGGCGCGGCGACCAGGGACGGCGAGAGCGGGACGGCGGCCAGCGCCACCAGGTAGGGAACCAGGGCCACCGCCGGGGCCAGCCGGAACACGGTGCGGTCCGCCGCGGCCGGGACGATCTCCTCCTTCTGCGCGAACTTCACCCCGTCGGCGACCAGCTGCGCCCAGCCGTGGAAGCCGCCGGCGTACATCGGGCCGAGCCGGCCCTGCATGTGGGCCATCACCTTGTGCTCGGCCTGGCCGACCACCAGCGGCAGCACCAGGAACGCGGCCACGACGGCCAGAGCCCGCACCAGGACCTCGAGCACCGACAGCCCGGCGATCACTGGTGCTCCGCGGTGCCGGGGGGCGGCGCCGAGGCGTCGGGGGGCTCGTGCGGGCCCCACTGCGGGTCCGGCACACCGGGCGGGCGGGTGCGCCGACGACTCGGAGCGCCGGCCCCGCCCTCGCCCGGCTCCTTCGCACCGGGCCACGGCTTGCTCGCCCTGGCGGTGAGCACGAACGACTTGCGCAACGGCGTCCCCTCGAAGTGCTCGGGCAGCAGGAGCGGTCGCAGCCCGAGCGGCTCGCCGTCCACGCTGAGCTGGCCGTCATCGAAGCCGCTGAAGTCGATCCCGAACATCTCGTGGGTCTCCCGCTCGTGCCAGGCCACCCCCGCCCAGACGCCGGTCAGCGAGGCCAGGCGCGGGTCAGCCGAGGCGACGCGGGTGCGTAGCAGCAGCCGACGGGGGAGCGCAGCGGCGTCGGCGATGTGCAGAACGACGTCGAACCCGCCCGGGTCGGCGTCGGTCTGGTCCACGGCCGACAGCCAGTCCAGGAAGTCCAGGCCCAGGACCTCGCGGCCGAGCTCGGCCGCCTCCAGCCACCGGCCGGCGGGCACGTCGACGACGGCGGTGCCGGTGCCGTCCGTGGTCACGGTGAGATCTACACCGAGCCCGGTGGTGAAGACCTCCTGCACCGCCGCGATGCGCAGCGCAGTCATGGCGCGCCTCCGGTTCGCGGTGCCGCCACCAGGTCGCGGGTCGCGGCGCCGGCGGAGACCGGACGGCGGTAGCGCTGGCCCAGGTCCTCGCCGGCGATCTTCTCCTGCAGCCGGACGATGCCCTGCAGCAGGGCCTCCGGCCGCGGCGGGCAGCCCGGTACGTACACGTCGACCGGGATGATCTGGTCCACGCCCTTGGTCACGCAGTAGGAGTCCCAGTAGGGCCCGCCGGAGTTGGAGCAGGCGCCGAAGCTGATCACGTACTTCGGCTCGGGCATCTGCTCGTACAGCCGGCGGACGGCGGGGGCCATCTTGTCGGTGACGGTGCCGCTGATCACCATCAGGTCGGCCTGCCGGGGGCCGTGGGCGAAGGGGATCACCCCGAGCCGGATGAAGTCGTGCCGGCCCATGCTGGCCGCGATGAACTCGATGGCGCAGCAGGCCAGACCGAAGTTGAACACCCACAGGCTGTAGCGGCGCCCCCAGTTCAGCACCAGGCGCAACGGGTAGGGCGCCACCGTTTGCAGCGGGCCCACCGCCGACGGGCGGCGCGCCGGCAGGCCGAGCGGGACCGGTCCGGTCGGTCGGTCCGGTCGGTCCGGTCGGTTCAGGGTGCTGGGCGTCCCTCGACGGATCCGCCATCAGGCCCACCGCAGGGCACCGCGGCGCCAGGCGTGCAGCAGCCCGACGGCCAGGACGCCGAGGAAGATCGCCATCTCGACGACGGCGGGCCAGCCGAGCTCAGCCAGCACGACGGCCCACGGGAACAGGTAGACCGCGTCCACCGCGAACACCACGTAGAGAAAGGCGTACAGGTAGTACCGGACCTGGGTCTGCGCCCAGCCGGTGCCGACCGGGTCGACGCCGCTCTCGTACGTCGTCCGCTTCTCGGGGGTCGGCAGGTGCGGGCGCAGCGCCCGGTTGGCCAGCATCGCGGCGGCGAAGAACAGGATCCCCCCGGCGGCGACCGCTGAGACCACGAGCCAGGAGGCCGACCCACTCATAACGCCGACTCTAGTCGTGCTCCTGGGGTCGTGCCGGTGACGGCGCCCAGGCTGCGCGGTTCCGCTCGGCCCAGGCAGCGACGGACATCGGCTCCCAGCCGGCAACGGATCGCCCAAGGCCTGCTCGCGCCGATGGCACCAGACCCCCGAACACGTCGTTCGCCGAGAACCCCACCGATTCGACGCTCTACTGCCCCTGCCCGGTCCTGAGCCACACCGGGCCTGGGCTCGGCGCGTGCTCCGGGGCACCTGCGGGGATGGTTCGGGTCGCCCGCGACGTTCACGCTCAGGGGAGGGTTCGGCTCGTGGACAGTGCGCCCGACGAAACGGACACCACTTACCATGCCATCAGGAGGCACCGGCGAGGCCTGGGCCCGTTGCGAACACGATCGGGGTTGCACCAACCGATGAGCACCAAGAGCGTCGAACGGCTGGCACGGGTCATCATCCGGTTCGCCGGGGACTCCGGCGACGGCATCCAGCTGACCGGTGACCGGTTCACCGCCGAGACTGCGTCGCTCGGCAACGACCTCGCCACGCTGCCGAACTTCCCGGCGGAGATCCGGGCCCCGCAGGGCACGCTGCCGGGGGTTTCCTCGTTCCAGCTGCATTTCGCCGACCACGACGTGCGCACCCCCGGCGACGCGCCCGACGTCCTGGTGGCGATGAACCCCGCGGCGCTGCGGGCGAACGTGGCCGACCTGCCCCGCGGTGGGACGGTGATCGCCGACGCCGACGAGTTCACCGCCCGCGCCCTGACCAAGGTCGGCTACTCCAGCAGCCCGCTCGAGGACGGGACGCTGGACTCCTACCAGGTCCACTCGCTGCCGCTGACCTCGATGACGGTCGAGGCGCTCAAGGAGTTCGAGCTGAGCCGCAAGGAGGCCGAACGCGCGAAGAACATGTTCGCCCTCGGCCTGCTGTCCTGGCTGTACGCCCGCCCCACTGGCGGCACCGAGCGGTTCCTGCAGACCAAGTTCGGCGCGAACCCCACCCTGCATCGGGCCAACCTGACGGCCTTCCGCGCCGGGTGGGCGTTCGGGGAGACCACCGAGGTCTTCGCGGTGCGCTACGAGGTCGACCCGGCCCCCGCCGTGCCCGGCACCTACCGCAACATCACCGGCAACGTGGCGCTGGCCTACGGGTTGGTCGCCGCGGCGCACCGGGCCGGCCTGCCGTTGGTGCTCGGCTCGTACCCGATCACCCCGGCCACGGACATCCTGCACACCCTGGCCCGGCTGAAGCGGTTCAACGTGACCACGATCCAGGCCGAGGACGAGATCGCCGGCTCGGCGATGGCCCTCGGCGCCGCCTACGGTGGCGCGCTCGCAGTGACCACGACGTCCGGACCGGGACTGGCGCTCAAGAGCGAGTCGATCGGACTGGCGGTCTCCTTGGAGCTACCGATGGTGATCGTCGACGTCCAGCGGGGCGGGCCGTCGACGGGGCTGCCGACCAAGACCGAACAGGCCGACCTGCTTCAAGCGCTGTATGGGCGCAACGGCGAGGCCCCGGTGCCGGTGGTGGCTCCGCGCTCCCCGGCGGACTGCTTCGACGCGGCGATGGACGCCGTCCGCATTGCCGTGTCCTACCGCACCCCGGTGCTGCTGCTGTCCGACGGCTACCTGGCCAACGGGTCCGAGCCGTGGCAGGTGCCACAGGTCGCCGACCTGCCTCGGATCGAGCCGGACCACGCGAGCGCGCCGAACGCCACCGACGAGGGTGGGCAGGCGACGTTCCGTCCGTACGACCGTGACCCGGTGACCCTGGCCCGGCCCTGGGCGGTGCCGGGCACGCCGGGGCTGGTGCATCGGATCGGTGGCCTCGAGAAGGCCGATGGCACCGGGGAGATCTCCTACGACCCGGACAACCACGACCGCATGGTCCGGCTGCGCCAGGCCAAGGTGGACGGCGTCGACACCCCGCCGCTGGAGGTCGAGGACCCGGACGGCGACGCGCAGCTCCTGGTCATCGGCTGGGGGTCGACCTACGGTCCGATCCACGCCGCTGCGGGCCAGGTCCGCGCCCATGGCCTGCCGGTGGCCACCGCCCACCTGCGCCACCTGAACCCCTTCCCCGCCAACACTGGTGACGTGCTGCGGCGGTATCCGAAGGTGTTGGTGCCGGAGATGAACCTCGGCCAGCTGGCCCTGCTGCTGCGCGGTCGTTTCCTGGTCGACGCCGTCGGCTACAACCGGGTACGCGGACTGCCGTTGAAGTCTGCCGAGATCGCCGAGGCGATCACCAAGCTGGCCCAGGAGGGAACCCGATGACGCAGCTGCACGACCTGGGGATGCCGGCCGCCACCACCGCGCCGTCCGGTCTGGACGGCGTGGCCCGACGTCCCGGCGACGCCAAGGCATCGACCAAGAAGGACTTCACCTCTGACTCAGAGGTGCGCTGGTGTCCGGGCTGCGGCGACTACGCGATCCTGGCCGCCGTCCAGTCCTTCCTGCCCGAGCTCGGCGTGAACCGGGAGAACATCGTCTTCATCAGCGGGATCGGCTGCTCCTCGCGGTTCCCGTACTACCTGGACACCTATGGGATGCACTCGATCCACGGCCGGGCGCCGGCGATCGCCACCGGTCTGGCGACCTCGCGGCCGGACCTGTCGGTGTGGGTGGTCACCGGGGACGGCGACGCGCTGAGCATCGGCGGCAACCACCTGGTACACACGTTGCGACGCAACCTCAACCTCACCATCCTGTTGTTCAACAACCGGATCTACGGGCTGACCAAGGGCCAGTACTCACCGACCTCGCAGTCCGGCCTGGTCACCAAGTCAACCCCGCTCGGCTCGCTGGATGCGCCGTTCAACCCGGTCTCGCTCGCCCTGGGCGCCGAGGCGACGTTCGTGGCCCGGACCCTGGACTCCGACCGCAAGCACCTGACCTCGGTGCTGCGCGAGGCGGTCTCGCACCGCGGGGCGGCACTGGTGGAGATCTACCAGAACTGCCCCATCTTCCATGACGGCGCGTTCGACGTGCTCAAGGACCGCGACCAGGCGCAGGCCCGGCTGGTCCGGCTCGAGCACGGTCGAGCGATCCGGTTCGGCCCCGCCGGCGAGGACGGCGAGGGCTCGCTCGGCGTCGTCCGAGGTCGGGACGGCTCGCTGCAGGTCGCCCCGGTCGGCGAGGTCGGCACCGATACGGTGCTCGTCCATGACGCGCACGCGAGCGACCCGTCCCTGGCGTTCGCCCTGTCCCGCCTCGATGAGCCGACGATGTCCCACGTGCCGATCGGGGTGTTCCGCTCGGTGAGCCGGCCCACCTACGACGACCAGGTGCGCGAACAGGTCGGTGCCGCGGTGACGGCGGGCGGCGGACCGGCGTCCGATGATGACCTCGCCGCCCTGCTGGCCGGCGCCGACACCTGGACGGTCGAGTAGGTCAGCGGGCCGCACGCACGGCTCAGCGGGCCACGTCCCAGGAGTCGCCCGCTTCCAGGCGCATGGCCAGGAGCACGTCCAGCTCGATCGACTCGCCGTCGCGGGCGCCACGACCGACCTGCAGCGGCGGGTCGGCGGGGACCAGGCTCACCCCACGCACCAGGGCGATCAGGCTCGGGGGGCACGAGAGCACGTAGTAGTCCCCGGCCTCGCTCACCCCGATCGAGCCGTTCCGGGTCAGGTACCAGCCGGTCAGGCCGGTGCGGTACCTGCCTGCACGGTCACCGGAGCGCGCCACCAGGGGCGTCGTGACCAGGCCTCGACGACGCGCCTCGGCGACAAAGGCCGCAACCTTCTGCCGAGCCCGAAGCGTCTCGGCCTCGCGGGCCCGTGCGGCGCGGGCGGCCTGCTCCTGCGCGGCTTCGCCACGACGGGTGCTCCAGTCCGAGGTGTCCGACATCGCTCCATTGTGGGCGCTGCGTGGAGCGCGGCAGACGTCAGGACCAGCCGGATCCGGATCCCCGAGCGACCCGCCTAGAATCATCGGATGAATCCGGCGCGGAGCGAGCGACGAGGCATCGGCTACGGCATCGCCGCCTACGGGCTGTGGGGGATGTTCCCGCTCTTCTTCGTCCTGCTCGGGCGCTCCGGGCCGGTCGAGATCGTGCTGCACCGGATCCTGTGGTCGATGCTGGTGTGCCTGCTGGCACTGGCGGTCCTGCAGGGCTGGCGCCACCTCGGCGCCCTGCGCCCACCGCGCACCGCGGGGCTGCTCGCCCTGGCCGCCACGGTGCTCGCGGTGAACTGGGGCATCTACGTCTACTCGGTCGGCACCGACCAGGTGACCCAGGCCAGCCTGGGGTACTTCATCAACCCGTTGGTCACGGTGCTGCTCGGGGTGCTGGTGCTCAAGGAGCGGCTGCGTCCGGCCCAGTGGACGGCGGTCGGCATCGGCGCGCTCGCCGTCACCGTCCTCGCCGTCGACTACGGTGCCCCGCCCTGGATCTCGCTCAGCCTGGCCGCGACGTTCGGCCTCTACGGCCTGATCAAGAAGACCGTCGGGGTGTCCCTGAACGCGCTGACCGGGCTGTCCGGTGAGACCGCGGCCCTGGCCCCGGTCGCTGTGGCCGGGCTGATCTGGCTCGAGGTCGGCGGGCGTGGCCACTTCACCGACAACCCGCCGTGGCAGGCGCTGCTGCTGGCCGCCAGCGGTGTGGTCACCGTCGTCCCACTGCTGATGTTCGCCGCCGCTGCCCGCCGGGTCCCGCTGTCGACGATGGGCCTGCTGCAGTACCTGACCCCGGTGCTGCAGCTGCTGTGCGCCGTCCTCGTGCTCGGCGAGCAGATGCCGGCCTCACGCTGGATCGGGTTCGGGCTGGTCTGGACGGCGCTGGCGGTGCTGACGCTGGACTCACTGACCGCGGCGCGCTCCCGGGCGCGCGCCGTCCAGAAGGCCCCTGCACTGGCCGCCTGACCGGATCTCACAACCCGAAGCGGGCGCTGTCCACGCCCCGGACCGCGGGGTGGGCGGAGCGCTGCCTCAGCTGCTCAGGATGTGAGCCAGGTCGTACCGGACCGGCCGGTCGACCTGGTCATAGGTGCAGCTGTCAGGCGTGCGGTCCGGGCGCCAGCGGCGGAACTGGGCGGTGTGCCGGAACCGGGTGCCCTCCATGTGACCGTAGGCGACCTCGACGACCAGCTCGGGACGCACCGGCTCCCAGGACAGGTCCTTGCCGGCGCTCCACCTGCTCACGGCGCCGGGCAGCCGCCCGTCGGCGTGGGCCTGCGCGTCCGCCCACGCCGCCCAGGGATGGCCGGCCTTCCCGGCCTCGCCGATCGGGACCCGGTATGGCGCCAGCTCCTGCACCAGCTCGGCCCGGCGCCTCATCGGGAAGGACGCCGAGACCCCGACGTGCTGCAGCGCGCCGGTCTCGTCGTACAGGCCGAGCAGCAGAGACCCGATAACCGGCCCACTCTTGTGCCAGCGGAACCCGGCCACGACGCAGTCCGCGGTCCGCTCGTGCTTGACCTTGAACATCGCCCGCTTGTCGCTCCGGTAGCCGCCGACCAGCGGCTTGGCGACGACCCCGTCCAGCCCGGCGCCCTCGAACACCTCGAACCAGCGGCGTGCCTCGTCGAGGTCGGCGGTGGCCGGGGTGAGGTGGATCGGGGCCCGTGCGTGCGCCAGGGCCTGCGCCAGGGCGGCCCGGCGGACGGCGAAGTCCTCCTCGAGGAAGGACCGCTCGTCCAGGGCGAGCAGGTCGAAGGCGACGAAGGACGCCGGGATCTGACCGGACAGCAGCGTGACCCGGCTCGCGGCCGGGTGCAGCCGCAGCTGCAGCGCGTCGAAGTCGAGCCGGTCGCCCCGGACGACGACGATCTCGCCGTCCAGGACACATCGCGCAGGGACGTTGGCCTTGATCGCCTCGACCAGCTCGGGGAAATAGCGGGTCAAGGGGCGTTCGTTGCGCGAGCCGAGCTCGACCTCGTCCCGGTCGCGGAAGACGATGCTGCGGAAGCCGTCCCACTTCGGCTCCACGTGTCCCACGTCGGGGATCTCCCGGACCGCTTTGGCAAGCATCGGGGCGACCGGGGGCATCACAGGCAGGCGCATGAGGACCATCATCGAGCAGGAACCCGCCGGCGCACGCCGATCGCGGCTGCAACCGCCGGGCAACCGCCGCCGGCGCAGTGGACTGTCGGACCCCCCGGCTAGCGTCCTAGTCCTCCCAGCACCGCCGTCTGCCTGACGTGCGATGAGACCGCCGCGTGGCCGGCGGCCGCCGGGGACCGCACCCGCGGTCGCCGGTTCCGCGGGATCCCCGGAAGGCGGCCCACCGATGGCCGATCCCACCTTCGAGTCCGACCGTTCCCGTCCAGCCGAGGACGGCACGCCCCGGCCGGGCCCCCACGACGACAACGCCCTGCGCGCCCTGGCCGTCGACGAGCTGGTGACGCTGTGCCGCTGGCTCGGCATCGACGCCGACCCCGGCACGGTCCGGCTCGAGCAGGCGCTGCCGTCGACGCCTCGGTTCAGCGACCTGCTGGTCGGTGCCGGCCATGGTCGCCTGTCGCAGGTGGAGTTCGTCCGCCGACCGACCCCGGACCTGCCGCACCGCCTCGTGGAGTACCGCTCCGCCATCATGCGTCAGGCGCCCGATTCCGTGCTTCGCCAACACGTGGTCGTCCTGGCCGAGGGGCACGTGGAGACCGAGCTCACCGACGGGTCGGAGTTCTGGTGCCGATTCCACGTCACGTATCTGCGCGAGCTGGACCCGGCAGACCTGCTCACCCTGCCGGCGCTGGCCCCGTTGGCGGTCCTGGCTCGCCCACCACTCGGACAGCGTCGAACCGATGTGCTGCGCGAGGCGCTGCAGGTGATCCACAGATACGCTCCGCCGACGCGCGTGCCCCGGCTGGCTGAGCTGGCCACCGTCCTTGCCGCGATCCACCTGGACGCGGCGACCATCGAATCCCTCGGAAGGGAGAGCGTCATGCCGATCAGCCTCGAGGACACCCAGGCCGGACGCATGATCGCCGAGCGCCATCGCGCCGAGGGCCTGGAGCAGGGTCTGTCCCAGGGGTTCGTCCAGGGTCGCAGCGAGGGGCTCTCCCGGGGCGAGCAGGTCGTCCTGGCCCAGCTGATCAGCGCTCGGTTCGGTCGGGACGACCGGACCGAGCAGATCGCCCGACGACTGCTGGGGTACGGCGAGCAGGCGGCCGTGGACGCAGTCCTGACCGCCCGCTCGCTGGACGAACTCGATGACTGACCTGCACCGTGCGCCCAGCTGGGCACCGGCACCAGGTCAGCCGCCGGATGACCGGATCTCGTCCAGACCGGACGTGAAGCTCCGCTCGGTGGAAGCGGGTACCCGCACCGGGCCGAGAGCCTGCTCCTCCACCGGTACCTGCAGGGCACCGGTCATGATCGCCACGACGTCGGTGATGCTCACGGTCTGGGGCGTGATCACTGCGCCGCGCCTGCCGAGCCGCTGCACGTGGATCCGGTCGGCCACCTCGAACACCTGCGGCATGTTGTGCGAGATCAGGATGACCGGCATGCCCTTGTCGCGAAGGTTCTTGATCAACTGCAGCACCTGCGCCGACTCTCGGACACCCAGCGCTGCTGTCGGCTCATCCAGGATGATCACCTTGTGTCCGAAGGCCGCGGCACGGGCCACCGAGACCGCCTGCCGCTGGCCACCGGAGAGGGTCTCCACGGCCTGGCCCATGTTCTGCAGGGTGCCGATGCCCAGACTGGTCATCTGCGCCTTGGCCTTGTTGCGCATGCCGGACCCGTCGAGCATCCGGAAGATCGACCCCAGCGGACCGACCTTGCGCTCCTCGCGGCCGAGGAACATGTTCGTCGCGATGTCCAGGGCGGGCGCGACGGCGAGGGTCTGGTACACGGTCTCGATCCCGGCTGCCCGAGCCTCGATCGGTCGCGTGAACGAGACCTCCTTGCCATCCAGCTTGACCTTGCCGCGGTCCGGGATCTCAGCACCGGACATCGCCTTGATCAGGCTGGACTTGCCGGCTCCGTTGTCACCGATGACCGCGAGCACCTCGCCCGGGTAGAGGGCGAAGTCTGCGCCGTCCAGGGCGACCACCCGCCCATAGGTCTTGACCAGGCCGATCCCCTCGAGCACCGGGGTGAGCGTGCTCAGATCGCTATCAGGTGAGGTCTGCGTGCTCATGCGCGGGCCCTCCGAATCCACTGGTCAGCGGCGACCGCGGCGATCACCAGGACGCCGATCGCCAACACCTTGTACGCCTGGTCGTAGCCGGCGATGCTCAGGCCGCTCTCCACCACCGAGACGATCAGCGCCCCGATCAGCGTGCCGACGATCCGGCCCCGACCCCCGAACAGGCTGGTACCACCGATCACCACGGCAGTGATCGAGTCCAGGTTGGCATCCGGGCCGGAGTTCGGGCTCGCCGCGTTCACCCGGCCGATCAGCACCCAGGAGGCGATGGCGAAGATCAGACCGGCCACCAGGTAGACGCTGAGCAGCACCCGCTGCACCTCGATCCCGGCCAGCCGGGCGGCGTCCGGGTCGTCCCCGACGGCATAGACGTGCGAACCCCAGGCCGTGTAGCGCAGCACATAGGCGAACACTGCGTAGAGCAGGATCATCACCAGGACACCGCTGGTGATGGTGAAGCCGCCCAGGTTGATCGGCTTGCCGAGCCACTTCAGCTCATCGGCCAGCTCTCGGTTGCGGACCGTGCGACCGGTCGCATAGAGCAGGGTCAACGCCGTGAAGATGCTGAGGGTGCCCAGGGTCACGATGAACGGCGGCAGCTTGATCTTGGTGACCAGAAAGCCGTTCAGCAGACCGGCCAGACCGCCCACCAGGACGCCGATCACCAACGCCAGCAGACCGGGCACGCCGTTCTCGAACGCCGTCTTGGCCATGACCATCGAGGCGAAGACCATGATGGCCCCACAGGACAGGTCGATCCCCGCGGTGAGGATGACCAGCGTCTGCCCGATGGCCAGGGTGCCGATCACGGCCGTCTGCTGGGTGATCGTGCCGAAGTTCCCCAGCGTGGCGAAGTTCGGGGCGAGGACCGAGAAGATCACTATCGCCAGGACCAGAACGAGGGCGGGGCTCAACCACGGATAGGTGTGCAGGGTCGACTGAACGCGCTGCAGGGGCGACTGCCGGCCGAGGAACTCCTCAGCGGCGTCATACCCTGCCTCAGTCGCGGTGGTGTCGGACACGACGGTGCCTCCTCGTTGTCGCGCTGTGATCGTCGGCTGTGATCGTTCGGTGTGCCGTCACCCTCGAGTGGCTCGGGTCACACGGTAGGGCAGCGACGGGGCAGCCACCAGAGGGTGGCTGCCCCGTCGGGCACTGACCTGATCAGTAACAGATCAGGCTCGGCCGGCGTCGATCAGCCCCAGGCGTTGTCGAGCCCGAACTGGACGTCCTTGCTCTCCACACCCTCCACCGGGGCGTTGACGATCAGCTCCACACCGGTGTCGTAGAAGTCGAGGCCCTCGCTGACCGTAGGCTCGGTTCCGGCGCTCACGTAGTCCTTGATCGCCACGACTCCGAGCTCAGCCATCTTCAGCGGATACTGCTGCGAGGTGGCGTCGATGATGCCGTCCGCCACGTCTTCCACACCGGCCTTGCCGCCGTCGATCGAGAGCATCAGATAGTCCTCGGGGTTCTTGCCCTTCGCCGCCATCGCGGCCGCGGCACCGGCTGCGGTCGGCTCGTTGATCGTGTAGACCACATTGATGTCCGGGTTGCGGGCCAGGAGCTGCTCCATGCCCCTCTGGCCGCCCTCCTCGTTGGCGCCGGTGGCGATGTTGCCGACGATCTCGTAGTCGCCGCCCTTGCCGCCGGTGTACTTGCCGGTCTTGGCCTCGTCGCCGTTCCTCTTCGGGTCGGCGACCTCGATGCCCATGCCCTCGAGGAAGCCCTGGTCACGGTTGTAGTCGACGGAGACGATCTTGTCGTCGAAGATGTCGAGCAGCGCGATGGTGGCCTTCTCGCCGTTCAGCGCGGCGGCCGCGTACTGGCCGATCAGCACGCCGGCCTTCCGGTTGTCGGTGGCGAAGGTGATGTCCACGGCGTCCGGCGGGTCGGTCGGGGTGTCCAGAGCGATCACGTAGAGGCCGGCGTCGCGGGCCTTGCTGATTGCGTCGTTGACCCCGGTGGACATCGGCGTGATCAGGATGCCCTGCTGCTTGCTGGCGATGGCACTCTCGATCGCCCTGATCTGGCCCTGGTCGTCACCCTCCTCCTTGCCGGAGGCGATCGTGACGTCGACGCCGTTCTCCTCACCGGACTTCTTGGCGCCCTCCTGCATGGCGACGAAGAACGGGTTGGTGGAGTCCTTGGTGATCAGTGAGACGGCGACCGTCTCGCCGCCACCGGCCGCCGCGCCGTCTGAGGCGGAGCTGTCCGAAGTGGAGGCACTGTCGTCGCCACAGGCGGACAGGACCATGGATGCGGCAACGCCGGCACCGACCAGCGTTAGTCGACGAAGGGTACGGCGAGTCATGTGTGTCCTTCGGTTGGAGGTACGGTCAGCGATCACCGGAGACATCGGCAATGGTCCGGCACAGGTGCTGACATCGTTGTCTGACTAGTTGTAACGTGAGGAGCAGCACGCGTCAAGGACGCTACCTGACAGAGATAGGGCCGTGATGACAACGTTACCAAACCGCGACCTGTCCGGAGAGCGCGCATGGAACGGTCCGCAGTCACTCGTTCGCCCCGGGGCGAGGGCCAGGGCCACGATGCGCGACGTCGCGGCCCTGGCCGGCGTCAGCCTGAAGACGGTTTCCCGAGTCGTCAACCACGAGTCGGGGGTCTCCCCCGCGCTCGTCGCCCGTGTCGAGCGCGCGGCGGACCAGCTCCACTATCGGCCCAACCTCGGTGCCCGGAGCCTGCGCCGTGCCGATGGGAAGACCGCGACCATCGGCGTCGTCCTGGAGAACCTCGCCAACCCGTTCTCGGCGATGGTGCACCGCGCCGTGGAGGACGTCGCCCGCGGGCGCGAGGTCGCGGTCCTGGCCGGCAGCGTCGATGAGACCTTCGAGCGGGAGCGGGATCTCGTGACCGCATTCGCCGCCCGCCGGGTGGACGGGTTGATCGTGATGCCGGCCGGCGCCGACCAGGGCTATCTGGCCCGGGAGCTGACCGCCGGCACAGCGCTGGTCTTCGTCGACCGCGCACCGCAGGACCTGGAGGCCGACGCCGTGCTCGTGGACAACTACGCCGGTGCCGTCACCTGCGTCGAGCACCTCATCGTGAACGGGCATCGCGATGTCGCTTTCCTCGGCGACCGCAGCGCCATCGCTACCGCGGCGGATCGCTACCGCGGTTTCGCCGAGGCGATGGGACGAGCCGGTCTGGCGGTCCGGCCCGAGTTTGTCGTGCAGGAACTCGACCACATGGACGCGGCGCAAGAGGCCATGCTCGGACTGCTCGACCTGCCCCGAGGGCCGACAGCAGTGATCACGGCCCAGAACCTGGTCAGCATCGGGGCCCTGCGGGCCTTGCGGGCCCGGCATGCGCAGCACCGAGTCGCCATGGTCGGCTTCGACGACTTCCTGCTCGCCGATCTGATCGACCCGCCGGTCACCGTGCTGGCGCAGGACCCCTACGAGATCGGACGGCGAGCGGCCAATCAGCTGTTCGCGCGCCTGGACGGCGACACCTCTGCCCCGCGCAGACAGATCGTGCCCACGCGGCTCGTCGTCCGTGGCTCCGGGGAGATCCCCCCGCCGTCCTGACCCGCCCACGACCGCGCCCCCGCACAGTGATCTTCACACTCGGGGCCCATTGGAGCCGCGAAGATCAGCGTGCGTGAATGCGGCTGCCCTGGCAACCACTGGCGCCCACAGTGACCTGCACACTCGGGGCCCATTGGAGCCGTGAAGATCAGCGTGCGTGAATGTGGCTGCCCTGGCGACCACTTGCGCACACGGTGACCTCCACACTCGGGGCACACGGGAAACGTGAAGATCAGCGTGGGAGGTTCTGGTCGGTGTGCCGGTGAGTCGGTGAGCTGAGGCACCGGGCGACCGGGTCCGGAGGGGGCTCAGGCGGTGCGCTCGACCACGGCGACGGCGAAGTCGCGCAAGGCATCCCGGGCGGACGAGTCGGGAAGAGGGGCGAGAGCGGCCACAGCTTCCTGGGCCCAGCCGTTGGCCTCGCGACGGGCAGCCTCGGTGGCCGGGTGTGCGGCGAGAGCGGCGACCACGTCGGCCAGGGCGGTGTCGTCGGACAGGTCACCGTCGAGCCGAGCGACGAGGTCCGTCGCGGCGACGTCACCGGTCTGGGCGGCGTGCCGGCGCAGCAGCAGTGCGGGCAGGGTCGGCACGTGCTCGCGCAGGTCGGTGCCGGGGGTCTTGCCGGTCTGGGCACCGTCACTGCGCAGGTCGATGACGTCGTCAGCGAGCTGGAAGGCGACCCCGACCTTCTCGCCGTAGGCGACCAGCACCTCTTGGACGGCGCGATCGCAGCCGCCGAACATGGCACCGAACCGGGCCGAGGTGGCGATCAGCGAACCGGTCTTGTCGCTGAGCACCTGCAGGTAGTGGACGACCGCGTCCTCGCCGTCCCGAGGTCCCACAGTCTCGTGCAGCTGGCCGAGGCAGAGCCGCTCGAAGGTGGCGGCCTGGATCTGCACTGCCTCGACGCCCAGTTCGGCGACGATCCTGGAGGCCCGGGCGAACAGCAGATCTCCGGTGAGGATGGCCACGGTGTTGCCCCAGACCGCGTGCGCGCTCGGGGCGCCGCGGCGCAGCATGGCGCCGTCCATGACGTCGTCGTGGTAGAGCGTGGCCAGGTGGGTCAGCTCGACGACGAGCGCGGCCTGCACGATCTCAGGCCTGGACGGGTCACCGAGGTGCGCGGCCAGCAGGGTGAGCATCGGGCGGACCCGCTTGCCGCCGGCCCGGATCAGGTGCCGGGCCACGTCGTCGGCGAGCGGGTCGGCCTGGTCCACCGCGCTGTGCAGCTCGCGTTCCACCACGGCGAGCGCGTCGCGCACCCGGGCGTCCAGTCGTGGTTCGGCCATCGGCAGGTCCAGCGCAGCCGTGACCGGCGTGCGCGCCGCGGAGCTCGCGCCGCCGCTCAAGAGCCGGGCCAGGTCATGGACGTCTCACCTCAGGAAGATCGACGCGGCCTCCGCAGGGCCGAACAGCACAGTCGGGACGATGCCGAGCACGATCGTCACCACGACCGCCAGCATGATGGCGAACAGGGTGCCGAACCCGGGAGTGGCCACCGTACTTGCCGCGCTCGCCGACGGCTCGCTGAAGTACATCAGCACGATCACCCGCACGTAGAAGAACGCTGCGGCCGCGCTGGCCAGCACCCCGACCAGGGCGAGAACCCACGCTCCGTTGGCGACCGCTGCCGCGAACACGGCGTACTTGCCCATGAACCCGCTGGTCAGTGGAATGCCCGCCATGGCCAGCAGGAACAACGCGAACGCGCCGGCCGCCATCGGGTAGCGCTTGCCCAACCCGGCCCACTGCGACAGGTGGGTGGCCTCCCCACCGACCCCCTCCTCGGTGGCGTCGCGGACCAACGAGATCAGCGCGAAGGCACCGATCGTGGTGAAACCGTAGGCGAACAGGTAGAACAGCACCCCGCTGACCCCGGCGCGGTCCATGGCCAGGACGCCGGTGAGCAGGAACCCCGCGTGGGCGATCGAGGAGTAGGCCAGCATCCGCTTGACGTCGGTCTGCACGATGGCGATCACCGAACCGAGGATCATGGTCAGGATCGCCACCCCCCACATCGCCGGACGCCAGTCCCAGCTCACCCCGGGCAGCGCGACGTAGGCCACCCGCAGCAGCGCGCCGAAGGCGGCGACCTTGGTGCAGGCCGCCATGAATCCGGTGACCGGGGTCGGGGCACCCTGGTAGACGTCAGGGGTCCAGACGTGGAACGGGGCCGCGCCGACCTTGAACAGCAGACCGACGGCGAGCAGCGCCGCACCCAGCAGCAGCAGTCCGTCTCGGCCGCTGACGGCGGTCCCGCCGACGCCGCTGACCGCGGTGGCGATGGCACCGAGGTTCACCGAGCCGGCGAAGCCGTAGAGCAGGGCGGCACCGTAGAGGAAGAACGCCGAGGAGAACGCGCCGAGCAGGAAGTACTTCAGGCTCGCCTCCTGCGACAACAGCCGGCGGCGCCGGGCCAGCCCGCACAACAGGTACAGCGGCAGCGAGAACACCTCGAGGGCGATGAACATGGTCAGCAGGTCGTTCGAGGCCGGGAAGAGCATCATCCCGCCCACCGAGAAGAGCACCAGGGGGTAGACCTCGGTCTGGATCAGGCCGGCCCGGCGTGCCTCGGCCTCGGCCGGCGAGCCCGGGACGGCGGAGGCCTGGGCGGTGAACGCCCCACCGGCCTCACCGGCCCGCTCGGACATGGTCAGGACGGCGAGCAGGGACAGCGCCACGATGGTCGCCTGGAGGAACAGGGCGGGGCCGTCGATGACGATCGAGCCGGCGCCGGCCGTCGAGCCGGCGGTCTTGACCGCGGTGTCCTGCAGTGCGAGCCAGGTCACGGCGCCCAGGGCCAGAACCAGGGTCGCCAGCGACAGGGCGACCTGGATGGGGTGCCGCTGCCGGCGCGGGGTGAACGCCTCGACGAGCACCGACAGGCAGGCTCCGCCGAAGACCAGGAAGAGCGGCGTCAGCGCCGCGTAGTCGAACGTGGGAGCGGTGAACGACGCGGCCGGCGCCAGGGAGGGGACGGCGACTGCGCCGGCGAACTCCGGGATCGTCAACGGGCTCACGGCGCGGTCCCTTCGGCAACGGTCTCGACGGCAGGTGACGGGTCGACCTGCTGCACGTCCTGCAGGGTGCGGTCGACGGCGGGGGTCAGCACGTCGAGCACCGGCTTGGGGTAGAAGCCCAGGGCCAGGATCACCGCGACCAGTGGAGCGACCACCCAGAGCTCGCGCGAGCCCATGTCGCGCCAGTTCGCGGCATACTCACGCCGCGGCCCCGTGAAGATCCGCTGGTAGGTGATCAGGATGTACAGCGCCGCCAGGATGATCCCGGATGTGGCCAGCACGGCGATCGCCGGGTACCGGGTGTAGGTGCCGACCAGCACCAGGAACTCGCTGATGAAGCTCGACATGCCCGGTAGCGCCAGGCTGGACAGACCGGCGAGCAGGAACGCTCCGGCCAGCAGCGGGGTGTTGCGCTGCAGCCCGCCGAAGGCGTCGATGGCTGCCGTGCCACGCCGGGCGATCAGCATGCCCCCGACCAGGAACAGGGCTGCGGTGGAGAACCCGTGGTTGACCATGTAGAGCGCCGAGCCGGACTGGCCGTAGCTGGTCATCGCGAAGATGCCCAGCACGATGAACCCGAAGTGCGAGATCGAGGTGTAGGCGATCAACCGCTTCAGGTCACTCTGGCCGATCGCCAGCAGCGCCCCGTACACGATGGAGACCAGCGCGAACGCGACGATCACCGGTGCGGCCCAGCGGCTGGCATTCGGGAACAGCGGCAGGCACAGGGTGAGCATGCCGAAGGTGCCGACCTTGTCCAGGACACCGACCAGCAACACCGAGACGGTCGGCGGGGCCTCGCCGGCGGCGTCCGGCAACCAGGTGTGCACCGGCCACATCGGGGCCTTCACGGCGAAGGCGAAGAAGAAGCCGAGGAACATCACGCGCTCGACCGCCACGCTGCTGAAGGAGATCCCGGTCAGTGCCTGGGTGAGGAAGCCCTGCTCGCCGCCCGGCCCCTGGGTGTACAGACCGATCACTGCGACCAACATGACCAGCCCGCCGAGCAGGCTGTACAGCAGGAACTTCACCGCCGCGTACCGACGCTGCGGGCCGCCGAACTGGCCGATCAGGAAGTAGACCGGGATCAGCATCGCCTCGAAGAAGACGTAGAACAGGAACACGTCCCGGGCGGCGAAGACCCCGATCATGAAGGTCTCGAGCACCAGGACCAGGGCGAAGAAGTTGCGGGCGGCGTTGCCGCGGTAGTCGTTCCAGGCCGCCGCCACACAGATCGGCACCAGAATCGTCGACAGCAGCACCATGGTCAGCGCGATGCCATCCACGCCGAGGGCGTAGCTGGCGCCGATCTGCGGGATCCAGGAGTGGTTCTCGGCGAACTGGTACAGACCGGCGTTGCCCACGTCGAAGCGCAGAGCCATGCCCAGGCTGAGGGCGAGGACGGCGAGCGAGGTGGCCAGTGCGACGACCCGGGCCAACTGGTCGGTGCCGCGTGGCAGCGCCCAGACGACGACGGCGCCGATCAGCGGGAGCAGACCGATGATGGTCAGCCAGGGCATTGAGGTTCCTTCCCTCGTTCCGCGTCGCTCGGTCAGATCCGGACGGCCAGGACGCCGAGGACCAGGACGGCCACCCCGGCAAGCATCGATGCGGCGTAGGAGCGGACCAGGCCGCTCTGCCAGCGCCGCAGCCGCCCGGCCGCGCCACCGACCAGGGCCGCGACCCCACCCACCGCGCCGTCCACGCCCTTGGTGTCGGCGAAGACCAGGAACCGGGTCAGGTACTGGCCGGGCCGCATGAACACCGCCTCGTTCACGTCGTCCTGGTACAGGTCCTTGCGGGCCGCCCGGGTCAGCCACGACCCCTGCGGGGCGGTCCGCGGCACGTCCGCCTGCCAGTACTGACGCCAGGCCAGCGCCCCGCCGGTCGCGACCAGCACCAGGGTCAGCGCCATCAGCGGGTACTTGGCGATCACCGGGCTGTGCTCCTCAACGACACCGACCACCGGCTCCATCCAGACGTGGAACCGCTCGCCGAGGTAGAGGAAGGCGCCCAGCCCGACCGAGCCGACGGCCAGGACCACCATCGGCACGGTCATCAGCGACGGCGACTCGTGCGGGTGCGCGTCCTCGCTCCACCGGGCCCGACCGTGGAAGGTCATGAAGAACAGCCGGGACATGTAGAACGCGGTGATGCCGGCGCCGATCAGCGCGGCGCCGCCGAACACCCAGGGCCGCCAGCCCTCGCCGGTGGCGAACGCGGTCTCGATGACGCCGTCCTTGCTGAAGAAGCCGGAGAACGGGGGGACGCCGAGGATCGCCAACCAGCCGAAGGCGAACGTCGCCCAGGTGGTCTTCATCGCGGTGGACAGGGCGCCGAAGCGGCGCATGTCGACCGAGTCGTCCATGCCGTGCATCACCGAGCCGGCGCCGAGGAACATCCCGGCCTTGAAGAAGCCGTGGGTGAGCAAGTGCATGATCGCGAACACGTAGCCGATCCCGCCCAGGCCCGCGGCGAGCATCATGTAGCCGATCTGGGACATGGTGGAGGCGGCGAGCGCCTTCTTGATGTCGTCCTTGGCGCAGCCCACGACCGCCCCGAACAGCAGGGTGACCGCTCCGACGATGACGACGGCGAGCTGGGCGTTCGGGGCCGCCTCGTAGAGGGGGCCGCTGCGGACTACGAGGTAGACGCCGGCGGTGACCATGGTCGCGGCGTGGATCAGCGCGGACACGGGCGTCGGGCCGGCCATCGCGTCGCCCAGCCAGGCCTGCAGCGGGACCTGCGCCGACTTGCCGCAGGCACCGAGCAGCAGCGCCAGGCCGATCCAGGTCGTCGTGGTCTGCGGGGCCTCGGCGGCGTTGGGCAGCACGCCCGCGAAGGTGACCGTGCCGAACGTCGCGAACATGATCATGAGGGCCACCGACAGGCCGAAGTCGCCGGCCCGGTTCATGATGAACGCCTTCTTGGCGGCGGTGGCGTAGTCCGGCTTGATGTTCCAGAACCCGATCAGCAGGTACGAGGCCAGGCCGACGCCCTCCCAGCCGACGTAGAGCAGCAGGTAGGAGTCGGCCAGCACCAGCAGCAGCATCGATGCGACGAAGAAGTTGAGGTAGGCGAAGAAGCGGCGCCGGTCCGGGTCGTGTTCCATGTAGGCCACGGAGTAGACGTGGATGAGCGAGCCGACGAAGGTGATCAGCAGGACGAAGGACAGCGACAGCGGGTCGAGCAGCAACCCCGCGTCGAGCTGGAAACCCCCGGCCGGGACCCAGGAGAACAGGTGGACGTCGCGGACCCGCTCCTCGGGGGCCAGCCCGCGCAGATCGAGGAACAGCAGGGCGCCGTAGACGAACGCGGCCCAGGAGGCGAGCACAGCGAGCCAGTGCCCCCAGGCGTCGGTTCGCCGCCCGCCGAGCAGCAGGACCGCCGCGCCGAGCAGGGGCAGCGCCACCAGCAGCCAGGCCCCGGTCTGGAGCCCGCCGGAGGCGGCGAGGATCTCCGCCCGTTCCGCTTCCGCCGGCAACGCGGTCAGTAGCTGAGTCACTGCTGTTCCTCTCAGTACTTCAGCAGGTTCGCGTCGTCGACCGAGGCCGAGCGGCGGGTCCGGAAGATCGTCATGATGATCGCGAGTCCGACCACCACCTCGGCGGCAGCGACCAGCATGACGAACAGGGCGATCACCTGGCCGCTGATGTCACCGGCGGCCCGGGCGAAGGTCACGAAGGCCAGGTTCGTCGCGTTGAGCATCAGCTCGACCCCCATGAACACGATGATCGCGTTACGACGCAGCAGCACCGTCATCGCCCCGATGATGAACAGCAGCGCGGACAGGAACAGCCACCAGTCCTGGCCCATCACCGATCCCCCTTCCCAGGCAGCGGGCCGGGTTCAGCGCCGTCGTCGTCGCGTCCGGTATCCAGGCCGACGTCGAGCGGGTCGACGATCTCGGCGAGGGTGTGTGAGACCTCTCCGGCCCGCTCGGAGGCCGGGCGAATCTGACCGCGGGCGGTGAGGACCCGGGAGACGGACAGCTCGCTCGGCGTACCGTCCGGCAGCAGCGCCGGGGTGTTGACGGCGTTGTGCCGGGCGAAGACCCCCGGCGCCGGCAGCGGGGCCTTGACCGGACCGGAGCGGATCCGGCGCTCGGCCAGCTCGCGCTGGGTGGGCCTGGGGAACAGGCGTTCCCGGTGCGCAAGGACCATCGCGCCGAGCGCCGCCGTGATCAGCAGGGCACCGGTGACCTCGAAGGCGAACACGTACTGGCCGAAGATGGTCGAGGCGATCGCCCCGATGTTGCCGTCCGCGTTGACCTCCGACAGCCCGCGGAAGGGCGGGATCCGTGCCTGCCCCAGCGCGGACAGCATCAGCACGGCCAGGCCGGTGCCGAGCAACGCGGCGACCAGCCGTTGGCCCTTGATCGTCTCGACCAGTGAATCCGCCGAGTCGACGCCGATCAGCATCAGGACGAACAGGAACAGCATCATCACGGCGCCGGTGTAGACGAAGATCTGCACGGCGCCGAGGAACGGGGCCTCGAGTGCGAAGTAGACGACGCCCAGGCCGACCATCACCAGGGCCATACACAGCGCGGCGTGCACGGCCTTCTTGGCGAACAGCAGACCCAGCGCTCCGAGGATCATGACCGGCGCCACGATCCAGAACAGCGTTGCTTCGCCCCCGCTCATCGCCGGTCCTCCGTCGCGTCATCGCTCACGTCGAGCCGGTCCGAGACGCTGCCCCGGACGCCGGCATGGGCCTCACCGCGACGGGCCGCCACCCACTCCTTCTGCTCGGCCACCGCCTCGGTGACCGCCCCACGGTAGTAATCCACTTCGTCGGTTCCGGGGACCATCGGGTGCGGGGCCTCGAGCATGCCGGCCACCATGGGCCCGAGCAGGTCGTGCTTCTCGTAGATCAGCCCCGCCCGGGTGGGCCCGGCCAGCTCGTACTCGTTGGTCATGGTCAGCGCCCGGGTCGGGCAGGCCTCGATGCACAGGCCGCAGAGAATGCAGCGCAGGTAGTTGATCTGGTAGACGCGCCCGTACCGCTCCCCGGGGGAGTAGCGCTCCTCCTCGGTGTTGTCGCCACCCTCGACGTAGATGGCGTCGGCGGGGCAGGCCCAGGCACACAGCTCACAGCCGATGCACTTCTCCAACCCGTCCGGATGCCGGTTCAGCTGGTGGCGGCCGTGGAAGCGCGGCTGCGGCGGGTTGAACTTGCCCTCGTCGGGGTACTGCTCGGTCTTGGGCTTGCGGAACAGCTCCTTGAAGGTGACCCCGAAGCCCGCGACCGACGCCAGGAACGAGGCCCGGTCGGTCGGGGTGGACATCGTGCGGTCTGGCTGGTCAGGCATCGGCCTGCTCCTCGTCCTCGCCCGTCGTGGTCGAGCCCCGCACGGCCGTCTCGTCCTGGTCGTCGGTGTCGCCCCGACCGACGTCCTCGCCGCTGCTGGCGACCAGCACCGGAGCGCGGTCCGCATCGTCCTGGTCTTCGCCCGGACCCGAGCTACGCACCAGACGCTGCCCCGGCAACGGCGGCACCGGGTAGCCGCCGGCGAACGGATCGACCTCGTCCGGCGGAGGGGTGTGCCGGCGCACGGCGGTCTGCTCGCTCTTCGCCGAGCTCGACCAGACGACGGCCATCACGCCGCCCAACAGCGCCAGCAGGCCGACCAGCAGGGCGATCCGGGTTCCGCCGCTGAGGTCCTCGTTCAGACGCAGGGCACGGATGAACGCGACGGCGACGATCCAGACCAGGGCGATGGGGATGAGCACCTTCCAGCCGAACCGCATGAACTGGTCGTAGCGCAGCCTGGGCAGGGTGCCGCGCAGCCAGATGAAGAAGAAGAGGAACAGGCAGAGCTTGCCGACGAACCACAGCATCGGCCACCAGCCGGTGTTGAGTACACCGTCCCCGATCGCCGACAGCGGCCACGGGGCTCGCCAGCCGCCGAGGAAGAGGGTGGTGGCGATGGCCGAGACGGTCACCATGTTGACGTACTCGGCGAGGAAGAACAGCGCGAACTTCAGCGACGAGTACTCGGTGTGGAAACCACCGACCAGCTCACCCTCGGCCTCCGGTAGGTCGAACGGGGCCCGGTTGGTCTCCCCGACCATGGCGATCACGTAGACCACGAAGGCCACCGGCAGCTGGAAGGCGAACCAGGACGGCATCTGCAGGTCGAGGCCGAAGAGGCTCACCGGGACGGCGTTCGCCTGGGCGTCCACGATCGCGGAGGTGGACATCGAGCCGGAGTACAGGAAGACGCTGATCAGGGCCAGGCCCATCGCGATCTCGTAGGAGATGACCTGAGCCGAGGAGCGCAGCCCGCCCAGTAACGGGTAGGTCGAGCCCGATGACCAACCGGCGAGTACCAGCCCGTAGACGCCGATCGCGGTGATCGCCAGCACGTACAGCACTGCCACCGACAGGTCGGTCAGCTGCAGTGGGGTGACGATGTCGGTGAACGGGATCCGCGCCTCGGGCCCGAACGGGATCACCGCGAACGCCACGAAGCAGGTGACGGCCGAGATGACGGGGGCCATGACGTAGACCGCCTTGTCGACGCCCTTGGGGGTGATGTCCTCCTTGAGCGCCAGCTTGATCCCGTCGGCCAGCGACTGGAGCAGCCCGAACGGACCGACCCGGTTGGGACCGGGCCGCGACTGCATCCGGGCCACCACCCGGCGCTCGGCCCAGATCATCAGCAGGGTGATCACGACGAGGAAGGCGAAGATGAACACCGCCTTGCCGAAGACCACCCAGCCGTTGTCCTGGCTGAAGTCTGCCGTCGGGTTCTCCGCGAGCAACCCCATCTGCACAGCCAACGGGTTCATGCCAGCTCTCCGGTTCCGGTCGGGGAGTCAGTCGAGGAGGCGTGCCGGGTGCCGGCCGGGACGGTCAGCGGGGTGACGGCCTCAGCAGAGGCGGGGGCGATCGAGACCACGGACGTGGCCTCGGCCCTCAGGGTGGCCCGGACCGCCGATCCCGCAGAGTTGGTCGGCAGCCAGACCACCCGGTCCGGCATCGCCGTGACCCGGGCGGGCAACGTGATCCGACCGTGTGCCGTGGAGACGGTCAGCTCACCGCCGTCGACGAGCCCGATCTCCGCCGCGGTCGCTGCCGACAACCGGGCGATCGGACGGTGCGCCGTCCCGGCGAGGTAGGCCTCGCCGTCCTGCAGCCGGCCGGCGTCGAGCAGCATCGCCCAGGTGGCCAGGGCCGCCGAGCCGACGCCGGGCCGTGGCGGGTCGCCCGGGCTGGACACCGGACCCGGCGCGCGCAGCCCCTCCCACGCCTCCAGCTGGGCGATCTCGGAGCGGACCTGCTCCAGGCTGCGCATCCCGATGGGTGCGTCCAGGGCGTCGGCGATCATGCCGAGCACCCGGAAGTCGGACATGGCGTTCGTGGTCAGCGCGGCGGGGAAGGCGCGCCAGCGGCCCTCCCAGTTGACGAAGGTGCCGCCCTTCTCGGTGATCGGCGCGACCGGTAGCACGACGTCGGCGAGCTGGGTGACCTCCGAGGACCGAACCTCCACGCTGACCAGGAACCCGACCCGGTCCAGGGCCTGCAGCGCCAAGGCCGGATCCGGTAGGTCACCCGGGTCCACGCCGCCGACGACGAGTGCGGCGAGCTCGCCGCGGGCCGCGGCTGCCACCATCGAGGCGGTGTCTCGACCCGTGCCGGACGGCAGCGACGCGACGTCCCAGGCGGCGGCGATGTCGACCCGGGCGGCGGGGTCGGACACGGGGCGTCCCCCGGGCAGCAGCCCGGGCAGCGCCCCCACCTCGACCGCCCCGCGCTCCCCCGCCCGGCGCGGCACCCAGGCCAGGGCGGCGCCGGTCGCGCTCGCCAGCCGGACCGCGGCGGTCAGCGCGCCGGGGACGACGGCCAGCCGCTCGCCGACCAGGATCACCGCGCCGTCCCGGCGCAGCGCGGCCACGGTGTCGGCCACCTCGTCGGCGCCGGCGGCGATCGCCTGGATCACCTCGGCCTCGGTGCCGGGAGCGCTGGGGATCAGCGTGCCGCCGAGCTTGGTCAGCCCGCGGCTGGCCAGGGGCGCCACGGCATGGACGGCGAGCGGGTCGGTGAGCCGCATGGCCGCCTTGCGCAGCCGCAGGAAGACGATCGGCGACTCCTCCTCGGGCTCCAGGCCGAGCAGCAGCACCGCCGGTGCGTTCTCCAGGTCGCGGTAGGTCGGCCCCATCGCCCGTCCGGCGACGGAGTGGGCGAGGAAGTGGCTCTCCTCGACCGAGTGCGGCCGGGCCCTGAAGTCGACGTCGTTGGTGCCCAGCACGACCCGGGCGAACTTGGCGTAGGCGTAGGCGTCCTCGACGCTGACCCTCCCGCCGACCAGTACCCCGACGCCGTCGCCACGCGCCGCGGCCAGACCCTGCGCGGCGACGTCCAGGGCCTCCGGCCAGGAGGCGGTTCGCAGCCGGCCGGTCTCGGCGTCCCGTACCAGGGGATGCTCGATCCGGTCCGGTGCGGTGGTCCAGGTGAACGCCCACCGGCCCTTGTCGCAGTTCCAGTCCTCGTTGACCGCCGGGTCCTCCAGCGCCAGGCGTCGGGTGACGGCGCCGCGACGGTGGTCGACCCGCAGCGCGCAGCCGCTGGCGCAGTGCTCGCACACCCCGGGGGTGGAGGCCAGGTCGAAGGGGCGGGCCCGGAACCGGTAGGCGGCGCCGGTCAGTGCCCCGACCGGGCAGATCTGGACGGTGTTGCCGGAGAAGTAGCTGGCGAAGGGCTCGCCGCTGTCGGCCAGCGAGGCCTCGCCCACGGTGACAAAACCGAGCACCTCCGGCGAGAAGGTGCCGATCTGCTGCTGAGCGCCGCGCATCTGCAGGTCGATGAACGGGTCCCCGGCGATCTCCTGGGAGAACCGGGTGCAGCGCTGGCACAGGATGCAGCGCTCGCGGTCCAGCAGCACCTGGGTGGAGATCCGGATCGGCTTGGGGAAGGTCCGCTTCACGTCGACGAACTGGCTACTGGCCTGGCCGTTGGACATCGCCTGGTTCTGCAGCGGGCACTCCCCGCCCTTGTCGCAGACCGGACAGTCCAGCGGGTGGTTGATGAGCAGGAACTCCATCACGCCGCGCTGAGCCTTCTCGGCGACCGGCGAGGTGCGCTGGGTGCGGACCACCATGCCGGGGGTGCACTCCAGGGTGCAGGAGGCCTGGGGCTTGGGCATCGGCCGCAGGGTGCCGTCCGGACCCGGAGTGGCCACCTCGACCAGGCACTGCCGGCAGGCACCGGCCGGCGCCAGCAGCGGGTGGTCGCAGAACCGGGGGATGGCGATGCCGAGCTGCTCGGCGGCCCGGATCACCAGGGTGCCCTTGGCCACGCTGATCTCGGTGTCGTCGATGGTGAGCGTGACCAGGTCCGGGGGCGGGGCCGGCGCCGGGGACGGGCTGGCACCGGCGGGCGGGTTCGACGTCGCGGTCATCAGACGAGAGCTTCCTCGAAGAGCGCGGACTGAGCCGGGTCGAACGGGCAGCCGCCACCGGTGAAGTGGGCGACGTACTCGTCGCGGAAGTACGCGATGGAGGACTGCACCGGGCTGGCCGCGCCGTCGCCGAGGGCGCAGAAGGACCGGCCGAGCAGGTTGTCGCAGATGTCGAGCAGCTTGTTCAGGTCGGCCTCGCTGCCCTCGCCGCGCTCGAGCCGGTGCAGCACCTGGGCCATCCAGAAGGTGCCCTCCCGGCACGGGGTGCACTTGCCGCACGACTCGTGTTTGTAGAACTCGGTCCAGCGCAGCGTGGCCCGGACCACGCAGGTGGTGTCGTCGAAGATCTGCAGGGCCCGGGTGCCGAGCATCGACCCGGCCGCGCCGACCTCCTCGAAGTCGAGCGAGGTGTCCAGGTGCGCCTCGGTGAACAGTGGTGTGGACGAGCCGCCCGGGGTCCAGAACTTCAGGCGGCGCCCGCCGCGGATGCCGCCGGCCATGGCCAGCAGCTCGCGAAGGGTGATCCCCAGCGGGGCCTCGTACTGCCCGGGCCGGGTGACGTGGCCGGACAGGGAGAAGAAGCCGAACCCGGTGGACTTCTCGGTGCCCATCGACTTGAACCATTCCGGGCCGTTGCCGACGATCGACGGCACGCTGGCGATCGACTCGACGTTGTTGATCACTGTCGGCCGCGCGTACAGACCGGCCACCGCCGGGAACGGCGGCTTGAGCCGGGGCTGGCCGCGCCGCCCCTCGAGCGAGTCCAGCAGGGCGGTCTCCTCGCCGCAGATGTAGGCACCGGCGCCGGCGTGCGCGACGACCTCCAGGTCGAACCCGGTGCCGAGGATGTCCCGACCCAGGTACCCGGCGGACCGGGCCTCGTCGATGGCGTGCATCAGCCGGCGGTAGACGTGCACCACCTCGCCGCGGATGTAGATGAAGGCCTTGTGGCAGCCGATCGCATAGCTGGTGATGATGACGCCCTCGATCAGCGAGTGCGGGTTGGCCATCATCAGCGGGACGTCCTTGCAGGTGCCCGGCTCGGACTCGTCGGCGTTCACCACGAGGTAGCGCGGACCGCCATCCGGCTTGGGCAGGAACGACCACTTCAAGCCGGTGGGGAAACCGGCACCGCCGCGGCCGCGCAGCCCGGAGTCCTTCACGGCGGTGACCACGTCGGCCGGGTCCATGCCGAGGGCCGTGCGCAGCGACTGATAGCCGCCGTGCCGTTCGTAACCGGCCAGGGTCCAGGAGTCGTCCTCGTCCCAGTGCGCGCTGAGCACCGGGGTCAGGGTGATGGCCATGCTCAGGCCTCCTTCGTCTCGGACGCGGCGTCGCCGTCCGGGGCAGGGGTCACCGGCGACCCGT
Source organism: uncultured Actinomycetota bacterium (assembly GCA_963724535.1). GTDB lineage: Bacteria > Actinomycetota > Actinomycetes > Actinomycetales > Kineosporiaceae > JADJPO01. Next base: position 51,866 of record CAVRVD010000007.1, read on the forward strand.
CGTCGTCCGTGCCGCGGGTGGCCTCACCGACCGGCTTGCCGGCCACGGTCCCGGCCCGTTCTGTGGTGTCCGCCGGCACCGCGCCGGCGTCGTTGCCGCTGGTCCGGGCGGCCCGGGCGGCGGGCTGGGCGGCCATCGACGCGACGGGGGCGGAGCCGCCGTCGCCCGGCCCGGGCGGTGCCGTCCACCCGCTGCGCCGGGAGAGCAGCGTGCCCTCCCTGGACGGCGCGCCGGCGTTGACCCCCTCGGCGGCCCGGCCGTCGCCGAACCCGGCGAGCACCCGGGAGACCTCCTTGAACGAGCAGACGGTGGCCGCGCCCCGGGTCGGGGTCACCTGCTCACCGGCCCGCAGCCGGTCCACCAGTGCACGGGCGCTGCCCGGGGTCTGGTTGTCGAAGAACTCCCAGTTGACCATCACTACCGGCGCGTAGTCGCAGGCGGCGTTGCACTCGACCGCCTCGAGGGTGATCTCGCCGTCCTCGGTGGTCTCGTCATGCCCCACGCCCAGGTGCCGTTCCAGCTCGGCGAAGATGGCGTCACCGCCCATCACCGCGCACAGCGTGTTCACGCAGACCCCGACCGTGTAGGTGCCGTTGGGGTGGCGCTTGTACTGGGTGTAGAAGGTGGCCACCGCGGCCACCTCGGCGGTGGTCAGGTCGAGCTGCTCGGCGCAGAACGCGATGCCCTCGGCGCTGACGAAGCCCTGCTCGCTCTGGACCAGGTGCAGCATCGGCAGCAGCGCCGAGCGGGGCACCGGGTACCGGGCGATGATCGTCTGGGCGTCCCGGGCCAGACGTTCGCGCACCTCGTCGGTGAAGGCGAGGGGGGTGCGGTCGGCGGGGTCGCCGGGTGTCGGGGTACCAGCTGCGGGGGTACCAGGTGCCGGAGCCATCAGCGGTCCACGCCTCCCATGACCGGGTCGATCGAGGCCACCGCGGCGATGACGTCGGCGATCATGCTGCCCTCGCACATCGCCGCGACCGCCTGCAGGTTGACGAACGAGGGGTCGCGGAAGTGGGCCCGGTAGGGGCGGGTCCCACCGTCCGACACCAGGTGCACGGCGAGCTCGCCCCGAGCGGACTCGACCGCCTGGTAGACCTGGCCGGCCGGCACCCGGAAGCCCTCGGTGACCAGCTTGAAGTGATGGATCAGGGCCTCCATCGAGGTGCCCATGATCTCCCGGATGTGGTTGAGGCTGTTGCCTATCCCGTCACCACTGACCGCGAGCTGGGCAGGCCAGGCGATCTTCTTGTCGGTCACCATCACCGGCTGCTTGTCCAGCGAGCCCAGGCGCTCGACGCACTGCTCGACGATCCGCAGGGACTGCTTCATCTCCTCGATCCGGATCCGCATCCGGCCGTAGGCGTCGCAGGTGTCCCAGGTGGGAACCTCGAAGTCGTAGGACTCGTACCCGCAGTAGGGCTCGCTCTTGCGCAGGTCGTGCGGCAGCCCTGTGGAGCGCAGCACCGGGCCGGTCATGCCCAGGGCCATGCAGCCGGTCAGGTCCAGGTAGCCGGTGTCGATCAGGCGGGCCTTGACGATCGGGTTCTCGTTGGCCAGCTTCTCGATGTCGCCGATCCCCCGGCGCAGCTCGGGGATGGTCACCCGGATGCTGTCCAGCGCGCCGGGCGGGATGTCCTGGGCCAGGCCGCCGGGACGGATGTAGGCATGGTTCATCCGCAGCCCGGTGATCAGCTCGAACAGCGACAGGACACGTTCGCGCTCCCGGAAGCCGACGGTCATGACGGTGAGCGCGCCGATCTCCATACCCCCGGTGGCCATGGCCACCAGGTGGGAGGCGATCCGGTTGAGCTCCATCATCATCACCCGGATCACGGTGGCCCGTTCCGGGACCTCATCGGTGATCCCGAGCAGCCGCTCCACACCGAGACAGAAGGCGGCCTCCTGGAACAGCGGGGTCAGGTAGTCCATCCGGGTGCAGAAGGTCACGCCCTGGGTCCAGGTGCGGAACTCCATGTTCTTCTCGATGCCGGTGTGCAGGTAGCCGATCCCGCACCGGGCCTCGGTGACGGTCTCGCCGTCCAGTTCGAGGATCAGCCGGAGCACGCCGTGGGTCGACGGGTGCTGCGGCCCCATGTTGACGACGATCCGCTCATCGCCGAGGCTGGCCGCCTCCTCGGCGATGTCACTCCAGTCCCCGCCGCTGGCGGTGAACACCCGGCCGGCGCCGGCCTGTTCCGGCCCGGGGGCGTACGGGTCGCTGCTGGGCGCCGTGGTCTCGCTCATCAGCGGTACGACCTCCTCGTGTCGGGCGGCGGGATGCTGGCGCCCTTGTACTCCACCGGGATCCCGCCGAGCGGGTAGTCCTTGCGCTGCGGGTGGCCCGGCCAGTCGTCCGGCATCTGGATACGGGTCAGCGCCGGGTGGCCGTCGAAGATGATCCCGAAGAAGTCCCAGGCCTCGCGCTCGTGCCAGTCGGCGGTCGGGTACACCGACACCGCCGACGGGATGTGCGGGTCGGCGTCGGGACAGGTCACCTCGAGCCGGAGCCGGCGGTTGTGGGTGATCGAGAGCAGGTTGTAGACCGCGTGCAGCTCGCGGTCGCTGTCGTGCGGGTAGTGCACGCCGCTGATGTTGACGCACATCTCGAATCGCAGGTCCGGGTCGTCGCGCATCACCTGGCAGACGGTGAGCAGGTGCTCACGTCGCACGTACAGGGTCATCTCGCCCCGGTCGATGACCACCTTCTCCAGCGCCGCGCCGCGCAGGTTCTCCCCGGCCGTGGCCAGCGCGGCGTCCAGCGCGTCGGCGATCTCGTCGAAACCGTTGCCGTACGGCCGCTGGCTGGGGGCGGGCATGGTGACCGTACGGATCAGACCGCCGTAGCCGGAGGTGTCCCCCGAGCCCTGCACGCCGAACATGCCGTGCTGGGTCGCCACCTCATCGGCCCGGGCCCGGGTCGACTCGGGGACGCCCAGGGTCTCCCCCGGCTCGGTGCCAGGGGTGTCGCCGCCGGCGGTGCCGCCGGTGGTGCTGTCGGTGCTCACCGCAACAAGCCCTTCATCTGCGAGGTCGGCAGGGCGGCCATGGCCGCTTCCTCCGCAGCCCGAGCCGCGGCCACCCGGTTGACGCCGAGCGGCGACGTGGCGATCTGGTCGTGCAGGGTGAGGATCGCGTTGATCAGCATCTCTGGTCGGGGAGGGCAGCCGGGCAGGTAGATGTCGACCGTCACCACGTGGTCGACGCCCTGGACGATGGCGTAGTTGTTGAACATGCCGCCGCTGGAGGCGCACACCCCCATGGCGATTACCCATTTCGGCTCGACCATCTGGTCGTAGATCTGGCGTAGGACGGGGGCCATCTTCTGGCTCACCCGGCCCGCGACGATCATGAGGTCCGCCTGTCGCGGCGAGGCGCGGAAGACCTCCATGCCGAACCGGGCCAGGTCGTAGCGGGGCCCTCCAGTCGACATCATCTCGATCGCGCAACAGGCCAACCCGAAGGTGGCCGGCCACAGCGAGCCCTTGCGGAAGTAGCCGGCGATCGCCTCGACCGACGTCAACAGGAAGCCGCTCGGCACCTTCTCCTCGATACCCATACCCGACCTTCCGCCTCAGTACGCCGCTCGGATGCGCCCAGCTCGATCGCGCTCAGTTCGACAGGTTCGGGTCAGTCCCACTCCAGGCCTCCCCGGCGCCACACGTAGGCGTAGGCGATGAAGACCGTGGCGATGAACAGGACCATCTCGATGAGCGCGAACAGGCCGAGCCGGTCGAAGGCGACGGCGAACGGGATCAGGAACACGCTCTCGATGTCGAAGATGATGAAGAGCATCGCGACCAGGTAGTACTTCACCGGGAACCGACCGCCGCCGGCCGCGTGCGGGGTGGGCTCGATACCGCACTCGTAGGCATCGACCTTGGCGCGGTTGTAGCGCTTGGGACCGGCCAACGCGCTCGCAGCGATGGAGAAGAGGGCGAATCCGGCCGAGATCGCGGCCAGGGCCAGGATCGGCACGTAGGGGTTCACGCGGCCACCCTTCTTGTCTCGGTCAACTGCCGTCCGGTCCACCTGCAGGGGCATCGTCGCATCGCGCGGCGAACCCATCCTAGGGGCCACCACCCCTCGATCCGCCGAGCCCCCACCTGATCCGCCGCGCCCGTTCTTATGTGCTCTTGTGAAGAGCACGGCCGGCCCTCGTCACACCGTCGCGCAGCCCCACGGGGACCCTACGCGCAGACGCTCAGGGGCGCACGGCCCGGTGCAGGGCCACGATCCCGCCAGACAGGTTGCGGTAGGCGACGTCCTCCCAGCCGGCGCTGCGGATGAGCCGGGCCAGCCCGGCCTGGTCGGGCCAGGCACGAATCGACTCGGCCAGGTAGCGGTAGGCCTGCGGGTTGCTGGCCACCCGGTCGGCCAGCGCGGGCAGCGCCCGCATCAGGTAGCCGGTATAGACGGCGCGGAAAGGCGCCCAGGTCGGCTGGGAGAACTCACACACGACGAGCCGGCCGCCGTGCCGGGTCACCCGGCGCAGCTCGGCCAGGGCGGCCTCGGTGTCGGCCACGTTGCGCAGCCCGAAGGAGATCGTCGCCGCGTCGAACGCGCCGTCTGCGAACGGCAGTCGCAGCGCGTCACCGGCCACGAACGCCAGGTCGTCGCGGCGCCGCTGTCCGGCCCGCAGCATGCCCAGTGAGAAGTCACAGGCGAGGACGTGCACGCCCGCGTCGGCCAACGGGTCGCTGGAGGTACCGGTCCCGGCGGCCACGTCGAGCACGCGCTCGCCCGCCCGCACGTCCAGGGCCCGGGCGACATGGACGCGCCAGCGCTGGTCCTGACGCAGCGACAGGATCGAGTTGGTCCGGTCGTAGCCCGCGGCCACCTCGTCGAACATCGCGGCCACGTCGTGGGGCGTCTTCTCCAGGCTGGCGCGGGGCATGCGGGCATGGTCGCACCCGCGCGCGGGGCCCCGCCACACGTCTGCGGGGGACGTCCGGCAGCCCGGCCCGTAGGCTGAGGGCGCCATGACCACTGCCCCCGTGGACGTCCCGCTCGTCGTCCGGACCCTCCCCGTCGAAGCGCCGGTCCTGTCCTCGGACACCGCGGGGCTGCTCGCCGTCCTGCCGCGGACCGCCCCGCTGGCCTGGGTGCGTCGGGGCGAAGGGATCGTCGGCTGGGGATGTGCCGCTCGGATCGACATCCGGGCCGAGGCGGACGCCACCGTGAACGGTATCCGGTTCGACCGGGCCGACCGGGCCTGGGGCGAACTCGTGGACACCGCGTTGGTCCGCGACGAGGTCGGCATGCCCGGTACCGGACTGGTCGCCTTCGGGTCGTTCAGCTTCGCGGCGCACTCGCCGGCCGGGTCGACCCTGATCGTGCCGGAAGTGGTCGTGGGGCACCGCGGCGGCCGGTCCTGGCTGACCACGGTGAGTGTCGGTGGGTTGCCGCCGCCCCCGACGCTGCCGGCGGTCGATGCCGTCGAACCGCCTGGTGTGGTGCGTTTCTCCGACGGCGCGCTCAGTGCCCCGCAGTGGACCGGAGCGGTGGCCCGGGCGATCGAGCGGATCGGCCGGGGCCAGGTGGACAAGGTGGTGCTGGCGCGCGATCTGGAAGCGCGCACCGAGCACGCGCTCGACGTCCGCTGGGCGCTGCGCCGGCTCGCCACGCGGTTCGCCGGCTGTTGGACCTTCAGCGTCGACGGGCTGCTCGGCGCCACCCCTGAGCTGCTGGTCCGCAGGGAGAAGGGGCTGGTCACCTCGCGGGTGTTGGCCGGCACCATCCGCCGCACCGGGGACGATGCTCGTGACCTGGTGCTGTCAGCGTCGTTGGCGCGATCCAGCAAGGACCTTGAGGAGCACGAGTACGCGGTGCGGTCGGTGGCCGACGCCCTGGCCCCGCACTGCACGTCGACGAATGTGCCTGAGGCGCCGTATGTGCTGCACCTGCCGAACGTCATGCACCTGGCCACGGACGTGACCGGGGTGCTGGCCGACGACGCATCGTCCTTGGAGCTGGTTCGGCTGCTGCACCCCTCGGCCGCGGTGTGCGGCACACCGACGACCGCAGCTGCCGACCTGCTGGAGCAGCTGGAGCAGATGGACCGGGACCGCTACGCCGGCCCGGTCGGCTGGCTGGACGCGCAGGGGGACGGCGAGTGGGGGATCGCCCTGCGGTGCGGGCGGGTGGCCCCGGACGAGCGGAACGTGCGGCTGTTCGCCGGCTGCGGGATCGTGGCGGGCTCGGACCCCGAGGCCGAGCTGGCCGAGTCGGTGGCCAAGCTGGTGCCGATGCGCGACGCTCTGTCCAGCTGAGGCCGATCCGCTCCGACGGCAACGCCCACCCGGGCCTCACAGCACCGCGGTGACCGCCGCGGCGACCGCGGTCCGGATCTGGGCGTGCAGACCGCGCAGCCCGCGCCGCGATATCGGGACCTCGACCAGGCTCAGGCCCGGCTCAGGTCGGTCCAGAACGGATGCCAGCGCCTGGGCCGTGCCGGCGCGCCGATGCGGAACGCCGAATCCGCGGCACAACGCGGCGAGATCGGCGTGGTGCGGGGTCCCGAAGAGCCGTTCGAAGCGTTCTGCCTGCGCGTCGTCCCGCTCGGCCAGCTCGCCGTACTCGAGCAGCGAGAAGATGCCGCCGCCTTGATCGTTGACCACCACCACCTGAAGGCGATCGGGCCGGTGCTCGGTCGGTGGGAGCAGCAAGGCGTTCAGATCGTGCAGGGCGGCGAGGTCGCCAATCAGCACCCGGGTGGGGCGAGCGGTGGACAGCGCGTGACCTGTTGCGGTGGAGAGGGTTCCGTCGATGCCGGACAACCCACGGTTGGCCAGCACCCGAGCCCGGTCCGACACCGGCCCGGCGACCAGGTCAAGGTCCCGGATCGGGTTGCTGGCAGCGACGACCAGGCTCTCCCCATCGCGCAGCGCCGCGGCCACGGCCCGGGCCACCGCCGGGCCGGACAGCTCCGGGTGGGCGTCGAGGACCGCGTCCAGCGCCCGGTGCGCGGCATGACCGCACCGGTGCCAGCCGCGTGCCCACTGCTCGGTCTCCAGATCGGCGACGGGTGCGTCGACCGAGACGCCTCGGGTGGCCGGCCGACCGGGGTCGGGCCAGTCCGGCCACGGTGAGACCAGGACGAGGTCGACGTCTGGGCGAGCGAGCAACCGGGTGACCGGGCGGGACAGCGTGGGGCGACCGAACACCACGACCCGGTCGATGAGTCCGCCGAGCTCGGCGTGCTCGAGGAGCAGGCGGTATGGGCCGGGGACGGCATCCGCGCCACGGGCCGCCGAAGACGGCTCGGCGAGCAGCGGCCAGCCGGTCGCGGCGGCCAGCTGCCAGGCGGCGGCGCCGGTGGCGCGACCGGTCGTGGCGCCGGCGACGATCACCGTCCGCGGGCCTGGGCCCAGGCGCAGTGGTGGGTCCGGGTCGCGACGGCTGCTCCCGCCGGCCGCAGTGGTGACCACCTGGGACACGATGGGCGAGAGCGGTTCCACCGCATCCTGGGCCAGATCGCCCGCGATCGGGCCGTCGGGGACCAACGGTTCGGCGAAGCCGAGGTTGAGGTGGACGGGCCCGGGCCGGCCCGAGTTCAGGGCGGCGAGACCGCCGCGCAGCCGGTCGGACCACTCGTCCCGGCCGCCGCCGCCGCGGTCGGAGTCGGAGTCGGAGTCGGAGTCGGAGTCGGCGTCGGCGTCGAGGTCGACGCCAGCTCGCACGGCAGCCCCGAACAGGGTCGCCTGCAGCTCGGTGGTCTGGTTGGCCCAGGTGCCGCGCAGCCGGCGGGGCCGGTCCGCCGTGACGACCACCAGAGGCAGGGCGGCGTGATGGGCCTCCAGGACGGCGGGATGGAGGTTGGCGACCGCCGTGCCCGAGGTGGTGGCCACGGCGGCCGGGGCACCCGCGGTGGTCAGCCCGAGAGCGGTGAAGGCGGCGACCCGCTCGTCGTGACGCACGTGCAGGGTCAGGGTGCCGGAGCGTTCGGCGGCGTCCAGGGCGTAGGCGAGGGGCGCGCTGCGGGAGCCGGGGCAGAGCACGACGTGGCGGACCCCGACAGCGAGCAGCGCCACGACGGCTTGTTGGGCCAGTCGATGGGACGCCGTCACGCTGCCATCCTGGCCTACCCGAACACCGCCCACGGGACGGTTGCGCCGTGGTCCGGCTCAGCCGGTCGCGGGCAGCGCCTCGGGACCTGCGTCGGCGGGGACCGCCATGCCGTCCGGACCGATGGCCGGACCCGGGGCGCGGTGCCGGCCGCGGCCCGGTGATCCCCGCTCGGGCGGGGTTGCCTGCGCAGCGACGTCCGCGACCGCAGGCGCCTCCGGCGTGGCGGACTGCCCGGGGGCCGGCTGCTCGGCGTCGCGCTGTGACTGCCGCCAGGCGGTCTGCACCTTCTCCGCCTCCTGCCGACGCCGCTGGGCCTGCTCGGCCAGGTGATCCTTGTCGGTGGCGCGGGACCGCCACCGGGCGAGCTGGTCGGAGGCCGCGCGGGTGGCCTTGCCGCGCTGCTTGACCTCGTTCTTCGGCACCCGGTCGACCGGGCCGGTCACCCCGGGCACCACCGGAGGGCAGGGTGGGGGGTCCACCGGCGGAACGACTACGGGTGGTGTCTCCACCGGTGGGGCCTGCACGGGTGGGGGGTCCACCGGCGGAACGACTACGGGTGGTGTCTCCACCGATGGGGCCTGCACGGGTGGGGTCTCGACGGGTGGGGTCTCGACCGGCAGGGCGGGCGCAGCGGGCAGGCCTGACGGTTGCGGAGTCGGCTCCGGCGCAACGGGTTCGGCGGGCGTGGTGCGTGGCGCGGGGGGCGCCCCCGCCGCCGGGGTGGGGGCCAGCGCCGCGGCGGGGCTCGGCGTGATCCGGGACGGCGCCGGAGCGAGGGGTGGGGGCGTCGGCCGAGGCTGCGGCTCGGGCCCCGGATCGACCGGCGCCAGCACCACGGGCACGGGGCGGGCCGGCGGCTCGGGGGGTCTGCGCGCCACGTGCCCCGGATCGACCGAGGGGTGGCTGACGCGAGGTGGTGCCGGGTGCGGCTGTGCCGCGCGGGGCTCGGAGTGATGCGGCGCGGCCGGCGGCTCGGTCGGGGCCAGCGAGGTGACCGGTGGGAGGGTGACCGGTGGGAGGGTGACGGACTCCGTCGGGCCGACGGCGACCACAGCCCCGTCGTCCGGCTCGCTCGCCGACATCGACTCGATGGCCGACTCGGGTCCCGGCAGGAGGGCACCGATCGGCGGGGGGTTGGTCGGCTGCGGGAGCGGGCCGGCGTTCTCGTCCGGTCCCTGCAGGGGCCGGCCACCACGGCTCAGCCCCCCGGTGGACTGTGGGGTGGACCCGGCCGGGGCACCGGCGATGGTGGGCGCGGCGGGAGCGTCCGACGCGGCGTCGGAGGACCCGACCGTTCGCGAGGCGTCGAGAGCACTGGGCTGGTCGTCGTCGTTCCCGGCCATCTGGAGCGATCCCCAGGTGACCAGGGCAGCGGCCACGGTCAGAGCGGCCCAGGCGGCGCGCCGACTCCTCAGGTCGCGTCCCATGCCGTCCTCTCGTGCCGTACTCCCCGGGCCCCCGCGCAGGAGCCGCGCGTCCTGGAGGACGCACGGCCGAGCGAGGCCAGTCTGCCCCGTCGGGCCGGAATTGCCCCAGACGACCCGCCGAGGCCGCTGTGGCGCCCGACCGTCACCGGATGCCGGCCAGCAGATCATGACACCGCCGCACCCGGGTGAGCCACCAGGCCGTCCGGTCGGCGTCGGTGCCGAGACGGCGCAGCCGATTCTCGTCGATCTCGACCGAGGCCACCACCACCTCTCCGGCACGAGGCAGCAGCGGTGCGGCGGTGACATCGTCCGTCAGCAGCGCCGCCGTGCCCAGCCCGCACGCGTAGGGCAGGCCGGGCAATGCCGCGGCGAGCCGGACGCCGGCGGCGAGCCCTACCGAGGTGTCCAGCGCCGAGGACACCACCACGGGCAGTCCATGATCGCCGCCGAGGCGGGCCGCGACGTCCAGCGCGGCCCGGACCCCGCCGAGCGGAGCCACCTTGATCACCACGACGTCGGCGGCACCGGCCACCGCCGCCCGTAGGGGGTCCTCGGCCTTGCGCACGCTCTCGTCGACGGCGACCGGTACGTCGACGTCGGCGCGGGCCAGCCGGACTCGCAGCTCGGCCAGCTCGGGCACCGTGGTGCAGGGTTGCTCGGCGTACTCCAGGTCGTAGCGGGCCAGCGCAGTCAGCGCGGTCAGGGCGGACTCGACGTCCCAGGCGCCGTTGGCGTCGACGCGGATCCGCCCGGTCGGGCCGAGCCCGGCGCGGACGGCGGCGACGCGCGCCACGTCGTCGGTCAGGCTCTGGCCGCGCTCGGCCACCTTGACCTTGGCGGTGTGACAGCCGTCGAAGGCGGCCAGCACGGCGGCGACCTGGTCAGCGGGTACCGCTGGGACGGTGGCGTTCACCGGGACGGTGTCGCGCCGGACCGGGACCGGCGGCAACCAGGCCGCCTCGATCGCGGCCGCCAGCCACCGCGTGGACTCGACGTCGTCGTAGTCGGTGAAGGGGGCGAACTCGCCCCAGCCGTGCGGGCCGTGCAGCAGCAGCGCCTCCCGCTCGGTCAGTCCCCGGAACCGGGTCCGCAGGCCGAGGCGGACGACGTGAGCGTCGGCGAGCAGCTCCTGCGGTCTGGGCAGCGGGATCGTCGAGAACGGGGGCGGGCCCGCGTGCGGAAGGGGCATCGGCCTATTCTCGGCGCCGTGAGCGACGACAGCGCATCCAGCCCGGCCCGCGTCTCGGAGATCTTCGACCCGGCGGCGTGGGCGCAGGTGCCGGGCTTCGACTTCGCCGACCTCACCTACCACCGGTGCGTGCTGGACGGCGCGGCGCGCGGCACGGTCCGGATCGCCTTCGACCGGCCGGAGGTCCGCAACGCGTTCCGCCCGCACACCGTGGACGAGCTGTACCGCGCCCTTGACCATGCCCGGATGAGCCCGGACGTGGGGTGTGTGTTGCTGACCGGGAACGGCCCCAGCCTCAAGGACGGGGGGCGGGCATTCTGCTCAGGCGGCGACCAACGGATCCGAGGCAGGTCCGGCTACCAGTACGCGGCCGGCGAAACCGCGGACACCGTGGACGCCGTCCGGACCGCGGCGCACGGAGGGCGGCTGCACATCCTGGAGGTGCAGCGGCTGATCCGGACCATGCCGAAGATCGTCGTGGCAGTGGTGAACGGCTGGGCGGCCGGCGGCGGGCACAGCCTGCACGTGATCAGCGACCTGACCATCGCCAGCCGCGAGCACGCCCGGTTCAAGCAGACCGACGCCGATGTCGCCTCGTTCGACGGCGGCTTCGGCTCGGCCTACCTGGCCAAGATGGTCGGTCAGAAGTTCGCCCGGGAGATCTTCTTCCTCGGCCGCACCTATGACGCCGAGACCATGCACCGGATGGGCGCGGTGAACATCGTCGCCGACCACGCCCAGCTGGAACGGGTCGCTCTGAAGGTGGCCGCCGAGATCAACGGGAAGTCGCCGACTGCGCAGCGGATGCTGAAGTTCGCCTTCAACCTGGTGGACGACGGCCTGGTCGGCCAGCAGGTGTTCGCCGGGGAGGCGACCCGGCTGGCCTACATGACCGACGAGGCGGCGGAGGGCCGGGACTCGTTCCTGGAGAAGCGCCCTCCCGACTGGTCGGCGTTCCCCTGGTACTACTGACGAAGCAGCCCCCGCCAGCCCGATCGACACCCGATCCACCTCACACCGCACCCGAGGGTCAGGCTCCGCTCGCTCACGGACCCTCCGCTGGTCGCGACCGGCAGCCGGGCGGGTCCGTCGAGGTTCATGTCCAGGACGCTTCGGGCACCTGGGCCGGGCAGGCCTCAGCCCACGCCGTTGCGCAACACGTTGCGGACGGCGTTCTCGACGTCCGTGACCGTCAGGTTGCCGTCGGCGCCCTTCGGCAACGCCGCCACCACGGCGGCCGCGATCGCGTCGGTGCTCAGCGCCCCGGCCCGCTGAATCATCACGCCGGTGGTGACGCTGTCCCCGAAACGCGATCCCCAGACGGTGGCCGCGATCTTGTTGAGGTCGTCCTGGTTCAGGGGCATGTCGTCGTCTCCGGGGTCAGGGGCTGGGACTGGGCTGCGCAGGGCCGAGGCGATCCTCGGGATGACCGTGGCGGTGAGCTGGGCGATCCGGACCCGCCCGGGGCAGCTGCGCCCGTCCGGCGCCCAGGCGGAGAACTGGGCGTGGTAGCCGATGCCGGACTGGGACGTCGAGCGGACCAGCCGGGGCGGGGCGCCGGTCTGCCGGCACCACCACACGCCGATGCCGACCAGCGCGTCGAGCTGCCGGGCCGACCAGGGCCGCAGCGGGTCACCGCCGTCGGAGGTCTCGATCGAGGTGGCGTAGGCGTTGCCGGCGTTCTGCGCATCGGCCTGGTAGTCGATCGTCTGCCACTGCCACACCGCGCCGTCCAGCGCCGAGCCGTCCCACGGACCGCCGACCCCGAAGTGCGACTCGGTCCCGGTGTACCCCCGGCTCCGGAACAGCGTGTCGGTACCGCGCAGGTAGCCGACCATCGTATGGAACACCAGGATCCGCGGCGTGATCCGTGGCTCGGTCTGGGTGCCGAGCGGCCGCCAGCTGGCGGCCGGGTAGCGAACCTGCACAGATGTCCCCCGCGAGAGTGCCCGAGTCCGTCACGTTTCCTCGACGTCGGCATGAGTCACGACGTCATCAGCCATGTCGTCATGAATCATCACCAACGTCCGGCTCGTGATCGTAGCCGCCGCAGCCCTGACCCGCCGAAACCCCTGCGAATCGAGGGCGACCGGACCGCTACTCGAGCACCACGTCGCGGTGCAGCACCCGGTGGCGCAGCGCAGCCCGCAGCAACGTCGTCGCCTCCGGTCGGGCGCGCAGCCGCCGACCCAGCAGCGCTCCCGACTCCTGGACCAGCTCCAGCCAGCGCAGCTCGCGCAACACCGAGTAGAACAGCGGCGAGGTGTCCTCCTCGCTGGGCTGACGCCGACCGGCCACCCGCCAGCCGGACTCCGAGATCACCGCCTGGACGACGCGGCGCACGTCCTCCTCGACCACCAGGTCGCCGGTCTCCAGGACCGCGAGCACCACCTCCCAGGCCACCGCCAGAGCCGAGTGCTCCGGCCCGACCAGACGGGCGGCGACCGTCGTCCAGAGCACCTCGCCGTCGGAGTAGGCGGCGCGCCCGGTCGGGGTCAGCAGCAGCCGCGTGCTGCGGCGACGCACCAGGCCCAGCCGGGCGGCGGTCTCGCGCAGCACCAGCACCGGGTAGGCGTCCACCTCGCGGTGGGCGGCGCCGATCAGCTCCTCGCGCCAGCCCAGCTCGTCCAGGGCCCGGGTCACCGTGCGCGGCGGCAGGTACCCGGCCGCGGTCAGGGTCAGCCCGTCGCCCACCTCGCTGATCAGCCAGTCCAGGGGGCGCAGGACGGCGCGGGCGGCCGCTCCGGTGGCCGGCTCGACGGGGTCGAAGAGCCGGGGCACCAGGGGGGTGAGCATCGCGCTGCGGGTCGTCGAGCCGGCACCGCGCACCCAACGGGCCATCCGTTCCCGCAGCACCTGCTCGTAGGGAGCCCCGCCGCCCAGCTCGTCGCGGCCGCCACCGAGGACGGCGACGGTCAGCTCACCCTGTCGGTCCCGCCAGCCGCGCCCGCCCGGGACCAGCTCGCCGGCCGCCACCGCCATCTCCAGGGTGTCGGCGACGGTCTCCAGGGCGTACGCCTCTGCCGGGCCGAGGCTGGCACCCCAGGTGAGCAGCTCGGTGTTCGGCGGTTCGATGCCCGAGCGCTGGGCCGCCCGACGGGCCAGCGCCCGAGCGCGGTCCGGGGCGACCTCGGCGACGGCCAGCACCTCGCGGGTGGTCTCGCTGCGGGCGATCATCGCGTACCGACTCAGCCCGAGCGCGTCGAGCAGTGCGGCCAGGGCCAGCGCTCGGCGCCGGTGGGCACCGGTGCCGGCGGGTGCGGGCAGCCAGGTCTGTGGCAGCTCCTCCCAGCAGTGGCGCTGCACCCGCCACTGGGTGACCAGCTCGGGTCCGCCGCCACCGGTCAGAGCAGTCCACGCGGAGCGGGCGTCCTCGACCAGCCCGGGCTCGACGTGCTCCAGCTCTGCGAAGGCCCCCTCCACCGACTGCACGAGGCTCAGCCTGCCAGCCGGGTCGGCCCAGGACGGGGACAACGCGCAGGAACCCCGCCAGATCAGGCGCACACCGTGGCGGGTCCTAGGCTGGAGCGGTGACGGGCCGCCAGCTTCTGCCGCGCGCCCCGGCCGGGCCGGACGACGTGGTCACGCTGCTCGCCGAACTGCCCAGCGCCCTGGACGGTTCCGGTCCGGCGCTGGCCCTGAGCGCGGCCGGTGCCGGTCCGGCGGGCGCACCGGAGAGGTTGACGCAGACCGAGGACGAGGCCCACGACCCCACCGCGCTCACCGTGACCACCTCGGGCTCCAGCGGTCCACCCCGGACCGTTCTGCTGCAGGCCTCGGCCCTGCTCGCCTCGGCGGGTGCCGGCCACGACCGGCTCGGCGGTCCCGGGCGCTGGCTGCTCGCGCTGCCCGCCCACCACATCGCCGGGGTGAACGTGCTGGTCCGCAGCCTGGTCGCGAACCGCCGTCCGGTGCTGGTGGATCTGACCGGCGGGTTCGACCCGGGCGGTTTCGCCCGGGCCTGCGCGGAGCTGGCCGAGCTCGGTGGGCCCCGCCGGTACACCGCGCTGGTACCGACCCAGCTCGGCCGGCTGCTCGACGCCGGCGGCGAGCCGCTCGCGGCCGTGGCGGGGCTGGACGCCGTCCTGGTCGGTGGGGCGGCCATCTCGGCACCGCTGCGGGAGCGGGCCGAGGCGGCCGGGGTGCGGGTGGTCACCAGCTACGGCATGAGCGAGACCTGCGGCGGGTGCGTGTACGACGGCCAACCGCTGGACGGCGTCGAGGCGGCGCTGGACGAGGCGGGACGGGTCCGGTTGGCCGGACCGATGCTGGCCCGCGGCTACCGCGACCCGGCCACGGACGGGATCGACCGCGCTGGAGGGCATTTCGCACATCGGGACGGGCAACGCTGGTTCGTCACCGACGACGTCGGCCACTGGGCCGGCCCGCACGACGCGCGGCGGCTGGTCGTCGACGGCCGGTCGGACGGCGCGATCACCACCGGAGGGGTGACCGTCTCGGCCGCGGCCGTCGAGACCGCGTTGACCGAGCTGCCCGGGGTCGCCGAGGCGGTGGTCGTCGGCCTGCCGGACCCCGAGTGGGGCCAACGCCTGGTCGCGGTGCTGGTCGCGGCGCCCGGGTGCCCGACGCCCGAGCTGGACCTCGTCCGGCGCCACGTCGGTGCCCGGCTCGGCGCGGCTGCGGCACCCCGGGAGCTGCGCGTGCTGGCGGCGCTGCCGACCCGCGGCCCGGGCAAGCCCGACCGGGCGGCGCTGGCGATGCTCTTCGGGACCTCCGGATAACCCGACCAGATACGGTGCCGGACGTGGCGAGCCGGGCGCAGTGGGTGTCAGCGGCCAGGCCGCGCACCCTGCCCGCGGCCGTCGCCCCGGTGCTGGTCGGCACCGGCGCGGCCGCCGCCCTGGACGCCTTCCGGCCGGTGCGCGCCGTCCTGGCCCTGGTCGTCGCCCTGGCCCTTCAGGTCGGGGTGAACTACGCCAACGACTACTCGGACGGGGTGCGCGGCACCGACGCCGAGCGAGTCGGACCGCTCCGGCTCACCGGGTCCGGCGCTGCGCCACCGGGTCAGGTGCTGCGTGCCGCCCTCGCGGCGTTCGCGGTGGCCGCGGCGGCAGGGCTGGTGCTGGTCACGCTGTCCGGCGCCTGGTGGCTGCTGGCCGTCGGGGCGGCCGCGATCGTCGCGGCCTGGTACTACACGGGCGGGCCGAACCCCTACGGCTACCAGGGTCTCGGCGAGGTGTTCGTGTTCGTGTTCTTCGGCCTGGTCGCGGTGCTCGGCACCACCTACACCCAGGCGCTGCGGGTCGGTCCGGCCGCCGTCGCCGGGGCGGTCGGGGTCGGCGCGCTGGCCTGCGCGATCCTGGTGGCGAACAACCTGCGCGACATCGGCTCCGACGCCGCCGCCGGCAAGCACACCCTGGCCGTCCGGCTGGGGACGGCGCGCACCCGGCGACTGTACGTCTGGCTGCTGGTCCTGGCCGCCCTGATGGTGCTGCTCATCGCCGCGCCGCTCGGCGCGCACTGGGCGGCCCTGGCCCTGATCGCCGCACCACTGGCGGTCTCGCCGGTGCGCGCGGTCATCGGCGGGGCGGACGGCGCCGAGCTGATCGCCGTCCTCGGTACCACCGGACGGCTGCAGCTGGTCTACGCCGGGCTACTCGGGCTCGGCCTCGTCCTGGGCTGAACGCTGGCGCGCCTTCTCGTCAAGGCGGTGCTGGACCCGACCGGCGACCCGCTCGGCGACCTGGTCGCGCAGCCCGCGCAACGCCAGGTAGGACACCAGCATCGACACCACCGCCGCCCCGACGACCGCTGTCCAGCGACCGGCGCCCAGCGCGGCGAAGAGGATCAGCGCGAGCACGAACAGGCCGAGCCGCGCCAGTGTGTAGGTCACCACTGGGTTCACCCTGGTCAGCGTAGTCCTGTCGCTGCGCACCGTTCGGCGCCTGTGGCTCAAGGCACGCTCGTTGGCAGCCGACGCAGTGGGACAACAGGCGACGGGGGGCCACCGGAAGACCAGCGCCCGGGAGACACCAATGCCCTCCGAGCTCATTCGTTCGCGCAGCCAGTCCGCGTCCCCCTCCGCCGAGGACGACCGGACCCCGGCCCCCCCTCCCACCGCACCCGCCCCTCCCGCCGCGGCCGCCCCTCCCGGCGCACCGGCCGCACCCGGGCCCTCGACACAGCCCTCGCGTCGGCTCGTGGTCCTCGCCGCCGGTGCGCTCAGCGGCGCATTGCTCGCGGCCGTCCTCGCGCTCGGCCAGCCGGTCGGCACCGGCAATGGCCTGGTCGTCGTGCTGGGCCTGACGCTGGCGCTGGCGCTGGCGACCGCCGCGCCGATCATCCTGGGCACCGCTCGATCCGTGCGCACGGCCCGGCGCGAGCAGGAGGACGCCCAGGATGTCGCCGCACACCATCGCGCCGGGACCGGCACGAACCCGCTGGCGTCGGCCGCGAGCACCGGCACCCGAATGCTGGGCGACCGGGCCGACCTGATCGCCGCATGCGACGCGGCCCTGGCCAACCGGGACGTGGTGGGCGGCGACGTGGCCCTCCTCGTCCTCGACCTGGTCGGACTGGACGCGGTGCAGGAAGGACTCGGCCCGAGCGGTCTGGACGACGTCGCGCGGCAGACGTTGCGCCGGTTGCGGGCCTGGCTACCACCGCAGGACAGCGTGGCTCAGCTGGGCGCGACCACCTTCGCCGTGCTTCTCGAGGGACTGGGACAGGAGGGTCCGGGTCCGCAGACCGCCAGGTTGACGGCGCTGCTCGGCGAGCCGATGACCAGCGCCGGCCGGTACGCCGAGGTGGAGTTCGCGGTCGGGGTGGCCCCGGCCGAGGTCGAGGACGACGGCACCCGGTTGCTGCTCGAGGCACTGCGGGCCACCGCCGCTGACGCCGCGCGACGTGGCGCCCCGGTCGAGCTGGCGCCGGCCGGCCCGCCATCGCGAGGCCGTACCGGGCAGGGCCTGCTGGACGTCGAGCTGACCAGGACGGCCCAGGAGCTGCGCACCGCGCTGCGCGGCGGCGGGCTGCAGGCGGCGTTCCGGCCCATCGTCCGGCTGGACGACCCGGAGCGCATCATCGCGATCCAGGCCCTGCCCCGGTGGTCCGGACCGGGCGGGCTCGACCTGACCGCGGGCCAGCTCGACGCCCTCGCCGCACACGTCGACATGACCGCCGAGCTGGACCGCCAGCTGCTCGAGCGTGGTCTGGATGCCGTGGCCTCCTGGTACGCCGCCGGGTTCGCGGTGGGCCGGCTCGCCGTCCGGTTCGGTCAGGACCACTTGGTGGACGCTGCCCTGCCCGGCCAGGTCGCCTCCCACCTGGCCCGCCGTCAGCTCCCCGGAACCTGCCTGGTCGCCGAGGTCGATGCGGCCGCGGTCTCGGACGCGGCCGCCGCCGCGGCAGTGCTGGAGGCACTGCGCGGCCAGGGCATCGAGGTGGTCCTGACCGGTGTGGTCGCCCCGCACGCCGCGCTCGGGCTGCTGCACCTCCTGCCACTGTCGGGCATCTCACTGCACCGGGCCCTCGTCGCACGGCTGGTCGGGGGGTCCAGCGCGGCGATCGCCACCCTGACCGAGGCCCGTCACGAAGGTCTGCGGGTGATCGCCGAGGACGTGGCGACGGCGGCGCAGCTGGGGACCCTGCGCGCGTGCGGGGTGGACGCCGCGTGGGGCACGGCCGTGGCCGGTCCGGCTCGCGCCCGGGACATCAGCACCCGGCTCAGCGCGGCCCGCAGCCTGGTCCCGCGCGGGTGAACCCGTTCCCCGGGGACCGACGCGGGTCACACTCCGATCGCCGGCGACCCCTCAGCGCACCCGCCGGACGCGCCATTCGGGAACACCACCTACAGTGGATGCCATGCCACGTGCCGTGCTTCTTCTGGTGACCGTCGGAGTCGCCATCTATGCGCTCGTGGACCTGCTGCGCAGCCGGCCCGAGGAGATTCGCGGACTGCCCAAGTTCGCGTGGGTCGTGGCTATCGCGCTGGTGCCGCTGGCCGGATCGGTCGCCTACCTGATCTTCGGTCGAGTGGGGGCCGGCACCGACAGCACCGGGTCCACTTCCGGTCCGCGGGTGGTCGCCCCGGACGACGACCCGGACTTCCTGCGGTCGTTGGACTGGGAGGGGCGACGCAAGGAGCGTCCCTCGCCCGACGATCCGGACGACGGCGAACCGACGGTCTGAGCCGCCGGGCGGGCGCCCGATCGTCCGCGCCCGCGGGCGGTTCAGGCGTAGGAGTGCAGGCCCACCGCGAACAGGTTGACCAGCAGGAAGTTCGCCAGCAGGCACGCATACCCGGCGATGGCCAGGTAGGCAGCGCGGCGCCCGTCCCAACCCCGGGTGGCCCGGGCGTGCAGGTAGGCGGCGTAGACCACCCAGATCACGAAGGTCCAGGTCTCCTTGGGGTCCCAGTTCCAGTACCGGCCCCAGGCGTGCTCGGCCCAGATCGCGCCGGCGACCAGGGTGAACCCCCACAGCGGGAAGGCCGCAACGTGCATCCGGTAGGCGAACCGCTCCAGCTCGACGGCCGAGGGTAGGGCATCCATGAACCGGCCCGAGCGCGGCGGCTGGCCCGCGGCCCGGGCCCGCTCCCGACGCTCCTGGACCAGCTGCACAACCGTCGCCGAGAACCCCACCGTGAACAGTGCCGAGGCCACGAAGGCCACCGAGACGTGGATCACCAGCCAGTAGCTGCGCAGCGCCGGGACCAACTCGGCGGCCTCGGTGTAGAACACCGTGATCGCCAGGCCCAGGGTGAGCAGCACCGGCCCGATCACGAAGGTGCCCAGGAACCGGACGTCGCGGCGCAGCAGCACCACCAGGAAGACCGCGGTGACCACCACCGCTCCGGCGGTGGCGAACTCGTACATGTTGCCCCACGGGGGGCGCTGCACGGCCGCGGCACGAGTGGCCACTGCGGCGACGTGCAGCAGCATCGCCAGCCAGGTCAGGGACACGGCGATCCCGGCGAGTCGAGCACCGCTGTTGCCGGCCACCCGCCCCCCGCCGGCTTCGAGCGGCGGGCCGGGCTCGCTGCGCGACGGGCTTCGCCCGACGTCGGCTCCACCGACGGCGACCAGCCGGGCCGCGTCGTCCGAGGTCGCCTCGCTGGTCGTGCGCGCCGCACCGCGCCGGGCCAGGTCGGCGACGAAGACGCCGAGCGCCCCGGTGTAGACGGCCATCGCCGAGTAGATCAGGGTGTTGCTGATCTCGGCGAGGCTCTCGTTCACGGTGCTCATCGGCTGCCCAATCTGTCGCCCTCGGGGGTGCTGTCGCCGCCGGGTACGGCTCGCTGCGGTGCCTCTGGCTCGGCAGCCCGGTCCGTAACCGGCCCGTCCGCCGGCGCCCGAGCGGCCGCCGCCGTGCCGGTCAGCGCGGCCACGACCTGGTCGAGCACCGCGTCGACCTCGCCGGCCAGGTCCGGGTCGTCACGGCGGGCCAGGCCGCCCGCCTCAACGGTAATGCCGCCGCCGTCGGTGTCCTTCAGCAGGTCCGCGTCGGTCGCCAGGCCGGCCCGGACCCAGATCCGGCGCCGGCGCACGAACAGCGAGGCGGTCAGCCCGGCCAGGGCCAGGGAGGCGAAGGCGAGCGCCCAGACGCGCGAGGGGTCGCGCCGGATGTCCAGCGCGGCGAACCGCGCGTAGCCGTCGAAGGTCACCGACCCTGCGCCGTCCGGCAGCGGCGAGGTCGCCCCGGGGGCGAGCACCAGCTGCAGCGGCGTGCCGTTGGTGTCACTCAGCCGGGTCATCGAGCGGGTGTCGAGCCGGAACACCGACTGCGGCACGCCGGTGTTCACCCCCAGCCCGTCCTCGCCCGGCTCGGCCACGTAGACCTGGAGCACCAGCCGGGGGTTGAGGGTGTCCGGGAACAGCGAGACCGGGATGCCGTCGGCGTCGGTGTCGTAGGTGGGCAGGAACACCCCGGCCAGACCGATCTGGCGAGGCACGGCGTCCGGCACCTTGAGCACGATCACCGACTTGTAGTTGCCGTCCATCGGCCGCGTGGTGACCGGCCCGCGGAATGCGACCTCGCCATCGGCGCCGCGCACCGTGATCGCCGGCGCGTAGCCGTTGCCGACCAGGAAGGCCCGGGTGCCGGCGACGTCCAGCGGCCGGTTCGGGGAGACGGTGACCGCCCGCGGTGTGGCACCGGGACGGTCGGTGACGGTCAGCTGCGCGTCGAACCGGCGGGCGGCGCCGAGCTGGGTGCCGGAGGCGTCGGACTCGAAGGCCACGTCGAGGGAGTCCAGCCGGACCGTGAACGGCGCCAGCTCGCCGACCTCGACCAAGCGGCTGGCGGTGAAGGAGTCGTAGGAGGTCACCACGTTGGCGAAGGTCCGCCCCTCCACGAGGGTCACCTGCCCGGAGTAGGTGCCGAGCGAGCCCCAGGCGAGCGCCCCGAGCAGGCCGACCAGGGCCAGATGGAAGACCAGGTTGCCGGTCTCGGACAGGTACCCGGTCTCCGCGGCGACGCTCAGACCGCAGCGACTGTGCGCCCGGTCGTGCCGGCGCACCCGGAACCGCCGGGCCCGCAGCACCCGCTCGGCCGCCGCGGCCACCGCCTCGTCGACGGCCTGACCGCCGGATGACGTGCCGACAGGGGCCGGGAGGGGCCGGGCCGCGTGCGCGGGCAGCCGGTCCAGCCGGCTCGGGGTGGCCGGGGGCGGCGTGCGCAGGGCCCGGGCGTGGGTGCGGGCGCGGGGCAGCACGCAGCCGACCAGGGAGACGAACAGCAGCAGGTAGATCGCGGAGAACCACGGCGAGGTGTAGACGTCGAAGACGCCGAGCCGGTCCAGCCAGGCACCGGCGGTCGGGTGGTCGAGCAGGTAGTCCGAGACCAGTCCGGGGTCGGTCCGGCGCTGCGGCCAGACCGAGCCGGGCACCGCCGCGACCGCGAGCAACACGAGCAGCATCAACGCCGTGCGCATGCTGGTCAGCTGGCGCCAGGCCCAGCGGGCCCAGCCCCGTGGGCCCAGGCTCGGCAGCCGCACCTCACCCTCCGCGCCGTACTCGCTCATCACTGGCCCATCATTGCCGTCATGCCCGCACCCGGCCCGTTCACAGCAGCGTCTCGAAGCCGCTGATCCGGCCCTGCACCTGCTGCATCAGGGACCACCAGGCACCGCTGACCAGGAGCAGCCCCACCGCGAGCAGCATCACCCCACCGATCCTGGTCACCAGCACCCTGTGCCGGCGGACGACGCCGAAGGCGCTCAGAGCTCGTCGGTAGGCCAGGCCGGCGAACAGGAACGGGATGCCCAGCCCCAGGCAGTAGGCGACCGACAGCAGGGCCCCGCGCCAGGCGCTCGCCCCGTCCAGGCTCAACGCCACGATCACGCTCAGGGTGGGCCCGGTGCACGCCGTCCAGCCCAGCCCGAACCCGGCACCGAGCAGCGGCGCCCCGGCCAGCCCGACCGCGGGCCGAACGTCGAGGCGGCGCTCCCCGCCGAACAGCGGCAGCGCGCCGAGGTAGACCAGCCCGAGCAGGATCGTCACCACACCGAGCAGGCGGGTCAGCGGCTCGAGCCGGGTCGCCAGCAGCCCGCCCAGCGCTCCGGTGGCGGCGCCGATCAGCACGTAGACGGTGGTGAAGCCCAGGACGAACAGGGTCATCCCGGCGAGCATCCGCCCGCGCCGCGCCCGCTCGAGCCCGCGCTCCAGATCCACCCCGGACAAGCCGGTCACATAGCCGAGGTAGCCAGGTACCAGGGGCAGTACGCAGGGGGACAGGAACGAGACCAACCCGGCGGCGACCGCGATCGGGACGGCGAGCAGCAGCGACCCGTCCAGCACGGTCTGCTGCAGGCCGCCGGCCGCCGCGAGCGCGGTCACGAGTCCAGCACCCACTCCACGACGCCGACCAGCGTGGCCTCGGTGGTGGCGCCGGTGATCCGGGCGGCGACCCGGCCCTGGTCGTCGAGCACCAGGGTGGTCGGGATGGCGTTCGGCGCCACCGCCCCGCGCAACGACAGCAGCAGCGCCCCACCGGTGTCGACCAGGCTCGGGTAGCTGACCTCGAAGGTGCGCTGGAAGGCCAGGGCCTGGGCACGGTCCTCGTCCCGGGTGTTGATCCCGACGAAGGACACGTCCCGGACGGCCAGCCGTTGCGCGGCCGCCTCCAGATCGGGTGCCTCCTTGCGACACGGCGAGCACCACGAGCCCCACACGTTCACCACTACGGGCGCGCCGCGCAGGCCGGCGATGTCGAGTCGCTCCCCGTCCAGCGTCTGGCCGGACAGGTCCACCGGCGGCTCGCGGCGGTCGGGTTCGATCCGGGTGATCGTCGAGCCGTCCTCGCCGGCGACGAACCCGACCCCGCCGCGCTGCCCACCACCGGCCCCCGAATCCGCCGAGCAGCCGGCAAGAGCCCCGACCGACAGCACGCCGATCAACAGCGCGACCGCGGGGGCGCACCGCGCACGCCTGGTCCAGGAGGTCATCTCAGGCCCCGGCGACCTTCAACGCACCCGGCAGCAGGTCAGCGGCAGGCTCGCTGTAGGAGATCAGCGCCAGGTCGTCCCCGTCGTAGTAGAAGCTGGTCACCGAGGCGAGGGCGCACTGCCGGCGCCGGGGGTCGTGCCACAGCCGGCGTCCCTCGGCCTTCAGCCGGGCGATCCAGATCGGCATCTGGTGGCTGACCAGCACGCTGGCCCCGCCGGGAGCGGCGTCCCGGGCGGCGGCCAGCGCGGCGTGCATCCGCTGGGCGACCCGGGCGTAGGGCTCACCCCAGGACGGGGTGAACGGGTCGTACAGGTGCCGCCAGGCCCGTGGCGAGCGCAGCGCGCCGTCCCCGGGACCGAACGACTTGCCCTCGAACCTGCTGTCTGCCTCGATCAGCCGGCCGTCGATGACCACGTCGAGCCGGTTCGCGGCGGCCAGTGGCGCGGCGGTCTGCTGCGCCCTCTCCATCGGTGAGGAGACGATCCGGACGATCTGCTGGTCGGCGAAGTAGTCCCGGGCCCGGTCGGCCATCTGCAGGCCGCGCTCGGACAGCAGGTAACCGGGCAGGCGCCCATAGAGGATCTTGTGCGGGTTCTCGACCTCGCCGTGCCGAAGGAGATGGACGACGGTGCGGGTGCTGGGCCTGCCGACGCTCACCGGTCCATCTTCTCAGCCGCGGCGGCTGCCGCGGCGGGCAGGGCGGTGACCACCCTGTCCAGCGCCGCGTCGTCGTGGGCAGCAGACAGGAACCAGGCCTCGAAGGCGCTCGGCGGCAGGTAGACACCGGCGTCGAGCATGGCGTGGAAGAAGGCCGCGAAGGCCGCGGTGTCCTGGGCCCGGGCGCCCTCGTAGTCCACGACCGCGCCGCCGACGGCGTCCGGGTCGAGGAAGAAGACGCTGAACATACTGGCGGCGCGCTGGACCAGGTGTGGCACCCCGGCGGCGGACAGGGCCGTGCTCACCTCGGTGGACAGCCGGTCAGCGGCGTCGCCCAGATGCAGGTAGACCTCGTCGGTGCAGTGCTGCAGGGTGGCCAGCCCGGCCGCGGTGGCCACCGGGTTCCCGGACAGGGTGCCGGCCTGGTACACGGGGCCGGCCGGGGCCAGGTGCGCCATGATCTCCGCCGGGCCGCCGAAGGCCGCGGCCGGGAAACCACCGCCCATCACCTTGCCGAAGGTGAACAGGTCGGGCACCACACCCTCGAGGCCGAACCACCCGGAGGGCGAGCAACGGAACCCGGTCATCACCTCGTCGCTGATCAGCAGGGCACCGTGCTCGGTGGTGATCCGGCGCACCGCGTCGGTGAACCCGACGGCCGGGGGCACCACGCCCATGTTCCCGGCGGCGGCCTCCGTGATCACCGCCGCGATCCGGTGACCGTGCGCTGCGAACGCGGCCTCGAGCGCGCCAAGGTCGTTGTAGGGCACCACGATCGTCTCGGCGGCGCTGGCCCCGGTCACGCCGGGCGTGTCCGGCAGCGCGAAGGTGGCCACCCCCGACCCGGCGGCAGCGAGGAGGGAATCGACGTGGCCGTGGTAGTGGCCGGCGAACTTGACCACGGCGGTGCGGCCGGTGACGCCGCGAGCGAGCCGGATCGCGCTCATCGTCGCCTCGGTCCCGGAGGACACCAGGCGCACCTGCTCGACCGGCTCCATCCGGGCGACGATCTCCTCGGCCAACCGCACCTCGTTCTCGCTCGGCGTCCCGAACGAGAACCCGTGGGCGGCGGCCCGCTGCACGTCCGCCAGCACGGCCGGATGGGCGTGGCCGAGGATCATCGGGCCCCAGGAGCAGACCAGGTCGACGTACTCGACGCCGTCCACGTCGCGCAGGTAGGGACCGCGCCCCGCGGCCATGAACCGAGGCGTCCCGCCCACCGCACGGAAGGCCCGGACCGGCGAGTTCACACCCCCAGGGGTCACCGCGAGGGCTCGGTCGAACAGGGACTGGGAGGTCAGAGCGGTCGTCGCCACGTCGGCCAGTGTGTCACCGGGCGAGAAGGACGAGGAGGCGCCGGGTGTGATGGTGCGTCGGTCCCGGACGCCCCATCACACCCGTGCGACCGCTCCCCCTCCGGTACGCTCCCGCAGCGTAGAGCCCGGCTGACCTCGCGAGCAACGCCTTGTACCAGTCCGGGACGTCACGTACCGACCTGGAGACTGCGTGATCACGGATCGGGACGGCGCGTCCACCCCGGAGGAGGACCGGGCCACCCTGCTACGCACCCGGGTCCTGGCCGCCGCCCAAAGTCTGGTCGACGAGGCCGGTGGCGTCACCGTCTCCCTGGACAACCTGGGCATGGACAAGGTGATCAAGGCGGCCAAGGTGTCGCGCACCTCGGCCTACCGGGAGTGGCCGACGCGCGAGGCGTTCATGGTCGACCTGATGTGCGCCATCGTCGGGCCGCAGTGGCAGGGCCCCGAGGCGTTCAGCGACGACACCCACCTGGTGGCCCGGGACACGGTGGCCGACCATCTCGACCGGCTCGCCACCCTGCCGGGCCGGCGCTGGGTGCTCGGCGAGATGATCCGGGTTGCCGTCGAGCTGCACTTGCGAACCGTGCTCGACTCCCCGCAGTGGCGCGCCAACGTGGCCATCGCCGCGAGCCTGCCGGCCACCCCCGACGAGGCCCGGCATCGGTTGCACGCGGCACTGATGGCTGCCGAGGAGACCTGGCTCCGCCAGACCGAGCGCCTGTTCGAAGACCTCGCCATCCTGATCGGCTTCCGGCCCGCACCGCACTCCAGCTATACCGACATCGCCGTGATGCTCTCGTCGGTGTGCGAGGGGTTCGGGCTGCGCCAGGTGATCAACCCCGACGCGGTCTGGCACGACCGGACCGTGGACCGACCCGAAGGCAAGGAGCAGTGGGGCCTGGTGTCGCTGACCTGCATCGCCGCCCTCGAGGCGATGATCGAGTTCGACCTCGACCACGATCCGGGCGCCGCCTTGCCGCCCTACCTGAAACGGCTGACCGCGAGCGCCGGGGGGACGTAGCGTCCAGCCGGGGAGGCCAGGACGGATCGCACCCGGTCGCTCATCGCTGACCTCGGCCCCGGTCCAGAAGCCCGCGCCGGGTGTCCGGGTCCATGACCGGGGCGGCGCGCCGGGCCGCGCGGAAGGCGGCCAGCCGCTCCCGCAGCGCGGCGGTGTCCTGCTCGGTGTCCGCGGTGCCCAGACCGGCGTCGAAGACCAGCTCGGCGTGCTGGGTCAGGGCGGCGCGCCGGCCCTCCTGGGCGGTCACGGCGACCACGGCGGTGAACACCTCCAGCATGCGGATCAGCACCGCCAGGGAGCCGACGGCGTTCTGGCGGATCATGGTGAACATCGAGTCGACCAACCCGTCGAACGTGGTGATCCGGTGCACCAGGCGCAGTCGGGCGTCGTCGTAGTACACCCCGCTCTGCCACGGCCGCCCGGACAGCTCGCACAGCACGTCCCCGAACCGGTCGAGCACCTCGATGGCCGTGAACGGGTCGTTGATGCCCGGGCTCAGCGACCGCACGGCGACCTCTGCCATCTGGTGGGCGGTGAACTCGACGTCCTGACCGCCGAGGCGTTGCCGCCCGATGGCCAACGCCTCGGAGATGCCGTCCGGCAGGTGCGGGACCCCCACCGCCACCAGGGTGCCGGGGAAGAGGTAGTCGCCAGGGCGGACCGGAACGTGCAGGGCGCAGTCGGCCTCGCGGGCGGAGTCGAGCAGCCGGGCCAGGTCGAGATGCTGCAGGTAGCCGCCGCGGTCGGCGCGGTAGGTCAGCCCGCTCTCCCAGAACTGCTCCGGCGGGACGTACGCCGAGTCCTCCTCGTCCCGGCGGGCCTGGTGCAGCTGGGTGCGCAGGGAGTCCTCGAGATCGTCACGCAGCAGCCCGATCACGTGTGTGGCGTTGATCGACTTGCTCAGGTGGGAGATGAAGTAGACCAGCATCGCCACGCAGGCCAACGCCATCACGATGGCGATGGTGACGTTGAGGTGCGGGACATAGCCCTCGCCGTCCGGCTCGGGCTGCACCCCCACCGCCCGCAGGCTGTACAGGGAGAAGGCGAAGGTGGACAGGAAGACGGCCAGCGTGAACTGGTTCCCCCGGTCCTGGGTGAAGTTGGACAGCAGGCGTGGCCCCATCGACGCGGCCGTGTAGGACAGAGCCGCGACGGTCACCGAGAAGACCGTGCCGGCCACCCCGATGGTGCTGGTCGCGATGGCCGTGAGTACACCGCGGGCGCCGTCCACCCCACCGCTGTAGATCACCTCGCCGAGGACCGAGGGCAGCAGGACGGCACGGTCCAGGCTGAGCAGCAGCTGCGCCAGGACCAGGGCGAGTGGGGTCAGCAACGCGGGGTAGAACCAGAACTCTCGGCTGAGCAGGGACAGCCGGCGTCCGGCGGAGGCGAGCACGGGCCCGCTCAGAGCCCGCGCAGCTGTTCGCGGACCCGGGCCAGCGCCTTGCCCAGCGCCGCGACGTCCTCGGCGGTCAACGGGTCGAACATCGCCGTCCGGACCGTCTCGACGTGACCGGGGGCGGCGTCCACGATCGTCTGGAGACCGACATCGGTGAGGGTGCACATCACGCCGCGTCCGTCATCCGGGCACGGGGCACGGCTGACCAGCCCACGTTCCTCCATCCGGGCCACGGTGTGGGTGAGCCGGCTGCGCGAGTTGACCGCCCGGCTGGCCAGCTCGGACATCCGCATCGCCCGCTCGGGGTGCTCGGAGAGCTGGACGAGGATCTCGTAGTCGGCCAGGGACAGGCCGCTGTCGTCGATCAGCTGGCGGCTGAGCCGTTCGTTGAGCAGCCGGGAGACGTCGAGCCAGGCACGCCAGACCGACTGCTCGGGCGCAGCCAGCCACCGCGGCTCGCTCATCCGGTCTGTAGCCACCCAGCCACCTCGCTGGCCCAGTACGTCAAGATCACCGATGCGCCGGCCCGGCGGATGCAGACCAGCGACTCCACGATCGCAGCCCGACGGTCCAGCAGTCCCGCCGCGGAGGCCGCCTCGATCATCGAGTATTCCCCCGACACCTGGTAGGCCGCGACCGGCACGCCCGCGACCTGTCGCACCCGGTGCACCAGGTCGAGGTAGCCCATCGCCGGTTTGACCATGACCAGGTCCGCGCCCTCGGCCACGTCGAGGGCCACCTCCCGCAGCGCCTCGTCGGCGTTGGCCGGGTCCTGTTGGTAGGTGCGCCGGTCGCCGACCAGCGAGGAGTCGACGGCCTCGCGGAACGGAGCGTAGAAGGCCGAGGCGTACTTGGCGGCGTAGGCCAGAATGGCGACCTCGGTGTGTCCGGCGCCGTCCAGCGCCGAGCGGACGGCGCCCACCTGCCCGTCCATCATCCCGCTCGGGCCGAGCACGTGGACGCCGGCCTCGGCGAGTACGACCGCCATCCGGGCGTAGTGCTGCAGGGTTGCGTCGTTGTCGACCCGACCGGTCGCGTCGAGGACGCCGCAGTGCCCGTGGTCGGTGAACTCGTCCAAGCAGAGGTCTGCCATCACCACCAGGGCCTCGCCGACCTCGGCCACGGCATCGCGCACCGCCCGGGTGAGCACCCCGTCGGCCGAGCACGCCTGGGACCCGGTGGCGTCCTTGCGCTGCGGCACCCCGAACAGCATCACCCCGCCGATCCCGGCCGCGGCCGCCTGCGCCACCGCTTTGCGCAGTGACTCGTGGGTGTGCTGGACGACGCCGGGCATCGCCGCGATCGGACGCGGGTCGGTCAGGCCCTCGCGCACGAACAGCGGCAGCACCAGCTCGGCCGGGTGCAGCCGGGTCTGGGCGACCATGGCCCGGATCGCCGCGCTGGTGCGCAGCCGGCGGGGGCGCACGGTGGGGAAGCCCCCGGCCGCGGCGATCATCGGGCGCTCCGCCGAGTGGTGGTCCCGCGCCGGCTCGGCCGAACGACGGGCCCACCGGTCTCGGCCGCGCTGGTGCGCAGCCCGGTGCCGTACTCGGCCAGAGCGTCGACGACAGCGGCCGCGGTGGGCTCGGGGGCCAGCACGTCGACCCGCAACCCGTGCTCCCGGGCGCTCTTGGCAGTGGCCGGCCCAATGCACGCCACGACGGTGTTCGGGTGCGGCTTGCCGGCGATGCCGACCAGGTTGCGCACCGTTGAGCTGGAGGTGAAGACCACGGCGTCGAACGCCCCGCCCTTGATCGCCTCGCGGACGGGCGCCGGAGGCGGCGCGGCCCGGACCGTCCGGTAGGCGGTGACGTCCTCCGCCTCCCAGCCGAGCACGGTGAGCCCGGCCACCAGGGTCTCGGTGGCGATGTCGGCGCGGGGCAGGAACACCCGGTTGATCGGGTCCAGCTCGCGATCGTAGGGCGGCCAGATCTCCAGCAGCCCGGCGGCGCTCTGCTCGGTACCGCCGTCCGGCACCAGGTCCGGCTCGATGCCCCAGGCCCGCAACGCGTCCGCGGTCACGCCCCCGACCGCGGCCACCCGTAGCCCGGCGAAGGCGCGGGCGTCCAGGCCGAACGCGGCGAACCGTTCCCGGACCGCACGGACCGCGTTGACCGAGGTGAACCCGATCCACTGGTAGCGGCCGGTGACCAGGCCGTGCACGGCCTTGTCCATCTGCTGCGGGGTTCGGGGCGGCTCGACGGAGATGGTCGGCACCACCTCGGCCTCGGCGCCGTAGCCGGCCAGCCGGGAGACCATCGGGCCGGCCTGGTCCTTGGTGCGCGGCACCAGCACCCGCCAGCCGAACAGCGGCCGCTGCTCGAACCAGGGGACAGCCCCCGCGGCGGCCTCGCCGACCACCGCCAGCAGCCGATGCGGCCGGTCATGCCGGGCGTCGAACCGCTCGTCAGGGCCATCCAGCTCGTCGGGGGGCTCACCGGCGAGCCGCTCGGCGAGGGAGACCACCGCGCCGGCCAGCCCGGCCAGCCGCAGCCGCTCGCTGCGCTGGCGCAAGGTGGTGCCGTGAGCCATCAGGACCACGGGACTGTCCGCACAGCGTCCGGCCTTCAGCAGCGCGGTGGCCGCGGCGGCCAGGTCGGCGGCGGTGCCGAGCAGCACCACCACGCTCCTGAAGTCGGCGTGAACCGACCAGTCCACGTCCGACTCGTTCGGGTGGACCACGTGCACCCCGGCGGCACCGCTCGGGATCAGCATCACGCCAGCGTAAGCGGGAATCGCATGCACCGCGGAGACCCCGGGCACCACCTCGACCGGGACGTCCGCCCGGCGGCAGGCGGCGATCTCCTCGGGCAGGCCGATGAACAGTGAGGGGTCGCCGTCCATCAGCCGGACCACGAGACCGCCGCCGCGGGCGGCCCGGACGACGAGCTTGGCCCGCGCCACCCGGGTCATCGGCTGGCCGTCCTCACCGAACCCGGCATCCAGCACCTCGACCCCGTCCCGGCAGTACCGGGACAGCAACCCGCTCCGGTCCAGCTGGTCGACGACCACCACGTCGGCGGCGGCCAGGCGCTCGACCGCGCGCACGGTGAGCAGACCCTCGTCGCCGGGGCCGACACCCACGAAACACACCCCGGGGCGGGCCGCGGGTGCCGGGGCCGGGCCGGGCGTGCGGCGCCGGCCCGGGGTTCGGTCGGAGGCCAGGTCGGGGCGAAGGCGGGACGAGCTCACGAGGCACCTTCTCGGCTGGAGGCGGGTCGGCCGGACGGCGAGCGTCCGGCGGGCACAGCGACGCTCGGCACTGCGTCGGGTGAGCGCGGGGCGGCCAACAGGTCGCCGGCCCCCTCGGCGAGCAGCTCCGCGGCCAGGCCCAGCCCCAGTCCCTCGGGGTCCTCGAGGGGTCCGACAGCCCGGCGCCGCAGAACCCGGCCGCCGTCGATCGCGACCAGGACCGCCTCCAATGCGAGCCTGCCGCCGCTACCTCCTCGGCCCGTCGACCCCGCACTGCCGCCCGCCTGCTCGACGTGGGCGAGGGCACCCAGCGGGGCGGCACAACCGGCCTCGAGCGCGGCGAGGAGGGTGCGCTCGGCGAGCACGGCGGCCCGGGCGTCCGGCTCGTTGAGCGCGGCGAGCAGACCCACCAGCTCGGCGTCCCTGTCGCCCTGCGGAGCACGGCACTCCACGGCCAGTGCGCCCTGGCCCGGGGCCGGCAGCATCACGTCCGGTTCGAGCACCTCGCTGGCCTCGTCCTGGCGCCCGAGCCGCAGCAGCCCGGCCCGGGCCAGGACCACGGCGTCCAGGTCCCGCCCGACCCGGGCCAGCCGGGTGTCGACGTTGCCGCGCAGGTCGACGATCTCCAGGTCGGGTCGGGCAGCGCGCAGCTGGGCGGCGCGGCGCGGCGAGCCGGTCCCCACCCGCGCCCCGGCCGCCAGCTCGGCCAGCCGCAGCCGGTCCCGGCCGACGAGCACGTCACGAGGGTCCTCCCGGGCCGGGACGGCGGCCAGCACCAGGTGCTCGGCGGGGGCGGTGGGCAGGTCCTTGAGCGAGTGGACGGCGAGGTCGACCCGGCCGGCCAGCAGGGCCTGGCGCAACCGGGAGACGAACACGCCCACCCCGCCGAAGCTGGTCAGCGGCGCGCCGGACTCGTCCCCGGTGGTGCTGACCTCGACCAGCTCGACCCGGACCGGGCGCCCGGCCCGCTGTGCGGCCGCCTCCACCCACCGCGCCACCTGGGCGGACTGGGCGGTCGCCAGGGCACTACGTCGGGTGCCCAGCCGCAGCGTGCGGCGGGACGTCGACACGGTGTCCGGGTGCGTCATCGGCTGCCTCCTGACTCCGGCTCGGCCATCTCGGTGACCGCCGTCACGACAGCCGGGTCGAGCCCGAACAGCTCGCGCAGGGCCTGGGTGTACTGCAGACCGTCCGGCTCGGCGGCCAGCTGCTTGATCCGCACCGTCGGGTTGTGCAGCAGCTTGTCGACGACCCGGTGGACGGTCTGCTCGAGCTCGGCGAGCACGGCGGGCTCGGCCCGGCCGGCCAGCCGCAGCCGCAGCCGGTCGAGCTCGGCCTGCATCACCGAAGCGGCCATCCCGCGCAGCGCCACCACGGTGGGGCCGACCTCGGTGGCGGTGACCAGGCAGGACAGGAAGGCCGTGACCTCCTCATGCACCAGCGCCCGAGCCTGCTCGACCGCACCGCCGACACCACCGGTCTCGGCGGATTCGGTCAGCTCGCGGCCGAGGTCGGCCAGGTCGACCAGGAGCGCGCCGTCCAGAGCCGCCACGTCGGGGTCGACGTCCCGGGGCAGGGCGAGGTCCAGGTAGACCTGGGAGACCTCGCCGATGCCGTGGCGGGCCCGGTCGACGCGGACCGCGAGGGCGGCCTTGGCGTCCCGCTCGTGGACCAGGAACCCGGCCGCGCCGGCACAGCAGACCACCAGGTCGGCGGCGACGAGTGCGGCGTCCAGGTCGGCCATCGAGTGCGCGACGCCACCGGTCGAGGCGGCCAGCCGTTCGGCGCGCTCCAGGGTCCGGGACAGGATCGATACGGTGCCGACGCCGCGCCGACGCAGGGTGGCGACGGCCAGGCCGCTCATCGCCCCGGCACCGACCACCAGGGCACGACGCTCAGTGATCGGGCCGAGGACGGTATCGGCCCGGGCCAAACCGGCCTCCACCAGACCACGGCCGGCGGTGTCGAGATCGGTCTCGGCGTGCACCCGCTTGCCGACCCGCAGCGCCTGCTGCAGCAGCGGGGCCAGCTCGGCCCCCGCCGTCTGCGATCGCTGGGCCTCGCGCAGCGCGGCCCGGACCTGGCCAAGGATCTGCTGCTCCCCGACCGCCATCGAGTCCAGCCCCGCCGTCAGGGTGAACAGGTGCGCCACGGCGGCGGCCTCGTAGTGGACGTAGAGGTGTTCGGTCAGCTCCGCGAAGGACAGCCCGGTGACCCTGGTCAACGCCTCACCCACCTCGGCGAGACCGGCGTGGAACCGCTCGACCGCGGCGTAGACCTCCAACCGGTTGCACGTGGACAGCACCACAGCCTCGCCGATGTGCTCCTGCGTGCACAGCCGCTGCTGCAGGGCCTGGCAGGCGGCGTCGTCCAGGGCTGCTCGCTCCAGCAGCTCGAACGGGGCGGTGCGGTAGGACAGTCCGACGACCAGGGCCCCCATCAGCCCGTCCCCACTGCACCGGTGGCTCGCTGCTGGTGGAAGGCGAGGATCTGCAGCTCGGTGGACAGGTCCACCTTGCGCACCATGACCCCGGGCGGTACATCCAGCAGGCAGGGCGCGAAGTTCAACACGCTGGTGATCCCGGCGGCGACCAGCCGGTCGCAGATCTGCTGAGCGACGGGGGCCGGAGTGGCCACCACGGCGATGTGCACGTCACTGTCGGTGACCACTTGCTCCAGCTGATCGACCGGGTGGACCGACAGCCCACCGACCTGCCGGCCGACCAGGTCGGCGTCGACGTCGAGCAACGCCACGACGCGAAACCCTCGGGAGGCGAAGCCGGCGTAGTTGGCCAGGGCGTGTCCGAGATGCCCGGCGCCGACGATGAGCACCCGCCAGTCCTGGCTCAGGCCGAGCTCACGCGAGATCTGGTAGATCAGGTAGTCGACCTCGTAGCCGACGCCGCGCACGCCGTAGGAGCCGAGGTAGGACAGGTCCTTGCGCAGCATGGCCGGGCCGACCCCGACCACGGTCGCCAACTCCTCGGAGCTGACCGTGGACACCCCGTGACCGGTCAGCTCGGTGAGTGCACGCAGGTAGACGGGAAGGCGAGCCACGGTGGCCTCGGGGATCCCCTGGCGCGCCGACCGTGGCTTGCTCACCACACGTGCTGGGTGACTGGTCACAAACGCCGGGCTCCTTCGACTCTGATCCAGTCAGCCTAAGTCTCGTGAACGAGAGCACAAAGTCGTACAAGGCGGCGCCGCAGCCCGATGAGCAGCACCACGTGGCGGGGGTCACGCGAGCGGCCGTCCGCGGCCGGGCGAGCGGGCCGGGCGAGCGGGTCGGCGTCCCCGTGCGCGAGCTACGGCACGGGTGTGCGCCGCCGCAGCCGCCAGCGTCGCCGGCCGGTGAGGGCGTCGCGAAGGTCGGCGTCGGCGACCCGGAAGTAGCTGTGCCGGGCGCCGTCGACCAGGATCACCGGGATCTGCTCGCCGTACTGCGCGGCCAGCCCGGCGTCGTCCAGGATCGACACCTGCCGCCAACCGACGCCGACCTCGGCGCAGACGCGTTCGACCACGTCCCGCGCGTCACCGCACAGATGACAGCCGGGCTTGCCGATCAGGGTGACCCGCGCCACGTCTGCCATTCCCCCACCCTAGCCCGCCCTCGGCGCGCACCGTCGGGCCGCCCATGGCACCGGAACGCCCGTAGGCTTGACCCATGCCCAGCCCGGATGATCTCGAGAGCGTCCCGCAGGAGAGCACCGCGAGCGCGGAGGCCGGCACCGGAGGGGTCCCTGCGCGCGCAGCGTTCTTCGACGTGGACAACACGATGATCCGTGGCGCCTCGATCTTCTACATGGCCCGTGGCCTGTTCCGGCGCAAGTTCATCACCCTGCGCGACATCGCCCACTTCGCCTGGCAGCAGACCAGCTTCCTGCTGGTCGGCGAGAACCTGGACCATGTCGCCGACATCGAGGCCAAGGCGCTGTCCTTCGTCGCCGGGCACCACGCCAGCGAGCTCAGCTCCCTCGGCGAGGAGATCTACGACGAGCTGATGGCCGACAAGATCTGGCCCGGGCCCTACGCGCTGGCCCGGGGCCACGTGGAGGCCGGGGACCAGGTGTGGCTGGTCACGGCGACCCCGGTGGAGGTGGCCGATGTGATCGCCAGACGGCTGGGGCTGACCGGGGCGCTGGGCACCGTCGCCGAGCACGTGGACGGGGTGTACACCGGCCGGCTGGTCGGCGGCATCCTGCACGGGCAGGCCAAGGCCGACGCGGTCCGCGAGCTGGCGGCCCGGGAGGGCATCGACCTGGCCGACTGCACCGCGTACAGCGACTCGACCAACGACCTGCCGATGCTCGGCCAGGTCGGCACCCCGATAGTGGTCAACCCGGACCGGGCGCTGCGCACCCACGCCAGGGCCAACGGGTGGCAGGTGCTGGACTACCGCACCCGGCTCAAGGCCGCGCGGATCGCCGTGCCGGCTGCCGGCCTGGCCGGGGTCGCGGCCGGCGCGGTGATGGGCGCCGTCGCGGTGCGCCGGTACCGGGAGCGCTAGCTCAGCCACCCGGGGGACGCGCTCAGAAGAAGGCCGTCTGCCGCTGGATCAACAGCTGGTACAGCGACTGCTGGATGGTCTGACGCACCTGGTCGGTCAGGTCGAAGACCAGCATCGGGTCGTCGGCGGCGCCCTCGGGGTACTCGTCGGTCGGCACCGGCGGGGCGAACTCGATCAGCCACTTGCTGGGCAGTGGGACCACTCCCAGCGGCCCGAGCAGCGGCCAGGTGGGCGTGATGGGGGCGTAGGGAAGACCGAGCAGCCGGGCCAGGGTCGGCATGTTGCCGAGGATCGGGTAGGTCTCCTCGGAGCCGACGATGGCGCACGGCACGATCGGCGACCCGGTCCGCAGGGCCGCGGAGACGAAGCCGCCCCGCCCGAACCGCTGCAGCTTGTACCGCTCGCTGAACGGCTTGCCGATCCCCTTGAAGCCCTCCGGCCAGACGCCGACCAGCTCTCCGTCGCC
Source organism: uncultured Actinomycetota bacterium (assembly GCA_963724535.1). GTDB lineage: Bacteria > Actinomycetota > Actinomycetes > Actinomycetales > Kineosporiaceae > JADJPO01. Next base: position 87,520 of record CAVRVD010000007.1, read on the forward strand.
GAGCAGCCGCACGGCGTCGCTGGAGTTGGCCAGGGTGGCACCACATCTGCGGGCCAGCTCACCGAGCACCGGGGTCTGGAAGACCAGGTCGGCACCGAGCATCCGTAGGTGCCGGTGCGCCGGGTGCTCGTCATGGATGGCCACTTGGACCATCAGCGAGTCCAGGGCGATCGCGCCGGCGTGGTTGGCCACGATCAGCGCGCCACGACTCGCCGGGACGTTGTCGAGGCCACGCACCTCCACCCGGAACCACCGCCGGTAGAGCGGGCGCAACAGCGCCAGCAGCACCGTGTCTGTCAGCTCCGCGTCGAACCCGAAATCGTCCACCTGGTAGTCACCGGTCAGCCGGCGACGCACGAAGGCCAGGACGGCGGCGACCCGCTCGTCCAGGTGGCCGAGCTCGGCCGTGGACGACCCGGAGGCGGCCGCTTCGGCCAGCGCCTGCCCGGTCTCGGTGGCCAGGTCGGTCACGGCAACCAGCCGCTTGCCGCCCGAGGTGCGCCGGGAGGCTGGGCGCGACTCGGCTGCGGCATCACGCTCCGCACCGCTCGCGGGGTGCGGCCGCGGCTCGACCGGTGTTGCCTTCGTGGCTGGTGCTGCCTTCGTGGCTCTCCGCTTGGCCGACCCGCTCTGTGGTGGCGGCTCGGTCTGCACCGGCGACCCGGTCTGCACCGTCGGCGTGGCCGGCGTGGCCGGCGGAGTCGGCGTGGCCGGCGGAGTCGGCGGGGTCGGCCGGTCGTTGCCGGAGGGGGCGAGCGGGAGGTCGGCGGCGGTCACGGCGTCGGGTTCCGACGCCTCGTGGTCGGCCAGTAGCGGCAGGGTTCGCCGACGACGCCGGGCCCGCTCCCCCGAGGCCCGGGCCGCCCCCGCGGCCACGGCGGAGACCGCCGAGCCGGAACGGGACGTGGAGCGAGGTGGGGTTCGGTCGGCCATCAGGCGTTCACCTCGGCCCCGGGGATACGGCGCAGCAGCTCGGTGAGCCGGCGCTCGTAGGCGGAGACGCTTTCCGGTGACAGCGGTCCGTGCAGCCGGCGACCCCGGACGAAGTCGGCGAACGCCTCGCGGGTGCTGAACCGGGGCTCGAACCCGAGCTGGCTGCGCATCAGCGTGGTGTCCATCCCGCGGCCGTAGGACAGGAAGCGCACCTGCTCGGGCGAGAAGTCGGCCAAGCCGGCTCGGCGAACCAGCTGTCCGACCACACCCGAGAGCTGGTGCGGGATCGCCACGCTGGGCCGGCCCGCCATCCGGACCGCCTGGCTGAGCAGCAGGACGCCGTCCCCGGCGACGTTGATCGTGCCCGCCACCTCCTGCAGGGCGGCCAGTCGCAGCGCCTCCAACCCGTCGTCCTCGTGGATGAACTGCAGGCGGGGGTCGAACCCGAGCACCGTCGGCACGACGGGCAGTGTGAAGAAGTCGGTCAGCGGGGTGCGGACCCCGGGACCGATGAAGTTGGCCAGCCGCAGCGTGACCACGTCGACGTCCGGTCGACGGCGGGAGAACCCACGCACGTATCCCTCGACCTCGACGCAGTCCTTCGCCCATCCGGAGCGCGGCAGCACCTTGGCGCCGGTGCCCTCGGTGAACAGTGCCGGATCGCGCGGGCTGGAGCCGTACACGCCTGCGGTCGACTTGACCACCAGCCGGCGCACCCCGGGCGACCTCTGGCAGGCGGCGAGCAGCTGCATGGTGCCGATGACATTGATCTCCTTCATGGAGACCCGACCCCCGGCGCCGGTGGGCGTGGCGATGACGTTCATGTGGACGACCGTGTCCACCCGCGCCTGTGCGATCAGCTTACCGATCACGGGGTTGCGGATGTCGGCACGGATGAACTCGCTGGATCCGATGTCCTCGTTCGGCGGGACGACGTCGACACCGATCACCCGGCCCACAGCCGGGTCGGCCGAGAGCAGCCGCGCGAACCGGCCACCCAGGAATCGGGAGACCCCGGTGACGAGGACCACTCGGCTCATCGTCGCCCCCTCGGCTGTTCCGTCAGGTGCGGCCACGCGGGCGGTCGGCCGTTGGTGGACTCACCGCATTCGCGGTGGTGGGGACCGGCCCGCCGCCGTCAGAGTGCTACTTGCGGTTGCGACGCTGGTGACGCGTCTTACGCAGGAGCTTGCGGTGCTTCTTCTTGGCCATCCGCTTGCGGCGCTTCTTGATGACGGAGCCCACGGAACCTCGCAGTTGGAAAGGGTGCGGCTGGGTGCAGCCGGCAACAAAGCAGTTGACGTCAGACACGGTGGTTCCGGCGGCCGCAGGAGCCGATCGCCGGTCTTAGGAACCAGCCTACTCGTCACCGGCCGCCAGGCCGACTCCGGGGCGTGCACAACGGACCAGGCGGCCTACTCGGGTGAGGCGCTGCGCCGGGTCCGGACCCCGGGCTGCGGAGCCGGGCCGGTTGGTGCGCGACGCCTCAGGCGGTGTCGACGTAGGAGTGCCGCAGGTAGTCGTCCACGGCCGACTCGGGCACCCGGAAGGATCGACCGACCCGGACGGCGGGCATCTCCCCGGAGTGGACCAGCCGATACACGGTCATCTTGGACACCCGCATGATCGAGGCCACTTCAGCCACGGTCAGGAACCGGACGTCGGAGAACTCACCGGACATGCTCTGTGCACCAACCCCTCGTGCTGTCGGCCGGATGACCCCTGGGTCGGCCTGCCTGCGTTGCGGGTGGCCGGGTGTGTGGACCAGCGATGGAACTGTGAGCACCTTAGGGGCAGGCGTGACAGATGTGAAACCGCGCACGTGAGCGGGGGGTTCTCGGCGGGTCAGCGGGGAGGTGCCGCCACCGGCCGCGGGACCAGGCGCCAGGCGGCGACACCGACGGCGGCGGCGCCGAGCAGGTCGGCGGCGCTGATGCCGTGGTTCCAGGACAGCATGAGCAGGGTAGGGCCCTCGACGCGCGCGTTGACCACCGGCCAGGCCAAGCCCAGACCGAGCAGGGCGACGGCAGCCGCCCGGCTGCCGCCCAGCGTCAGCACCCCGAAGAAGCCGATCGCGGCGAACGTCCCGATGACGATCAGGGGGGAGGCCGCCATGACACCACGGACCTCGGTGAGCAGGGTGAGGATCGATGACACACTCCATGAGACCACGCCCACGCCGACCACGGCCAAGCAGACCCGGGCTGCCGCTCAGTCGTACCAGGGGTCCAGGCCGTGCAGCGGGAACACGGCCCGCCGGGTGTTCATCACCACTCGGTCCACGGCGTCGGAGGTGTCCTGGCCGGCCGACCACGGCGCGTAGTCGCCATGCCGGCCGTCGGTCATTCGCTGCGGCGCCTGTCGTCCGTAACGGGCCAGGACGTACTCCCGCCAGGTCTGCGGCACATCGGCGGTGGGCGGGATCGGCCGGTGTGCGGCGATGGCGACCAGATGGGTCCAGGCCCGCGGGACGACGTCCACGACCGCGTACCCGCCGCCGCCGACCGCCAGCCAGCGTCCGTCGGTCACCTCATGGGCCAGGTCGTGCAGCGCCTCGTAGGAGACGCGCTGGCAGTCCAGGGACAGCGCCATGTGGGCCAGCGGGTCCAGGGCGTGGGAGTCGCAGCCGTGCTGGGTGACCAGGAACTGCGGGCGGAAGGACCGCAGGAGCGGCGGCACCACGGCATGGAAGGCCCGCAGCCAGGCGGCGTCCGACGTGCCCGGCGGGAAGGGGATGTTCACCGACTCGCCCTGCGCGCGCGAGCCGCCGATCTCGTGCGAGAAGCCGGTCCCCGGGAAGAGCACCTGACCGGTCTCGTGCAGCGAGATGGTCAGCACCCTGGGGTCGTCCCAGAAGATCCGCTCCACCCCGTCGCCGTGGTGGACGTCGACGTCGACGTAGGCGACCCGTTCGGCGCCGGCCGCCAGCAGGGCCTCGATCGCGATGGCCACGTCGTTGTAGATGCAGAACCCGCTGGCGGCGTCGGGCATCGCATGGTGCAGACCGCCGGCGAAGTTCACCCCGTGCTCGACCTGGCCGGACCACACCGCCAGGGCCGCATCCCGGGACCCGGCGGCGATCGTGGCGCTCACCTCGTGCATGTCGGGGAAGACCGGTACGTCGCCGGTGCCGAGCCCGCGCAGCAGGTCCAGGGTCGGTGGGACAGTGGAGGCCGCCCGGACGGCGTCGAGGTACTCGGGGGTGTGCACAGTGAGCAGTACCTCGTCCGGTGCCGGGTCCGGAGCGACCACCTGGACGCCGTCGTCCAGCAGACCGAAGGCGTCGATGAGTCGGCGGGTCAGGTCGAGCCGGACCGGCGACATCGGGTGCTGCGGCCCGAAGTCGTACCGGGTGAAGGAGTCGCTCCACTCCAGGCGCAGGGCATCCACCCGGCTACCGTACTGGCGACGGCGCTGAGCAGGAACGGCCGGGGGGCCGGGCACGATGCAGCACTGCCGGGCAGTGGTGCCGGGCCCGGACCGACGAGCACCCAGAGAGGCGAGACCGTGGTGGGACGCAACGACCAGGACCAGGATGCGGTCCTGGTCTGCGGCTTGGGCCGGTTCGGCTCGGCCACCGCCGATGGGCTGGGCCGGCTCGGACACGATGTGTTGGCCGTCGACCGCGACCCACGGATCGTGGCCGACTGGGCCGGGCGGTTGCCGCACGTCGTGGAGGCGGACAGCACCTCGGCCGAGGCGATGGAGCAGCTCGGGGTGGGCGAGTTCGGGGTCGCGGTGGTGGCCATCGGCACCTCGGTGGAGTCCAGCGTGCTGACCGTGGCGACCCTGGTCGACCTCGGGGTCAAGCAGATCTGGGCCAAGGCGTTGAGCGAGCCGCACGGGCGGATCCTGGACCGGCTCGGGGTGCACCACGTGGTGTTCCCGGAGAACGACGCCGGGGAGCGGGTGGCCCACCTGGTCACCGGGCGGCTGATGGACTACATCGAGTTCGACGACGGGTTCGCGATCGCGAAGATGCTGCCGCCCAAGGAGACCCAGGGCTTCACGCTGGCCGAGTCGAAGGTCCGCGAGAAGTACGGGATCACGGTGGTCGGGATCAAGTCACCCGGGAAGGACTTCACCTATGCGCTGCCGGAAACCCGGGTGTCCGGCTACGACGTCATGATCGTCAGCGGCCGCTCGGAGCTGATCGAGAGGTTCGCCGCGCGCCCGTGAACCCTCGGACCGGCCCACCCCCGACCTCGCTGCTGCGCCGGCCGGCGTGGGAACGCGGCCGATACGGCTGGCAGCACCCGTCCCGGTGGATCCTGATCGGCATCACCGGGCTCGCCCTGATCGGCACGATGGCGCTGATGCTGCCGCTGTCCCGGGCCGAACCCGGCGGCGCCCCGTGGAACGTGGCCCTGTTCACCGCCACCTCGGCGACCACCGTGACCGGCCTGACCGTCGTCGATACCGGCAGCTACTGGTCGCCGTTCGGGCAGGTGGTCATCCTCGCCCTGATGCAGGTCGGTGGGCTCGGCGTGATGACCGCGGCCTCGCTGCTCGGCCTGGTCGTGGCCGGTCGGCTGGGTCTGCGCACCCGGCTGCTCGCCCAGTCCGAGCGGGAGACCGTCGACCTCGGCACGGTGCGGCGCGTGGTCTGGGGCTCGGCCCTGCTGGTGCTGGCGGTCGAGGTGGTGCTGTTCGTCATCCTGACCCTGCGGCTGTGGCTGGCCTACGACTACTCGCTGGGCCAAGCCGTGTGGTCGGGGCTGTTCCATGCCGTGTCGGCGTTCAACAACGGCGGGTTCGGGCTGCTGGAGGACAGCCTGGCGACCTTCGCGAGGGACGCCGTCGTGCTGGGTGGGATCGGGATCGCCGCCTACATCGGCGGCCTGGGCTACCCGGTGCTGGCCGAGGTGATCCGGGTGCGACCGACCCGGCGGTGGTCGGTGCACACGGTGCTGACCCTGCGGGTGAGTCTGCTGCTGCTGGTGGTGACCGCCGTGGTGATCACGATCGGTGAGTGGCACAACCCGCAGACCCTGGGTCCGATGGAGCGTTCCGGCAAGCTGATCTCGGGCGCGTTCGCCGCGGTGATGCCGCGCTCGATCGGGTTCACCACGTTCGACATCTCCCGGATGGATGACTCCAGCCTGCTGTTCACCGACCTGATGATGCTGATCGGCAACGGGTCGGGCAGCACCGCGGGTGGGATCAAGGTGACCACGCTGGCCATCCTGGTGCTCGCGGTGGTGGCCGAGGTGCGCGGTCACACCGACGTCAACGTCCACCAGCGGCGGCTGGCCGACGGCGTCGTCCGCCAGGCGATCGCCGTGGCGGCCTTCAGCCTGACCCTCGTCTTCGCCTCCACCCTGGCGATGCTGGAGCTGACCGACGAGCGACTCGACGACGTCCTGTTCGAGGTGATCTCGGCCTTCGCCACCTGTGGTCTGTCGGTCGGGGTGAGCGGTCGGCTGGACACACCGGCACAGGTGCTGTTCGTCGCCCTGATGCTGATCGGCCGGGTCGGTCCGATCACCTTCGCCACGGCACTGGCACTGCGCCAGACCCGCCAGGCCTATCGCAACCCGGCCGCCCGACCGATCGTCGGCTGATGCGCCCGTGCGCGATCATGCCCATGCGGAGCGGGCGCCGGCCCTCAGGCCGGACGGTAGGTGAGGATCACGCAGCCCGTGGTCAGCGGGCGCGCCTCGACCAGCGTCATTCGCATCGGCTCCGGCCGGGACTTGAACAGCGGCACCCCGGCCCCCAGCACGACCGGGGCCACACCGAGCCGGTACTCGTCGATCATGCCGTGGTGCATCAGCGCCGCCGACAGCTCGGCGCTCCCGAAGATCAGGATGTCCTTGCCGGGCTGGTCCTTGAGCCAGGCGACCTCGACCTGCGGGGGCTGCGTGGCCAGCACGCTGTTCTCCCAGGTCACCCCGCGCAGCGTCCGCGAGAACACCATCTTGCGCACACCGTTCATGAAGTCGGCGATCTCGCCCTCGGCACCGGCCCAGTACGAGGCCATGCCCTCGTAGGTCTTGCGGCCGAACAGGACCATGTCGGCCGAGCGGGCCTGCTCGGCCGAGAACTGCTCGAGCTCGTCGCCCCAGACGTCGGAGTGCCAGGACAGGTCCCACCCGGCGGTCCCGGAGAAGAAGCCGTCCAGGCTGACCAGGTTCCACATGACGATCCTGCGCATCGCTGGCTCCCCGTGGTGGACGACGGTCAGGCGTTGCCGGAGGACAGCTCGCGGGAGCGGTCCCGGGCCGCCTCCATCGCGGTCAGGAAGGCCGCGCGTACCTTGTGGTCCTCCAGCTGGCGCAGGGCGGCGACCGACGTGCCGGCCGGGCTGGAGACCTGCTCACGGAGCACGGTCGGGTGCTGGCCGGTCTCCTTGAGCATGGTCGCCGCCCCGTAGAGGGTCTGGACGACGAGCTCGGTGGCGATGTCCCGGGGAAGCCCGAGCAGCACCCCCGCCTCGATCATCGCCTCGACCACGTAGAAGATGTACGCCGGGCCGGACCCGCTGATCGCGGTCACGGCGTCCTGGTGGTACTCGGGCACCTGCACCACCTTTCCGGTCGCCTCCAGCAAAGCCCGGGCCCGCTCCAGATGCGCTGCGTCACAGTGCTTGCCGGGTGAGATGGCCGCCATCCCCTGGTCCACCAGGGCCGGGGTGTTCGGCATCACCCGGACCACCGCCACCTCGCCGGGCAGCCGCTCCTCGACGAAGCCGGTGGTGATGCCTGCGGCCATGCTCACCACGAGCGCGTCGGGCCGGATCGCCGGAGCGATCTCGGTCAACAGCGCCGCCATGTCCTGCGGCTTGACCACCAGGACGATGGTGTCGGCCTTGGCCGTGGCCTCGGCGTTGTCCAGGACGGCGACTCCGTAGGTCTCGGCCAGCTCGGCGGCCCGCTCGGGGCGGCGCTCGGTGGCCACCACGTCGTCCGCCGTCCACCCCGCTCGAAGCAGCCCGGACAGCAGGGTCTCCCCCATCACCCCGGCGCCGAGGATCGCGATCTGATAGCCCATACCCAGCTCAGTCCCGTCCGTCGTCGCAATCGTGTCGGTCGTCGTGCGGTCGGCCCGGTCCCCGACCGGCATCAGCTCTTCGTCAACAGCGACCGCAGGAAGAACGTCACGTTCGCCGGACGCTCCGCGAGCCGGCGCATGAAGTAGCCGTACCAGTCCGCGCCGTACGGCACGTACACCCGCACGGTCTCCCCCTCCCCGGCGAGTCGGGTCTGCTCATCGGGTCGAATCCCGTAGAGCATCTGGAACTCGTACGTGCCCTGGGCACGCTTGTGCTGGACGGCGAGCGCGTTGCCGATATCGATCAGCCGAGGGTCGTGGGTTGCCAGCATCGGGTAGCCCTGGCCGGCCATCAGGGCGCGGGCACAGCGCACGTAGGCCAGGTCGACGTCGTGCCTGCTGGAGTAGGCCACCGACTCAGGCTCGCGGTAGGCGCCCTTGCACAGCCGCACCCGCGATCCCTCACCGGCCAGGTCGCGGCAGTCGCCCTCGGTGCGATACAGGTAGGCCTGCAGGACGGCGCCGACCCATGGGTAGTCCTCGCGCAGGTCGCGCAGCACCTCGAGGGTGTCGTCGGTGGTGGTGTGGTCCTCCATGTCGAGGGTCACCGTGGTGCCGACGGTGGCGGCGGTGGCGCAGATCTCGTGGGCGTGCTCGAGGGCGATCCGATTGCCGTCCGGTTCGAGGGACTGGCCGATCGCGGACAGCTTCACCGAGACCTCACACCGCCCCGACTCGGTCAGACCGGCGTCGCCCATCGCCGTCAGCACGCTGCGGTAGCCGTCCCGGACGGCCCGTGCCTGGCCGATGTCGGTGGTGTCCTCGCCCAGGTGGTCCAGGGTGGCGGTCATCCCCTTGCCGACCAGCTCGGCGCAGGCGGTCACCGCGTCCCGCTCGCTCTCACCGGGCACGTAGCGGCGCACCAGGGAGCGCGACACCGGCGCGGTCTCGATCGCGTGACGCACCTGACGGCTCTCGGCCGCATGGAGCAGCACCTCGCGTAACGGGTCCACAGCTACCACCCTCCTTCTCAGTGAGGCTGCACATCTGTGCTGAAAGGCTAGAGCACCTATCCTCGGCGCGTGAGTGAGCCGACCTCAGGCGCGTCCGCCCCCGGTGGGCATCTGGTCGCCCTGGCCAAGCGGGGCGCCGAGCACCTGCTGTGGACCCGGGTGGCCGTCCAGCGGCGCCTGGAGGCACATCGCCCGGCGGCACGACGGCTGCCGCCACCGGTGCCGCCGACCGACCTGCTGCGCTCCGAGCAGGAGTGGCGAGAGGCGGTCGCCACCTGCCGGCGGCTGCGCCTGCCGCTGCACCACGACCGGCCGAAGAACTGGGACGCCCTGGGCGCGGTGGCCACGGTGCTGGACCGCTGCGGGCGCGCCGCCCGGGTGCTGGACGCCGGCAGCGCCCGCTACTCCCCGGTGCTGCCCTGGCTGCGCCTGTACGGGCTGGGCGACCTGACCGGGATCAACCTGGAGTTCACCGGTCGGACGACGCACGACGGAGTGGTCTTCGACCACGGCGACATCACCCGGACGGCGTACGCCGACGGCCGCTTCGACGCAGTGACCTGCATGAGCGTCATCGAGCACGGCGTGGATGTCGAGGCGTTCCTCGCCGAGTCCGCCCGGATCCTGAGCCCCGGCGGGGTGCTGGTGGTCTCGACCGACTTCGACGCCGACCCGCCGGACACCTCAGGGATCATCATGTACGGCCAGCCGGTGCGGATCTTCTCCCCGGCCGCCCTGCGCGACCTGGTGGACGTCGCGGCGACCTGCGGACTGCGGCTGCTGGGCGGGCCGGAGGCGGTCACCGACGCGGCACTGGCGCACTCCGAGCGTCCGGTGCACTGGCAGCGGACCGGGCTGGACTACACCTTCGTCCGGCTGGCCTTCGTCCGCGACGGGCACGGTGAATGACGAATGCGCTGTTCACCCCACGATCTGTGGGGTGAACAGCGCATTCGGTGCGCCTGACCCGACTGATGGGTCTCAGGGGGTACGCCGGCGAAGGGTGGCCGCCCCGGCCGCGATGAGCACGACGACGAACGCGAGCACGATCCCGACATCGCCGAGCACCTCGGCCGTGCCGTTCGGGTCGACGGTGATGGTCCGCATCGCGTCCACGGCGTAGGACAGCGGCAGCACGTCGGAGATGTACCTCAGCGCCGTCGGCAGCTGATCGCGCGGCACCAACAGCCCGCAGAGCAGGAACTGGGGCAGCACGAACGCCGGTACGAACTGCACCGCCTGGAACTCGGTGGCCGCGAACGCCGACAGGAACAGGCCCAGCGCCGTCCCGAGCAGGCAGTCCGCCACCGCGACCACCAGGAGCAACGCCGCCGAGCCAGCCACGTTCAGCCCCAGCACGAAGATGGCGAACGAGCCGACGATGAGCGCCTGGACGGCGGCGACCAAGCCGAACGCCAGCGCGTAGCCCCCCAGCAGGTCCCCCTTGCCCAGCGGCATCGCCAGCAGCCGCTCCAGGGTGCCCGAGCGCCGCTCCCGCAACGTGGCGATGCTGGTCACCAGGAACATCACCAGGAAGGGGAACAGCCCGAGCAGCGGAGCCCCGATCCGGTCGAACATCGGGGTGTTGCCGTAGATCCAGGCCAGCAGGCCCATCAGCACGCACGGCGCCACGACCAGCAGCGCGAGGGTGCGGTGGTCGCGGCGCAGCTGGTGCAGCACCCGGGCCGCAGTCGCGACGGTCAGCGACGCGCTCATCGCCCCGGCCCCTCATCTGTCGCCGTGTCGGCCGGTTCGGCGCGATGGTGACCGTGCGCGCGGTCGACGAGTCTCAGGAACGCCTCCTCGACGTCAGGCGCCCCCGTGGCGGCCAGCACACCCTGGACGGTGTCGTCGGCCAGGATCTCCCCGGCGCGCATCAGCAACAGCCGGTCGCAGCGAACCGCCTCGTCCATCACGTGACTCGAGACGAGCAGGGCGGCACCGGCGTCGGCCAGGCGGCGGAAGATCGCCCACAGGTCGCGTCGCAGCACCGGGTCGAGGTCGACGGTGGGCTCGTCGAGCACCAGCAGCTCCGGGGTGCCGACCAGGGCAGCGGCCAGAGAGACCCGCGAGATCTGCCCGCCCGAGAGGTTGCCTGCGGTCATGTCGGCGTGGTCGGTCAGGTCGACCTGCTGGAGCACCCGGGCCACCTCACCGTCCAGCCGGGCGCGCGGGACCCCGATCACCGCGGCGAAGTACCGGATGTTCTCGGCGATCGACAGGTCGGCGTAGACGCTCGGTTCCTGGGTGACGTAGCCGATCCGATGTCGCAGCGGCGCCGTCCCGGCCTCCTGCCCGAACACCTCCACCCACCCGCCCTCGATCTGCTGGACGCCGACGATCGAGCGCATCAGGGTGGTCTTGCCGCAGCCGCTCGGGCCGAGAAGCCCGACGATCTGCCCGCGGTCGATCCGCAGGTCGAGCCCATCGATCACCAGGCGCTTGCCCCGGATGACACGCAGCCTGTCCACATGGATGGCGGGGGGGTCGGCGGGGATGGGTGCGCCGAACGCCGGTGGTCATTCGTCATGCGACGAAAATAGACCCGGTCTGGCGACTGTTCAATGCGCGTCGGGGATTGAGCGTCCGGATGCCCGCCGGAGTAGACCGGAGTAGAGATCTGGGCGGCCCTGGCTCAGGCACTGGTCAGCGAGGCCGCCAGGTGCAGCCGGGCGAAGGCCAGCGCAGCCGCCAGGTCGGTCATCCGCTCCTCACGGCTGCGACAGCGCCGGGTGTTCACCTCGACCACGACGGTCCCGGACCAATCCTGCTCGGCGAGCAGGCCCAGGACGGCGCCGCACGGCTGCTCCCCGCGGCCCGGCACCAGGTGCTCGTCCTTGGCCGACCCACCGCCGTCGGCCAGGTGCAGGTGGGCCAACCGGTCGCCCAGGGCGCGGGCCACCTCGAGCCCGTCCTGACCGGAGGTGGCGGTGTGCGACAGGTCCAGGGTGACGTTGGGGTAGTCGATGGGCACCGGGTCCCAGCCCGGGGAGTAGGCGAGCATCTCGCGCTGGCGGGCCCGCCACGGGTACATGTTCTCGACCGCGAGCACCACGTCCTCGCGCTCGGTCATCGCCGCCACCCCGTCGACGAAGCCGGCGGCGTACTCGCGCTGCCAGCGAAACGGTGGGTGCAGCACGATCGTGTCGGCGCCGACCTCGTGGGCCAGCTCGCAGGACATCTCCAGCTTGGTCCACGGCTCGCGTCCCCAGACCCGCTGGGTGACCAGCAGGGTGGGGGCGTGGACGGCGAGGACCGGGACGCCGTGGTGCTGGGACAGGCGGCGCAGCGCGGCACCGTTCTGGCTGATGGCGTCGGTCCAGACCATCACCTCGACGCCGTCGTAGCCGAGTTCGGCGGCGATCGAGAAGGCATCGGCGCAGCTCTGCGGGTAGACCGAGGCGCTGGACAGCGCCACCTTCGCCGCCGGGACGCGCACCGCCGAGGCTGGCTGGTGCGCGGCGTCCGGGGGGACCATGGGGTCAAGACTACGCACCGTGGGTAGGGCTGCAGTCACTGCCGTGCCCATCCTCGTCCCGACCGGCCGTGGCCCCCTAGGCTGTGTGGGTGCCGCGCGCCAAGCAGCCGAAGCGGTCCTCCGCCGCGTCCACCCGGCAGCGGGCCCCGGACGTGGAGACCGCCGCGAACCCGACCCGGATGTGGGTGGAGTTCCCCGATCCGGACGGCCCGCACAGCCTGCCCCGCACCGGACGCCGTCCGGACGCCGGGCCGCGCGGCGAGGCGGCGGACGAGGACGCGGACGAGCAGGCACTGCCGGTGCAGCCGGAGACGGTGTTCCGCTGTGACCTGACCTGGCTGACCTCCCGGTGGACGTGCATCTACGGGCGCGGCTGCGCGGGGATCTACGCCGACCGTCCGGACGACGGCTGCTGCACGCTGGGGGCCCACTTCGCCGGAAAGGCCGACCGCAAGCGGGTGGCCGCTGCGGTCGAGCGGCTCACCACCCGGCAGTGGCAGCAGGGCGAGCAGGGCCGGGCCGACGGCTGGTTGGAGCGCGACGACGACGGCAACCGGACCACCCGCGTGGTGGACGGCGCCTGCATCTTCCTGAACCGGCCGGGGTTCACTCCGGGTGGCTTCGCCGAGGGGGCCGGGTGCGCCCTGCACCGGTTGGCGCTGGAGGAGGGCGTCGACCCGGTGACCACCAAACCGGACGTGTGCTGGCAGCTGCCGATTCGACGGGCCTACCGGACCGTTGAGCGTCCGGACACCTCGACCTACCTCGAGGTGACGGTGACCGAGTACGAGCGCAGCGGCTGGGGCGCCGGCGGCCACGACCTGGACTGGTACTGCAGCGCCAACCCGGCGGCGCACGTGGCGACCGAGCCGGTGTACGTGGGCCTGCGGGCCGAGCTGGTCGCGCTGCTCGGCCAGAAGGCCTATGACGTGCTGGCCGAGCATTGCGCGCGGGCCCTGGCCGGACGACGGGTGCTGCCACTGGCGGTGCATCCGGCGACCGAGGCCGCCGGGCACTGAAGCAGTGAGCCCGAGAGCACCCCACGGAGCTCGGCCGAGCCCCAACATCTGGTACACACCGCAGGTCTACGAGCTGGAGAACCGGTACGCCGACCCGGACGGGGTCATCGCGGCCGCCATCCGGGGGGTGCGGGACTGGACCGGGGCCCGGGTGCTCGACATCGGCTGCGGCAGCGGCTTCCACCTACCTTCGTTCGCGACCACGGCCGGGCAGGTGGTCGGGGTCGAGCCGTACCCGCCGCTGGTGAGCGCCGCCCGGCGACGGACGGCGCAGCTGGCGAACGTGGTGGTGCGGCAGGGGACGGCGCAGGCCCTGCCGGTACGCGACGCCGTGGTGGACCTCGCGCACGCCCGGTGGGCCTACTTCTTCGGCCCGGGCTGCGAGCCGGGGCTGCGTGAGCTCGACCGGGTGATGCATCGCGGCGGCGTGGCCTTCATCATCGACAACGACGCCTCGCGCTCGACCTTCGGGTCATGGTTCCGGCGCTGGCTGCCCGACCACGATCCCGCTGCCGTGCAACGGTTCTGGTCGAGCAACGGCTGGAACCGGCAGAGCCTGGACATCCGGTGGGCGATGCCGACCCGGGCCGACTTCGAGGCCGTGGTGCGGATCGAGTTCTCCGCCGACGTGGCCGAGGCGGCGCTGGCCGAGCACGCCGGCACCGAGGTCGACTACGCGGTCAACCTGTTCTGGAAGGAGTACTGACCCTCTCTTTCTCGCTGAGGGGTCAGTTCGACAGGCTTCTTGTCCGAGTTGCCCTGTCGAACTGACCCCTCACGGTGTGAACGTGCTGCCGTCGTCCTGGGCGAACGGGGCGGCCTGCCAGGCGGCGGCGTCGAGCACATCACCTTGGCCCGGCGCCATGAACGCCCACGGTCCGCGGTAGGTGTTGCGGCGCCAGGCGTTGTTCTGCTCGAAGGCGATCCACTGCGCGATCAGCTCGCCGTGGTAGGGGGACCAGTCCGGGTAGGTGCCGTAGTTGGAGAACACGCCGTTGAACCCGCAGCCCTTTGATGGTTGGCAGCCGGGGACGGCGCCGGGGTCCAGGATGAAGTCATTGTCCTCGACCAGGATGTTCTGGGTCTTCCAGCGGCAGTCGTCCAGGTAGGGCCGCTCGGCCACCACCGTGGGGGCGGAGCAGGCGGCGACGGTGGCTGCGGGGTTCACCATGGTGCTGGTGCCGCTGCTGGTGTTGGCCGGTGACCCGGCGAACCGGTCGGCGTTCTCCCACGCCACCACACCGGACCAGTTGTCCTGGAACAGGTTCCGGGCGATCAGGAGCACATCGCCAAAGGGACCCGGAGCTCGTGGGTCACTGCCGGCCTCGGAGAGGTACACCGTCGCAGTGGGGAAACCGGGGTTGCGCCGGCCCTGGACATGACCGTTGCCCACGAACGTGTTGTCGACGATCCTGGCGTTGTAGCTGGTCTCGTAGAAGACCGCCTCGGCGTCGTTGTCGGCGATGTAGTTGGCCTGGATCAGGAAGCCGGAGTTGTTCGTGTCGGCCCACAGGCCGGCGCCACGGTTGTCGTGCACATGGTTTCCGACGATCTCGGCCCCGGCCGTCTCCCAGAACTTGCCGCCGCCGGTGCAGCCGCAGCCGTCGAGGCGGCGCTCCCAGTCGTCGGTGTTGTTGCCGGTGATCTCGTTGTCGCGCAGCTCGACGTCACGCACACCGTCGACGTGATAGGCGTTGAAACCGTACTGCCCGTTGTTCCGCAGGCAGCTTCTCAGCACCCGGTTCTGCGAGCCGATCATGACGGCGGCCCCGGCGTTCCGTTCGAGGGTGCTGGCATCGATCGTCCACCCGGTCGCCGAGTCGTGGTTCACCACGCCCTCGTTCTGGTTGTCGCCGACGGCACCGAACCCCCGCACGGTCAGGTGACTGATCGTCACCCCCCAGGCGTGACCACCGAACGCATAGCTGTTGCGTCGCCGCCCGTCGAGCACGGCTCCGGGCGCACCGAGGAACGTGTCGCCGTCCTGGGGCAGCACCTGGTCGTACTCGCCGTCACCCAGGTGGTGCACGCCCGGAGCCAGCCAGTACGTGGTCCCGGGCGTGCTGCCTGCCACCATCTCGGCGCCTCGACCGTGCGCGCACGCGCGACCGTGGATACCGACGGGCTCTCAGTTCCTCCCATCACCGAAGTGGGCGAGAGGCCGGCGGGCCCCTCGCGCGGGACACGGCGTCGCGGTGTCCGTGGGGAGGCAGTGGTCGGGGCCGCGACGCGCGAGCGCGATTCGGTCTGCGATCGCGCGACCGACCAGCCGTCTAACACCCGGCTGCACTTGACGGCGGCCGGTGCGCGCCTGTGGTAGCGTGTGGCGCTCGAGCCGCGGCCGCCGCAAGTGAGCCGGACTCGTTAGGCTGGCGCGACGGGGCGCATTTGGGCAGTGCGCTATGCTGGTCTGGTGAGTCCGACCGTTCTCCGAATCCGCGGGTACCGCTTCTACTTCTTCTCGCGCGAAGAGCCGCGGCCGCACGTGCATGTTCAGCACGCCGACGGTGAGGCCAAGTTCTGGCTCGAGCCAACTGTCGAGGTCGAGGGAAACTACGGACTGAAGCCACGGCGTCTGGCCGAGGCGTTGAAGCTGGTCGAGGAGCACGCCAATGTG
>CAVRVD010000008.1:0-83211 GCA_963724535.1 uncultured Actinomycetota bacterium
CCGGGCCGGCTCACCCGGCCGCCGGCGTCGACCACCAGCCAGGTGTGGCCCTCGAGCCTGGCCAGCCAGTCGACGCAGGCCGGTCCCATGGCGACCGCGGCGGTCGCGTACACGTCGGCCCAGAGCAGCGAGGGCCCGGCGACGCTGACCGCGGCAAGTCCCTTGGCGGGCTCACCCGTGGTGGGCGAGACGACGTGCTCACCCCGGGCGGCCGTTCCCGACGTGGCCAGGCCGCCGGAGCGCAGCTGCACAGTGCCGAGCAGTCGGCTGCGTTCGTGCGGGTCCTCGATGCCCAGCCGCCAGGGCGGGGTGTCGGCGCGGCCACAGCTCACCGCGACGTCGCCGCCGGCGTTGACCAGGACGTCGTGGTCCGGTAGGCGGGCCGCCAGCGTCGTGCAGGCCCGCTGCACGGCCCACCCCTTGACGAGCCCGGTGGGGTCGAAGCGGTGGCCACCCGCACCGTCCGGCAGGTTCGCATCGAACCAGCCATCGGTGGCGGTCCGGGCCTGCTCGCAGAGCCGGACGACGTCGCGCACCAGCGGGTCGGTCGCGGCCGAGGCGAGCTCGCCGCGCTGCAACCGGCTGATCTGGCTGCCCGGTTTCCAGGTGGAGAACAGCTCGTCCACGTGGCGAAGCTCGGCGAACGCGCGTGCCGCCGCGGCGTCGGTGTCCGGGTCGTCGAGGTGGACGCCGCGCACGTGGACGCTGATCGGCATCCCCATGATCTGCTCGACCCAGGCCCGCCGCTGATACGGGGCGTCGACGGCCGTGCCGGCGGCGTGTCCGGCGGTCACAGCTGCGCCTGGTCGATCGCGGACTGCAACGAGGCCTTGTACCCCTCGCTGGTGATCGTGGCGCCGGAGACGCTGTCGATGTTCGCGCTCTGAGCATCGACCGTCTCGGCGTCCAGGATCGGAACGGCGTAGGAGTTGATCTCCTGGTCGCGCCTGTTCTCCGACGGAACCTGAAGCGTCGTGGAGGAGACGATGGTGCCGTTGGCGACCACGATCTGCACCTGCACCGGACCCCAGCGGGTCTGGACGGTGTCACCGGAGTAGGTCCCCTGCCCGGACGCGCCGGAGCCGCTGCCCGTCCCGGACCCCGTCGTACCCGTGGAGCCGGTGCTTGACGAGGCCGGTCGTTCTGCTGTGACAGCTGCCGACTCGTTGCGGCTGGTGTGGTAGCTGAACAGCAGCACCAGGCCGCTCACCGTGCCCATGAACGCCATGGCGATCCGGCGCATCTCGGGTCCTGCCTCTCAGGGGCTGTTTCGGTCGACGAGGTGGTCTCGTCGCGGTCACCAGGAGAAGCGCTCCTGATGGATGTTCTGTGCCGGAACCCCGCACTGCCGGGCGGCTGCGGCCGCGGCGTCCATCCAGGGCTGGGCGCCGCACAGGTAGACGTCGTGCTGGTCGATGTCCGGCACCAGATGGCGCAGCGCCGCCATGTCGGACAGGTGGGCTGCGGCGACCGGCAGCCAGCTCGCCCGGGTGCGGATCCGCGGCCCGGGCACGTAGTGCACCCGGGCGCCGGTCCGGGCGGCGATCGCGTCGATCTCCTCGCGCAGCACCAGGTCGGCCGCCGTCGAGGCGCGGTAGATCAGGGTGATCTCGCCCGGCGCGGCGTCCAGGTCCTCGAGCAGGGCCCGTAGTGGGGTGATCCCGATGCCCGACCCGATCAGGGTCACCTTGCGCCTGGTCCGGACGCCGGCATGCAGGCGCCCGTAGGGACCCTCGACGAGCACCCGCGTCCCGGGTCGCAGGGTGGCCAGGGAGGCGCTGCCGTCGCCGAGGTCCTTGACGGTGATCCGCATCCGGTCGCGGGTGGGCGCGGCGGACAGCGAGTACGGGTTGCCCCGGGTCCACCCCGGCCGGCCGAGGAATCGCCAGATGAGGAACTGCCCGGCACCGGCCAGCCGGTGCAGGTTCCTTCCTCGAATCCACACCGACACCACACCGGGTCCCTCGGGAACCACCTGCTCGATGACCAGGCGTGCCGAGGCGCTGCGCCACAACGGGAGAGCGACGCGCCAGAACAGGACGGCGCCCAACGCCGCGCCGTAGAGCGTCCACCAGTAGGCGCGCGCCAGCGCCGAGCCGGTGAAGTCGGCTCCGGTCCAGAGCTGGTGCGGTAGAGCGAGTCCCACGCCGAGGTAGGCGTACAGGTGCAGCAGGTGCCAGGACTCGTAGCGCAGCTTGGCCCGGGCCCGCTTCATCGACGTCCAGGCCACCATCAGCAGCAGCGCGGTGCCCGCGGTGGCCAGGAGCATGCCCGGGTAGTCCACGACCATCGTCCAGGCCTCGCGCAGGACGTTCACCTGCTCGCTGACCGCGTAGCCGGCGACGATCAGCACCACGTGGGCGAGCATCAGGTTCACCGAGGTGAAGCCGACCAGGCGGTGGCGTCGAGCGAGCTCGTCCTGGCCGTAGCTGCGCTCCACGATTGGGATCCGCGCCATCAGCAGCACCTGGATCAGCAGCAGGTCGGCGGCGAGCAGGCCGGTCAGCCGGCCGAGGGAGGTCAGGGCCGAGGCGGCCTCTCCGAGCTGTTGCACGGCGCCGTTGCTGACCCAGAGGGCGAGCACGACCAGCAGGCTCAGCCAGGTCAGCGAGCCGACTGTGTCGCGCCACCAGTGTGGCACCGCCAACCGATGCCGCCGTTGCGGGGCCGGTGGCGCCACCCGCACCTCGGGCGGGGTCAGGACGGCGGTCATGCCGGGCTCCTCCACACATCGGCCCTCGGGTGGGTCCCGCCGGGCGTCACCGAGGACTCTCGGCCGTGTTGCTGGGAGTCGGCTGAATGCTGCCCAAGAGATGGCCATGAGCGGCCCTGTGGTGCCGACCTGGGCCGGTTCGCGGCCCGGGGGTCGTGGAAGGCCTCGGACCGTCGTCCGGTCAGCCGGTCGACATGGTGCCCAGCTGCCGGGCCGCGACGGCCCACACCGTGGCGACCCACGCCTGGTCGAGCCGGCCGTCGGCCACCCAGCCAAGCCCCTCGGGCACGCCGGTCTCGTTGGTGCGCAGGAACATCAGCCCACGTCCTGACCGCAGCACGGCGCTCGCCTCGTCACTCGTCGTTCCCGGATGGCGGATCACCAGGTTCACCGTGAACCCCTGGACGCCCTGCGGCGCGGTCCCGACTCGCACCGTCGCGTCGGCGGGGTCGATGCCCCGTAGCTGCAGGGCGGGGACGCAGTCCTGCGCCAGTGCCCGGTGCCGGCCCAGGGCGACCAGCGCGGCCTGCTCGTCGCGGTAGACGACGACGTACTGGTCCAGCTGGGCGACGCCGGTGACCAGCGAGCCGACCGCCGCGGCCACGGCTCCCGGCTCCGGTGGCCCGGCCCGCTCACCGGCCTCGCGACGCGCGCACGAGGCGACCTGGGAGCTCGGCGTGTCGGGGGTCCGGGTGGTCACCGGGCCGGGGTCGGCGACGACCTTGGTTCCCGGGGGGGCCGGGGGGACGTCGTCGCCGCGCAGGATCACGGCCGCGGCCGCGCGTGTCGGGTCCGGATCGGCTGGGGTGGAGGAGCGGATAGGGGACGGCCCGGGGGCCTGCGACGGACCCGCGGCGTCGGTGGCGCCGGACGCCGTGACCGAGGCGGTGGAGGTGGCCGAGGTGTCTGGGCCGGTGGAGGCGGTGGTGGGGCCCGTCGGGACCGGGGCGGTGCCGTTCTCGGCCCCGCCGGAGCATCCGGCGGCGGCCAGTACCAGGATGATCAGCGCGGCGGCGGAAGTGTGGTGTGTGCGCGTCATGGCGACGAACCTCCGACGTTCACTGTGCGCCGCTGGACACGCGGCGCGCCGGGACTCAGGTCGCGATGATCCCCGGCCGTCTCCGGATCGTGCCGCGGTTTCAACCCCCCTCGGCGGCAGGGCGTTCCAGCACCTCGTGCGCGTCGACGATCCGGTAGGCGTAGCCCTGCTCGGCGAGGAACCGCTGGCGGTGGGCGGCGTAGTCCTGGTCGAGGGTGTCCCGGGCCACGATGGCGTAGAACCGGGCACCGCGACCGTCCGACTTCGGCCGCAGCACCCGGCCGAGGCGTTGGGCCTCCTCCTGGCGGGAGCCGAAGGCACCGGACACCTGGATCGCCACGCTGGCCTCGGGCAGGTCGATCGAGAAGTTGGCGACCTTGCTCACCACCAGGGTGGGGATCTCGCCGGAGCGGAACGCCGCGAACAGCTTCTGCCGCTTCGCCACCGGGGTCTCGCCGGTGATCACCGGGGCGTCCAACCGCTCACCGAGATCAGCGAGCTGGTCGAGGTACTGCCCGATCACCAGGATCTGCTCGCCGGAGTGCCGGGCGACCAGGGCCTCGACCACCGCGGTCTTCTCCGCCGCTGCGGCGCACAGCCGGTAGCGCTCGTCCGGCTCGGCCGTGGCGTAGGCGAGCCGGGCGGACTCCGGCAGGGTGACCCGCACCTCGACGCAGTCCGCCGGCGCGATGTAGCCCTGGGCCTCGATGTCCTTCCACGGCGCGTCGTAGCGCTTCGGCCCGATCAGGGAGAACACGTCGCCCTCGCGGCCGTCCTCACGCACCAGCGTGGCAGTCAGCCCGAGCCGGCGCCGGGCCTGCAGGTCGGCCGTCATCCGGAAGATCGGCGCCGGCAGCAGGTGCACCTCGTCGTAGACGATCAGTCCCCAGTCCCGGGCGTCGAGCAGCTCCAGGTGGGAGTACACCCCTTTCCGCCGGGTCGTCATCACCTGGTAGGTGGCGACGGTGACCGGGCGGATCTGCTTGCGGGTGCCCGAGTACTCCCCGATCTCCTCGGCGGTCAGCGAGGTCCGCACCACAAGCTCGTCGCGCCACTGCCGCGCGGCGACGGTATTGGTGACCAGGATCAGTGTGGTCGCGCTGGCCCGGGCCATCGCGGCGGCGCCGACGATCGTCTTACCCGCGCCGCAGGGCAGGACGACGACGCCGGACCCGCCGTGCCAGAACCCCTCGACCGCCTCGTTCTGGTAGGGGCGCAGCGACCAGCCGTCCTCACGCAATGCGATCGGGTGCGCCTCGCCGTTCACGTACCCGGCCAGGTCCTCGGCGGGCCAGCCGAGCTTGAGCAGCACCTGCTTGAGGTTGCCGCGTTCGCTGGGGTGGACCGCCACCGTCTCGGTGTCGATCCGCTCGCCGACCAGCGGGGCGACCTTCTTGCTGCGGAGCACCTCCTCCAGCACCGGGACGTCGAACGCGTGCAGCACCAGGCCGTGGGTCGGGTGACCCCGCAGCTGCAGCCGCCCGAACCGGGCCATGGTCTCGGCGACGTCGACCAGCAGGGCGTGCGGCACCGGGTAGCGCGAGTAGCGAAGCAGCACGTCGACGACCTGCTCGGCGTCGTGGCCGGCGGCCCGGGCGTTCCACAGGCCCAGGGGGGTGAGCCGGTAGGTGTGCACATGCTCGGGCGCCCGTTCCAGTTCGGCGAACGGCGCGATCGCCTGACGACAGGCGACGGCGAGGGCGTGGTCGACCTCCAGCAGCAGCGTCTTGTCGCTCTGGACGATCAGCGGTCCGTCGGTCACGGAGCCGACTCTAGGTGAGCCCTCCGACAGGTGTCGCCCCGCGGGGCGCGCATGGCGGCTTGCAATCGATAGGTTAACGATATATCGTCAATCCATCGACAGAACATCGATGAAAGGAGACTGTCGTGAAGAAGCAGAGGAGAGGGCCGCATCGTCGGTCCTTCGCAGAGCCCGGTTTCCAGGGCCCTGGTATGCACATGCCCATGAGTGAGGACGAGGAGCCGACCGGCCCGCACGGCGGTGGCCCAGGGATGCACGGCCAAGGGATGCACGGCCAAGGAATGAACGGACCGGGGATGCATGGGTTCGGCCCGCCGTTCGCGCCGCCGTTCGCGCGTTCGTTCGGTCGAGGCGGCCCGCGGGGCGGTCGGCGCGGCCCCGGTGGCCGTCGCGGTCGGCGCGGCAACGTGCGGGCCGCCGTCCTGGCCCTGCTCGCCGAGAAGGGTGCCCAGCACGGCTACGCGATCATGAACGAGCTGGCCGAACGCAGCGGTGGCCTGTGGCGACCGAGCCCCGGGTCGATCTACCCGGTGCTGTCCCAGCTGCAGGACGAGGGGCTGGTGGTCGTCGAGGAGTCTGAGGGGCGGCGCAACTTCTCACTGACCGAGGCCGGTCGCGGCTACGTGGCCGAGCACCCGGAGGAGATGGACGAGCCATGGAAGGCTGCCGATTCCGGACCGGCCCGGCGGATCCAGTCGATCATGGCTGGGATGGCGGCGCTGGCCGCCGCGGTCGAGCAGGTCGCCCGACACGGTGACGAGGCGCAGGCCGAGCAGGCCGTCGCGGTCATCGACGACGCCCGCCGGAGGATGTACCGGATCCTCGCCGGCGATGGCACCGAGGCTTCGGCCGCAACCGCGACCGAGCCGCCGGCCGAGCCTGCCTCGGCGGCCGACGGGCAGGAATGATCCCAGAACGACCCCCGCCTGCTGCATCGTCGTGCTGCCTCGGGGGTCGTTCTCCGGCCTCCGGTGCGCCACGATCGGTTGGTGCGGGTCTCGGCGAAGGCGGACTACGCCATCCGCGCTGCCCTGGTGCTGGCCGCCGCGGAGCCGGAGGACAACCTGACCACCGAGGCGGTGGCCACCGCCCAGGGGATCCCGGTCCGCTTCCTCGAAGCGATCATCGTCGATCTGCGCCGTGACGGGCTGGTCGCCAGTCGCCGTGGCAGCCGGGGCGGCCACCGGCTGGCCCGGCCCGGCAGCGAGGTCACCGTCGCCGACGTGATCCGCGCGGTGGACGGTCCGCTCGTGTTCGTCAACGGGGAGAGGCCGGGCGATCTCAGCTACCCCGAGCCCGCGGGTGGGCTCGTGCCGCTGTGGGTCGCGGTGCGTGCGGCGCTGCGTCAGGTGCTGGAGCAGGTCACCCTGGCGGATCTTGTCGCCGGGACGCTGCCCGACCCGGTACTGGCGCTGACCCGCAGCGAGGGCGCCTGGGATCACGCCTGACGGCGGCCGACCGGTGAATAAATCCGAGTGTTCCGATCGGAATGGACAAGATCAAGCTCGTCTCCCTAGAGGGTCGGATACCGACGGAGGGGGGAGCCACATCATGATCAACTTTGTGCTGTTGGCCCTGGTCGGACTGGGCGCGCAGCTCGTCGACGGCAGCCTCGGCATGGCGTACGGGGTGACCTCGACGACGCTGCTGCTGGCCATCGGCACCAGCCCGGCGATGGCCTCGGCGACGGTGCACCTGGCCGAGGTCGGCACGACACTGGCCTCCGGGCTCGCGCACTGGCGGTTCGGCAACGTGGACTGGCGGGTGGTCGTCCGGATCGGCGTGCCGGGAGCGGTGGGGGCCTTCGCGGGCGCCACTGTCCTGTCCCGGCTCGCCACCGGCCTGGCCGCACCGGTGATGGCCGCCGTCCTGCTCGCCCTCGGGGTCTAGTGATGGTCAGGGACGCCCTCCGCCCGACCCCGCGGCGCGCGCCCTCGCCCCCGCTGCGGTCCCGCTTCCTCGCTCCGCTGGGGCTGGTGGCCGGGTTCCTCGACGCGACCGGTGGCGGTGGCTGGGGTCCGGTGGGCACGCCCGCGATCCTGGCCAGCGGGCGCCTGGCACCGCGCAAGGTGATCGGGTCCATCGACGCCAGCGAGTTCCTGGTCGCCGTCGCCGCGAGCGCGGGCTCCTGCTCGGGCTCGGCTCGCAGGGGGTCAACCCCACCTGGGCCCTCGCCCTGCTCGCCGGCGGTCTGGTCGCGGCGCCGGTGGCCGCGTGGCTGGTCAGACACCTGCCGCCGCAGATCCTCGGTGCGCTGGCCGGGGGAATGATCGTGCTGACCAACGTGCGCACCCTGGTCAACACCGGGTGGGTCGCCGTGCCGGGGGACGTGCGGCTACTGGTCTACCTCCTCGTCCTCCTGCTCTGGGTCGCCGCCGTGTCCCACGCCGTCCGCCGGCACCGGGCCGAAGCCCGGGCGGTGGACGCCGAGCCGCTGCCCGTGGCGGTCTGACACCGCGGCTTCCCGGCGGAGCGGGGATGGGGCAGGATCGGCCGGTGGCCGACGCGACCCCCCGCCACCCGGAGCGGGTCGAGGGCGCCCGGGAGTGGATCCACCAGGTGCTCGCGGCGAACGGCCTTCGGCCGAGCGGCGAGATCGAGCTGGTCCGGGTCCGGCCCTGGTCGACCCAGCTCCGGGCGCCCACCGCATCGGGTCCGGTGTGGTTCAAGGCGAACTGCGCCGCCTTCGCGTTCGAGGCGTCGCTGCACGCTCTCCTCGCCCGCCTGCTGCCGGGTGCCGTGGATATGCCGATGGCCATCGAGGCGGACCGGGGCTGGCTGCTCACGGCCGACCGCGGCCCGACTCTGCGGCAGACCCGGTCACCGACCGCGGCCGACTGGCAGCACGTCCTGGCCGTCGCCGCCGACCTGCAGCACCGGCTCGCCCCGCACGCTGCCGACCTGGTCGCCACCGGGCTGCCGCAGCGCCGCCCCGGGGACCTCCCGAACGCCTTTGCCGAGGCGGTCGACGACCTCGCCGCACTGCCGTCCGGACACCCGTCCCGGCTGGACGCCGACGACATCCGCGCCCTCACCGCCGCCGTCCCCAGCGTGGTCGAGGCGGCGCGGGTTCTCGCCGACTCCCCGCTGCCGGTCAGCCTGCAGCACGGTGACCTGCACCCGGGAAACGTGTTCGCCACGCGTGACGGCCTGCGGTTGTTCGACTTCGGCGACGCGCAGTGGGCCGCGGCGAGCGAGGTGCTGTGCATCCCGCAGGCTGTCATCGAGCACGCCGACTTCGGCGACGCCACAGTCCTCGACCATGCGCTCACCTGGCCGTCGGTCCTGGATGCCTATCGGCTGGTCTGGGCGGACCGCGGAGTCCGGCTCGATCGCGCCGAGTTCGACCGGCTGGTGGCCGCCTCGGCGGTGAGCCATGCCGTGCATCGCAGCGGCACCTGGCTCGACGCGATCGCCGCGGCTCTACCGGACGAGCTCGACGACTGGGGTGATGGTCCGCGACGCCATCTGCTGGCAGTGCTCAGGCCGGCATGACGGCGGTGACCCGGGCGATCGCAAAGGTGCGCACCCGGGCTGTCTCGCGGTCGAAGGCGCTCACCCGCCCGCCGGCCACCTCGATCGGTTCGACCAGCCGTTGCGCGGGGCTCCCGTCTGCCTCCACATACCCCACCCACACCGGACGGCGGGCATCAGCCGCCCGGTGTAGCAGGGTCAGCAGCACCGCCGGGCTCGTGGGGCCGGGGGACATCCGGGGCGGGTCGTCGGGGAAGAGCGTCGGTGTCGCCTCGGTGAGCCGCAGCGTGGCCGCGGCTGTCCGCAGCGCGACCTCGGACGGCGTGGGCGGCGCCACCCGGGTCAGCCCGGTCCGGGTCCGGGACCGCAGCCCGGTGCGACGGCCCACCGGGCGGGCCAGGACGACCCCGCCGTCCTCGGTCTCGGCGGCGGGCGCCAGCCCGACCGCGCGCAGCACGTCGAGCACGGTCTCCGGCGGGGCCTGGGTGAGGAGCACCGTCGGGGCCACCCGGCGCAGCCGCAGCGAGGCGGCGCGTCGGTCGGCGAGCAGTTCGCTCAGCACGCTCTCGTCGTCCGAGCGGACGACGGCGGCAGCCGTTGCCACCCTGACCCGTCCGTGTCGGCGGGCGGTGTCCATGACCAGGTACTCCAGCGGCTGCGGTACCGGGGTGGCCGAGGCCGATCGCAGCCAGGCGAGCAGGTCCTCGCCGGTGCGCCCGGCGTCCAGGGCCCGGCGGACCGAGGCGGCGCTGAACCGGTAAACGGCTCCGCCGCCGCGGCTCTCCGCGTCGGCGACCAGGTCCAGCTCTCGGGCGAGGGCGTCGGGCAGCCGTCCCGGAGCGACCGCGGTCAGGTCGCCCTGGAGCAGCACACGGTCGACGGTCGGCGGTAGGACTCGCGAGAGAGCTTGCGCCGCAACGGTTTCGGCCTGCCGGTCGGTGCCCAGCAGCGGTCGGGCGAAGCCGGCCAGGGCACCGCCGCCGAGGATCCCGAGCCAGGCCGCCTCGGCGTGGGCGGCCTCGAGCAGGGCGGTCCGCAGCGCCCCGGAGCGACGGGGCGCCGTCCAGTCCAGTAGTCGGACGAGGTCGGGGAAGCCGGCGGCACAACCGGGTTCGAGGTCGGCCAAGGTGGTCAACAGCCAGCTACGGACCCGTGGCGCCATGGCCCGGTCCAGGTCCGGTCCGAGTGCGGCGCGCAGGGCGTTCCTGGCGTCGCGGGTGCCGACCAGGGCCGGGCACCGCGTGGTGGCCAGCCACGCCGTGGTCAGCGCCGTCCAGCGTCTGGTCGCCGCCAGGGCCCGCCAGGTGTCGTAGTCCGGGGTCGGCGCCCAGCGCGGGTCCAGCTCGCCGTCGTCGGACACCAGGTGCGCGGCGTGGGCGATCTCGACGACCAGCGCCGCCTCGGACTCGGGAATCTCGAGAGCGGTCGCCACCCGGCGCAGCTCACGCACCCCCAGACCGCCGCTGCGCAGCACCGGCGGCGGTGCGCCGCCCCAAAGGTCGCCGAGCGCCTCGACGAGCCGCACCGCCTCCAGCGCGGCCAGCGCGGCCATCTCCTCGGCACGCGCGACCGGGTTCGTGGCGAGCCCAGGCGCGTCTCGGCCCTCGGCGGGGTGGACCCGCCCGCCGCGCAGGGCCACGGCGACCTCGCGCGGCAGGGCCACGGTGCTGGAGTCGAGGACGGCGAGCAGACCGTGGGCCAGCAGCCAACGCACCGGGGTCGTGGCCCCGCCCGGCGCCACCGGACGGTCCGCGTCGTCCAGACGGCCGACCGGCGGACCCCAGGTGAGCGCGGCAACCACGTCCCGGCTGCCGTCCGGGGCGGTCTCGAGCAGCGCGGTCACGGTCTCGACTCGCCCGAGCCGGTCGGCCAGCCGCTCGGCGAGGGTGGACGTCGGGCGGGTCGTCACCTCGAGCAGTCCGGCGAGCTCGACCAGGTGGGCTGGATCGCGCCGGGCCAGTTCGTCGGCCAAGCGTGGTCCCAGGCCCGCGGGGTGGGGTCCGAACAGGTCGCGAGCGGTGCGGACCAGCCGGAGCCGCTCGGGCGCCCCCCAGACCAGGGCGAGGCGGCGCAACCGGTCCAGATCCGGGGCGGCATCCTCCCCCAGCAGCTCGCGGACCGCCTGCGCGGTCGTGGGTTCCGGCAGCACGGCGAGCACCTCGAGGGCGCGCAGCGCCGGGGTGTCCAGACCGTCCACGACGCGCTGCACACTGGCCCGGGATGCGGCCCGGACCGCCAGTGTGGTGAGGTCGTGCGGCACCGGGACGGCGAGGTCGGCGCGCTCGCGCAACAGCGCCACCAGGGCGTCCTCATCCCAGCCGCGCAGCTCGTCGGCCAGGCTGCGCGGGCCGGTGGACGCCACGGCGGGAGACCGGTCCGGTGCCATCCGCCCAACGCTACGCCTGCCCGCGGGCACCGTGTCCGGCGCCCGCGGCCACCCGAGTCATGTGCCTCAGATGCACCTGACGTGACGCTGTGCGTGCGCCGAAGAGGGCGCACTCAGCCGGCAGGGTCGATCGCGGCCAGCCAGTCGGTCCAGTAGGCACGCCAGCGGACCACCTCGTCCGGTGAGGCCAGCTTCGAGTGGGACACCGTCACCCGATGGCGTCCATCGGCGAGCGGGGCCAGGGTGAACAGGGCCAGTCCCTCGGGCATGCCGACCCGCAGCACCCGGCGTCCAGTGATCCGCTCGAAGCCCACCACCACCGCCTGGGCCCACCAGTGGTCCTCGACCCCGTTCGCCAGGACGACGGCGACCAGTGCCGGGTGCCGGTCGTCGGCGGCCTGACCCGCTTCGTGCAGATGAGCCTCGATGAGGTCGCACCAGTCGTCCCAGCCCCGGCCCGTAGCCCGCCGGATCGACTCCTCGCTCATCTCGGGCTCGCTCACCCACTGGCGGCGGGCGTCGTCCGCCGCCGGGACCAGAGCGCGCCGGGCGGCGCCGTAGCGCTCACCGGTCTTCGCCATCCGCTCGCGGACGCGACGCTTGAAGGACTCCTGCCCGGTCATGACCCCTGCTCTCGAGCCCGCACCGGACAGCACCGACGCCCCGCGCGCACCGACGCCGCCCACGGGCGCATCAGCCGGATCGACCGTCCGCCGAGCACTCGAGGTCCCCTTTGCCCTCCGAGCCCGGCAGCGCGAGTGCCGAGGAAGAGGGTCCGGCGTGGCAGCACGCCGCCTTCGACGGTAGCCCTCGGAGCGGGTCGACGTCGAGGCCGGAACCGCTGGACCCACCCGACCGCTACGGTGACGGCGTGCGGGTCGGGATGATCGTGTTGCCCATCGAGCGGTGGTCGCGCCAGCGCGAGCAGTGGCGCCGGACCGAGGAGCTCGGCTTCGACCACGCCTGGACCTACGACCATCTCACCTGGGATCCGCTCGCCGGGATACCCTGGGGCGCAACCATTCCCAGCCTGGTCGCCGCGGCCACCGTGACCGAGCACATCTCCCTGGGTACCTGGGTCGCCTCGCCCAACTACCGCCACCCGGTGCCGTTCGCCCGCGAACTGGCGGCGTTGGACGACGTCAGCGGCGGCCGCGCCGTCCTGGGCATCGGGGCCGGCGGCACCGGGTCGGACGCCGACGTGCTCGGCGGTCCGGAGCTGACGCCGGGGCAACGGGCGGGTCGGCTCGAGGAGTTCGTCGCGGTCCTGGACGCCGTCCTGACCCAGCCGGTGACCGGCCACGAGGGGGAGCACTATCGGGTCGTCCAGGCCGGGACCACACTCCCCTGCCGGCAGCGGCCCCGGTTGCCATTCGTCATCGCCGCCAACGGGCCGCGGCTGATGCGGCTGGCCCTGCGCCTGGGGGCGGGCTGGGCCACCACCGGCCCACGGCGCAGCGAGGTGGACGGCGACGAGCAGTGGTGGCGCGGGGTCGCCGCTCTGGCCGACCGCTTCGAGGAGGCCCGGGCCTCGGCCGGCTCCCCGTCGATCGACCGGATGCTGTCCGTGGACGCCGCGCCGACGTACGCCCTGTCCTCGCTCGAGGTCTTTCGGGACGTCGTGGGACGTGCCGAGGAGCTCGCCTTCACCGACGTCGTCGTGCACTGGCCCCTTCCCGGGGCCGCCGAGTACGACGCGCCGGAGTCGATGGTGGAGACGGTCGCCGCTGAGCTGGCGGCCCTGCACGGCGCCGACCGGGCGCCGGCCGAGGAGAGGTGAGTGACGTGGCGCACACCCGCGGCGCGGTCGCCGGTCTGCCCAGCCGCACGCTGAGCATCGGGATGTTGTCGGACAAGGCGTGGCCGGGGCAGGTGTCGGCCCGGTCGACGGGCGGCGGGGTCGGCGGTTGGCCGGCGGGGCTGGACCGCTACTACGTGACGGTCGACGATCGGGCCAAGACCCGGTGCATCGACGGCCGGCACGACCCGGGGCTGGACGAGGCGGCGCTCGGCCCGCAGGTACCCGGCGGGGCTCCCGGCGCCGCCCTGGCCTACCGCCTCGGGGTGGACAAGGACGACCTGACCCGCGGCACGTTCACCGGCGACGCCGAGATGATGGTCGAGTCCTACCTGCGGCTCGGCCTGTCCCCGGGGGGACACCGTGACGACGGTGAGCGCGCCGGCGACGTGGGCTGCGGCGCCATCGACGGCCTGCAGGCCGTGCTCGACTGCATGATCAACCCGCAGCTGGTCGAGGACCACAAGCGGCTGGTCCGCACCATCCTGGACGTCGACTTCGACCGGGACCACTACCTGCGGGTGCTCGGTGCCGGGCTCGTGCTGCGCAGCCGGTCGGCGGCCTACTTCGCCGGACGCGGGGAGATCCTCGACCTGCTCGAACGCAAGGCCCCGAACAGCGTCTCGGTGCTCGAGGGGCGTCACCAGGAGGGTTGGGTCGTGGTCAACCTGGTGCCCGGAACCACCCTGTCGTCCAACCGGTTCGCCGCCGACCACGACGGGGTCCAGGCGTTCGGCTACGACCTGTGGCGCTCGCGACAGCTGGCCCAGCTCCTGCTGCCGCTGCCGTCGCACCAGCTCGATCGGGAGCGGTTCATCCATGCCCGAGTGATGCTGACCATCGCCACCCTGATGGCCCTGACCGACGGGTCGCTGTCGCTGGTGCTGCGCCTGCCGGCCTGAACGAGGTGCACCGGGGTAGGCCGAGAAGCCCGGGTCCATCGTTGACTGTCTGGTGCCGTGGCAGGTACCTTGCGCGACATGGAACCCGGTGAGGCACGGCCAGTGCTCACCCAGCTGCGCCGTGGCGCGCTGGAGTACTGCGTGCTCGCCCTGCTGCGGGCCCGACCCCGGTACGGCTTCGACATCGTCCGCGAGCTCAGCGAGGCCGACGGTCTGCTGACCAGCGAGGGGACGATCTACCCGCTGCTGTCCCGGCTCCGCAAGGACGGCCTGGTCACCACCTCCTGGTCCGAGTCGGACTCCGGACCGCCACGGCGCTACTACTCGCTCACCGCCGACGGGCGGACCGGGCTGGAGCGCTTCGTCCAGGACTGGAACCGGTTCCGCGACTCGGTGGACCGGGTACTCGGGTCGGGCTCGGGGCGACCCGCCACCCGGTCTCCGGTCCCGCGCCCGGTCGAGAACAGGAGAGACTGATGTCCGTGGGATTCGATCACCCCTTGGTAGCGGACTACCTGACCCGGTTGGACGCCGCCGCGGCCGGCCTGCCGCAGGGGCGGCGGCACGAGCTGGTCGCCGAGATCCGCGCCCACGTCGCCGACGCCCTGGCCACCGTAGGCGACGACGAGGCCTCGGTCCGCGGAGTCCTGGACCGGGTCGGTGAGCCCGAGGACATCGTCGCCGCCGAGACCGGCGACCCGGCGCCCGGCGCCGTGCCAGCGCCTTCGAGGGCACCGGCACCACCTGCCCCCGTCGGCCGGACACCCTCGCCCTGGGGCCCGCTGGAGATCAGCGCCGTGCTCGGGCTGACCGTGGGCGCCGTGGTCGTCCCCCTGCTCGGGCCCCTGGTCGGCCTCGTCTGCGCCTGGGCCTCGCAACGCTGGACCCGGCGCGAGAAGATCATCGCCACGATGTGGACGGTGCTGGCTCCAGTGCTGATCGTTCTGGCTGCGGCGAGCCTGTTCATCGTCCGCTCCTCGGAGAGCGTCGATCAAGGCCCAGATGTCGTACAGCAGGGGATCGTCGAACAGACCGAGCCGGCTGAGCCGCCCCCCGCTCCGGAGGTGTCACCCTGATGGCTATCGGATTCCTGGGCCTGCTCCTGCTGGCCCTGATCGCCGGAGCCGGCCCGATCGTGGCAGGTGTCTATCTGATGGTGAAGCTGAACGGCCGCACCGGCAGGTAGCCGGGGCGTCTGGCCTCTGGCCAGGCCGCCCCCGTGCGACGACGATGGGCGGACGACGAGACGCCGATGCCCGCCGGAGGCCGTCATGCTCACCAAGCCGCTACCGTCCTACGCCTCCGCCCGGGCGGCGGAGCCGTTGCTCGGGGAGACCCTCGGCGCACGTTTCGAACGGACCGTGGCGGCCTTCGGCGACCGCGAGGCCCTGGTGGACGTGCCCACGAACCGGCGATGGACCTACAGCGAGCTGGACGTCGAGATCGACGAGGCTGCGCTCGGCCTGGTCGCCCTCGGTGTCGGCAAGGGCGACCGGGTGGGCATCTGGGCACCGAACTGCGCCGAATGGGTGATCGTCCAGTACGCGACGGCGAAGATCGGCGCGATCCTGGTCAATGTCAACCCGGCCTACCGCGCCCACGAGCTGGCCTATGTGGTCAAGCAGTCCGGGATGCGGCTGCTGGTCAGCGTCGCCGAGCACCGGGGCAGCGACTACCGCGCGATGATCGAGCAGGTGAGCAGTGACTGCCCGGCCCTGGAGAAGGCGGTCTACATCGGCGAGCCGTCCTGGACCGAGCTCCTGGCCCGTGGTGGGGCCAGCGACCACCACCGACTCGACGAGATCGAAGCGACGCTCTCCTTCGACGATCCGATCAATATCCAGTACACCTCCGGCACAACGGGTTTCCCGAAGGGCGCGACCCTGAGCCACCACAACATCGGCAACAACGGCTACTTCGTCACCGGCCGGATCGGAATCACCGAGGTCGACAGGTTGTGCATCCCGGTGCCCATGTACCACTGCTTCGGCATGGTCATGGGAGTGATCGGCGCGTTCAGCCGGGGTGCCGCGGTCATCTTCCCGAGCCCGGCGTTCGATCCCGGCGCGACCCTGCGTGCCGTTGTCGAGGAGAGGGTCACGGCGCTGTACGGCGTCCCGACCATGTTCATCGCCGAGCTGGACCAGCCTGACTTCGCCTCCTTCGACCTGACCAGCCTGCGCACCGGGATCATGGCCGGCTCCCCGTGCCCGGTCGAGGTGATGAAACGCGTGATGTCCCAGATGAACATGTCCGAGGTGGCGATCGCCTACGGCATGACCGAGACCTCGCCGGTGTCGACGATGACCGACCGGGACGACGACCTCGACCGACGCTGCGCGACCGTCGGCACCGTGATGCCACACGTCGAGATCAAGATCATCGACCCGGCGACCGGGTTGGAGCTGCCGCGCGGGGTGCCGGGGGAGCTGTGCACCCGGGGCCACTCGGTGATGCTCGGCTACTGGGGCGAGGCCGAGCGGACCGCCGAGGCGATCGACGTGGCGGGCTGGATGCACACCGGCGACATCGCGGTGATGGACGACGCGGGCTATGTACAGATCTCGGGCCGGATCAAGGACATGGTGATCCGTGGCGGGGAGAACGTCTATCCCCGTGAGGTCGAGGAGTTCCTGCACACCCACCCGGACGTCGCCGACGTGCAGGTGATCGGGGTCCCGGACGAGAAGTACGGCGAGGAGCTGATGGCCTGGATCGTCCTGCGCGCCGGCGCTGAACCACTGACCGCCGAGGCGGTCCGGGAGTACTGCCGGGCGCATCTGGCGCACTTCAAGATCCCCCGGTACGTGCACCTGGTCGACGACTTCCCGATGACCGTCAGCGGCAAGGTGCGCAAGATCGAGATGCGTGAGCTGGCCAGGGACCTGCTCGGTTGAACCTCAGCCGCCCTGCTCGTTGGGGCTGCGCCACTCCCGCTCGAACGGCAGCCGCCAGGCGAACGGGGCGATCAGCTGGTGGATCTGGTTGGGCCCCCAGGTGCCTCTGCCGTAGGGCCGGACGACGGGTGGGTTCTCCAGCAGTGGTGTCGAGACCTCCCAGAGCCGTTCGATGCCGGTCGCTGTGGTGAACAGGGTACGGTCGCCCCGGGCAGCGTCGTAGATCAGGCGCTCGTAGGCCTCGAGAACCGCTCCGGCCCAGGAGGTGTCGTGCATGGCGAACTGCATGGACAGCTTCTGCAGCCTCATCCCGGGACCGGGGCGCTTGCCGTAGAAGGACAGCGACATCTTGGCCTGGTCGGCCAGGTCGAAGGTCAGGTGGTCCGGACCGTGGTCGCCGACCCCCGACCCCGGCGGGAACATCGTGCGGGGCGGCTCCTTGAAGGCGATCGAGATGATCCGAGCGCCCTCGGCCAGCTCCTTGCCGGTGCGCAGGTAGAACGGCACGCCGGCCCAGCGCCAGTTGTCGATGTAGCACTTCAGCGCGATGAACGTCTCGGTCTCCGACTCCGGGTGCACCCCCTCGATGTCCCGATAGCCGACGTACTGACCGCGCACCACATCGGCCGGCTGGATGGGCAGCATCGACCTGAAGACCTTGTTCTTCTCCTCGCTGATCGCCTCCGGTTCCAGTGCAGTCGGCGGCTCCATCGCGGTGAACGCCATCACCTGGAACAGGTGGGTCACCACCATGTCCCGGTAGGCGCCGGTGGCCTCGTAGAACGAGGCGCGCTGGGCCAGGCCGAGTGACTCCGGCACGTCGATCTGGACGTGGTCGATGTGGTTGCGGTGCCAGATCGGCTCGAACAGCCCGTTCGCGAACCGGAACGCCAGGATGTTCTGCGCCGCTTCCTTGCCGAGGAAGTGGTCGATCCGGAAGACCTGGTCCTCATCGAAGACCGCGTGCAGCTTGCGGTTGAGCTCCTGCGCCGACGCCAGGTCGGTGCCGAACGGCTTCTCCATGATGATCCGGCTGCCCTCGACGAGGTCGGCGTCGCGCAGCAGGTGGACGACCGACAGCGCCGCCTGTGGTGGCACGCTCAGGTAGTGCAGCCGTCGCCGAGGCGTGTCCCCCCAGTCCTTCTCCGCCTCCTCGACCGTCTTGCGCAGGACGTCCGCACCGCCCTCGCCCGGTGCCCAGTGGATCCGCTCGCAGAACGTGTCCAGACCCTGCCGTTCCGTCGTCTTGTTGCTGAACTCGCTGATCGAGCTGCGCGTGAACCGCAGGAACGAGTCCCGGTCGTGTGGCTCCAGGGAGGTGCCGATGATCCGGACGTCGCTGAGCAGCCCGCTCTGGAACAGGTGCAACAGCCCCGGGACCAGCTTGCGCCGAGACAGGTCGCCGGTGGCGCCGAACAGGACGACGGTCGTGGGTGTGGTGGACATCCAGCAACTGTGCCGGGTCGCGATCCGGTTGAGAAGGCGGGCGCAGGTCCGGCGGCTAGGCTCCCCGGATGCTCACCGTGGTCGGCTTCGACCTGGACATGACTTTGGTCGACTCGGCGGCCGGGATCGCCGCGACCCTCGTCGCTGCGCTGGCCGAGCAGGACGTGGCGGTGGACGACGCGGCCGTCTGGCCGTTGGTCGGTCTGCCCCTGGAGCTGATGGTCACCCGCCTGGCCCCCGGGGCCGATCCCGGGGTCGCCGTCGCCGGCTACCGAAGGCTCTACCCGAGCATCGGGGTGCCCGCGACCGTGCCGCTGCCCGGTGCGGCGCAGGCCCTGGAAGCCGTCCGATCAGTGCCGGGCGGACGGGCACTTGTCGTCTCGACCAAGATCGTCTCGGCGGTCACCGCCGTCCTGGACCAGGTCGGGCTGGTCGCCGACGAGGTGCACGGTGGCCTGTTCGCCCAGGACAAGGCGACCGCCTTGCGCACTGCTGGCGCCCACGCCTATGTCGGAGATCACCCTGGTGACGTGGCCGCCGCGCGCGCCGCGGGAGCCGTGGCCGTGGCTGTGGCCACCGGCCCGCACCCCGCCGCCGCCCTGGCTCGGGCTGGTGCTGACGTGGTCCTGCCCGACCTGGTCGCCGTGCGGGACTGGCTCGCCGAGCGGCGCGCGACCGGCTCGGTCCAGGCCCCGACAGATGCGACGCCACCCGGATAGGGTTGACCGCAGCGAGATCCCGCCCGAGGCGGCCCGACAGCGGCCGTGCGACCCGAAGGAACAGACGTGCCCACAGGCAAGGTGAAGTGGTTCGACGCCGACAAGGGCTTCGGCTTCTTGGCCGACGATGAAGGTGGCGAGGTGTTCGTGCACGCCTCCGCTCTGCCTGCCGGGGTCGACGTGCTCAAGCCGGGAGCCCGGGTCGAGTTCGGGGTCGCCGAAGGCAAGCGTGGCCTGCAGGCGCTGTCGGTGCGGGTGCTCGACCCGCTGCCGTCGGTGGCCAAGGCGACCCGCAAGCCGGCGGAGGACATGACGGTCATCGTCGAGGACCTGATCAAGCTGCTGGACGGCGTCTCCAACGGCCTGCGCCGGGGGCGTTACCCCGACCGTTCTGCGGCCCACAAGGTGGCCACCGTGCTGCGCGCCGTCGCCGACGATCTGGAGGCCTGAGCAGCCGCCCCCGGCACCGCGTCGGCACCCGTCAGCGCCGACCTGCGGGTGCCGGCCGGCCCAGCCGGGACCGGGCTCGACGTCCAGGCAGACTGGTGATCCCCCGCACCCCCGCAGCTGCCGCCAGAAGCGTCAGGCCGGCCGCGATCCCCAGCCCCCACGGCCCGGACAGCGGCAGCGCCAGGCCGAACCCGCCGCCGAGCACCCAGGACAGCTGCAGGGCGGTCTCCGAGCGTGCGAAGGCCGAGGTGCGCACGGCGTCCGGGACCCCGTCCTGGATCAGCGCGTCCAGGCACAGCTTGCCCAGCGCCTGGGACAGCCCGGCGAGCAGGGCCACCGCGACGATCGACGCCAGGCCGTACCAGAAGGCTGCCCAGAGGCTGACCACGCTCACCGCGACGAGCAGGACGACGACCACCGCCTCGGGATGCGCCCGCCGGGCCTTGGTGCCCAGCGCGGTGCCGATGCCGCCGCCCACGGCCGCCACGACGATCACCAGACCCACCGCGGTGGTCGGCTCGATGCCCGGCAGCGGGTCAGTGCGCAGCCGGAAGGCCAGGAACAGGGTGAGGAACCCGGTGAACCCCCGCAGCGCGGCGTTGCCGCGCAGGCCGACGACGGCCCTGGCCCCGATCGACCGGCCCTGTCTGCGCCGCATCCCGCGCAGCCGGTCACGCGTTTGCGCTCGGCCGGTTGCTGACTCGTCCGCGGGGTCCAGGTCGGCGGCCGCGCGGTCGTCGGTAGCCGCCGAGTCAACCGCCGCCGGTAGGGCCAGGGCCAGGGCGGTTCCGGCCGCGAACACGCAGAAGGCCAGGCGCAGCGTCCACTCCGAGCCGACGTACCGGGTGATCAGCACGCCGATGGGACCGCCGACCGCCAGCGCGATCACCCCGGCGGCGGCCATCCGGGCGTTGACCGCGACCAGACGGGCCTGCTCCGGCAGCACCCTCGGCACGGCCGCAGCCCGGCTCACCAGGTAGGCCTTCTGGCAGACCAGGAACCCGAACGCCGCCGGGTAGAGGGAGAAGGCCGCAGTGCCGTCGACGATCGCACCGGCCATCACCCAGGCCAAGAAGGCCCGGATCACCATCGTGGTGGCCAGCGCGTACCGCCGACCGCGGCGGACCCGGTCGAGCAACGGGCCGATCAGCGGGGCCAGGATCAGGAACGGGACCATGGTGACCAGCAACGACGTCGCCACCCGGCCACGGGCCTCCTCGGTCGGCACGGCGAAGAAGATCGTGCTCGCCAGCGCGGTGACGATCAGGGCATCGGCGGCCGAGCTGAGCAGGTGCAGCTCGAGCAGCCTGCCCAACCCGGAGCGCCCGGCGCCGCCCGCGTGGGTGGCCCGACGGACGGCGTGCCCCGCCCTGCGGGCCCCGCGGCCCACCGCCGCGGCGCCACGGCGAGCGGCGACTGCGGGACGGCGGACCGCGGACGGCATGTCTCCCATCCTGCCGTGCCGACCGTACCTGCGCCCCGTCGCGCGCCCAGGCAGATGGCCGCCGGTTCGATGAGGGACAATCGCGGAGTGCAGATCAGTCTCGACCTCCCCGACAACGACGTGACCGATGACCGCCCGGAGTCCGGAGCGACCGACGCGGGCGGACCCGGTGCGGGTGCTGCCCAGGCGCCGGAGCCGGAACCGACCGGGTCGGAGACCACAGTGGTGGTTGATGCGGACAGCATCTGCGCCGGTGCGGTCACCCAAGCCCGGCAGGCCGCCCTCGAGGTCGCTGGGCCGGGCCAGGTCGGCGACCACGTCGGGGTCACCGCCGAGGGGGACCGGCTGGTCTGTCATCTCTTCGAGTGCCGCTCGGCGGGCTACCGCGGGTGGCGGTGGGCGGTCACCCTGGCCCGAGTCCCACGGGCGCGCACCGCGACCGTATGCGAGGTGGTGCTGCTGCCCGGCCCGGCCTCGGTGCTGGCCCCGGTCTGGCTGCCCTGGGCGGATCGGGTCGCCCCCGGCGACCTGGGTCCGGCCGACCAGCTGGCCTACCGGGCCGACGACCCCAACCTGGAGCCCGGTTACACCGCGACCGGCGAAGAGGACGAGGACCGACTCGCGGTCTGGGAGCTCGGTCTCGGCCGGCCACGCGTGCTCAGTGCACAGGGGCGCGCCGAGCTGGCCCGGCGGTGGTACGCCTCGGACCGTGGGCCGACCAGCGACGAGGCGGTGCACGCCCCGGACGCCTGCTCGACCTGCGGCTACTTCCTGCCCCTGGCGGGTTCCTTGCGCTCGATGTTCGGGGCGTGCGGCAACGAGTGGTCGCCGTCCGACGGTCGGGTGGTCAGTGCCGACCACGGGTGTGGCGCACACAGCGAGACCGACCTCGACCGGGCACCGACCGAGCCGTTGCCGCCGCTGATCCTCGACGAGACCGGGGCGGAGGCGATCGTCGTGTCGCCGCGGGAGGACCTCGAACCGGCCCCAGCCGACCGGGAGACCGCCGAGAGCGCGGCTGCCGAGAGCGAGGTCGAGCCCGAGGTGGTGGTCGAGCCCGAGGCGGTGGTCGAGCCCGAGGCGGTGGTCGAGCCCGAGGCGGTGGCCGGGGACGCCGGGACGGTCCAGCCCGAGGTTGCCGAGGAGGCGGGGACCCCACCGCAGTGAGCGGTACGGTCCCTCAGGGGTCTGTGCGGCGGTCCAGCCGGCTCAGCCAGCGCAACCCGTAGAGCCCCAGAGCGACGGCGACCAGCGGCGTCCACACCCACCAGCCGCGTCCGGCGTCCTCCAGCCGGCCGTGGAAGACCGCTGCGGCCACGAACGCGACTGCCCATCCGACCGTCATCCAGCGGATTGTGGCCCGCGCGTCGGTCCGCATCGGCTCGGGGTCCGGTCGCCGATCGGCCGAGCGGGCGTAGAGGCGCATGGTTCCAGGCTAACCAGTCGGCCCGCGGCCCGGGGTGCGGCGATGTCGCTGCACCTCGACGAACGCCTCGCGGGCGTGGTCACCGGCGTCCGGGTCGACGATCGTCCGCACAAGGCGAGGGCGGCCACCCGGGCAGAAAGAGACTGGCCGCGTCCTGGTCAGACGTCGTCGCGCCCGACCATGAGCCCGCCGGCCAGCGTTGCGGCGCTCTCTGGGTCGCCCTGGAGCAGCAGCGCCGCCTGCACGGACCAGGTGGTCAGCACCAGCGGCGCCCCGATGTCGGCGTCGGTCAGGATCTGGGTCAGCTCCTCGTCCCGCACAGCCGCCAGCTGGGTGTAGTTGGTCACGCCGGCGTCCCGCAGTGCAGTGATCATCGGCGGGGTGAGCCCGATGATCCGTGCCATGTCGTCCTCGTCCGCGGGGACGATGGTGGTCCACGACGGTCCCCCGGGTCGTGCCGTGGTGCGGAACGCCGAACCATGGGGGGTGCTCGGTAGCGTGATGACCCCGGCGACGGTCGTGGTCACCCCGTTCGCCGCCTCGGATGCCGCAGCCGCCTCGCGGTCGAGCTTGGCCATCGCCTCCACCAGCAGTGAGGGTTCACCCTCGGCCGGCACCGGCGCTTCGGACGTCTGGTCTGGGACACGGTCCTGTGGGACAGGGGTCTGCGGGACAGGGGCCCCGAGGTCTCGGCCCGCCGTCTTCTCGACGAGGAGGGAGGGCACCGCCGGCGCGGTGAGCAGATCGCCGTTCGTGTCCCTGGGGGACTGCCCGAGGGACGTCACGGCGGTGGAGACGCCCCCGTGGGGGGCGCTGTCGGTGGGGGCGCTGTCGGTGGGGGCGCTGTCGGTTGAGGCAGGCCCGGCGGGAGCCTGCGTGTCGTCCAGGGTGGCCTGCATCTCGGCCGTCCGGGCGATCGCCGACAGGTCGATCGGCTCGGTGACGAGGTAGGGCTCGGTGAGCGGGGCAGGGCCCTGCGACCGTCCCGGCCCGTCGGGCTGAGCAGGTCCGCCGGAGGCCTCGGTCTCGTCCTCGGACCCGGTCTCCTGGGCAGGGTCGGGCGTGGCGTCGTCCCCCGAGCTGCGCCGGCCGGCAGCCTCGTCGGCGAGTTGCTGGGCCCGCTCGGCCCACAGCCCGATTCCGGGTGCCGAGCGGATCCGGTTGACCCGCAGCGCCCGGCGCAGCTGGTCCTCGCTGGCGTTGGCCAAGGCGAAGAAGGAACCGAACCCCTCGAAGGTCAGCGCGGCGGCCATGTCCTCGTTGATGCCGTCGATCAGGGTCAGGTCGTCGATGACCTCCCCAGCTCGCGGGTCAGCGCCGTCCTGGTCGACTCCCGACTCGGCTGGAGCCGGCTCGTCGGCCGGCGTCCTGGGCGGGACGATTTCCGGGGTGACGGGTTCTGGGGTGACGGGTTCTGGGGTGACCGATTCTGGGGTGACCGGTACGACCTCCTCCGACTCCGGTGTGACCGGCTGCCCGGGAGCAGAGTCAGGGTCGGAGACGATGCTGGACGTACTGCCGTCGTCGGGCTCGCCGGGCGCGCCGCTGGCGACCGGTTCGACAGCCCTCACGTCCGCAGCCAGGATCGCGCCGGCCGGCACCGGCGAGCCGGCAACGTCATCTGCCGCCGCTGCCCGTCGGACGGCTGCGTCACCGGCCCTCGCGCCCCGCACCAACCAGCCGACAAGGACTCCGACGCTGAACGCCAGCAGGAGCGTAGCCACGGACTGCAGCGCGAACCACGCCACGACGTCCTCCTCTGCCGACTCGAAGCCTGCACCCCGAAAAACGGTGTCCGGGCCGGTCATCCCAGTGGTCAAGTCAACACCGAGAGCGTGACCGACGGTGTCTGATCCTGGCAAGTCGCCGCTGGACCAGGAGATGTCGTTACGAAGCGTGATCGAAGTGGGTGTGTCAATCACGCTGCGACGCGCCATCACCACGATTCGTACGAGAGCCGCGTCCGCCCGCCATGACCCGATCGGTCTCCCATCGACCGACCAGACCGCCACCTTGAACGGCTCGTGCTCTCGTGACGTCCATCGGCCGATGGGCCCGACGCGACGAGGCGGGGGCCACGCCGATGCGTGACCCCCGCCCTCCGCCGGGTGCCGATGAGCGCTGCTAGCTAGAGCACCTGGAACTGGACCCGCCGGTTCACCAGCCGGTTCGCCTCCGAGGTGTTCGGAACCAGCGGCCTGGTCTCCCCGTAGCCGATGAACGACATCCGATCGTGGTCGATCCCCAGGCCGTGCAGGGCTTCGCGGACCGCCCGGGCCCGAGCCGTGCTCAGCTGCTGGTTCGCCACGGCGTCCCCGATGTCGTCGGTGTGGCCCTGGACCCGCACCTTGCTCTGCGGGTTGTCCTTCAGCACTTGGGCGGCCTGGCGCACCGCCTGCCACCCCTGCCCGGTGAGCGTCGCGCTCCCGGTCTGGAAGGAGATGGTGGGCAGCTGGTTCAGGGCGGCCTGCACGGCAGCCTTGTCGCCGCCCAGGGACGGCGAGGCAGTCGAACCGGTGCCACTGCCGGTGGCGCCGACCGTCAACCGGGACGTCACCTTGGCGGCGTCACCGGTGACGGCGGTCCCCGCCTCCTCGACGGCGCCCTTGACCTCGTCGGAGCCGACTGTGCCGCTCAGTGTCAACCGGCCCTGGGCCAGGGCCGCGGTGGCCTCGTCCCGGGCCCCCAGAGCGCCCAGCAGTGAACCAAACTCGGACAGCCCGGCGGCGACCAGGCCCGCGTCGACGGTCAGCCGGTTGACCACGTTGGCCTCGCCGTAGCGGGCCGCGGCGGCGGCGACCAGGGCGTCGGCGTCCGCCTGGGACGGCACCGACCCGGTCAGGGTCACCGTGCCGCCAGTGGCTTCTGCGGTGACCGACGGGAACTGGCCGGCGGTGGCCGCCGGGCTCACCGAGGCCGAGGCCGCGTCGGTGGGCTCGCTGGTCGCGCTCGCCGCGGCGGAGGGCTCGCCGGTCGCCGACGCCTCGCCGGTCCCACCGGCGGCCTGGTCCGCACCGAGGTCGGCCTGAACCACCCGCACGCCGTCGAGTGCCTCGATCCGGGTGACCAGGTCGTCAGCAGTGGTTCCGGCCGGCAGGGTGCCGGTCAGCACCCCGTCCCGGCCGGTGAAGTCGACGCTCACGCCCTGGGCCCCGGCGGTGTCCAGAGACGCCCGGGACCTGTCCTCCAGGTTGCTCTCGATGGAGTGTCGGATCGGGACGTCGTGAACCAGGCCCAGTCCGAGCAGCCCGACCGCGCCGAGCACCCAGGGCAGGGCACCGGCAGGACGGCGCTCCCAGAACTGACCCTCGCCGGTCGTCGGCGCGGGGGCGGCGGGTCGCTCCTGCGTCTGGTGGGTCGAGGACATCAGCCCCTCCGACCGACGTCGCGTCCGGCCACGAGCTGCTCGGTGAGCTTGGCGAAGCCCTCGTCGTCGCCGTCGGCGAGCAGGCGGGCCTGCCGTGACCACGTGGGCAGGCTCGGCGCGAACCGCAGCCCGGAGGCCTCCAGCGCCGACTGCAGGGCGGCCACGTCGGACTCGGCCAGCCGACCGAACGAGGAGATGCCGGCCGAGTGCAGCGCCGTGGCGATCCGCGGGCCGATGCCCTCGATCCGCTCCAAGTCGTCCTCCTGGTCCTCCTGGTCCTCCTGATCCTCCTGGTCCTCCTGGTCCTCCTGGTCGTCCGAGGTGTCGTCCGTTGCGTCCGGCGCGGTGACATCGGTAGCCGGCTCGGCGGCGAGGTCCCCACCGGCGATGCCGGAGGCTGTGGTTCCGGCTCCGCTGGCCTGCGTCCCAGCGGCGCTCTCGTCGCTGACGTCCACCGAAGCGGCCTGGATGGCGGCGACATCGATCTCACCGGTGGTCGGCGCCTGGACGTCGACGTCCACGCTCGCTGCCTCGACGTCCTGGACGTCGACCGACTCCACGGTCGGCACCGGCACCCGCATCTCCTCGGTGACCGTCGCCCGCTCCTCGTCCATGGGGTTGGCGGCCGGCTGGGTTGCCAACGCGGACTCGGCGTGACGGCCCGCTCCGACGGCCCCAGCAGTCCCATCAGCCGCACCGGTCACAGCCTTCGCACCGGCAGCCTTCGCGCCCTCGGCCTTCGCACCGGCAGCCTTCGCACCGGCAGCCTTCGCACCGGCAGCCTTCGCACCAGCAGCCTTCGCACCGGCAGCGGCGCGTCGTCCGGCGGGTGCCTCGCGCGCTGGGGCGGGGGTGGCGGTCTCGCCGTCCGCCGGGACCGCATCGCCGGCCTGCTTGTCCAGCAGCGACCGGAGCCGAGTGACCTCGGCGTCCTTGTCGATCAGAGCCTGGGAGTGCTCCCGGCT
Source organism: uncultured Actinomycetota bacterium (assembly GCA_963724535.1). Classification (GTDB taxonomy): domain Bacteria; phylum Actinomycetota; class Actinomycetes; order Actinomycetales; family Kineosporiaceae; genus JADJPO01. The sequence continues at coordinate 26,789 of CAVRVD010000008.1, forward strand.
GACCCGCGTGATCGCCTCGGACTCGCTGAAGTATCGCTTGTGCCAGGGACGGCGCCACAGCGCCCACCCGATCAGCAGGCCGAGCAGGATGGACAGCAGGACGATCAGCCACGACTGGCCGAGATACCAGGCCACGAAGCCCTCCAGGTGCTTGGATCAACGGTGCGGAACGCCTACCCGCGGCGCGAGCATGCCACGTCCGGGCGCCGTCTCGACAGCAACATCGCTCCAGGCGCGATGAATGCAACAGATGCAGCGATCTTGGCCGAACCGGCCCGGCAGCCTCAAGTCCGACGCTGTGGCCTCACCCACGTTGCCCGGCGCTCAGGCAAGGAAGACCTGGTAGCCGACGAAGGCGACCAGGTCAAGCAGGGTGTGGGCGACCACCAGCGGCATCACCCGCCCGCGCCGGCGGAACCACTCGGCGAACACCACACCCATCACCACGTTGCCCAGGAAGGGTCCGAAGCCCTGGTAGAGGTGGTAGCCGCCGCGCAGCACCGCGCTCGTGGTGACGACCGCCCAGGCCGGCCAGCCCAACGAGCGCAGCCGGGTGATCAGGTAGCCGACCACCACGACCTCCTCCAGCAGGGCGTTCTTGATCGCCTGCAGGGCGAGCACCGGCACCGCCCACCAGTGCGGTGCCAGCGCGGCGGCCACCACGTCGGTGGTTATCCCGAGCTCGCGGCCCAGGTAGTAGAAGGCGAGCCCGGGCAGCCCGATCACGGCGGCCAGGACCGTGCCGTGCCCCAGGTCCCGCCACGGCGCGCGCAGGTCCAGACCGATCCGGTGCAGCGCCGTCCGGATCGACCCGTCCGGACCCGACCCCGCGAGCAGCCACACCACCAGGGCTACCGGCACCAGCGTGAAGACGATGCCGGCCAGCTGGTAGCTCAGGTCCAAATAGGGACGTGGGCTCAGCGACCGGTTCACGGTGGCGGTCTGGGCGGCCAGGGGTGGCCCCGCGGTGAGCCGGCCGGCCAGGTTGATCACGGCGTACACGGCCGACTGGCCCAGGGACAGACCCAGCACGATCCAGATCTCCAGACCGGTCCGGCGCCGCAGGGCCGGGTCGGCGCCCCGGTCCTCGGCGGACGATTGCGGATCGGCGCTCACCCGGTCATCATCCAAGGTCTACGCGCCGAGCCGTCCCCGGCACGTCATCCACCCCCTTCTCTCTCCGTCGCCGACCATCGGATGCCGCCATGGCCATCAGTGTCTTCGACCTCTTCTCGATCGGCATCGGTCCGTCGAGCTCGCACACGGTGGGTCCGATGCGGGCCGCCCTGATGTTCACCGAGCGGCTGGCGGGCGATGGGGTGCTGGACCGGGTGGCCGGCCTGCGCGCCGAGCTGTTCGGCTCCCTCGGCGCGACCGGGCACGGGCACGGCAGCGTCGGTGCCGTCGTCCTCGGGCTGATGGGTGAGCGACCGGAGTCGGTCGATGTGGACGCCGCGCCGGCCCTGGTGGCCGGGGTGCGGCAGCGGCGTCAGCTGGCAGTGGCTGGTGGGCCGGTCATCGCCTTCGACGTCGAGGAGGACGTCGTGATGCACCGCAGGAAGTCGCTCCCGTTGCATCCCAACGGGATGCGCTTCGTCGCGACCGATGCCGACGGGGTCGAGCTCACCGCGCGGAGCTACTACTCGGTGGGCGGCGGGTTCGTGGCTGGGGAGGACGGCGGGGAGCCGATCGCCGACGGCACCGAGGTGCCGCTGCCGTTCGCGACCGGCGCCGAGCTGCTGTCCCGATGCCGCGAGAACGGGCTGTCGATCAGCGAGGTGATGCTGGTCAACGAGCGGGCCTGGCGCAGTGAGGAGGAGATCCGCTCCGGCCTGCGGGAGATCTGGTCGGTGATGCAGGGTTGCGTCAAGCGCGGCTGCGCCACCGACGGTGTGCTGCCCGGGGGGCTGAAAGTGGTGCGCCGGGCCCACGCCCTGCACCAGCAGCTGAGCGCCGAGGCCGGTTGCTGGCACGACCCGCTGCACGCCCTGGACTGGGTCAACCTGTACGCCCTGGCGGTCAACGAGGAGAACGCCTCGGGCGGCCGGGTGGTCACCGCACCGACCAACGGGGCGGCCGGGATCATCCCGGCGGTGCTGCACTACTACCGCAACTTCGTCCCCGGCTCGAGCGAGGACGGCGTGGCGCGCTTCCTGCTCACCGCCGGGGCGATCGGAGTGATCTACAAGACGATGGCCTCCATCTCGGGCGCCGAGGTGGGCTGCCAGGGCGAGGTCGGTTCGGCCTGCTCGATGGCCGCGGCGGGGTTGGCCGAGGCGATGGGTGGCACGCCCGATCAGGTGGAGAACGCCGCCGAGATCGCCATGGAGCACAACCTCGGGCTGACCTGCGACCCGGTCGGAGGGCTGGTGCAGATCCCCTGCATCGAGCGCAACGCCATGGCCTCGGTCAAGGCGATCAACGCCGTCCGGATGGCGTTGCGCGGGGACGGCACCCACGTCGTCTCGTTGGACAACGTCATCAAGACCATGCGCCAGACCGGCGCGGACATGAAGGTGAAGTACAAGGAGACCTCACGCGGCGGGCTGGCCGTCAACGTCATCGAGTGCTGAGGTCAGCCTCCGGAGGGCTTCGGCATCGCCGCGGTGTGCCGGTAGGCCCTGGGGAAGGCCGACAGCCTGGCTGTCGTGCTAGGAAGTTCCGGTGGCGAGAGTGGTGACGTGGGCGCAGTACCGAGGGAGCATCGGTGACCGCTCGAGCCTGTTCGCCGCGCTCGCCGACTTCGGGCGGGTCGAGCGTGCCCTGTACCCAGGGGCCTACGTCGATCTGTCTCCCTCGTCGGCGATCCCATCGGTGGTCTACGTCGACACCGACTCGCGAGCGTCCCGGTTCTTCGCCGACGCCGACCTCGTACAGGCCGATCTGGCCGGTCGCACCCGTGCGGGTGCCGGGGTCGAGGTGGCGTTCCACGCCGCCGACTACACCCGGCCGCTCCCGCTGCCGGACGGCAGCATGGACCTGCTGATCTCGTTGTTCGCCGGGCCGGTGTGGGAGCACTGCCGCCGCTACCTGCGACCGGGCGGGTGGCTGCTGGCCAACACCAGTCACGGCGATGCCAGCCTGGCCGCCCTCGACCCCGCTGTGCGGCTGGTGGCCGCGGCCCAGCACCGCGACGACCACTACCGCCTGGACACCGACCGGCTCGAGGAGTACCTGATCCCGAAGCGGCCAGACGCGGCCGACGCCAGCCGCATCCGGCGCAGCGGCCGTGGCATCGCCTACACGCGCACCGCGTTCGCCTACCTGTTTCAGATCCCCTGACCGGCACCCAGGCGGGCCACCTGGCCCATGCTCCACAGTGGCGGACTGGCCCTGCCTGCCACCACTGGCGGCCTCGTCGCCACACTGTGCCCCTGTTCCAACAGCAGCACAGTGCGACTGCGGCGCCGACAGTGGGGCCCGGCAGCACGCTGAGCGCGGGGGATCACGGCGGGGTCACGGCAGCCGGAATCGCTGTTCCGCCCGCCCGCTCGCGTCGCCGGCCTCCTTGTGAAGGGTCTTCAGGGCGCAGATGGCCAGCTTCTCGTCCTCAGTGAGCCCGGTCATCCGGTCCTCGTCGATCTTGATCAGGATCACGAGCGCGTCCAGGATCCGATTGATCTGCTTGCCGTAGCTTCCGACCTCGTCGAGCACCTCGTGCTCGGTGTCGACATCGTTGACGTTGCAGCCGAAGTAGAAGGTCGGCCGGAAGAACTCTCGCCAGATGGTGGTGGGGAAGTAGACGAAGTCGCGCAGGCTCTGGGACAGAATCGACGATTGGCTCATCGCTTTCATCTCCACGTGAGAGGTGCGACGTACGGAGCCCTGTGCTTCTGGCCGCCGTCTTTTCGAGTCTTGTCTCGTTGTTCCTCGTGGTCCGGGGTCGAACGTCCCCGCTGATGGAGTCAGTGACCGTCAGCACTGACACCCGGCCTGCGCGACCGGTTCGCCGGGTCCCGCCCAGGAACATCTGTCGACCGGACGGCGCTGTGCCCCGAGTACCCACCTGCCCCGTCGGAGGAGCCGCGCCCCCGTGAGTCCCACCTTTCGGGCGCTGGCACACCCTGACTACCGGATCTGGGCCGGCGGCGCGCTGGTCTCCAACGCCGGCACCTGGATGCAACGGGTCGCTCAGGACTGGCTGGTGCTGACGGTGCTCACCGACGAGTCCGCCACCGCCGTCGGGATCACCACCGCCCTGCAGTTCGCCCCGATGGCCCTGCTCGCCCCGGTGGGCGGCGTGGTCGCCGACCGCTTCGACCGGCGCCGCGTGCTGATGGCCACCCAGTCCGCCGCCGGTCTGCTGGCGCTCGTGCTCGGCCTGCTCGTGGTCACCGGGACCGCGCAGCTGTGGCACGTCTACACCCTGGCCGGACTGCTCGGGGTGGCCAGCGCCCTGGACGCCCCGACCCGGCATGCCTTCGTCGGCGGCCTTGTCCCCGAGGCCGACCTGGCCAACGCGGTGAGCCTGAACAGCGCCTCCTTCCATGCCGGCCGACTGATCGGGCCCGGGCTGGCCGGCTGGCTGATCCACTGGTTCGGCACCGGTCCGGTCTTCCTGGTCAACGCCGTCTCGTTCGGCGCTGTCCTGGTCTCGCTGACGCGCATCGGTCCAGTAGCGGACGCGGACGGCGTCGCCGCCCGCCCGGACCCCGGGCGGGGCGGTCTCGGCGCGCTGCGTGAGGGCCTGGCCTACGTCCGTGGCCGCGGTGACCTGGTCCTGGTGCTGTCCCTGGTCGGCGTGGTCGGCACCTTCGGCCTCAACTTCCAGATGACCACGGCCCTGATGGCCCGGTTGGTCTACGACCGCGGTGCGCGGGAGTACGGGATGCTCGGCTCGGTGCTCGCCGTCGGTGCCCTGGCCGGCGCCCTGCTCGCGGCGCGGCGGGACCGGCCGACACCGCGTCTGGTGGTGCTGGCCACGCTCGGCTTCGGTGCGGCCGCCACCGCTGCTGCGTTGATGCCCGGTTACCTGTCCTTCGCCGCCGCGCTGGTGCCGGTCGGCCTGGCGTCGATCACCTTGATGACCACCGCCAACTCCACCGTCCAGCTGGCGACCGAGCCCGCGATGCGGGGCCGGGTGATGGCTCTGTACATCGCCGTGTTCATGGGCGGCACCCCGATCGGGGCGCCGCTGATCGGCTGGGTGGGCGAGCACCTCGGGGCCCGTTGGACCATCGGTTTCGGCGGCGCGGTCAGCCTGCTCGCCGGGCTGGTGGCCTGGGTGCTGCTACCTCGCGTGGTAGTCAATGACTCTTCGTGTTCGAACCCGTACGCTGGCGAGCGTGCGAGGAGACGGGACGACCGGGCGCCGGGCAACCCTGACCCGGGCCCTACCGCTCATGCTGGCCGGGACGGTGACGGTGGCGGTGCTGCTGGTCGTCCCGGGACTGGTCGCCTCCCAGCCGGCCACGCCGGTGGTGACGAGCGCTGCCCAGACCGCGCCCGGGTCTGACCCGGCGTCCGGACCGTTCCGCGCCCCGCAGTCCCAGTACCTGGTCGGCCTGCCCCGGGTGGTGCAGCGACCGATCCCCTACCCGCAGCGGCGCAAGGACCAGATGGCCCGCTACGCCGCCGTCCACTACGGCGAGGCCACCTGGCGGCTGCGTCCTCGGGCGGTGGTCCTGCACTTCACCGAGTCCGACTCGGTGGCCGGTGTGGTGGCACACTTCGCCCGCAACGGCGCCAACCGCGGCGAGCTGCCGGGGGTCTGCGCGCACTACCTGGTGGACCAGGACGGCACCGTGTACGAGCTGGTGCCGACCTCGGTGATGTGCCGGCACGCCATCGGGCTCAACCACCGGGCGATCGGCATCGAGGTCGTCCAGTCCACCCACGGGCACTCCTCGGCGTGGGCGGACGCGCAGATCCTGGCCCGCACCGCTCAGGCGCGCTCGCTGCTGCTGCTCGTCGCCGGTCTACAGGACCGGTACGCCATCCCCAGCGCCCAGGTGCACGGGCACGGCACCGCGAACTCCTCGTCCCTGTTCACCGACCGCAGGGGTTGGCGCAACGACCACACCGACTGGGGCCCGGACGCGGTGGCGCAGTTCCGGCGCCGGCTGGCTGCCCTTTCGTGAGGCCGTCGGCGGCGCTGGTCGACGCCGTCCCGGTGGTCCACTATGACCGGGTGCCCGAACCACTGGACGACGCCCTGGCTGGCCTGCGTGCACTGCTGCTGGACCTGGACGGGCTGGTCCGTGCCGTGGCGGCCGGACGACGCCGGGGCGCCGAACCGCCGTCCTGGCAGCGGGTCGAGCTGCGTCCGGTTGACCTGAAGACCGGTGCGCACCTGCAGGTGGTGACCCACGACGGGCTGCGTCCCAGCACCCGCAACCATGCCCCGGACGCCGCGCCCGCGGCGGTCGACGCGCTGCTCGCCGAGCCGTTCGGCAACTGGCACGTGCAGACCCGCGATCGGACAGTCCAGCTGCGGGTCACCAAACGCGGTGCGGCCCAAGTGCATTCGGCGACGACGGGGGACGGCGGGGCCGCCGCGCCGCGGCCTGATGCGGCCCGCCGCGGGCACGACCGGGCCAAGGAGCACCTGCTGGACCCCGGTGACCCGCTCTTCGACGCGCTCGGCGCCGGCGCAGACAAGCGCCGCCAGGTCGACGCCTTCCTGCGTCAGCTGCAGGTCGTGCTGCCCACCGCGCCGACCGGGCGGCCGCTGCACGTGGTCGACCTCGGCTGCGGCAACGCGTACCTGACCTTCGCCGCCCATCGCTACCTCACCGACACCCTGCGGCACCCGGTGCGCACCGTGGGTGTCGACGTACGCGCCGACGTCGTGACCCGCAACCGCGTTCTGGCCCAACGCCTCTGCCTTGACGGGCTGGAGTTCGCCACGGGCTCGATCGACGAGGCCGACCCGCTGCCCGGCGCCGAGGTGGACCTCGTGCTGGCCCTGCATGCATGCGACACCGCGACCGACGACGCCCTCGCCAGGGCGGTGCGGTGGCGGGCGGGAGCGGTGCTGGCGGCGCCGTGCTGCCACCACGACATCCACCGTCAGCTGCTCGCCCGAGGCCGGGCCGGGGTGCGCGCCCCCGCGCCGTACGCGCCGGTGGTGTCCTCGCCGATCCTGCTGCAGCGCTTCGCCGACGTGCTCACCGACGCGCTGCGGGCCGAGCTGATGCGCCTCGTCGGCTACCGGGTGGACGTCGTCGAGTTCGTCGACTCCCGGCACACCCCTCGCAACGCCCTGTTGCGGATGCAGCGCAGACCGCGGGCCCCGGACGCCGACCGGGGCGAGGCCCTGGTGGACCTGGCCACCTCCTGGCGAATCCGTCCGCACCTGCTCGACGCCCTTGGCGACGAGGTGGAGACCGCTGTGCGACAACGGATCGGTCCTCGCCCGTGAGACCGCGGGTCACGGCGCCGGTACGGCTGCGCGTCGGCCGGAGCGTGACCCGCCGGCTGGCGGCCGCGCCGCTGCTCGCCGCCCTGCTGGCGCCCGGGGCGGGGACCGACCCGAGCCCGCCGCCGATCGGTCCGAAGCCGGTGCCGGTGCTCAGCGCCGACGTGGACCGCATCGTGGCCGACCCGCACATCTCCGAGAGCTCGGGGCTGGCGGTCAGCCCGCAGCACGACGGGCTGCTGTGGACCATCAACGACTCCGGCAACCCGCCGGTCGTCTACGGCATCGATGCCGACGGGACGACCCGGGCCCGGCTCCGGCTGGACGACGTGCCCAACGTCGACTGGGAGGCCCTCGCGGTGTGGCGGGACGGCGACGGTCGGGCTCTGATGGCCGTCGCCGACATCGGCGACAACGGCGCGGTGCGCGAGGAGATCGAGGTCGACGTGTGCGCCGAACCGGACCGGCTCGACGACGAGGAGGTCGAGGTCGCGCCGTTGCGTCGGATCCGGCTGCGCTACCCAGACCAGGCCAAGGACGCCGAGTCGCTGCTCGTCGACCCGCGCACGCAGCGGATGTACGTCGTGGCCAAGGGGCTGCTGCGGGCCAGGATCTACCTGGTGCCCGAGTCGGTGTGGCCCGGCACGTCGTCGGAGGTGGCCACCCTGGAGTACGTGGGCGGCCTTGGTCTGCAGCTCGCCACCGACGGCGCCGTGTTGGCGTCGGGGCACGTCGTCCTGCGTAACTACACCAGCGCCATGCTCCTCGCCCCGCTGCCGGCCGGCCAGCGGCCGCTGACCCCACTGGCCCTGGTCGGCCTACCGCAGCAGAGCCAGGGCGAGGGCCTCGCGGTCAGCGGCGAGGACCTGTACCTGTCCAGCGAGGGCCGGGACCGCCCGGTGTTGCGGGCCGCCCTGCCCGAGACCTTCCGGATGGCCATCGCCGGCGCCGCCTCGGCGTCGCCGGCGACGGGCTCACCAGTGGCTTCGCCGTCGGGACCGGTTGCGGGACCGAGGACTTCGGGACCGGGAACTACCGGAACCCTTGCGGGGGGCGCGGGGGGTCGGGACGCGGGGACCGACCGCGTCGGTACCGTCGGGCTGACCTCGGTCGCCCTGCTCGGTCTCGGTCTCGTCCTCGGGCTGGGGCTCGGGATCGGTGTCCTGCTGCGCCGCCGACGCGGCGGAGCCGGTGTCGGTGGTGTCTGAGTCGTCGACCGTCTCGGGTTCGCCCGGTTCCCCCTCGGCGGCGGCCATGGTTGGTTCCGGCGCGTCGAGTGTCGCCGAAGGGGGCTCCGCCGCGTCCGGCACCCGACCCACCCAGCGGGTCGCCATGACGGTCACCAGGCCCACCGCCAGCAGCCCGAGCATCAGCGGCACCGAGGAAGAAGCCGGCCGCTCGGTGACCGCCTCGACCCGCCACTGGCCGACCTGGCTGCCCTCGGTGTCCACCGACGCCCGGTCCACGGACTGGTCGGGGCCGAGATCCAGACGGCCCGCCCGAGGCAACCACTGCACGTCGAGTGAGCGGGAGGGGTCGGCGGCGGGCACCTCGGAAGCGGTGTCGACCACCGTGGTGCCCGAGCCGGCGGCGACCACCCGGGCCCGCAGGCCGTCCGGAGTGGCCTGGACCAGCCGGGCGCGCAGCTGCTCGAGCTCGATCTCGGCCACCAGCAGGCCGAGCCGGTCACCGCCGGTGCTGACCGGGGTCACCGTGGCCAGCACCCAGGTGCGGGTGACCGCGGAGAGGTAGGGGCGGTGCTGCTCCACCTGGTGCGGCGCCAGCCGGCGCGCGTCGGCGAGCAGATCCGGCTCGAGGGAACCGGCGCCTGTCAGCGGCGGGTCGCGACCCAGGACCACCTGCGCCACCGTGCGGTCCTCGCCGTCCACCAGGCTGACCGCGGTTCCCGAGCCACCGACCACCCCGGCCAGCCGGGACAGCACCCCCTCGGCGGCGGTACGGGCGGCGGTGGTTCCCGGGGCGCGCAGCCGCTCGGCCAGTAGCGGATCGGTGGCGGTGAGCCGCACCAGGTCCGACCAGCCGTCCAGGGTGTGGGCTACTCCGGCCGCGGCCTGCTCGGCCCGGCCCCCGGCATCCTCGGGCGTCGGCGAGGGGCCGAGTCCGAGACAGACCAGGACCGTGGCCACCAGCGGCAGCAGGGTCAGTGCGTACAGTGCGGACGGCGTCAGGCGGCGGTACGCGGGGGGCACCCTCCTTGGTCGACGCCGTCAGCCGGCGGCTTGAGGGTGTCCGGCCGGACGGGTCCGCCGGCGGGTCAGCCCAGCCGGGACACGACGTGGTCGACGCACCGGGTCAGCGCCTCGACGTCGTCGGGGTCGACCGCCGGGAACATGCCCACCCGCAGCTGGTTCTGACCGAGCTTGCGGTACGGCTCGACGTCGAGGACGCCGTTGGCGCGCAGGGTCTTCGCCACCGCGGCGGCATCGACCCGGTCGTCGAAGTTGATCGTCCCGATCACGGTGCTGCGCAGCGCCGGGTCGGTCACGTAGGGCGTCGCGTACTCGCTGTTCTGGGCCCAGGAGTAGAGCCGGCCGGCGGAGTCGGCGGTACGGGCCGTGGCCCAGGCCAGCCCGCCGCTGCCGTTCAACCAGTCCAGCTGGTCGGCGAGCAGGGCCAGGGTGGCCACCGCGGGGGTGTTGTAGGTCTGGTCCTTGCGGGAGTTGTCGATCGCGGTCGGCAGGTCGAAGAAGGTCGGCACGAACCGGTCGCTCGCGGCGATCCGCTCCACCCGCTCCAGCGCGGCGGGGGAGAACAGCGCCAGCCACAGACCGCCGTCGGAGGCGAACGCCTTCTGTGGGGCGAAGTAGTAGACGTCGCTCTGCGCCACCTCGACCGGCAGCCCCCCGGCGCCCGAGGTGGCGTCGATGAGGACCAGTGCGTCGTCGTCCGCGCCCTCGACCCGCCGCACCGGGGCCATCACCCCGGTGCTGGTCTCGTTGTGCGCCCAGGCATAGACGTCGACGCCCGGCTCGGCCACTGGCGTGGGCAGGCTGCCCGGGTCGGCGGAGATCACACTCGAGGGCCCCAGGAACGGAGCCCGGTCGGTGACCTTGGCGAACTTGCCGGAGAACTCCCCATAGACCAGGTGCTGGGCCCGGTCGCGGACCAGACCGAACGCCGCCACGTCCCAGAAGCAGGTCGTCCCGCCGTTGCCGAGAACCACCTCGTAGCCCTCCGGCAGGTCGAACAGGGCGGCCAGACCCTCCCGGACCCGGCGGACCAGCGTCTTGACCGGTGCCTGGCGGTGCGAGGTGCCCAGCACCGAGCGGCCGATGGTGACCAGGTGGTCGAGCTGGGCGGGGCGGACCTTGCTCGGACCGGCGCCGAAGCGTCCGTCGGTGGGCAGCAGCTCGGCGGGGATGACGACAGGCGCGGCGGTGGTGGCAGGCGTGGAGACGGTCACCCCTGCAGTCTTGCGCATCGCCTCGCTCAGCTGTGCACGACCCCCCTCGACAGGGCGCGGTCCCACCCCCGCACCTCGGTGACCGAGCGCGGTGGCGGTCCCACGTACCGGGCCGCGGGCCGCACCAGGCGGCTGGTCATCTTGTGCTCCAGGATGTGCGCCGACCAGCCCGCGGTGCGGGCGCAGGTGAACAACGCGGGGAACATGTCGGCCGGGACCTCGGCGAAGTCGAGCACCACGGCGGACCAGAACTCGACGTTGGTGGCCAGCACCCGGTCCGGGCGACGCTCGTGCAGCTGGGCCAGCGCCTCCCGCTCCAGCGCCTCGGCGACCTCGTAGCGCGGTGCCCCGAGCCGTTGCGCCGTGGCCCGCAGGACCCGGGCCCGTGGGTCCTCCGCGCGGTAGACCCGGTGCCCGAAGCCCATCAGCCGCTCGCCGCGGTCGAGCACGTTGCGCACGTAGCCCGCCGCGTCACCGGACTGCTCGACGGCCTCGATCATGTGCAGCACCCGAGCCGGCGCCCCGCCGTGCAACGGCCCGCTCATCGCCCCGACGGCGCCGGACAGGCAGGCCGCGACGTCCGCGCCGGTCCCGGCGATGACCCGGGCGGTGAACGTCGAGGCGTTCATGCCGTGCTCGGCGGCGGAGACCCAGTAGGCGTCCACCGCTGCGACGTGCTGCGGGTCCGGGTCTCCGCGCCAGCGGGTCATGAACCGCTCCACGACGGTCTGACCGCGGTCGACCTGTGCCTGGGGCACCATCGGCTTGTCCAGCCCGCGGGCGCTCTGGGCGACGTAGGAGATCGCCATCACCGATGCCCGGGCCAGGTCGGCGCGAGCCTGCGCGCCGTCGATGTCCAGCAGTGGGCGCAGCCCCCAGACAGGTGCCAGCATCGCCAGGGCGCTCTGCACGTCCACCCGCACGCTGCCGGAGTGCACCGGCAACGGGAAGGGCTCGGCCGGTGGCAGCCCGGGGTTGAACTCGTTGTCGACCAGCAGACCCCAGACGCTGCCGAAGGAGACGTGGTCGACGAGATCCTCGATGTCGACCCCGCGGTAGCGCAGCGCGCCACCTTCCCGATCCGGCTCCGCGATGGCGGTCTCGAACGCGATCACGCCCTCGAGGCCCGGCACGAAGTCAGACATGGCATCCTCCTGTCAACGATGTCAGCGCCATTGTCCCGGGTGGTGGGGACGAACCGCGCGGGGATGGCCGATACCGACCGCCTCACCGAGCCGCCAGACTAGGCCGCATGAGTGAGGCAATCACCCCTGACCCCGCCTCGGCCAGCTCCGACGCCGCCTCGGTCACGTCTGCCCAGGCCGACTACGCGGGCCAGCGCGTCGCCTACGACGAGCCGGCACTGCTCGAGCAGGACCTGGCCGACAGCCCGCTGGCCCAGTTCGAACGCTGGTACACCCAGGCCTGCGCGGCGCCGGTTGCTGAGCCCAACGCCATGGTGCTGGCCACGGTCGGTGCCGGCGGCACCCCCTCGGCGCGGACCATGCTGCTCAAGCAGGCCGACCGGCGCGGGTTCGTGTTCTTCACCAACTACGGCTCGCGCAAGGCGGCCGAGCTCGCCGAGGTTCCGCGGGCCGGGATCGTCTTCCCCTGGCACGCCATGGCCCGACAGGTCGGTGTGGTGGGTGCGGTCGAACGACTGGACGTGGCCGAGTCCCGGGACTACTTCGCCACCCGGCCCTGGGAGTCGCGGATCGGGGCCTGGGCCAGTCACCAGTCGGCGCCGCTGGCCGACCGGGCCGAGCTGGAGGACCGTTGGGCCGAGCTGGCCAGGCGCTGGCCCGACGGAGGGCGCCCGGACGACGTGCCGATGCCCGAGCACTGGGGTGGTTACCTGCTGCGCCCGGTCGAGGTCGAGTTCTGGCAGGGTCGGCCGTCCCGGCTGCACGACCGGTTGGTCTTCCTCGCCGGCGGGGTGGGCCAGGCCCTGCCGGCGCTGGACGAGCGGTCCGGCTGGCAGGTGCTTCGTCGTCAGCCGTGAGGGTCCGCCCCGGCCGCCACCTGCGCGTCGATGAGGTAGGGAGTCGATCAGGTTCGGAGTCGAGCAGGATCGGAGTCGACGAGCTTCCGAAAGGTCGATGAGGTTCGGCAAGGATGTGACGAGACATGCCGGGATCGGGGAAGGTTGGTCCATGAGTTTTGCCGACAGCCGCGCTGACAACGCGAACCGCCTCACCGTGAGGGCGTCGGCCGACCGGGCCGGAGCGACCCGCTCCTCGGCCGGGCGCTCGGCCCGCCTCAAGTACTGGGTCGACTTCGCACTGCTCGGCGCGTGGTTGCTGGCCGCGGTCCCCGGGGCCACCGGGGTGCCGATTCACGAATGGCTGGCCGTGGGCATCGTGCTCACCCTGCTGGTGCACGTGGTCATGCACTGGGACTGGCTGTCCCGTCACCTGCTCCGGGTTCGGATGCGGGCCCAGAACCAGGTCCATCGGCTGCTCGACGCCGCCATGTGGGTGCTGGCCACCACAGTGATGCTGTCCGGGTTCCTGATCAGCGAAGCGGTGCTGCCGGCGGTCGGGATCGACGTCACCCAGACCACGCTGTGGATGCGCGTGCACGCGCTGTCCTCGATGCTGCTGCTCGTCGTCCTGGCCTCGCACGTGCTCAGCCACTGGGGCTGGATCGTCACCCAGACCCGCGCTGTCCTGCGGGGTGGGCGGTGAGGGCCACGGTCCGGGGCCTGGTGGTCCTGGCGCTGTCGGCCGTGCTGGGCGCCGCCCTGTGGTTCGGCGCCGACACCGTCGGCAACCCCACACCCATGGTGATGGAGCCAGGGCTGCACCAGCCCGCCTTCATCGGGGCGCAGCGCACCGTCACCTACCTGGTCGCGGGCACCGTGCTGTGGGTGGCCTGGGCGGCGTTCGCGCGGCTGGTCGGCATCGGCCGCAAACGGCCGCGCGCCCGGGTCTGAGACGCGGGCGCGCGGTCGTCGCTGCATGAAGCGGGCCGAGAGCCTGCGTCAGTTGGGCAGGTCGAGCGGGCGCAGCACGCGGTCGATCCCATGCGCGATCTGCTTGTTGCCCTTGTTGATGTTCGGGACGATGACCCGCGGGTTGCGGCTGTTCTTGTCGGCGTCGACCAGGTAGATCTTGCCGCGCTTGACCTTGACCGTGATCGTCCCGCCCTGGGCAGTCTCGAGCTTGACCCCGTTGGCCTTCAGCGCGTCCTTGGCGGTGATCGTCTTGCCGGGGACGACGTGGTAGAGCAGCACCGTCTCGACAGTGGGGATGCCGAGACCGGCGACGGCCGCGAACACGTCCTTCTCCCTGTGGACCCACTTGCCGCTGATGTCCTTGACCAGCTTGCGGAACGCGGCGTCGTTGGGCGCGAACGCCGTGAGGGCCTTGTCACCCTTGGTGAGGACGCCCACGGGTGACTCCGGCTTGGCCTTGAGCACCGCGAGGACGGCCTCGGTGAGGATGTCGTAGTCCTTGGAGTTGCGGTCGAACGTGTTCTTGTCGGAGGTGAGCACCGAGGCGAGGGATTTGGTGCCCAACGCCTTCCTGTGAGAGTGACGGGCCCTGTACTTGGCGTTGTCCGCCTTGTACTTGGCGTGGTGGGCCTTGTCCTTGTGACGGTCGTGAGCGGCGGCCGAGGGAGCCACGGCCACGCCGGCACCGGCGACCAGCGTGAAGCTGCTGACGAGCCCGATGAGGCGGCGGGTTGAGGGCATCTTGCGCACCTTTCGTCCTGTTTCGATCGAATTGAAGGGGATGGTGCGACTAACGTACTTAGTTCTGTGTTGACAGGCGTTTCGGATGCACGAAGCCCTCATTTTCTTGCACGCTTCGCTCAGCTTGATCCGCCAACGCGGACAGCAGACAGCCCGTGGGCTCGCCGTCGTGACGGCGGGCCGCGATGGACTCCTCGCGGCTCCCACGGGCTGCGGTGACTGCCTGGTTCTACGCCGGCCACAACCTGCCGACGCGGCCCCGGCGCTCGCCGGGTGGTCTCCCTGACGAGAAGCGGGCCAGTCCGTCCGTTGCTAGGGCGTGGCTAGCAGACAGCCACCTCACGCGTCCGTTGACTATCCAACTCCGGACCACCTCCTTTCCCGTGTACCGGGGAACCTACGTCGGGACGGCCGGGCGCGCAACGTGTATGGGCCTCGGCTGCCGAGCCGCAAGCCGAACATCGCCGGGCGCCTGACGTCAGGCGGCGATCACGACCCAGATCTGGCTGGCGATGGCCAGCGCCTGCCCGTCGGCGCCGTACAGCGTCGTGCGCGCCGGCACGGTGCGCCGTCCGGTGGTCCGCCCGGTCAGGTCGGCGCTGCCACGGACGACGCACCGCTCACCGATCCGGGGGCGGCGCAGGACCTGGGCCGTCATCGTGCCGAGCACCATCGGGCGGCCCGGCAGATCCGCCGACCAGCCGCCGGGGCAGTCCAGCCCGGCCCACGTGGTCGCCAGCCGTACCGCGCCGTCCCCGACGTCGAAGGCCGGGTGGGGGACCCAGGCCGTGCTCGTCGTGGCGTCCCCGACCGGTCCGGGCCGCAGCAGCAGGCCGTCGCCCTCGGCCCGGGCGGTGCCGCACGCGAAGCACTCCGGGAACGGGTGGTCGGTCAGGCCGCCGTACCGCTCGCCCGCCCGCTGCGCGAGCTCGAAGGCGACGTCGGGGTCGTCGTCCTGCGGGGGGACGGGCTCCAGATCCCGGTCCGGGCCGGCCAGCACCATCGCCTCGGCGACCGTGGTCGGGCCGTGGCTCAGGCGCAGCCCCGAGGCATCCTCCGAGCCGTCCGGGACCGTGAACCGGGTGAGCAGGAGGTCGGTCTCCAGCGGTGGCGGCACCGACAGCCGCACCCGGACGGCGCCCGGCAGCGTCGGGTCCATCAGCTCGGCGAGGACACCACAGGTCCATCCGCCGTTGCCGGAGTCACGTGGGCCGCGGACCTGGGTGGGGATGCGCAGCCGGGCCGGTCGGGTGCCGGCGGGGTCGCGGTGCCCGTCGCTGCTCATGGGCTCGCCCCCTTCAATGCGCTGAGCCGCTCCAGCGCCTCCTCGCGCTCGGCGGCCAGGTCGATGATCCGCTCGGGGTAGCCGCGGGCGTAGCCGTCATCGGCCTGCCACGGGGTGTGCGCCCGCTTGCCGTCCAGGTGGGCCAGCTCCGGCACGTATCGGCGCACGTAGTCGCCGTCCGGGTCGAAGCGCTCGCCCTGGGTGACCGGGTTGAAGATCCGGAAGTAGGGTGCGGCATCGGTTCCGGAGCCGGCGACCCACTGCCAGCCGTGGTTGTTGCTGGCCAGGTCGCCGTCGCGCAGGTGCTGCATGAAGTGTCGGGCACCGTGCTGCCACTCGATGTGCAGGTGCTTGACCAGGAAGCTGGCCACCACCATCCGCACCCGGTTGTGCATCCAGCCCTCGGCGAGCAGCTGGCGCATCCCGGCGTCGACGAGCGGGTAGCCGGTGCGCCCGGCCCGCCAGGCCTGCAGGTGCTCGGCCGCCACGTCCGAACGGTGCGGGTCCTCGTAGCGCATCCGGGCGTACTCGCCGCGCAGGTACTGCCGGGCCGAGTCCGGGTGGTGCCACAGCACGTCGGCGTAGAACTCCCGCCAGCACAGCTCGGCGCGGAACGTCTTCGCCCCCTCCCCGGCCCGGCCGCGGCGGGCGGCCGGTTCGGCGAGCTCGGCCAGCAGGGTGCGCGGGTGGATCTCGCCGTACTTCAGGTGTACCGACAGTCCGGAGGTTCCCGACAGGTCCGGCCGGTTGCGGTCCTCGGCGTAGTCGTCCAGCGCCTCGTCCCGGAACGTCTGCCATCGCTCGAGCGCGGCCTCCTCGCCCAGCGCGGGGAGCTCGACGTCACCGAGGTCGCCGATCGCGTCGTGGCCGGGCAGTCCCTCGTCGGCGAGCTCGTCGCCGTCCACGGTCCGCAGCCAGCGCAGCCCGGCCGGGGTCGGTGCCGGCGCCGGCCAGCCGTGGCGCAGCCACGCCTTGTGGAACGGGGTGAACACCTTGTACGGCTCGCCGGAGCCGGTGTGGATGCTGCCCGGTCCGACCGCGTACGGGGTGCCGGTGCGGACCAGCTCGCGGTCCGTCGCCGCCAGCGCCATGGCCACCCGCTCGTCCCGGCGCCGCCCGTACGGACCGGCGTCGGCGCTGACGTGTACCCGTTCGGCGCCGACCTCGGCGGCGAGGGCGGCCACGACCTGTTCCGGGTCGCCGGTGCGCACCACCAGGGCACCGTCCATGGCGGCGTCCAGGGCCTGCAGCGAGCGCACCAGACACGCCCGGCGAACCGCACCCGACGGCGTCCACAGCACCGGGTCGACGACGAACAGCGGGACCACGCGGCCGGCCTCCTCGGCGGCGGTGAACAGGGCGGGATGGTCACCCAGACGAAGGTCGCGGCGCAGCCACAGCACGCTGACGGTCTGTCCAACAGGCATGGCGCGACCGTACGCCGGTGCTCGCCGGGGCACACCCGGAGCCCGGCTGCGCGAGAATGGCATCCGGGCGGTCGTGTCGGCCGCAGAAGGAGCGGTATGCGGTGAGCGACCTCATCGACACCACCGAGATGTACCTGCGCACCATCTTCGAGCTCGAGGAAGAGGGCATCGTGCCGATGCGTGCGCGGATCGCCGAGCGGCTCGGCCACTCCGGGCCGACGGTGTCGCAGACGGTGGCCCGCATGGAGCGCGACGAGTTGGTCCGACTCTCCGGTGACCGGCACCTCGAGCTCACGTCGGAGGGCCGGCTCAAGGCCACCCGGGTGATGCGCAAGCACCGGCTCGCCGAACGGCTGCTGCTCGATGTCATCGGTCTGGAGTGGCAGTACGTCCACGACGAGGCGTGCCGCTGGGAACACGTGATGAGCGACCGGGTCGAGCGCAAGCTGCTCGGGCTGCTCGCCGACCCCCGGGAGTCCCCGTACGGGAATCCGATCCCCGGCCTGGACGAGATCGGCGGGACCGGCGGCGACGACTTCCGCGAGGGCGTCCAATCGTTGACCGACCTGTTCGGGCCGGAGGGGGGCGAGGCGCTCGAGGTCGTGGTCCGCCGGATCGGTGAGCCGTTGCAGTCCGATGCGGCGCTGCTGGGGCGGCTGGACCGGCTCGATCTGCGCCCCGGGCGGCGTGTCGCGGTCAGCTTCGACGGTACTGCGGTGAGTGTGCGGGTGGCCGACGAGATCATGCGGCTCGCCCCAGCGGAGGCACAGCACGTCTTCGTGCACCGGGCGGACGCCGAACGATCGTGACCGGCGGTCACGTCACGTAGCCAGGTTCGGCCGTGTCGGGTACATCACGGCGAGTCATAGTTATCGAGATGTGACATCGACGTGTTGTCCGGGTAGCGTGCGTTTCGCCTTCTCAGCCATGGGAAAGCCTTCGGGCGGACGCCGAGCTCTGCCGCCGTCCGGAGTCGCGACGACACCGCTGGCAGAGGCGGGGGAACCACTCTCGGGACATCCATAACAGTTACTTAACGTGACTATAACGGAAGTTCCTTGGGGTGAAGCCGGTGGCGCGGGATCGTGGTGACACGAGCCGCGTCGGCGGCCGGGTGATATCTCCCACCCGAACCCGACAGCTCACCTCGTAGGCGCCCGGAGAGGCTTGTCCGTGACCGATCGCGGGAAGGCGCGGCACCGCGCGTCGACCAGGGCGACCACGCCCTTGACCGTCATCACCTCCTCAGTCGGTACCGGTCTGCAGCAGGCCGTCGGCGACGGGGTCGAGATCCTCGGCCGTGGGGGCGCGGCCATCGTGGTCTCCACCGGCCTGGTGGCCGCCACCACGCTGACCGCCACCACGCTGCCCGACCGACTCGGTGGGCAGGACCCGCAGACCGCCAATCTGACGCTGGACCCGGCGGCTGCCCAGCTGGCCGCCTTCGGTTCCACCGTCGCCGACGGGGGCCCCGTCTCCGATCGGCAGTCGGCGACCCCGGTCTCCCGGGGTGGGCCGCTCACCGAACCGAAGGGCGCCTCGTCGGTGCTCGACAACGGGTCGCTGACCCGGGCCTCGGCGCAGGCAGCCGAGCGCGCCAGCCGCTCCGCATTGCTGTCCCGGGCCCGCACCGTGGCCGCGGTCGCCGCCGACCCGGTGGCCGGGCCGGCCGCCAAGACCGCAGCCACGCCCGCGCGGACCACGAAGAAGACCACGGCGCGGACGAGCACGAAGACCACCGAGGCGTCGACCAGGTCGTCGTCCGGATCCTCCGCCGCGGCCCCGGTCCGCACGTCCACGCGCAAGACCGCGGCCCCCACCAAGGCTCCCGTCAAGGCTCCCGTCAAGGCGGCTCCGGCCGCCCCGGCGGCCCGCGGGTCGTCGGTCCTGGCGATCGCCGCCCGCTACGTCGGCATCCCTTACCGGTACGGCGGCACCACGCCGGCCGGCTTCGACTGTTCCGGCTTCACCCAGTACGTCTACAAGCAGATCGGGGTGAGTCTGCCGCGCACCGCCCAGTCGCAGATGAACGCGGCCACCCGGATCTCCCGGTCGCAGGCCAAGCCGGGCGACCTGGTGTTCGTGGTCGGTGGCGGGACCACCGGCCACGTGGGCATCTACGCCGGCGGAAACATGATGTACGACTCCCCGCGGAGCGGGAAGTCGCTCAGCAAACGGTCCATCTGGACCTCCAGCGTGGTCTTCGGCCGCGTCTCCTGACCCGGACCCGTCCTGGCCGGCTCCGTGGCGGGTCACCAGGACGGTGCACCTTCGGCACCGATCGGCCGATACTGGTGGGGGTAAATGGCCTGGGCGGACGGACCCACGTTGCCTAGGCTGTCCCCCGACGGCGTGGAGTCCCGCCGGGCCCGGAGGTGTGTCGTGCACGACGCGGTAGTACCAGGAGGTGCCGCACTAGCCAGTGCGGTACCACCCGGTCGTGCTGCGCCGTGCAGAAGGCGTCGTCCCCTCGGGACGGCGCCTTCTGTGCGTCCCGGACCGGTCACTTCACCCTCGTCGGGGGCGGTCGTGCGACCGCCGCGTCTCGACGCCGCCAGCCAGGCGGGCGTCCCAGCTGGGTGGAGGTGACGGCTTGCGCACCCTGGTTCTCAACGCGGGTTACGAGCCGCTGTCAGTGGTCTCGTTCCGGCGGGCCATCGTCCTGGTGCTGGCCGGCAAGGCCCGCGTCCTGGCACACGGCGATCCCCCGGTGGTCGGCGGCTCGGTCACTCTGCCCAGACCCACGGTGATCCTGTTGGCGCGCTATGTCCGGGCGCCGCTGGCCCGGTCGGTGCCGGTCAGCCGTCGTGGTGTGCTGCGCCGCGACGGCCACCGATGCGCCTACTGCACCGGGCCCGCGACCACCATCGACCACGTGCTGCCGCGCAGCCGTGGCGGGCAGGACGTCTGGGAGAACCTCGTTGCCTGTTGCGTACGCTGCAACAACGCCAAGGGCGACCGCACGCCGGAGGAGAAGGGCTGGTCACTGCGGGTGCGGGCCTACGTACCCCGTGGGGCCGGCTGGTTGGTCCGCGGCAGTGAGGTGCGCGACCCGGCCTGGGATGAGTTCCTGGGAGAGGTGGCCTGACCGCCGACGCGGTGCTTTGCCTTGCCGGGGAACCGATCCGGATCACTCCCGGAGATCGACCAACCGTCAAACTGGCGCACCGGCACTCATCGGCGCCGGTGCACCAGAAAGCCTGCCACAACCTTGTCGGGTTGCCAAGGGTCCACTACTGCCGGTGACCAGATCTCGGGCGGTGTCACCTGGCTTGTGGGTACGGCAGGTGCGGGTGATGGGTCAGTCGTCGTCCTCGTGTGCCATGCCGGTCATCGCCGGGGGCAGCACGACGACCGGGCATTGGCTGTTCTTGATCAATGTCCGGCTCACCGATCCGAACAGGAAGGTTCCCAGGGCGCCGCGCCCGTGGCTACCGACCACGATCAGGTCGGCTCTGCGGGAGGCGGCGATCAACGCGTCCGCGGGACTGCCCTGGGTGATCGATCGCTCGACGACCAGGTCGGGCCCGGCGTCCTTGAGCACCTGGTCGACGGCGGCCTGCTGGATCGCCTCGGCGGAGTGGCGCAGCGCCTCACCCTGCACCGGACCGGCGTTGGGGCCGAGGTCGGCGTGGTCCAGCCCCCAGGTGGTGACCAGCTCGAGCGACGACCCGCGTCGCGCGGCTTCGGCCGCCGCCCAGGCGAGGGCTCGCCGGCTGCTGTCGCTCTCGTCGATCCCGACGACGATGACGGATGGGGACATGGGGACCGCCCTTTCTGGCTCCTGGCCCGTGTCGTGGACCATACCGTCACTGTCGCCGCCCGCCGGGGCGCCAACAAGGGCACAACGTCACGGGCCGGCCGGGCGCTGGACGGGGTAACCCAGCAGGTCAGGGGCGCTTTCTGGGGTGGTGCCGGCTCACACCTTGGCGTGCCGCGCCCGGGCCAGGGAGTACCCCCCGTAGGCCGCCAGCCCGGCGGCGACCACGGTGAGCAGGTACGGGCCGAACGGTTGGCCCAGCAGGGTGCGCAGCGCGCCGTCCAGCCCGGTGGACTGCGAGGCCTGGTGGCGCAGCGCGGCGACCAGGAACAGCACGCCGACAATCGCCAGGGCCACTCCCTTGGCCGAGTACCCGAACTGGCCTCCGTGCACCGCCAACCTGCCGGGGTGCTCCTCCAGATCGCGCAGGAACCGCTTCTGCACGCCCTTGTGGACGTGGTAGCCGCCGACGCCGAGGACCACCAAACCCACCACGGCGACCAGCGCCCGACCGAACGGGGCCTGCATCAACGTGGCGGTGAAGTCCGCCGTCTGCTGTGAACTGGAGCTCGAGTCGCCGGTGGCGAACCGGAACGCAGTCAGGGCCAGCGTGGCGTAGACCGCGGTCTTGGCCAGCCCCTTGCCCCGCCCGACCAGGCCGCTCTCGCCACCGCTGGGGCGTACCGACTCGGTGAACTGCCACAGGCACAGCAGGACGTAGCCGATGAGGATCACCCAGAGCAGCAGCATGCCCAGCGGGTTGCCCCCCACGGCCTGCAGCGCTCCGGACTGGTCGGCGTCCTGGCCGCTGTGCTGCCAGGCCATCCGCAACGCGATGACGGCGATGAGCATATGCAGGAGCCCGTTGACGGCGTATCCGAGCCGGGCACCGGTCTCGAGGACCGGATGCTCCCCCACCTCGGCGACCGAATCGCCGATCTGTTGGGAGTCCATGGCGCAGTGCACCACAGAGCCGATCTTTGCGCGACACGGGTCGATGGCACCCGACTGTTGCTCCTGGTGCGCCGGGCGCGGTGCGCCCTGACGCTCACCCGGCGGCAGCGACCAGCACGGCACCGGCCTGCCAGGTCGCGGCCGGCTCCAGGTGCACCGGGGTGAGCTGGGCCGGTTCCAGGCAGACGAAGCCGAGCCGCCCAACGGGTGCGTCGGCGAGGCCGTGCTCGGGCCCCGGGTGCCAGAGGACGAGGTCGGCGAAGCCGTCGCGCAGCATGGTGACCGACCGGCCGTCGTCGTGGACCAGGCGCACGGCGGCGTCCAGGTCGCGCAGCGCCAGGTCGCGCTCGGTCATCGCCGCCAGCGGGCCCTCCTCCAGGGTGAGCGGGGCGAGGTCGGCGGCGTTGTCCTCACCTCGGGCGCCGTTCATCCCGTACAGCAGGGAGCGGGCCTGAGCTGCCAGGTAGGCGTGCAGAGCGGCGGTGAACGTGAACGGGCCCTCAAGAGCATCGTTGCGCACCGACAGGACCAGCTCGAGCCGATCGGCGCTCGCCGCCAGGCGCAGGGTCAGGGTGAACCGGTGTGGCCAGGCGGCGCGGGTCGCCTCGGTGTCGGTCAGTGTCGCGGTCACCTCCCCGGACCCTGCGGCGCCCGGCTCGAGGGTCCAGGTCCGGTCCCGGGCGAATCCGTGCTTGGGCAGCGGCCCCCGGCCGGCGAACTGCGGGAAGACCACCGGGACGCCGCCGCGGATCGCCGCTCCCGGACCGCAGCGTGCCAGCGGGCTCAGCCACAGCTGCTCGCGCCCGTCGGGCCCCGCCGGGCGCCAGCCCAGCAGCTGTCCACCGTGTGCGCAGACCGAGATTCTGGCGCCGTCCGCGGCCTCGGCGGTGATCGGGGTGCAGGGATCGGCCGGCAGGCGGATAGCGGTGGGGGTATCGGGCACGTCACCCACCCTCCCAACGCTGGCCGGCGCGGGCCAGCCGGTCGCCGGACCCTGCCGGTAGCCTGACCCGCATGGCCAGCGTCAGCGCAGACATCGAGATCGCCGCTCCCGTGCAGCAGACCTGGGCGGTCCTGTCCGACCCGTCTCGGTTCAGCAGCTGGGTGGACAACCATCTCGGATTCGTCGGGCAGCCCCCCGCGGCGTATGCGCCGGGGGCCTCCTTCGGGCAGCGGATCCGGGTCATGGGCATGCCGGCGGAGGTGAACTGGACGGTCAAAGGCCTGGAGGAGCCGAAGCGGGTGGTACTGGGCGGCGCCGGCCCGATGGGCATCGGCCTGACCGCCGCCTACGAGGTCGCCCCGGCGGCCGCCGGCTCGCGGGTCGACGTCCGGTTCGACTTCTCCGGCGCCGCCGTGTTCGCCATCGCCCGCCAGCTCGACAGCGAGGTGGGCGGGTCGCTGCGCACCAGCTTGGCCAAGCTCAAGGAGCTGATCGAGGGCGGCGCCGGCGCCTAACCGGCGACGGCGCCGGGTCGTGCCTCATCGGGGTCGACCAGCCGCGGGGCCACGTCGTGCAGCAGGGCGACCAGCGTCCGGCTGAGCAGCGTGTGGGCCTGGTCACGGGTCAGCGAACCGCGGACCAGCCACTGCACCGCGCCGGTACGGGCGAAGGAGACGTAGGCGCGGGTGGCCGCACGCAGCTGCTCACCGGCCTGTCGCGGGTCGATCCCAGCCAGGGCCAGGATGTGGTCCACGGTCACCTCGTCCGCCTCGGCGATCACCTCGGCCACGTCCGGGTTCCGGCTCGGTCCGGTGGCGCCGATCGCGGCCAGCCAGGGCCGGGCGTGCCGGGAGACCGCGTCCAGGAACCAGGTCACCACGGCGTCCACCCGGGCGGCCAGGTCGCCGTGCGGAACGGCGTCCAGAACGACGTCCGGAATGGTCACCAGCACCCGGACCACCTCGAGGTACAGGTCCTTCTTGGTTCCGAAGTAGTGGTTGACCAGGCCGCGCGCGACGCCCGCCTCCCGGGCGATGTCGGCCGCGGAGACCTCCTCGTAGCCCTGTTCGCCGAACAGCCGCACGGCGCAGCTGAGGATCTGCCGGCGCCGTGCGTCCGGCTCCAGCCGGCGGCGCGGCGCGGACCCACCGCGGGGCTCGGTGCCGACGACGCTCGCTCTCACTCGTGGGACGGTGCCATGCGCCGTGGGGGACGTCAATTGTTGGCGCTACGCCAACAGCGTTGGACAGGTCACAGGCCACGCTGTTGACATTGCGCCAACAACGGGGAGACTGGGGACGGGTCATCGCGTTCCGGACCCGTTGTCGCAGCGCCGTCCCGGAACCGTCCCCGCCGTTCACCCGGCCCCCGGTGCGCCCGTTCGGGCCGGACCACCCGTTGCTGGAAGGACCCTCGATGCCCCAGGAACCCCTGGCCTACCGATCGCCCTGGCGCGCCCAGGAGCACGACGACCTGGCCGAGGTCGTCCGTACGTTCTTCACCAAGGAGGTCGTCCCGCACCGGGAGGCCTACGAAGCCCAGGGCAACCCCGATCCCGAGGTCTATCGCCGAGCCGGCGAGCAGGGCCTGTTGGGGTTGTCCCTCCCCGAGGCCTACGGTGGCGGGGGCGGCACCTTCGCGCACGAGGCCGTGCTCTTCGAGGGCCAGGCGGAGGCCCTGGACGTCACGCTCGGCCTGGGCGTGCACACCGGCATCGTGCCCGGCTACATCGCCGACTACGGCACCGAGGAGCAGAAGCAGCGCTTCCTGCCCCCGCTGTGCAGCGGGGAGCGGATCGGGTCGATCTGCATGACCGAGCCGGGTGGCGGATCGGACCTTCAGGCGATCCGGACCCGCGCCGTCCGGGACGGCGACGACTACCTGGTCAGCGGGTCGAAGACGTTCATCACCAACGGTTACCTCGCCGGCCTGCTCGTCCTGGCGGTCAAGACGGACCCCAAGCAGAAGGCCTCCGGGGTCTCGCTGCTGGTGTGCGAGGTGGACGACGACACCCCCGGGTTCGAACGTGGCCGCAAGCTCGAGAAGATCGGCATGCACGGCAACGACACCGCCGAGCTGTTCTTCGACAACATGCGCGTGCCGACGGCGAACCTCCTCGGTGAGGAGGGGCGCGGCTTTGCGCAGATGATGACCCAGCTGCCGCAGGAGCGCCTGGTGGTCGCCGTCGCCGGGGTCGCGGCCATGGAGAAGGCGCTGGAGCTGACCATCACCTACACCAAGGAGCGCCAGGCCTTCGGCAAGTCGCTGCTCGAGCAGCAGAACACCCGGTTCGTCCTCGCCGAGTGCGTGGCGACCACCCGGGCCGCCCGGCTGATGCTGGACGAAGCCATCGGCAAGCACGTCGCCGGCGAGCTCGACGTGGCGACCGCCGCCATGGCCAAGTTCTGGATCACCGACGCCCAGTGCCGCGTGATGGACGCCTGCCTACAGCTGTTCGGCGGCTACGGCTACACGATGGAGTACCCGATCGCCCGGCTGTACGCCGACGCCCGGGTGCAACCGATCTACGCCGGCACCAACGAGATCATGAAGGAACTCGTCGCCCGTGCCCTGTGACCCCGTGGCGCCCCCCGTCACTCCGATCGCTACAAGACCCGATCGCTACAAGACCCGATCGCTACAAGACCCGATCGCTGCGAAACCCGACCGTGCAAGCCCTCTCGTGGAAAGGCATGTGGTGACCCCCCCATGACCGAGGCATTCATCTACGACGCGTTGCGCACCCCTCGCGGGCGCGGCAAGCGAGGCGGGGCGCTCTACGGCGTCAAGCCGATCACCCTGGTCACCGACCTGCTGCACGCCCTGTTCGAGCGCAGCCCGGGGCTGGATCCGGCCCGGATCGAGGACGTCGTCCTCGGGATCGTCTCCCCGGTCGGCGAGCAGGGCGGAGTGCTCCCCCGGGCGGCCGCGGTCTCCGCGGGCATGGACACCACCGCCCCCGGCCTGCAGCTGGACCGGTTCTGCGCCTCCGGGCTCGAGGCGGTCAACATCGCCGCGGCCAAGGTGCGCTCGGGATGGGAGGACCTGATCGTCGCCGGCGGGGTGGAGAGCATGTCCCGGGTGCCGATGGGCTCCGACGGGGGCGCGTGGATGCTCGACCCGGAGACCAACTACGCCACGCACATGGTGCCGCAGGGGATCAGCGCCGACCTGATCGCCACCCTCGCCGGGTTCACCCGCGAGGACTGCGACGCCTTCGCGCTGGCCTCTCAGGAGCGGGCGGCCAAGGCCTGGGCCGGTGGACACTTCGCCCGGTCCGTGGTGCCGGTCACCGACCGCAGCGGGGTGCTGCTGCTGGACCGGGACGAGCACATGCGCCCGGACACCACGATGGAGAGCCTGGGTTCGCTGAAGCCGGCCTTCGCGACCATCGGCGCGATGGGCGGCTTCGACGCCGTCGCGGTGCAGAAGTACCACTGGGTCGAGCAGATCGATCACGTGCACACCGCCGGGAACTCCTCCGGGATCGTGGACGGGGCCTCGCTGCTCCTGGTCGGCAACGAGCGGGTGGGCAGCGAGTTCGGGCTGACCCCGAGGGCGCGGATCGTCGCGGCCTCGGCGGTCGCCACTGAGCCGACGATCATGCTCACCGGGCCGGCGCCTGCGACCCGCCGCGCGCTGGAGGTGGCCGGACTGCAGGTAGGCGACATCGACTTGTTCGAGGTCAACGAGGCGTTCTCCGCGGTGGTGATGCGCTTCATGAAGGAGATGGACGTCGACCCCGAGATCGTCAACGTCAACGGAGGGGCGATCGCCATGGGTCACCCGCTGGGGGCCACCGGGGCGATGATCCTGGGCACATTGGTCGACGAGCTCGAGCGGCGTCAGGGCCGCTACGGGGTGGCCACCTTGTGCATCGGCGGCGGAATGGGCGTGGCGACGATCGTGGAGCGGGTGTGATGAGCGACAAGCACGACATGATTCCGGGTGTCCGGCTGGAGCGGGACAGCGTTGAGCCCACCATTGCGGTGATCGTCTTCGACGACCCGCACTCGTCGGCGAATACCATGAACGAGGAGTACGTCTCCGGCATGGGCGCCGTCCTCGACGAGCTCTGGGCGACCGAGGACGAGATCACCGGTGTGATCCTCACCAGCGCGAAGAAGACCTTCTTCGCCGGCGGCGACGTCCCGTACATGCTCACCCTGCCGTCCGACGCGGCCGCGGAGGTGACCGAGTGGCTCACCACCGTCAAGTCTCAGCTGCGCCGTCTGGAGACCCTCGGCCGCCCGGTCGTCGCGGCGCTCAACGGGACGGCGCTCGGCGGCGGTCTCGAGATCGCCCTGGCCTGTCACCACCGGGTCGCCATCGACGACCCGAAGGCCCGGTTCGGACTGCCCGAGGTGACCCTCGGCCTGCTGCCCGGCGCCGGTGGGATCACCCGGACGGTGCGGATGCTCGGGATCACCGACGCCTTGATGAACGTGCTGCTGCAGGGCAGGCAGATGCGTCCGCAGCAGGCGCTTGCCGCCAAGCTGATCGACCAGGTGGTGGACTCGCCGGAGGCGATGATGACCACCGCTCGGGCCTGGATCGCCGAGCACCCGGACGCCGTTCAGCCCTGGGACGTCAAGGGGTACAAGATCCCGGGTGGGACCCCGAACACCCCGGCGCTGGCGATGAACCTGCCCGCCTACCCGGCCAACCTGCGCAAGCAGATCAAGGGCGCGCCGATGCCCGCTCCCAAGGCGATCATGGCCGCCGCGGTCGAAGGCAGCCTCGTGGACGTCGACACCGCCCTGATGGTGGAGACCCAGTGGTTCGTCTCGCTGGCCACCGGGCGGGTGGCGAAGAACATGATGAAGGCGTTCTTCGTCGACATGCAGACGATCACCAGGGGCGCCGCCCGCCCGGACGGTGTGCCGACCTGGCGGCCCACCAGGGCCGCGGTGCTCGGTGCCGGCATGATGGGTGCCGGGATCGCCTACGTGCTCGCCAAGGCCGGCGTCGAGGTGGTGCTCAAGGACATCTCGACCGAGGCGGCGGCCAAGGGCAAGGGTTACGGCGAGAAGCTGGTGGCCAAGGACGTCGGCCGGGGTCGGTCCACCCAGGAGCAGGCCGATGCACTGCTCGCCCGGATCACCCCGACTGGCGACGTCGCGGACCTGGCCGGGTGTGACCTCATGATCGAGGCGGTGTTCGAGGACCCGGCCCTGAAGGCCTCGGTCTACGCCGAGACCGAGCCGGTCCTGGACGGCTCGAAGGAATCCGGCCTGCTGCTCGCCTCGAACACCTCGACCCTGCCGATCACCAAGCTGGCGCAGGGGGTCTCGAGACCGGAGGATTTCATCGGGCTGCACTTCTTCTCACCGGTGGACAAGATGCCGCTGGTGGAGATCGTGGTCGGTGAGCAGACCACCGACGAGACCCTGGCCAAGGCGTTCGACGTCGTTCAGCTGATCCGCAAGACGCCGATCGTGGTCAACGACTCCCGGGGGTTCTTCACCAGCCGGGTGATCAGCCGCGTCATGGACGAGGCGGTCAGCATGCTCGCCGAGGGGGTGCACCCGGCCACCCTCGAGCAGGCGGCGCTGCAGGCCGGCTACCCGACCGGGCCGCTGGCGCTGACCGACGAGATCAGCCTGTCCCTGGCCCAGGGCATCCGCCGGAACACGGAGAAGGCCGCCGCGGCGGAGGGGGTTCCCTTCGTCCCCATGCCCAGCCATGGACTCATCGACCGGATGGTCGACGAGTTCGGCCGCCCCGGCCGCGCCGGCCGGGCCGGGTTCTACGACTACGCCGAGGACGGTACCCGTCAGCGGCTGTGGCCCGGTCTGCTCGAGCACTGGGACATCACCGTTCCGACCGATCCCGACCAGCTGGTTCTCCCGTGGCGGGACATCCAGGAACGGATGCTGTTCATCGAGGCCATCGACTCCCAGAACTGCCTCGATGAGGGGGTGTTGCGCTCGGTGCCCGAGGCCAACATCGGCTCGATCATGGGCATTGCCTTCCCGGCGTGGACCGGTGGCGTGCTGCAGTACATCGAGGGCTACCCCGGCGGGGTGGCGGGCTTCGTCGCCCGGGCCCGCGAGCTGGCAGAGCGCTACGGCGACCGATTCACGCCGCCGCCCTCGCTGGTCGCGCGGGCGGAGGAGCAGAGCGCCGCCGGGGCCGCGTGAGCCAGCCCCCGGACGGCGAGCAGGTCGCCGGCCGGTCCGGGCCCCTCGGCCACCTCCGGGTGGTCGAGCTGCCCGGGCTGGTCCCGGTGCCGTTCGCGGCCATGCTGCTCGCCGACCTGGGCGCGCACGTCGTCCGGATCGCCCGACCCCCCCACGCCCTCGGGCCGCTGGAGCCGGCGGAGACCACCCCGCTGTACCGGGGCCGGGCCGACGTCGTCGTCCTCGACCTGAAGCAGCCGGCGGACGTCGAGACACTGCTGGGCCTGCTCGATGCGGCCGACGTCCTGGTCGAGGGGTTCCGCCCGGGGGTGATGGAACGGCTCGGGCTCGGTCCGCAGGTGTGCTGCGAGCGCAACCCGGCCCTGGTCTACGCCCGGCTCACCGGGTGGGGGCAGACCGGCCCGCTGGCCCAACGGGCCGGGCACGACCTCACCTACCTGGCGCTGTCCGGGGTGCTCGGCGCCACCGGCCCGCCGGGCGGGCCGCCGCAGAACCCCGGGGTCACCGTCGCCGACCTTGCCGGCGGCGGCATGCTCACCGTCATCGGGGTGCTGGCCGCCCTGGCCGAGCGAGAGCGCTCGGGCCGGGGGCAGGTGGTGGACGCCGCCATGGTCGACGGGTCGGCGTTGCTCGCCGCGTTCCCGATCGGCCTGCGGGTCGCCGGGCTGCTCACCCGGCCACCGGGGCAGAACCTGCTGGACGGCGGAGCCCCGTTCTACGCCAGCTACGCCTGTGCCGACGGGGAGTATCTGGCAGTCGGGCCGCTGGAACCTGCGTTCTACGCCCAGTTCCTGACCGGCCTCGGGCTGGCCGGGGAGGACCTGCCGGACCAGTACGACACCGCCGGCTGGCCGGTGCTGCGGCGCCGGTTCGCCGAGGTGATCGCGCAGCATCCGCGCGGCCACTGGGAGTCGGTCTTCGACGGCACAGACGCCTGCGTGGCGCCGGTGCTCAGCCCGTGGCAGGCGCATCGGCACCCGCACGCCGTGGCCCGGGATGCCTTCGTCGAGGTGGCCGACGTCGTGCAACCGGCGCCCGCGCCCCGGTTCAGCCGCACCCCCACGGGTGTGCCCGACACGTCCGGCTGACCGGGCCCGCGGGCCGGATTCCGCACCGCCCCGCACGATCGCCGCGTGATGGCTACAGGTCCTGTCGCCGTACCCCGATATGCCGAAGGTGGTCGGTGTCCTCCAGGAGTCGTGCCCGCACGGGCCGTGCCAGCTGCTCGTCCAGGCGTGGCGCGCCTCTGCCGAGACCGGACCGGCGTCCCTGGTGTTGTCCGGCGCACCCGACGACCCGCGGGTGCACTGGGTCAGCAAGACCCTTGCCGCCCTGCTGAACCTCACCCAGCGCGACCTGGTGGACCGGCCGTTGGCCGATCTGACCGAGTTCCAGACCGCGGGGGAGGAGCGGACCGGCTGGGTGGACCTGGTCGTCGGGCTGGTCCGCGCCGGTCACGGCCGGGGGGCCGGCTGTGCGCGGCTGGGCACCCGGGGTGACTTGCCGACCGACGTCGAGGTGGTCCGGCTGGCGGGCCGGTCCGGACCGGACGGTGGACCGGGCGAGGCGGCGTGGGCTGGGCCGGGCTGGCTGGTCACCCTGACCCCGCAGCCGGACGAGGACGACGAACGTGACGAGGCCCTGCGTGAGGCCGAGGCGCGGTTCACCGCGCTCGCCGAATCGGCACCGATCGGGATCTTCCTGTCCGAGATCGGGCTGCGGCTGGGCTACGTGAACGACCAGTTCGTCGCGCTGAGCGAGGTCGCGCCCTACCAGCTGCTGGGCACCGAGTGGCTCACTGTGGTCGACCCCCAGGACGTGCCCGGGCTGTGCTCGGTCCTGGAGGAGGTGCTGCGCGGCGAGCGCCGCGAGCTCAACGTGCGCCTGCGCTCCTCCGAGGCCGGCCCGCGCTGGGTCCACCTGCGGTTGGCGCCGATCACCACTCCGTCCCGGGCCGCCGGGTTCATCGGGGTGGCCGAGGACGTCACCCAGCGGCGGGCCTGGGAGGACAAGATCACGTACCAGGCACACCACGACCCCTTGACCGGTCTGGTGAACCGGCGCCGAATGATCGAGGTGCTGCGGGAGCTGCTCGTCGGCCGGCGCACCAGGGACCGTCGCTTCGCTGTGATGTTCATCGACCTGGACGGCTTCAAGACGATCAACGACACCTACGGACACGAGATCGGAGACCGGGTGCTGGTCGAGGTGTCACGGCGGATGCGGCGGGTGGCGCGGGAGTACGACCTGGTCAGCCGGGTGGCCGGCGACGAGTTCGTCGTGGTGCTGCGCGATGTCCACGACGCCGCGGAGGCGGAGCGAGCGGCCCAGCGTCAGCTTCAGGCGCTGCGCACCCCGATCCGGATCGGCCAGTACGAGCAGAGCGTGGCGGCCAGCATCGGGGTGGCCATGCCCGGACCGTTCGACACCGTCGAGACCCTGCTGCGCGCCGCCGACCAAGTGATGTACGACGCCAAGAGCGCCGGCGGCAGCGGCTACCGAATGTCCCAGATGCCGGCCGCCGCAGAGGCCCGCCCCGACGTCGAGTCGGCCGCGGGTGGCGACGCTGCTGGTTCGTCGGGGTCCGGGACGGACGTGGTGCCTGTCCAGACCAACCGGCCCGCGGCCGTCGAGGCACCGCGATGAGCGTCACCCCCGTCACCCGATACCGGCTGACCGAGCGCCCCGGCGCCGCAACCCGGGTGCTCGCTCTGTGCGACGACCCGCGCTCGTCGTCCGAGGACCTGGCGACCGCGATCGCGATGGACCCGATCTTCGCGGCCAAGGTGCTGCGGATCGCCAACTCCGCCTACTACGGGCTGAGCGGGCGGGTCTCCACCCTGGGCTTCGCGGTGTCGGTGCTCGGTTTCCAGGGGGTGCGCAGCCTGGCCGTGCTCGGCGCGGCCGGGCTCGACCGGGCCGACGGGGCACCGCCCGGGTTCTGGGAGGCCGCGGCGCTGTGCGCCACCGGGGCGGAGATGGTCGCCCCGCTGGTCGACGCCGAGCCGGGTGACGCGTTCATCGTCGGGCTGTTGCACATGATCGGCACCGTGCTGATGCACCAGAGCGGTGAGCCGGTCTCGGTCTGTGTGCCCGAGGACATACCCCCCGAGCAGCGGCTGGGCGAGGAACGCGACCGGTTCGCGATCACCCACGACGAGCTGGGCGCACTGGCCCTGACGCAGTGGCACTTCCCGTCGAGGATCCACGAGGTCATCGGCCGGCACCACTTGCCGATGACCCCTGACGCGCAACCCTTGGAGCACGCCCTGCACATCGCGCGGTCGCTGGCCGCCGAGGCCATGTCCCCGGAGTGCACCAGCGACCTGGGCTACGCCTGGCTCAGCGGGGGCCGGCTCGGTGAGGAGCAGGGCCGGGCTCTGCTGCAGCGGGTGATCGAGCGCTCGGCCGCCCTGCTCGAGGGGCTGCGCCCCGAGCGCTGACCCTCTTCGGCCACCGTCGGTCAGCGCAGGCCGGCGAAGACGTCGTCCAGCATCGTCGGGCCGGCCGGACGCCCCACCTCGACGAACCACTCGCGGCCCAGGACCCACCGGGCCAACGGCGGCGGCAGGCGCAGGAGCGCGCCGATGGTGCGCAAGTCGGAGGTGTCGGCGCTGGCCTGGCTGGCGTGGGCGCGCAGCGCGGCCCGCTTGGCGTCGAGGTGGTCGCGCACGTCGACCCGGTGGGTGAGCCCGGCTCGAGCGGTGTAGGCGCGGTCGAAGGAGGTCGGGTCGACCTCCGCGGGCAGCAGCCGCAGCCGGGCGGCCAAGCGGAGGGCGCGCTGCAGCAGGTCGCGATCCACGGTCGCCTCCAGCAGGACCGGGGTGGCGGCCTGCGCGGCGGCCCGCCGGGCGACCTGGTGCACTCGGATGTGGTCAGGATGGCCGTAGCCCCCGGCCGGGTCGTAGCCGGTGAGCACATCGGCGTCCTCCGCCCGGCAGATCGCGGCGAGCCGTTCGGCGGCCTGGTCGATGTCGATGCGGCAGAAGGCGTTCTGGCCACCGGCCGTGCCGTCCAGGCCGGAGTCGTTGTAGCCCAGCCGGATCATTCCGGTCACGCCGAGGGCGGCTGCAGCGGCCTCCAGCTCGGCGGTCCGGGTGCCGGCCAAAGCTTCGCCCTGCTCACCGAACCGGGCGGCCGCCAGCCCGGAGGCGCCGTCCGTGGCGGTGACCAGCACCACCCGGTGCCCCTCGGCGGCGGCCCGGGCCAGGGTGCCGCCGGTGAGCAGCGCCTCGTCGTCCGGATGGGCGTGGAAGGACACCAGGGTGAACGGCACGCTCGTATCGTCGCAGCGATGAGAGTGTCGGCGAGAGTGGTCCCGTGCTGAGGGTGCTGCATGTCAGCGACTGCTACCTGCCGCGCCTCGGCGGGATCGAGACCCAGGTGCACGAGCTGGCCAGGCGGCAGCGCCTCGCCGGGGACGACGCCGAGGTGGTCACCGCGACCCCCCGGTGGCGGCACGACCGGGCGGGTCGCGACGAGGTGGACGGCGTGCCGGTGCACCGCAGCTGCGTCGACCTGCCGTTCGAGCTGCCGGTGCATCCCCGAGGCGGGCGCGAGGTGGCCGGCGTCGTCCGCCGGGCGCGGGACGCCGGCGCCGGCTTCGACGTCGCCCACGTGCACGTCGGAGTGGTCTCCCCGTTCGCGCACCAGGGACTGGTGGCGCTGGCCCGGCTCGGGGTGCCCACCGTGGTCACCGTGCACTCGATGTGGGGTCCGGCGGCGCCCGTGCTGCGGGCGCTGGCCCGGGCCTGGGGGCTGAGCCGCCGCCCGGTGGTGCTCAGCGCGGTGAGCGCGGCGGCCGCTGCGCCGCTGCGTCCGCTGGCCGGAGGGGAGGAGGTGCTCGTCGTCCCGAACGGTATCGACGTCGGCTCCTGGCGGGTCGAGCCGCTGCCGCGCCCGGACGACGAGGTGGTCCTGGCCGCCGTCCAGCGCCTGGCACCGCGCAAGCGATGCCTGCCGCTGCTGGAGGTGCTGGCCCAGGCCCGCCGGCTGCTGCCGGCCACGGTGCGGCTGCGGGCGGTCGTGGTGGGTGAGGGACCGCTGCGCGGGCGGATGGAGCGCCGGGTCGCCGAGCCCGACCTGGCCGGTTGGGTCGAGCTGCCCGGTCGGTGGGCCGCTCCTGCGATCCGGGAGCTCTATCGGCGGGCCGACGTCTTCGTCGCGGCGAGCACCCTGGAGTCGTTCGGGATCGCCGCGCTGGAGGCGCGTACCGCGGGGGTCCCGGTGGTGGCGCGCTCCGGCACTGGGATCGCCGAGTTCGTTCGGCACGGGGTGAACGGGCTGCTGGCCGGGGACGACGCAGGCCTGGCCGAGGCGGTCGCCGAGCTGGCCGGCGACCCGCGACGGCGCGCCGCGATCGCCGCCCGGAACCGGGCCCAGGCCCCGGCGGCATCCTGGCCGGACGTGCTGCGGGCCTGCGAGCGTGCCTACACGTCGGCGGTCGCCCGCAGCGCTGGTCGGTGATGTCGGCTCGGTGATGTCGGGTCGGTGAGGTCAGAGGTGGTCGAGGCGTTCCAGGATCAGCCCCTCGCGCAGCGCCCAGGGGCAGATCTGCAGCGACTCCACCTCGAACAGGTCCATCGCGGCATCGGCCACGACCGCGCCGGCGGCCATCTGGTGGGCGCGGTTGGTCGATACGCCGGGCAGCTTGGCCAGCTCGGCGGTGGTCTTGGTGACCAGGTCGGGCAGCCGCTTGCCGAGCGTCGACAGCTCCAGGATGCGTGCCACCCGAGGGCCCTTGGAGGCTGCGGCCGCACCACAGATCCGGGCCAGCGAGCGGAAGGTCTTGCTGGTGGCCACGGCGTGGTCGTAGGGGCCCAGGCGCAACACCCCGCCGGCGTTCTGCCCGATCTCGGTCCGCACGTGGGCGCGCAGCTCGGCGAACTGCTCGGCCCGGGGGTGACCACGACCGTGCCCCGCCCCCCGGGCCGGCCCGGTCGGGCCCAGCCAGTCCCGGGTCAGCCGGGCGGCGCCCAGGGGAAGGGACATCGCCACGTCAGGCGCCTCGTCGTCCCCCGCGGCGATCTCCAGCGAACCGCCGCCGATGTCCAGGACGAGGAGGCGCCCGGAGGACCATCCGAACCAGCGTCGGACGGCGAGGAAGGTGATCCGGGCCTCGTCGGTGCCGGTCAGCACCTGAAGGTCCACCCCGGTCTCGGAGCGGATCCGGTCGAGGGTCTCCTCGCCGTTGCCGGCGTCGCGGATCGCCGAGGTGGCGAAGGCGAGAACCGATGAGCAGCCCTTGTCGGCGGCCGCCGCCTGGGCCCGGGTGACGAAGTCGACGAGGGCCTGCGCACCGGCTGGGGCGAGCTGGCCGGAGTCGTCGATGTGCTCGGACAGCCGCAACGGCTCCTTGACCGAGTGCGCGGGCAGTGGGCGGGCGCCGCGGTGGGCATCGACGACCAGGAGGTGACCCGTGTTGGAACCGATGTCCAGGACGGCCAGGCGCATCGAGCCAGCGTATCGAGCACCGGGGAGCGGCCCGTGACGTGCAAGGCCCCGTGACGGGACCGGACCAGGATGCGGATCCGCGGGCGGCCACACCGTCCCACCAGCGATGTGTGACATGAAGTGGTTGATCCACTACCGAGGGTGCCGAGGTAGGGCGAGCAGCGCAGTTTTCGTCGTCCAGGAAGGGCATTCCGTCGCGGCGGCCTGCCGGGACCTCCCGCGGGCGGGTAGCGTCATCCGCGGCGGTTTGTGCCGGCATGCCCGGAGCCCGCCGTCGGCGAGGACGGTGCCCCGACCCGGCCGACCCACCGGTCCGACCCGCCCGGCGGTTCCGCCCACCGACCCACCTGAGAGGACGGCGCGCCATGAGTTCGGGGGCGACATACTCGCCCGGCGCCTGGTTCGCGCTGGTCACCCCGTCGGCGGCGGTGCTGGTGGACCCCGAGCTGCCCAGTGACCGTCTCGACGAGCTGTGGCATGCGGTGCAGTCGGGGGAGGGGGCGGCCCGGGCGCTGTCGGTGATCGCCGAGGGCAACCCGCGAGTGATGCCCGCGTTCGCCCTGGCTGCCGTCGAGTCGAAGGGGGTCCGGCTGGTCGTCCGGGGCAGGATCGCGGTGACCGTTCAGTCCCGTACCGGAGAGGTGCGTCAGATCTCGGTGCCCGCGGGCCGCAGCCCGTACGAGGAGTGGCTGAGCACCACCGACACCGTGTGGTTCGTCCGGCCCGGGGCGCGCCCGGACGGGGTGGCGCTGCCGATCGTCGCTGCCGCCGTCCTGGCGGACGTGCTCGCCTGGCAGCCGATGCCCGGGATGGACGGCTGGGCCGTGGTGGCCTCGGGGCAGCGGTCCCGCACGGTCGAGGCGCCGCCGATCGTGGCGGCCCCGGCCCGCGCGGACACACCGCAGACCGAGCCGGACGTCGAGGAGCCCCCCGCGGCGCTCGCGGACACCGTGGCCTCCCGGCGTCGGTCGCCGCAGGAGATCCGGGCGGCGACCGGGCGGACATCGGCCGGCCTCGGCTCGCACCTGCGGCGCCGGTATGGAGCCTGGGACTGGTCGCTGCCTGATCGTGCCGCCGCATCGGTGCCGCAGGCCCGCAACGGCACTGACGAGCCGGACGTCGAGCCGAACGTCGAGCCTTACGTCGAGCCGGACGACGTGGCGCCTGCGCCGTCTCCCGAGCTGCCCGCCCAGCCCGCGTCGTCCGAGGTGCTGTCTCAGGCAGAGCTGTCTCAGGCAGAGCTGTCTCAGGCAGAGCCGTCCGACCAGCCACCCGCGGAGCCCGCCGCGCCGGAACGCGTCGAGCCCGAACCGGGCGCTGAGCAGCCGGTCACCTACGGGATGCTGCGGTTCAGCGACGGCAAGCAGGTCCGGATCGCCGGCCCGGTGATCATCGGCCGGGCGCCGTCGCAGGCCGGCAACGGCCGGGACCGCCCGGCGCAGCTGGTGACCGTACCCGGTGCCGGGCGGGGCCTCTCGCGCAACCACGTCCGAATCGACGTCGGGGTCGGCGGCCTGTTCGTGATCGACCTGGGGTCGCGCAACGGCAGCTCGCTGGAGGCGACGGGCAGCGCCCCGGTACGGATGGACGCCTGGGTGCCCTACCCGTTGCGTCCCGGCATGACCCTGAGCTTCGCCGACTCCTCCTGCGTGTTCGGCGAGGAGGAGGGGCCGGCCCCGCAATGAGGTTCGGTCTCAGCCGGGCAGTCGGGTGAAGGTGAGCACCCGCTCACCGATCAGCACCCGGGCACTCGGCGCGATCACCGTGCGCTCGCCGGCGGGCACCGGGCGCAGTGCGCCGCGACCATCGTCGATCCAGGTGCCGTTGGTGGAGTTCCGGTCGGTCACCCACAGCCCGGCGTCGTCCACCTCGACCGCCAGGTGGGTCTTGGAGACCGACAGGGTCGGGTCGTTGACGGTGAGCACCTCGGCGTGGCCGTCCTGGGCGCCCCGGGTCGGCGCCCGGCCGATGATCAGCAGCCGGTCGAGGGTGGCCTCCTCGCCGGTGTCCACCCGGACGGCGTACCGCTGCCGCCGGGCCACGGTGCGGCCGGCGACGGTGGCCGGCGCCGCGGTGCCGAGGTCGTCGGCGGAGCTGTCCGGCTTGGGGCTGGGCACGCCGTCCGGCTGCACCGCGTCCCGCGGGGAGCGGAAGGCGCTCGGCAGCCGGGAGGAGCCGTTGGACCCGTTGTCGGAGTGCTGCTCCCGGGCGTGCATCGGCTGGAACGACGGCGCCGGCCCGGCCGGCGGCGCCGGCTGGTCGACCGGGTCCGCGGACGGGCCCGGGGGCGCGTGCGGGGGAAGCAGCGGCGGCGGGATCAGCTCGGAGAACTCGTCGCGGCGGGCCGAGCCGCGTCGGGCCTCGGCGCTGACTGGCTCGGCGGGGGAGCGCAGGTCGATGACGTCGGGCCGCAGGGGTGGCGCCGACGGGAGGAGCGAGGGGCCGTGGGGGGCGTCGGTGGAGGCCGGGTGGGTGGCTGCCGAGGGCGGCAGGGGGGACAGCGCCTGCGGCACCGGCCGTGGCCCGAAGGTGGACACGCGGGCGGCCTCCGGGATCCGGCCGAGCTGGACCATGGCGGCGTGCAGGTCCTCGTCGAGGGTGCCCTCGAGCAACAGCTCGGCGCCGATCCGGGCCTCGATCACGGCGACCCGGCAGACCTCGGTGCGACGGACGAAGAGCGGGATGACGAGGAAGCCGGTCGCGCTGGCCCACGTCGGCCGGTAGCGGCGGATGATCCGGAAGGTCATCGGCCCGGCGGGTTCGGCCTCGCAGTCACGGCTCGTGGAGACCAGCTCGAGGATCAGGCGCCCGGCTTCGGGAACGCTGCACGGAACGGGGATCCGTTCCCGGACGAAGTGCCCTGCGGCTGCCATGGTCCTCCCTCCCGAGACTCCCCGCCGGCCTCACGTCGAGGGGTGTGTCGGTCGCTGCGCGTGGGTAAGTTCCCCGCGTCGCTGCCCATTGTCGCGCATGCCAGCGGCAAGGGAACCCACGCAGAGCGAGAAGAGCCCTGGTTGGCGGGTTGATGCCTGACCCACTATCACCGCGTAGGGGGTGATATGTGGGGAGGACTGATCACTCAGGAGTACGGATGATTACCTTCGGTTCGTCGGGAGACCGGAGTCCCGTTCGGCCAGCATGTGGCCCATGCAGCAGTCAGCGGTGCGCCCTTCCCGCGGCCCCACGTCGCCGTCCCATCCTGGTCCGGCCGGCCCGCTCTCTGCGGCGTGGCCGGTGACCGAGGTCGACGAGGGGCGGCCGGGGCGCGTGGTGTTCCGGGGCGCAGGACGACGGACGCCGGTCGGCCCAGCGGGCCACCTCGCGCCGGCTCGCGTGGGGGCGTTGCGCAGCTACCTGGACGAGCTGGCCCTCGGCTGCCGCTGACCTCGGCGCGTGGGTCTGGCGGTCTGGCTAGTCGCTGCCCGGCTCGACGACACCGTTCTCGTAGGCGAAGATCACCGCCTGAACCCGGTCGCGCAGGCCGAGCTTGCCCAGGACGGCGGACACATGCGTCTTGACCGTGGCCTCACTGACGAACAGCGCCTGGCCGATCTCGGCGTTCGACCCGCCCCGGGCGAGCAGCTCGAGCACTTGCCGTTCCCGCCCGGAGAGCCGGTGCACGGTGTCGGTCGGCGTCGGGCGACGCCGCTGCCGGGCGAACTCGTGCACCACCCTGCGGGTCACCGACGGCGAGAGCAGGGCCTCACCGCGGGCCACCACCCGGATCGCCGTGATCAGGTCCTCCGGCGGAGCGGTCTTGACCAGGAATCCGCTGGCGCCCAGCCGCAGTGCCTCGAAGACGTAGTCGTCCTGTTCGAACGTGGTCAGGATGAGCACCCGCGTCTGGATGCGCGGGTCCGCGAGCACCTGGCGGGTGGCCTCCAGCCCGTCCATACCGGGCATCTGGATGTCCATCAGGACGACGTCGGGCCGGTGTCGCCGGACCTGCTCGACGGCGCTCGCGCCGTCCTCGGCCTCGGCGACCACTCTGATGTCGGGCTCGGACTCCAGGATCAGCCGGAAGCCGCCGCGCACCAGCGCCTGGTCGTCCGCGAGCAGCACCGTGATCGTCATGACCCGTTGCCCCGCAGCACCGCGCGCACCCGGTAGCCGCCGTCCGGTCGCGGCCCGGCCTCCAGCGTGCCTCCGTGCACGCTGACCCGCTCCCGCATCCCGACCAGGCCGTTGCCGCCGTCATGTCCCGGCCTGGCCGAGGTGGCGGCGCCGTCGTCCAGCACCTCGACCTCGACCAGGCCGTCCCGATAGCGGACGGCGACCTCGGCCCGGGTCGCCCCCGCGTGCTTGATGGTGTTCGTCAGCGCCTCCTGCACGATCCGGTAGGCGGACAGCTCCACGCCCGCCGGCAGCGGACGCTGCCTGCCCTCGATCGTGAGGCCGACTGGTAGACCGGCCTGCTCCACGCCCGCGAGCAGACGGGGCAGCTCCGCCATCCGGGGTTGGGGTGCGAGGTCACGCGGTTCCTCCTGACGCAGCACGCCGATCAGCTGCTGCAGGTCCACGATGGCATCCCGTCCCGCCTCCTCCACCGAGCCGATCGCCTGGAGCGCGGCGTCCGGACGGGTGTGGAAGAGCCGGCGCGACGCCGCGGCCTGCACTGCCATCACGCTCACGTGGTGGGCGACCACGTCGTGCAGCTCGCGGGCGATGCGCACCCGTTCCTCGAGGACGGCCTGCCGGGACCGCGCGTCCCGTTCGGCGGCCAGTTCGGCGTTGCGCACCTGCAGCACCGACCGGTACTCCCGCAGCCGGCGCGTCATCGTGCCCAGTGACCAGCCGAGGGCGAACGGGAGCCAGACGAACAGCACACTCGCGATGGTGCGGGAGGGGGCGAACGGGCCTTCCCGAGTGCCGGCGAACAGGGCCGCGCCGCCGACGACGGTCACGGTGACGATGAAGGACCACCGGGCCAGCGGTTGCCGGCCGTGGGCGGCCGCGGAGTAGACGGCGATGCCCAGGGCGACCCAGGCGCCGATCTCGTTGATCTCGCCGACCGGCCAGTAGAGGAAGAAATGCACCGCCATCACAGTCATCACGGCCACGGGCCAGCGACGGCGGGCAGCCAGCGGAGCCATGAAGAGGACCGCCCAGCCGACGATCACGCCCGTCGTCGGTACTCCGGGCCCGGCGAAGGGCACCACCAGGGCCAGGATGGTGACGACCTCGAGCAGGGCGAGACCACCGGCCAGCAGCACGTCCTGGATCCGCACGTCCTGGAGCACCGGGTGCCTCAGCACCGTCTCCCGCAGCCGCACGAGGTTCACCCCGTGAGCGTAGGGAGGTGTCCCGGTCCGACGCATCGGTCTCAGGGCGGAGGGCGGCTCGTCCGCGGGGGCGGGATTGTGCCGCCTGGGGAGGGTGCAGAGCCCGACCAGCGGCCGACCCGGTCACTGCTCGGCGCCCGATGCCGGGACGGGTGGGGCGTTCCTAGCGTCGGCGGGATCTGCAGAAAACCCGATGCCGAGGAGATCGACATGCGTGTCACCACCGTCAATGAGTCACCCTTGCCGGACGCCGCGGGCGCAGCCGGGCCGAGCCGGGCGCGCGTCGTCCGTGGGTGGCTGCTGGCCGGCGCCTACTGCCTCCTCGCCGCCACCATGGTGCTGGGCGCCCTCCCCCCACTCGTCGTCGTGCCGGTTCTCGGCGCGCTGCTGGCGGGCGCAGCCGCGCCGAGCCGCGGGGTGTCGTCCCGGGCGGTCACCTGGTCGCGGCGGACGGCGGCGGCCGCTGCCGGGATGGGGGTGGGCGGCGCCGTCCTGGTCGGGGTGCCGATGGCGATGGGGCTGCTGCTGCCGAATCTGCCGCTGGAGGTGGTGCAAGCCCTGTCCGCCGCGCGCTGGGTGGTCGTCGCGGCAGCGCTTGCCCTGCCGTTCGCGATGTCGCAGTCGACACGGGACATTGCTGACGCCGGCCGATCTGTCATCACCCGGCGCAACCTGGTGCTGGCGGTCGCCTCGGCGATCGTCGTGCTGGATGCCCACTTCAACGGGCGGTCGTTCGTCGTGCTGCTGAACGTGGCCGTGTTCGTGCCCATCGTGCTGGCCGTGCAACGGCTCTCGGCCGCCCGAGGTGGTGGCGTGCGGGTCCGGCTCGGGCAGGCGCTGAACGAGATCGTGTTCTGGGCGTTGCTCGCCGCGGCCACGCTCGTCGGGACGTTCGATCTGCTGGGCACCCTGGGCTCGCTGCCGGTGACGGCGACGTCCCTGCGGACGGCGGTTCTGGTGATGTGCGCGGTGGGTGCGCTCGTCTCGCTGATCCCCGGGCGCCGGCTGCTGGCGGCGACCAACGTGATGGCCATCGCCGGGTCGGCGTTCCTGGCCAGCCAGCTGGTCGGGATCTACCACGGCCCCGTGGATGCGGTGACCCTTTCCGCACCGGTCCGGGGCGAGTGGTTCGTCGGCCAGGGCGGGCGCGCCGCACTGGTCAATGGCCATCGGGCAGCGTTCGTGCAGGACGACGCGCTGGACATCGCCAAGGTGGTGGACGGGCAGAGCTACCGCGGCGATGCGTCACGGCTGGAGAGCTACTACTGCTACGGCGAGCCGGTGCTGGCCCCCGCGGCAGGGCGGGTCGTGAACGTGGAGGCGGACATGCCCGATCAGTGGATCGGGTCGATGGACGCACAGAACCCGGCGGGCAACCACGTGGTGATCGACATCGGTGGTGGCCGGTATTCCGGGCTCGCTCATCTGCGGCCCGGCAGCGTCGCCGTTCGGGTGGGCGACACCGTGCGCCAAGGACAGCAGATCGGCGAGGTGGGCAACTCCGGCAACACCACCGAGCCGCATCTGCACATGCAGATCCAGAACTTCCCTGGCTACGACGTGATCACGCCTCCGGTCGGTGCCCGCACGTACCCGTGGCTGCTACCGGACGTCACCGTGACCCGCTTGGGTCACTCGAGCCGGCCGGACGCCGCCGACCTGCGCCGGGGTGACTACTTCGCCAGCTGACACGACAGAACGCACGGGTCACAGCGAGGCCAGGAGGTCCACGACGTCGTGGGCACAACCCCATCCGATCGTGATGCCGGAGCCGCCGTGACCGTAGTTGTGGATCACGGGCACCGGCGGCTCGTCCGTGTCGAGCTCGAGTCTGACCTCGCGCCGACGGGATGCTCCTCGTCGCGCACCGAAAGGGCGAGCCCGGGGTTGGCGACACGGACGATCTGGCCCCGCACGGGGTAGGTCGTCCCGTCACCCACCAGGCCGCCCGCCGCGAGTCCGGCGGCGTTGACCACCACGTCAGGCGACAGGTCCACCAGGTCGCCGAGATGAGACACGCGGCGAGAGGTGAGATCGACGTTCCGCGAGATGACGCGTCGGAGCAGATCAGGCAGGTAGAGCGGCATCTCCACCAGCGGCACCGCGTAGCGCAGGCCGTACCGGTAGCCGGGCGGCAGCTCATCGGGCCGGGCGCTGCGGACGTCGCCGACAGCGGCCGCCCAGGGCTGCTGTTCGGGCTGGGTGCCGGAACAGGCTCATCGACTCCCGGACGAACGCTCCCGGCCGCCCAGCGCGCGCCTCCTCCATCAGCGCGGTGAAGGTCAGGTCACTCCAGCGGGCGACGGCCTTGTGCGGCCCCGCCGAGGTGGGAAACCAGACCGCAGCGGCCAGGTGAGAGGTCGTCGCCTCGATCGGGTCGGCGCTGACCACCGTCACCCGGTGTCCGGCCTCGGTCAGGCGCAGGGCGCAGGTCAGCCCAGAGATGCCCGCGCCAAGCACGACGACTCTCACGACGCCAGTGTGCCGTCCGGCACCCCAGGACTCGTTCGCCCGACGCCCTTGCGCCTCGGGGCCCTCCGGCGTCCGAGGAACTGGGCCGCTACCCTGAGCGGTGCTGTCGGGAGGGCGTCACGCACGCGACCCGGTCCACCGGGTTCCATGTCGTGACTCCTTTCGGGTTGCTGCCCTCGTAGCTCAGGGGATAGAGCAACGGTTTCCTAAACCGTGTGTCGCAGGTTCGATTCCTGCCGGGGGCACCCTGGTTGAGCAGGCAAAACACCAGTCCAGACCGCGAATCGTCGTCAAGTAAGGATCCACTCGCCAAGTGATCCACTGTCCCATATACCCCTTTAGTGGCCGGTGTTCACCGATGCTTATGGCACGTATATGGCACGATCGGAGACTGGTGCAAGCCGGCCACTAGGTGGAGTCGCTGTCGTTGGCGAGTTCGCCGACTCCCAGAGCCAGCAGACCGACATCCAGGCCGATCACCAAGAACCCCTCTGCGGGACTCGAGAGGGTCAAGGCG
The DNA here is from genome assembly GCA_963724535.1 of uncultured Actinomycetota bacterium. Taxonomy (GTDB): domain Bacteria; phylum Actinomycetota; class Actinomycetes; order Actinomycetales; family Kineosporiaceae; genus JADJPO01. Next base: position 70,506 of record CAVRVD010000008.1, read on the forward strand.
ACATGCGTGACCCGTGCCACGAGCGCCGGTCTGCCGGTGGTGGGGTCCCAGAGCCGGACCGTGCGGTCGGCGCCGGCGGAGGCGAGCAGGTCCTGGCCGTTGACGGTGATCGGGCACACCGCTCTGACCCAGCCGGTGTGGCCGGTCAGTTCGCGGGTCTGCTGGCCGGTGGCGGGGTCCCAGAGCCGGACCGTGCGGTCGTAGCCGGCGGAGGCGAGCAGGTCCTGGCCGTTGACGGTGATCGGGCACACCGCTCTGACCCAGTCGGTGTGGCCGGTCAGTTCGCGGGTCTGCTGGCCGGTGGTGGGGTCCCAGAGCCGGACCGTGCGGTCGTCGCCGGCGGAGGCGAGCAGGTCCTGGCCGTTGACGGTGATCGGGCACACCGCTCTGACCCCGCCGGTGTGGCCGGTCAGTTCGCGGGGCTGCTGGCCGGTGGTGGGGTCCCAGAGCCGGACCGTGCCGTCGTCGCCGGCGGAGGCGAGCAGGTCCTGGCCGTTGACGGTGATCGGGCACACCGCTCTGACCCCGCCGGTGTGGCCGGTCAGTTCGCGGGTCTGCTGGCCGGTGGTGGGGTCCCAGAGCCGGACCGTGCCGTCGTCGCCGGCGGAGGCGAGCAGGGGCTGGCCGTCGACGGTGATCGGGCACACCGCTCTGACCCAGTCGGTGTGGCCGGTCAGCTCGCGGGTCTGCTGGCCGGTGGCGGGGTCCCAGAGCCGGACCGTGCGGTCGTCGCCGGCGGAGGCGAGCAGGTCCTGGCCGTTGACGGTGATCGGGCACACCGCGATGACCCCGCCGGTGTGGCCGGTCAGCTCGCGGGTCTGCTGGCCGGTGGCGGGGTCCCAGAGCCGGACCGTGCCGTCGTCGCCGGCGGAGGCGAGCAGGTGCTGGCCGTTGACGGTGATCGGGCACACCGCGTTGACCCCGCCGGTGTGGCCGGTCAGCTCGCGGGTGCTGCTGGCCGGTGGCGGGGTCCCAGAGCCGGACCGTGCCGTCGTCGCCGGCGGAGGCGAGCAGGTCCTGGCCGTTGACGGTGATCGGGCACACCGCGTCTGACCCAGCCGGTGTGGCCGGTCAGTTCGGCGGGTCTGCTGGCCGGTGGCGGGGTCCCAGAGCCGGACCGTGCCGTCGTCGCCGGCGGAGGCGAGCAGGTCCTGGCCGTCGACGGTGATCGGGCACACCGCTCTGACCCAGTCGGTGTGGCCGGTCAGCTCGCGGGTCTGCTGGCCGGTGGTGGGGTCCCAGAGCCGGACCGTGCCGTCGTCGCCGGCGGAGGCGAGCAGGTCCTGGCCGTCGACGGTGATCGGGCACACCGCTTGACCCCGCCGGTGTGGCCGGTCAGCTCGCGGGTCTGCTGGCCGGTGGCGGGGTCCCAGAGCCGGACCGTGCCGTCGTCGCCGGCGGAGGCGAGCAGGTCCTGGCCGTTGACGGTGATCGGGCACACCGCATTGACCCCGCCGGTGTGGCCGGTCAGTTCGCGGGTCTGCTGGCCGGTGGCGGGGTCCCAGAGCCGGACCGTGCCGTCGTCGCCGGCGGAGGCGAGCAGGGCCTGGCCGTCGACGGTGATCGGGCACACCGCTCTGACCCAGCCGGTGTGGCCGGTCAGCTCGCGGGTCTGCTGGCCGGTGGCGGGGTCCCAGATCCGGACCGTGCCGTCGGCGCCGGCGGAGGCGAGCAGGGGCTGGCCGTCGACGGTGATCGGGCACACCGCCATGACCCCGCCGGTGTGGCCGGTCAGCGTGGCCAGTTCCTGTCGTGGCCGCACGACTGCCCACGTTGTGCGGAAGGGACGCGGCCCGGGCAGGCAACCGAAGGTTGTGCCCAGATGGTCCATCGTCTCGGTCAACGCGAATCGGGCGTGCCGCTCGGGTGCGAGCGCTGTGATGGCGTCGGGGGTCAGGCGCAGCACGGCGGCGGTCTGTCGTCCAGGCGTCGTGCGGGCTTGGGCAGCCGCCGGGATGACCCGGGCCAGGTCCGCGTGCAGCAGGTAGCGCGGATCGGCCAGGACCGCGTCGATCGCCTCGCCGCCCACGGCGTGGTGGGTCAGCGACCTTAGGAGGTAGCCCGGTGCCCGCTCCCAGCCGTTCCTGGCGCCGTCAGTCAGGAACGCGTCAGTGAGCCGGCGCTGGTCCTGGGTGCTTGGTCGGTGCCGGACCAGGGTGTCGTTCAGGGCCTGATGGAACAGCCGGTACGACGCCGTGGCCGTGGAGGTCTGGATCAGGAAGTTCGCCGCGGCGCCGCCGGCGAACCGCTCCAGGACGCCCCGGTCGACGGTGACGCCGGTCAGCGCCTGGACGGCGATCGCCCACAGCTCACTGGACAACCCCGGCGCCTCGGCGTAGGCGAGCGGAAGGAGCACCTGGTCCGGGCCGAGACCATCGATGCCGACCATCTTGTCGAGGTACCATGCAGGGCCGCCTCGACCCGGTCCTCGTCGCCGGGCAACTCCACCGACGCCGGATCCGCAGCTGTCTGGTCGTGCAGCCCGTGGGAGCGGGCGAGGAGCCCTGCCACGAGGAAGTTCGGTGCGGAGATCTCCGCGATCCGCTCCGCGAGGTGAAGGGCCGCCGTCCGGTCGAGGTAGGGGCTGTCCGCTCGGGGGTCTCCGGACAGTTGCAGCGTCGCGACCGCGTAGCTGACCAGGTCCTCGCGCTCGAAGTAGGCCGGGCTCGTCGAGATCGATCTCGCGGCGGGCGCCGCCGAACGCGGCGATCAGACTCACCGGCGTCATCATGGCGCTCGGGTGCCGACCAGGACCCGGGCACCCACGTCGGCGCAGTTCTCCGCCAGCGGCACCAACACGTCCCGGACGAGCAGGCGCGCCTGACGCGGTGTGGTGGCCTCGTCCAAGGCGTCGACCACCACGGTGAACGGACGTCTGCCCGGGCGTTCTCGGTCAGCGCGTCGCGGATGTCCGACACGACGTCGTCCAGGTCCTCGGCGCAGGGGAGCCGACGCCGCGCGCGCGATCTCGTGGGCGACCTCGAGCGCCGTCTTGCCCTTGGCGTGGACGGCGCAGGCCACCGACCCGACCGGCGCCCGCACCGCGACGTCGTCCGGTGGCAGCTCAGCCGCCACGTCCCGGTCGGCGGTCGTGACCACCCGGGCCAGGACCGCGGACTTGCCCACCCCCGGTGACCCGGTCACCACCAACACCTGCGGTCGGTCTGCTGCCCGGTCAGCCAGCCGACGATCTCGGTCAAGCGCCACCGTCCGACCGGTGAACCGCCACCCGGACTCCGCGTCGTGGGTGACGCCGCGGGCGCGGGGACGCCAATGCCGGCGTCCCTCCTCATCGGTGCTCAGCTGCCAACCCCACTCGGCCGCAGCGTCCTCGCCGGCCGCCTCGAACCGGTAGGCATCCGCCAGGGCCGCAAGTCGTGGCCGGGCAGCACACCTGCTGCGGCGTGGATGGTCAGGGCGCGGCCATCGCCGGTGTTGTGGGCCTGGCCCACCAGGCCGACCACGGCCTGATAGTCGACGCTCCACAATCCGGCGCCGCTGAAACCCTTCTCCAGGTGGTAGCGGGACTGGCTGTCGATCCGCACCCACCCGTACGGACAGGTCCTCACCGACTTCACCCGACGCGGCGTTCCCCGTCTCGTCGAGGAAGCCGTAGGCCCACCACGATGCGGCGATCAGGTCCTTCCCCCGAGGCCGGCGGATCGGGGCCGGAACGGCATCCTCCGGAGCCCGCGCGGCCAGGGTCAGCACCGCCACGTCGGCCCGATCGTGGACTGCACGGTCGACCCGGCGACCCGCAGCGGAGTCCTGGTAGGGATTCTCGGCGAACGGGAAGACCACACGCAGCGCGGTCGGGCCCGGTCGTCGTCCACGTGGTCCTCGACGACATGCCGGCAGGTCAGCACCCGACGACGGTCGATCAGCACGCCGGAACCGACGGGCTTGGTGCTTGAGCCGAGCGAGGATCGCGACGGTCCAGGACCGCTCGACCGGGCGCGGGTCGTGGCTGGGTCGGACATCGCCAGGCGAGTCTAGCGGCCGGAGTCGGACTTCCAGGTCAGGGTGACCTCGAAGTTGGCCTCGGTGGCGGCCTTGGCGATCAGCCAGTTCGCGTCCCCCGAGACCTTGATCCCGAACTTCACCACGGTCTCGTCGGGACCGGCCTCGCGGACCTTGTCCAACACGACCCGCGCGCCGTCGATCGCCGGCTCGACCGCCTCACGGATCTTCCCGAGCACCTTGTCCGACGACACGTCCCGCCAGGCATCCGTCGGCTCGACCTCGAACCGCACGCGCGTCTGGTCATCCAGCTCATACGTCACCACCGGCGACGACATGGTCCCTCCCCAGGTCACCCGATTCTGAACGGAGCGTAGTCCAGCACGACAGCGCCCGTCGGTCGCGTGCCAATCCGCTGCCGGGCCCGGACAGCCCCTGATGCGTCCAGCCGTGTGTCAACGGGGTCTCGCGAGCGTGCAGGTGTTCCCGAACACCTGGAGGCTCACCATGTCGCTCACGCTCACGACGAATCGACCCGCTCCACTCCTCGGACCTCGCGACGTGCGGGACCCCGACCGGTTCCGCCGCGTCCTCGACACCATCGCCGCCGAGGGGTGGGACGGCCCGACGGCGCGCGAACTGCTGCTGCTCGTCCGAGCCCACATCGTTCGCCCGCTGGTGCGCCTGGCTCGCCTGGAGGGCAGCGCCGCCGACCAGGCCGAGGCGACGGGGTGGGCGGAGGCGTGGCGGGTGCTGCGGCGTCCGTCGACCAGGGACACCCCGTCACCGCTCGGGTTGTTGTGGGTGGTGGTCCGGCGCGCGGTGGTGGGGGAGAAGGTGGCCGCGGAGTTCGCGACCCAGCCGCGGACGGCGTGGCGGCTGCGCCCGGCGGTCGGCCAGAGCGACGAGCCCGCCGACGAAGGTCGTTCGGGCCCGCACTTGTTGAGCTGGGACGCGCTGACCGAGACCGGGTGGGAGACGTTCGGGCACCGCGAGTTCGAGGCACCGGACGGTCTGCTGATCGAGCACCTGGCCGGTGCGTTCGCCGACGCCGGCTGGCCGCCCGATCTCGCCTACCGGGTGGTGCGCCAGATCGCGGTGACGGCTCCGCCGGCGTCCGAGCTGGCAGCGCCGTCCAAGCGGAACGAGGTGGCGTTCGGGTGGCGTTCGCTGGCGGTCGAGCTGGGTATCGAGCCGTGGCAGGCGCGGCGGGCGACGATCGCCGTCCTGGGGTTGCCGGGGCAGGCGGGGTTGGCCGAACGTGTGGTCCGCGACGGCGTCCGACGTCCTGGGCGAGGACGACGTCCGGCGAGATGCTGCGGCAGACCTTCGTCCGGCGGTCGCGGTCGCGCCCGGCTGCATGACGCCGCTCGACCCCTTGCCAAGACGCTTGCCAATCGCGTGGGCAAGGGATCGGGCAAGACTCTTGGCAAGGGTGCCTGGCTATGACTGACCCATGGACACGCCGCGGGCGGGGACGCCGGGAGCAGGAAAGTGCCTGGTCAGGGCTTCCCTCGCCGCTGCGGTCGGGTGTAGGACAGGGGCGATTCGGTTCTGCCTGGTCTGGCCCACCAGGCACGTCGTGGTCCATGGAAGGGATCGGCGTGCGTCGGTGGCGGCTACTGCCAGGGACGGCGGTGGCCGCCGCCCTGCTCGCTCTCGCCGGGTGCTCGACGTCGGATACTCCGGGGTCGAACGACTCACCGTCACCGACGGTCTCGGCGTCGTCCTCGTCCCCGACTGCCTCTCCCTCTCCGCCGGCGGCAGCGATCGACCCGGCGGTGGAGTCCGAGGTCCTGGCCGCCTATCGCGGGTACTGGAAGCTCCGGGTGGCCGCGCACGCGGACCCGAGCGAGGGCATCCCGACGAACCTGTCCGAGTACGCCGTGGACAAGGCCGCAGCGGACCTGGCGTCGTCGGTGAGGCTGTTCGACGAGCAGGGCATGGAACTCCGCGGCAAGCCGGTGCTGTCGCCGACGGTGACCGAGGTGACGTCGGGCGATCCGGCGACGGCGTCGATCACGGACTGCGTCGACTCGACGAACTGGACGCCGGTGTTCATCGCCACCGGCAAGTCGGCGTTGCCGCCGGGCCAGCCCACCGGGTGATCGTCGAGTCGACGGCGTCGACGTACGACGGTCGGTGGGTGATCCGGACCTCGACCGCGTTCCGGGACCGCGGTGCTGACCGCCCGGCCACGCCACCGGCTGACCCGCCTCGCGGCGGCAGCACTGATGGTGGCCGGGGCCGGGACGACGACCCTCGCCGACGCGGCAGTCGCCGCGACCATGCCGGACCCGACCGGCCCGTCGGGTTCGGTGGTCTGCCCACCCAACCTGACCTTCTGCATCGTCGACGCTCAGCGACCCGGTACACCGGGCTCGGGCGGTCGGCAGGTCGGCACTCGTCGACCGGCGGCCGCGGCGGCCTGCACGCTCCCGTCCGGCCCGGACGCCGGGAAGGTCGTGCCCTGCCACGACCCGGAACTGGGCTGGTTCAACCGGTCCAGCGGCTGCTACTTCGCCGCGGTGTCGCCCCCACCTCCGGCGGGCGATCCCGCCTGGCAGGGCAACTCGAACGGCGCGGTGTACCTGATGACGTGCCCAGGTGTGGGCGGAACTGGCGGCGGCTGGGTCTGGCGCGCCACCCCGCCCGCGGGATTCGGCGGCGCCGCGATCACCCCCGCCCAGCTGGCCGAGCAAGCGGTCGAGCTGCTGGGGCTGGAGGGTCCGCAGATCGGGATCGCCCCGCCGCCGGGCACGACGGGCCTGGTCGGCGTGCCGGTCTGGTTGTGGACCGCGGTGACCCCGACGACGTGGGGCCCGGCCGCCGCGACGGCGAGCGTGCCGGGCCTGTCGGTGACCGCGACCGCCCGCGCGCAACGGATCGTCTGGTCGATGGGTGACGGCACCTCGGTCACCTGCACCGAGCCCGGGACCCCGTACGGCGAGTCCTGGGGCGGGCGCGAGTCCCCCACGTGCGGGCACGTCTACACCCGCCCGTCGGCCGGGCAACCCCAGGACCGCTACCCGGTCACCGCCACCACCACCTGGCAGGTCGCCTGGACCGGCGGCGGCCAGTCCGGGGTGCTCACCGTGGTCCGCGCCTCGACCACCACGGTGAGCATCGGCGAGCTGCAGGTGCTGCTCACCTGACCAACCCACGAACCCCTTGGAACGCAACTCACGGAAGAGGAGCGATGGCCGTCACGACGAAGCGCCGCACACCCGCCGACGGACCCGGATCGCCGCCACCCATCGCCGCCACGGGCGCGCTGACCAGGTCGTCGGTGGGGGTGCCGCGACGGCGCCGTCCCGCCTGCTGGCCGCCGGTGTCGTGCTCGCGGTCCTCGGTGCGCTGGCCGCGCTGTGGATGGTCAACGCCGCCGGGCAGCGGGTGCCGGTCCTGGTCCTGGCGCGCACGGTCCCAGTCGGCGCAGCGGTGGCGGACGCCGACCTGGCCGTCACCGACCTCTCCGCCGGTCCCGGGATCGTGGCGGTCGAGGCCGGACGGCGCAGCGAGGTGGTCGGGCAGGTTGCTCGCACCGAGCTGGTCGCCGGGTCCCTGCTGTCACCGGACCAGCTCGCCCCGGCCGGCCCACCGGAGGCCGGCCAGGTCCTGGTCGTTATCGCCCTGCCGCCGTCGCGGATGCCCGCCACCGGGCTCGCCCCGGGCACACCGATCCTGGTGGTCTCCACCCCACCCACCGACGCCGACGCCACCGCGGCCAGTGCCCCGGCGTCCATCGCCGCGACCGTCGTCCGCGTCGGCACGCCGGACCTCAACGGACTCACCCCGGTCGACGTCGCGCTTCCCGCTGGGGACGGCCCGGCGCTGGCCGCGAGGGCAGCGACCGGACGGATCGCCGTCGTCGTCCGCCCGACGGGCCGGTGAACGTCCCGGTGAGTGTCATCGCCCTCCTCAGCGCCAAGGGCTCACCCGGGGTCACCACGACCGCGCTGGCCCTGACCATGACCTGGCCCGGGGGCGCCGGGCGCGGACACGAGACCTGACAGGACCCTGGACAGGACACTGGACACAACCCTGACAGCGCAGGTCAGCCCGCGTCCGGCGCCCGCGGGTGACCCTGGTCGACGCCGACCAGGCCGGGTCCGGGGTGGCCGCCGGATCCTTGCGGGGCGCGGTCCCGGACGGCACCAGCCTGGTCAGCCTCGCCATCCGCGGCGTCCTGTCGCCGGGATGCCCGGCACCCCGCGCCGGCCGCTGCTGCAGACCGCGGCGCTGGACGAGACCGGACGCCGCGGCGTCCTGCTCGGGATCAACGACCCGGCCCAGGCCGCCACGGTCGCCTCAGTCCTGCCCGACGCGATCGACACCCTCTCCGGCGCCGGCGACGTACTCGTCGACCTCGGCCGCGTCACCCGTCTCGCCGAAACCGGCCGGGGCGGATCGTGGACCAGTGCCGACCAGGTCCTCGTGGTCTGCCGATCCACGCTCGTCTCGGTGTCCGCGACCCGGCACCTGATGGCGCACCTTCTGCTCCCGGGCCGCCCAGCGCGACGCTGGCGACCGGGTGGGCGCTGGTCGTGGTCGGGCCGCGACAGCCTTACCCGAGCGGCGAGATCGCTGCGGCCACCGGCGCACCCGTGGTCGCCGAGCTGCCGTGCGATCCCGACGCCGCGCTGCGTGTTCTCGGACGGCGCCGCTCCGCGCTGGCGGTTCACTCAGTCCGCGCTGGTGCGCACCTCCCGCGCCACCGCCCACGACCTGCACCGCCGATCGCGGCCTCCCGCGTCACCCGCGCTGAACGCCGGAGCCGCCGACCCAGCAGGCCGGATCGCGGAGGTGGCGCGTGGTTGACATCCCGGTCGAGATCCCGCCGCCGGCCGCCCACCCGGCCTGACCGAGACCCGGTGTCCGGTGGGCCATCGGTCGACCACGCCGTGGTCCGTGAGGTTCGGACGGCGGTGGCCGCCCGCCTGGCGACCGAGCTGCAGAACCGGGCGGCCTCTCGACCCGGCCGCCCGGAGGGACTCGGGCGGCACCTGTTGGCCACCGAGCTGGCCGACCGGGCCCGCGCTCGGGTCACCTCCGGTCGGCCCGCGTGGTCGGCCGGGCAGGAGTTCGCGGTCGCGAACGCGGTGATGGCGGCGCTGTTCGGGCTCGGCCGGCTCCAACCGTTGGTCGATGACCCGGGGATCGAGAACATCGAGGTCGACGGCTGCGACACCGTCTGGCTGTCCTACGCCGACGGCCGCGAGGCCCAGGGCCGGCCGTCGCGGCCTCCGACGCCGAGCTGATCGAGCTGATTCAGCTGCTCGCCGCGCGCAGCGTCGGCGCCGAGCGGTCGTTCACCCCGGCCTCGCCGACTCTGCACCTTCGGCTGGACGACGGGTCGCGGCTGGCCGCGGTCGCGTGGCCCACGCCGCGACCCCAGGTCGTGATCCGCCGGCACCGGGTCCGACGTCGACCTCGACGACCTTGTCGGCTCGGCACCGTCGACCCGTGCCTGGCCGCCTTCCTGCGGGCTGCGGTGCGGGCCGGCCGGAACATCGTCGTCACCGGCCTGCAGAACGCCGGGAAGACGACCCTGATCCGCGCGTCTGGCCAACGAGTTCGCGCCCCATGGAGCGGTTCGCGACGATCGAGAAGGAGTACGAGCTCCACCTGCACGAGCTGCCCGACCGCCACCCGCGGCTAGTCGCCATGGAGGCACGCGAGGGGTCCAGCGAACGCGACGCCGCCGGCCGGCGCGCGGGGGAGATCACGTTCGGCCACCTGGTCCGCACCGCGCTGCGGATGAACCTGCGCCGGATCATCGTCGGCGAGGTCCGGGGCCAGGAGATCATGCCGATGCTGGAGGCGATGTCCACCGGGGACGGCAGCCTCGATGTGCACGCTCCACGCTCGCACCGCCGACCACGCCATCGACCGGATCGTCACGCTGTGCCTGAGCAGCCGGGCTCGGGCATCGGCGACGCGTTCGCGTATCGGCTCGTCGCCGGTGCCGTCGACCTCGTCGTGCACATCGGCTGCTCGATGAGACCGCGGTCGGCGGCCGGCGGCATCGGTACGTGTCCCAGGTGCTGGAGATCGGCGGCATCGGGGAGGCCAACCGGCCCGCCATCACGACCGTGTTCGCGCCGGGACCCGACGGCGCGCCGTCCCCGCCCCACCGGCCGGACCTGCCCGGACGAGCTGGTCCGCGCCGGGTTCGACCCTCCCTGCTCGACCACCCCGCGGGACCTGGCCGCACCAACTCGACCCGCCGCCACCCTCGTCGGGAGCCCGCGATGACCCCGCCCGGCATCCTCGCCCTCGCCGCGGCAGCCTCCGGAGCGGCCGTCGTCATCGGACTGCTGCTCATCGTCCACGGCGCCCGCCGGCAACCGGTCCCGCCACCCGTCGCCTCCCGTGGCCGGTGGGGATCGACGGGCGGACTCGCCGCGCGTCGTCCGACGGGGAACGAGGCATGGCGGCGCTGGCGGTGGCCACTCGCGGCTGCCGCGGGGATCGCGGCCTGGCTGGCCACCGGCTGGGTCGTCGCCGCGCCGATCGCCGCGACCACCGTCGTCGGCCTGCCGATCCTGGTGGCCACGAGCCGGGACGGCGCGCTGGCCATCGACCGGGTCGAGGCCGTCGAGGAGTGGACGCGGCGGCTGTCCGACGTCCTGGTCGTCGGGGTCCGGCCTGGACCAGGCGATCGCGTCCACAGTGCGGAGCTGCCCCGACCTGATCCGCACCGAGGTCGCCGCGCTGTCTGCCCGGTTGGCCGCGCTGGCCCACCGAGGCCGCGCTGCGCGCCTTCGCCGACGACCTGGACGACGCCACCGGCGACCTCGTCGTCGCCGCCCTGATCCTGGGCTCGCGGCGCCGCGGACCGGGCCTGGCCCGCGTGCTCGCGTCCATCGCCGACTCGGTCGCCGAGGAGGTCGCGATGCGCCGCAAGGTCGAGGCCGAACGCGCCAAGCCGCGGACGACGGCACGCGCCGTCACGATCATCACCCTCGCCGTCGTCGCGGTCGGGGTCTGGAACGGCACCTACCTGCGCCCCTACGGCACCCCGCTGGGGCAGCTCGTGCTGGCCAGCCTCGCCGCCGCCTTCGTCGGGGCCCGCCTGGATGCGGGCGATGACCCGCACCCCGCCCGCGCCCCGCCTGCTCGGCAAACCCACGGGGGTGGACGGTGTGCCGCTCGTCGTCGACGCGGACCGGGTGAGGTGGTGAGCGTGCTGCTCGTCGTCCCGCTCCTCGCGGCCGGCGCCGCCGTCGGGACCGGCGTGACAATCGTGGTCGCCGGTCTGCGTCCCGGGCCACCGGACCTCGCCGCGGCCCTGGCCCGGCTGGACACCGGACTGACCGGCGGTCACCTGGACAGGGAACTGGACACCGCGCTGGACACGACACCCACCGGGCCTGACAGCGCTGGACAGCGACCTGTACGCACCTCGTCAACCCGTCTGTCAGGCCGCCTGTCCAGAGGTGTCACCCGGTGGTTGGCCCGGCGCAGCCTCGGAGCGGGCGTAGGTCCCTGGCCCGGCCTCGGCCTAGCCAGGTACGCGGCGGACCTGCGACTGCTCGGGGAGAGCGTCGAGCAACTGCTCGTCCGCAAGCTCGGCTTCGGGTTGCTCGGCGCGGTGTTCCCGCCAGCCCTGGCCACCCTCATGGCGGTTATCGGGTTGCGGCTGCCGTGGCCGGTGCCCGCACTGGCCGCGGTCGTGTTCGCCGTCGTCCTGTTCCTGCTGCCTGACCTCGACGTGCGGCGCCGCGCCGACGCCGTCCGCGCCACCTGCGCGCGGCGACCGCCGCCTACCTGGAACTCGTCGCCCTCGAACGCGCCGCCGACGCCGGAGCCGGCGAGGCCCTCGAACGGGCCGCGACGATCGGCGCCACCCCCGCGTTCACCCGGATCCGGGACGCGCTCACCCGGGCCCGTCTGGACGGCGCACCCGCCTGGCAGGGGCTGGCCCGCCTCGGCGAGGCCAGCGGCGTCACCGAGCTCGACGACGTCGCCGACATCATGCGGCTGTCCGGGCAGGACGGCGCCGCCGTCTACGCGACGCTGCGCGCCCGCGCCACCTCGCTGCGCACCGCCAGCACCACCCAGGCCGCCGCGGCCGCCAACGCCGCCTCCGAGCACATGGTCATCCCGGTCGGCCTGCTCGGCCTGATCTTCCTGGCCCTGCTCGGCTATCCCGCTTTCTCCCGGATCGTCTTCGGTGCCTGACCCAAACCCCTTGACCCGAAAGGACCACACGATGAGCCCGGACACCCTCTCCACATTGACCAGCCAGGCCAACCTGGCCGCCCAAACCCTGGCCGGCGCCGTCCGTGACCGGATCCGACCCGACGACGACGCGGGCCTGTCCACCCTCGAGATGGCCATCCTCGCCCTCGGCCTGCTGGCGATCGCCGGCATCCTGATCGCCGCCCTCACCTCCGCGGTCAACAACCGGGTCTCCAAGATCCAGTAGTCCGTTGATGCGCCACCGGCCGCAGCGCGAGCAGGGATCGGCCACCTTGGAGGTGGCGGTCCTGGGACCTGCCCTGCTCGCCCTGATCTTCGTGACCGTGCAGGCCGGGCTCTGGTTCTACGCCCGCAGCCTGGCTCTGCTGCCAACGAAGGCGTCACCGTCGGCCGCGCCTACCAGGCCCCGGCCGCGCCGGACTCGTGCGGGCCCGCACGTTCCTGGCCGACCACGCCGGGGACTCCCTGCTCGCCGCCTCGTGGCCGATGCCGGCAGCGACGCCACCACCGTGCGGGTCCGGGTCACCGGCCGGTCCCT
>CAVRVD010000009.1:0-116601 GCA_963724535.1 uncultured Actinomycetota bacterium
ATGCCGTCCGGGCCCGGTCGGCGGCCCAGGCGGCTGTGGCGGCGGCCGAGCAGGCACGGGCCACGCTCGACGCGCCGTGACTGTCACATCCAGTCGCTACAGCCGGTGCAGCCGGCGGACCGCCTCGGTGAGCACGTCGGGTCGCTTGCAGAACGCGAACCGGACCAACGACTCCGCGCCCGCCTGGTCGCAGAAGACGCGCACCGGGATGGCCACCACCCCGGCCCGGTCGGGCAACAGCCGGCAGAACTCGACGCCGTCGTCGAACCCGAGCGGGGCTGCGTCGGCGACCACGAAGTACGTGCCGGAGGTCGGGGCGACCGTCAGGCCGACCTCGGCCAGCCCCGAGACCAGCTGGTCGCGGCCGGCCTGCAGCCGGCGCGCCAGGTCCTGGTAGGTCTGGTCGGGCAGGCCGAGGGCGTGGGCGACGGCGGGCTGCAACGGGCCGCCGGAGACGTAGCTGAGGAACTGCTTGACCGTCATCGCGGCGTCCACCAGCTCGGCCGGACCGCTCAGCCAGCCGATCTTCCACCCGGTCACCGAGAACGTCTTGCCGGCCGAGGAGACCGTCAGCGTTCGCTCGGCCATGCCGGGCAGGGTGGCGATCGGGATGTGCTGGACGCCGTCGAAGGTGAGGTGCTCGTACACCTCGTCGGCGAGCACGATGAGGTCGTTGGCGACCGCGAGCTCGGCAACGGCGGTCAGCTCGGTCCGAGTGAGCACCCGACCGGTCGGGTTGTGCGGGGAGTTCAGCAGCAGCACCCGGGTGCGCGGCCCGATCGCACGGGCCAGGGCGTCGACGTCCAGGGCGAAGTCCGGGAAGCGCAGCGGCACGGTGCGCCGGACCGCTGCGGCCAGCGCCACGGTGGCCGCGTAGGAGTCGAAGTACGGCTCCAACATCACCACTTCATCGCCCGGCGAGCACAGCGCCAGGATCGCGGCGGCGATGCCCTCCGTCGCGCCGACGGTGACCAGTACCTGCCGGTCGGGGTCGAGGTCGATGCCGTAGAACCGCTTGTGGTGCGCGGCGATCGCCGCGCGCAGCTCGGGGATGCCGCGCCCAGGCGGGTACTGGTTGGCACCGCCCCGGACGGCGCGCACCGCCGCTTCCAGCACCTCGTCCGGACCGTCGGTGTCCGGGAAGCCCTGGCCGAGGTTGACCGACCCGGTCGCCGTGGCCAGCGCGGACATCTCGGCGAACACCGTCGCGACCAGGCTTCCGGTCGCATCGAGCAGCCCGGTGGCGCGGGCGACGTCCTGCCAGGGGCCGCGGGGGATCATGGGGAACGGCTCAGGGCCGGGGGCGGAGGCGTTCACGGGCACTCCCACGGGTGGACGGCGTCCTCGGATCGTAGTGCCGGCTCACCGGGCCGGCGGTCCGGGGCGCCGAGCCCAACCCGCTGGCCGAGCACCCAGTGCCGCGACAGGTCGCGGTCCAGGTGCTCCTGGGCCCACTGAAGCACCGGAGTCAGCCCGGAGTCAGCCCCTCCTACCTCGCGGGACCTGCGGCGCCTACGGTGGGTCCATGGCCAACCCGAAGGCGCTCTTGAGCGGCGACGAGATCACCGCGATGGACGGGATGGGCGACTGGCGAGCGATGTACGGCTCACTCGAGGCGCGGTTCCGCACCGGCGATTTCGTGACCGGGCTGGACCTGGTCAACCGCATCGGGGCCGCCGCGGAGGCGGCCAACCACCACCCCGACCTGACCCTTACCTATGCGGGGGTACACGTGCTGCTGACCAGCCACGATGTTGGCGGCAAGACCCAGCGGGACGTGGACCTGGCCAGGCAGATCAGCGCGATCGCCGCCGAACTGGGGGTGGCGGCCCGGCCAGGCGCCGTGCAGCGGATCGAGCTGGCGTTGGACACCTGGGACATCGCGGAGATCCGACCGTTCTGGGCCGCCGTCCTGGCGATGGACGATCACGATGAGGAGATCGTCGACGGTGACGGGAACATCCCCACGATCTGGTTCCAGGAGGCCACTCGGGACTCAGCGCAGCGGTGGCATCTGGACATCCGCGTCCCGCCGGAAGTGGCGGATCAGCGAGTTGCGGCCGCCCTGGCCGCCGGCGGTGTGCTGGTCTGCGAGAACGAGAAGCCACGATTCGTCGTCCTCGCCGACGCCCAGGGCAACCAGGTGTGTGTCTGCACCCACGTCACCCGGAGCCGCTGACTCCCGGGTGGGCCTGCCGGTGGCCGAGCGTGCTCAGTCGGCGATCCGGTTGCCGTGGGAGTCCCAGTGCGCGTCCACCTTCTTGCTCGGCTGCACCCGGGGCGGCTCCCCGGGCATCTTCGGGTGGTCCGGCGGATAGGGCATCTCGCCCAGCCCGGCGTCCAGGTCGGCCCGCCACATCTGCAGCAGCGGCTCCAGCGAGCCGGCCGCGTCGTCCATGCCGGCCCACGGGTCCCCGCGCTCGGCCAGGCGGGCTGGCACGGTGAACAGGTTCAGCCCGGCCGGGTCGCCCAGCGCGGCGAGCTCGTCCCAGACCAGCGGCGTCGACACTGGAGCCCCCGGGGCGGGTCGCAGCGAATAGGCCGAGGCGATGGTGCGGTCACGGCAGTTCTGGTTGTAGTCGACGAAGATCCTTTCGCCCCGTTCCTCCTTCCACCAGGCGGTGGTCACCCCGTCGTCGCGGCGGGCCAGCTCGCGGGCGAAGGCGATCGCGGCATGGCGCACGTCGCTGAACTCCCAGCGCGGCTCGATCCGCACGTAGACGTGCACGCCGGCCTTCCCGGAGGTCTTCGGCCAGCCGGTCAGCTCCAGCTCGCCGAGCAGCTCCCTCGCGAGGCCGGCGACCCGGACGGCATCGGCGAACGTCGTTCCCGGTTGGGGGTCGAGGTCGATGCGCAGCTCGTCGGGCCGGTCGACGTCGGCCCGGCGCACCGGCCACGGGTGGAAGGTGATGGTGCCCATGTGCGCACACCAGACCAGGACGGCGACCTCGGTCGGGCAGATCTCCTCGGCAGTGCGCCCGGAGGGAAAGGTGACCCGCGCGGTCTGCAGGTAGTCCGGGGCGCCCTTGGGCACCCGCTTCTGGTAGAAGGCCTCGGCATCCTCCCCGGGACGACCGGTGGCCAGCCGCATCCCGGGCAGCACCCCGGACGGCCAGCGCTCCAGGGCGGTGGGTCGTTCCCGGACGGTGCGAAGCAGGGCCTCGCCCACGTCGGCGACGTACTGGGCGACCATCAGCTTGGTCACCGGGGGCGTGCTGTCGGTGGCCGGGTAGATCACCCGGTCCGGGCTGCTGACCCGGACGGCACGCCCACCGGCGTCGACCTCGGCGGCCGCAGGCTTCGGCATGGGTGCAGGCTAGCCCGGCGGGATCGTCGCCCGCCCCGGCGACAGGGACGGGCCGGCGACCGTCACTGCTGCAACGCGTCCATGAGGTCGACCATGAACTCGACGTCGGCACCGGTGGTGCGCTGCCACCCCGAGGGGGCACCGAGGCTGGCCAGCATCTCCTCGTGCTGGGGATCCTCCGCCATGGCGGTCAGAGCAGTCCCGATCGGCTCGACGAGGTGGGCGCTGCCCGGACTGGCCAAGAAGCAGTGGGTGATGACGTAGATCTGGCTGGAGATCACGGGGTGCAGCCTGGCGCGCGTCACCTCGGAGAGGCTGTCGTAGGCCTTGCGCAGGAAGAACCCGGCCTGTGCCTGCTGGGTCAGCAGCGCCTTGGCCACGAGCACGTAGTTGCGCAGGATCGTGACGGTGATCTGGTCCGGGCCGAGGTCGGCGGGCTCCAGCAGGATGCGGCAGATCCGCTCGACGTCCGGGGCGTCGGTGGCGGCCACCGACAGCGTCTCGGGCAGGTCGTCCAGCATCTTCAGCGGACTGTCGGCGGCGACCACGACGGCCGCCTCGTCGGCGACGGTGCGCGGGGTGGCGATCGGTAGGTAGGCGTGCTCGCGCACCAGCCGCACGGTGTCCGCGGCGTTGGCGTAGACCAGGTCGACCCGGCCGGCGCGGTAGGCCTCGTGCAGCGCGGCGAAGTCGTCGTAGATGGTCGCGTGCATCGCGGACCCGATCGCGCGCTGGAGTCTGGTGTTCAGCACGAACCAGGCCGGCAGGTCGCGGGCGTGCACGTCGGGGCTGATCGCGAGCTGGTAGG
This sequence comes from uncultured Actinomycetota bacterium, assembly GCA_963724535.1. GTDB lineage: Bacteria > Actinomycetota > Actinomycetes > Actinomycetales > Kineosporiaceae > JADJPO01. The sequence continues at coordinate 4,116 of CAVRVD010000009.1, forward strand.
TCATGGCGTGGCCCGTCCCGTCGACTCGGCCTGGCCCATCTCGTCCTGGCGCATCGAGATGTACAGGGCAGCGGCGGCCTCGACCCGCCGGCGCGACGGCTGGCGGCGTACCGAGGTGTGACCGACGACCTGCCCGTCCCGGACCTTCGGGATCACGGTGGCGTACACCCAGTAGAACCCGCCGTCCTTGCGCAGGTTCTTCACATACCCCGACCACCGTCGTCCCTGGCCGACGGTGTCCCACAGGTCGGCGAACGCAGCGCGCGGCATGTCCGGGTGGCGCAGGATCGAGTGCGGTGCCCCCAGCAGCTCGGACTTGGAGTAGCCCGACATGATGACGAACGCGTCGTTGCACATGGTGATCACGCCGAGGTGATCCGTCTGGGAGACGATCAGCTCGCCGGTGGGGAACGACGTCTCGCGCTCGGTGACGAACACCAGGCGCGAGGTCCCGTCGTGGTAGTTCAGCGAAACCGGCTCGCCGTCCCCGACGACGTCCACCTGGCGCATGTCCGGAAGGGACCCGACGGAATCGGTTCCGGTGAGAGCGTTGTCGTCCTGCATCGCCTCACACCAACGTCGCCAGCTCGCGGGCGGCGTCCTTCATCTCCAGGAGGACCAGACCCAACCTGGCGCTCGAGCTGGAGATCGTCTCCAGCACCGTCTCCGGACCGGCCTGCATCAGCAGCACGTACCCGCCGTTGCCCTTGACGTAGACCTGTTCCAGAGTTCCGCGCTTGAGCTCGGCCACGGTCCGCTCGCCCATGGCCAGCATGGCTGCCGCCATCGCCGACGCGCGGTCCTCGTCCGCGCCGCCGGCGAGCACCGAGGCCAGCGAGAGGCCGTCCACGGTCACCAGTGCCGCTCCCTCGATCTCGGAGGAACTGTCCACGAGGTGCTTGAGGATGGCGTGGATCTGGTCGGCGCGATTCATGATGATCAACTCCTGGGTGGATGGGATGGGGGTGGGGACGGCACGAGGGCCCGGGCGGCAACCACGCGCCGTACGTCGATCAAGGTCGGCCGTCAGCCGGCTGGTCGGACATCTCGGGCGGCGAAGGCATGTCAGGTAGGGCTGGTGGTTGGGACGTCGGTGGTTCGGACGACGCGGCCGCGGTGGGCCTGCCGTTCGCTTCACGCCACCGTTTGGTGCACTCGTCCAGGTCGGTGGTCAGCTTCCCGATGAGCTCGTCGCGCTCCACGAGTGCCGCCTGCAACCGCAGCGTGTGCCGGCGCTCGGCCTCCAGCTCGCGCTCCTGGTAGCGGGCTTGGCTTCGGGTGGCCTCCAGCAGGGCCTGCATCGCGTCGACCCGCTCCTGGTGGCTGGCGATCAGTGAGTCCATGGCCTGGATGGCGCGGCTCTCGAGCCGCCCCATCTCGGCGTCCTTGTGGTCGGTGATCGTGGTCACCGTGGTGCGCAGCTCGTGCACGGTCGCTTGGGTGGCCGACAGCTGCCGTTCCAGGTCGACGACCTCGGCCGAGGTGGTTTCCGCATCCGCTCGGCTCGCGGCTCGCTGGGCCCCCGGCCAGAGGTAGTGCCCGGCGAGGAAGGACAGGACGACGAAGACCCCCAGCAGCAGGGCGATCTGAGAAAGAAGGTAGAAGAAGCCCGCCATTCCTCAGGTCCCTTCTCGGAACAACAGTTCCACGCGGCGGTTCACCGATCGTCCGGTCGAGGTGTCATTCGACGTGACAGGCTCGTCGGCCCCGTAGGCCTCGGTGCGCAGCCTGCTCGTGCCGACCCCACGCCGGGTCAGGTAGGCGGCGACGATGTCCGCCCGCCGTTGGGACAGAGCGCGGTTGTACTGCGGCGGGCCGACGCTGTCGGTGTAGCCGCGGATCCGGACGACGACCCGCGGCGTCTGCACCAGGTAGCTGGAGACGCGGTCCAGGTAGGTCCGCGCCGACGGGCTCAGGTCGGCCCGGCCGCTGGCGAAGGCGATGCTGCCCGCCGGCCACACCACGACCGGTGTCGGTGTCGGCGTCGGACGCGGGGTCGGCAGCGGGGTCGGCTCCGGCGACCTCGTCGGGGTCGGCGTGGGTGAGACGGCGATGCTCGAGGTGACGCGCCGGACGCCCCACAGGTCCCCGATCACGGTCGTGGCCAGCCTGGACTGCTGCGCGTCGGAGGCAGTGCCGGCAAGGACGGCGTCGCGCCCGTCGAACGTCACGGTGCCTCGGAGCCCCGTCGCGTCCAGGGCCGTCTGGGCCCGGGTGGCCAGGTTGCGCTCGACCCGACCGGCCGACCACCAGGAAGCGCCGGCGACGGACACTGTCGCGACCGCCAGGAGACCGACGGCCGACAGCACACGATGAGTGCTGCCGACCCCGGTGTTCGCGTCCATATCCCCTGACGTCTCTCACGGTAAGTGACATCCCGACGGATGATCTCGCGGAAGGCTACTTGCGGTAACGAGTCTTGAAGGGGGGTTCGCCGTATTGACAGGACGAAGGTCTTATCTGCTGATGGACCTTTGGGCCAAACGTCGCTAACCGCACGTTCTGCCTGCCGCAGATCTGTCGCGGGATCGGCGACCCGCTAACGCCTCGCCTCCGGATGCGGCACGATCGGTGCCACGCAGTGGCCGGATGTGTCGGCTGACGAGCACCCCGCTCTCGGCGAGAACGGTGGTGCCGGGCCCGGACGCCGGCCGCTGCTGCCGGCACGACGCGACACCCAAGCGGTAGCCAGGTGTGGAAGGGGCACGGTCGACATGAGTTCAGGCAATCCCGGTCCGCGGGGAGACGAGCCCACTCCCATACGTCACGGTTGGTGGGGCGGGCGCCGTAGCAGGACCGCCGGCGATGAGACCCGGGAGTCGACGGCGCCGGCCGGCGACGTGCCACCCGATGCCGTGGCGCCCCCGGTCGATGTCGTGCCGACTGTCCCGACCACGGGCGGGCCGGCACCGCTGTCCGTCGCGGCCCAGCCAGCCGGTGCACCGGCCGAGGACCGCCGTGGTGCCGGCCGCCGGGCAGCCGCTGAGCCCGCTACTGCCGCCGGTGCGTGGGCGGCCCTTCCCTACCGGTACGCGAACGCCGGGGGAAGCACCGAGGACCAGCTGACCCGGCTGGTGATCGACATGCGGCAGGCGATCCCGGAGCTGACCGGGGTGATGATCGCCTCCGAGGACGGCCTCTCGCTGTGTCACGACTTCCCGGACGCCGAGTCGGATCGGATCGCGGCAATGGCGGCGACCGCATCGGGACTGGGCAAGCGGATCAGCGAGCGCACCTCGCTCGGGGTCATGCAGGAGACCGTGGTCCGCGGTGACGACGGCTACCTGGTCGTCTACGCAGCGGGCCGCTCCGCCGTCCTGGTCCTGGCTGGGCCGAAGAACTCCAACCTCGGTCTGATGCGCATCGAAGCCCGGGCGGCGTCGGCGCACATCGGCCAGATCCTTCCCTGAGCCGGTCCGACCACATGGACTCCATGCATCACCTGGCCCGCATGGCCCTCGACGAGCTGCCGCCCGCCACCCGGTTCACGCCGCAGGACGCCGAGGTCATCGTCCGGTACCAAGAGCTGCTGCTGTCCTGGGAGGCGGACGTCGTCCAGGGCTTCTACGACACCCTGTACGACCACCGCCCCACCGCGGCCGTCTTCAGTCTCGACGAGCGTCCCGCTCGCGAGGCCACGCTGGCGCTCTGGTGGCGGCGCACCGTCGTCGGACCGCTGGACGAGGACTACTTCGCCTGGATGGCCATGGTCGGCCTGGTACACGTCGTGCGGGGGGTGACCAACCCGATGATGCTGGCCATGACTGACTTCGTCGTCGGGACCGTTGCCGCCGCAGCGGTCGAGTCCGCGGTCCCGCCGGCGGACGTGGACCGCCTCACCACGGCGTTCCGCCGCCTGACCTCCACAGTCGGGGCCATCATCACCTGCGGCTACGACCAGGCCGTCGCGTCCGCCCTGTTCAACATCGCCGGGATGCCTGACGCACTGCTACGTCGCCTGCGCGACCAGGAAGTGGTGGAGGCCCTCGCCGCCGCGCGGGCGGAGGTCCACGCCGACGGTGGCGCCACCACCTCTGCCCCATCGCCCTGACCCGCCCCGTCGCCCAGACCTGCCCGTCGCCGACCTGCCCCGTCGCCGACCTGCCCCGTCGCGGACCGCCGCCCGGTGCGTCGACGCCGCGGGCCGCAGCCGCGGCGCAGGTGACCGCGTTTGGAGCCAGCAACCGACCCCGCGTACGATGCCGGGGCGGTCGGGTGTTCGCACCTGGCCGACATCACAGTGCCACTCACCGTCCGTGACCCGGCCAACGGGATCCATGACGGGGCGCGCCGATCGGTCCGGACCGGGACTCATCATCCTGAACCGGCTCAGGTACGTCGTGGCGCCAGGCGCGTCGTCCACCCGGACGGTGCGAACGAACCGATCACTGGAGCAACGAGACACCATGGCTGTCGTCACCATGCGCCAGCTCCTCGAGAGCGGCGTACATTTCGGGCATCAGACCCGGCGCTGGAACCCGAAGATGAAGCGGTTCATCTTCACCGAGCGCAACGGCATCTACATCATCGATCTGCAGCAGTCGCTGCTGTTCATCGACAACGCCTACGACTTCGTCAAGGAGACCGTCGCCCACGGCGGCACCGTCCTGTTCGTCGGTACCAAGAAGCAGGCGCAGGAGCCCATAGCCGAGCAGGCGGTCCGGGTCGGCATGCCGTACGTCAACCAGCGCTGGCTGGGCGGCATGCTCACCAACTTCCAGACCGTCCACAAGCGGCTGCAGCGGCTCAAGGAGCTCGAGGAGATCGACTTCGACGACGTCGCCAAGTCGGGCATGACCAAGAAGGAGCTGCTGGTCCTGCGCCGCGAGCGGGACAAGCTCGAGCGCACCCTCGGCGGCATCCGGGACATGGCCAAGGTGCCGAGCGCCGTGTGGATCGTCGACACCAAGAAGGAGCACCTGGCCGTCGATGAGGCCCGCAAGCTCGGCATCCCCGTGGTCGCCATCCTGGACACCAACTGCGACCCCGACGAGGTCGACTACAAGATCCCGGGCAACGACGACGCGATCCGCTCGGTCACCCTGCTCACCCGGGTGGTGGCCGATGCCGTGGCGGACGGCCTGATGGCCCGATCGCGTGGGACCGAGGCCGGCGCCGCCGAGGCCGTCAACGGCGCAGTCGCCACCGACGAGCCGCTGGCCGAGTGGGAGCGTGAGCTGCTCGAAGGCTCTGGTGAGGCGGCGGCCGCCACCGCGGCGACCGAGCCTGCCACCGAGCAGCCTGCCACCGAGCAGGCGGTGGCTGAGCAGCCGGTGGCCGACCAGCCCGTGGTTGAGCCGCCGGTGGCCGAGCCGCCGGTGGCCGACCAGCCCGTGGTTGAGCAGCCCGTGGCTGAGCAGCCGGTCGCCGACCAGCCCGTGGTCGAGCAGCCGGTGCCCGACCAGCCCACTGCCGAGCCCGCCGCTGAGCCGACCGCCTGAGCCGTCCTGCGTGGCCCGGCTCCCGCCGTCGCGCCCGGCCACGGGCGTCACGAACCTTCGGGTACAGCCCGGAATCCCTTGAGCACGAAGGAGTCTGCACACCATGGCAAGCATCAGCGCAGCCGACGTCAAGCGCCTGCGCGACCTGACCGGCGCCGGCATGATGGACTGCAAGAAGGCCCTGGAGACCAGCGACGGCGACTTCGACAAGGCCGTCGAGTTCCTGCGGGTCAAGGGCCAGGCCAGCGCCGACAAGCGCGCCGACCGATCCACCTCGAACGGTCTGGTCGCCGCCGACATCGCCGACGGCGTCGGCACCTTGGTCGAGGTCAACTGCGAGACCGACTTCGTGGCCAAGGGGGAGAGCTTCCAGGCCCTGGCCGGCACGGTGCTCGCCGTGGCCGTGGCTCACCAGGCCGCCGACGTCACCTCCCTGCTCGCCGCCGAGGCCGAGCCCGGCACCACGGTTGCCGACCTGGTCACCGAGGCCAGCGCCACGATCGGAGAGAAGATCCAGGTCCGTCGTGTCGCGCGCATCGAGGCCCCGCACGTGGCCGGCTACCTGCACCGGACCAGCCCGGACCTGCCGGCCCAGATCGGCGTCCTGGTCGGGGCGGACAAGGCCTCGGACGTCGCCCGTGACGTCGCCATGCACGCCGCGGCCATGGGGCCGGCCTACCTGGACCGGGACGCCGTGCCGGCCGAGGTGGTCGCGGTCGAGCGGCGGATCGCCGAGGAGAAGTCCCGTGAGGAGGGCAAGCCCGAAGCCGCCCTGCCCAAGATCGTCGAGGGCCGGGTGAACGCCTTCTTCAAGGACACCGTGCTGCTGGAGCAGAAGTACGCCAAGGACACCTCCAAGACCATCACCCAGCTGCTGAGCGAGAACGGTCTGGCGGTGACCGACTACGTGCGGTTCAAGGTCGGCGCCTGAGGGGCCACCGCTGCTGCCGCCTCGATGGCCGTCACCTTCTCAGCTTGGTGACGGCCATCGTCGTCCGGGCGCACCGACGGATGACATGATCATGCGAACGCCCGCTCCGCCGGGCAGAGAGGCAGGCTGCAGGGTGCAGAGCACGCAGGAGCAGCACGTCCACCCTGAGCAGGACGTCGAGCATGACCGGACCCCACACGGCGGCCCCGTCTATCGCCGGGTCCTGCTCAAGCTGTCCGGCGAGGCGTTCGGTGGCGGCCGGCTCGGGGTCGACCCGGACGTCGTCCGAGCGATCGCCCACGAGGTCGCCGAGACGGTGCGCGGCGGCGTCCAGGTCGCCATGGTGATCGGCGGCGGCAACTTCTTCCGCGGCGCGGAGCTGCAGCAGCGCGGCATGGACCGGGCCCGCGCCGACTACATGGGGATGCTCGGCATCGTCATGAACTGTCTTGCGCTGCAGGACTTCCTGGAGAAGGAGGGTATCGACACCAGGGTCCAGACCGCGATCACCATGGGTCAGGTCGCCGAGCCGTACATCCCCCGCCGAGCGATCCGGCATCTGGAGAAGGGTCGGGTGGTGATCTTCGGCGCTGGTGCCGGGATGCCGTTCTTCTCCACCGACACCGTCGCCGCCCAGCGGGCCCTGGAGACCAAGTGCGAGGTCATCCTGATGGGCAAGTACGGCGTTGACGGCGTCTACACCGCCGACCCGCGCAAGGACCCCTCGGCCACCAAGCTCGAGGAGATCACCTACGGCGAGGCGCTGGCCCGCCACCTGCAGGTCGCCGACGCCACCGCCTTCGCGCTGTGCCGGGAGAACCGGATGCCGATGATCGTCTTCGGGATGGAGGGCGAAGGCAATGTCGTACGCGCCGTGCGAGGTGAGAGGATCGGAACACTGGTCACCGCCGATTGACCAGCGGGGGCTGATCGGCCGGTCCGACCAGCACCACGCCGAGGACGGCCGCGCCGGGAACGCCCCCAGCCAGGACGAAGGAGCGAGAGTGATCGACGAGACCCTCTTCACCGCCGAGGAAAAGATGGAGAAGGCCGTCGAGGTGGCCAAGGAGGACTTCGCCGGCATCCGCACCGGTCGGGCCAACCCCGGGATGTTCAGCAAGCTGCTGGTCGACTACTACGGCGCCCCCACCCCGCTGCAGCAGCTTGCCTCCTTCCAGATCCCCGAGGCACGCACGGTGTTGATCACCCCCTATGACCGCGGCTCGATGGCGGCCATCGAGAAGACGCTGCGCGACTCCGATCTCGGCGTCAACCCCTCCAACGACGGGAACATGATCCGGTTGATCATGCCCCAGCTGACCGAGGAGCGCCGCAGGGACTACATCAAGATCGCCCGGCACAAGGCGGAGGAGGCGCGGGTCTCGGTGCGCAACATCCGCCGCCGCGCCAAGGAGGAGCTTGACCGGATCGTCAAGGACGGCGAGGCGGGTGAGGACGAGGTGACCCGAGCCGAGAAGGAGCTCGAGGCCCTCACCAAGCGCCACGTCGAGGCGATCGACGAGCTGCTCAAGCACAAGGAGAGCGAGCTCCTCGAGGTATGAGTACCGACGGCCCAGCGCCCCGGCTGCCGCGGCGTCGCCAGCTGCGGCAGTCCTCGGCGGCGCCGTTGGTGGGGCCGGACCCCGGCGCCGGGCCGGGCCGGGCCGGGCCGCCGAGCATCTCCGGACCCGGCTCCCAAACCTGGCCGACGCCGCTCACCGAGCCGGTCGTCTTCCCCACCGGGGCTGCCCCGCTGGCCGGCCACCGGCCGCGGGCACGGCATAGCGACCCGTACCGGCCCGACCTGCTCCAGTACCGCCCCGAGCCGGATCAGCCGGGCCCGGTCCAGCCCACCCCACCCCGCCCGGGCCCTGCCCCCACCGACGTCCACCGGCCGGACGACGTCCTGCCCCCGGCGCCGATGCCGCCGACCGGCCCCCCACCGCAGGAGCGGCGCGCCGACCCGTCGCCCCCGGCGCCGGCCCCGACCGGTCGGGCCGCGCGCCGGCGGACCCTGTCCAGCGCCCCGGTGACCTTCGACCTGCCGGAGGAGGTTACCGAGGGCGGCGGCGCTCAAGACACCCCCGGATCGGGCCCGCGGCAAGGAGACGGCGCGGGAGCGCCGTCCGAGCCGACCCGCCGGGTGCGCCGGGTGCAGGCCCAGCCCAGCGCCGCGGGCTCCCGGCGCTTCGGCCGGGCCGGCCGGGACCTGCCGGCCGCGATCGGGGTAGGCCTGGTCCTGGCGGCCGCGGTCCTCGGCTCGCTGCTGTACCGCAAGGAGATCTTCGTCGGCCTGGTCTGCGCGGCGGTCGTGCTCGCGGTGTGGGAGCTCGTCGGGGCGTTCGCCGCCCGCAAGATCCAGGCGCCGGTGATCCCGCTTGTGGTCGGGTCGATCGGGATGCTCATCTCGGCCTACGTGGCCCGGGCCGAGGGGCTTCTGGTGGCCTTCGCCACCACCGCCTTCGGGGTGCTGATGTGGCGGCTCGTGGACGGGCTGTCCGGGGCGGTCCGGGACATCTCGGCCGGGGTGTTCACCGCGGCGTACGTGCCGTTCCTGGCCGGGTTCGCGATCATCATGCTGGCCGAGCCGGACGGCGCGATGCGGGTCCTGGTCTACATCGCGGCGACGGTCGCCAGCGATATCGGCGGCTACGCCGCTGGCGTGCTGTTCGGGCGACATCCGTTGGCACCCTCGGTGAGCCCGAAGAAGTCCTGGGAGGGATTCGCCGGCTCGGTGCTCGTCAGTATGTTCGCTGCCAGCATCGGCGTGGTCGTGCTGCTTGACGGGCCCTGGTGGGCCGGTCCGGCGATCGGGGCCGCCACGGCGGTGACGGCAACCCTGGGCGACCTGTCGGAGTCCCTGATCAAGCGCGACCTCGGGGTCAAGGACATGAGCAGCGTGCTGCCCGGGCATGGCGGGATGATGGACCGGCTCGACTCGCTGCTGCTCACCGCTCCCGCGGCGTTCGTGCTCCTGGCCGTGCTCGTCGAGCCTGCGGTCTGACCTGGTGCCCGACGACCCGACGTCCGACCCTGCGGCCCTGCGGCTCACCGACGTCCCGCGCCGCGGGGCCCGCCCGCCCCGGCACCTGGCCGACCTGACCCCTGCCGAGCGCGCCGAGGCGGTGACCGGTCTCGGTGAGAAGGCGTTCCGGGCCCGCCAGCTGTCCGTGCACCACTTCGGCCGGCTCGTCGACGACCCGGCGGCGATGACCGACCTGCCGGCCCGGACCCGCGACCGGCTGGTCGGCGAGCTGCTGCCGCCGCTGATCACCCCCGTGCGCCGGCTGGACTGTGACGGCGGGCGGACGGTCAAGACGGTCTGGCGGCTGTTCGACGGCGCCCTGGTGGAGAGCGTGCTGATGCGCTACCCGGACCGGGACACCGTCTGCATCTCCAGCCAGGCCGGCTGCGGTATGGCCTGCCCGTTCTGTGCCACCGGCCAGGCCGGGCTGACCCGGAACCTGTCCGCCGCCGAGATCGTCGAGCAGGTGCTGGCCGCCGCCCGCGCGCTGGCCCGTGGCGAGGTGGCCGGCGGCCGACCGGGCCGACCCGACCGGGTCTCCAACGTGGTGTTCATGGGGATGGGTGAGGCGCTGGCCAACTACGCCGCCACGCTGCGCGCCGTCCGGACCCTGGTTGCGCCCAGCCCGGACGGTGCCGGGCTGTCCGCCCGGGGGTTGACCATGTCCACCGTCGGTCTGGTGCCGGCGATCGACCGGCTCGCCGCCGAGGGCCTGCCGCTGACCCTGGCCCTGTCCCTGCACGCCCCGGACGACGCGTTGCGCGACGAGCTGGTCCCCGTCAACACCCGGTGGGGGGTCGCGCAGGCGCTGGACGCTGCCCACCGCTACGCCGCGCGCACCGGGCGGCGGGTCAGCATCGAGTACGCGCTGATCCGCGAGGTCAACGACCAGGCCTGGCGGGCCGAGCTGCTCGCCGAGTTGCTGCTGGCCCGGGGCCGGGGCTGGGTGCACGTCAACCCGATCCCGCTCAACCCGACGCCGGGGTCGCGGTGGACCGCGAGCGATCCGGACGTCGAACAGGCATTCGTCGCCGCGCTGCGCACGGCAGGCATCCCGACGACCGTCCGGGACACCCGTGGCCGCGAGATCGACGGCGCCTGCGGGCAGCTGGCCTCGGTGACCAGGTCGGTCCCTTGAGCGGCCTGCCGCAGGCGTGGCGTCCGAAGCGTCCCGACTCACCGCGTAGTCAAAGCCCGCCGGGGCGCGCCGCAGGTTCGTCCCGGGGCCAGCCTTTGGCACAATCACCTCTGTGAACGACACGTTTCCCCGCGCGGGGCGCCTGGCCAAGGGCTACGACGCCGAGCAGGTCGAGGCCTTCCTGGCCAGGGCCCGGGCCGCGTATGAGGACGGCAGCCGTGCCGGGACGATGACCTCCTGGCACGTGCGTACGGTGGGGTTCGACCTGGTTCGGGGCGGGTACGACGTCGAGGCGGTGGACGCCGCCCTGGACCGGATCGAGGATGCCTTCGCCCGCCGGGAGAAGCACCGCGGCGAGGAGCGGGCGGGCAGCAGCGGTTGGCAGAACCAGCTGCGCACCCAGGAGCAGTCGTTGCGCGCCCAGCTGGCCCGCTCGGACGGCCAGCGCTTCCCGCGGGGCAGCGGGCTGGAGCTCACCTACGACGCCGACCAGGTCGACGACCTGTGCCGGCGGGTCGAGGATGCCTTCGCCAGCGGTCGCCCGCTGAGCCCGGACGTCGTCCGGCTGGCGGTCTTCAAGAGCCGGCGTGGCTCGCGCGGCTACCACGAGGCATCCGTCGACGCCTTTCTCGACCGGGTGGTCGAGCTGCTCGTCGTCGCCTCGGTCTAGCCCCGGGCCAGTAGCCCTACCGCCGTGCGTCGGCGCGATCCGGTGCGCCGTCCCGCCCGACCCCGCTCGCCGCGCTGGGTGGCCGACTCATCGAACCGCCGACCCTTGCCCCCTTCCCTGGCCGTTGCCACCACGCCACCATGTGCCGCATGAGTGATGGAGCTGGCCAGACGAGCACGCCGACCGGTGCCTACCCCGCGGAGTACCGCCGCAGCATCGAGGATCCTGAGGGCTTCTGGGGGGAGGCGGCCTCCGGCATCGACTGGGTGAGGAAGCCGACCCAGGTGCTCGACGCGACCAACCCCCCCTTCTACCAGTGGTTCCCAGACGGTGTGCTGAACACCTGCTACAACGCCCTCGATCGGCACGTCGCGAGCGGGCGCGGCAACCAGGCGGCGCTGATCTACGACTCGCCGGTGACCGACACCAAGCGCACCTACACCTATGCCGAGCTGCTGGAGCAGGTCGCCAAGTTCGCCGGGGTGCTGCGCAGCCTCGGGGTGGGCAAGGGCGACCGGGTCGTCATCTACATGCCGATGGTGCCCGAGGCCGTGATCGCGATGCTCGGCTGCGCCCGGCTGGGGGCGATCCACTCGGTGGTGTTCGGCGGGTTCGCGCCCAACGAGCTGGCGATCCGGATCGACGACGCCGAGCCCAAGGTCATCGTGTCGGCGTCCTGCGGCATCGAGACCAACCGGGTCATCGCCTACAAACCGATGTTGGACGCAGCGATCGAGGCGGCCCAGTTCAAGCCCGACCGGTGCGTCATCCTGCAGCGCCCGCAGGCGGTCGCCGAGTTGGGGGAGCGGGACGTCGACTGGGCCGCGGCCATGGCCTCCGACGCGATCGAACCGGCTGAGTCGGTCCCGGTGGACGCGACCGACCCGCTGTACATCCTGTACACCTCGGGCACCACCGGCAAGCCCAAGGGGATCGTGCGGGACAACGGCGGTCACGCGGTGGCGTTGCACTGGTCGATGTCGAACATCTACGACATCTCGCCGGGCGAGGTGTTCTGGGCGGCCAGCGACGTGGGCTGGGTGGTCGGCCACTCCTACATCGTCTACGGGCCGTTGCTGCTCGGCGCCACCACCATGATCTACGAGGGCAAGCCGATCGGCACCCCCGACGCAGGCGCCTTCTGGCGGGTGGTCTCCGAGTACGGCATCAGCGCGCTGTTCACCGCGCCCACGGCGTTCCGGGCGATCCGCAAGGAGGACCCGCAGGCCGAGTACCTGAAGTCCTACGACGTCTCCTGCCTGCGCACGCTGTTCCTGGCCGGCGAGCGGCTCGACCCGGATACCTACGAATGGGCCTCCTCGGTACTGGGGATCCCGGTCGTGGACCACTGGTGGCAGACCGAGACCGGCTGGGCGATCTGTGCCAACCTGCGGGGTCTGGACCCGATGCCGATCAAGGCGGGCTCGCCGTCCGTGCCGGTGCCGGGCTACGACGTCCAGGTGCTGGACGAGCAGGGAAACCCGGTCGGGGCCGACGTCGAGGGCGCCATCTGCATCAGGCTGCCGCTGCCGCCGGCCTGCCTGCCGACGCTGTGGAACGACGACGACCGGTACGTGTCCAGCTACATGAGTGCCTTCCCCGGCTGGTACCTGACCGGGGACGGCGGGTTCAAGGACGCCGACGGTTACGTCTACGTCATGGGTCGCACCGACGACGTGATCAACGTCGCCGGTCACCGGCTGTCCACCGGCTCGATGGAGGCGGTGTTGGCCCAGCATCCGGCGGTGGCCGAATGCGCGGTGATCGGTGTCATCGACCAGCTCAAGGGCCAGGTGCCGCGCGGCTTCGTGGTGCTCAAGGCGGGCCTGGACGTCGACCCCGCCGAGCTCCGCAAGGAGCTGGTGCAGACGGTTCGCGACCAGATCGGCGCCGTGGCCGCGCTGCGGGAGATCGACGTGGTCAAGGCGCTGCCGAAGACCCGCTCGGGCAAGATCCTGCGCAAGACCATGCGTGAGATCGCCGACGGCAAGACCCCTGCGGTGCCCAGCACCATCGAGGACGCCTCGGTGCTGGACAACCTCGCCCCGGTGCTGCGCCGTCAGGGCTGACCGCTGCAGGACGCGGGTCGGCCTCAGCCGGCGGTCAGGGCCTTCCAGGTGGCCGGTCCGACCAGGCCGTCGGGGGTGAGCCGGTGGGCCTTCTGGAAGGCGATCACCGCCTTGGTGGTGGCCGGTCCGAAGTAGCCGTTGGCGCCGGGCACCGACAGAGCCTTCTGCAGGGCCAGGACCGCAGCGCCCCTGGAGCCGGGTCGCAGGAAGGTCCCGGCATACGGGCGCAGGTCCGCCGTGCCGGCCGGCTTCGTCGACGGTGTGGCCGAGGGTTTGGCCGAGGGTTTGGCCGACGGTGTGGCCGAGGCGGTCTTCGGGGCCTGGGTGGTCGCCGCCCTGCCCGCCGCGGCGGTCAGGGCCTTCCAGGTGGCCGGTCCGACCAGGCCGTCGGGGGTGAGCCGGTGGGCCTTCTGGAAGGCGATCACCGCCTTGGTGGTGGCCGGTCCGAAGTAGCCGTTGGCGCCGGGCACCGACAGAGCCTTCTGCAGGGCCAGGACCGCAGCGCCCCTGGAGCCGGGTCGCAGGAAGGTCCCGGCATACCGCTGCAGCTCGACCGCAGCGGGGGAGGGCGCGGACGACGAGCCTGCGCCAGACCCACCGGACGACGCTCCGCCGCCCGAGGACGGGCCGGACGAGGTGCTCGGCGGCTTGCCCGCCGGCGATGAACCCGCCCTGGCCAGGAGGGCCCGCCAGGTCTCGGCATCCATCCGGCCGCTGGCGCGCAGCCCCGCCGAGCGCTGCAGCGAGCTCACCGCTGCCGCGGTCTGCGCACCGTAGGCACCGTCCACCCCCAGCCCCAGACCCGCTTGCAGGGCCCGGACCACCGGTCCGCGCGACCCGCTGGACACGGTGGCCCCGCTGTAGCGCACCAGGGCGGCCAGGGTCGGGGAGGCCCCCGACGGCACACCCACCGGGAAGTAGGACGGGCAGGGCTTGGCCCGGGGCCCGCTAACGGCCGGGGCCCAGTTGAGGTCGGCCGGTCGGCACGGACCGTAGTCCGCAGGGGCCACCGTCTTGCTCCAGAACGAGGTCCGACCCATCGCCCCGGCCCAGGACAGGGAGAAGTGGATGTGGTCGCGATGACACGTGGTGTCGTAGGCAGCGCCGGGCCGCGACGCGCACGAGCCGTACGGACGCCACCCCTCACCGGCCCGGTAGGACCCCCAGATCCGGTCGTTCCAGATCATGTACATGATCCCGAGCCGGCGGGCGTTGGCGTACGGCCGACCGGCGGCGTCCGGGGCGAGCAGCCAGTTGACGACCTCCTGCGCCTGGGCCGCCTGGGTGGGCTTGCGCACCGAGACGAACCAGTCGACGGCGCGTCCCTCGTAGTGCTCGCTGGCCATCCCGTCCGCACCGCAGTCCCGGCCCACGCTGTAGCTGGTGCCCCGGTAGGTGGCCCGCAGCAGGTTTCCGAGCTTGACCGAGCCCGGCTTGGCCTGCGGGTCGCAGGAGACCTGCTGCAGGTAGGAGGCCGGCTCCTCGATCGCCTGGGGGAGCCCGGACGGCACCGCGGGACCGGGCCGTGCCGGGGATCCGGCCGGGGCGGCCGCATCGACCAGCGGCAGCGCCGCCGCCGCGCCGATCGCCGCGATGAGCACCAGGCCGAGCGCCGCCCGGCGTCGTCGGCCGGATCCGCGGGTGGGTGCGGGCGTGCCCCCCGGCGGGCGGTCGGTGGAGTGCCCTGGCACGTCTCGGGTGTGGTGTCCGGGGACGTGTCGCTGGGTGGTCTGCCTCTGATGCCTGCCTGTGGGTGCCATCCGACCCGTGCCCCTCGCCCCGTGGTCCGCGCGGGCCGGGCCCGGCGCGGCGTGCGTAGGGCCCGTCGGCGGCCCGGCGGCGAGGTGTAGCGGATCACCCGACGGCGTCGGCGAACCCGACGCCCGGTCGGCAGCCGTTCGGGCGGCGCCTACCGACCGTGATCACGGTGCCGCGGGAAGGTCAGTGGCCGAGCAGCGGCGCCATCATCCGGGCCGACACCGATGGGCGGCGGGTCAGCCGCTCCTCGGCGTCGGCCAGCCGCATCGCCCGCAGCCCGGCGTTCACGCCCAGCCAGCGCAGCGGCTCGACCTCCCAGCGCGGGGAGCGGTGGCCCACCCAGGGCAGGGAGGTCAGCTCGGTGCTGGCCCCGGTGAGCAGGTCGGCCAGCGTCCGCCCGGCCAGGTTGGCGGTGCCGACGCCGTCCCCGACGTAACCACCCGCCCAGGCCAGCCCGGTCGCGTTGTCCACCCCGACCCCGGCGTGCCAGTCCCGGGTGATGCCCAGCGGCCCGCCCCAGGCGTGGGTGAAGGCGTGCTCACGCAGCGCCGGGAACAGCTCGGTCACCGTCCGGCGCAGCGCGGCGAACACCGCCGGCTCCCGGTCGAATCCCGGGTCGATCTGCGATCCCAGGTGGTAGGGGGCGCCGCGCCCCCCGAAGACCAGCCGGTCGTCGGCGGTGCGCTGGCCGTAGACGATCACGTGCCGGTGGTCGGCGAAGGTCTCCCGCTCGGCCAGTCCGGCGTCGTCCCAGAACCTGGTCGGCAACGGCTCGGTGGCCACGATCAGCGAGTACACGCCGATCACGTCCCGCCGCGAGCCGGGCAGCTGCGTCGTCCAGGCCTCGGTGGCCCGCACCACGTGCTCGGCACGCACCGTGCCGGCCTCGGTAACCACCCGGGCCGGTGAGCCGGCACCGGCTGGCTCGATGCGCAGTGCCCGGGTCCGCTCGGCGATCCGGGCGCCGCGAGCCTCGACGACGCCGGCCAGTCCCCGGGCCAGGCGGGCGGGATGGATCCGGGCGCAGTAGGGGGTGTAGGTCGCGCCGAGCACGTCGGTGGCGCCCACCCGCTCCCGGGCGGCGCCCGCCTCGAGCAGCTCGACGCCGTCCACGCCGTCGAAAGCGGCGTCGCGCGCCGCCTCCGCCCGCGCCCGGGTCAGCTGCGCCGGGGTCCGGGCCAGCCGGAGGGTGCCCCCGCGCCGGAAGTGGCAGTCGAGGCCCTCGGCCTGCGCCACCCGGCCCACCTCGGCGACCACCGCGTTCATCGCCCGGCGCAGCGCCAGCGCCTTCGGACGTCCGTAGCGCCGGGCCAGGGCGTCTGCCGAGACCGGGAACAGCGCGGAGCACCAGCCGCCGTTGCGTCCGCTCGCACCGAACCCGGCGATCTGCGCCTCGACCAGGACCACGCGCAGCGCCGGGTCGCGCTCCAGCAGGTAGTAGGCCGTCCATAGCCCGGTGTACCCCGCCCCGACGATGCACACGTCGGCCTCGACGGCACCGGTCAGCGGCGGGCGCGGGGTCAGGTCGTCGCCGCCGTGGCGGACCAGGTCGTCGTGCCACAGCGACAGAGCGCGGTAGCGGCTCGTGCAGTCCACTACAGGCGGTTCCAGGCCTCCGTGAGCACCGAGCGCAGGATCGACTCGATCTCGTCGAACTCGCTCTGCCCGACGATCAACGGCGGCGCCAGCTGGACGACGGGATCACCGCGGTCATCGGCCCGGCAGTACAACCCGGCGTCGAACAGGGCCTTGGAGAGGAACCCGCGCAGCAGCCGCTCGCTCTCGTCGTCGTCGAAGGTCAGGCGGGTCGCCTTGTCCTTGACCAGCTCGATCCCGTAGAAGAACCCCTCGCCGCGCACGTCGCCGACGATGGGCAGATCCAGCAGCTTCTCCAGCGTGGCTCGGAAGGCCGGGCTCGTGGTGCGCACGTGGGTGTAGAGGTCCTCCCGGTCGAGGATGTCCAGGTTGGCCAGCGCGACCGCCGCCGAGACCGGATGCCCACCGAAGGTGTAGCCGTGCGGGAAGAAGGTCGTGCCCGACCTGAAGGGCTCGAAGATCCGGTCGCTGGCGATCATCGCCCCGATCGGGGCGTACCCCGAGCTCATCCCCTTGGCACAGGTGATCATGTCGGGGACGTAGCCGAGGTCCTCGCAGGCGAACATCCCGCCGATCCGGCCGAACGCGCAGATCACCTCGTCGGAGACCAGCAGAACGTCGTAGGCGTCGCAGATCTCCCGAACCCGGTCGAAGTACCCCGGCGGCGGCGGAAAGCAGCCGCCGGAGTTCTGCACCGGCTCGAGGAAGACCGCCGCGACAGTGTCCGGGCCCTCGAACTCGATGGCCTCGGCGATCCGGTCCGCGGCCCACAGCCCGAACGCCTTCGGGTCCCCGCGCAGGTGTTCGGGGGCCCGGTACAGGTTGGTGTTCGGCACCTTGAAACCGCCGGGCACCAGCGGCTCGAACATCTCCTTGGCGGCCGGGATGCCGGTGATCGACAGGGCTCCCTGCGGGGTGCCGTGGTAGGCCACCGAGCGGGAGATGACCTTGTGCTTCATCGGCTTGCCGACGAGCTTCCAGTACTGCTTGGCCAGCTTCCAGGCGGTCTCGACGGCTTCACCGCCACCGGTGGTGAAGAAGACCCGGTTCAGGTCCCCCGGAGCCACGCCGGCCAACCGCTCGGCCAGCTCGATGGCCCGTGGGTGGGCGTAGGACCACAGCGGGAAGAAGGCCAGCTCGCGGGCCTGGGTGGCAGCGGCGTCGGCCAGCTCCTGGCGGCCGTGGCCGACCTGCACGGTGAACAAGCCGGCCAGCCCGTCGAGGTAGCGCTTGCCCTGGTCGTCCCAGATGTAGGCGCCCTCGCCACGGGTGATCACCGGGACGTGCCCGGCACCGGAGAAGAACCCCGAGTGCCGGGTGAAGTGCATCCACAGATGGTCCCGGGCGGACTCGGCGAGGCGGTCCGGACCGGGCTCGGTGAAGGCCTGCGGTGTGGTGGTCATCGAGTACCCCAGTTGTAGTGCTGCTTGTGCAGTCTCAGGTAGACGAACGTCTGCGTGTCCTTCACGCCCTCGGTCGCCCGGATCCGGCCGGCGATCACGTCGAGCAGGTGCTCGTCGTCCTCGCAGACGACCTCGACGAGCAGGTCGAACTCACCCGCCGTGACCACGACGTAGTCGACCTCGGCCAGCTCGCTGAGCCGGTCGGCGACGCCGATCACGTCGTGGTTGACCCGGATGCCGATCATCGCCTGGCGGGCGAAGCCGACCTGGACGGGGTCGGTCACGGCCACGATCTGGATGACCCCGGCCTCCTGCAGCCGTTGCACCCGCTGGCGCACCGCCGCCTCGGACAGGCCGACGGCCTTGCCGATCGCGGCGTAGGGGCGACGCCCGTCCTCCTGCAGCTGCTCGATGATCTTCTTGGAGATGTCATCGAGCGCCACAGGCTGGTGCTCGGGCCGGTCGGGTCGGGAAGCCACCTGCCGATCTTGACGTCTCGGAGCGGCCCTGGCAAGTGATTCCGTGGTCCGAGCCCTGGCGACCTACCGAATCAGGCGCTCTGCGGCTACGCTCCTGCGCAACTCCGGGACGGTGCCCGACGGGGCCGTCCGGAGGGTGCGTCGCGCCCGTGCGACGATCCGGACCTGCGCGAGGAGCGCTCGCGTTCATCGAAGGAGATCCCGTGAGCCAGACCGCTTCCACCCAGCCCCCTGATGCCGACGAGGCCGCGCCGCGCCGGCTGCGCAACTTTATCGGCGGCGCGTACCGCGACAGCGACGGGGCACGCAGCGACGTGGTGAACCCGGCCACGGGCCGGGTGGTCGCCTCGGCACCGGTCTCGACGGCAGCCGACCTGGACGCCGCCTACGCCGCCGCCACCACCGCCTTCGAGGCCTGGCGGGACACCACGCCGAGCCAGCGCCAGCAGGCGCTGCTGAAGATCGCCGACGCGATCGAGGCGCGGGCCGCGGAGTTCATCGCGCTCGAGGCGGAGAACACCGGCAAGCCGCACGCCCTGACCGCCAGCGAGGAGATCCCGCCGATGGTCGACCAGATCCGGTTCTTCGCCGGGGCGGCGCGCGTGCTCGAGGGGCGGTCTGCGGGGGAGTACCTGGCGGGGCACACCTCCTGGATCCGCCGGGAGCCGATCGGTGTCATCGGCCAGGTCACCCCGTGGAACTACCCGATGATGATGGCGGTCTGGAAGTTCGCCCCCGCCCTGGCCGCGGGCAACTGCGTCGTGCTCAAGCCCGCCGACACCACACCCGAGACCACCCTGCTGCTGGCCGAGATCGTCGCCGAGCACACCCCCGCCGGGGTGCTCAACGTGGTCACCGGCGATCGCGACACGGGCAGGATGCTCGTCCAGCACCCGACCCCCCAGATGGTCGCGATCACCGGGTCTGTGCGGGCCGGCATGGAGGTCGCTGCCACGGCGGCGTCGGATGTCAAGCGGGTGCACCTGGAGCTCGGCGGCAACGCTCCGGTAATCGTCTTCGACGACGCCGACGCGGAGGCCGCGGCCGAGGCGATCGCCGTCGCCGGCTACTTCAACGCCGGGCAGGACTGCACCGCCGCGACCCGGGTGCTGGCCGGACCGGGGATCCACGACGACCTCGTCGCCGCGCTCACCGAGCAGGCCCGCAGCACCAAGGTGGGCATGCCGCACGACGAGGACGTGCTCCTCGGTCCGGTCAACAGCGCCGAGCAGCTGGCCCGGGTCACGGGCTTCCTGGACCGACTGCCGGACCACGCCTCGGTGACCGCCGGCGGCGGCCGCCTCAGCCTGCTCGGGGAGGGCTTCTTCGTCGAGCCCACCGTGGTCAGCGGCGTGCGCCAGGATGACGAGATCAGCCAGAACGAGGTCTTCGGACCGGTGATCACCGTGCAGCGCTTCGGCGACGAGGCGGAGGCGCTTGGCTGGGCGAACGGGGTGCGGTACGCCCTGGCCTCCTCGGTGTGGACGTCAGACTTCGGCCGGGCGATGCGGATGTCCCGGGCGCTCGACTTCGGTTGCGTCTGGATCAACACCCACATCCCGCTGGTGGCCGAGATGCCGCACGGGGGGTTCAAGCACTCCGGCTACGGCAAGGACCTGTCGCTGTACGGGCTGGAGGACTACACCCGGATCAAGCACGTGATGGCCAACATCGAGGCCTGAGCTAGCCGCGGAGCCGCTCTATTGCCGAGAGTAGTCTTCTGATGACAGATAGGTGAAGCTCGGGGTTGGTGAACCCGGCCGGTCACCGTGCTGACGACTCCATTCGGGCGGTCATGGCTGTTGATCGAGTCGCTCGATGCCTCGGCGATGTAACGATTCCATTGCCGATAGGGGTCACGACCACGGAAATCGGCAACCAGTGTTGTGCTAGATGGTCCCACGTGTCACGATCCGGCACCACGGAGCCCTACGATTTCCGCTACGGAGCGTCAGGTAGAGCGTCGGTGCGTCGCTGCAGGTCCGCGGGAGGCGGGCCGGGCTCCGGGCGCATCCGGCATCGAGGAAGGAACCAGCGCCATGTCCCATCGTTCGCGTCCACAGCGGGGCAGGATCTCGCCCGAGGCCCGTGCCGTCATCGCGTCGATGCGGGCCGGCAGGTTGAGCCGCCGGTCCGTGCTGGGTGGGGCCGGAGCGCTGGGCCTGGCCGGGGCGCTCAGCGCGTGCGGCACGTCGTCCTCGGACAGCGGGACCGCCACCGGTGATGCCGCAGCCGGTCCGCAGGCGGCCACCGACCTGTCTAAGACCGACAAGGTCGTCAACTGGGCGAACTGGACGCTCTACCTCGACTACGACGAGGAGACGAAGACGTACCCGACGCTGGAGAAGTTCCAGTCCGAGACCGGCCTGGACGCTACCTACGCCGAGGACATCGACGACAACGAGAGCTACTACGGCAAGATCCAGGCGCAGCTGCGCCAGGGGCAGGACATCGGCAAGGACATCATCACCCTGACCGACTTCATGGCCGCCCGGCTGATCAAGGCCGGGTGGGTCCAGAAGCTGGACCAGGCCAACATCCCCAACGGGGCCAACATCCTGGACAACCTCAAGGGTGACGACCTGGCGTGGGACCCGGGCCGCGACTTCTCCTACACCTGGCAGTCGGGCTACGCGGGCCTGGGCTGGAACACCGCCGAGCTGAAGAAGCTGACAGGCAAGAGCGAGCTGACCTCCCTCGAGGAGCTGTGGGACCCCAAGCTCAAGGGCCGGGTCGAGGTGCTCTCGGAGATGCGTGACACGGTCGGGCTGATCCTGCTGTATCAGGGCGTGGACATCACCAAGGACCTGGACCTGACCAAGTGGCAGAACGCCGTCGCCGTGCTCGACGAGCAGCTGAAGTCGGGGCAGATCCGCCAGGTCAAGGGCAACTCCTACAAGGAGGACCTGGTCAGCAAGGACGCCGTGGCGGTGATCGGCTGGTCCGGCGACATGTTCCAGCTCTCCTATGAGAACGGTACGGGTACGTTCGGCTTCGCCATCCCCGAGTCCGGCGGAACGCTGTGGAGCGACAACCTCCTGGTGCCGATCGGAGCGCCGCACAAGGCCAACGCCGAGAAGCTGATCGACTTCTACTACGACCCCGCGGTCGCCGCCGAGGTCGCCGCCTACGTGAACTACATCTGCCCGGTCAAGGGCGCGCAGGAGGAGATCGTCAAGATCCCGGGCATCGAGGAGTCGGTGGCCAACAGCCCCTACATCTTCCCGACCGCCGAGGACCTGGCCAAGGTGCAGGTCTTCCAGGCACTCGACGACACGACCGAGCGCGAGTTCACCACCGCGTTCCAGAAGGTGCTGGGCGCCTGATGCCCGGCGGGTCTGGTGGCGCCGGCGAGCACGCCGGGGACCTGCGGCTGGACCACGTCGTCAAGCGCTTCGGTGCCTTCCTGGCCGTCGACGACATCGAGCTGACCATCCCGCAGGGGTCGTTCTTCGGCCTGCTGGGACCGTCGGGGTGCGGCAAGACCACCACCCTTCGCATGATCGCGGGGCTGGACGAACCGACCTCCGGCAGGCTCTACCTGGGTGAGGACGACATCACCTACCTGCGACCGTACAAGCGGCCGGTCAACACCGTGTTCCAGAGCTACGCCCTGTTCCCGCACCTGGACATCTTCGAGAACGTGGCCTTCGGTCTGCGCCGCCGCGGCGTGAAGGACGTCAAGGCCAAGGTCGTCGAGGCGCTCGAGCTGGTCGAGCTGCCGCACCTGGCCCGGCGCAAGCCGCCGCAGCTGTCCGGTGGTCAGCAGCAGCGGATCGCCCTGGCGCGGGCAATCGTCAACCGGCCCAAGGTGCTGCTACTGGACGAGCCGCTCGGCGCGCTGGATCTCAAGCTGCGCCGGCAGATGCAGGTGGAGCTGAAGCGGATCCAGACCGAGGTCGGGATCACGTTCGTGCACGTGACCCACGACCAGGAGGAGGCCATGACCATGGCCGACACGGTCGCGGTGATGAACAAGGGGATCATCGAGCAGATGGGCGCCCCGGTCGAGCTGTACGAGTCGCCGCGGACGGTGTTCGCGGCCAACTTCCTCGGCCAGTCCAACCTCGTCCGGGCGCGCCGCGTCGGCGGCGACGAAGGGCACGTCGTCGCCGAGAGCCACGGTCAGAAGGTCGCGGTGCCGATCGATCGGTTGGGCGAGGCGAGGGAGTCCTTCCTGCTCGGCGTCCGGCCGGAGAAGATCCACCTGGTCGAGCCGGGGCAGGGCGAGGAGGGCCTGAACCGGCTGGGCGGCGGCACCGTCGTCGACGCCAGCTTCTCCGGCGTCTCCACCCAGTACCTGGTGCGAATGCCCTGGGGGCAGGACCTGATGGTCTTCGCCCAGAACACCGGCGTCGGCCAACGGTTCCCGGCGCGAGCCGCTGTCGACCTGGTCTGGGAGCGCGGACACACCTTCGGGCTGGCCCCGGACGACGACACCGACGCCGCGGCGAGCCCGGCCGTCGCCACCGCCGGCTGAGACGGGGCGCGAGGATGGCCCACGTCCCGATCGGCTCCACCGCCGCCGCTGCACCACCGGCCGAGGCCCCCCGGGGTCGGCGGTTCACTCCCTACCTGCTGCTGGCGCCCGGCATGCTGTGGCTCGCGGTGTTCTTCGGTCTGCCGCTGCTGTTCGTGCTGGCCACCTCGCTGTACGAGCCGGCTCCCAGCGGTGCGATCGGCGAGTACGTACCGGCCTTCGACATCGCCAACTACGCGGAGGCGTTCGGCGAGTACCGCCCGCAGTTCGTCCGCTCGTTCCTGTACGCGGGCATCGCCACGGCCCTGGCCTTCCTGATCGCCTACCCGTTGGCGTACATGATCTCGTTCAAGGCGGGCCGCTGGCGAAACCTGTTGCTGGTGCTGGTCGTGGCGCCGTTCTTCACCAGCTTCCTGCTGCGCACGATCGCCTGGCGGCAGATCCTGGCCGACGAGGGTTTCGTCGTCCCGACGCTCAAGGCGCTGCACATCGTGCCCGAGGGGGTCGCGCTGACCGCCAGCCCGGTGGCGGTGATCGCGGGGTTGACCTACAACTTCCTGCCGTTCATGACCCTGCCGCTGTACGCGAGCATCGAGCGGATCGACCCGCGCCTGCTCGAGGCGGGCGCCGACCTGTACGGCAACTCGTTCACCGTGCTGCGCAAGGTGACCCTGCCGCTGTCGATGCCCGGCATCGTCTCCGGGACCCTGCTCACCTTCATCCCGGCGGCGGGCGACTACGTCAACGCCCAGCTGCTCGGCAACCAGAACACCACGATGCTCGGCAACGTCATCGACTCGCGGTTCTTCCGGATCGTGGACTACCCGATCGCCTCGGCGCTGTCGTTCATCCTGATGGCGACCATCCTGGTTCTGGTCTTCCTCTACATCCGCCGGGCAGGGACGGAGGAGCTGGTATGACGGAGAACCTGGTATGACGACCGGAACGGTACCGGCAGCGCGCTCGGTGCCGGGCCGCGGATCGACCCCCGGATCGACCTCGGGATCGACACTGCACCGGCTGCGCCGGTGGATCGGCCGGAACGCGCTACGCATCTACGGGGTCATCGCGTTCGCCTACATCTTCCTGCCGATCGCCTACGTCACCGTCTTCTCGTTCAACCAGGGCGGGCGCACCAACATCGTCTGGCGCGGGTTCACGGTGGACAACTGGCAGGACCCGTGCGGCGCGCCGCAGGTCTGCTCGGCGCTGAGCAACAGCCTCAGGATCGGGCTCATCTCGACCGTGGGGGCGACAGTCCTGGGCACCATGATCGCCTTCGCGCTGACCCGGCACCGGTTCCGTGGCCGCAAGGCGACCAACCTCCTGATCTTCCTGCCGATGGCCACCCCTGAAGTGGTGCTGGCGGCTGCGTTGCTGACCCTGTTCCTCAACTTCGGGGTCGAGCGCGGCTTCTGGACGATCGTCATCGCCCATGTCATGTTCAGCATCAGCTTCGTGGTGGTCGCGGTGAAGGCTCGGATCGCCAGCCTCGACCCGCGGCTCGAGCAGGCCGCGATGGACCTGTACGCGGGCGAGTTCGAGACCTTCCGCCGGGTCACCTTCCCGCTGGTCGCCCCCGGGATCGCCGGCGCCGCGCTGCTGGCCTTCAGCCTGTCCTTCGACGACTTCATCATCACCAACTTCAACTCCGGTGCGGTCATCACCTTCCCGAAGTTCGTCTACGTCGCCGCGGCCCGCGGCATCCCGGCGCAGGCCTACGTCATCGGGGCGGCGATGTTCTTCCTGGCGATGGCCGTCGTGCTGGTGGGAGAGTTCCTCCGTACGCGTCGAGCGCCGAAGGGATGAGTCGACGCGCGGGAAGGATGCGCGATCGTGAACCACGTCGACAGCGGGTCGCTGTCCCCGCTCGAGCTGAGTGAGGTCTCCCGGCAGTCGCTGGCCGCAGCCGGGGGTGTGCCGATCTGGCTCGACACCGCGCACGCGCCGGTGCGCCGTCCGTCGCTGACCAAGCAGGTCGAGGTGGACCTGGCCGTCGTCGGCGGTGGCCTGACCGGTCTGTGGGCGGCGCAGCTGTCCGGCGAGCAGTTCCCGGCCCGCAGCACAGTGCTGCTCGAGGCGGCCGACCTGGGTTGGGCCGCCAGTGGGCGTAACGGGGGGTTCTGCTCCTCCAGCCTGACCCACGGGCTGGCCAACGGCAGGTCTCGATGGCCCGAGGAGATGGCGACCCTTCAGCGGTTGGGCGAGGAGAACCTCGACGCCATCGAGGACACCGTGGCCCGGTACGGAATCGACTGCGACTTCCGGCGCAGCGGTGAGCTGACCGTCGCGGTCGAACCCTGGCAGGCCGCCGAGCTCGCCGACCTGCACGCCCGGGGCGGTGAGCTCGGGCAGGACCTGGAGCTGCTGGACGCCGAGCAGACCCGGGCTCTGGTCGACTCGCCGACCTACCTGGCGGGGTTGCGCGACCCCCGGGGGACGGCTGTGCTCAACCCGGCGGGACTGGTGTGGGGGTTGACCGAGGTGGCCGAGCGGGCGGGGGTCGCCGTCCACGAGCGGACCCGGGTGACCGGTCTGACCGACGAGGGCGACCGGGTGCGGCTCGAGGTGACCTCGCCGGACGACGGTGAGGACGGCGGCGCAGGCGGTCGCGGGCAGGTCAGCGCGGTGCTGGCCCGGCGCGTGCTCCTGGCCACCAACGCGTTCCCGTCACCGCTGCACCGGGTGCGGCCCTACATCGTGCCGGTCTGGGACCACGTGCTGGCCACCGAGCCGCTGTCCGCCGTTCAGCGTGCGGCGATCGGGTGGGCGGGGGAGGAGGGGGTGAGCGACGCCGGCAACCGGTTCCACTACTACCGGCTCACCGCGGACGGCCGGATCGTGTGGGGGGGCTACGACGCGCTCTACTACTTCGGCGGCGACCTGTCGTCGAGACGGGCGCGCAGCCAGGCCACCGAACACCTGCTGGCCGAGCACTTCTTCACCACGTTCCCGCAGCTGGCCGGACTGCGGTTCAGCCATGCCTGGGGCGGTGCCATCGACACCTGCACCCGGTTCACCGCGTTCTGGCAGCGCGCGTTCGACGACAAGGTGTGCGCGGTCCAGGGCTTCACCGGGCTCGGGGTGGGGGCCAGCCGGTTCGGCGCCCAGGTGGCCCTGGACCTGCTGGAGCGGGTCGACACGGCGCGGACCCGGCTGTCCATGGTGCGGACCAAACCGCTGCCGTTCCCGCCGGAACCGCTGCGCTGGGCGGGCATCCAGCTGACCCGGCGCAGCATCGCCGGCGCCGACGCCCGATCCGGACGGCGCAACCTGTGGCTGCGTGGCCTGGACCGGTTCGGACTCGGGTACGACTCCTGAGGCCAGGTCACGACCGGTCGCAGCGTGCCGGCCTGACCCGGCACATCGTCACAAATTAGAGAGTATGTCTTTACAAATTCTCCAGAGAGGGCACACTGGACTCATGACTCCCACGACGTCCCTGCGCGAGATCGTCCACTTCGTCGACGGCAAGCCCTTCGCCGGTTCCGGTGAGCGCACCGGCCCCGTCTTCAATCCCGCCACGGGTGAGCAGCAGGCCGTCGTCCACTTCGCCACCACCGAGGACGTCGACCAGGTCGTCGCCTCCTCCCTCGCCGCAGCCGCGCAGTGGCGCACCTCGTCACTGGCCACCCGGGCCAAGGTGATGTTCACGGCGCGGGAGCTGATCTCGCAGCGCCGTGAGGAGATCGCTTCGATGATCACCTCGGAGCACGGCAAGGTGCTCGCCGACGCGGCCGGCGAGCTCCAACGTGGGCTGGAGGTCGTCGAGTTCGCCTGTGGCATTCCGCACCTGCTCAAGGGCGGGTTCAGCGAAGGCGTCTCGAGCGGGGTGGACGTCTACTCCATCCGCCAGCCACTCGGGGTCACCGCGGTCATCTCCCCGTTCAACTTCCCCTCGATGGTGCCGCTGTGGTTCGTCCCGGTCTCGCTCGCCTGCGGCAACGCCGTGGTGGTCAAGCCCAGTGAGAAGGACCCGACCGCGGCCACCTTGATCGCCCAGGCGTTCCTCGACGCCGGACTGCCGCCGGGCGTGCTCAACGTCGTCCACGGGGACAAGGAGGCCGTCGACCGGGTGCTGCGCCACCCCGACATCAAGTCGGTCTCCTTCGTGGGGTCCACCCCGGTGGCCCGGTACGTCTACGAGACCGGCACCCAGCACGGCAAGCGCGTCCAGGCACTCGGCGGGGCGAAGAACCACATGATCGTGCTGCCGGACGCCGACCTCGACCTGGCCGCCGACGCCGCGGTCAACGCCGGGTACGGTTCGGCCGGCGAGCGGTGCATGGCCATCTCCGCGCTGATCGCCGTCGACCCGGTCGGCGACGAGCTGGTCGACAAGATCAAGGAGCGGATCGCCCGGCTGCGCACCGGCGACGGCACGCGCGAGGTCGACATGGGCCCGCTGGTCACCCGCGAGCACCGCGACAAGGTCGCCTCCTACATCGACGCCGGGGCCGAGCAGGGCGCCACGGTGAGCGTCGACGGCCGCCGGACGAGCTTCGACGCCGACGGCGACGGCTTCTTCCTCGGGCCCACCCTGATCGACGACGTCACCGCACAGATGTCCTGCTACACCGACGAGATCTTCGGACCGGTGCTGTCCGTCGTGCGGGTCCCCAGCTACGAGGCGGCTCTCGAGCTGGTGAACAGCAACGAGTACGGCAACGGCACGGCGATCTTCACCAACGACGGCGGCGCGGCGCGCCGGTTCCAGTACGAGGTCGAGGTCGGCATGATCGGCATCAACGTGCCGATCCCGGTGCCGATGGCCTACTACTCCTTCGGTGGCTGGAAGAGCTCGCTGTTCGGGGACAGCCACGCCCACGGTATGGAGGGCGTGCACTTCTTCACCCGCGGCAAGGTGGTCACCTCGCGTTGGCTCGATCCGAGTCACGGTGGGATCAACCTGGGCTTCCCCCAGCACCACTGATCGTCCAGCAGCACTGATCGTCCAGCAGCACTGATCGTCCAGCAGCACCGACCCGCGCCCGCAGACCCGAACACGCGCCCACCCCGCCGACGCGGCCGGCCGTGTCCGGGCCCGTGGGCCGGTGGCCATCGACGTCAGAACATACCGAAACCGTTTCGTACTCGGATCCTGCCTTCGGATTCGGGTGCGACGTCCTAGGATCACGCCAGGTTTCGCGACGAGACGGTGGAGGTCCGGTGCGGGTGCTGGTGGTTGGTGCCGGTGGGGTGGGGTCGGCGGTGGCCAGGATCGCCGCCCGTCGCGACTTCTTCGAGCATCTGGTCCTCGCCGACTACGACCTCGCCCGGGCCAAAACCGCCGTGGACGCGGCCGGTGACCCGCGGTTGGTGGCCGCCTCCGTCGACGCCTCCCACGCCGGCGCCGTGGCTGGGCTGGCCCGCAGCCACGGCGTCACCCATGTGCTCAACGCCGTCGACCCGCGGTTCGTGATGCCCGTGTTCGAAGGAACGCTGGCGGCAGGGGCCGACTACCTGGACATGGCGATGAGCCTGTCCCGGCCCCACCCCCAGCGCCCCTACGCCGAGTGCGGGGTCAAGCTCGGCGACGAGCAGTTCGCCCGCGAGCAGGCCTGGCAGGACGCCGGCCGGCTGGCCCTGGTCGGCATCGGGGTCGAGCCTGGCCTGTCCGACGTGTTCGCCCGGTACGCCGCCGACCACCTGTTCTCCTCGATCGAGGAGCTGGGCGTGCGGGACGGCGCGAACCTGACCGTTGACGGCCACGAGTTCGCCCCGTCCTTCTCCATCTGGACCACGATCGAGGAGTGCCTCAATCCGCCGGTGATCTGGGAGGCCGGCCGCGGCTGGTTCACCACCGAACCGTTCAGCGAGCCGGAGGTCTTCGAGTTCCCTGACGGGATCGGGCCGGTCGAATGCGTCAACGTCGAGCACGAGGAGGTGCTGCTGATGCCGCGCTGGGTGGACGCCCGGCGGGCGACGTTCAAGTACGGCCTCGGCGAGCAGTTCATCTCCGTGCTGCGCTGCCTGCACCTAACCGGGCTGGACCGCACTCGAGCCGGTCAGCGTCCGCGCCGTCGGCGGGTCGGCGGGGGGGTCGGGCGAGCCCGTCCGGGTCAGCCCCCGGGACGTCGTCGCGGCCTGCCTGCCCGACCCGGCCACCCTGGGCGAGAAGATGCACGGCAAGACCTGCGCCGGACTGTGGGTCACCGGCATCGGTCGGGGCGAGGGGTTCGAGGGCCGCCCTCGCGAGGTGTACCTCTACCACGTCGTGGACAACGACTGGTCGATGGCTCAGTACGGCTCCCAGTGTGTCGTCTGGCAGACCGCGGTCAACCCGGTGATCGCCCTGGAGCTGCTCGCCGAAGGCGTCTGGTCCGGCACCGGAGTGCTCGGTCCGGAGGCCTTCGACCCGCTGCCGTTCCTGGACCGGCTGGGCGAGCATGGCCCGACCTGGGGGATGCAGGACCGGCGGCCGAGCGGTGTCGGCAGCGGTGCGCCGATAGGCTGAGAACTTCGAACGTCAGGGTCAGAACGGTTGCCGGAGGTGTCGGGCGATGAGCCTGTCGGAGCGTGAGTCCGAGGTCGTCGCCGCCGCGCCGACCGGTCTGTTCATCGGTGGTCAGTGGCGTGAGGCCGCCGGTGGCGCCACGTTGCCCGTGGCCGACCCGGCCACCGGCGAGGCCATCACCCGGGTCGCCGACGGCAGCGTCGAGGACGGCCGGGCGGCCCTGGACGCCGCGGTCGCCGTCCAGGCCTCGTGGGCGGCCACGGCCCCGCGGGACCGGGGGGAGATCCTGCGCCGGGCCTTCGAGCTGATCATGGAACGGATCGAGGACCTCGCCCTGCTGATGACCCTGGAGATGGGCAAGCCGCTCAAGGAGTCCCGGGGGGAGGTCACCTACGCCGCGGAGTTCTTCCGCTGGTTCTCCGAGGAGGCGGTGCGAATCCACGGCCGCTACTCCATCGCCCCGAACGGGGCCACGAGGTTGCTCACCATGAAGCAACCGGTCGGTCCGTGCCTGTTCATCACGCCGTGGAACTTTCCGCTGGCGATGGGCACCCGCAAGATCGGGCCCGCCGTCGCCTCGGGCTGCACCATGGTCGTCAAGCCGGCCGCGCAGACCCCGCTGTCGATGCTGGCGCTGGGCCGGATCCTCACCGAGGCGGGGCTGCCCGCCGGGGTGCTGAACATCGTCACGACCGCGCACAGCGGCCAGGTGATGGCGCCGCTGATCGCGGACGCCCGGTTGCGCAAGCTGTCCTTCACCGGCTCCACCGAGATCGGCCGCAAGCTGGTCGAGCAGTCCGCCGAGCAGCTGTTGCGGGTCTCGATGGAGCTCGGCGGCAACGCCCCGTTCCTGGTCTTCGCCGACGCGGACGTCGAGGCCTCGGTGGACGGCGCGATGCTGGCCAAGATGCGCAACATGGGCGAGGCGTGCACCGCCGCGAACCGGTTCATCGTGCACGCCTCGGTCGCCGAGGAGTTCGCCACGCGGCTCGCCGAGCGGATGGCAGCGCTGAGCGTGGGGCGCGGCACCGAGGACGGAGTGGACGTCGGCCCGCTGGTCGACGCCCCGTCCCAGGCCAAGGTCGACGAGCTGGTCGGGCAGGCCGTCGGCGCCGGCGCCCGGGTGCTCACCGGCGGACAGACGGTGGGCGAGCGGGGCTACTTCTACGCCCCGACGGTGCTGGCCGACGTCCCGGACGACGCCCGGCTGCTCACCGAGGAGATCTTCGGCCCGGTTGCCCCGGTGACCACGTTCGCCACCGACGAGCAGGCCCTGGCCATGGCCAACAGCACCGAGTTCGGTCTGGTCGCGTACGCCTACACCCGCGACCTGGCCCGCGCCGTCCGGGTCGCCGAGTCGCTGGAGACCGGCATGGTCGGGATCAACCAGGGCATTGTGTCCAACCCGGCGGCACCGTTCGGCGGGGTCAAGCACTCCGGGTTCGGCCGCGAGGGCGGCTTCGAGGGCATCGAGGAGTTCCTGGAGACCAAGTACGTCGGCATCGCCCTGTAGCAGTGCGCGTTCAGGTGGCGTGCCGCATGCGCTCGAGGACGCATGAAGGGCGCCAAGCGAGGCGATCAACGAGCTGATCCGCCGCGGGATGCTGGTCGAACAGGGCGCGCTCCGTTCACGCCACGCACCCGACGGCTCGGACTGCGGGTCGACGTCTCGAACGTGGCCGAGGCGCTCGATCTGCTGGCGGGGCCGACGGCGCGCTGATGCTGGTCGACGCCAACGTTCTCCTCTACTCGGTGGACGAGGAGAGCCGCTTCCACGTGGTGGCTGGCCCGGAACTGGCTCACCGAGGCCCTGAACGGGCCTCAACGAGTGGCGATCCCGTGGGTCTCGCTGTGGGCCTTCTATCAGGATCGTCACCATCGGGTAGCGGGCATCGGGTAGCGGGCATCGGGTAGCGTCCCGAGCTGTGTTACGGCATGCGTCCCAACGATCCATCGCTCTGCTCGGGTCCACCGGGTCGATCGGCACCCAGGCGGTCGAGGTCGTGGCGGCCAACCCGGACCGGTTCCGGGTCGTCGCGCTCGCCGCCGGCGGGTCGCGGGTCGACCTGCTCGCCGACCAGGTGGTCGCGCTCAGGGTCGACCGGGTCGCCCTGGCCGACGCCGACGCGGAGCCCGCGCTGATCGCGGCGCTGGCCGAGCGCGGTGCCGGGCCCGTCCGGGTGGAGGTCGGGCCGGACGCCGCGGCGGAGCTGGCCGGGTGCGGGGCGCATGTCGTCCTGAACGGGATGACCGGGGCGATCGGGCTGCGGCCCACCCTGGCGGCGCTCGCCGCCGGGTCCACCCTGGCCCTGGCCAACAAGGAGTCGCTGATCATCGGCGGCGAGCTGGTGACTACGGCCGCCGCGCCCGGCCAGATCGTCCCGGTCGACTCCGAGCACTCCGCCCTGGCCCAGTGCCTACGCGCCGGCGCGCCGTCCGAGGTGGCCCGGCTGGTGCTCACCGCCAGCGGCGGGCCGTTCCGCGGGTGGTCGCACGAGCAGCTGCGCGAGGTCACCGTCGAGCAGGCTCTGGCCCACCCGACCTGGTCGATGGGTCCGGTGATCACCACCAACTCGGCGACGCTGGTCAACAAGGGCCTGGAGCTCATCGAGGCCCACCTGCTGTTCGACGTGCCTTTGGCGGCGATCGCGGTCGTCGTCCACCCGCAGTCGGTGGTCCACTCCTGGGTGGAGTTCGTCGACGGTTCGTGCATCGCCCAGTGCTCCCCGCCGGACATGCGGCTGCCGATCGCCCTCGCCCTCGGCTGGCCCGATCGGGTGGCCGGTGCCGCCCGACCGGTGGACATCACCACCGCCGCGACCTGGGAGTTCTTCCCGCTGGATGACGACTCGTTCCCCGCTGTGACGCTGGCCAGAAGGGTCGCTGAGCGTGGCGGGACGTACCCTGGCGTGTACAACGCGTCGAACGAGGTGTGCGTGGCGGCCTTCCTGGCCGGCCGGCTGGGTTTCACCGACATCCTGGACGTCGTCGGTGACGTGGTCGGGAAACATCTGGGTCCGGCGCACGTTGACCTGGACGGTGTACTGGCCGCGGACGACTGGGCGCGGCGGGAGACCGCCCGACTGGTGGCGGCACTGGCGGCGGGACCGGCGGCAGAGAGGAACGCGGCTCGGTGATCGACGACTCTGTGGTGGGTAACCTCCTCGG
The DNA here is from genome assembly GCA_963724535.1 of uncultured Actinomycetota bacterium. Taxonomy (GTDB): domain Bacteria; phylum Actinomycetota; class Actinomycetes; order Actinomycetales; family Kineosporiaceae; genus JADJPO01. The sequence continues at coordinate 36,731 of CAVRVD010000009.1, forward strand.
CTGGCTGGTGGTGATCGGCATCGGGGTGCCGGTCTCCATCGCGCTGCACGAGGTCGGTCACCTCGTGCCGGCCAAGAGGTTCGGCATCAGGTGCACCCAGTACTTCATCGGGTTCGGCCCCACCCTCTGGTCGCGCCGGTTCGGCGAGACCGAGTACGGGCTCAAGGCGATCCCGCTCGGCGGCTATGTCCGGATGCTCGGCATGTTCCCGCCCAAGCCGGGTCAGCCCGCCCGCGCCGACAGCACCGGACGGCTCGGCATGATGATCGAGGCCGCTCGCGAGGACGCCCAGCGGGAGATCACCCAGGCAGACGGCGACCGCCTGTTCTACCAGCGCTCGGTGCCCAAGCGTCTGGTGGTCATGCTCGGCGGTCCGGTGATGAACCTGCTGATCGCCGTGGTCCTGCTGGCCGGGCTGGTCACGATCTACGGGATCAGCACGTTGACCACGACGATCGGGTCGGTGTCCCAGTGCGTGGTCCCGGTCGCCCAGGATGCGACCACGCCATCGCGCACCGACTGCACCGCCACCGATCCCGCAGCCCCGGCGGCCGCCGCCGGACTGCTCCCCAGCGACACGATCGTGGCCTTCGACGGGGAGGCGGTGACCGCCTGGGAGCAGGTCCGTGACGGCATCCGCGCCAGCGGCGGGCGGACCGTCGAGATCGTCGTGGAGCGGGACGGAGAGCGGGTCACCACGACGGCCACCCCGCTGGTCGACACCCGCTACGTCCTCGACGAGGATGGCGCCGCGGTGAAGGGTCCGGACGGGCGTTACCTGACGACGCCGGTCGGCTTCCTCGGCATCACCCCGCGCAGCGAGCTCCAGCCACAGCCGGTCGGCGCCGTCCCTACTATCGTCGGGGAGACCCTGACCGGCACCGCTGGGGTTCTGCTACGCGTCCCGGAGAAGATGGTCGGCATCGTCGAGGCCGCCTTCGGCACCGGCGAACGAGACCCGAACGGACCGATCAGCGTGGTCGGCGTCGGTCGCCTGGCCGGTGAGGTCGGCGGCCTGGAGGCGACCGAGGACCTCGCGCTGGGCTGGTCGGACAAGATGGCGGTCTGGCTGTCGATCATCGCCTCGTTGAACATGGCCCTGTTCGTCTTCAACCTCGTCCCGCTGCTGCCGCTGGACGGTGGTCACGTGGCGGGGGCGCTGTGGGAGGGCGCCCGACGTCGGGTGGCCCGGCTGATGCGCCGTCCCGACCCCGGCCCGGTGGACATCGCCCGGGCCCTACCCCTGGCCTACGCCGTGGGCATCGTGCTGATCAGCATGTCCTTCCTGCTGATCTACGCCGACATCGTCAAACCTGTCCGGCTGTCCGGCTGACCCCGCCCGGCCCGCCTTGTGGGCGCAACGTGACGTTGCGCCCGTCTGACGGGCGCAATATCACACAGCGCCCGGGTGGTGCGGTTGTGACGCCGCCCAGAGTCGTCCGACGTGTGACGATGGGTGATCGAGGAGCACCGCCAGCCCTACTGGCCTAGGGTTATCGCTGTCGCAGAACGTGTTGGAGGTCCGAACACCCATGTCGGTCAATCTGGGTCTGCCCACGATGGCGTCCAGCGAACCGGTCCCGGTGCTGAGCCCGCGCCGGGCCAGCCGGCAGATCCACGTCGGAAAGGTCGCCGTCGGCGGCGACGCCCCGATCAGCGTGCAGTCGATGACCACCACGCCGTCCACGGACATCAACGCCACCCTGCAGCAGATCGCCGAACTCACCGCGGCCGGCTGTGACATCGTCCGGGTGGCCTGCCCGAGCCAGGACGACGCCGATGCGCTGCCCGCGATCGCGACCAAGTCGCAGATCCCGGTGATCGCCGACATCCACTTCCAGCCCAAGTACGTCTTCGCCGCGATCGATGCCGGCTGCGCCGCCGTGCGGGTCAACCCGGGGAACATCCGCAAGTTCGACGACCAGGTCAAGGAGATCGCCGCGGCCGCCAAGGACGCCGGCACCTCCATCCGGATCGGCGTCAACGCTGGCTCGCTCGACAAGCGGCTGCTCGCGAAGTACGGCAAGGCGACCGCCGAGGCGCTCGTCGAGTCGGCGGTGTGGGAGGCGAGCCTGTTCGAGGAGCACGGCTTCCACGACTTCAAGATCAGCGTCAAACACAACGACCCGGTGGTCATGGTCCGCGCCTACGAGATGCTTGCCGCACGCGGCGATTGGCCGCTGCACCTGGGCGTTACCGAGGCCGGGCCGGCGTTCCAGGGCACCATCAAGTCCGCCGTCGCCTTCGGCGCCCTGCTCTCCAAGGGCATCGGCGACACGATCCGGGTCTCACTGTCGGCCCCTCCGGTCGAGGAGGTGAAGGTCGGGATCCAGATCCTGCAGTCGCTCAACCTGCGACCGCGCAAGCTGGAGATCGTCTCCTGTCCGAGCTGCGGGCGCGCCCAGGTCGATGTCTACTCCCTGGCCGAAAAGGTCACCGCCGGGCTCGAGGGCCTGGAGGTGCCGCTGCGGGTCGCCGTGATGGGCTGCGTCGTCAACGGCCCCGGCGAGGCCCGGGAGGCAGACCTGGGGGTGGCCTCCGGCAACGGGAAGGGCCAGATCTTCGTCAAGGGCGAGGTCGTCGAGACCGTGCCTGAGTCGAAGATCGTCGAGACGCTGATCGAGCACGCGATGAAGATCGCCGAACAGATGCAGGCCGAGGCCGAGGATGGCGAGCCCCAGGGTCAGTCGGGCGGGCCAGTAGTCACTATCGCCTGAGTCGGCGAGGATGCTCGCGTGCTTCGGGCATCGGTGCGGGTGCTGACGGGCGCCGATCTCGAGGCGGCGCTCGCGGTCTGCGCCCGCGACCCGGTGGCGAACGTCTTCGTGGCCGCCCGGCTGCGTAGCCACGGCATGGCCCGGGGGGTGGGCGGTGAGCTGTGGGGCTACTACGACGCCGGTGTGCTGACCTCGCTGTGCTGGTCGGGGGCGAACCTGGTTCCTGTCGAGGCCAGCGCCGACGCAGCTGACGCCTTCGCGGCCAGGGCCCGCCGCCACGGTCGGCAGTGCTCCTCGATCGTGGGCTCGGCGCCCCCCGTCCTGCAGATGTGGTCGCGGCTGTCCGCCTCCTGGGGCGGGGTGCGCGAGCTGCGCTCGGACCAGCCGCTGATGTGCATCGACGGCCCGCCGTCAGTCCCGGTCGACCCGCTGGTGCGCACGTCCCGGGTCGAGGAGTTGGACGCCGTGGTGCCGGCCTGCGTGGCCATGTTCACCGAGGAGGTCGGGTACTCACCGGTCGGCTCCGACGGCGGCTCCCTGTACCGCTCCCAGGTGAGCGCACTGGTCCTGACCGGCCGGTCCCTGGTCCGGATGGAGCACGGCCCCGGCGGGGCCCAGGTGGTGTTCAAGGCCGAGCTGGGGTCGGTGACCCCGCAGGCGGTGCAGGTGCAGGGGGTGTGGGTGAATCCGCACTGGCGGGGCAAGGGGGTGGCGGTGCCGGCCATGGCTGCGGTCGTGGAGCACTGCCGCCGCGAGGTCGCGCCCGTGACCACGCTGTACGTCAACGGCTACAACACCCGCGCCGTCCATGTGTACGAGCGGGTCGGGTTCCGCCGGGTCGGCACGTTCGCGACCGTGCTGTTCTAGGACGCACCTGCGGGCATGAGCGGTACGCGGCGGCGACTATCCTCGCCAGGGTGAGTGAACTGCTGCGGATGTCCACGCTGTTCCTGCGCACCCTGCGCGACGACCCGGCCGACGCCGAGGTTCCCAGCCACAAGCTGCTGGTGCGCGCCGGCTACATCCGCCGCGCCGCCCCCGGTATCTACTCCTGGCTGCCGCTGGGCTACACCGTCTACCGCAACGTCGAGCGCATAGTGCGCCAGGAGATGGACGCCGCGGGCTTCCAGGAGGTGCACTTCCCGGCGTTGTTGCCGCGCGAACCCTACGAGGCGACCGGCCGCTGGACCGAGTACGGCGACACCCTGTTCCGGCTGAAGGACCGCCGCGGCAACGACATGCTCCTCGGCCCCACCCACGAGGAGATGTTCACCCTCCTGGTCAAGGACCTGTACTCCTCGTACAAGGACCTGCCGGTCTCGATCTACCAGATCCAGACCAAGTACCGCGACGAGGCTCGCCCCCGGGCCGGCATCCTGCGTGGCCGCGAGTTCGTCATGAAGGACTCCTACTCCTTCGACGTGGACGACGCGGGCCTGGAGGCGTCCTACCAGCGTCACCGCGAGGCCTACATCAAGACCTTCGACCGGCTCGGCTTGGACTACGTGATCGTCTCGGCGATGTCGGGGGCGATGGGGGGGTCCAAGAGCGAGGAGTTCCTGCAGCCCACCGAGGTCGGCGAGGACACCTTCGTGCGGTGCCCCGACTGCGGCTTCACGGCCAACGTCGAGGCGGTGACCACGGCGGTGCCGCAGGCCCAGGACGACTCGCAGATCCCCGCCGCGCACGTCGAGAACACCCCGGACACCCCTACCATCGACACCCTGGTCGCGTCGGCCAACGCCGCTCACCCGCGTGCCGACGGGCGCGAGTGGACTGCGGCGGACACGCTGAAGAACGTCGTCGTCATGCTCGTCCGCACCGACGGCGCTCGCGAGCCGCTGTGCGTGGGCCTGCCCGGCGATCGGGACGTGGACACCAAACGGCTCGAGGCCGCGGTCGCGCCCGCGGTGGTGGAGCCCTTCACCGAGGCCGACTTCGCGGCCTTCCCGATGCTGGCCAAGGGGTACATCGGCCCCGGGGTGCTGGGGGAGAAGAACGCCAGCGGTATCCGCTACCTGCTCGACCCCCGGATCGTCCCCGGGACGGCGTGGGTCACCGGTGCCGACGAGCCGGCCAGGCACGTGTTCGACCTGGTGGCCGGACGTGACTTCACCGGTGACGGGGTGGTCGAAGCCGCCGAGGTCCGCGACGGTGACGAGTGCCCGAGCTGCGGCGGCGCTCTGGCCAGTGCCCGGGGCATCGAGATCGGCCACATCTTCCAGCTCGGCCGCAAGTACGCCGAGGCCCTCGGTCTGCAGGTGCTCGACGAGCACAGCCGGTTGGTCACGGTGACGATGGGCTCCTACGGCATCGGCGTCTCGCGTGCGGTGGCCGCCGTCGTCGAAGCCACCTTCGACGATCAGGGGCTGTGCTGGCCCCGCGAGGTGGCCCCGGCCGACGTCCACCTGGTCGCGGCCGGCAAGGAGCAGGCGGTGCTGGCCGCCGCCGAGGCGCTGGCCGCCGACCTCGTCGCCGGCGGGGTCGACGTCATCTACGACGATCGGGTCAAGGTCTCGCCCGGGGTCAAGTTCAAGGACGCCGAGCTGGTCGGCGTGCCCACCATCGTCGTGGTCGGCAAGGGCCTGGCCGACGGCACGATCGAGATCAAGGACCGGCGCAGCGGCGAGCGCACCGTTGTCCCGGTGGCCGAGGCGGCCGCGCGGATCACGCAGGTGGTCCGCGGGTGAGGGAGCCGGAGGCGCCGACCCGTCCCGTCCGCGCGGTCATCTTCGACTGGGGCGGCACCCTGACCCCCTGGCACACCGTCGATCTCGCAGAGCAGTGGCGGGTCTACGCGAGCGTCTACGCCGACCATCCCGACGAGGCTGAGGTGATGGCGAGCCGGATCCTGGCAGCCGAGGATGCAGCGTGGTCCCGGATCCGGGCCGGTGGTGCGAGTGCTCGGCTCGCCGAAGTGCTTGCCGAGGCCGGCGTCGCCTCCGACCACCCGGGCCACGACGCAGCCCTGACGGCCTACGAGGAGTTCTGGGAGCCGCACACCTACACCGACACCGACGTGCCGGCCCTGTTCGCCGGCCTGCGTGAACTGGGCATCAGGGTCGGCGTGCTGTCGAACACGATCTGGTCACGCGAGTACCACGACCGGGTGTTCGCCCGTGACGGCGTGCTGGACCTGATCGACGGGTCCGTCTACACCTCCGAGATCGACCACGCCAAGCCGCACCGCGAGGCCTTCCAGGCGGCCATGGCTGCGGTCGGAGTCGACGACCCGCACTCATGCGTCTACGTCGGTGACCGGCCCTACGAAGACGTGCACGGCTCCCAGCGCGCCGGGATGAGGGCCATCCTCGTCCCGCACTCCGATATCCCCGCCCCGCAGCAGGTCCCCGTCGACGTCGCCCCGGATGGCGTGGCGCACCGGCTCCTCGACGTGCTCGAGCACGTCGAGGCCTGGCTCGACGGCAGGGTCTCGGCGCTGCCCGAGCCCGGCCGGTGACCGACTTCGACATCTCGACCGGAGCCCTCGTCGTCCTGATCGTCGCCGCGCTGGTCGCCGGCTGGGTGGACGCCGTGGTCGGTGGTGGTGGACTGGTGCAGCTGCCGATGCTGCTGCTGGCCTTCCCTTCCGCCGCACCGGCGCAGATCCTGGCCACGAACAAGATGGCCTCGATCTTCGGCACGGCCACGTCGTCGGTCACCTACGCCCGCCGGATCCGGCCCGACCCCAGGACGGCGTTGAGCATGGCCGTCCCGGCGCTGGCCGGCTCGGCGGCGGGTGCCGCCGCGGCCCGGCTGATGTCCAACGAGGTGTTCCGACCGTTGGTGCTGGTGCTACTGGTCGCCGTCCTCGGCTACACGATCGCCCGGCCGAGCATCGGCGGACACACCCAGCTGCGCCACGACGGTGGCGCCCACTACGGCCGGGCCGCCCTGGTCGGCTCCGGCCTGGGGTTCTACGACGGCATCTTCGGTCCTGGCACCGGCTCGTTCCTGGTGATCGCCCTGGTCGGCGTCCTCGGCTACTCCTTCCTCGACGCCAGCGGCACCGCGAAGATCACCAACTTCGCGACCAACCTCGGCGCCCTCCTGGTGTTCATCCCGGCCGGCGCTCCGCTGTGGCGCACCGGGCTGGCGATGGGCTTGGCGAACCTGGTGGGCGGCTACCTCGGCGCCCGGACGGCAGTGGCCCGCGGCAGCGCGTTCGTCCGGGTGGTCTTCCTCGTCGTGGTCTCGGCGTTGATCCTGCGCCTGGGCTGGGACGTGCTCAGCTGACCTCGTCGCGAAGAGCGCCCTGCCGTGGTGGCGTCCACGGGGTGAGCCACGGTGTGGGCGGCCAGCCCTCTGTCGCGGCCACCAGCTCATAGGCCGTCGCGCCGTCGATGCTCTCCCGGACAAGGTCGGCGTGCCCGACGTGTCGGGCGACCTCCTCGATCAGGTGCAGCAGTACCCAACGCACCGACCAGCTGCCCACCTGCGCGAACCACGGCGCGTCCGGCGCTGGCACCCGGGCCTCGAGGTTGACCCCGGCGATGGCGGATGCCACCCGATCGGCTACCGCCCCGACCCGATCGCGCAGCACCTCGACGGTCTCGGCCTCGGTGGGGGAGAAGTCCGCGCCGTACTCCGCCGCGCGTTCGGCGAGCGATCCCAGGTCACCCGGCGATGGCTGCGGGGCCATGGCCACCCGCTCCATCCAGGAGGTCTCGACCGAGCAGATGTGCTTGAGCAGCCCGGAGATTGACAGTGTGCCCGCCGTCGGCGTCGACCGTGCCTGCTCGTCGGTCAGCCCGTACGACGCCGCGAGCAGCGCCTGGAACTGTTGGCGAAGGAGCGTCTGCAACCCGTGATGCTCGTCGCTGACGTCTGTCAGACAGCGTCGGGACCACGGGGCGGCTGCTGGACCTGCTCGCCATGCTGCAGCGTGGCCCGTGGTCCGGCCCGGAGCTGGCCGCCCACCTCGGGGTCACCCAGCGGTCGGTACGCCGCGATGTCCATCGGCTTCGCGACCTGGGCTACCCGGTCGCCGCAGTCGGCGGACCCGGCGGCGGCTACCGGTTGGTCGCCGGCGGCGCGGTGCCGCCGCTGGTGCTCGACGACGAGGCCGCGGTGGCCGTCGCGGTCTGCCTGCGGCTGGCGTCGCTGAACCCGATCGACGGCATCGGCGACGGCGCTCTGCGGGCGCTCACCGTGCTCGACCGGGTGTTGCCGGCCCGGCTGCGCCGCCAGGTGGATGCGCTGTACGAAACGACCGAGACCCTGCCTGCTGCCAGCCCCGGTGAGACCGTGGCCGCGGCGACGCTGCTGGCGCTGGCCCGCAGCTGCTGGGAGACCGAGCGGGTCCACCTGACCTACCGCACCCGAGCCGGCGAGCAGGCCCGGCGCCGGGTCGAGCCGTACCGGCTGGTCACCACCGGACGGCGCTGGTACCTGTTCGCCTGGGATGTCGATCGGGTCGACTGGCGCACCTTCCGGGTCGATCGGGTCAGCGCCGTCGAGCCGACAGGCTGGCGGTTCGCCGCTCGGTCGGCGCCGCCTGCTCGCGAGCATGTGCGGCAGGCGATCACCCAGGCGCCCTACCGCTGGCAGGTGCGACTGCGGGCGGGGGTGCCGGCGCAGCGTCTGGGCGAGATGTCACCGGCGGCGGTCGAGGTGCGTCCCGATCCGGGCGGTTTCTCGTGCGAGCTGCGCTTCGGGGTGCACGAACTGGATCACGCCGTCACCTTCGTCGCCAGTCTGCTGCTCCGCCACCCGGAGCAGGTGGAGATCATCGAACCGGACGAGCTGCGATCGGCCTGTCGGGAGATCGGCCGGCGGCTGCAGCGGATGGGTCGGCCGACTGCGCCCTGACCGGACGCGGCGCGCTGACCGATCTCAGGCGCCCGGGAGCGCCGGCACCTGCCCACCCCATGCCTGCGCCCGCCGGACGGTGGCGACCACCTCGGTTGCCAGCTCCGTCCGCAGTGATGGGGAGACCTGGGCGAGAGTGGCCAGCAGTCGGGTGGTCATCGCGTTCTCGACCCGGACGGCGAGCCCCGCGGCGGTGGACGGGCCGTCCACCACCCCGACGTCGTAGCCGGGCGATGCCGCGGGAGCCCGACCGCCCGCCCGGCCGAGTGCATCGGCCGCCCGGTCACGCATCGCCCGGTGCGCCTGCCAGGACGCCGTGGCCGCGGCCCGTGCGCCCGGCGGCACCCATGCGGTCACCACCCCGTACCCATAGACGGCGGCGTGTGTGTCGGCCACCAACCGGGCCAACGCATCCCGCTCGGCGGCGGCCGCCGGGGAGTCGTCGATCGGGACCGGCGACGTCGCTGGCGACGCTGCGGGCGCGGCCGCGACCGCGGGATCCTGGAACGGGGTCGTCCCGGCCAACCGGTCGGCGTGCCCGGCCCGGGACGCCGCCACCTCGGTCAGCAGCACCGCCACCGGGGCGGACACCGACGCGACCTCCGCCAGCGCCTGACCCGCGGCGTCGCGTTCCAGCTCGGCCAGCCCTGCGGCGTCGGTCTGCGTCCCGGCGGTGTGCCCGGGCGAGACCGAGGGCGACGGCGGGACCGGGGGTGCGGTGGGCGAGAGCTCCGCGCCCAGCGCGACCAGATGCGCCGCGTGGTCCGCACCGATCGCGTCCTGACCCGCGGTCACGGCCGCGGTCCGCAGGGCGCGGGCCTGCTGCACGGTCCGACGCAGCGCCTCGGCGTCGGCCTCGGCGTCCGGTCCGCTCCCCACGGCCGAGTCCGGGGTGGGTCCACCAGTGCAGCCGCCGAGCAGCCCGGTCACCGCTGCGACGGCCACGGTGCCGGCGATCAGGACGGCGCGCCGTCCGGGCCCACCCGGATGCCGGGCGAGGACCGGACCTGTCATGCTCGGATCATTCCATGACCGTCGACGCCGCCCGTCCGCCGGTCTCCTACACCGGACGGCGCCCGGGTCGGCGCAGGTAGGCTGCCCATACCAGGCGCCGAAGGCGTACGGCTCAGCGGAGACGGAGGGCCCAGCGATGGGGGCGGCGCAGGTCGACGCGGTGCGGCAGATCGCCGCGGACGCCGTCGCCACGGCAGGTCTGGTGCTCGAGGACGTCACGGTCAGCCAGGCCGGGCGCCGCCGCGTCCTCCGGGTGATCGTCGACCTGCCCGCCGACCGGCTCGGCGGGGTCCCGATGGAGGGGGTCGCCGAGGCCTCCAAGGCGCTCTCGACCGCTCTGGACGCCAGTGACGCACTCGGCTCGGGGCCCTACACCCTCGAGGTCACCTCGCCCGGTGCCGAGCGGCCGCTCACCGAACGCCGGCACTGGTCCCGGGCCAGGGGTCGGCTGGTGACCGTGACCCTGACCGACTCCAACACGCTCGACGGCCGGCTGCGTGAGGTCGACGAGGCCGGTCTCACTCTGGACGGCGCGACGCTGCTGCCGTGGGAGGCGGTGCAGCGCGGCCGGGTCCGGCTGGACTTCTCCGGAGGCGGTTGATGGACATCGACCTGACCGCCCTGCGCGTCATCGAACAGGAGAAGGAGATTCCCTTCGACGTGCTGGTGCGCACCATCGAGCAGGCGATGCTGCTCGCCTACCACCGCACCGAGGGCGCCGAGGTGGACGCCCGGGTGGAGCTGGACCGGGCTACCGGACACGTCGTGGTTTGGGCCCGCGAGGTCGACGTCAACGGCCAGGTGCTGCGGGAGTGGGACGACACCCCCGAGGGGTTCGGCCGGATCGCGGCCACCACCGCCCGGCAGACGATCCTGCAGCGTCTGCGTGACGCCGAGGACGAGCACGTCCTGGGGGAGTTCATGGGCAAGGAGGGGGACATCGTCTCCGGAATCGTGCAGCAGGGCCGCGATCCCCGGATGGTGCACGTCGACCTCGGCACCGTGGAAGCAGTGCTGCCCCCGGCCGAGCAGGTCCCCGGCGAGGACTACAGCCACGGCACCCGGCTGCGCTGCTACGTGGTCGCCGTGCGCAAGGGTGCCAAGGGACCCTCGATCACCGTGTCGCGCACCCATCCCAACCTGGTCCGCAAGCTCTTCGCCCTGGAGGTCCCCGAGGTCGCCGACGGCGTGGTCGAGATCGTCGCGCTGGCCCGGGAGGCCGGCCACCGCACCAAGATGGCCGTCCGCTCCTCCCTGTCGGGGATGAACGCCAAGGGCGCCTGTATCGGAGCGATGGGCCAGCGGGTGCGCGCCGTGGTCGCCGAGCTGCACGGTGAGAAGATCGACATCATCGACTACAGCGACGATCCGGCCACGTTCGTCGCGGCCGCGCTGTCCCCGGCCAAGGTCACTGCGGTCGAGTCGATCGACTCCTCGACCCGCTCGGCTCGGGTCGTCGTCCCCGACTACCAGTTGTCCCTGGCGATCGGCAAGGAGGGGCAGAACGCCCGGCTGGCGGCCAAGTTGACCGGCTGGCGGATCGACATCCGCCCCGACGTCCCCGCCTCGTGACCACCCGGCAGCGGGGTGCGACCGGACGACGACGCAGACGCGCTACACTGGCGCAGGCTGGTGAGACCGGTCCGCAGCGCACATGTGTGGGCTGCCGGCGCCGGGCGAGCCAGTACCTCCTGTTGCGAGTGGTGGCGCTCGAGGTCGACGGGCAGTTGTACGTCGAACCCGATCCCCGTCGTCGCCGTCCTGGCCGTGGTGCCTGGCTGCATGACGACCGGGGGTGCCTCGAGGCCGCGGAACGGCGCTCGGCGTTCAGCAGGGCACTGCGGCGCCGTGACCTGATGAGCACCGAACGACTCAGGAAGTGGCTCACCGTGCACGATGACCAACAGGACGCGCCGGGCATCGCCGGATGCCCGGGGCGCGACAACGACAGAACGCCGTCCAACCGGAAGCGGGTCGAACGCTGATGAGCACCCGATGAGTACCCAGCGATGAGTACCGCCCAGCCGTAACGACGGTCCGCGCCTGCCCGGCCCGGACCGAGACAGGAGAGACGTGGCAAAGGTCCGGGTCTATGAGCTCGCCAAGGAGCTCGGAGTTGAGAGCAAGGTCGTCATGACCAGGCTCCAGGAGATGGGAGAGTTCGTCAGGTCGGCCTCGTCGACCGTCGAGCCCCCCGTGGTCCGCAAGCTGAAGGAGCAGCTCGCCTCGGTCGCCAAGCCGGCCGAGCAAGCACCTCCCGCCGTCAAGCCCGCCGCGAAGGCCAAGCCAGCCGTGCCCACGGCTCCGGCGGCGCCGCCGGCCCCCGCCCCAGAAGCCCCCGCGCCGGTCGTCCCCGCGCTGGAGGTCCCCGCGCCGTCCGCCCCGGCGGCGCCGGTCGCTCCAGAACCGGTCGCACCGGCTGCGGACCTGACGGCACCGGCGGCACCCGCGGCCCCCGCGGCACCCGCCGCGCCTGCGGCACCCGCGGCACCCGCGCCCGCGCCGACCAGCCCCACTGACCTGCCCTCGCGGCCCTCGCCCCGCCCCGGACCCGCCGTCCGGCCGCAGGCCCCCGCCGCCCGGGAGGGCGACGACGACGCCCCGCGTCCAGGCGCCCCGCGTCCCGGCAACAACCCGTTCGCGCCGAGCCAGGGCATGCCGCGTCCCGGCGGGCCCCGTCCCGGCAACAACCCGTTCGCGCCCAGCCAGGGCATGCCGCGTCCCGGCGGGTCGCGCGCAGGCGCCGGCGGGTCCGGTCCAGGCGGTTCCGGGACCACGGAGCGCTCCGGCGGACCCCGTCCCGGCGGCTCCCGTCCCGGCGCCGGCGGCGCACGGCCAAACCCGGGCATGATGCCAGGCCGAGCGGCGGTGTCGCGGCCCGGTTCTGGTGGCCCGGGTGCTCCTGGCCGGACCGGCGCCCCGGGACGTGGTGGTGGTGGCGGCGGCGGTCGTGGCGGTGGCTTCGGCGGCCGTCCCGGCGGTCCCGGCGGCCCGGGTGGCCCTGGTGGCCCCGGTGGTGGCCGCGGTTTCGGCAAGGGAGCCGGTGGCCGCGGTGGCACCCAGGGCGCTTTCGGTCGAGGCGGCCGTCCCGGCCGGGTCAAGAAGTCCAAGCGGCAGAAGCGCCAGGAGTTCGACAACATGCAGGCGCCCACCGCGGGCGGCGTGCAGGTTCCCCGTGGTGACGGCACGACCATCGTTCGGCTGCGGCGCGGGTCGTCGCTGACAGACTTCGCCGAGAAGATCAACGCCAACCCGGCGAGCCTGGTCACGGTGCTGATCCACCTCGGTGAGATGGCCACCGCGACCCAGTCCCTCGACGAGGAGACCTTCGCGCTGCTCGGTGCCGAGCTGGGCTACGACATCCAGATGGTCTCGCCGGAGGACGAGGACCGCGAGCTGCTCGAGTCCTTCGACATCGACCTCGAAGGTGAGGCCGAGGACGACGAGGAGTTCCTCGAGGCGCGTCCACCGGTGGTCACCGTCATGGGTCACGTCGACCACGGAAAGACCAAGCTGCTGGATGCGATCCGCTCGGCCAACGTGGTCGCGGGGGAGGCCGGTGGCATCACTCAACACATCGGTGCCTACCAGGTGGCCTACGAGCACGACGGCGTCATCCGGGCGTTGACCTTCATCGACACCCCCGGCCACGAGGCGTTCACCGCGATGCGGGCTCGGGGCGCCAGGGTGACCGACATCGCCGTCCTGGTGGTCGCCGCGGACGACGGCGTGATGCCGCAGACGGTCGAGGCGCTCAACCACGCCCAGGCGGCCGGGGTGCCGGTCGTCGTGGCAGTGAACAAGGTGGACAAGGAGGGGGCCAACCCCGACAAGATCCGTCAGCAGCTCACCGAGTACAACCTGGTGGCCGAGGAGTACGGCGGCGACACCATGTTCGTCGAGGTCTCGGCCAAGCAGCGGCTCAACATCGACGCCCTGCTCGAGGCGATCCTGCTCACCGCGGACGCCGCGTTGGACCTTCGGGCCAACCCGGACAAGCCGGCCCGTGGCGTGGCGGTCGAGGCGAGCCTGGACAAGGGTCGCGGCCCGTTGGCCACGGTGCTGGTCCAGTCCGGCACCCTGGCCGTCGGGGACTCGATTGTCACCGGCACCGCCTATGGGCGGGTGCGGGCGATGCTCGACGAGAACGGCGTCGCGATGGATGTGGCGCTGCCGTCCCGTCCGGTGCAGGTGCTCGGCCTGACCTCGGTGCCGCGGGCCGGTGACTCCTTCATCGTCGCTCCTGACGACAGGACCGCTCGCCAGATCGCCGAGAAGCGCGAGGCGGTCGAGCGCGCGGCCATGCTGGCCAGGCGTCGCAAGCGGATCAGCCTGGAGGACTTCACCAGGGCCCTCGAGCTGGGCAAGGTGCAGACCCTGAACCTGATTCTCAAGGGCGACGTCTCCGGTTCGGTCGAGGCGCTGGAGGACGCGTTGCTGAAGATCGACGTCAGTGACGAGGTGGCGCTGCAGGTGATCCACCGCGGGGTCGGTGCGATCACCCAGAACGACGTCAACCTGGCTACGGTCGACAACGCAGTGATCCTCGGCTTCAACGTCCGGCCCGCTGAGCGGGTCGGTGACCTGGCCGAACGGGAGGGCGTCGACCTCCGGTACTACTCGGTCATCTACCAGGCGATCGAGGACGTCGAGGCCGCGCTCAAGGGGATGCTCAAGCCGGAGTACGAGGAGGTGCAGCTCGGTACTGCCGAGGTGCGGGAGGTCTTCCGCTCGAGCAAGTTCGGCAACATTGCGGGCGCTCTGGTGCGCTCTGGGGAGATCCGGCGCAACGCCAAGGCGCGGCTACTGCGCGACGGTGTGGTGGTCGGTGACAACCTGTCCATCGAGTCGCTGCGCCGGTTCAAGGAGGACGCCACCGAGGTCCGCGAGGGCTACGAGTGCGGTATCGGTCTGGGGTCGTTCAACGACATCAGAACCGACGACGTGATCGAGACCTTCGAGATGCGGGAGAAGCCACGTACGTAGGCTCTCTGCGCCTGGACCTGTTGCTCGGAGACGTCCACTCGCTCAAGGAGAAACGGGCGGTCGTCCGGCCCGTCGTGGCCGAGCTGCGACGCCGTCACGACGTCAGCGCCGCCGAGACCGGCCATCTCGGCCTGCACCGCCGGTGTGAGGTCGGGGTGGCCGTCGCGGCGACCGACGCCGCCCGGTGTCGCGAGGTGCTGGACGCCTGTGAGCGGCTGGTGGGGCAGCGTCCGGAGGTCGAGCTGCTCTCGGCGCACAGCCGGGTCTGGGACGACGAGGACGCCTGAGCGGCATCGACATCGTCCAGATCGTGGGGTTATCAGCCCCCGAGAAGGAGGTCAAGGTCCGGGCGACGGCATCCCCTGGCCGGTTCACCACCTCGAACGGGCGGCGCGCCCCCCGCACCAGGGCGGTACCGTCGGGGGATGGCTGATGAGGCGCGCGCACGCAGGCTGGCCGAACTGATTCATGAGATCGTGGCCGACGCCCTGGAGAAGCGGATCAAGGACCCGAGACTCGGCTTCGTGACCGTCACCGACGCCCGCGTGACCAATGACCTGCAGCACGCCACCGTCTTCTACACCGTGCTGGGTGACGAGGCCGACCGGGAGGCCTCGGCCGCCGCGCTGGAGAGCGCCAAGGGTGTGCTGCGCTCTGAGGTCGGCAAGGGCACCGGGGTGCGGCTGACGCCGACCCTGCAGTTCCTCGCCGATGCGGTGCCGGAGAACGCCGCGCACATCGAGGACCTGCTGCGTGAGGCCGCCGAACGCGACGCCGACCTGGCCCGGATGGCCGCGTCCGCCCAACACGCGGGCGAGCCCGATCCCTACCGCCGTCCCGAGGAGCAGGACGAGACGCGGTGAGCCGGGACGGCCTGGCCGTCATCGACAAGCCGGCCGGGTGGACCTCCCACGACGTGGTGGCTCGGTTGCGCGGGATCCTGCACACCCGCAAGGTCGGGCACGCCGGAACTCTCGACCCGATGGCCACCGGAGTCCTGGTTGTCGGGGTGGGGCGGGGGACCCGGCTGCTGACCTACCTGGTGGGAGAGTCGAAGACCTACCGCGCCACGATCCGGCTCGGGGTGGCCACGCAGACCGAGGACGCCGAGGGCGAGGTGCTGTCCCGCACCGACGCCGCAGCCGTCACCGGTGATCAGATCGAGGCCGGTGTCCGGGCCCTGACCGGGGACATCGAGCAGGTGCCGAGCGCGGTCAGTGCGATCAAGGTCGACGGGCGTCGCGCCTACGCGCGAGTCCGATCGGGTGAGCAGGTGGACCTGCCGCCCCGGCAGGTAACCGTGTCCCGGTTCGAGGTCCGTTCCGTCCGCTCGAGCATCCTCGACGACGGCGAGGACCAGTTCGCTGTCCAGGACGTGGTCGTCGAGGTGGACTGCTCGTCGGGGACCTACGTGCGCGCCCTGGCCCGTGACCTCGGTGCCGGCCTCGGTGTCGGCGGTCACCTGACCGCGTTGCGCCGGCTGCGGGTCGGCCCCTATCAGCTCTCGCACGCGGTGACCCTGGAGCGGATGGAGCAGACCGGAGAGCTGCTCAGCCTCGAGGCGGCGGCCCGGGTGGCGTTCCCGGCCCGGGAGCTGACCCAGGTCGAGGCGGGCAAGCTCGGGCACGGTCAGCGGATCGCGGCCACCGGCACCGGCGAGATGCCCACCGCCGCGTTCGCCCCCGACGGCTCGCTGGTGGCGATCGTCTGCGAGACCGGGCCGACCTGCAAGCCGCTGCTGGTGGTCGCTCCGGCGGGATGAGGGGCACCCGTGCCTGGGCGGGCCAGGACGGACCCCCCGGTCGACCTGGCAGCATGGGCCCGTGCAGCGCTGGAACTCCGTCGCAGAGGTCTCCGAGGACCTGGGCCGATCCGTGGTGACCATTGGGAACTTCGACGGCGTGCACCGCGGACACCAGCGGGTGCTGTCCGACTTGGTCGCCCTCGCGCGGGTCCGGCAGGCCGTCTCGGTGGCGATCACCTTCCAGCCGCACCCGATCGCCGTCCTGTTCCCCGAGCGGGCGCCGCAGCAGATCGACGGTCTGACCACGCGCCTGGAGCGGATGGCGCGGACCGGGCTGGGCGGCGTCCTGGTGATGACCTTCACGCGCGAGCTGGCGACCTGGAGTCCGCGTCGGTTCGTCGAGGAGGTGCTGGTCGAGGCCCTGCACGCCTGCGCGGTGGTGGTCGGTCGGGACACCCGGTTCGGTTACCGCAACTCCGGCGACATCACCACCCTGCGCGAGCTGGGCGCGGAGCTCGGGTTCGAGGTCTATGCGGTGGAGGACTTCGCCGGTGCCGAGCTGGAGACCGGCGGTGGGCGCTGGTCGTCCACCTGGATCCGCGGGTTGCTGGCCGACGGCGACGTCCGGACGGCGGCCTCGGCGCTCGGGCACCTGCACCGGATGGTCGGAGTCGTCGTCCACGGCGACCATCGAGGTCGCGAACTGGGCTACCCGACCGCGAACCTGGCCCGAGACGCCGAGGGCCTGATCCCGGCCGATGGCGTCTATGCGGGCTGGCTGACCGTACTCACCGCGGACGACGCCACCCCGCAGGACCCGACCCCGCCGGTCCGGATGCCGGCGGCGATCTCAGTGGGCACGAACCCGACCTTCGACGGCCGGGCGCGCCGGGTGGAGGGGTACGTACTGGACCGCGATGACCTGGAGCTGTACGGGGCGATCGTCGCCATCGACTTCGTCGAACGGCTGCGCCCGACCGAGCGGTTCGATCACGTCGATGCGCTCGTCGTCCAGATGCACAAGGACGTCGAGGCCGCCCGCGCCGTCCTGGGCCTGCCCGCCTCGCCATGAACACGCCCCGGCTCCGGTGCCGGATCCTCAGGAGTGGCGGATTCGGTCCGTCACCAGCGCCGCTGATACTGTGAGGGCGCCGTCAGAACGGCCGCGGATTCATAGAGCCCGGGTGAACGTGCCCCGGCGCGCCGCGCAACGATGAGACAGGGAGCACAGTGCCACTCGACGCCGCCACCAAGCAGAAGATCATTGCCGAGTACGCGACCGGCGAGAACGACACCGGCTCCCCGGAGGTCCAGGTCGCGATGCTGTCGCAACGGATCAGGGACCTCACCGAGCACCTCAAGGAGCACAAGCACGACCACCACAGCCGCCGCGGCCTGCTGATCCTCGTCGGTCAGCGACGCCGTCTGCTGCAGTACCTGCAGCGCACCGACATCACCCGCTACCGATCGCTCATCGAGCGACTCGGTCTGCGCCGGTGACGTCGAGCCGCGGTCCTCGCACGAGGGCCGCGGCTTTCGCCATTTCACCGACGTGAGCCGGGCCGATACGGCGCCCGGTCCTCGGTAGTGGCTCTCGGGAGCACGTCGCCACTGCGCGCCGTTCCCCGTGGGCCTCGATCGAAGACCGGACCGCCCACCACGGCCAGGACTCCGCACGACTCAACGGAGGGAACCCGCATGGAGGGTCCTGAGATCACCACCGCCGAGGCGGTCATCGACAACGGCGCCTTCGGCACCCGAACCATCCGGTTCGAGACCGGCCGACTGGCCCGCCAGGCCGCCGGGTCGGTCGTCGTCCAGCTCGACGGCGACACGATGCTGCTGTCCGCCACGACGGTCGGCAAGCAGCCCAAGGAGCAGTTCGACTTCTTCCCGATGACCATCGACGTCGAGGAGCGGATGTACGCCGCGGGTCGGATCCCCGGCTCGTTCTTCCGCCGCGAGGGCCGGCCCAGCACCGACGCGATCCTCACCTGCCGGCTGATCGACCGACCGCTGCGCCCGACCTTCGTCAAGGGCCTGCGCAACGAGGTGCAGGTCGTCGTGACCGTGCTCTCGCTCAACCCCGACGACCTCTACGACGTCGTGGCCATCAACGGCGCCTCGCTGTCCACGCAGATCTCGGGGCTGCCGTTCAGCGGTCCGATCGGCGGGGTCCGAGTGGCGCTGATCGATGGTCAGTGGGTGGCGTTCCCGCGCCACGCCGAGCTCGACCGCGCGGTCTTCGACATGGTCGTGGCAGGTCGGGTGATCACCACCGATGACGGCGGCCAGGACGTCGCGATCATGATGGTCGAGGCCGAAGCCACCGACGCCGCCTGGACGCTGATCAAGGACCAGGGCGTGGCCGCCCCCACCGAGGAGGTCGTCGCCCAGGGCCTGGAGGCCGCCAAGCCGTTCATCGCTCTGCTCTGCGCCGCGCAGCAGGAGGTGGCCGCCAAGGCCGCCAAGGCCACGGCCGAGTTCCCGGTCTTCCCCGAGTACGCCGACGACGTCTACGCGGCGGTCGAGGCGGCGGTCTCGGCCGACCTCGCCGGGGCGCTGGGCATCGCCGGAAAGACCGAGCGGGAGTCGCGGCTCGATGAGATCAAGAGCTCGGTCAAGGCCACCCTGGCCGGGCAGTTCGAGGGTCGTGACAAGGAGATCTCGGCGGCCTATCGCGCGGTCACCAAGAAGCTGGTCCGCCAGCGCATCCTGCGCGACAAGGTGCGGATCGACGGGCGCGGCCTGGCCGACATCCGTCAGCTCTCCGCCGAGGTCGACGTGATCCCCCGAGTGCACGGTTCCGCGCTGTTCGAGCGCGGCGAGACCCAGATCCTCGGCGTCACCACGCTGAACATGCTTCGGCTGGAGCAGCAGATCGACTCGCTGTCTCCGGTGACCAAGAAGCGCTACATGCACAACTACAACTTCCCGCCGTACTCGACCGGCGAGACCGGCCGGGTGGGCTCGCCGAAGCGCCGCGAGATCGGTCACGGCGCCCTCGCCGAGCGGGCGATCTCTCCGGTGCTGCCCAGCCGCGAGGACTTCCCGTACGCGATCCGCCAGGTCTCCGAGGCTCTCGCGTCCAACGGGTCGACATCGATGGGTTCGGTGTGCGCCTCGACCCTGGCGTTGCTCAACGCCGGCGTGCCGCTGCGGGCGCCCGTCGCCGGGATCGCGATGGGCCTGGTCTCTGACACCATCGACGGAACCACCGAGTACGCGGCCCTGACCGACATCCTGGGAGCCGAGGACGCCTTCGGCGACATGGACTTCAAGGTCGCCGGCACCAAGGAGTTCGTCACCGCGATCCAGCTCGACACCAAGCTCGACGGCATCCCGGCCTCGGTGCTGGCCGCTGCGCTGACCCAGGCCCGCGACGCCCGACTGCACATCCTGGACGTGATGGCCGAGGCGATCGATGGCCCCGACGAGATGTCGCCGTTCGCGCCGCGGGTGATCACGGTGCGGGTGCCGGTGGACAAGATCGGTGAGGTGATCGGGCCCAAGGGCAAGATGATCAACCAGATCCAGGAGGACACCGGCGCGGACATCTCGATCGAGGACGATGGCACGGTCTACATCGGCGCGGTCGACGGTCCGTCGGCCGAGGCCGCCCGGGCCGCGGTCAACGCGATCGCCAACCCGATGATGCCGGAGGTCGGTGAGCGATACATGGGCACCGTGGTCAAGACCACGACATTCGGTGCGTTCGTCTCCCTGGTGCCGGGCAAGGACGGCCTGCTGCACATCTCGCAGATCCGCAAGATGGTTGGCGGCCGCCGGGTCGAGAACGTCGAGGAGGTCCTTGCCATCGGCCAGAAGGTCCAGGTCGAGATCGCCGAGATCGACCCGCGTGGCAAGCTGTCCCTGGTGCCCGTGCTGGCCGAGGACGCCGCCGAGGGGTCGGCAGCGTCGGAGGAGTCGAGCGGGACAACTGCCCCCGCCGGTGCGAACGCCTGACGTGCCCCCGGTCCCACTACCGCTGACGCCTGCCGGCGCGGCGGGACAGGTCCTGGCCGGGCAGGACGGCGGCGCCGTTGTGCGTCGCAGCGTCTTGCCCGGCGGGGTCCGGGTGCTCAGCGAGACGATGCCGTCGCTGCGCTCGGCCACGATCGGCTGCTGGGTCGGGGTCGGCTCTCGCGACGAGGCCGACGGCCATCACGGCTCCACCCATTTCCTGGAACATCTGCTGTTCAAGGGCACCGCCCGGCGCAGCGCGATGGACATCGCCTCGGCCCTGGACGCCGTGGGCGGCGAGGCGAACGCGGTCACCGGCAAGGAGCACACCTGCTACTACGCCCGGGTGCTCGACGACGACCTCGACCTGGCCGTGGACGTGTTGCTCGACATGGTCACTTCGGCACGACTGACCGACGAGGACGTCGAGAGCGAGCGCGGGGTCATCCTCGAGGAGCTGGCGATGAACGACGACGACCCGAGCGACGTCGTCCACGAGCGGTTCGTCGAGCTGGTGATGGGCAAGCATCCGCTGGGACGCCCGATCGGCGGGACACCGGTCACCATCGAGGCGGTCGGCCGCCAACACATCCTCTACCACTACCGACACCACTACGCCGCGCCGACCCTGGTGCTGACGGCCGCCGGTGGGATCGACCACCAGGAGCTGTGCGAGCGGGTGAGCCGCGAGCTGGCGCGGTCCGAGTGGGCTCTGCCGGAGGCCGCGCTGCCGGCCGCACGGCGTCACAACGGCGAGGCGGCAGCGGTTTCGACAGCAGACCCGGTCTCGACCGCGCGCCGGCTGGTCGTGAACCGGCCGATCGAGCAGGCCAACGTCGTCCTCGGCTGCACCGGGCTGACCGCCACCGACGAGCGCCGGCACGCGATGACCCTGCTGAACGCGGTGCTCGGCGGCGGGATGAGCAGCAGGCTGTTCCAGGAGATCCGGGAACGGCGCGGGATGGCCTACTCGGTGTACTCCTTCGCCTCTGGCTACTCCGACGCCGGCTACTTCGGGCTGTACGCCGGATGCGCACCGTCCCGGCTCGGTGAGGTGGTCGAGCTGCTCGCCGCGGGACTGGACGAGCTCGCTGCGGACGGAGTCACCGACGAGGAGCTGGTCCGGGCGCAGGGTCAGATCTGCGGCTCACTGGTGCTCGGTCTGGAGGACTCCGGCTCGCGGATGTCCCGGCTTGGCAAGGCCGAGCTGGTTCAGGGCGAGTACCTGCCCCTGGACGACGCGCTCGAGCGGATCCGGACGGTGACCCCCGAGCAGATCCAGGCGCTGGCCGCCGACCTGGCCTGCCGCCCACGGTCCGTAGCGGTCGTCGGGCCGTTCGCGGACGACACGGCGCTGCCCCAGGTCTGAGCGCCACCCGGTGGGTGAGCAGCCGGGTACCGACGAGAGCGAGGTCAGATGCGAGTCGCAGTGATGGGAGCCCGAGGCCGGATGGGCCAGGCGGTCTGCGCCGCGGTGGACGGCGCGCCGGACCTGGCATTGGGACCAGAGATCGACGTCGGTGCCGACAGCGACGACCTCGACGCGCTCGGCCGGGCCGACGCCGCCGTCGTGTTCTCGGTACCCGACGTGGCTCTGGACCAGGTGCTGGTCTGCGTCCGGGCCGGAGTGCACGCCGTGGTGGGCACCACCGGCTGGACCCCGCAGAAGCTGGACGCCGTCCGGGCCGAGCTGACCACCCACCCCGAGGTGGGGGTGCTGATCGCGCCGAACTTCGCCCTCGGCGCAGTGCTGTTGATGCGGTTCGCCGCGTTGGCGGCCCCGCACTACTCCTCGGTCGAGGTGATCGAGCTGCACCATCCGGACAAGGTGGACGCGCCGTCCGGGACCGCCGTCCACACCGCCGAGCTGATCGCCGCGGCCCGGTCGGCGGCCGGGTCCGCGCCGATGCCCGACGCGACCACGATGGCCCGGGACGGCGCTCGTGGGGCGGATGTGGACGGCGTCCGGGTGCACTCGGTACGCCTTCGCGGACTGGTCGCCCACGAGGAGGTGCTGCTCGGGAACCCGGGAGAGGTGCTCACCCTGCGCCACGACAGCCTGGATCGGTCCTCGTTCATGCCCGGTGTGCTGCTCGGCCTGCGGACGGTGGCCACCCGGCCCGGGCTGACCGTCGGGCTGGAGCACTACCTCGACCTGTGACGTCGAAGCGCCCGGGCCAGCAGCTCGGCCAGGTGCAGCACCGTGGTGCGCGAGCGGCGGCGCTTCAACCCGCCGATCATCTGCCGCTGGCAGACCACGTTGACCACGACCAGGTAGTCCAGGTCGGCCTGCTCGATCTCGTCCAGGTGGACGTCGAGCACCCGCTGCGAGTCCTTGCGTCGCAGGAGTGAGTACGTTCCCGC
Source organism: uncultured Actinomycetota bacterium (assembly GCA_963724535.1). Lineage (GTDB taxonomy): Bacteria > Actinomycetota > Actinomycetes > Actinomycetales > Kineosporiaceae > JADJPO01. Next base: position 59,330 of record CAVRVD010000009.1, read on the forward strand.
CGACCCGCAGCACGAGCCCGCCGAGTGCAGCTCGACGTAGTCGGCGACCTCGCCGATCAGGTCCCGGGCCGGTTGGCTGACCCCCATCCCGTTGCGCAGGTGGCAGGACTCCTGGAGCCCGACCCGGGCCCGACGGCCGTCCACACGCACCTCGGCGAGGTCCGGGCGGTTCGGGTGCTCGGACCAGTACTCCAGCAGGAACTCCGACAGCTCCCGAACCCGGTCCCGGCCGAGCACGTGGGCCAGGTGCGCCCCGCAGCCGCCCGCGGTGACCAGGATGGTGCCGGGCATGGTGCGCCCGAGGTGCTCGGCCATCGCCGCGGCCTGTGCCGAGTCTCCGTTGTGGGCGTGCAGTGCCCCGCAGCAGCCCTGACCGGACGGCACGTCCACAACCCCCGGCAGCAGCCGCAGCACCGACCGGGACACGTCGGGGAACAGGGAGCGCTCCATGCAGCCGAGCATCAGGTGGGTGGTATCCGGTCGCGCCGTCCCGGTCTGCGGCGCAGCCCGGCGTAGCCTGCCGGCGACGGTGATCGCCGGGGTGATCCGGACGCCGGCCCGCAGGCCCAGCGCGAGCGGCGGCACCCGCCGTCCGCGCCACTGGTGGTCACGCCAGGACTCCAGCAGCTGCCCGTACTGCACCCCGGCCGGGCAGACGCTTTCGCAGGCCCGACAGCCCAGGCAGAACGAGCACTGCTCGACCAGGGTCGGGTCGTCGACGTCCAACCGCCCGGTCTCCAGGGCCCGCATCAGCGTGATCCGACCGCGGGGGCTGGACCGCTCGTCCTGGGTCATCACGTAGGTCGGGCAGACCGGCAGGCAGAACCCACAGGAGATGCAGGCGTCGAGCAGCGCTGCGTCGAAGATGCCCCGCCGCTGTGTGCCCGAGGCGGGGGGCGGCTCGGCGCTCATGACCCGAGCTTTCCGGGGTTGAGGATGCCGGCCGGGTCGAAGGCCGCCTTGACCCGGCGCAGTAGAGCGACCTGGTCCTCCCCGAGCCGGGCGGCCAACCAGGGACGCTTGGCTGCGCCGACGCCGTGCTCGCCGGTGATCGTGCCGCCGAGGTCGATCGAGGCGTGGAACACCTTGTCGAAGGCGGCCTCGGCCCGGTGCCGGGCGTCGCCGTCCTCGGGGTCGAAGACGATCGTCGGGTGCAGGTTCCCGTCGCCGGCATGGCCGAACGTCGCGCAGACGACGTCGTGCTGCGCGGCGATGTCGTCGATCCGCGACACCATCTCGGCGAGCCGCGGCCGGGGAACGGTGACGTCCTCCAGCATGGTGATCGGCGCCAGCCGGGCCAGGGCGGGCAGTGAGCACCGTCGTGCGCTGAGCAGCGCGTCGGACTCCGCGACGTTGCGGGCTCGGGTCACCCCGCGGGCCCCGATGTCGGCGCAGGTCTGGGCCATCCGGTCCAGGGAGGAGGTGACGTGGCTGTCCGTTCCGTCGTCCCCGAAGAGCAGCAGGGCTCCGGCGTGACGGTCGAGCCCCAGCGCCGCGAAGTCCTCCACCGCGTTGATGCAACGGTTGTCCAGGAACTCCAGGGTCGCCGGCAGCACCCCGTCCGCGATGATCCGGGCCACGGCCCGTCCGGCGTCGGAGAGGGTGTCGAAGTAGGCCACCCCGGTACCGGTGGTGGCCGGCATCGGCAGCAGCCCGACCGTGACCTCGGTGATCACCGCGAGGGTGCCCTCGGAGCCGGTCAGCAGCCGGGTCAAGTCGTAGCCGGCGACGTCCTTCCACAGCCGGCCACCGGTGCGGATCACCTCACCGGTGGGCAGCACCGCCTCCAGACCGAGCACGTAGTTGCGGGTCACCCCGTACTTCAGGCCGCGCAACCCGCCGGCGCAGGTGGCCACGTTGCCGGCCACCGTCGAGACGGTCCGGCTCCCCGGGTCCGGGGCGTACAGCAGCCCTTTCGCGGCGGCGGCGTCCGACAGCTGCGAGGTCGTGACCCCGGGCTGGACGACGCCCAGCAGCTCCTCGGGGTTGACCTCGATCACCTGGTTCATCCGGGTCAGCACCATCACGATGCCGCCCAGCTCGGCGACCGTCATCGCCGCCAGGTTGGACCCGCCGCCGCGAGGGACGACTGGGACGCCGGTCCGGGTGGCCAGCGCCAGGATCGCACTGACCTGGGCGGTGTCCGACGGCAGGACCACGGCGTCCGGCCGGGCCCGGAACAGCGGGGTGGCGTCGCGGGCGTAGGGTTCGACATCACCGTCGGTGACCAGCAGGTTCGCTGGTCCGACGATCCGGCCCAGCTCCTCCAGGACGGTGGTGTCCAGGCCTGAGGCCTTTCTCGGGTGCCTGATGGCGTTCATGGCACCATCCAACCCAGAACCGGAGTGGACTGCAGGTAGACCAGGGTACACAGGAACAGCAGGTCAAGGCTTTCGCGCTGGTGTCCGAGCCACCCTGGCCATACGTCGCCACCTGAACGGCCTACAGGGCTCGAAGTACGGCAGCCAGTGCTCCCGCGGCCACCACGACCACGATGAACGGCGCCCGGCGCCACAGCAGGACGGCGGCCAGCGTCACGGCCGGGACTCGCGCGTCGAGGACGACCCGTTCTCCCGCGGCCAGGGTCTGCACCGTGACCAGGGCCGAGAGCAGGGCGACCGTGATCAGGGCCGATGTTCGGGCGACCCGGGGCAGCTCCAGCCACTCGTGCGGCAGCAGGTACCCGGCGAGCTTGATGGCGTAGCACCCCGCGCAGCCGAGCAGGATCGCCGTCCACAGGCTCATCGACGCACGCTCATCACGCCGCCCGCGCCGCGACCAGCGCGACCAGGACCGCGGCCAGCACGGGGATCCCGGCCGGCGCGACCGGGATCAGGACGGCGGCGAGCACGATCGCGCCGAAGCCCACCACCTGCGGGACCCGATCGCGGAGCCGGGGCCACAGCAGGGCCAGGAAGGCCGCGGCCGCTGCGGCGTCCAGGCCGTAGCGGCGCGGATCGCCGACGGCGCTGCCGGCCAGCGCGCCGGCCAGGGTGGCCAGGTTCCACAAGGTGAACACCGCCAGGCCGGTGGACCAGAAGCCGAGGCGCACCAGCGCTGTCCGGCCGTCGTGGTCCACCCCCTCCGCGGCCAGCTGCGCCGTGCCCACCGCAGTGGACTCGTCGATGGTCAGCTGGGCCGCGAGGGGACGATGCCACCTGCGCGCCTGCACCAGTGGGGCCATCGCCAGGCCGTAGAAGCCGTTGCGGACTCCGAGCATGGTCGCGGTCACCGCCGCCGCCAGGCCGGCGCCCCCGCCGCCGATCACGCCCACGAAGGCGAACTGGGACCCGCCGGTGAACATCACCAGGCTGAGCATGCAGGTCTGCGCCACACTCAGCCCGGCGGCGACCGACAGGGCTCCGAACGAGACGCCGTAGGCGCCGGTGGCCAGACCGACAGACATCGCCTGGCGCAGAACGGCTGCACGGTTCTGGGCCGTCGCCGTCATGCGGTGAGTAGCACGACGCCCGAGTTCGGGTCGAGCTCGATCCGGTCGAGGACCACTCCCTGCAGGGTGCGGGCGCCGTCCGGGGGACTGACCGTCACCGGACGCGAGGAGGGGTTCACGGCAGCCCAGACCCGTTCGTAGCTGCGGGTCCAGGCCCGGCCCTGCCGTCCGGGCGGTCCGAGCGAGCGGCCCACCGGCTCGCTCGCCTCGGGCAGCGACTCGACCACGTCGAGCTCGGCGTAGGTGTCGTCATCCACCCGGGTCATCCAGTACGAGTCCTCCTCGCCCATCACGAGCAGGGTCGCGTAGCCATAGCGCATCGAGCGCAGGTCGTCCGGCGCCGCCTGCGTGACCGCCAGGGTGAGGCCTGGCGTGGCCACCTGCCGGGCCTGTTCGGTCCAGCCGCCCGACCGCCACTCGATGCTGACCAGGTCCTCGTCCGGGTCGGTGCCGAAGTGGATGAAGTTCTCCTCCATCGCGCCACCGAACGCGCTGTGGGCGCGCCACCGGTCGAGGTCGTAGCGTCCTTCAGAGACGTTGGGGACCAACAGCTTCCCCCGCTCGACCAGTGCCGTGCCGACCGTCGAGACCAGCTCGTCGAGACCCGAGCGGAGCAGTCGGTCGGTCTCCTCGCGCGAGCCGGTACCCCTGATGACGGCGTCGGAGTAGTGCCCGAGGGTGTCGTAGTCGTTGTCGGCCAGAACGCCGTCCCAGGGGCCGGCGGCGACCTTGGCCAGCACCGAGTCGACCCAGGCCCGCTGGTAGTCGGGGTCCCAGGTGCGCATCTGCCAGTGCTGTGGGTACCCGTCCCACTCGATCCGTCGGCCCGCCGTGTCCACTGCGAACCAGTCGGCGTCCGCCTGCCCGTACATCACGCCGCCGGCGACGTGCCCGGGCCGGTCCGAGCTGCGGGTGCTGGACAGGCACTGGTACATCAGCACCGTGATGGCGGGGTCGGTCTGTTTGATCTGCCGGGCGATGTCGCGGTCCCAGTCGTTGAGTACCACTACGGCGTAGTTCGCGACGATGGCCGGCACGTCCTGCGGGCCGACGCGGCGCGCGATGAGGTTGGCGAAGGTGCGGCGTCCGGCCGTTTCAGCCACGCCGTCGCGGGCGGCGGACGGTCCGGACACACCGAGTTGTTCTCCGGAACCGTCAGGCGTCCGCGGTGCGTCGGGGCGCAGGCTCAGCCCGGCGATCACGGCCAGCAGTACGGCCAGGACAGTCCCCGCGACCGCGGCCAGCCGCGTACGCCGCGCTGGGGCCTGGGCGGGCCCCGAGGCGTCCTGGCTCAGCTGGGTGGTCACGATGAGGCGACCGTACCTGCCGATCCCGAGGGTCGCCCGCGGTCCCCACGTGCTCCCGCGTCGCAGCGTCAGTCGTCGAGGCTCGCTGCCAGGCGCAGCTCGGTGATCTCGACACCGTCCGCGCGCTCATAGGTCCGGTGGGCGCCGTCTGCCACCACCCCGGTGGTGCCCAGGAAGGCGATCAGCGCCGTGTCCCGCTGCGGCGCCCAGATCTGTACCCGGCGGGCGCCGTCGCCGCGCAGGACGTCGACCGCCGCGGCCAGCAGCCGGGACCCGTGTCCGCGGCGCTGGTGCAGTGGGTCGACCACCAGGGCGGCGATCTCGATGCCGGCCAGGGCGACGAACCCCACCACCACGGAGTCCGCCACGGCGACCAGTACCCGGTGGCGCGACGACGGGGGTGCTGCGATCGCCTCGCGCCACGGACCGGCCAGGGCCTGCGGGGTCAGCTCGGCGATCACGTCCTGGCCGAGCAGGTCGGCGTAGGCCAGGCGCCAGGACCGGGACTGGGCGGAGCCCATCGCCGCCGCGTCGGCGGGACGGGCCGGGCGGACCGCGGGTGGGGTGGCTGAGCCGGCGGCGCCTGACGTGGACATGCCCCTAGCCTGCCGGTACCGCTCGGGTCCGTCGCGTCGTCCCTTGCTCGCCTATCGTGTCGTCGGCCGTAGCCTGCCCGCCATGAGCATCCACCCGCCGGGACTCGGCGCCCTGGAGGACCGTCGGTTCGCGGCGGTCCTGTTCGACCTGGACGGCACCCTCATCGACTCCACCCCCGCGGTGTCGCGGTCCTGGGCGGAGTGGGCCCGTCGGCGCGGCCTGTCCGAACCGCCGCCGGACATCCCGCATGGCGTGCCGGCGCGGCAGGTGCTGGCGCAGCTGGTGGCGGCCTCGGAGGTGGAGGCCGCCTTCGCTGAGCTCGAGGCGATCGAGACCGAGCAGCTCGAGGGGATCACGGTGCTGCCCGGTGCCCTGCGCGCGCTGGGTGCCGTGCCGCCGGACCGCTCGGCAGTGGTCACCTCGGGCACCCCGCCGCTGGCCCAGGCCCGGATCGCCGCCGTGGGCCTGCCGGTCCCACCGCTGCTGGTCACCCCGGACGACGTCCCGCTCGGCAAGCCGGACCCGGCACCCTTCCTGTTCGCGGCGGCCCGCCTCGGTGTATCCCCGCTGGACTGCCTGGTGGTCGAGGACGCCGTGGCCGGGCTGACCGCGGCCCGAGCCGCCGGGTGCGCCAGCCTGGCCCTGACCACGACCTACCCGCCGGCCGAGCTGGCCGCGGACGCCGTCATCGACCGCCTGGACGACGTCCGGTTCGCCGTGGAGGGCGACTCGCTGCGGCTGCACCCGGCGTAGGCTCACCCGGGTGAGCGACGCCATCTCCGACGCCCGCGGCGAGGTCGGCATCGACCTGCGCGAGAACGACGCATCCGTCACCTTCCGCTCCGACGTCACCGTCGAGCTGGTCCGGTCAGCGGCCCGTGATGCCGACGTCCTGTTCGCCGCCCGAGTGTCCACCCAGGGCGAGCAGACCCTGGAGCATCTCGAGGACGACCCGGTGCGCTCCAAGGGGCTGATCAACTATCTGATGCGCGACCGGCACGGCAGCCCGTTCGAGCACAACTCGATGACCTTCTACGTGCAGGCGCCGATCTTCGTCTTCCGCGAGTTCATGCGGCACCGGATCGCCAGCTACAACGAGGAGTCCGGTCGCTACCGCGAGCTGCGCCCGGTGTTCTACGTGCCGGGGCCTGAGCGCCGACTCGTCCAGGTCGGCAAGCCCGGGGCCTACGACTTCGTCGTGGGGACGCCCGAGCAGACGGCGCTGGTGCAGGAGCAGACCAGGGCGGCCTGCATCCAGGCCTACGCGGCCTACCAACGGATGCTCGTCGCCGGCGTCGCGCGGGAGGTGGCCCGGATCGTGCTGCCGGTGAGCATCTACTCCTCCATGTACGTCACCATGAACGCTCGGTCGCTGATGAACTTCCTGTCCCTGCGGACCAAGCGTGACCATGCCGCCTTCCCGTCCTACCCGCAGCGTGAGATCGAGATGTGTGCGGAGCGGATGGAGACCTTCTGGGCCGAGCTGATGCCGCTGACCCACGCCGCGTTCGAGGCGAACGGACGGGTGGCGCCCTGACGGAGGCGAGGAGTCGGCGAAGAGCCGGTGAGAGGCGCCAGGGACGTGGAGACCACACCTGTGACTCAAATCACATTGGAACAGACGTAACGGTCACACCGGGCACCGCGATGTACCCCGCGAATCTCGGAGCTGCCCGGACCCCCGAGCGGGCAGCTCCGAGGTTCGTTTCTTTGCGGAACGCCATCGCCGGCACCGGGACGACGCAGCGGCCCTGCCGACTGTCTGGCCTGCCCGGTAGCCTCGTGACATGCCCGAAGCCCCACGGCGTCCGTTCGGCGCCGTCCTGACCGCCATGGTCACGCCGTTCACCGCGTCCGGCGAGCTGGATCTGGACAGCGCCCAGCGTCTCGCCGTCCACCTGCTGGACGCCGGACACGACGGGATCGTCGTCTCCGGGACGACGGGTGAGTCACCGACCACCTCGGACGCCGAGAAGGATGCGCTGCTGCGCGCCGTCCTGGACGCGGTCGGGGAGCGGGCCGCGATCGTCGCCGGGGTCGGCACCAACGACACCCGGCACACCCTCGACCTGGCCGAACAGGCAGCCAAGACCGGCGCCCACGGCCTGCTCGTGGTCACCCCGTACTACAACAAGCCGCCGGCGTCGAGCCTGCTTGCCCACTTCACCGCCGTCGCCGACGCGACCGACCTGCCGTGCATGCTCTACGACATCCCGGGCCGTACCGGGACGCGGATCGGCACCGCGGTACTCCGGCAACTGGCCACCCACCCGCGGATCGTCGCGGTCAAGGACGCCACCGGCGACCTCCCCGCCGGCGTTGAGGTGATGGCGAGCACCGACCTGGCCTACTACTGCGGGGACGACGCGCTGAACCTGCCGTGGCTCGCGGTCGGCGCCGCCGGGCTGGTCAGCGTCACCGGGCACGTCGCAGGGCGGGTGCACACCGAGCTGGTGGCGGCCGTGCAGGCCGGGGACCTTGATCGCGCCCGCGAGCTCAACCGGCGGCTGACCGGGGTCGTCACCGCGATCATGAGCCCGGCCTCGCAGGGGGCGATCCGGGCCAAGGCCGCGATGGAGCTGCTCGGGGTGATCGATTCACGCACGACCAGGGCCCCGCTACTGGCTGCGAGCGACGAGGAGGTCGACCAGGTTCGCCGGGCGTTGGCCGCCGCCGACCTGCTGGCGGCGGTCGCGTGAGCCACCCGCATCCCGAGCTCGGCCCCCCGCCGCCGCTCCCCGAGGGCGGCCTACGTGTCATCCCGCTCGGCGGCCTCGGTGAGGTTGGCCGAAACATGGCGGTCCTCGAACACGCCGGCAAGCTACTGATCATCGACTGCGGCGTGCTCTTCCCCGAGGAGCACCAGCCGGGTGTCGACCTGATCCTGCCCGACTTCTCGGTGATCGCCGACCGGCTGGACGACGTGGTCGGCGTGGTGCTCACCCACGGCCACGAGGATCACATCGGCGCCGTCCCCTACCTGCTGCGCCAGAAGGGCGATCTGCCGCTGATCGGCTCGCAGCTGACCCTCGCGCTGGTGGAGGCCAAGCTGCGCGAGCACCGGATCACTCCGCTCACGCTCGCCGTGACCGAGGGCCGGCGGGAGCGGCTGGGGCCGTTCGAGTGCGAGTTCGTCGCCGTCAACCACTCCATTCCCGACGCGCTCGCGGTCGCTGTCCGGACGGCGGCCGGGCTGGTGCTGCATACCGGCGACTTCAAGCTGGACCAGCTGCCGCTGGACGGACGGATCACCGACCTGCGCGCCTTCGCCCGGTTCGGTGAGGAGGGCGTCGACCTGTTCATGGTCGACTCGACCAACGCTGAGGTGCCCGGGTTCACCACCGCCGAGCGGGAGATCGCCCCGGTGCTGGACCGGGTGTTCGGCGCCGCGGAGCGCCGGCTCATCGTGGCCAGCTTCGCCTCACACGTGCACCGGGTCCAGCAGGTGCTGGACGCCGCCCATGCCCACGGTCGCAAGGTTGCCCTGGTCGGTCGGTCGATGGTGCGCAACATGGGCGTGGCCCGCGACCTCGGGTACCTGCACGTGCCCGAGGGGGTGGTCGTCGACGCGAGGTCTGTCGAGGACCTGCCCGAGGACCGGGTGGTGCTGATGTGCACCGGTTCCCAGGGTGAGCCGATGGCGGTGCTGTCCCGGATGGCCAACCGCGACCACCAGATCCGGGTCGGGCGCGGCGACACCGTCGTGCTGGCCAGTTCGCTGATCCCGGGCAACGAGAACGCGGTCTACCGGGTGATCAACGGGCTGACCCGGTTGGGGGCGACCGTCGTGCATCAGGGCAACGCCCGGGTGCACGTCAGCGGGCACGCCTCGGCCGGCGAGCTGCTCTACTGCTACAACATCGTCCGCCCGCGCAACGTGCTGCCGGTGCACGGCGAGGTCCGGCACCTGGTGGCCAACGCCGACCTGGCCGTGGCCACCGGCGTGCCCCGTGAGCGGGTCGTGCTGGCCGAGGACGGGGTGGTCGTCGACCTCGTCGACGGCCGGGCGAAAGTGGTCGGTGCGGTCCCGTGCGGCTACGTCTACGTGGACGGCGTCAGCGTCGGCGAGCTCACCGACGCCGAGCTGCTGGACCGGCGCATCCTCGGCGACGAGGGCTTCATCTCGATCATCGTCGTGGTCGATGCCGTGACCGGGAAGGTGGTCGCCGGTCCGGAGATCCACGCCCGAGGCTTCGCCGAGGACGAGTCGGTGTTCGACCCGGTCCGGCCGCGGCTGGCCGACGCCCTCGCGAACGCCGCCGCCGAGGGGATCGGCGACCCCATCGAGCTGCAGCGCATCGTCCGGCGCACGGTCGGCAAGTGGGTCGCGGAGAGCCATCGACGCCGTCCGATGATCATCCCGGTCGTGATCGAGGCCTGAGGAACGGGATCGGGGGCAGGCGATGTCCGAGGTGAGGCGATGAGCGGGCGTGCCGGCTTGCCGGGAGCGCGCGTGGTGTGTGCCGGTGGTTGCGTGATTGACCGCAAGCTCAAGCTCACCGAGCCGACCGTGGCCGGCACCTCCAACCCGGCGCGAGCGGTGACCTCGTTCGGCGGGGTGGCCCGCAACGTGGCCGAGACCCTGGCCCGGCTGGAGACACCGGTGACGCTGATCTCCCGGGTCGGTGACGACGACTCCGGTCGCGCCCTCACCGCGCACTTGTCCAGCCTCGGGGTCGACGTCGCTCGGGTGTCGGTGGCGCTGTCTGGGGAGACCGCCCAGTACGTCGCGGTGCTCGACGTGTACGGGGGCCTGGTGCTCGGGGCGTCGGCGATGGATGTGCTGGATGGCATGGCTCCGGCCGACCTGGACGCCGCCTGGCCGCGCAACGGCTCGGTGTTGTTCGTCGACTGCAACCTGCCGATCGACGCCCTCGCCCACGCTGTGCGCCGGGCCCGGATCGAGGGCACCCGCCTGGCCGTGGACGCGGTCTCGGTTCCCAAGGTGGAGCGGTTGCCGCGGGACCTGACCGGGATCGACGTGCTGTTCTGCAACATGGACGAGGCCGAGGCGCTTGCCGCACACCATGGCTGGCCGATCACGGGCAACACCCTCGACCTGGCCCAGATGTTGCACCAGCACGGCGCCCGGCACGTCGTGGTGACCCGCGGCGCGGCCGGGGCACTGCTCGCCGACGCCGACGGCACCAGGTTCGTACCGGCCACCGCGGCCTCGGTCCACGACGTCACCGGCGCCGGGGACGCCCTGGTCGCCGGCACCTTGGCGCTGCTGGTCACCGGGGTCGCCCTGGACGACGCCGTGTTGGCCGGCACCTTGGTTGCGGCGCTGACTGTGGAGAGCCAGTACAGCGTCCGCCCCGACCTGACCGCTGCCCTGGCCGATGCGGCCGCACTGCACCGGCTGCGTCGTCCGGGGATGTTCGCTGCGGCCCGGGCCCGGGTCGAGGACGTGGCCCGCGTGGAGGAGACCTGGTGAGGTCGCCGGAGTCGTCACGAACACCCCTGGTGGTCTCGGTCGAGGTGGCCGACGCGCTGGCCCGCGGCGCTGGCGTGGTGGCGCTGGAGTCGACGATCATCACCCACGGCATGCCGTTCCCGGCCAACCTGGAGACCGCTCGCGGGGTTGAGCAGGCGGTCTGGGACGCCGGGGCGGTGCCGGCGACCATCGCCGTCCTGGACGGCGCGCTGAGGGTCGGCCTGGACGACGCGGCGCTGTCCCGGCTCGCCGAGGCGGCGATCGTGGCGAAGGCGTCGCGTCGTGACCTGCCGGTTCTGGTGGCGGCCAAGGCCAGTGCCGGGACGACGGTGGCCGCGACGATGTTCCTGGCCCACCGCGCCGGGATCGCGGTCTTCGCGACCGGTGGGATCGGCGGGGTGCACCGCGGAGCCGAGCAGACGTTCGACGTCTCGGCCGACCTCGACGAGCTTGGGTCCACGCCGGTCGCCGTCGTGTGCGCCGGGGCCAAGTCAATCCTCGACCTACCGAAGACCCTGGAAGCCCTTGAGACCTATGGGGTTGTGGTGATCGGTATGGGGACTGACGAGTTCCCCGCGTTCTTCACCCGCAGCTCGGGCCTGCCGGTCGACCACCGAGTGGACACGCCCGCCGAGCTGGCTGCCGTCCTGCGCGCACACCGCGCGCTGGGCATGCGCGGGGGAGTGCTGGTGGTCAACCCGATCCCGGCCGGCGACGCGCTGGAGGCCGCCGAGATCGACGTCCGGATCGCCGAGGCCGTCGCCGACGCCGAACGCGCCGGGGTGACCCGCAAGGACCTGACCCCCTACCTGCTGGACCGGATCAACGACCTGACCGGCGGGCGGTCGCTGACGGCGAACATCGCCCTGGTCCGCAACAACGCCCGCGTCGCCGCGCTGACTGCGGCCGAGTTCGCGGCCGGGTGAGTCACGGGCGCGCAGGGTCCGCCCCGCTGCAACCACGGATCGGCGACCCCCCGGGCCCGCGTCAACCACCGGCCTGTGGATCGGGCGGGGACCCGCTCACGCGAGCAGCAGCCGGCGTCGCCAGGAAGTCCGCGATCGCGGCGCGCACGCGCTCGGTCTGCCCCAGCTGGAGATGGCCACCTGACTCCAGGCTGACCAGGTCCGCCTTCGGGATCCGCTCGGCAGCCGCCGCCGCAGCGTCGTAGGAGGCCAGGGGGTCGTCCTTGGCGTGCACCAGCAGGGTGAGCACCTGCAGGTCCTCCAGCGGGTACCCAGCGATGTCAGGGTTGGCCACGTAGGCGTCGAACGTGGCCCCGGTCACCCGCGGGCCGATCGGGAAGATGCTGTCCAGCATCCGAGTCATCACGAGCGCATCCTCGGGGCCCCGAGGAAACCCCTCGGGCACACCCATCAGCCGGGTGAACATCGGCCGTACGAACGCCTTCAGCATCCACATCGCCGGGTCAGAATAGAACGCCTTCGCCCACCCCGGAGGAGCCTGGGCGGTCCCGCTCCCGGGGAGGTTCCCCGAACTGATGACCAGATGCCGGACCCGGTCGGGATGTCGAAGCGCGAGCTGCACCGCTGCGCTGGTCCCGGCCGAGATAGCGATCACATCCACCGCGGCCAGCTGCAGGTGGTCGAGCAGGACGGCGAAGGCATCGGCCTGGTCCGCCGCCGTCGCGTTCGACGGGAAGCTCGACCCCAGGTAGCCGAACCGAGACGGAACGATGACTCGCCGGTCCGCGACCAGGTCCTCGACCGAGACCAGCCCTCCGTCGCAGCCATGGAGGATGCCGTGACTGACCAGCACGGGCGCACCCGCGCCGCGCTCGGCATACTCCATCGTCCCGAACTCGGTCGCGATCACACGGCGATCCACCGAGCCGAGGCGGGAGCGAGCCGTCGCGACGTCGCGTCGATAGGCCCGACCAGCTGCACCCGCACCGACCGCGACCGCTCCCGCCACGAGCCCGAGCCAAGGACGCATCAGCATGGACCGAGTCTGTCCTCGCCGGCTGACCGACGTCACCCGTCAGGGCAGCTCGTTCACCCTGTCGGTGCTCGGCGGAGCGACCGGGCTGAACGTGCCGAGGTAGTTGACCAGGGCCAGCAGGTCGTTGCCGCCGTCGAGTCTCGGAGCCGTGATCGTGGCGAACGTGGTGAAGTTGTCCCCGCCGTCGGCGAGGAAGTTGTTCACCGTCACGTTGTAGCTCGCGGTCGGGTCGATCGCGGTTCCGTCGAGCTTGACGTTGCTCACCGTGACCGATGTGCAGTTCCCGCTCACGATGGTCTTGGCGAGGTCGTAGGTGAAGCCCTGCGACACGCCCAGGTGCAGGAACGGGCGGCTGGACCCAGCCGGCTGGCACTGTTCCTCCAGCACCGAGATGATCTGCGCCCCGGTCATCGGGTAGGTCACCAGGGTGTTCCCGAACGGCTGGAACGTGAACGCCTCGCCGAAGGTGACTACGCCGTCGCCCTCCGGAGGCGTTTGCGACTGCGCATACGTCAGGTCGGATCGCACGCCACCTGGGTTCATGAACGCGATGTCGGAGAAGTTGGACGACGACGACCACAGCTGGGCGTCAGCGACCAGGTTGCCGGCCGGCGACTCGACTCCGCGGTCGACCCCGGGAGGGGTTCCGCCGCGGTTGATGTCTGCGGTGATCGTCCCGATGGACGTGCTGCCCGCCAGGTCGTACAGCGGCTGCCACTTGGCGATGATCGCGGTCATCGCCGGGTCCGGGGTGAGGCCTGCCTGGACGACGGCGTGGTTGGTGGCCGTACTCAGGTCGCGGCGGACGTCGTTCGTACGCTTGTCGAGGACGAGGTTCAGCTCCGAGACCACCCGTCCGAAGGAGTAGGCACTGGTAACGATGCGGGGCTGGCCCGCCTTGTCATCGAGCACGCAGTTGTACGGCAGGTGCGTGTGGCCGGTGATCATGGCGTCGACCGCGGGATCGAGCGCGTCGTTGATCGCGACGATCGGGCCGGAGATACCCACGCACGCGTCCACGGCTCCCGGAGGCGGCGTCTGGGATCCGCCTTCGTGGAGCAGGACGACGATGGCCTCGACACCCTGCTTCTTCAGGATCGGGACGAGCGCGTTCGCCGTCGCCGCCTCATCGCGGAAGTCCCAGCCCTGGATGCCGGCCGCCGCTACCAGGGTGTCGGTCGCCTCCAGCGTCATCCCGATGAAGCCGACCTTCACGCTCTGGATCTTCTTGATCCAGTACGGCGGCAACGGCGTCTTGCCGGTTCCCTCCTTGACGACGTTGGCCGCCAGCCACTGGAACTCGGCACCCTTGTACGGGGAGTCGGGGAAGTAGCAGCCGTCGACCGGGTGGCATCCGCCGTTCTGCATGCGCAGGAGCTCGGTGACACCTTCGTCGAACTCGTGGTTGCCGACGCTGGAGACGTCCAGGCCCATCGCGTTCAGTGACTCGACCGACGGTTCGTCGTGAAAGAGCCCCGAGAAGGCCGGCGAGCCCCCGATGAGATCCCCGGCAGCAACGGTGAGGCTGTTCTTCTTGCCCTTGCGCAGTTCCTTGAGCTGGGCTGCAAGGTATTCGGAGCCTCCGGCCGGAGCGCCGTTGACGGCACCGGGCGTGTTGGCCTCGAGATGGCCGTGGTAGTCGTTGAACGCCAGTAGCTGCACATCCACGAGCTGACCGGGCGGGTCGGGCTGCTTGGCGAACGCCGGGCCGGCCGACAGAGCCAGCGACGTCGTGGCCGCCACGAAGGCGGCCGGAAGCACCAGACGGCGGCGACGCCTGTCGCGTCGAGGCCCGTCCACGGTGGTGCCGGCAGTTGTGAACACGCAGGTCCCCTTTTCCTGGGGCCGATCTGGCGACTTCCAGCCCAAGACGGACCCACTCTGCCGCAGAGGGCCCGGCAGCGGTAGCGCATCGAGGCAACCGATCGCTCGACGTTCGACGGGCGTGAGGATGACACGGCGCGCTGTAACCACAGCGCGTGCAGCCACGCGACCGTTACGCGGCAACCATCGGCGCCGCGGTGATCGGTGGCCAGATCGACCCTGCGGCGACGGGTACCGCTACTTGAGACTGAACGGCGGGTACCGGTCAGTGACCAGCAGGAATGCGTAGGCCTGTACACGAACTGCCCATCGGCCGACGCCCACCAGGTAGTCGAACAGTCCCCTGGGATACCGTCCGGTGAACAGGATGGCGAACCAGGCGATGACCCACGCGACGACCCCACCGATCGCCAGCAGGGCGAGCACGATGTAGTGCGGAATCGCCAGCAGCCACTTCACCAGTGGTAGCCAGCGGTTGAGGTCTCGCTCGACCTCCGGGTAGTCGATCTCCAGATGCACCGACTGCTCGTCCACGGTCGAGGGATACCGGTCGGTGAGCAGAAACAGGTACGCGCTCACACGTGCACTGAAGCGCGCGAACTCGCGCGCGAAGTCGAACCACCAGCGTGGGTAGCGCTGCCGGAACACGATCATCAGCAGGGTCGCGGCGAAGAGCCCGCCCTGGATCCCACCGCTGGTCCTGGTGGTCGTCGTGACCACGCCGTCGGACACCGTTCTCACCGTTTCGTTCGTCGTAGCCGACAACGCGCCCAGGACAATGGAGATCGGCACGATCCAGATCAGCCGGAAGAACGACGTCACTCGGTCGAGAGTCTCGGGATAGTCGATCTCCAGGCGGGCCGCATAGGGCTCCACCGCTACATTCGCCATGACGCCTCCTAGAGCGCGGCGCGTGCTGCATGCACGCTTGCGCACCTGGCCGGGACGGGCAAGAGGGCGAACGTCCTCACGGGATGTGCCGGCGCGGCGATGCCCTCCGGACCGCGCCGTTCCGCGCCTCTTGGTCAGGTCGTGGTTTCGGCTCGGCCGCCGTGGTCGGGTCGTGTGTAGATCCAGAATCGTGTCGTGTGCACCCCGAAGAGCGCGCCGACGGTGGTTCGCCGAACGATCTCGGACCTGGTTGGGCGGCGCGCACTTGTTTGCCGGCATGCCTCGTGGTCGACCGCTGGCGGTATGCCTGTGGCGACGGCGCTGGCGGCAACGACCGCTTCGAGCCACAGCAGCAGCGCCGGGCCGCGGCGCAGCCGGCTGGGTGTGCCGGTGGCGATCAGGGCGATGTCGCGGACCAAGAGCCCCGTACAGACCGCCTCGGCCACCTGGGCGCCTGTGCGGCCGAAGCGGCGGATCACCATCTGGGTCAGGGGATATCCCAGAGCGGAGAACACGAGCACCACTCGAGTGATTCGATGCGACATCGCTTTCCGTTCCCGTGGCTCCTGAGGAGGCAGGCTACGCGCGGACCCTGGTGAGGAGTCGTCCCACCGATCTGGGCCCTGTGGCACACGAGCTTCGACCTCGCCGCGGCGACGCGGGCCGGCGCGGGTCTCCGCGGCCATGGCCAGCACACTGGTCATGGTTGCCGCCGTGGCCATCGCGCTCCAACAGCGGCGGCGCCGCTGGACCTGCGGCCTCCACGCACCACCCGGCGATCTATGAGACCGGATGTCCGAGGTCTTTGCCGCCGCCTCGGTTGCGGTCACGGCGGTTGACGTCCGGATGCGGAACCAGCGCAGCTAGAGGGCTTCGACAGCGGTCTTGATCGCGGCGGTGGCGTCCGCGCCGATTATCCCGCTGGCCATGCCCAGCGCCTGGTTCGCCGGCATCCCCTCGGCCATCGAGATCATCGGGTTGCTGGTGATCCCGGGCGCGTGCTGCTCGAGGATGGCCACGACCTCCGGGTCTTTCAGGAGGGTGCCCAGCGTCGTGGACGAGAGGTCGTACTTGGCCATTGGTCCTCCATCGGGTCGAGCAGTTGACAGGTCGGTCCTGGACTGAACCTACCCCTGCGCCGGCGGCGCCAGACACCTCCCACGGGGCAGCGGGCGGTTGATAGCTGACCGGCACCCTCCGCGGGCAGCATCGGCCGACGGTGCGCGCCGCACCCCATGCTCCTGGACCCCGAGACCGGCCACGGGCTGCTGTTCATCGAGGGTTTCGACCCGACGGCGGGCAAGAATCGCGTCCAGCTCGATCTGCATGCTCGAACCGGCACCCGTGACGAGGAAGTCATCCGCCTGGCGGGCATCGGCGCAACCGTGGTGGCCGACCGCCGCGACGTCCTCCGGGCGGTCCTCGCGAGGCTAGGGTGCTGGGCCTGCGGGTGCTTCGATATGGGTGACCGGGACGGACAAGGCCCGGGCCAACCGATGGGGCAGATCGAGCCGCAGCCAGCGTGACATGGTGTGGTGCAGCGTGGAGACGATGACCTCGTCGAACGTCTCCTGCTTGGTCAGGATGCGGATGTGCTCGATCGGATTGGCGGCGACCACCTCGCCGTCGGCGTCCACGCCGAGGCCGCGAAGCCGGGTCAGCTCCCGTTGCAGCCGCTCCTCGGCCAGCGTGGTCGCGATCTGGTGGGCGTCAGGGATGTACCTGTCAGTCGGAGGGTAGTCCCACTGCTGGGTGCCCTCGGTGTCGGTCACCGGGACGGCGAACCGCAGTGTGACCTGCCCTTCGCTGAGCAGCATCGCGATGCGGGCAACCAGCTGGTCCCCGCCAAGGGTCTGGTTCCCCACGATCAGATACCGAGACATGATCATCGCCTCTGTCCGGACAACCCCGTCATGTAGCTGGACGGCAGACGAGTCCATTCTGCCCGCAACGGTCGGCAAACGGGCCTTCTCGTCGGCGCGAATCTCGACCAACCTTGTCGGCGGGCCCGGCCCGTGCGACCGCAACCGGGCCGCAATGGACGCGGTGGTTCTGTCGGCGAGAGGGAGCGCGTCAACTCATGGCCTGCCCACCAACGTCCTGCCCGGTACCCGAGATCGCCCGGCTCGGGCGGACCCTGAAACACTGGAAGGCGGCGTACCTGGCCTACGTCACCACCGACAGCGCGAACAACGGCGGCACCGAAGTCGTCAACGGCCTGATCGAACTCCACGGCCGCATCGCCGAGGCTTCCGCAACCGCCACAACTACTGCCTGCGCATGTTCCTGATCGGCGGCGGCCTCACCACGAAGATCCATGATCAACACCCCAGTCCCCACCACAGGTGCGAAGAGCAGCGTGTCTGTCGGCCAGCCTGCCCGGCGCACAGTGATGGGTGGCCGGTCCCCCCGTCGACCGGTCGCAGCACGCGGACGTCGAACTCGACGAGGTCGAGGACTTCTTCACCAGCCACAGCCTGTGCGATCGCCTCACCTGACCTCGGGGCGTCGAGCGGTCAGCACCGTGCACGGTCAGAACCAGACCAACGGCGGCTTGGGTCGGACTGGCATGGCCGCGCGGTCGGCGGCATCAGGTAGGCGATCTTCGATCACCTGCGCCCCGGCGGGCCACATGATGCTTGACATGCAGCGTGATCGAGGCACTGGACGCTGATCGACGGAGCCTCATGATCACCTGCATATCAGGCAGTTCCGTGCGCCGATCTCAGGTCAGGGTGTGGCTGCATCGAGAGCGACTGGGAGCAGAATCCGGTCGATCGGCATCACGCGCAGGCGGTCGGCGTGGGTGTGGTGGATGGAGCCCGTGGTCGAGCCCGACCATGATCACGGAATAGTGTCTTGTCGATCGCTTCACGCTGGAGGACGGAACGTATGCCCCGACGGACGGCGGCCCTGGTGGCGGCCATCGTGGCCGCGGCTAGCCTGGTCGCGGTCGCTGGACTCTCCCTGAAGGTCCTTCGCTCCCAACCCAGCCCCGCCGCGGCCTGGGCGAGCGGCGCCGCCGTGATCCGGGACCCGAACTCGACGGTCTACATCGCTCAATCGGGGATTCTGTTCGAATTCGACTCTGCGGCGCTCCACCCCGACGCCGTCCCCGCGCTCAAGGCCATCGCCGCCGACATCGAGAAGTCCCACCTCAATGGACTTGTCCGCGTGGAGGGCTACACGGACGACGCCGGGACGCAGGACTACAACCTCGCTCTGTCCCGGCACCGCGCCGCGACCGTCGCGGCATGGCTGGTCGACAAGGGCGGCATGGACAGGTCTCGGGTTCGAGTGATCGCTTTCGGCGAGAGCTCCCCCGCGCAGCCGAACGACTCCGACGCGCACCGCCAGGCCAACCGTCGTGTCGTGATCGCAGTCGCACGCTGACCGGCACGCCAGAAAAGGGGAGAGTCTCGGCAGCCGCCAACAGGGCCCCGCTCGCGCCTCATCGTCCGGGCCATCCACCGACCAGAAGGCCGCTCCGCGGCATGAGTTGCGCTGTGTCAGCTCCATGGTCAGCCAGCCCCGCACGTCTGGCTGCCGAAGATCGGAGGTTCTGGCCCGGGGCACCGACCGCCCAGCGCCCGGGCCCTAGCCTGGGCGTCGTGTCGCGAACGGTCCCACGGTTCCCTCCGTCGGTAGCCCGCGCCCTGCTGCACCCCACCGGTGAGGTGGTAGTGCGCTGCACGATGCCGCGTCGGCTAACCCGGGCGTCTGTCTCGTACGCGACTTCCCTGATGGAGACGCCGTTCGAGAACGGACTGCTGGTCGCCCTGGTCCTGGAGCCGCCCACGATGCTGCGGTTCATCCGCACCGGTGTCGGGGGTCCCCAAGAGACCCGCATCGACGTGGCCCACCTGATGCGACAGCAGCACTGGGTTGTTCGGATGGCCTGGAACGCCGACCATTTACAGGTGTCAGTTGAGCCGACGTCGTCACAGCCGACTGAGCACCCCGGCCCGTGAAGGTCGGCCGGTGATCCTCGGCCCAGGGCGAGCTCGCCGCGTCCCCCATGAGGGCGCTCCCGCAAAACACCCTCATGGCAAGATCGTCCAGGCCCGTAGAACGGTATGTGCGGACGTTGGGTGTGCCGGCCGTCCGCTATGCGGCGGGTCAGCGATGGGCGAGCCTGGAGCCGTAGCGGCTGATCCACGCGATGAGGTCGTCGAAGATGTCGACGGCGGCTGGTCGTCCGGCTGCTCGGTGCTGATCGCGGGCTCGATGGAATCGGGCCGCCAGCTCCTCGACGACGAGGGCCGGGCTCATCCCGGGGTAGACCCCGCACATCACCGCCGCCCGGCGGGCCTGCTCGTGGATCGGCACGACCGGTTCGGTCAGATCCGCGAAGCACCACACCGCGTGGGCGAAGTCGACCGAACGCCGACCCGGCATCACCTCAGCGTCCCAGTCGATGATCGCCACCGCGGCATCGCCCCGGAACACCGTGTTGTGGGGACCGATATCCCCGTGACAGACGACCTCCTCATCCCCGCGCAGCATGGAAGATGCGGTGGCGTCGTGGAATGCCCTCACTAGGGTGGCTGCACTGCTCATGCGGGCGTCGGACAGGTTGAACGGCGGCTGATGCACCACCTCACCGTCGATGTAGGAGACGACCTCGCGACCCTCCGCGTCGAATCCCAGAGCACGTGGAGCACCGGCAAACCCGACCTCCTCCAGGTGGCGAAGCAGTGCCTGGATCCAGGCTGACCGCCCATGAGCGGGACGACGCACTGTGTCACCGACCCGCACCAGCCCGGCGCTCTGGGCGCCGCCATCCAGTACGAGCTCGCTCACCCGGTCCATTCCACGATCCTTCCACCAGGCTCCGTGACCATGGGCCACGTCAGGCCTCGCGCACGGCGTGCTGGCGCACCTTGTCGATGAGCGGGGCGATTGCAGCGTGTTATCGAGCCCCCTCCCCGGTCAGGCGCAGCTCGTCGTCGATGAACGTGACCCATCCGCTGGGTACCAGGTGGCCCAACGCCGTGATCACGTGCGGCGTCGAAGGCCACTAGCGCCTCGGCGAGCTCCGCCTCGCCGCTGGGGCGTCCAACCACGTTCGACAGCACCTGCCATCCGCGCCCGTCTCCTGGGAGGCCGTCAAGTGCACGGTCGAAGGCCCGCGTCGAGTCGGGCATCGGCTTCGTTCAGCCACCAGCCGATCGGACGGGCCAGAGGGCGTCGGCGGCGGAGGTCCGGAGCCGTCTGGTGTCCAGCTTCCGATAGCGTGATAGGTGGTCGGGGTCTTGCAGGGCCTGGCGGAGTGTTAATCCACTCGGCGGAGGCCGCTGTCGCGGCCGTAGTCCCGGCCGGCGCCGTGCGGGTTGTGAGAAGGTGCCCGCTATGTCGGTTGAGCAGCTACGGCTTCATGAGATTGCCGAGGCGGACAACGTCATCCTGAACCCGTTCACCGAAGGTCAGCTTGATTTGCTGGGCAGGGTCTGTCGGCTCCGGTCGGGGCAGCGACAACTCGATCTCGCTTGTGGGAAGGGAGAGATGCTGTGTCGCTGGGCGCGCGACTACGGCATCACCGGGGTCGGGGTCGACGTGAGCTCGGTGTTTCTCGCCGCGGCGCGACATCGGGCTGAGGAGCTTGAGGTCACCGCCGCGGTGACGTTCGTGCAGGGCGACGCCGCTCAGTATCGGGCGCAGCCGAGCGGCTTCGATGTCGTCTCGTGTATCGGTGCAACGTGGATCGGCGGCGGCCTGTCCGGCACTCTGGCGTTGATGCGTCCGGCGCTGCGAGAGAATGGACTCCTGCTGGTCGGCGAGCCGTTCTGGAACGAATCCCCACCGGCTGAGGCGTATGCGGCCCTGGAGATCCCGCCCGGCGACTACGTATCGCTCGCGGAAACGGCTGGGCGCTTCACGGCAGCCGGACTTGACCTGGTCGAGATGGTGCTCGCCGACCACGATGGGTGGGACCGATACGTCGCCCCGCACTGGTGGGCCATTGACCGGTGGCTGCGTGAGCATCCCGGGCATCCGGACGCTTCAGCACTTCGGGAGTTCGGCGAGACCGAGCGGGTCGGCCACCTGGCCTACGGACGTCGGTACCTCGGATGGGGCGTGTTTGTCCTTCGTCCCACCATCATCATTGGGTGAGTTTGCGACGAACCTTGCTGGCGTCGCCGCCCGCGCTGATCGATTGTCAAGGGCCATTGAGTTCTGCCCAGGGCGGTCCTTCGCAGTGCTTGCGACTTCGGTTCGGTTCTGTCAGCGTCAACCCGATGTCGGGTATGCGGAGCTGGTCCCTTCCGGCTTCGATCAACGCCACGGTGGTGCCGGGTTCTTCGGGCCGACGAGATCGTCCCCGATGCGGGCGTCGAAGAAGGGGACGCACTTCAGCTGAAGCCAACTCGGCACTCCACAACGCTAGAAGGCGAGCACTTCAGAAACGGACGTCTACGACTACCTGATCATCGGCGTCACCGCCGGCACGGTCACGCCCCGCCCGTCTCACCCTGCCGCGCCCCGAATCGACCCCACCCCGTCGAGCGAGACCACGACGTGGCGGGAGGAGGCAAGGGCGTCGATGCGGGTGTAGGGGCTCCGGGGGTGCACGAAGACCTCGACATCTTCTTCGAACCAGTGGTCGAGGGCCTCGAACTCGATCCTCACCAGCTCTCCGAGCTCGGGATGGGCGGGATAGGCCTATACCGCGCTTTCGATGGTTTGGCCAGCGCACACGAGGTTGTACCGGACTGCTCCGTCGGGGGGTCTTCTGGTGTTCCCGGAGTCGGCCGCCGCGACGAGGTCTCCCATGACGTCATCTCGAGGGAAGTACCACCACGGCCAATACGGGACCTCCCACACGTACTGGTAGTGGCGGGAGTCGACAACCACCTGGCCATTCAGAAGGCCGCGGATCCACTTGTGGCCGGGGAGGATTTGGAGGTTGCCGCCCAGGGGTGTCGTCGGGGGTTCATCGAGATCCATTTGTGCTTGGTGTCCCCTCGGTCAGACCCGGGTGGGGTCGGCAAAGAGTTCGGGCGGTGGAGAGACGTCGTCATAGATGCGCACGGCGTCCAACAGGCCTGCCGGCGACCGCACGTACACGGCGGAGCCGGCTTGGGCTGGGAGGTCGGCTGGGCCCCAACGGTCACACACGTACTCGAAGGCCAACGCGGCGCCATCGTCGATGATGGTGCACAACTGCAACAGGACCGGCCCACCCGAAAACGCGGGCATGTAGAAATCCATGCGTGCCGCCCCCTTGTGCTTGAAACCCGCGCCGGCCGGCTCCCGGACATATCCGTCGCGTTCGAACAGCGCATCAAGTGCCTCGGCGTCTCCCGCTGCCATCGCTGCTTCATAGGCTCCGATCGGTGGGGCCGGCTCGATTTCGACATCGGGCGAGACCAGGGGTTGGCGGATGATGTGCTCGCCCGTCAAGGGGTAGGTGGAGTGGTAGGCGCGCAGCGCGCTGATCTTGTCGCCGGCGAGCACGGCCACCAGATGCAGGGGCAGGTCGATGGCTTCGCCGTCTTGGGTGATGGCCAGGTTGTACTCGGCCGAGGTGTGGCTGTCGGTCACGATGTGATTGATCGCTTGGACCGTCGCCTGGTGGCCAGCCAGCCACGCCCCCTCATCTCGCACCCATTCGGCCACTGGCTGGTTGCCGCGCAGCGGGGTATCGACTGTGGCATCTGTTGTGAACCGGCCCGCGATTCCGCTGCCGGTGACGAGGTCCTCGTACAGTCCGGATACCGGGTTTCGCATCTGCTTGTCTCCCCATCGGGCTCGGCGAGTTCCTCTTCCTGCCCAGCTTGGACCTTCCCTCGATTGCTGTTCTGGTACCAGAGTGACAGGCCATGGTCGGATCTCGACATGTTTCGGATCGGGCACCGATCGACATCGAGTACACCCCCCCGGCCGGAACGCATGCGTCGGGATCATCCACGGGGGTCGGCAGGCCCAGCTCGGCGCGAGTCCGCCGGACCGACCAGCCCAGGGGCGCCACGTCGCCCAGATGGACATGCACGACGTCCGCGTGGTCGGTGCCCGGCAGCCATCGAGGGAGCTCCCGTCAACGCTGTAAACCGGCTGAGGAACGGTGGAATCAGGAGTCGAGACGCGATTCACTCCTCGGCCCGCCACGCCGTCCACAGGCTGATCCGTCCGCCGCCGGTCTGTAGCAGGGAGCGCCGATAGAGCCGCTCGCCGATCCTGATGGAGACGATGGCGGTGAGTGCCAGCACGGCAAGGGCGATCGCGGCCTGCCACCACGGCGCGGTGCCCTGGACCAGCCGGATCGGCATCAGCACCGCCGACAGCGGCGGCACGAAGGAAGCCGCGACCAGCCACTGCCCGCGCAGGAGCAGAGCGGCGAAGAAGACGACCATGGTCAGGATGGTCAGCGGGGCGGTGGTGGCCTGGAGGTCCTCGGAGCGGTTGGCCAGCGACCCGGCCACCGCCCACAGGCTCGCCAGCACGGCGAACCCGGCCAGGAAGAACAGCACGAACCATGCCACCGGCCCGGACAGGCTCGGTACCAGCCCGGAGTAGTCGGTGAACGACAGGCCCACCATGCCGACCGCCACGTACACGCCGAGCTGTACGACGGCGATCATTATGTTGCCCAACACCTTTCCGGCGAGCAGCTGGCGCAACGGGATGGCGGTCGCGATAATTTCGACGATCCGGGACTGCTTCTCCTCCAGCACGCTGTTGGCCAGGGTTACCCCGAACAGCAGGGCAGCGATGTAGAAGAGCATCGCGAACGCGAAGCCGACCGCTTGTGCGAGGTCGGCCCGCTGGGCGTCACCCTCCAAGAAGTCCGTCCCGAGCTAGGAGCCGCGTTCCAGCGCCTGTGCGGTAGTGCCCACCGCGGCGGCGTTCTCGGTTAACGTCTGGTTTCGGATCATTTGGCGAGCAACGGATATCAGGTCGCCCTTGGCCCCGGAGCGAGTGGTGAGCAGCCAGCCGTCGGCACTGCGGTGCAGCCAGGCGTCTGCCTCGTCCTGCGTGACCTGGGCCCGCGCCGCCTGCTCGTCCGGTACCTGCGTGATGGCTCACGACCACATTGGCGTCGATCTGCGGCGCGCCCTCACGGATCGCCTGCCCCATGGCGACGGCAGCGGGTGTTGAGGCGACCGTGTAGGTATGGGTGCGGTCGGCCAGGAAGGCCCGCACACCGAGTAGGGCGGCGATCAGGGCCACCGTGGCGAGGGTGCTGAATACGAACGTCTTGTCGGTGAGCTTGACCGTGACCTCCCGGACCGCGACCAGCTGCCAGGCACGCTCGGAACCGCTGGGAACCTCGTTCGTCGTCATGCCGCCACCTGGGGTCAGCAGGGCCACCCGGGTCGGCGGGGTCGCGATGCCGATGGACGTCGTCCGTCTGTTCGTGGGTGCGCAGCGTCCCGAGCAGCCCGCGCATCTGGGTGACCGCCTCACGCGAGGACTGCTCGATCTCGCCGAGGGCCGTTCGAGCCGCCTCTTTGTGTTCGGGCCCTCGGCCCAGCACCCGCCGGGCGGCCCCCGCCTGCACGCCGATCACCGACACGTGGTGCGCCACGACGTCATGAAGCTCGCGGGCGATCCGCAGCCGTTCCTCGACAACGGCCCGGCGGCGCAGCTCCTCGCCCTGAGTGGCGAGCAGCTCTGCCTGCTCGGCGAGCCGTGCCCGCTGGCGGGCACTGCGCCAGGACAGCTGACCGGCCAGGACGGCGCCGCCGAAGTACACCACGTTCACCAGCGCGGCGAGCAGCACGGCCGCGGTGATCGGCTGCACGGTGCCGTAGTTTCGAGCGGCGTCCGCGTCGAGCTGGGCCCAGATCTCGTCGACTCCGCGTCCGAGGGCGAAGTGCCAGGCGAGCCAGATGAACATGAACGCCACCACGGCGCCGATCACGATCACCAACTCGCGCCGGTTGCAGGCCCAGGCGACCCCGGAGAAGTACGCCGCGAAGTAGATGATCTGCATCGAGAGCTGGGCCATCACTTCCGGCAAGGTGATCCCGACGACGAACATGTGCGCCGCGGCGAGTGTCGCGACGCTGAGCGGCCAGCGACGCCGTCCGACCAGTAGCAGCGCGCCCAGTGCGACCGCCAGCCATGGGACCCAGGTTGGCCCGTCGAGGTCCTGCAGCCCACCCAGGCTGCGGGTCAGCTCCAGGGTGAACGTGCTGAAGCCCAGGCCACCGCGCCCACGCCGAGGTCGGCACCGCCCAGCCGGCCGGGACGCGGCCATGGGTCGTCCACCGCGAAGAACTCACCGATCCGGTGCAGCATGCCGCGCTGGGACCTCGTGGCTGATCGCACACCTCAAGACTAGGCCTCCAGCAAGCGTGTCGGCGTGTCTGATGGGCGCCGGGCAGCACAAAGGCCTTACCTTGCATGGGTTTGCGACTCCAACGCAGCCCGGCAAGGAAGGCCTTTGTGGTGAAGAAGATACCCCAGGATCAGAGCCGACGGAACGCGGCACGACGGCGCCGGCGGGTCGCGGCCCGGCACCGGTTGGCCGGGCACTGGAGCCCCCAGCCGGCGCCGATGCTGACCACGGGCCCGGTCGGCTACGAGGTCGGCGCGACCGTGGACGCCACCAGTTTCGGGGGGATCGCCGCCCTGCACCGGCTGGTCACGAAGCTGGGGCTGGTCGAGGCGATCGACGCCGACCTGGACCTGTTGAAGGTGCACCTGCCCTACCACGAGTCCGATCACGTGCTGAACCTGGCCTACAACGTGGCCTGCGGCGGGACCCGGTTGGAGGACATCGAACGGCTGCGGCACGACACCGCGTACCTGAACGCCCTGGGCGCGGACCTGATCCCGGACCCGACCACCGCGGGGGACTTCTGCCGCCGCTTCACCGAGGCCGACGTCATCACACTGATGGAGGCGATCAACTCGGTCCGCCCGAAGCTGTGGGCCGGCCGGGGCCGGGACCTGCTCGGCCCGGTCGCCTACCTCGACGTCGACGGCACCCTCGCGCCGACCACCGGCGCCAAGAAGGCCGGGATGGACATCTCCTACAAAGGGATCTGGGGCTACCACCCGCTGATCCTGTCCCTGGCGAACACCCGGGAGGTGCTGTACCTGGTCAACCGGCCCGGCAACGTCCCCAGCCACACCGGGGCCGCCGCATGGATCGACAAGGCCATCGACCTGGTCACCCCGCACGCGCCGCGGGTCTGCCTGCGCGGGGACACCGACTTCTCCCTCACCGCCCACTTCGACACCTGGGCGAGCCCGGGTCGACTTCGTGTTCGGGATGGACAACACCACCGCCCTGCGCACCCGCGCCGAGGCCCTCGAGGAGTCCAGCTGGCGACGGCTGCACCGACCCGCCCCCTACACCAACGTCGACCGGACAGATCCGCGCCCGCCGCGAGGACACCAAGGCGGCCATCGTCACCGACCGGGACTACCTGAACCTGCACCTGAACTACGAGGACGTCGCCGAGTTCACCTACACCCCCGGCAAGTGCACCCGCGCCTACCGGGTGATCGCGCTGCGCAAGAACATCACCCGCGCCCGCGGCGAACACGTCCTGCTCGAGGAGATCCGCTACTTCTTCTACATCACCACCCTCACCGAGGTCACCGCCGAGCAGATCGTCGCCGAGGCCAACGACCGCTGCGACCAGGAGAACGTCATCGAGCAGCTGAAGAACGGGGTCAACGCCCTGCGCGTGCCGCTGTACGACCTGGTCTCCAACGGGGCGTACATGGTCATCGCCGCCCTGGCCTGGAACATCAAGTCCTGGTTCGCGATGATGATGCACCGCAAGAGCGACCGCCGTGACTACCTCCGGATGGAGTTCCGCCGGTTCCTCAACACCGTCATCCTCATCCCCGCCATGATCCTGCGCCGGGCCCGCAGCATCACCATCCGCCTGATCGGCTACACCCCGGCCATCGACCGGCTGCTCACCGTCTGGGCCACCACCGAACGCACCCGCTTCGGCTGACCCCACGCCGAACCCGAACATCACACTCCTGCCCCGACCGTGGCGGACCCGCCACGGCACTCAAACCTGCCCAAGCTCCGAAACCCCGCCCACCACGAGCCGCTCCGCCGCCGCCGACCGCGCAGTAACAACCCCCAGCACCCCTCCGATCCCGCTCAGGCCCGTGAACCGACCCTGAGGCGACCCCGCCAACCACCACCCAGAATGATCAACTCGGCAACAGTCCACTCACCCGCAGACACGCTTATTTGAGGACTAGGCAGAACCGTGGACGGCTTCCTCCCCCTGGAGGGGGACAGCAGGATCGATGGGTGCACTGGCGCACGCCGCTTCCCGCGCGGCCAGCACCAAGTGGTCTGGTCGCTGGGTGGCAACCTGTTGGCGAGTCTTCAGGGGTGGGAATGGTTGCTCGCCCCGATCGGTCTTGTGAAACTGATCGCAGCCGTGGCGCCGATCGCTCTGGCCCGCACGGGCTGGCCGGTCCGTCCGCTCTCGCGCTCGGCGTGTTGGTTCGCCACCTTGACCCTGATCGCATGGGGTGGAATGAGCACGGTTGTGGGCAACTTGGTCCTCGCGGGAGCGATTCAGCCGCAGTCCGGCTACGACCGCTTGGGCATGATCGGCCACGCCTACCTTTGGGATCCGCTGTTCCTCGCCTGGGGCGTGGCCCTGGCGACCGGCCTTCTTTCCTCCCGAAGCCACAGGGTTCAGTGACTGTCCACCACACCCGTGCCGTCCCGATCGTGGATCGGCATGCGGCGACTACTCCCAGGGCTGCTGGGGATCGAGGTGTCGTCGCAACTCTATTGCGTCGTGGAGGACCCGATCGACGACCAGGACGTCGCCGTCGCGTCGGCAGATCAGGAAGTGCCGCGGGCGGTGGACGTTTCCACCGGGCGAGCGAGTGCGGCTCCGCGCCAGATGCCAGGAGAACACCCCGTCACCCAGCTCAGGGCGGACCGTCCGCCCGACCTCGTCGAGGCGCGTGGCCGCGTCGCGGATTGCTGTGGTGATCAGTGCCTCGTAGCGCTTGCGTGATTCCTCACCGAACTGGTCGTGCGACCAGGCAAGGATCGAGACGATGTCGTCCTTGGCGGCATGGGTGAGGCGATACCTCGCCATCAGCCCGCTGACTGAGTCTCCGCCGCGCGGACGCCGAGCTGCCCGACGAAGTCGTCGAGAGACTCGTCATCGACTTCGTCGAAACGCCCCGAGGCGAGATCCGACCAGCCCTGCTCGTTGCTTGGCGCTGGACGGCAATCTTGGCCGCTTCTTCGGCTTGCTCGCGCTCCAAGAGCCGAGGACCTTCGCGCAGCACCTCACTGGCGTACTGGTAACGCCTAGACTTCACCAGCGCCTCAACGAGTTCGTGCTGGTGCTGACTCAGGACAACGTTCTTCGTCGCCACGGCGACCACCTCCGTTGGCAGTATTTGCCATCGCTTGGCCGCGGGTTCGGATCGCCGCAAGCCGAACCTCCAGCGGGTCGCCGAGCGTGGCCTGGTCCCGGCCTGGTCCCTGACTGCCGACCGAAGGCCACGCAATCCCGCACGACCCGCCCGGTGAACATTGCCGTGGGGGTGGGTTATCTGGGACATCTCGCGCCACCGACTACGGGGCGCGTCCGACCTGTGGCCGCCAAGGGCGGGACTCAGGCAACCCCCACCCGATCGTCGGCCAAGACGACCGGGCGCCTCGGCACAAGATGCAGGATCTCGCATGAATATGCGCAGGGCGGTGCATCCCCAATTCGGCAGAGTCGCGCTTGGCGGATCGCGGAGTGGTGGCAGCGTTGGTCTACCTGGTGGTCACGTCGACGGGGGTTGCCTCTGGGCGATGCCGCGGCAGATCCCGGGTGCGAGCACGCCGGTCCGGTCGGCGGCGATGCGGATGTAGGCGACCGCTGCCCATGCGGCGTAGCGCCAGAAGTCGTCGGCCGGCCACCAGGCGACCTCGTCCAACAGGTCGACCTCGACACCGCCGTGCTGGGCCGCCGCAGCCAGGACGGCGAACTGCAGCTTGCGCCGGTCCCGCCCGGTGAGCTCGCACTCGGGCAGGAACCGCTCCCGGATCCCGGCCA
Source organism: uncultured Actinomycetota bacterium (assembly GCA_963724535.1). Classification (GTDB taxonomy): domain Bacteria; phylum Actinomycetota; class Actinomycetes; order Actinomycetales; family Kineosporiaceae; genus JADJPO01. Next base: position 88,802 of record CAVRVD010000009.1, read on the forward strand.
GGTCGAGCGGATGAGCCCGGTCCACCCCGGCCCAGTCGAGGGCGTCGGCGGCCACCCGGAGGAGGACCTCGCCCGGGAACGTGTTGTTCCGCGGGCACGAGCGGACGGTGAGTGCCTGCGCGCGGCCCGCAGAGCGCCGCTTCGTCTGTCACGCCCAAACCGTGTGCCCGACCGTGGGTGGGCGGTCCGACGGGGCCCGACGAAGGGGACCGCGCTCATTCCGATCGCTCCGTAGCAGAGGTAGCACAGTGCGTGAGGAGGGCTGGGTCGACCCTTCACGCTGCCTTATCGCACGTTGTCATGGTGTGGCCTAGGCTGCCCGGATTCCGTGTCCCCGATCGGGAAGAGAGAGAGCTCGTGCCCCGAGGCCGCCACCGCGCGGAGCCCGTCAGGCGCCCCCTTCCTCGTCTCCCGCGTCAGGTTGCCCGCCCGGCCTCCGGCGTCGGCGTGGGTGCGGCGCTGCTGACCTCGGCCCTGGTCGTCACCCTCTGGCCGAACACCGGCCCGGCTCCGGGCAGCGCGGCGGTTATCACTGCCGCCGACCAGCGGCTGGACGCCGCACCGGCTGCCGACGCCCTCGGTGCCGCCGCGGCCCTCAGGACACAGGAGAGGGCGAGCCGAGACAGGACCGCCTCCGCAGCGCCGGCGACCCCCGTCGCCACAGCGCGCGAGCCCGAGCCTGTCCCGGCCGTCGTGGGGCAGATCTGGGCTACGACCAACGTCACCATCCGCTCCGGCCCGTCGGCCGGTCAAGACCGCATCGGCACCCTCAAGGCCCTCAATCGGATCGGCATCACCGGTGACACCAAGAGCGGCTGGACCCAGGTGGTGACCGACGGGCGCGCCGGATGGGTCAGGTCGACCTACCTGTCCACGTCGAAACCGAACCCGAAGCCGAAGAGCGCGTCGGCAGGGGTGTCGGACGCGCCGTGCTCCATCAGCTCCACCATCGAGTCGCACCTGACGTCGAACGCCCGTTCGGTGTATCGCGCGGTGTGTGCCGCCTTCGGGGATTCTGCGTCGTCCTTCGGCGGCTACCGTGCCGGGGACGGCGGCGACCACGGCAGCGGCAGGGCCGTCGACATCATGGTGTCAGGCGAGCCGGGTTGGGTGATCGCCAGATACGTCCAGGCTCATGCCCGCGACCTGGGTGTCAGCTACGTGATCTACCAGCAGCAGATCTGGATGGCCGGCAACGCGACCAGCCAGTGGAAGGCCATGGCGGATCGCGGCAGCAGGACCGCGAACCACTACGATCACGTTCACGTCAGCGTCTCGTAGGCAGGTGCCCTGTCGTCGAGGATCACCGCCGGCGTCCCTACGGCGGTCACCCCAGCGCTCGTCGTCCAGCTCGACCACGTTCTCCACGCCGTGCAGTGTGGCGGGGCAGACGGCGACCGGCGAAGGGTTCCGCGATTCAGCGCGGTCGAGGGGGGCCTGGGCCCCATGCGATCGGGCCGTCTGGCCCTCTAGCGTCACGGTTATGAGCGAGCGACAGTGGCGGATCGGCCAGGTGGCACAGGCGACCGGGCTGAGCGTGCGCACCCTGCGGTACTACGAGGAACAGGGACTCGTGGTGCCGTCCGGGCGCCTCGACGGGGGACATCGGGTGTACTCCTTGGACGACGTGGAGCGCCTGTACCGGGTGTGTGTATTGCGCCGCCTCGGTCGTCCGGTCGCCGACATCCCGTCGCTGCTCGGACAGCCGGATGATCTGACGGACTGGGTGAACCAGCACCTCGCTGATCTCGACACGCGACTGGCAGCCATGGGACGTGAGCGGGACCGGGTGCTGGCGGCCCGTCGGACACTCGCCGAGGCTGCGGTGTCCGACCGGGAGCTGATGGCCCTGCTCGACGGCATCGGTGACGCGGACTGCGCGGCCCTGCAGCGCATCACCGTGCTCGTCTACGACGACATCGAGGCCGCCCACGACTTCCTGGTCACCGTGTTCGGGTTCAGCCCGGGCGAACTGGTACGCGACGACGCTGGGCAGGTCGTCCATGGTGAGGTGCATGTCGGCGACGGCGTCGTCTGGCTGCACCCCGTGGCAGCGGAGCACCGACTCGCCTCCCCGCGCACGCTCGGGGCGAGCACGCACTGCATGGCCGTCATCGTCGACGACGTGGACCGGCACTGCGAACGGACCCGCTCGGCCGGTGCGGTCATCATGGGCGAGCCCCGCAACGAGCCCTACGGCTACCGCGAGTACGACGCCCTTGACTGCGAGGGTGGGTACTGGTCGTTCATGACCCCACTAGAGATCACCGAGGCAGGAGACACCCCGTGAGCATCCCCGCCTACATCTGCGTGGCCGACGCCCGCGCGGCCATCGACTGGTACGTCACGGCGCTCGGCGCAAGGGTGACCTTCGAGCCGATCATCATGAACGACGGCCGGTGCCCAGGCTCGATCCGAGTTCGTCCTTCTCGACCTCGAGGTCAAATCGGGGTTGGAGGTTCAGCCAGAACCGATCGGTCGTTCCGAAGAAGCGTGCCAAGCGCAGTGCCGGTTAGAAGATGGCGTTGATGCCGTTCCACCCGATGCCGATACGCACCCGCGGGAGCCACGTCCCTGATGCGCTCCGGGGGTAGAGCCACAGGTAACCGGCGGAGTCGCGGGCCACGACGTCGGCTGTGCGGTCCCCGTTGAGATCGCCCGGGCCCAGGATGGCGGTCATGCCGTTCCAGCCGGTGCCGATCCGCACTGGCGTGAGCCAGCCGCCGAGGCCGTCGCCGGGGTAGAGCCACAGGTCGCCCGTCGACGCCTGGCGCGCCAGCACGTCGGCTGTGCGGTCCCCGTTGAGATCGCCCGGGCCCAGGATGGCGGTCATGCCGTTCCAGCCCGTGCCGACCCGCACCGGCGTGAGCCAGCCGCCGAGGCCGTCGCCGGGGTAGAGCCACAGGTCGCCCGTCGACGCCTGGCGCGCCAGCACGTCGGCTGTCCCGTCCCCGTTGAAGTCGCCCGGGCCCACTATGGCGGTCATGCCGTTCCAGCCCGTGCCGACCCGCACTCGCGTAAGCCAACCGCCGAGGCCGTCGCCGGGGTAGAGCCACAGGTACCCGTTCGAGGGGTCCTTGGCGATGACGTCCAGGGGCCCGTCACCGTTGAAGTCACCCGGCGTCTCAAGCACGTTGAAGCTGCCCCAGCCGGTGCCGATCCGAACGCCGGAGCTGACGGTGCCGGTGCCGGTGCCGGCGTAGATCAGCAGGTCGCCGTTTGGTGCCGCCCGGGCCAGCAGGTCGTTGTTCCAGTCTCCGTTGAAGTCGCCGGTGGAGCCCGAGAGCGTCGATGCGGGTACGGGCAGCGCGGTGAACGCGTACGGATCGCAGGTCAGGTCGTAATCCCACACGTCGTCGTACCACTGCGACAGGTAGACGTGGCCACCGGAGAAGCTCGGCGGGGTGCACCGATCGAGAGCCTCGTTGGGGTGGTCGAGCCGACCTGCGGTCGCCCAGACCGGCACGCCGGGCAGGTGCCACGACCCGGTGATGGACTGCCAGCCGCTCAGATAGGAGTACAGACCGTAGGAGAACCCGGCGTCCCGGAGTCCGCGCATCACGCCTTCGATGACGTAGCGGTTCTCGCGCTGCTGGAGGCTGGTACTTGTGGGCCACGGCTGGGCCGGGCGCGGTTCGACGTCGATCCAGACGATCGGCGGCGCGAAACCGACTGTGGTCAGGCTTGCCACCGCGAACGTCGCCTCCGCGTAGCCGACGTTGGACAGCTGCCCTGCCCTGGTGCTGGAAGCCCATGGTCCCCGCGTCCCGTACGTCGTGAGCTGGGCAGACGTCGGGAAGGCCGCCATCGTGTAGGCCTGCACGGGGACACCGTGGCCGGCCGCCCAAGCCGCCTGACTGCTCAGGCAGGGGTTCTCGGTGAACGGAAGTCCGTTGGTGAGCCCGACGATGAGGAAGTTGGTCGGCGGCGGCATCGTGTCGAGCGATCTCCCGCACTGCGGCCACGAGATGTCATGCCCATACGTGGTAGCGGTCTGGGCGGGCTGAGCCGGTGCCACCAGGGCGGTTGCGGCCAGCGCGAGGACGCCGGCACATCCCAGCAGATGTCGCCACGGAGCGCAGGGCGAGCTGACGAGAGACATACTGATCAACGCCTTCTACGCCAGTAGATACCAAGTGCTTCGTGTTGAGAAGACACAAAGGTCTCGCGGGTCAGCCGCCCCACCGGCACCCGGCCCAGCTCGACGCCGCCGACGTCGGGCAGGACGAGCCGGTCGAACATCCGCCGGTAGAGCGCCACGGTCCGGGGGCGTCGTCCGCGGCGGCCCGGGTGGGGTGGCAGCCGCCGTCGCGGCGCTTGCCGTCCGGACCTCGGTAGCGCAGCCGCCACGTGCCGTCCTCGGTCCGGGTGATCGAGCCCCACTCGTCCCGGGTGACCTTGCGTCGTCGTGGTCGGGCCATCGCGCACACCTCTCAGTAGAGAAGTGCGCCGAAACAGGCCCCGAAGACTGCGCGCCGGGAGCGAGCCGACCCTGGCGAAGGCCGGTACGTGGGGCCGGTAGGGACTGGAACGCCACGTTTCCGGCCCGTCCAGCGACCTCCAGGCCATCACAACAGGCCGCTGACCTGCAGTGATGCACGGAGCAGGTGACGGGATCCGTCGCTTCGGTCCAGCGCTTCCTGCCTCGCGCTGACCTGCGCTCCTCCCGATTCCCGACTCGCCTGATGTCGTGACAACGGGCCGCCCCGGTGAAGCGTTGGGGCGGGCCCTTCGTCACGAGAGCGGGTGACGGGAATCGAACCCGCATGACCAGCTTGGAAGGAACCCCTAGGGGGTATCCCTGACCTGGGCAAACCGCTTCTGAGCTGCATCAACGCACTTTGATCTTGTCCGTCGTTGTCCATCGTAGACCGTTGTCCTCCGTCCCTAGGGACCGGATAGGGACCGGATGTGCACGTTTCTCGGGGCAGTGGTTGGGGCGGGGTGTTGGGCAGCCGTCGGCTGCGTTCTGTCGGTGCGATGCTGCACACTGGCAAGGAGGGCAAGGAGGTGGATGATGACCGAACCGGAAGCCGTGGCGCACACCCGACGAGTCATGGCCCCGCGTCGTCCCTCGCTTGAAGAGCAGGCACGAGCACGGGGCACTCGGCCGATCGATTCAGCCGACACCTACGCGCTGGAGGGCGTCTGGGAGTCCGACGACGAGGTCGAGGAGTTCATCGAGTTCACCTACGCATCCCGTCGGGTTGATGGTGCCTGACACTGGCGAGTTCGTTGTCCTGGATACTGACGTCGTATCGCGGTTGCACAAGCGAACGCTTCCCGCGTCGTTGTTGCGACGCGTATCGGGGATGTCACCCTGCATCACCTTCGTCACGTTGGCCGAGTTGGAGCAGTGGGTCATTCTGCGCGATTGGGGTCCGGCGCGACGTGCGGGTTTGGAGCGCTGGCTCGACGGCATTCCCCGTTTGGGCTACGACGACGAGGTCGCTCGCATCTGGGGTCGGCTCTCAGCCGAAGGGCGCCGGCTCGGGCGGTCGTTGCCCGCCAACGACACCTGGAACGCAGCATGCTGCCTTGCGGAGGGCGTTCCCTTGACGACTCTGAACGTGAAGGACTACAGCGATATCGCAGAGCGCAGCGGTCTTCGGCTGATCACCATCGATGGGTTCTGATGCTTACGTCCAGCGGTCGATCGTTGGGCTCATCAGGTTGCGAGCCTGACGTGGCGGATCGGCCGCGGTCAGCCGCAGGTTATGCGCCTGTGAGGTCCACGGCACCTCACCGCTGGCGCGACGGCTGCAGGTGCACGCCGGGGAAGTCCGGCGACTGGTCGCCGCCGCCGGCGGGGGCAGCATGAGGGTCTTCGGGTCTGTGGCGACGGGGGAAGTCCATGACTGTTCAGACGTCGACCTCGTGTTCACCATGGTTGCGCCGCTGAGCCTGATGGAGCTGGCCCGACTGGAAGATCGGATCGGTGATCTCGTGGAGGCCCGGGTCGATCTGGTTCCAGAGTCGGCGCTCCGGCCGGACCTGCGCGATCGCATTCTGGCCGAGGCCGTCCCGCTGTGACGGCTGCCCAGGGATGGTCACGTCCGAGGTGGAGCACTTCTGGCACAGTACGACGACGCCGGGTGTGACCGCGCCGAGCACTCGCGACCGCGCCGGGTGGGCTATGCCTTTCGAGTTGTCAGTACCCGATCGTCGGACCCATCGGCCCAGGGCAAGGCTCCGCTGCCGGGCTGGGATCCGGGTGGTGCCAATCGATTTCGTGCTGTGCGAACCGGATGGCGTCGTGGTGTTCGGTGGCGGAGAGTTCGGCGCCGGTGGTGGTGAGAACGCGGTCGAGGATGTCGCGGCCGGTCGGTGCGGTGGCCGGGTCCGGACCACGGCGGTGCGTCTCGGCAGCGGCGGTGTCCGTGGGCACGTAGGCGTAGTTGGCGTGCCGTCCGCGGGTGAGGGCGACGTAGAGGTGTTCGCGGGTCATGCCTCCGTCGGGGCCGCAGGTGAGGGTGTGGCTGGTGTCGGCGGTGGCGCCTTGGGCGCGGTGCACGGTAGTGGCGTAGCCGAGGTGGACGTGTTCGGTGACGTACTCCCGCGGCAGGACGACGAGGTCGGGCCGGCGCATCCAGGTCCGGGGCTGGCCGACCGGGCCCAAGAGTGACTGGGCGGGGATGGCGTACAGGTCGCCGCCACCGGGGTGGGCGTGGACGACGGTCCAGGCGTCGCCGTTGCGGACGTGGCGTCCGGTGCGGTCGGTCAGGGCGCGGGCGTTGAGCCGGGTGATGATCCGGTCCCCGACGCCGGCGGTGGTCCCGTCCCGCAGCACGATGCCCTCGGACGCGACGTGGCCGGTGAGGATGCGGTCGGTGCGGGCTCTGCCGTTCAGGGTGGTGACGGTCTCGCCGTCGGCGGCGAGGAGCAGGCTGTCCAGTCCGGCCTGGGTGTCGGCGTGCCAGGCCGAGTACGCGGCCTCGACCATCTCCTCGTGCGGGCCGTCGTGGAGGCGGCCATGCGCCGCGTAGGTGTCCAGGGCGGTCGGGTCGCCGTGGCGCAGTACGCGGGTGGCGTGGGCTTCCCAGCGGTGGTGGAAGCGCCACAGGGCGGCGAGTTCGGCGGCGGGGGTGCGGCGGGCGAGCAGGCCGAAGGCGCCGCCGGCTTCGACGGCGGCGAGTTGGTGGTGGTCTCCGACCAGGAGCACCTTGGCGTCGGCGGCGATGGCGTGGCCGGTGATGGCGGCCAGGTGTGGGGTGGAGGCCAGGGAGGCTTCGTCGACGATGACCAGCCGCCCGGGCCAGGTCAGGGCGGTGCGGGCGTGGGGGTCGTGGAGCCATTTCGCGGTGTTCTCACAGCTGATGCCGAGGGAGCGGGCGAGGACGTCGGCTGTGGCCGCGGACGGTGCCAGGCCGATGACGGACCCGGCGCCGTGGGTGGCGTGCCAGGCCCTTGTGAGGGCGCGGAGCAGGGTGGTCTTTCCGGTGCCGGCGGGTCCAACGATGACCTCGACGCGGCGTCCGGAGGTGGCGGTCTGGGTCAGGGCGGCGGCCTGGTCGACGGCCAGCCCGTCGACATGCCGGTCCGGGACGTCGGCGGTCGGCGCAGTGACGTCCCTGGCGGCGTCCAGGAGGCGGGTCTCGGCGTCCAGGACGGCGCGGCTGGTCCACCGCACCCGATCCCGCGCACAGGCATCCAGCGCTTCCAGGCCGGCTGGGTCGTGCAGCGGGACGCACAACGATTCGGCGGCGGTGACGAGTTGGTCGAGGGCGGCGACCCGCACGGCGGACATGGGGAAGCGGTGGGTCTTCAAGGCTCGGGCGGCCTCGGCGGTCAGGTTCCACCTCGTCCACGTCGAGCGGCGCCGCGCGACCGCGGTCACGACCGCGGCGGCCAGGTCCTCCACGAACGGCCCCGCGCCGGGGCCAGGCCCGCTGCTGGTGGGAGCGTCGTCCAGGGTTCTGTCCAGGCCCCTGGCACGAGGGCTGGCAAGGGCTGTGTCCACGACGTCGGACGGCGTCCGGCCGGACGCCGCGGCGCGGTCGGCCCACTTGGCTTGGAGTTGGGTGAGGGGGTGGACGGTCTTGGCCGGGCGGGTCGCCAACGTCGCGGTCTGGCGGAGTCGGATGGTCTCGACCTGGGTCGGGGTCCGGCCGTGGCTGGCCTCGAACGCGGTCAGGGCCTCGACCATGGCCGCGTCGATCCGCGCCGCCCGGGTCGAGAAGGCGGCGAGGAGGTCGTCGCTGATCCCGTCGAGCTCGAAGACCGGGGCCCGGCGCGGGCCGCGCTCGCGTCACGAGAACGCCACCGGCAGAGCCGCGCTCAAACGGTCGGCCAGGAGCCCGTCGTACAGCTCGGAGAACCCGACCGCTCCGGCGTGCAGGGCGCGGGCGTCGATCGCCCGCCACCGCCCGTCGACGCCCTGAACGCGGTTCGCCACCACGAGGTGGGTATGCAGATGCGGGTCGTGCGCGCGGGAGTCGTAGTGGTCGAACGCGGCCGCGACCGCACCCCGGGTGCCCATCGACACGGCGCCGCCGTGCCCGGTCCGCGTGGTCAACGCCCGGGCCTCGATATGCGCCAGGACATCGCCGACGGCGCCGTGGTGGGCGGTCTGGACCGCGACCCGGACGTCGCTGGTGCCGAGGGCCCACAGGACGCTGACCGACTTCGGGACGGTGAACGTCAGGTCAAACCCCGCGACCCCGTTGCGGGGCATGCCCCGGCCCAGCAGCCGCCCCGACACCGGGTCGACCGCGGCGCCGAACACTGCCGTCATCGCCGCCCCCCACCACCGACCCAGGCGGCAACCCGGCGCCGCCCCCGAGGCCGGCCAGCCCTGTACCGAGCCAACGGCCGGGCGGGTTCCCCGACGCCTGGTAGTACCCCGACAGCCCGGTAGGGAAGGCCGCGTCGCCGGTTGCGGTGTGCCGCAGCAGGTACCGGAACCCCGACCCCGTCGACAGCCGATGCAGAGACATCACATACAGGAAGTAGTCATGGCAAGGGGGGCAACACGGTCAACGGCACTCAGGTGCAAGAAGCGTGCTGACTGTTGGAGGAGGCGACAAGGCGGAGGAATCCAGAGTCCACGCTGTCGCTGCGAACCGGATCGAGTCCGGGCTCAGGTCGTGATGCGAGCCCCGGCTGGTGTCGATGGCCATGGCGGTGAACCTGGTCGACGAGGGCTGCACCGGCAGGTTCATAGCCCGTGGCTTGGTGCTCGAGGACGCCAGACACGGGCCGCAGTTGAGCCTCGGCATGGTGGGCTGTCACACCCGCCGACGTGTTCGGGCCCGAACGTGGTCGGCTGGTCCTGGGACGCCGTGCCGCACACAGCCCAGAGCGGCACCCGATACGGTCAGTACCGGCTGGTGGGTCGCTTCGATGGTGTGCGGTTCACCCTGACCGAGCCGGCCAAGTGCACCCGGCGGTCGTCCGGGCGACCACGCAGCAGCAGGCCGACCTCGATGTCCGGTACGGCTCGGGCGTGGTCGATCTAATCGGCGTCCTGACCCCGATTGACGCGCCCCCACAAACGCAGGGTGACCTATAGGTCAGGCTTGGCGCCGTACGTGTGGTGCTCGGGCTCCTGCCTGGCAGACTCCCCGTGTGGATGATCGGGAGCCCGGGCAGTCCACGAACGCTGGGCGGCTCGACGGAGCCCGTGACAAGATCATCCGAACTACCGCGAAGAGTGGTACGCCCAGCAGTACGGTGGATGTCTTTCTTGGCTGGCTCTCGGAGGCGAGCTGGGGGCAACTGGGGAGTCTGCTCTGCGCGGTCGTCGCCCTACGACGGCGTCATGCGATTCGAACATGACGGCTGTGACCATTTCGCCGAGGACGCTCAAGGGTTCGGAATTACGCGCGAGTAGCACGCGCATCGCCATGATGGTGCGCTCCGCGCACAGCGGCAGATGAGGGCGGATGCGGGTTGGTTGGAATGAGGCCACAATGTTGTTTCGCCCAAAGGCTGACGGCGCTGACCCCGTCCTGGCGGCTGGGCGTCCGACAGGCAGACAGCTTACGGCAGGTCCGGTTCCGGATGCTCGGTGAGGAAGTTCTGGGCTTGCGTCTCGTCGACGATGTCATTGTCGACGAGCCATTCCACGGCACGCCGCTGCGCGCGGGCGTCACGGAAGGCGTACCAGACCGGCAGCAGTTCCGGGTATTCCTCGTGGAGTTCGTCCTTGAACCGTCGGAACGCCCCTTTCCCTCGGATCGCTCGGGCGAATCGGCGTCCTGCGCGCTCGTCGCTGATCCCGTCAGCGAAGTCGGCCATGTCCTGATACCACACGTACGACGGCAGCGGATGAATCCCGATCAGATCAACCTCGTCCAGGTCGACGGGATGTTCCCCGTCGATTCCGCCGTCCTCGGTCCACAGTGAGATCTTGCCGCTGTCCGGATCGATCAGCCAGTGATGGTCGTAGCCGTTCTGGTCGCCCAGTGCCATCGCCAGCTCTTCGAGGTCCACCGCACTCAAGTCGATCATCTTCGCTCCCGGCACGATCGATACCGTCTGACGGTACCGGCCATCGCGTGGCGCTTCGCGGCTCGAGCTCGTGCACCGCGCCCAGGGGGCGCCCGCCCGGCGGCCCTGCCCGAGCCGGCGACCGGGCGTGGCGCCTATTCGGACGCCGTGCGCTCTCTGCGGGTCTGCTCCAGCCACTCGGCGATCGCGTCACGGTCGCGCACTCCGGGGACGGCGTACCCCTGCTGCAGCAGTTCCTCGGCGCGCCGCCGGTCGATCGGCGCTCCCGTGCGCGCGGGCGGCAGCTGGCCGTCGGCCCAGCCGATCCAGCCGTAGCCCCACTGCGGGTCGGCGTCCAACCAGTCGCGGTACATCTGGTCCGCCGTGGCCGTCTCCCCGAGCCAGAACCAGCTCTCGGCGATGGCCCTGCGCCAGTTCTGCGTGGTCAGCGGATTGACGTCGGTGAAGCGGCGGGCCAACTCCTCGCCCACCGCGAGCCTGGCATGCAGTTTCGCAGGGTCGGCGAGCCCGGCGTTGCCCAGCTCCATCTCCAGGTCCTGGTTCCAGTTGAACAGTGACTGGGTCAGCGGGTACTGCGCGTCGAACCCGGCGATCGTGGTGATCCCCGCCGCGTCGCACAGCTGCAGCACACCGGACCAGGCCTGCAGCCACAGGTCGGTCGCGGCGCCGGGGTCCTGCCCCGACTTCGCGTAGCCGTCCTGCACCTGATCATCGACCGTCTCCATGCACAGCTGATCCGGCAACCACCGCTGCCACAGGGTCAGCACGGACAGCCAGATCCAGTCCGACTGCTGCCGGTGGGGGTCAGTGGCCGACAGGTCCATCAGCCGCACCGCCACCTCCTGGGCCGACAAGGCCTCCCGGCACAACGCCTCCAGCCCGGGCCGGTCTAAGTCGATCCCGAACGTCCGCAGCTTGCCCAACAACTCCTCGTCGCTCAGCCGCTCGGCGTCCGCCCGGTACGGCCTGTCGCGGCCCCCCAGGATCGTGTCCGCCCGCTCCCGGGTGAGTCGCTCCAGCGTCACCCAGGCGATTCCGTCCAGCGCCGAAGCATCCAGGTCACCCGCCCCCGCCACGTGCCCGACCACCCGGCCGGGCGCGACGGACACGGCAGGAGCGGCCACGTCGTCCCGCCGACGGCGCGGCGACCCCGCCCGCCGTCCGACAGGGCCCCGCGCGGACCGGTTCTTCTTGCCACGACCACGCGACACCGGCGACACACTGGGAACGCTAGCAGCCACGTTATCCTCCGCCGACATGGCCGATCACTCATGAGCGCACCGAGGGGAAGCATCGCCGGCCCGGTGGACACCGACGCTGGCGGCCTGATCGTCGGGGGTTGACCCTGCGGTCCTGCATCGACGCCGCCGCCAAGCAGCACACTCATGCCATGACCGGGACCGGTGTGGCCGAATCATCGGTCGGGTTGGGTTAGAAGGGCAGGTCCTGAAGGTCCGGGGGCTCGGCGCTCGCAGGCTTCCGCGGTGGCTCGTCATCGGGTTCCTCGAGGAACCCGTGGTCCTCACGTAGCTGACGAACGACCTCCGCCGGCGTCTTCTCGATCACGATGCGGGTGTCCTCGACTCCGAGTCCGGGGATGCCCGCGACGATCGCGCCTGGGTCGATGAGGAACCTCAACTGGCCGGTCGGCCCGCCGGCGACGTCGTCCAGCCCTTCATCGCAGGCCGCCTGGTAGGCCAGCGGCGCGAAGTCGTCCGGCACCAGCGCGTCCCGTCGCGCGGCGAACACCTCCCGGGCGCACCGGTCCAGCACTTTCTCCCGCGTCACCCGGACCACGACACTCACGTTGACGGTCAACCGCATCGCGTCCGGGTCGTCCTCCAGCGCGACGATCTCCGCATCCAGGGCGCTCTCATCGCGCCAGAACGGAGGCGCACCGTCGGCTGACCGACCTGCCCTGCCGCGCTTGCCCGGGCCTCTGCCTGCGTCCCGACACGACCCGCACGCTACACAGCCCCGAGCGTCAACGCCGGGACCGCGCCGGGACCGCGGCCGTCGGTGACGCCGAAGCCGAGGGGCCCCTCCTCAAAGCGCCCACACTCCGTCACCGAACACGAGCTCCCACGACGCGGAACCAGCGGCAGAAGCGTATGGCCGCGCTACTCGCGGCCAGATGAGGGCGCTCGGTGCACTTGGTCGAACGTGGCGGTGTGACCTGGGGCGCATCGCCGCCCCGAGGCATCCTGGTCCAGTTCCCCGAACCACTGGACTGGACGGCGGGGGCGGGGAGAATTGGGACTTCGGAACCTGGAGATCGGCAACGCAACGACGAGACTCAAGGTATGACTACGTATTCGAGCACTCATCACGAGGTGCGGGGGCGGCCGGTGTCTCGCGTCGGCCGGTGGGCGGTCAGGCTCGCAGGTCTCTGCGTCGCGGGTGTCGTCCTGGTCGTGCTTGCCTTCGCGCTCAACGTCGTCGAACCAGCCAAGAGCTACAGCGACAGCTGGGCACAGCTCGTGTGGGGCCTGGGCATCTGGGCGTGCGGGATCGGCGCGGTCATCACCGGCGTCGTCGCAATCGTGCGGCACCACGAGCGCTCCTGGATGGTCATGCTGGCCACCGTTCTCGGACTTCTTCCCCCTTGCCCTGCTGTTGTCGGAGATCGCGACGGGCAACTTCTGACCTCGCCCGCGCGCCCCACGAAAGAGGGATCCGTGTGGCCACGACGCACGCGGGACCGCCTCAGCCCTTACCCGTTCGAGGCCGACCTCACCCGCACAGCGGCCATGTCCGAACGGGGCTGGCGCCGCGTTCTACGCTGCCGGAGGCCACGATTCGGCGTCATGAGCGGTCACGCTATGCCGCCCGGTCGGCGGCAATTGCGCGCGTTGCCTCAGGCACAGACTTCGCCACACGGACACCGCGGGCCCGGCAACCTCACCGCGAACATGTTGATCACCGGTGACCCGACGGCCGGCCAGACGGTCGGTCCGGCCACCGCCATGAGCCGCTTCGACGAGTGGTGGCAGGCGGCGATGGTGCTGACCGGCTACGGGCTGGTCCTCGCGGTCGCGGGCGCCTACCTGACCACTCGGCGGGACGTGTCCTGACCAGGGACCTGGTCGCCGGGCCGTGGCCCGAGGCGTGAGCAGTGCCACCGGCGGCGCCGGCGACGGACGAGCAGAATCGCAGGGGAGACGTCCGAGGAGGAGGCCATGGCCTATTCGCTGCCAACGAACATCGAGTCACGTCCGGTCACGGTGATCGGTGCCGGCACCCTGGGGCGCCGCATCGCGCTGATGATGGCCAACCGAGGGGGTGTGGTCCGGATCTTCGACATGGTTCCCGAACAGCGGCAGGCCGCGAAGGTGTTCGTGGACCAGGAGCTGCCCGCGCTGGTCCCGACGATCGAGGGCGGCTCCGAGGGCACGGTCGAGCTGCACGACGACCTAGCGACCGCGCTGCGCGGCGCTTGGCTGGTGGTGGAGGCCATCCCGGAGAAGAAGGACCTGAAGCAGGCGCTGTTCGGTGACCTGGACCGGCTGGCCGATGCCGACGCGATCCTGGCGACGAACTCCTCCTCCTACGCGGCAGGCGACATCATCGACAACGTCGAGCATCCGGAACGGGTCTGCAACCTGCACTTCTACGTACCGCCGGGGATGCCGGGTGCGGACCTGATGAGCTCGGGGCACACCGACCCGGCGATCTTCGACCTGCTGCGGACGCAGTTGCGCAAGCACGGCATCTTCGCGTTCCTCGCGTCGAAGAAGTCGACCGGTTTCATCTTCAACCGGATCTGGGCGGCCATCAAGCGCGAGTGCCTCATGGTCGTGGCCGACGGGGTGTCCAACCCGCAGGACATCGACCAGATGTGGATGGTCAACTTCGGCATGGACTGGGGGCCGTTCCAGCTGATGGACCGGGTGGGGCTGGACGTCGTGCGCGACATCGAGCTGCACTACATGGACGAACGGGAGGGCCTGCCCACCAACACCATTGAGCTGCTGGACACCTACATCGCGCGCGGCCAGCTGGGCATGAAGAGCGGCAAGGGCTTCTACGACTACGGCGGCCAGGCCCAGGGCTAGCCACACCGGTATCGGCAACGGCGTCACACACCGGTACCGGGGGAACGGATCACCGATTCTGCACCAGCAGGGCGCAGGGGTGCGGTCAGCTGGCCGCCAGGTGCTCGGCCAGCCATGCCGCCGTGACGGTCCCTCCGCCCCCTACGCAGCGCAAGCGGTGTTATCGATGCTGAGGCGCGTTGTGTGGGTTCAGGTGGTGGCGAACATGATCCGGTGGGTGTGGCTCTTCTGGAGGGACCTCATGCTGCCTGCGGGATGACGCCCTGGGCGTAGCGGGACTCGTGGACCCGGTGACGTTCCTGGGCGAGGTGGTAGGTCCAGTAGTCGTCGAAGTCGCCGTTGCTGCGGATGGCTCGGAGTTTGAGGATGGCTTCTGCGCCGGGGAGCCCCCAACGGGCGCCGGTGAGGTCCATCCGGTCCTTGACCAGGTGACGGCAGGCGCCCTCGATCACGCCGGTGGCGATCGGCCAGCCGTTGGCCAGCGCGGTGGGGTAGTCCAGGTGGCGGGCCTTGTTGGTCAGGTAGACGGCGCAGGCGTCGGCGCCGGTCCGTTGGGCGTCGTGGAGTCCGGCGATGGTCGCGGCGCGCCGGATCGCCCCGGCGACGCGGGTGGCCTTGCCGTCCAGGACGGCGCGGGCGTGGTGGCGGACCCAGTCCTCGGCGGCGGGGTCGCCCTCGCGGTGGAAGCACCAGGCGGCCTTCCAGATGTACTCGAGAACGTGAATGAAGTCGATCACGATGGTGACTTGCAGGGTGCGGGTGTGGGCCTCGGCGGTGATCCGGTCGATCTGGTGGTTGTTGCCGTCGACGAGGGCGACCCAGGTGCGGGTGTGGTCGGGGTCGCGGCGGTCGGCCTCGGTGAAGATCTGGGCGACCACGGTGGCGGCGTCGGCCACGACGCTGGCGGTCAGCCACTTGTTCGACGTCACCGGTCCAGGGTGGATCTGGGTGCGTTCGGTGTCGTTGGCGGGCAGGATGTCCGCGCTGGTGCGCCGGGCTGGGCTGGCGTCGAACACGGTTCCCACTTCGGCCATGCGTTTCCGGTGTCGCTTCTCTCCCTTCGATAATCGGGTCGCCAGCTTCGGGCGGGTCGTGGCGGCCGCGGCGGCGGCGGCCGCGCGGAGCGCGTCGTGGCGCATCACGACGCCTTTGCCGTCGCAGGACAGCACGAGTGGGTCGCTGCCGGCGCCGGCCGGTGGTTGCCGCCCGGAGTAGAAGCTGTCGGCGTCGATCGGCGGATCGGCGGGCGAGTTGTTCGACCTGCCGTTTGCCGACCTGTTGTCCGGTGCCCCGTTCGATCGCCTCGACCGCGGCGTCGAACGACCCGCGTGAGCTCTCGACCGCGGCGAGGTGACGTAGCCCGTGGGAGTACTCCTCCTCGGGCAGGTTGAGTACCCCGTCGGCGGGCTCACCACCGAGGCCTGAGGAATTTCATGATCGGCGACACATCTCGCCGCACCCTTGCCGCGGACGGCTGGCGTAGGTAGGTCGTGGACGGTTGTACACGACTGGACTACCCGACATGACTCGATGCCATCCACTCGGGCCTGCCCACGCAGCTCGATCGCGTCCGCAGACATGCGGGTGATTGAATTTTCGTATCACGCAAAGTATATTGCGAGATATGCAAGCAGATCCGCCTCCGTTGTTGCCCCTGCTCCGCTCTAGGATCCAAGCCGACATCCTCACCGTGATCCTGCTCAACCCCGAGCAGGAGTGGACAGTCACCGATCTCGCCTCGCGAGTGGGCACCTCCGTGGCAACCGCTCAGCGTGAGGTGGTGCGCGCTGAGCGGGCCGGTGTGGTGTCGTCTCGCAAACTGGGCAACGTTCGGCTGGCCACCGCCGCGGCCGGTCCCCTGACGGGGCCGCTGACCGAACTGCTGCTGCGCGCGTTCGGCCCGCCGCAAGTGGTTGCCGAGGAACTCGCCGGCGTGGGCGCGATCCAGGCCGCCTACCTGTTCGGATCCTGGGCCGCCCGCTACACCGGCCAGCCCGGCCACGCCCCGGCCGACATCGACGTCCTGGTCATCGGGAAACCCGACCGGGACGACCTCGACGACGCCGCCCAGCGCGCCACGAGACGGCTAGCGCGAGAGGTCAACGCGACAGTTCGTTCCCCTGACTGGTGGCACCAGGGCACCGACGCCTTCCACACCGAGATCACCACCAGACCACTTGTGCCCCTCGGCGCCGACGCCGCCGAGACCGCGACACCGACGGGATCCGTCGCTCCTGAGGCGCGTTGTGTGGGTTCAGGTGGTGGCGAACATGATCCGGTTGAGGGTGTGGGCGGCGATGGTGGAGGCGGTGCGGGTCAGCAGGCCCCAGAAGGTGTGGGCGCCGTGGCGGGCCAGGTCCATCTGGTCGGTGATCTCTCCGAAGGTGGTCTCGATCCGGTTGCGCCACTCGGCGATCACCGTCAACAGGCCCGGTGACATGGTCTTACGCTGGTTCTTCGTCGGTGGGACAAGGATCGAGATGCCCTGCGCGGCGAGGGATTCAGCGAACTTCTTGCCGTTGAAGCCCTTGTCGGTCAACAGCCCGGCCAGGTAGTCCGCGTCCTCGATCAGGCCGGGTACCAGGTCACGTTCGTTGATCGCTGCCGGGACGATCGCCCACGCCCGGACCAGCCGCGAGCCAAGGTCGGTCCGCGCGGCCAGGCGGAACCCGTAGAACCACTCGGCGTGGGCTGCGTCGCGTCCGAACCGAGCCGCCAGACCGTTCGGGCCCACCCAGGAATCCGGTCCACGCTTGCGGGAGGGGTGCTTGACCGGCAGGGCCGAGGTGTCGACCTGGCCCCAGTCGTCGGCCGGGAGCTGATCGGCCAGTGCGACCCGGACCTGCTCGAAGGCGCCCCACAGCCAGCGGGCCCGCCGGTTGAACTCGCTGTGGTGGGGCAGCCGGGGGAACAACCCGGCATGATCGCGGCGGATCTCGGTCAGGAACCCGGACTCGCTGCGACGGTGTAATAGGTGCCTGACCAGCACGATCGTGATGATCTCCGCGTCGCTGCAGGCGGGTGCGGGCCCCGGACGAGTCGGGATCGTCACCTGACCGTCAAGGATCAGGTCATCGATCAGGGTGTAGCAGTGGACGAACAGGTCCAGGGTCGGCAGCATGACAGTGCCCCTGCGGCAGTGGGTGATCTAGGCAATCGCCACTCTCCGCAGGGGCATCCTCACGTCAACCACCGACACGCGGCATCAACCCACACAACGCGCCTGAGGGTGGAGAAACCGCTCCCATCCCCGCAGCAGGCAACCAGCCGAAACGCGGCACACGGGCGCAGCCATCCGCAAAGCGTCCACAGCCCGCACCCCGGTCCAGGTCTGACAGGGTGGGCGCGTGACCTGGGAACCTGGCACGGAACGGATCCGCGACCTACTGCGAGCAGGGGAACTCGAACAAGTCACTCCCGACACCACGGTCTCCCGCAGGCTCCTCACCGACGCCGAGAACCACCTCGCAACAGCGCGGGCGGGCATCGAGGCCGGAGACCTGGCAGGCGCCTACCAACTCGCCTACGACACTCTCCGCAAGTCAGCCACCGCGCTGCTCGCCGCGCAAGGCCTACGCGCCACCAGCCGCGGCGGCCACATCGCCGTGCAGGACGCCGTCCACACCCAGTTCGCCTCCACCGTCCGAGTTTTTCGGTCCTTTAGCCGGATCCGCCGCGCCCGCAATAGCTTCGAATACCCCGACAGCGACACCCACGGCCCCATCCTCGACGACGTCACCGATGCCCTCACCACCGCACACACCGCGCTCGACGCCGCGACGCGAATACTCGACAGCGGCCTGCTCACGACATGGGAACAACCATGAGCAAGCCGTTCACGCCATCGAGCACGGCGACGACAATCCCGACAGACGCCCGCTCGACGGACTCGACGCCAGGATGCGCGTGCGCGGACTCAACCACTCCAGACCTACGGACATCGGACATCGGACATCGGACGATACGCGCGTCCGGATACCCCCATGAGGTATTCGGCTTCTCGGTCGAAGGGCCGATTTCGTCGCCGCGTATTCGCCGCGACCAGCCCACCCACACCTTGGGGCGCGAGTCCTGATCGACACTGCCTGTGATCAATGCAGGTCACAGCCCCTGACGTGGACACAGACCGTGACCCACGCGGAGTGGCAGCGGTGCCGTGCACCGCTCCCGCTCGCGGCCGCGCCGCACACCCCCCGCCTGCGCGTTTTCCCAGGTTAAGAGCATGTTGATCTTCGGTGGCGGGTGATGGATTCGAACCAACGTAGGCTGTGCCGACGGTTTTACAGGGCGGCCCACCAACCCCGCTGACCTGCACCAACACCGACCTCGGCGACATCTCGCCGCACTCTCGCCGCGGACAGTCAGGGCTACTCGTTGATGGTCGCCACCGTGGATGGCCTCGGCACCCTCGGCGACCCTCGGGCAAGCGAGATCCTTAAGGGTCGACGATACATGACCGATCAGTTATGTTGATGGTGTGGCGTGGGAGGTCAGCCTCCACGAGGAGGTGGAGCGCTGGTTCCTGGCCCTGTGCCGGGACGATCCCGAGTCGGCGGATCTGGTGGCCGCTGCGATCGATCAGCTCGCCGTGGTCGGGCCGACGCTGGGTCGGCCACTGGTCGATCGGGTCCACGGCAGTAGGCATCACAATATGAAGGAGCTGCGGCCGGCGTCCACGGGCTCCAGCGAGGTGCGGGTGCTGTTCGCGTTCGATCCGGATCGTGAGGCAGTGGTCCTCGTCGCCGGGGACAAGTCCGGTCGCTGGCAGGCGTGGTATCGCGAGGCGATCCCGCTCGCCGACAACCGATTCGACGAACACCTGGCGGCTCGACCGCGACGAATGGCAGAGCAGCCCGGCACAGCAGAACGCCGGGGACCGAGACGAGGAGGGCGACAGCAGTGAGCGCGACATTCAGCTCGTGGACCGAGGTCAAAGCCAAGGCCGCCGCAGCCGACCCCCGCTCCCCCGCAGAACGCGAGGCCGGCCAGGCCGCCGCCGCAGAACGGCAGGAGGCCTACGTCCGTGGGCACCAACTCGCCGAGATGCGCAAGAGCGCAGGCTTGAGCCAGGCCCAGGTCGCCGACACCCTCGGTGTTACCCAGGCACGCATCTCCAAGATCGAACACGGCGAGATCTCCGGTATCGACGTCATCCGCGCCTACGTCACCGCCCTCGGCGGCACCCTGGACGTCGTCGCCACCCTCGGCGACCGCGCCTGGAAGGTCGCCTGACCTCAGGACGAAGACATGACCCGGATCCCACCAGCACCTGGGAACACGGGCACCTGCCGCCTGCCCGCACCGACCCGGTCTCAACACGCCACCAGATATACCCCACCGGGGTATCAGTGGAGTCCGGAAAACGTCGCCGCGTATTCGCCGCGAGCACCCCAGTGCCGGCGACACAGACCACTTGGCCCGACCCCACTGAGGCTGCATCGCCGCAGGTCAACGCCACGGGCGCGCACAAAAGACACTAACAGCGAACGGCGCCACGAACCGCTCCAACAAGCACGAGCACCGCATACCCCCCACCGTGCGTGTTTACGCAGGTCAAGGGCCAGTTTTGAACTGGTGGCGGGTGATGGATTCGAACCAACGTAGGCTGTGCCGACGGTTTTACGGCGGCCCCGAAACAGCCCTGACCAGCAGGTTTGCCGCCAACGAGCCCTCGCCCCCGCCCCTCCCCCGCGACCAGTCGCACACCATCGTCGATGGTTGGCTACGACTGGAGAGCCAAGCCACTCGCCGGTGAGACCGCCACTCGGCGGAAGCCGACACATCAGCTTTCGCCCATCAGATCCAGGGCCCGCGAAGGTCGATGGCTATGTCCACACGAGCTCGATGGCGCTATCGGGAGCCAGTTGACCCACGACGGACACCATGGGCACCACGCGACCCGTCTTGATCAGCACGCGATACTCGGTGCGGCCTGGGATGTACTCGGGCAGGTCGTCCCAGCCGGTGGCGAGCTCTTCGATGATCGACAGCAGTTCGTACGCCTCGAAATCCGGCGACAACGGCTCACACCGTCCGGGCCGCGTTCATCACCGAGTTGGGTGTCGAGGGAAGCGAAGAAGTCAGGGCTGGCTCGGACGAGCCGACGAGTCAGGAGGCGTTGCCGCGCAGGCCCGCCTCACGCTCCAGCACCCGATCGCGCTGGGCCTCCATGACGGGCCGGAACCGCTCGGGAACATCATCGAGGTCACGGACGATGCTGTCCTTGAAGGTCCGCTCCCGATCCTCGGGCGTCATCTGCTCCAGCTCGGCGACGGTGATCACTCGCACGCCAGCCTCCCTCGAACTCGCTGCCTTCTCTGCACCAAGGTATCGGCCGGATCCGACAACGAGCCAGCGCACCCACCCTTGATACCCCACCCAGGTATCCTAGGCCACCAAGATCATCCCCGCGCAGACCCCGCGGTTCAACACCCAACCAATCACGCAACACTGCCGGGAGCAGTTACCGGGGAACCATCACCGCTGGTCACAGCGCCGCGTGGGCGGCACGCGAGTTGCCCGAACGGTTGCTCGAACCGCTCCATTTGGACCACCCGGACGCATACCCCCCAGGTCGCCGAGCGAGGACGTATGCGCAGGTCACAGGCGCATTTCGGCTGGTGGTGGCGGGTGATGGATTCGAACCAACGTAGGCTGTGCCGACGGTTTTACAGTGGGCCCCAGAAACGCTCCTGACCAGCCGGTTTGCCGCCAGCGGAGCCGCGCCCCCGCCGCTCCCCCGCGGGCAGTCGGCGACCGTCGTCGACGGCCGGGCGCGGCTGGACACCCGGCGGGGCGGGCGGCTCTTGGGGTCACTCATCGTCCTCGTCCTCGATGTCGTGCTCCGGCCCCGAGAGGTCGATGGCGATGGCGATCAGTTCGACGGCTCCATCGACGGGCGACCGCTGGCCGCGTACGGCCACGGCGTAGACAAGCCTGGTGTGAAAGACCAGGGTCCGATAGTCAGGCCGCCCGATGATCGTCATTGGCAGGTCGTCCCACTGGGTGGCGAAGACCTCGACAATGTCGAGTAGGTCGCTGGCGGCGAATTCGGCGCGGGTCGGCTCACCGTGCGGGCCGCGCTCATCGGGCAACTGGGCGTCAAGCAGGGCGAAGAAGTCCGGAGTGATGCGGACGACGCGACGCCTCACGAGGCCTGACCGCGCAGGCGCTCCTCACGGGCAAGGGTGTACTCATCCAACCGCTCGACCAGAGCGCGCTCGTTCGACGTGAAGTCGGTCGGGTCCCAGACGATCGAGGCGAGGAAGTGCTCGTGCCGCTCCTGAGGCGTCATGGCCTGGAGCTGCTCGTACGTGGTGACCCCATCCCGACCAGCCATGCATCCAGGATATCGACCACCACTGACATCTCGGGGTCTGCCTTGACACCGACATCGACGTCGCCGCCATGCCAGAGCCGACGACGCAGCGGCCCAGGAGCCTCCCCATACCCCACCTGGGTATCCAAGCACGCCAAGATCATCCCCGCCTATCACCCGCAGCGCTGAAGGTGTAGACCGCGCGTTGCATCTGGTGGTGGTCCGCAGCGGGCAGTTGATGTTGGCCGACCCCGCACAGATGTTCGCCGATCGCGCCGAGTTCACTGGCATCGCCCGCACCGTCACCGGCCTGCGGACCGACGTCCGCATGGACCCGTTGCGTCAGAGCGGGCAGCCGGTGGTGCGCTCAGTACCGACAGCGGTTCTGGCCGAGGGCGTCCGAGCGGGCACGAGCGTCGAGGAACTGGCGGACCTGTACGACCTGTAGAGCGGGCAGGTGCTCCAGGCGATCCGGTACGAGATGCGGACCGCGCAGTCCCGCACGGCCGCCGGAAGGACAACGGCCCGCGGTACATGGCCGAACTCGCTCGCATCAGATGGTTCGCCGACGAGAGCGTGCTCGGCTTGGGCAGGCTCCTCGCCCGCGAACGTGATGACGTCACCTACCCCGGCCACCCAGCCTCGGAAGGCATCGCACCCGGGGCACTGGATATCGAATGGATGCCGTTCGTGGCCGCCCGCGGCTGGGTCGTTTTCACCGTGACCGGCGCATCCGCACCCGTCCGCAGAGCTGGCGATCTTCCGATCGGAGGGATTAGAGCGGTGTGGTTCGCAGGCAAGAAGGACCTCAGCCCCCTACGACCAACTCGCTCTGCTCCAGCGTCACTGGCAACGCCTCGAACGCGAGGTGCAACGCCTCGGCCCGGGCCGGGCCCGGGCCCCTGGTCGCTGAGGCTGGTCAGCACCGGCCTACGTCAAGTGCCACTACGCGAGCCATGATCTGCCACGTCACCCGGTAGGCGAGCGGTCCCATCACTTTCAGCGACACCCCACCGTCTCGATCCAAGAGTGGGCCACCTACACCCTCCTGGGTCTTGGTCGCCGTCAACGCCGCGCACTCGCCGCAGACAGCCGCGACACGCCGTGAACGGCTGGACAAGACCAAGATCGGCCCCTGACCGGCGTTGATGCTGGTCAGGGGCCGTTTGTGCTGGTGGTGGCCGGATCTGGTTCAAGAGCATTCAACTATTCAAATTGTCCCCCCTACCAGATTCCACAGAGATGGACCCATCATGGTTTTTGAATACGGGGAACCAGATAGAGCTGAGATCGGCGACACAACGACGCACACCAAGAAAGGAGCAGACCATGCGTGGATCCAAGAACGATCTGCCACTGGCCGAAGACTACGGTGAGAACTTCAGGAGCTGGCAGTCGGAGCGGAGTGGGGAGGCATGATCGTGGAGATCTCCCTGTTCCCTGCAGGTGTCGATGCGGCCCCGTTGTTCAAAGGGCTGCCCAACGACATGTGCCAGGCCGAGCACTGGGGATACGTGCTCAAGGGCCGCATGCGCTTGAAGTCCGCCGATGGTGAGGAACTCATCGGTGCGGGCGACGCCTACTACTTCAAGCCGGGACACGTCCCGTCCTTCGAGGAGGACACCGAGGTCGTCGAGTTCAGTTCTAAAGCCTCCTACCAGGCCACCCTCGAGGTAGCGGCACGCAACATAGCCGCCATGCGCTGACTGTGACTCCGATGACCCGGCAGCCGTCACCGACAGCCTGACTATCACATCAATGCAGAAGAGCCACACCCTTTAGCCTCGATCCGTTGATGGGCAGTCCGATGATCTTGGCCGACTCGATTCGATCTTTGGTGGTTTCGGGGCGTGGGCGGAACCCAGGGGCCCCGGTGAGGCTGGTGGTCGAGGGTCAGGCCGCGCGGGCGGGCGGGGCCCGGTGGGTGGCCTCGAACGCATTGATCCAGGCGGTTTCATGGGGCCAACCGGTGGGCAGGTGCCAGGTGATTTCGCCTCGGTGCTTGCGGGCGGGGTGGGCGGCGACGTCGATGAGGTGGGCGCGGATGGTCGCGCCGCGGGCTATGGCGTGCCGGCCGCCGGCCAGCACACCGACGGCGCGGGTGAGGGTGTGCGCGATCGCTGCCAGCTGCAGCCACGCCGAATTCGTCGAGAACGACCCTGACGGTAGATGCGCCAGCGCTCCCTGAACCAGGTCAGCGAACGCGAGTTCGATCACCGCGTGCCCGCGGTGCTGGGACTCCGCCTGCAGCATCGCAAACGGGGAGTCGGTGAAAGACCGCGTGGTAGCGGTAGTCCGGCAGCAGCTCACCATGTCCCGCAGCCGTTTCCGGGTTGAGCCGTTTGACCGCCGCACGATCAGGCGGGCCGTCGGTGCGGTGTGCGGTGCTGGAGGCGAACGCGGTGTAGCCACTTCGGCGACCTCGGCGTCAGAGTGGACCTCGACCAGCGTCACGTCGATGTCG
Source organism: uncultured Actinomycetota bacterium (assembly GCA_963724535.1). Lineage (GTDB taxonomy): Bacteria > Actinomycetota > Actinomycetes > Actinomycetales > Kineosporiaceae > JADJPO01. Next base: position 113,091 of record CAVRVD010000009.1, read on the forward strand.
ATCACCACGCCGTCCAGGTCCCGCCCCGCCGCCCGCGCCGACGGCAGCATCACCCCGATCGCCTCGGCACGGGCCCACCACGCCCGCTCCCGCGCCGCAGCCCGCGCCCGACGCAACGCATCCGGCCGCTGGCTGTCGATGCCGGCCAGGACCCGCCACGCTGTGGCCGGTGAGGCGACCGGTCCGTGCAGCGCCGGCTGATCGGCCAGGGCAGCGATGTCGGCGATCGCCTCCCCGCCGTCGGCGAGCATCACGGCGAGCATCACCGCCAGATCCACCAGCACCTGCCCCGGATCATGCCCACACCGCGTGAGCGCAGCCCGGCGGCCGCGTCGGAGTACTCCACACACAGCCCGGTCCGCTCGGCCAGCTCCCGCAACAGAGCGGTTCCGGCGTGGCACACGATCCCGCTCCCGTCGGCGATGACCACCGGCCAGCACCGACCCTTGTACTCTTCACACAGGAAGTGCCTCTCTCCAGCGGACCCTTGGACCTTCGACAAGCCCAGAATCCACTGCGAGACAGGCACTTTCCTCATTCACACGGTCACGACAGGCTCACGATCAAGAATGACCCGGGCTAGGTAGTCCGGTTCCCCCAGTGGGAACCATTCCCATTCAGCGTCGCTGACGGCGCAGGCACTCGACATCGGCAGACCACCTCAGTTCTGGCCCGCTCCACCTCAGATCAGCGAGGATGCATGACGGCGGCCACGAGCAGACGCCCGGAGACGGCCACGCAGGGGTGCGTCCCTACGTGGTGGAAAGACGCACCCTGCTACCACCCGGATCGCGGCAAGCAGATCCGGTCGATGGCTTTCTTGTTCCGTTCAGCCTGCCGCGCCCGCCCCAGCGCTGGAGTCGCTCTCCGATGCGCGGCGGGCGACTAGTCCAAGGCCGACCAGAACAACTGCATCTTCTGGGACAGCGGTGTCAGCGACCTCGATGGTCCCACTCGTCCGCAACAAGCCACCGAGCTTCAGACGCATCGCCTCTGCGCCCTCGGCATCGACCCAGTAGAAGCGACGAGCCAGGATCCCTTTGGTCTCGAGTCGGTAGTGCCGTCCGTTGACCTCGGCGTCACCTTTGCCCAAGAGGCCGGTCTGATGAAACTCGCCGACGGTGCTGCCGTCGGCAGTGTCGGCACGCACAGTGCGTCCGAGCAGGCCGAGCGTCGTGAAGGTCAACTGCTGATGCCCTTGGTCCAGCTGGGCCGAGCGCTTGAAAATGCCGCTGCAGGAGAACGTGCCTTCGGGTCTGCCTACTTCGATTAGGTTCAGTGATGAACCGAGGAGAGCCGGTTGGGTCACAGTGATCGTGCGCATCATCTTCTGCCCTTCTCAGATGCGGCGGTCGTTCCGGTAGGGGATTCGACGATCTCGCGCAGCGTGCTGAGGTGGTCGTTGAAGGCGGAGCGGCCTTCGGGGGTGAGTTTGAGCCAGGTGCGCGGCCATTTGCCGACGTGGCCCTTGCGGATGGCGATGTACCCGGCCTGTTCGAGGGTCGAGGCCTGGCGGGACAGCAGCGAGTCGCTGATCTGGAGGGTGTCGCGCAGGAACCGGAACTCCAGCTCGTCGGCCTGGGCCAGGCCGGCGAGTAGGGAGAAGCGCACGGGCTGGTGGACCAGGTCATCGAGGCGCGCCCGCGGGTGGGCGGTCATGCGGTGCGCCGAAGCCGCTCGGCCCACAGCAGACTCGGCACGGCGCCCACGATGCCCCCCAGGGTGAAGGAGAAGCCGAGGGTGCCGTCAAGCAGGATCCCGAGGCCGAACAGGGCGGCGGCGCCCCAGGCGGCGAGCGCCCACTCCAGCCACTTCGGGGTGCTCCGCTTCCGCACCTGCCGGTACCGACGCCAGTAGGGGACATTGGTGGCCACCGTGACGGCGAGGACGGCCACCGCTATGAGCGTCACCACTACCGTCGCGCCGCCGTGTAACTGCCGTCGCCGATGAGATCGAAGAGCCGGCCCGTAGAGCACGAATACGAGACCCGTCGCGAAGTACAGCGGATGCTCCCGCGGGGCCCGGGCCCGCACCGCGGACTCGATCCCGCCTGCGCCCTTCAGCATGGCTTCCGCGTCCTGCCTCGTCGGTTCCATCGCCTATCCCCATCCCTCGGTTAAAGTAGTTGACGATAAGGAAACTACTTTAACTGACGATCTGTCAACGCCCCGACCGGCCCCGAGACTTCCGGGCGTGTGCCGCGGCCCGCACCGACCAAGATCATCCGGTTTTGGGTTGGCGACCCCGCTGGGGAGCACCGGGCCCCGGTGGTGGGGAGTTGTCGCGGGGAAGGCCCGATTCCCTGCGACAAGCGCCGGGGTGCGGTCGCCGCCCACCGGCGGTGAGCTGGGCGGGGGCCGTTGCGTCGGGGGTGCGTGAGAGCCTCCAGGTGTACGCATTTCCTGGGACACCAGGTTCGGAGGTCGGCGATGGGCCAGGTACGCGCGATCCGCCCGGGCGCCGGTGGGCCGGCGCCGACGTACGCGCACGCGGTCGAGGCGTTCATGGCCGCCCACGCCGCGGGCGCGTGGTCACCAGCCACGGCGGTGAAGTACCGCCAGGCCCAACCGAGCCCGGCAAGTAGGGTCGGGGGCTGGCGCGGTGACGCTTGGCGTTCCGTTTCCAGCCCCCGCCACCTCGAACCGTGCCTGCGGTTCTCCCGCACACGGCTCCCCGACGTCGTTCACCGTCGGCATTCGGCTTTTCCCGCCAGGCCGTGGGCCTGGGAGCGGCGACGATTCCGTACAGGGCGATCAGGCCGAGAGTGTTGCCGGATCCGTAGACGACATACCGGCCGAACCCTCGACGTCGGCGGTGGCGCTTGGCGATGAACCCCGCCAGGCGTTCGACGACGTAGTACCTGATCTGGTCGAAGTGGTGTGCACTGTTGCCGTGTCGGAAGTACGCGACCCAGCCGCGCAGGAACCGGTTGACCTCATCCACGATCACTTCGACTGGCAGCAGGAGCCTCGACCGGGCGGTAAGTTTCCGGACACGGTCTCGGGCTGGTCTCGGGCATGCTGCATCGCCTTGCTCGCGGGCCATCGGGCAAGGAACGTGAACCCGCGCCTGCCGACCCGCCCCTGGGAGCGCACCAGCCGGTGGTGGAAGCCGAGGAAGTCCACGCCCTCTCCACCGACCTCCAGGTGCACAATGCGGGTCTTGGCCTCCTTCGGCTCCAGGCCGAGTTCGGCCAGCAGTTGCCTCAGCCGCGCGAGGGCGGCTTCGGCCTGCTGTCGGGAGGCGCACATCACCAGCAGGTCGTCCGCGAAACGGACCAGCACACCGTGCTCGCGTGGTGACCATGCCCGGTCCAGCCGGTGCAGGTACACGTTGCAGAGCAACGGCGACGCCGGGCCGCCTTGTGGAGTACCGCTGACCTCGCGTCGGACCTGCCCGTCGTCCATCACTCCCGCGCGCAGCATCGCGCGCAGCAACTTCAGGACCGACCGGTCGCTGACGCGTTCCTCGACCGCGTGCATCAATTCCGAGTGCGGGATCGCCGAGACTG
>CAVRVD010000010.1:0-38392 GCA_963724535.1 uncultured Actinomycetota bacterium
GGCCCGGCGTAGGCCGGTGCACCCCGACGCTGCCAGGCACACAGCCCCAGCACTGGGCACTCACCGCACCGCGGCGAGCGGGCCGTGCAGACCAGCGCCCCCAGCTCCATCACCGCCACCGCCCACTGGGCCGCCACTGTCGACTCGTCCGGTACCAGTCGCTCGGCGAGGTCCCGCTCGGCCGCGGACAGCGACACGGCGGGCAGCGCCGTCCCGGTCACCGCTCGCGCCTGGACCCGCCGGACGTTGGTGTCCACGACGGCATGTCGCTGCCCGAAGGCGAACGACCCCACCGCCGCCGCCGTGTAGGCCCCCACCCCCGGCAGGGCCAGCAGCTCCTCGTGCGTGCTCGGCACCCTCCCGTCGTGCCGGTCCACGATCGCCGTCGCGGCCTCGTGCAGCCGCAGAGCCCGGCGCGGGTAGCCGAGCCGGTCCCAGGCCCGGATCGCCTCGCCGACTGCGTCGGCCGCGAGGTCCTTCGGTGCCGGCCAGCGCTGCATCCACCGCTGCCACGCGGGCAGCACCCGCGCCACCGGGGTCTGCTGGAGCATCACCTCGCTGACCAGCACGCCCCACGGCGAACAGTCCGGCTCGCGCCACGGCAGGTCCCGCGCGGCCGCCTCGTACCAGGCCAGCACCGGGGAGTGCAGCGGGTGGTCAGGCATCGGCCTCGGTGTGGCCCTCGGCCTCGGCCTTCGCGTCGGAGACCGCCAGGGCCACCGCCGCCTGCACCAGCCCCAGATGCGAGAACGCCTGCGGGAAGTTGCCCAGCTGCCGCCGGGCGTCCACGTCGTACTCCTCCGACAGCAGCCCGACGTCGTTGCACAGCCCCAACAACCGGCGCATCAGGGCATGCGCCTGCTCGCGCCGACCCATCAGCGCATACACCGACACCAGCCAGAACGAGCAGATCAGGAACGGATGCTCGTCGCCGGAGAGCCCGTCCACGCCCGACTGGGTGCGATAGCGCAGCAGCAGCCCGTCGCGCATCAGGTCGTGCTCGATCCGCTCGACCGTCGCCACGAACCGGGGGTCGTCGGCCTCGACGAACCCGACCAACGGCATCACCAGCAGCGCGGCGTCCACCTCGGTCGTCGCGTCGTGCTGGGTGAAGCAGCCCATTCGCTCGTTGACGCAGTAACGCAGCACGTCCTCGCGCACCGCGTCCCGAGAACGTTCCCACCGGGGCAGGCAGCCGTCCGGATCGGACATTCCATGCTCGCGCACCGCCCGAACCGCCCGGTCGAATGCCGCCCAGGCCATCACCATCGAGTGGGTGAACCGCCGGGCCGGCCCCCGGATCTCCCACAGCCCGTGGTCCGGGGTGCGCCAGGTGCGGCACAGGTCGTCGACCAGCGCCCGCTGCAGGTTCCAGGAGTCCTCCGTCTCGGCGACCCCCGCCTCCCGCAGCTGCTGCAGCGCGACCAGCACCTCGCCGAGCACGTCGCCCTGGCGCTGCTCGACCGCCCCGTTGCCGACCCGGACCGGCCGTGACCCCTCGTACCCCGCCAGGTACACCAGCTCCCGCTCGGGCAGGCGCCGGCCGCCGTCCACCGTGTACATGATCTGCAGGTCGGCGGGGTCGCCGGCCACGGCCCGCAGCAGCCAGTCCCGCCAGGGGTTGCAGCGGTCGGGCAGTCCTACCGCCAGCAGCGCCTCCACGGTGAGCGCGGCGTCCCGCAACCAGGTGTAGCGATAGTCCCAGTTCCTGATCCCCCCAACGTCCTCCGGCAGCGACGTGGTCGGTGCCGCGACGATCCCGCCGGTCTCGCTGTGGGTCATCGCGCGCAGCACCAGCACCGACCGGCGGACCTGCTCGGCGTACGGCCCGGAGTAGTCGCACACCTCGAGCCACGTCGAGGCCTCCCGCAGGTGACGCTCGATCGCGGCGTCGACGTCCAGTGCCGGCGGCGCCGGCAGGTAGGACGGCACCCAGGACAGGTCGAAGTCGAGCACCTCGTCGGCCCCGACCTCCAGGACGGCGTCGTGCCGGTGCTGCTGGTGGCCGTCCTCGGCGGCCGGCTTGTGGGCGCGGCGGGCCCGGGGCAGGCTCGGCCCGCGGAGCACCAGCTTGTCGGGTCCGGCGACGGCGACCAGCACCTCCTCGCCGGTGGCGGCGTCCCGCTCCCGATGCACCCACGGCACGATCTCCCCGTAGCCGAACCGGACCACCCACTCGTGCCGCAGCCGGACCGTGCCCTCCAGCCCCACGACGCGCCGCACCACGTCGGCGCGTCGGTCCCCCGCCGGCATCACGTCCAGGATCGCCACCCGACCCGTGGCCGTCTCGTGGACCGTCTCCAGGACCAGGCCGCTGTCCAGGTACCGCCGTGTGGTCGTCGTCGTGTCGGGGTCCTCGGGGCCGATCAGCCACCGCCCGTTGCGCTCGTCCCCGAGCAGCGCCGCGAAACAGGCGTCGGAGTCGAACCGGGGCAGGCACAGCCAGTCGATCGACCCGTCGCGGCAGACCAGGGCGGCGGTGCGCCGGTCCCCGATCAGGGCGTAGCTCTCGATGGGGGCGCTCACGCGGCCCCACGGTAGTCGTCGACGCCGATGTCGGTCTCAGACGTAGTAGTCGCGGATGATCAGGTCGTGGGCGCGGAACAGCCCCTCCCGCACGGCCTGGGCGCGCTGCTCGCCGACGCCCTCGACCCGCATCAGGTCCTCGAGGGTGGCTGCGAGCAGGTCCTGCAGGTCGCCGAAGTGTTCGACCAGCCGCTCGACGATCGTGGCCGGGATCCGCGGCACCTTGTTGAGCAGCCGGTATCCCTTGGGACGCACCGTGATGTCGAGGCTGTCGCCGACCGGGGCGAAGCCGAGCACGCCGGCCACGTGCACCAGGTCGACCAGCTCGGCCGAGGTGATGGCGGCGAGGTCGTCGAGGACGTGGAACATCGACCGTTCCCGGCCCGTTGCGTCCAGGTAGTCACGGATGACCAGCTCCCGATCGGGGTTGACCCCGCCGATGAGGTCATCCAGCTGGAGAGACAGCAGCCGGCCGTCGGTCCCCAGCTCGACGACATGGTGGGCGATCTCCTCCGAGATGCGACGCACCATCTCCAGCCGCTGGACGACGATCGCCACGTCGCGCACCGTCACCCGGTTCTCGATCTCCAGCGCGGACAGCGTGCCCGTCACCTCGTCGAGTCGCGCCTTGTAGCGTTCCAGGGTGGCCAGTGCCTGGTTCGCCTTGGCCAGCAGGGCATCCGAGGCCTCGAGCACGTAGCGGGCCCCGCCGACGTACAGGGCGACGATCCGCATCGACTGGCTCACCGAGATGACCGGGAACCCCGTCTGCTTGGCGACCCGCTCCGCGGTGCGGTGCCGGGTGCCCGACTCGGAGGTCTCGATCGAGGAGTCCGGTACAAGCTGGACGGCCGCTCGCAGGATCCGCTTGGCCTCGGCGTCGGTGACGATCGCGCCGTCCATCTTCGCCAGCTCGCGCAGCCGGGTCGCCGAGAACTCGACGTCGAGCTGGAAGCCGCCGGTACACACCGACTCGACGACGTCGTCGTGGCCGAGCACGATCAGGGCCCCGGTCCGGCCGCGCAGGATGCGCTCCAGGCCGTCGCGGAAGTGGGTGCCCGGAGCGAGCGCGCCCAGCGTCGCGCGCAGCAGCCCCTCGGTGGAGCGCTGACCTGCCACGGTGGACTCCCGTGCTGTTCCGTGGTCCGTTCTGTCGACGGACCCTGTGCGAGCGGACGTGCCGCACCGGGCCCCGAGCCGAGCACAGCCTGTTGCCGCGATTCTACTGACCAATGTCGCGGGCTCAGCACGACCGTCTCACGACGGCCATCGCGTCGTCCCGAGGCCGCAGCGCGTCGTGGTCCCGGCGCTGCGACGGAGTCATCACCACGCGGATGGGCTTCGTCGCACATCGTGTCAGACCATGGTGTATGTCCCGTATGGGCGGTCGACGAGCGCTGAGGCGCACGTCCGAACGCTATCCGTGTGTTGTGTTCTGCCCCCGAACGCGCACTCGGCGGGTGACTATGTTTCGGACGCGGCGGCGGACGCGCGAGGGCGACGGGAGCGATCATGCGGGCTGGACGGATCACGGCGGTGCTCGGGGCGGCGGCAGTGCTGGTGGCGCCAGCGCCCCCGGGCCCGGCTGATCACCTTTGTGCCGGTCGACTGGCTTCCGGCGCCGTCGCCCGGCGCAAAGCCGTTGCCACGTCCGGCACCTCGTAGACGGTGATGCCGTCCGGCGCCGCCTCATCGGTGCCGCACGGCACCACCGCGCTGGTGAACCCCAGCCGGGCGGCCTCAGCGAGGCGGCGCCGCACCCCGCCGACCCGGCGGACCTCCCCGGCCAGCCCCACCTCGCCGACGGCGACCAGCCCGTCGCGTAGCGGGACGTCGGTGGCGCTGCTGGCCACCGCGAGCAGTACGGCCAGGTCCGTGGCCGGTTCGGCCAGGCGCACCCCACCGACCGTGGCCACGTAGATGTCCCGCCCGCCCAGCCCCACCTGGGTGCGCCGGTCGAGCACGGCCAGGGCCATCGCCACCCGGCTGGCGTCCAACCCGGACGTGGCCCGCCGCGGGTTGGTCAGGGCGCTGGTCGCCACCAGCGCCTGCACCTCGGCGAGCAGCGGCCGGCGCCCCTCGAGAGTGACGGTGATCGCCGTGCCGGGCACCGGTTCGGCGTGCCGGGACAGGAACAACCCGCTCGGGTCGGGCAGCTGGGTGATCCCGGTGTCGCACAGGTCGAAACAGCCGACCTCGTCGGTCGCCCCGTACCGGTTCTTGGTGGCCCGCAGCAGCCGCAGCCGGGAGTGCCGCTCACCCTCGAACTGGCAGACCACGTCGACCAGGTGCTCCAGCGCCCGCGGTCCGGCGATCGCGCCGTCCTTGGTGACGTGCCCGACCAGCACGGTGGCCATCCCGCGGGCCTTGGCGAGGCGGATCAGGGACGCCGCCACCTCCCGGACCTGGGCGACCCCGCCGGCACCGCCGTCCACCGCGTCGCTGACCACCGTCTGCACCGAGTCGAGCACCAGCAGGTCGGGCGAGCAGGCCTCGACGTGACCGAGCACCGTGGCCAGGTCGGTCTCGGCGGCCAGCAGCAGCCGCGGTCGCAGCGCCCCGATCCGCTCGGCGCGCAGCCGGACCTGGGCCGCCGACTCCTCGCCCGTGATGTAGAGAACGGTGCGCCCGGCGGTCGAGGCCCGGGAGGCGACGTCCAGCAGCAGGGTCGACTTGCCCACCCCGGGCTCGCCGGCCAGCAGCACCACCGACCCGCCGACCAGCCCCCCGCCCAGCACCCGGTCCAGCTCGTCGAGCCCGGTCGCCCAGGTGTGGGCCGCTCGGACCTCGACCTCGGCGATCGGGCGCGCCGGCACGCCCACCGTCCGGGCGTTGGTCAGGCCGGACGGCGCGGCGCCGGTCTCGCGCACGGTGCCCCAGGCCTGGCACTCGCCGCACCGCCCGACCCACTTCGCCGTCGTCCACCCGCAGTCGTCGCAGCGGAAGGTGGGGCGGTCGCCGGTGCGTGCGGCCCTGCCGCGTGTCGTGCTCACGCCGGCGAGGCTAGGGCAGGGCGGTGACAGTCCGGCGCTGCATCGTTTGGGTGATGTTCCGATCACGCAGTGTAAGCAGCAGGTGCGGTCCGTGAGGTCGGCTACGACATCCCGGTTCCTCCAGGCCGAACACAGTGACTGTCCCCGGCGCCCTTCCTACGGTTCTGGGACGAGCTGTGAGCTGCGACGGAAGGGATTTGGGGCGTGGCGATGTCCACCAGGACGCTGACGACGATCCGCGCCTGGGGCCCGGCTGCGGCGACGAGGACCGGGGCACACCGCCGGTCCCGATCGCACGCCGAGCTGGTCCGCCGCTACCGGAGCGCCGTCCTGGCCGTCGACGTGGCGGCCGGCGCGTTCGCCGCCCTGCTGAGCCTGTCCGTGCGGTTCGGGCCCGAGGCCACGCCCGGCTACCTGGTGCTCAGTGCCCTGGTCCCGATCCTGTGGCCGGCGTCGGTCGCCCTGCGTCGGGGCTACGAGCGCCGCCACCTCGGGGACGGCCCGGAGGAGTACCGCCGGGTGTTCGACGCCTGCCTGGTGCTGTTCGTCCTCGCCGCGTCGGCCTCGTTCAGCCTGCGCGGTGAGCTGTCCCGCGGCTACCTCTTGCTGCTGCTGCCCAGTACGCTGGTGCTCGGCCTCGCCGGGCGGCGCCTGGCCCGCTCCTGGCTGTACGGCCGTCGACGGGCGGGCGACGGCCTCCAGCGCGTCCTGGTCGTCGGCCTGTCCGGACCCGCCGAACAGGTCCGCGACCAGCTGGCGGCCGAGCCCTGGCACGGTCTGCTCGCCGTGGGCACCTGCACCGTCCCCGAGGTCGACGTCGTGCTGGACGCCGTGGACCGGCACCGGGCCGACGCGGTGGCGGTGACCTCCCACCCCGAGCTGTTCGGACACACCCTGCGCCGCCTGGCCTGGGCACTCGACGAGCGCGAGGTCGACCTCATCGTCTCGCCGGGCATCGTCGAGGTCGCCGGGCCGCGGCTGTCCATCCGGCCGGCAGCCGGCCTGTCGCTGCTCTATCTCGACCGCCCGGTCACCAGCGTCAGCAGGATGCTGCCCAAGCTGGTCCTGGACCGCGCGCTCGCTGCCGCGCTGCTGGTGGCGAACCTGCCGCTGATGCTCGTGATCGCCCTCGCGGTCCGGAGCACCTCGCCCGGCCCGGTGCTGTTCCGTCAGGAGCGGATCGGCGTGGGCGGCAAACCCTTTCGGATGCTGAAGTTCCGCTCGATGGTCGTCGACGCGGAGCAGCGGCGCAGCGCGCTGGGTGGCCACAACGAGGCCGACGGCCTGCTCTTCAAGATCCGCGACGATCCGCGGGTCACCCGGGTCGGCGCCGTGATCCGGCGCTACTCCCTCGACGAGCTCCCACAGCTGTGGAACGTGCTGCGCGGCGAGATGTCGCTGGTCGGCCCCCGGCCGCCACTGCCGACCGAGGTCGCCGCGTACGACGGCGACGCCTACCGGCGCCTGCGGGTCCGGCCGGGGATGACCGGGCTGTGGCAGGTGAGCGGTCGCAGCGACCTGTCCTGGGAGGAGTCGCTGCGGCTCGACCTGCGCTACGTGGACAACTGGTCCCTGGCGCTGGACCTGCAGATCCTCTGGCGGACCTGGCGTGCCGTGTTCGGGCGCGCCGGGGCGTACTGACCCGCCGTTGTGCCGCTGCGACAGAGTCCCGATCCGACCGAGGGAACGTGATGAGCCCAACACCGCTGGCTGACGACGCGGCGGGCGGCGACCGCCGTCCCACCCGGCCCGGGTCGGTCCGGACGATGACGGACGAGCAGGTGGCCGAGATGGTCCGGGCGGCCGCCGCCGGCGACGCCGTCGCGTGGGAGCGGGTCGTGGATCGCTACGTCGCGCTGCTCTGGGCCGTCGCGCTGCGCCACGGTCTGTCCCACTCCGACGCCGCCGACGTCGTCCAGAACACCTGGGTGCGCCTGCTCGAGCACATCGACACGGTCCGCGAACCTGCCCGGATCGGCGCCTGGCTGGCCACCACCGCACAGCGGGAGTCGTTGCGCTGCATCGGTCATCGCAACCGGATGGTCCCCGGCGGCGACGGCGAGGCCTTCGACGTTCACGACCGCCTGCTGCCGGACGCCGACGAGGACCTGATCCGCCGGGAGCAGGCCCGCGCCGCCCGCCACGCCCTGGACAGCCTGCCCGCGACCTGGCGCAGCCTGGTCGAGATGCTGGCCCTGGACGAGCGGCCCTCCTACGCCGAGATCGGCGCCGAGCTGGGTCTGCCGGTGGGCAGCGTGGGACCCACCCGGGGGCGCGCGGTGCGTCGGATCCAGTTCCTGATGGGCGAGTGCGCCTGAGACCCGTTGCTCCGTACGGGGTATCGCCGTATCTGGGAACCCCGAAGCCGGTCGTCTTGATGACCGGGCGAGCCGGTCTACGGGACTCGGAGGGGTCATGCGGATTGCGGTTCTTGGGCTCGGCTACGTCGGATGCGTCACCGCGGCGGGCTTCGCCGCGCAGGGACACGAGGTCGTCGGCGTCGACGTGGACGCGCGGAAGGTCGAACTGATCCGCAGCGGGCGAAGCCCTCTGGTCGAACCCGGCATCGACGAGCTGATCTCCACGGCGACATCGGACGGCGCGCTGACGGCGACCACGGACGTTCGGACCGCCCTGGAGGGCGCCGATGTGTCGCTGCTCTGCGTGGGCACGCCGTCGTCTCCGGAGGGCAGCACCGACCTGACGTACTTGCGCCGAGCGGTGGCGCAGATCCGCCAGGCCCTGGACGTGGCGAGCCCACCGGACGGCGGCCGGCACGCCGTGGTGGTGCGCAGCACCGTGCCGCCGGGGACCGTCGACCAGGTCGTCGCACCGGTCTTCGCCGACCTGCCCGCCCACTCGCCCTGGCGGATCGGCACCGCGATGTGCCCGGAGTTCCTGCGTGAGGGGTCCGCCGTCAGCGACTTCTTCGACCCGCCGCTCGTGGTCGTCGGCTCCGCCGTCGCGCAGACCCGCGAGCAGCTGGGCGAGCTGTTCGCGTTCCCGGGCAAACCGATCCACGCGGTCCGTACCCGCGAGGCCGAGTCGCTCAAGTACGCGTGCAACGCCTACCACGCCACGAAGGTCTCCTTCGCCAACGAGATGTCCCGGCTGTTCCGCAGCCTGGGGGTGGACTCGCGCGAGGTGATGCGCCTGTTCTGCGAGGACCACTCGCTCAACATCTCCGCCGCCTACCTGAGGCCGGGCTTCGCCTACGGCGGTTCCTGCCTGCCCAAGGACCTGCGCTCGCTGCTGCACATGGCGCGGATGAACTCCCTCGACGTGCCCCTGCTGGCCGGGACCATGCGGACCAACGAGCTCGTCGTCACCGACGTCGTGGACCGGGTCCTGGGCGGCGACGCCCGCGTCGTCGCCATCCTCGGCCTGAGCTTCAAGGCGAACACCGACGACCTGCGCGAGAGCCCGAACGTCGACCTTGCGGAGCGCCTCATCGGCAAGGGCTTCGAGGTGCGCATCTACGACCCGATCGTCAACCCCGAGCGGCTCACCGGGGCCAACCTGCGCTCCGTCCAGGAGCGGTTGCCGCATCTCGGCCGGCTCCTGCACGCCGACGTCCGGGTGGCTCTGGAGGGCACCGATGTCGCGCTCGTCTCCTCGGCGGACCCGGCGGTGATCCGGGCCCTGCACGCCGCGCCGCCGCGCCGGGTGATCGACCTGAACGGCCACCTCGGCCCCGACGTCGAGGGGCTGGACGGATACGAGGGCATCGGATGGGTCGCGTGAGCGCCCCGGAGACGGTCCGTCATGGCGGAAGGGCCGGCGGGCGCGGGTCGCAGCGGGTGCTGGTCATCGTGCAGAACCTGCCCGTCCCGTTCGACCGCCGGGTCTGGCTGGAGTGCCAGGCGCTGACCGAGGCCGGCCACGACGTCACGGTCATCTGCCCGAAGGGCCCCGACGACCCGGACCGCGAGGTCGTCGAGGGGGTCGAGCTGCTGAAGTACCCGCCGTACGCCCCGGGCGGCAGCGCGGGGTCGTTCGTCACCGAGTACGCCTACTCGTTCCTGGCCACCGCCCGCCTGGTCCGGCAGGCCCGGGCCGCCGGCGGTCCCTTCGACGTGATGCAGGCCTGCAACCCGCCGGACATCTTCTGGCCGATCGCCCGGTGGCTGCGGATGCGCGACGGCACCCGGTTCGTCTTCGACCACCACGACCTGTGCCCGGAGCTGTACGACTCTCGGTTCCCCGGCGGAGCGGCCCTGCCCCGGCGCGGGCTGGTGGCCCTCGAACGGGCGACGTTCCGCACCGCGGACCACATCATCTCGACGAACGCCTCCTACGCGGGCGTCGCCCGCCGACGAGGGGGTCGTGGGGAGCACGAGGTGACCGTCGTCCGTACCGGCCCCGACCCGAAGCGGTTGTGCCCGGTAGAGCCACGGCCGGGGCTGCGCCGCGGCCGGCGGCACCTTGTCGCCTATCTGGGCGTGATGGGCCCGCAGGACGGCGTCGACCTCGCGGTCCGGGCCGCCGCCCACATCGTGCACGAGCTCGGCCGCGACGACATCGCGTTCACCCTCATGGGCTCTGGTGACAGCTACCCCCAGCTGGTCGCCCAGCGGGACCAGCTGGGCCTGGTCGACCACGTCGAGCTGCCCGGCCGGGTGCCCGACGCCACCGTCGCGGACGTGCTGTCGACCGCCGACGTCGGCCTCTCCCCGGACCCGAAGAACCCGCTCAACGACGTCTCGACGATGAACAAGACGTTGGAGTACATGGCGTTCGGACTGCCCGTGGTCGCCTTCGACCTCGTCGAGACCCGCGTCTCGGCGGGCGAGGCCGCCGTGTACGTGCCGGACGGTGACATCGCCGCCTATGCGCGGGCCGTCGTCGACCTGGTCGACGACCCCGACAGGTGCACGCAGATGGGTCGGCTCGGCCGGCACCGGGTCGAGACCGAGCTCGGCTGGCCGCACCAGCGTCAGGCCTACCTGGGCGTCTACGACGGGCTGACCCGGCGGGTACGCCGGCCACGGGTGGGGTCCTGACATGTGCGGGGTGACGGGGGCCTACCAGCAGCCGGACGGCGAGCGGCTGGTGCGGGTGATGTCGGAGCGGATCGCCCACCGCGGACCAGATGCCGCGGGACTGCGTGAGGTCCGCGGCGGTGGGGCGGTGGCCCACCTGGCGCACCGCCGGCTGTCGATCATCGACCTGTCCACCGCGGCGGACCAGCCGCTGGTCAAGGACGGTCTGCATCTGAGCTACAACGGCGAGGTCTACAACTTCGTCGAGCTGCGCAGCGAGCTGGAGCGGGCCGGGGTGCGCTTCGTCACCCGCTCGGACACCGAGGTGGTGCTGGAGGCGCTGCGGCGCTGGGGCGCCGACGCACTGGGCCGGCTGCGCGGCATGTTCGCGCTGGCCCTGTTCGACTCCCGGCGGGGCACGCTGCTGCTGGCGCGGGACCCGTTGGGCATCAAACCGTTGTACGTGATGCCGCGCGGCGACGGGGTGCTGTTCGCCTCGGAGCTGAAGGCGGTCGTCGCGGCCGCCGGGCCGGAGCTGTCGGTGAACCGGCAGGCCATGGTCGCCTCCACCCTGTTCTACTTCGTGCCCGAGGAGATCGGGGTCTTCCACGAGGTGCACAAGCTGACCCCGGGCACCTGGGCGGAGTACCGCCCGGACGGGACGATGCGTACCGGGGTGTTCTGGGATCGGGTCGCCCATGCCCTGGCCGCCCTGGAGGACGCCGGCCGGCTCGACCCGGAGCAGCGGCAGCGCCGGCTCACCGAGGTCGTGCAGGCCTCGGTGGCGGCGCACCTGGTTGCCGACGTGCCGGTGGCCTCGTTCCTGTCCGGTGGGCTGGACTCCTCCCTGGTGACCGCGGTCGCCGCCCGCCACGCCCCGGACATCGAGGCGTACACGATCACCTTCCGTCCCGAGGACCAGCGTCTGGAGGCCATGCCGGACGACGCGGTGTACGCGCGGAAGATGGCGGCGCACCTGGGGATCCGGCTGCACGAGATCGAGATCAGCCCGGACGTGGTGGACCTGCTGCCGCGGATCGTGGACACCCTCGACGAGCCGATCGGGGACCCGGGCGCGATCAACACCGTGCTGATGTGCGAGGCGGCCAGGGCCGGCGGGGTGAAGGTGCTGCTGTCCGGAATGGGCGCCGACGAGGTGTTCGGTGGCTACCGCAAGCACCTGGCCTGTCTGCTCGGGGCCCGGTACCGGCGTCTGCCCGAACCGGTGCGGACCAGGGTGATCGCACCGAGCGTGCACCGGCTGCCGGTGACCGCGGGTGGTCGCGGGCTGCGGTACGCCCGCTGGGCCAAGCGGTTCCTGTCCTTCGCCGAGTTGTCCGAGGAGGCGGCGTTCCGCCGCAGCTACACCCTCTACGACCCGGACCGGCTCGCCGAGCTGCTCGGCGGCGAGGACGGCGCCACCGGTGACGTGCGCGCGGTGCTGCACGGGCACGCCGAGCTCTACCGGGCGGGCGCGCCCGGGGCGGGGCTCGACCACGTCAACCGGATGTGCCTGACCGACGCGCGGCTGTTCCTGCCGGCCCTGAACCTCGCTTACACCGACCGGGCCAGCATGGCCGCCTCCACCGAGGTGCGCACCCCGCTGGTCGACGTCGAGGTGTTCGACGCCGCCTTCGCCTTCACCGGCCCGGAGAAGATCCAGGGTCGGGTCCAGAAGGTGCCGCTGCGCGAGGCGGCCAGGTCCTGGCTGCCGGACGAGGTGGTCGATCGGCCGAAGGCGTCCTTCGGGGCACCGCTTCGGGCGTGGGTGAGCAACGACCTCGGAGAGCTGATCGACGACGTCCTGCTCGGCGGGCAGCTCGTCGGGGAGGGCTTCCTGCGGGCCGGGACGGTCCGGGCGATGGTCGCCGACCAGCGCTCGGGGCGCAGCGACGAGTCCAAGCAGCTGTGGCAGCTGCTCTCGATGGAGCTGTGGCTGCGCGGGGTCCGCGCGGCAGGGGTGGCCGGACCGTGACCGGTGCGCCGGGACGGGACACGACAACAGGTGGGACGGGACGATGAAGCAGGTTGCGCAGAACTACCGCTCGGGTGAGCTGACGGTGCTCGACGTGCCGGCTCCGGCGTGCCGGCCGGGCGGCGTCCTGGTGCGCTCGCTCTTCTCGCTGATCTCCACCGGGACCGAGCTGATGAAGGTCAGCGAGGCGCGGATGTCCCTGTTGGGCAAGGCGAAGGCCCGGCCCGACCAGGTCCGCAAGGTGCTCGACTCGGTGGCGCAACAGGGCGCCGTGGCGACGTACCAGAAGGCGATGAGCAAGCTGGACAGCTACACCCCGCTGGGGTACTCGCTGTGCGGAGTGGTCGTCGAGGTCGGGGCCGGCGCCGAGGAGTTCCACGTCGGCCAGCAGGTGGCCTGCGCGGGCAACGAGTTCGCCCTGCACGCCGAGGTCAACTGGGTTCCGACGAACCTGTGCGTGCCGGTGCCGGAGGGGGTGGCTGCCGAGCACGCCGCCTTCGCCACGGTCGGGTCGATCGCCATGCAGGGGGTGCGCCGCGCCGAGGCTGGTCTGGGCGAGACGGCGTGCGTCATCGGTCTGGGGCTGATCGGCCAGCTGGTGGTCCGGCTCCTGGTCGCCTCGGGCGTGCAGGTGGTCGGTCTGGACACGGTGGCCGACCGGTGTCGCGCGGCGGAGAAGGCCGGGGCCCTCGCCTGCGCAGCGCCCGACGCCGAGGGGCTGGCCCTGGTCGAGCAGGTGCTCGCCGAACGGACCGGACGGCTCGGCGCTGGAGGTGCCGACCACGTCTTCCTGGCCGCCGGCGGGGACTCCAACGCGCCGGTGGAGGTCGCCGCCCGGCTGGCCCGGGACCGGGCCCGGGTGGTCGACATCGGCAAGACCCGACTGGACCTGCCGTGGAACGCTTACTACGACAAGGAGTTGGACGTCCGGTTCTCCCGGTCCTACGGGCCGGGCCGCTACGACGACCGGTACGAGCTGGAGGGTATCGACTACCCGGACGGGTATGTCCGCTGGACCCAGCGGCGCAACCTGGGCTGCTTCCTGGACCTGCTCGCCGACGGTTCGCTCGATGTCACCGACCTGGTCAGCGGCATCCACCCGGTCGTCGAGGCGTCGAGCGTCTACGACCGGATCTCCGCCGGTGAGCTGACCGGGATCGCCTTCCTGCTGTCCTACCCCGAGACCACGGCCCCCGCCGTGCCAGCACAGGTCTCGGGCCGCGCCGGGTCATCCGCTACGACGGTGCGCACGCCCGCGCGACGCCGTCCCGGCGGCGGGCGCGACGGCGCGGTCCGGCTGGGGTTCATCGGTGCCGGGAACTACGCCACCTCGATGCTCCTGCCCCACCTGCAGGCCGGGGACGGCGTCGACCTGGCGACGGTGGCGACGACCCGCTCGCTGTCGGCCATGAACGCCCAGCGCAAGTTCGGGTTCGCCACCGTCACCACCGACGTCGACGAGGTCCTGGACGACGACACCCTGGACGCGGTCGTCGTGGTCACCCGGCACCACTCCCACGCATCGTTCGTGTCCCAGGCCCTGGAGCGCGGCGGTGGTGGCCGGGCGGTGTTCGTCGAGAAGCCGCTGGCGTTGACGAGTGCTCAGCTGGACGACGTCCTGGCCACGGTGGAGCGCACCGGCAACGACCGGCTCATGGTCGGGTTCAACCGCCGGTTCGCGCCGCTCGTCACCGAGCTGCACCGCCGCTTCGGCCGGGGGGAGGGCCCGCTGGCGGCCCGCTTCCTGGTCAACGCCGGCCGGCTCGAGGCGACCAGCTGGTACCTCGACGAGCACGAGGGCAGCCGCTTCACCGGTGAGGGGGGCCACTTCATCGACACCGTCTCCTTCCTCGTCGGAGGCGAGCCGGTCGAGGTGTACGCCATCGGGAGCGGTGAGGACCTGCAGGCCGTACTGCGCTACCCGGACGGTTCGAGTGCCACCATCGCCTACCTGACCCAGGGCCATCCCCGGGTCGGCAAGGAGAGCATCGACCTGACCGGGGCCGGTCGTTCGGCCCGCCTGGACAACTTCGGCCGGCTGACCGTGTGGACCCCGAACGGCAAGCACACCAAGCGGTCCCTGGCGGGAACCGACAAGGGTCAGCGGGCGCAGCTCGCCGCGTTCACCGACGCCGTCCGCACCGGCGCCGCGATGCCCATCGCCCTGTCCAGCCTGGTCGCCACCACCCGGGCCACCCTGGCCGTCGGCACCTCCCTGGCCGAGAAGGCGCCGGTGACCTGGTGAGCGCACCCAGCCCCGCCTGGTACCTGCGCCGGCTGCGGAGCATGGGTCCGACCGAGGTCGCCGGGCGGGCCGCCGACACCGCCCGCCGGGCGCTCTGGGCGCGCCGGCAGGTCCGCCCGGGGCGACCCGGCGACGGCCCGGGGCAGGCCGGGGTGCCGGCCGACCTGGTCGCGGACCGCTACCCACCGGCGGGGCGCTCGACCGCCCTGCCCTCCGGCGCGCGCGCCGGCGTGGACCCCACCGCCGCGGCCGCCCTCGTGGCCGCGGCCGACGCCGTCCTGGCCGGCACCTGGACGGTGCTGGGCACCGTCCGCGCCGACAGCGCCGACCCGGACTGGTTCGCCGACCCGGTCACCGGCCGGCGCGCCCCCCAGGACACCCTGTGCTTCCGGGTCCAGCACCGCGACGAGGACGCCGTGGGCAACGTCAAGCAGCTCTGGGAGCTGTCCCGTCACCACCACCTCACCGTGCTCGCCGCCGCCCACTGGCTGACCGGCGAGGAGCGCTACGCGCAGGCCTGTGCCGACCAGCTGACCTCGTGGTGGCGGGCCAACCCGTTCCTGTCCGGCATCCACTGGACCAGCGGGATCGAGGTCGGCATCCGCCTGATCAGCTGGGTCTGGGTGCGCCGCCTGCTCGCCGACTGGCCCAAGGTCGGGGACCTGTTCGAGGACAACCCCGACGCGCATCGGCAGGTGGCCTGGCACCACGAGTTCCTCGCCGCCTTCCCCAGCCGGGGCTCCTCGGCCAACAACCACCTGATCGCCGAGGCCGCGGGACACCTCGCCGCCGCCTGCGCCCTGCCCTGGTACGCCCGCAGCGAGGCCTGGCGCCGCCAGGGCGCCACGCGGCTGGAGCGTGCCCTGGCCGAGAACACCTTCCCCAGCGGCGTGAACCGGGAGCAGGCCACCGAGTACCACGGCTTCGTGGCCGACCTCGCCCTGCTCGCCGCGGTGGAGGCCGACGCCGCCGGGCACCCGCTGTCGGAGGGCACCTGGCAGCGCATCGCGGCGATGCTCGACGTCGCGGCGGCGGTCGTGGATGCCTCCGGCCGACCACCTCGCCAGGGGGACGGCGACGACGGTCGCGCCCTCCTGCTGGACGCGCCGCCGCACCACCGGGACGCTCCCGAGGCCGTCGTCTGGAACCTGACCCTGGACGCCGGCCGCGCCGTTCTCGGCGCACCCGGCTGGTGGCCGGCGACCGCCCCGACCGTGCGCGGCGCCGCCCTGGGCGCCCTCGCCGGCACCCCGCCCGAGGGTTCGCCCGGCCCGTCGGCCCGCGCCCTGACCCGCCTCGAGCGCCCGACCCGATACCTGCCCGACGCCGGGCTGGTGCTGCTGCGCTCGCGCCCCGAGGACGGTCCGGAGATCTGGTGCCGTGCCGACGCCGGCCCGCACGGCTTCGGCCGGATCGCCGGACACGCCCACGCCGACGCCCTGGCCGTCGAGGTCCGGCACGCCGGCACCGATGTCCTGGCCGACCCGGGAACGTACTGCTACCACGGCGAGGCAGCCTGGCGCGACCACTTCCGGTCCACCGCCGCGCACAACACCCTCGAGATTGCCGGGACCGACTCCTCGACCAGCGGCGGACCGTTCCTGTGGACCCGCCACGCGAGGACCACGACCACCCGCGCCGAGGTCGGCGACCTGCCCGTGCAGACCTGGACCGGCCACCACGACGGCTACACCCACCTGCCCGTCCCGGCCACCCACCACCGCGGCCTCACCCTGGACTCCCCCGGCCGCACCCTCACCGTCCTCGACACGGTCCGGGCCGCAGGGCCGGTTCCGGTCCGGCTGACCTGGCAGCTCGGCCCTCGGGTCGAGGCCACCGTCCAGAACGGTCCGGACGGGGTCCTGGCCCGCCTCCGCTGGCCGGGGGCCGCCGGCCGGCTGGCCCTGCCCGAGGACCTCACCTGGGCGGTCCGGCGCGGCACGGCCGACCCGATCGACGGCTGGTACTCGTCCGCCTTCGGCGAGCGCGAACCCGCCACCGTCCTGGTGGGCACCGGAACCGTCCGGCCGACAACGGTTCTGACCACCACGTTGGTGATCGACGACGACCGAGGGGAACAGCGATGACCGACGTCCTGGCCGACCACCGGACCCCGGGGGAGGCGCTGCGCCGGCGCTGGCGGCTGCTCGCCGTCGCCGCGGTGCTGGGGCTGCTCGCCGGCACCGCCTACCTGACCCAGCAGCCACCGCGGCTCGGCAGCACCGCCCTGGTCCTGCTGCCGCCACCCGGCGCGGCCCGCGGGGCGATGGGCGACGTGACGACCCAGGCCGAGATCGTCACCAGCGCAACCGTTCTCGGCCCGGCCGGGGCGGCCGTGCAGCCGAACGTGTCCGCCCGGGACCTGGAGAAGCGGGTCCGGGTCAGCACGCCGACGGACCAGCTGCTGCGGATCCAGGCCTACGCGGCCGACGGCGAGCAGGCCCAGGCCCTGGCCCAGTCCGTGGCTCAGACCTACGTCGGCTACATCAAGGAGTCCGCCGCCGTGTACTCCGCGGCGACGCTCAACGCGCTGACCACCCGGCGGACGGCGTTGGCGCGCCAGGTGGAGGCCCTGGACGCGGAGATCGAGACCGTCGCGGCCCGACTCGCCACGGAGCCGGCCACGTCCACCGAGGCCCGGCAGGACGCCCAGCTGCTCGCCCAGCTGCGCACCGAGCAGGCCCAGGTGGCGCTGCGGCTGGACCAGGTCGCCGAGCAGATCACCACCACGGCCCCGCCCGGCAGCGACCCCGCCTCCGGGACCACGGTGATCCAGCCGGCCGCGCCGGCGACCGGCCGGCCGCTGCTGTGGCAGATGCTGGCCTGGCCGCTGACCGGCGCCACCGGGCTCACCCTGCTCGCCGCGGCCGCGGTGCTGGCCCGGTCCCGCGGCGACCGGCGGCTGCGGCTGCGTGACGAGATCGCCGACGCAGCCGGGGCGCGGGTGCTCGCCTCGTTGCACAGTCGCTCCCAGCGCACTGCCGCGGGCTGGACGCGCCTGCTCAGCCGGTACCGCCCGGCCCCGATGGACGCCTGGGCGGCCCGCCAGGCCCTGCATACCCTGGCCGCCCGGGCCCGGCCGGGTCCGGCCCGGGGGCCGCGCCGTCCGATCGCCGCGGAGTACCCGGCCTCGGTCACGGTGCTGAGCCTGTCCGGCGACGTCCGGGGACTGGCCCTCGGGCCGCAGCTGGCGGCCTGCGCCGCCGGGCTCGGCATCACCACCCGGGTCGTCACCGGCCCGGGTCACCCCAGCGGGGCCGCGCTGTGGAACGCCTGCGCCCCCCGGGACGAACCGGTACGTCCCGGGCTCACCCTGGGGCCCTCGCAGCGCCGGGACCCGGCCGCCCTGACCCTGACCCTGGCCCACCTCGACCGGAAGGACCCCGACCCGGCCGACCTGCCGCGGTCGAGCGCAACCGTCCTGGCCGTCGGCGCGGGCCGGTGCACCGAGGACGACCTGGCCCGGCTCACCATCGCTCTGCACCGGGCCGGTCGACGCCTGGACGGGGTCCTGGTGGCCGACCCGGACCGGGCCGACCGCAGCACCGGGCGGCATGGTCCAGACCGGGACGAGCAGCAGGTGGTCCTGCCGATGCGGATCACCGGGGGTACCCGATGAGCTCGAGCTCGCTGCGCTCTGGGACCTGGGACGGCTGGCAGGTCGACCCCGGCCCGGAGGATCTGCCCTGGTCGGACGGGGCCAGCCCGGACGCCGCCCAGGACGCGGCCCCGACCTCGGTCCTGGCCGACCTGCACTACCTGGGCACGGCGCTGCGTCGCGGCCGGGGCGTGTGGGTCGGGGCTGCCCTGGCCGGGCTCCTGCTCGCGGTCGCGGCCCTGCTCGCCGTCCCGGCTCCCCACCGGGCCAGCACGCTGCTGGTGCTCAGCCACGACCCCCTGGTCGACCCCGCCCGCGCCCTGCAGACGGACCTGGGCCTGGCCACGACGCGCGCGGTCGCCGACCGCACCATCGCCGAGCTTGACCTGGTCACCACCCCGGAGAAGCTTCTGAATCGGGTCACGGTGACCTCCGACTCGGCCGATACCGCGGTGATCGAGCTGTCGGCGCCCAGCGACGCCGAGGCGGTCCGCCAGCTGACCACCTACACGCAAGCCTATTTAGCGCTGCGCTCGGAGCAGGTCACGGCCCAGGCCGAGGCCGTGGCCGAGGGCTCGCAGGCCCGGATCGAGGAGCTGCGCGGCCAGGTCGAGGCTCTGACCCAGCAGATCGACGCCGTCCCGGCGGGCGAGACGGGCCTGACCCTGCTGGGTGACCTGGTCGGCCAACGCTCCCAGCTCCTCGCCCAGATCGGCACTCTCGAGCAGACCTGGGCGGACGCTCAGCTGCGCACCGCCGCCGTCGTCTCGGCCAGTCGGGTGGTCGACGCCCCGCGTGCGGAACCCGGCACCGGGCTGCGTCGCGCCGTCCTGGCGCTGGTCACCGGTGTGCTCGGCGGTGGCGGCCTCGGCGTGGTGGTGGTGATCGGTCGCGCGCTGGCCTCGACCCGGCTGCGCCGCCGGGACGAGGTGGGCCTGGCACTCGGCGCTCCCGTGGTGGCCAGTGTCGGCCGGCTCGGAGGGCGGGTGCCCGGATCCGGGAGGAGGCAGCGGCGCCAGGCCGAGCGCCGCCGGCTGGCCTGCGCCCTGCAGCGCCAGCTCCCGGCCGTCGGCTGGCGGCAGCGGCTGGTCGTCGGCTGCGTCGACAACGCGACCGAGGTGGCTCCGGTGGTGGTGGAGCTGGCCGAGGCCATGGCCGCCGCGGGCCGGACGGTGCACCTGGTCGATCTCACCGAGCGGGGGGTGCTGACCGGGGCGGCGGTGCCGGTGCTGCGTCCGGACGACGTGCCGTCCCTGTCGCAGGGGCCCAGCGAGCTCGCCGAGCAGGCCGGCGCCGACGCCGCCGAGCTCGCCTTCCCATCCGATGGCCAGGCCGTTCTGGTGCTGGCCGATCTGCACCCGGCGATCGGGGTCGCCCACCTCGTGCCGTGGGCCGAACGGGTCGTGGTCGCGGTGTCCGCTGGAGGCTCCGACGCGGAGCAAGTGATCGCCTGTGGCCGGATGCTGCGCGACGCCGGGCTGCAGCTCGGCGCGGCGGTGCTGCTGCGTGCCGACGCCGCCGACACCTCCTACAGCTCCGTCGCGACGAGCCCTTCGTGAGTGACTCCTCGAAGGTGCTGGTGGTCTGGGCGGCGCTGCTGCTCAACGTGCTCACCTTCGCCGACCTGCCTCGGCTGGTCCCGATCCCCACCGCGGTGGGCCAGCTGATGGCTCAGGCGGCGCTCGGCCTCGCCCTGGTCCTGGCCGTGCGGCTGAACCGGCGGCTGCTGGTCCGATCCACCCTGCTGCTCACCCTGCTCAGCCTGCTGGCGCTGGCCGCGGTGCTGGTCAGCCTGCACAACGAGTTCCTGCTCGGCTCGATGTACCGCGCCGGCCGGCTGGTCGTCTTCGTGGTCGTGCTCTGGTTGCTCACCCCCTGGTGGGGGCGCTCGGACCTGGTGCTGCTGCGCAGCCACCTGACCTGCCTGCGGGTGATCATGCTCAGCGTGCTGGCCGGGGCCGTGCTCGCCCCCGGCGCCGCGTTCTGGCTCGACGGCCGCCTGGCCGGGGTGATCTGGCCGATCCCCACCACCCAGGTCGCCCACTACGCGGCCGTCCTGTTCGGGTGCACCGTGATCGGTTGGTTCTGCGGGATCGTCACCTCCCGCTCGACGGTGCTCACCGTGGTCGGCTGCGGCGCCGCCCTGGCGGCCACCCACACCCGCACGGCGCTGGTCGGGCTGGTGGTTGCCCTGGCCCTGGCCGCTGCCGGTCTGGTGCTGGGCTACGTGCGGGTGCGACGGACCGTGGTCGGGGTCGGGCTACCGGCCCTGGTGCTCACCGTGGTGTTCGCCCCGGTGATCCTCACCTGGGCCAGCCGCGGTCAGTCCGCCGAGGAGGCCGCTCAGCTGACCGGGCGGACCAAGGTGTGGTCGGCCGTGGCCCAGGTGCGCCGCCCGGTGCTGGAGGAGCTGTTCGGCACGGGCCTGTCCAACAAGTCCTTCGGCGGGCTTTCCGTGGACAGCAGCTGGGTGGCCACCTATCTCGACCTGGGGTGGTTCGGCGTGGTGCTGTCCGCCGCCCTGCTCGTCGTCCTGGCCCTGCACGCGATCAGCCGGCCCCCCGGGCCACGTCGGGCACTGGCCCTGTTCCTGCTGGTCTACTGCCTGGTCGCGTCGGTGACCGAGACCGGGCTCGGCGACGCCTCGCCCTACCTGCTGGAGCTGGTCGTGGCCGCCTCGCTGCTCGCGGCGCCGGTCCGGCTGCCAGGCGGCTTGGAGCCGGCGCCGGGCGTGGTGCCGCGTGCGGCCCTCGCGGTGTCCTGATGCGCGTCCTGGTCCTGCACAACCGGTACCGGCCGACCGCCCCGAGTGGTGAGAACGCGGTCGTGGACCAGGAGACGGCGGCGCTGCGGGCCGCCGGCCACGAGGTGCAGCTGGTGCAGCGGCACAGCGCCGAGATCGAGCAGTGGTCGGCCCTCCATCGGGCGGCACTGCCGGCCCAGGTGCTCTGGAGTCGGTCCTCGCAGCGGTTGCTCGCCGAACAGCTCGAGGCCTTCGCACCGGATGTCGTGCACGTACACAACACCTTCCCGCTGCTCACCCCCGCGGTGCTGCGCACCTGCGCCGCCGCGGCGGTGCCGGTGGTGGCGACGGTGCACAACTACAAGCTGGCCTGCGCGAACGGTGAGCTGTTCCGCGACGGCGCGCTCTGCCACGACTGCCTCGGCGGCGCGGCCGCGCCCGCGGTCAAGAACGGCTGCTACCGGTCCTCGCGAGTGGCCACCGTCCCCGTCGTCGCCGCCCGCGGGCTGCACGCCCGAGCCTGGCGCGAGCTGGTCTCCGCCTACGTGTTCATCTCCGCGGCACAGCGAGACCTTCTGGCCCCGTTGGGGTTCCCCACCCAGCGCTGTTTTGTCAAGCACAACTTCGTCGCTGACCCGCTGGGTGCGGCACCGCCTGACGTCCCGGACGGGCCGTCGACCCGGCAACCGAGCGAAGCCCCGTACTCCTCGCCCGTGGTGGCCTTCGTCGGCCGGCTGGACGAGGCCAAGGGGGTCCCGCTGCTGATGGCGGCCTGGGAGGGCATGCGTGCCCGCCGCCCGGACGGCGCGCTGCGCCTGGTGGTCGCCGGCGGAGGACCGCTGGCCGGCGAGGTCGAGCGCTGGGCCGCCCGGCGGCCCGAGGTCGAGTTCGTCGGCCTGGTCCCGCGCTCCGCCGTGGCCCAGGTCCTCGCCGGGGCCCGGGCGGCCGTGGTGCCCTCGCAGTGGGAGGAGACGTTCGGTCTGGTCGCCGTCGAGGCGATGGCCGTCGGTACCCCACCGGTCGTCACCGACCACGGCGCCCTGCCCGAGCTGGTCCGGGACGGCCGGGACGGCGCCACGTTCCCGGCGGGCGACGCCAGGGCGTTGGCCGACCTGCTGGCCGACATCGAGGACCGGCCGGCGCGTTGGGCGGCGCTGGGCCGCCGCGCACGCAGCCGGTACCTGGAGCACTTCACCGAACAGCGCAACGTCGCACAGCTCGAGCAGGTGTACCGGTACGCGGTGGAGCATCCGATCGGGTGGTCGCCGGGCGACCCGGTATCGCGGCGCACCCTGGCGGGTCCTCTTGCCAACCAGCCCCTCGGGAGGACTTGATGCTGACACCGACCACCGGCCCGTCCTGTCGTCTGTGCGGTGAGACCCTCACCCAGACCTTCGTGGACCTGGGCTCCTCGCCGCCGTGCGAGAGCTACCTGCGGGCCGACCAGCTCGAGTCCGCCGAGCCCTTCTACCCACTGCACGTGCGGATCTGCAGCGCCTGCCTGCTGGTCCAGCTGCCCGCGTACGTGGCCGCCGAGGACGTGTTCGTCGACGGCTACGCCTACTTCTCCTCCTACTCCGACAGCTGGGTCGCCCACGCCGAGGCCTTCGTGGCGCAGATGACCGACCAGCTCGGCCTGGGGCCGGACAGTCTGGTCACCGAGGTCGCCAGCAACGACGGCTACCTGCTGCAGCACGCGGTCCGCCGGGGCATCCCGGTGCTGGGGATCGAACCGACCGCCAACACCGCCGAGGCGGCCCGGGCCCGGGGCGTGCGCACCGAGGTCGTCTTCCTCGGCGAGCGCACCGGCAAGGACCTGGCCGACACCTACGGTCGCGCCGACCTGGTGGTCGGCAACAACGTGTTCGCACACACCCCCGAGCTGCTGGACTTCGCCCGGGGTCTGCGCGCCCTGGTCAAGGACGACGGTCTGGTGTCGCTGGAGTTCCCGCACCTGCTGCGCCTGATCGAGCAGCGCCAGTTCGACACCATCTACCACGAGCACTACTCCTACTTCACCCTGCGCACTGCGGCCGCGGCCCTGGCCACCGCCGACCTGAGCGTCGTCGACGTCGTCGAGCTGGCCACCCACGGCGGCTCGCTGCGGGTGCTGGCCCAACCCGCCGCGACGGCCGGGGTGCCGTCGGCGGGCGTGACCTCGGTGCTCGCCGCGGAGACCGCGGCCGGACTGCACACCCTCGAGGGTCACCTGGGCTTCGCTGAGGCGGTCCTGGAGGTGAAGCGGGACCTGCTGGACCTGCTCATCGACGCCTCCCGGCGTGGCCTGACGGTGGCCGGGTACGGCGCCCCGGGCAAGGGCAACACCCTGCTGAACCACTGCGGCATCCGCTCGGACCTCATCGAGTACACCGTGGATCGCAACCCGCACAAGCACGGGATGTTCCTGCCGGGAACGCACATCCCGATCCACGCCCCCGAGCGGCTGGAGCAGACCCGGCCCGACCTGGTCGTGGTGCTGCCCTGGAACCTGCGCGAGGAGATCATCGGCCAGCTGGGCCATGTCAGGCAGTGGGGCGGCGCGTTCGTCGTGCCCATCCCCCGACCGCAGATCGTCCCCTGACCCGCTGAGCGAGAGGTGGTTACGTCATGAAGGTGGTCCTGTTCTGCGGCGGGCTGGGGCTGCGGATGCGCTCGTCGGTCGACTCCGCTCCCAAACCGATGATGGGGGTCGGCGACCGGCCCGTCCTGTGGCACATCATGCGGTACTACGCCCACTTCGGGCACACCGAGTTCATCCTCTGTCTGGGCCACGGTGCCGCCTCGGTCAAGCAGTACTTCCTGAGCTACCAGGAGACCGAGTCGAACGACTTCGTGCTCACCAAGGGCGGCCAGCGCGTCGACCTGCTCCAGTCGGACATCTCCGAGTGGCGGATCTCGTTCGTGGACACCGGGGTCGAGACGAGCATCGGCGAGCGGCTGCGCCGGGTCCGACACCTGCTCGAGGGTGACGACGTGTTCCTGGCCAACTACGGTGACGTGCTCACCGACGCCCCGATGGACCGGATCGTCGACGACTTCCTCGCCTCGGACGCGGTGGCCAGCCTGCTCGCCGTGCCGCCGCAGGCCTCCTTCCACGTGGTGGGGGTGGACGACGCCTCCCGGGTCAACGAGATCACCCAGGTGGCAACCATGCCGATGTGGGTGAACGGCGGCTTCTTCGTGCTGCGCCAAGAGGTCTTCGATGTCCTCGGGCCCGGCGAGGACCTCGTCGAGGACGCGTTCGGTCGGCTCGCCCAGCAGGGCCGGTTGACCGCGGTGTGCCACGACGGCTTCTGGGCACCGATGGACACGCTGAAGGAGCGCAGCGCCCTGGAGGCACTGGAGCGCAGCGGCACGGCGCCGTGGAAGCTGTGGTCTCAGCCGAGGCGGCACGCCGGATGATCGCCCTGTCGCTGACCGACCGACCCCGTGGCGTCCTGGCCCTGGGCGCCCACCCGGACGACGTGGAGATCGGCTGCGGGGGAACGCTTCTGCAGCTCGCCCAGCGCTGGCCGGGGCTGCCCGTCACGGTGGTGCTGATGACCGGCACACCGCAGCGCCGGGAGGAGGCCCGGGCGGCCACCGCGCTGTTCCTGCCCGGTTGCGAGGTCACCCTGCATACCTTCGACCTTCCGGATGGACGCCTGCCCTCGGCCTGGGACCGGGTCAAGCAGAACCTGGAGGCCGTGGCCGCCGGGCCGGCAGGCGCGGACGTGGACCTGGTCCTGGCCCCGCGCCGGGACGACGCCCACCAGGACCACCGGCTGGTCGCCGAGCTGGCCACCACGGTCTGGCGCGACCACCTGGTGCTCGGCTACGAGATCCCGAAGTACGACGGCGACCTCGGCCGGCCGAACCTGTACGTACCGCTGGAAGCGGACACCGCCCGGGAGAAGGTGCGCCGGCTGGAGAAGGCCTACGCCTCCCAGCTGAACCGGGACTGGTGGGACGAGGAGCTGTTCCTCGGCCTGGCCCGGTTGCGTGGGGTCGAGTGCCGCGCGCAGTACGCCGAGGCGTTCACCGTGACCAAGGCGAGGGTGACCTGGTGAGCGCCACCTTGACCTGTCGCGGTTGCGGCGGGCCCGACCCGCGCCGCACGGTGGACCTGGGCCGCCAGCCCGCCTCGGACGACTTCCCCCGCGCCACCGACCCCGACCCGGACCTGCGCTGGCCGCTGGAGCTGTGGTTCTGCCCGCAGTGCGCCCTGGTGCAGCTCGGCCCGGTACCGGCGATGGCGGAGGAGCCGGTGCGCGCCGTCGAGTCGGCGACCCACCGCGCCCACACCAGGGCCGCGGTAGCCGCGGTGCTGGCCGACCACCCGCAGCTGGCGGGTGCCCCCGTCCGCGAGTTCGCCAGCCACCACGGCGGTTCCTGGCTGCCCGCCCTGGCCGAGCGCGGATGCACTGCGCTGACCGGCCCGTTCAGCCACGACCGGGCCGCGCTGCTCGTCGTCGACGCCCACGCGCTCGCCCACGAGGAGGACGTGCGAGGCTGCCTGGCCGTCCGGGCCGCCGCGCTGGCTCCGGACGGGTTGCTGGTGCTGGAGTTCCACCACCTGCTGGCCCTGGTCACCGGGGGCCAGTTCGACACGGTGCGGCACGGGCACTGGTCCTACCTGTCGCTGACCGCGGTGCGGAACCTGGCCGCCGCGCACGGTCTGCAGGTGGTCCAGGCGATCACCCAACCGGTCTTCGGCGGGAGTCTGCGCGTCGTCCTGGGACACGCCGGCGCCGGTCACCGCGTCGACGGCGGGGTGGCAGACCTGCTCGCCGCCGAGGCCGCGGCCGGGCTGGCCGACGGCCGTGGCCTGGCGGGGCTGGACGAGCAGGCGCACGCCGCGGCCGGTGCCCTGCGCGACTACCTCGCACAGCGACGCGCCGCCGGCGTCCGGGTGCTCGGCTACGGCGCGCCGTCCAAGGCCGCCGTCCTGCTCGGGCTCAGCGACGTCGGAACCGACCTGCTCGAGTTCACCGTGGACGCCGCCCCCCTCAAGCACGACCTGGCGATCCCCGGCGCGCGGATCCCGATCCGCCCGGTGGGCGACCTGGTAGCGGCCCGGCCCGAAGAGGTGCTCGTGCTCACCTGGGACATCGCCGACGAGGTGATCTCCGCCTTGGAGGCCGACGGGGGATGGGGCGCACGCTACATCGTCCCGCTGCCGCGGCCGCAGCTCGTGGCCGGCGGGGCCGTCGCCGGCGACCCACTCCGGTGAGGGCCCTGCCCGGAGTGCTGGCCGGAGCCATCGTGTTCGAACCCCGGCCGGACGGCGATACGGCCACTGATCATGCCGACCCGACCCGGACCTTCGACGCCGAGCTGGCCCGCTCAGTCGGCGTCGACGGCCGGAACCTGGTGCAGGAGTACCGGATCCGGCTGGACCAAGGCGCCGTCCACGGGCTCAGCCTTCGTACCGACGGTGGTGAGGGGCTCCTGGTCTCCTGCTGCGCGGGATCGGTGCTCGGCGTCGGGGTGGACCTGCGGCCCGGGTCGGTGACCTATCGCACCTGGATGAGCGTGGTGCTGGACGACGTGGGTCATCGGTCGGTCTGGCTGCCGCCCGGCCTGGCCCACGGCTACCAGGCGTTGAGCGCCTCGGCGACGGTGTGCTGGCGAGCGAACCGGGTGCGTCAACCGCTGCTCGAGGCCGTGATCGCGCCGGACGACGCGCAGCTGGCGATCCCGTGGCCGCTGCCGCCCACCCGGGTGGCAGGAGCCGGCGCCGGGGGGAGCGCCCCCTTCGAGCTGGCGATGGTCGAGCCGTTCCTCGGCGACTGGTTCGGAGCGCTGGCATGACCCTGACCGGAGCCCGCACCGGTGGCGTGAGCGGCACCCTCGCCGGGGCCCGCCGGCATCCGGCACGCCGGGTGCTGGGCCGGCTCGGCTGGGGCGTGGGCGACCAGGCCGTCTCCAGCCTGGGCAGCTTCGCGCTGAGCCTGTATGTGGCGCACACCTTCGGCGCCGCCGGCTTCGGCGCGTTCACCCTGGCCTTCGTCACCGCCTCGGTCGTCCTGAACGCCTCCCGGGGCACGGCCACGGACCCGCTGCTGGTCCGGCACAGTGGCCCGGCCGACGCGGCCTGGCGACGCGCCGCAGGGGCCGCCACGGGCACCGCCGTGGTCGTCGGACTGGTCTGCGGGACAATTTGCACCGCAGTGGGTCTGGTCATCCCCGGACAGGCCGGTCCCGCATTCGTCGCGATGGGTCTGGCGCTGCCCGGGGTGATGCTCCTGGACGCCTGGCGGTTCGCCTTCTTCTCGGTGGGACGTGGTCGCGCCGCGTTCGCGATCGACCTGGTCTGGACGATCGCGCTGGTGGCGGTGCTCGCCGCGCTGCACGCCGTCGGCGCCGCCGGGGTCGACCGGTCGCTGCTGGCCTGGGGCGTCACCGCCGCCCTGGCCGGGGGGATCGGTGCCGTGCGCGCAGGCGTGCGCCCGCGGCTCGGCGACACACTCGGCTGGCTGCGTCGGCACCGCGACCTCGCCGGCCGCTACCTGGCCGAGAACGTCACGTTCGCGGGGGCCTCCCAGCTGCGGGCCGTGGTCCTCGGCGGCGCCGTCGGACTGGCCGCGGTCGGTCAGCTCCGCGCCTCGGAGATGCTCATGGGACCCTTCGTGGTCATCCTCATGGGCATCAGCCAGGTCGCGGTGCCTGAGGCCGCCAGGGTGCTGCGGCAGCGCCCGGCGCGACTGCACCGGTTCTGCCTGGTCCTCGGCTCCGCGCAGGCCGTCGCCGCCGCCACGTGGGGCCTGGCCATGCTGGTCGCGCTGCCTCTCGGCCTGGGCGAGATCCTGCTCCACGAGCTGTGGCCGCCTGCGGCCGCCCTGCTGCCCGCCGTGCTGGTAACGGTGGTGGCCTCCTGCTACACGACGGCCGCGCAGTCAGGTCTGCGCGCCCTCGGCGCCGCCCGGCGCAGCCTGCGCTCGCAGCTGTACGCCTCGGCCGGCTTCCTCGTCGGAGGTGGTGGTGGCGGGCTCGTCGCCGGCACCGCCGGCGCCGCCTGGGGCTCGGCCGTGGCCACCTCGGCGGCGGCGCTGCTGTGGTGGCACCAGCTGCGCGCCGGACTGCGTCAACACGCCACGACCGAACCAAGGAGACCGGCCATGACCGCTCAGCCCACGACCGACCCTTCGGTCGGCCCTGTGGTCGACCCTGACCCCGGCCACCACGGCGAGGCCGACCGTCCGCCGCGGATGAGCATCGGGCTGCCGGTGTACAACGGCGAGCGCTTCCTGGCGGCGGCCGTCGAGGCGCTGCTGGCGCAGACCTACACCGACTTCGAGCTGGTGATCAGCGACAACGCCTCGACCGACGCCACCGAGGCGATCGCCCGTAGCTTCCTGCGCGACCCGCGGGTGCGCTACCTCCGCCAGGAGCACAACATCGGTTCGGCGGCCAACCACAACGCCGTTGTGGAAGCGGCCCGGGGCGAGCTGTTCAAGTGGGCCTCGGACGACGACCTCTACGCCCCGGACCTGCTGCACCGGTGCGTGGAGGCACTGGACGCCCGCCCGGAGGTGGTGCTCGCGCACTGCGCCACGGCCTTCATCGACGAGTCCGGTGAGATCACCAACGTCGAGACCTACCCGCTGCGGACCGACGTGGGCGATGTCGTCACCCGGCTGCGCAGCCTGCTGTACACCCAGGGCGGCGACGACATCTACGGGGTCATCCGAACGTCGACGATGCGGGCCGTGGCTCCGCACGGCAGCTACCACAACGCCGACCGGGTGATCGTCGCCGAGCTCGCGCTGCACGGCCGGTTCCACCAGGTGGGCGAGGCGCTGTACTTCCGCCGCGACCACCCGGGGCGTTGCGAGCGGGCGGCGGCAGGGCTGCGTCCACGCTGCGTCCGCCTCGACCCGGCCCGGGCCGACCGGTGGCGCCACCCGGCGCTGCGGCTCGGCGGCGAGTACCTGGCCGGCTATGTGCAGGCCATCCTGCGGGCACCGCTGGCCCCGGCCGACAAGGCACGGTGCCTGAGCACGCTTGCGGTATGGGTGCTCCGGCACGCCGACCCGCTGCGTCGCCGGCACCTGCTGAACAGTCCTGACCCGGCCGTGCGCGCTGTCGGCGCGCGGTCCTGGGTGGCACGGCTGGGAGGCTCCGAATGAGCCTGCTGGTGACGACCGGTCGGCGGCCCCGCTTCCGGCCCCGGTCCAGGCCCCGGTCCAGGCCGGTGCGCCGTCCGGGGCTGTACGGGTTCATCGGCAGCGGGAACCTCGGCAACGACGCGTCGTTCGAGGTGGTCCTGGACTGGCTGAGGGGCTGTGGTGGCGAAGCCGTCTTCCCCCGGGTGATCACGCTGGCGCCCGAGGCGGTCCGGGAGCGGTACGGAGTCGAGACCGTCGCGCTGCGCATCGCTGACCCACTGCCGGACCGGACCGGTTGGACGGCCGCCCTGCTCCGGGTCGGGACCCGGCTGCTGGACCTGCCGCGGACGCTCTGGTTGGTCCGGGGCGTGGACGCCGTCATCGTGCCCGGCATGGGGGTGCTCGAGGAGAAGCTCGGCGTCCGGCCCTGGGGTCTGCCGCTGTGGCTGGCCACGGTGGGCCTGGCCTGCCGGCTGCTGCGCCGCCCCCTGGTGCTGGTGTGCGTCGGCGCCGAGCCCATCCGTGACCCGGTGACCCGCCGCCTGTTCGTCGCCGCCGTCGCCCTGGCTGACCACGTCAGCTATCGGGACGCCCTCTCGGCCGAGGCGATGGCCCGCTGCGGCGCCCGCGAGCCCGACGCCGTGGCTGCGGACCTGGTGCTGGCCCGGTCACCGGGACCGGTGCACCGGCCTGAGCCCGGCCGGGTCGTGGTCGGGGTGATGCGCTACTTCGGCGACAGCGACCTCCCGGACGCGGGCGATGCCGCGAACCGTGCCTACCTGCGGGCCCTCACCACGGTGGTCGAGGCGCTGCTCGACGGCGGGGACCAGGTGGTGCTGGTCGGCGGGGACCGGGTGGACCGCGACGCCGCCGAGCGGCTTCGGGCGACGGTCGTCGAGCGGCGGCCGGGACTGCGCGACGAGGCGCTCCAGGTACGCCCGGTCGACAGCTACGACGACCTCTGTGCGGAGATGGCCCGGGCCGAGGTTGTGGTGGCCACCCGGTTCCACAACCTCGTCTGCGCCCTCTCGGTGGGGGTGCCGGTGGTGTCGGTGGGTTACGCGGACAAGAACGCGGCGCTGATGAGCGACCTGGGCCTGTCCGGCTTCAGCCAGTGCGTCGGCGACTTCGATCCCCACCGGCTGCTCGTCCAGCTGGACCGGGCCCGGCACAGCTCCTGGCCACGGCAAGCCGTCGCGGCCAGGCTGCACCAGCGCGCGGCCGCGGTCGAGCAGGTGCTGGACGACCTGGCGCACCGGCTGGACCTGGGCGGTCCTCGGTGAGCTCAGCGGTGAGCTCAGCGGCGAGGCCGCAGCGCGGGTCGGACCGGCCGGCCGGCCAGGTGGCCGTCGATGCCGTGGTCCAGCGCCTTGCGGTAGACCAGGCCGGCCTCGTGGACCGCCTCGGCGGTGGCCGTGACGTCGTCCTCGGTGGTCGCGGCGCTCACCACGAACGACGGGGCCAGGACGCCCCGCTCGAGCAGCTCGGCCAGGAACAGGGTGCGGAAGGCCTGCGACCGCTGGCCGTCGGCGTCCAGGGTGGTGTACACGAGGTTCGCCGGGCGGCCCAGAACCTGGACGTGCTCGTCGACCCCGGACGCAGCCGTCGCCTCGCGCACCTGCTCGGCCAGCAGCGCGCCGATCCGCTGCATCCGGGCCAGGCTGTCCTCGGCCCGGTGGGCCTCGATGACGGCCATCGCCGCGGCCAGCGCGTGGGTCTCCGCCCCGTGCGTGGTGGACAGCAGGAAGACCCGCTCGTCGTCGTGGTCGAAGCCGCCGAGGCGCATGTGCTCGCGCCGCCCGGCCAGGGCCGCGACCGCGAACCCGTTGCCCAGGGCCTTGCCGAAGGTGGACAGGTCGGGTTCGATGCCGAGCTCGGTCTGCACCCCACCCGTGGCGAGGCGGAACCCGGTGATCATCTCGTCGAGGACCAGCAGCACGCCGTGCTCGTCGCATACCGTGCGCAATGCGGCGAAGTAGCCGGGCGAGGGCTCGGTGAGGGTGACCGGTTCCAGGACGATCGCGGCGATCCGGCCCGGGTGGGCCTCGAAGAGCGACCGGACGTCGGCCACGTCGTCGTAGGCGAAGGTCAGGGTCAGGTCTTGCACGGCGCGGGGGATTCCGGCGGGCATCCCGGCGGACCCGATGAACCAGTCGTCGACGGAGAAGAACGGGTGATCGCGGCAGACGGCGACGAGGTCGCGTCCGGTGACCGCGCGGGCGAGCCGGATCGCCGCCGTCGTCGCGTCGGACCCGTTCTTGGCGAACTTGACCATGTCGGCGTCGGGGAGCAGGTCCAGCAGAGCCTGGGCGGCGTCGAGCTCCACGGCGGCCGGACGGGTGAAGTTGGTGCCCCGCTCGATGGCCGCGGTGGCCGCGGCCGTGACCCGGGGGTGGGCGTGGCCGAGAGCGACTGCGCGCAGGCCGCTGCCATACTCGACGTACTCATTGCCGTCGACGTCCCAGACATGCGAGCCGCGGCCGCGGACCAGCACCGGAGCCATGTGCTCGGGGTACTGGTCGGCGGCCTTGGCGTAGGTGTGCGCACCGCCGGGCACGATCTGCTCGAGCCGCTCGGTGAGCCGGACGGACGCGGAGAAGTCACGGGCCATGTGCCAGGTGTCGGCGGCCGCGGGCGCCGACCTGAGGAGGTGCGATGAGGTTGCGGACGTCGCGCCGTGCCGGCGTCCGGCCCCGCGACCTCCTACCGCTCGCCGCCGCCGTCCTCATGGCGGCGGGCTGCACCGGCGGTCCGTCGACGGGCGGGGCCGGTTCGGTCCCGCCACCCCCGTCCGGTACGTCCACCGACGCGGCTGCGCTGCCGCACCCGTCCTCGTCGTCGTCCGGGTCGCCGGGCACGACCGCCGGCTCCGCCCCCGCCGACCCCCCCGCTCGGGTGTGCGACGACCCCGGGCTGGCCGGGCCGGCCCAGGCACCGGACGGCGCGGTCACGGTGCGTCCGGGGCAGTACCTGCCCGAGCTGGTGGCCGCCGCACCGGCCGGCACGACGTTCTGGCTCGCCCCGGGTGTGCATCGTCTGACGGACGGGAGGTTCGACCAAATCGTGCCTCGGGACGGCGACACCTTCGTCGGGGCCCCGGGGGCGGTTCTGGACGGGCGGCGGGTGAACAGCTACGCCTTCGGCGGACAGGCCCGCGACGTGGTGATCCGTCACCTGACGATCCAGGGGTTCGGTCCGGTGGGTGGAAACAACAACGAGGGTGTGGTGAACCACGACTCGGCACCCGGGTGGACCGTCGAGGCCAGCACCGTGCAGGCCAACGCGGGCGCCGGGGTGATGATCGGGTCCGGGACGGTGCTGCGGGGCAGCTGCCTGCGGGACAACGGACAGTACGGGTTCAACGCCTACCATCGCGACGGCGTGCGCGACGTCGAGCTGAGCGGCAACGAGATCACCGGCAACAACACCGACGACTGGGAGGCTCGCCTCGACGGGTGCGGCTGCACCGGCGGCGGGAAGTTCTGGGAGACGGTCGGGGCCCGGGTGGTCGGAAACTATGTGCACGACAACCGCGGGGCGGGGCTGTGGGCCGACACGAACAACTCCGCCTTCCTGGTGCAGGGTAACTACGTGGCCGGCAACGACGCCGAGGGCCTGTTCTACGAGACCAGCTACAACGCTGCCGTGGTCGCGAACACCTTCGTACGCAACGGCCTCGTCCAGGGACCGCGCAACCCCGGGTTCCCGACGGCGGCGGTGTACCTGTCCGAGTCGGGCAGCGACCCCAGGGCGCCCGGCCCCTACGGCGATCGGCTGCTGGTCGCTCGGAACGTCTTCCGGGACAACTGGTCCGGGGTCATGGCCTGGGAGAACGCCGACCGGTTCGCCGGGTCTCCGGCGAACACCAGCAGCGGGACGACGACCCTGGTCAACCCCCGGGCGACGGTGACGGCGTGCTCCACCCCGGAGCTGGTGGCCACGGCGCCCTACCTCGACGACTGCCGCTGGAAGACCCAGAACGTGCTCGTCGAGGACAACCTGTTCGTCCTGGACGCCGATGCGGTCCCCGGCTGCGCTGCCGCGCAGGGCTGCGGGTACAACGGGCTGCTGTCGAACTACGGCACCTATCCGGACTGGTCGCCCTACCAGGGGGAGGTGGTCGGGGAACGGGTGGCGTTCGAGCAGGGCAACCGGTGGCGATCGAACACCTACCGGGGGCGCTGGGCCTTCGTCTCGCCCGCGCAGGGTGACGTGCTCTCCCCGCGGCAGTGGCAGTCCGCGCCGTTCGACCAGGACGTGGGCAGCACCTTCGACACCGCGTGAGCCGGCCTGCGCAGCGGGGTTCGCCCGGTCCGGTGTAGGCGCGTGGGCACGGTGCCGATGGACAGCGGTGTATCACCCGGCCCGTTCGCGGATCTGGTATGCACCGATCCGCCCGGGTCGCCGACCCGCCCACCCGAGGAGCGCGCGTGTTGCTGCACCTGCCGCCGTCCTGGCCCTCGTGGGCCGTCTGGTGCGTGTTCGCCGCCGCCCTGGCCGGGCTCGACCTGGCGCTGGCGTTCATCGGGGCGATGGTCGTGCGCACCCGCGGCGAGGACCTGATGGTCGTCTGGGGCGCGGCCGGGGCCGCCGTCGCGATCCTGCTGTTCTGGGTGATCAGCTCTTCACTGGTCTACGGCGACATGGTCCAGATGAACGTGCTGTGGATCGCGGCGCTGCTCGCGCTCGTGCCGTTCGTGAACGCCGCGCAGGGTGGTGACCTGCCGAGCCTGCGGGTCGTGGTCGGGCTGGCGGGGATGATCTTCTTCGTCGCCGTCATCCAGTGGCCGCAGCCCGGCCCGGGCGCCGAGCGGCCGCGGGCCGTCGCGGCGGCCGAGCAGGTAGCGTCACGATGAGCACCGGGCTGCTCGTGGGCGAGCCAGCCGGGCTCGACTGCCCTGAGGCGGTGCGGACCCCGCTGGCCGATCTGCTGGACGCCGAGCTGCCGGCGCGGGCGCGGTGGGCAGTGCCCGGGCACATGGGCGGTCGCTGCGCGCCGCAGCGGGCGCTGGACCTGCTCGGCGGCGGTGTCCACAACGCCGACCTGTGGCCGGACCAGTCCCGGTTCGCCGCGGCGCTGACGGCGGCCGAGGACCTCGCCGCGCGGGCCTGGGGGGCGGGGTCGGCCCACCTGCTCACCGGCGGGGCGACCAGTGGCAACCTGGCCTGGATCTTCGCCTCGCTGCGGGACGGGGACACCGTCGTCGTCGACTCTGCCTGCCACGTCTCGGTGCTCGCCGGGCTGCGGCTGCGCTGCGGGGTCCGGCCGGTCTGGGTGCAGCGCCAGCTCGACCCGCAGACCCAGCTCCCGCTGCCCCTCGACCCACGCCTGGTCGCCCGGGCCCTCGCGGAGCATCCTGCGGCGCGGCAGGTGATCGTCACCAGCCCCACGTACAGCGGTACCGGGTCCCGGCTGCGTCCGATCGCCCGGGCCGCCAGCGCCGCCGGCGCCGTCCTCTACGTCGACGCCGCCTGGGCCCCGCACGGGCGCTGGGTGCCCGGCGGCGAGCTGGACCCGTTGGCGGCCGGCGCACACGCCTGCGTGGTGAGTCTGCACAAGACCGGTGCCGCCCTGTCCGGGGCCGGGGTGCTGCTCACCTCAACCGGCCTGGACGACGACCTGCTGGCCCGGTTGGCGACCGACGTAGAGGCCCTGCGCTCGACCTCCCCGCTGCTGCCGGTGCTGGTCTCCGCCGACCTGGCCCGGGCCGAGCTGGCCGGCGGCGAGGGCCTGGGCCCGGCGCTGAACCTGGCCCGGGACCTGCGCCGGCGCTGCGCCTCGGTGCCCGCGGTGCGGGTACTTCCGGCTGCGGAGCTTGACGGGCATGGCGCCGGCACCGCCGATCCGCTGAAGCTCGTCCTGGATGTGCGCGCCACGGGGCTGACCGGGTTCGCGGTGCAGCGCCGGCTACGCGAGGCCGGGGTGATCGTCGAGGGAGCCGACCTGGCGCGGCTCTACCTGGTGCTGCCCGCCACGGTCCGCGAACCGTCTCGACACATCGCCGCACACACCCGGCTCGTCACCGCGCTGGCCGATCTGGTCGCCGATGCTCTGGGGGAGCCCCGCAGGTCGCGCCGCGCGCCCCGGCTCAGCCCCAGCGTCTGGGCCTCGGCTCGCGGGGAGCAGGTGATGATCCCGTCGCAGGCCGCGGCCGGCGCCGTCGAGCGGGTGCCGCTCGAACTGGCCGTCGGCCGGGTGGCCGGCGAGCACGCCGCGCCCTACCCACCAGGCGTGCCGGTCTGGGTGCCGGGGGAGCGGGTCACCGCCCAGGCGGTGGACATCGTCCGACAGGTCCGGGCGGCAGGTGGTCAGGTGCATGGCCTGGCGGACCCTGGGGCGGCCAGCGTGGCCGTGGTGGCCTCGCGTACGTCGGCCGGGGGTCGATCGGCGCCCTTCCGCGATCTGCCGCCCCCGCGTGCGGCGGTCAGCGTCGGTACCGCTTCCAGAACGGGTCGACCGCCAACCGCGGATCACCCATCCGGGCGGCCGACGCACAGCTAGCCGTCGCTGATCGAGAAGTCGGTGACGCTGAACACGGCATCGGTGTTGTCGGTGGAGACGACCTCCACGCCGAAACAGATCTGGCCCAAGGTCGAGTCCGGCGGCAGCCAGCCCTTGGACCTCAGCCACAGCAACATCTCCAGGATGTCGATCCGACCGGAGGCCATGGGGTTGGCGGGCACGAATGCCACATAGTGGTTGTCCGACGTCTTCCACACGGAGTAGCTGACACCGCCCAGCGTGGTGGTCGCGGCCTTGCTGCCGGCAGGAACCTGTTTGTGGTTCTCGGTCCAGATCATGACCTCGGTCGACCCGGGGCTGGCCACGCCGTTCAGCCAGATGTCGTAGGCCACGTTGTAGATGCCGATGCGGGGACTGGTCGCGGCGAAGGCGCTGGTGATGTGTGAGAAAGAGCTGATCGGCCGGTTGTCGTAGTCCTTGTGCACGTTGGGGTACGACTTCACCGAGCCGCGGTTGCTCGCCAGGTCGCGCTGGCGGGAGACCACGTGCCAGTTGCGGTACGAACATGCGTGCAGCGTCTCGGGCCCGGCTTCAGTGGCATTCCAGACGTTATTGTGCACGAAGTAACCGTTGGTATTCCACATCCCGTTGGTGTCCGAGGTGGTGAACACCGGATCGGTACAGGTCCGGCTGGCCGGTGGTGGTGGCTGGGGCGCGGTCGACCAGGTGGTCCTCGCCCGCCCGGAGGACGCGTCGTTCGCCCTCGATGTGATGGCTCGGGACCCGGACGCCGCCGTCGTCCTCTCCGAGGAGGCCCGCCCCTCTCGGCCTCCCGTTGAGACGGGCGCGGTGGACGGTGCGGATCCCGCGATGTTGGGCGATGGTGAGGGACCCTGCGAAACCACATCGGAGCCAAGGTCTGTCGCCGACGCCGAGGATTGGGCGTCGAATGGCGGTGCGTCTGCAGTGGGTACCCGGCTGACCGGGACTTCGTGAACCGAGACCGAGTCACCGCCGATCATTCGGTTCGCGCCGCCCACCCACACCGCTCCGGCGCAGAGCGTCGCCAGGCTCGCTAGAGTCGCGGCAGCGAGATGCCGGTGCGCGACGGGGGTCCGGTGACGCGGTCTCCTCATGGCGCGACAACGCTAACCATGCGGGCGTCAGGTGTCGAACCGGGCTTGGTGTTACCTGCAACCATCGCAGGCGCCTGCCCTCAACGGCCCGACCTCGGCGCCGACGTGGGTTGTCAACCGCGTGAAGGCAGCGCCGGTTACACGGCCGGCCGCAAAGGTGCGCCTGGATCCCGTCACGCAATGCAGCGCGGTAGACACGGGCAGCAGCCTCGTAGACGGCGTCGGCCGTCCTCGACACGTCATCGTCGCTCTCGAGGCGCAGGTGCGGGATCTGGTCGTGCAGACCCTCGGCGACGACCGGGACGGGGTGCTGATCGTCGACGACACCCAGATGATCAAGAAGGGGGTCAAGTCTGTCGGGGTGGCACCCCAGCATTGCGGGGCGACCAACCAGATCGAGAATTGCCAGGTCATCGTGATGTTGGCCTACGCCCGGCTGGCCGATCGCGGGGGCGGGCACGCGTTCATCGGGCACCGCCTGTACCTGCCGGAACGCTGGACGAAGGATCCGGACCGCTGCCGCGAGGCCGGCATCCCCAAGGACGTGGTGTTCGCGACCAAGCCGCACCAGGCCGTCGAGCTGTTCGGCGAGGCCGAGGACGCCGGCGTGCCCTATGGGTGGATCGCCGCCGATGGCGGGTACGGCCAGTACCGCGAGGTGCGGGACTGGCCCACGCAGCGGTCGAAGCGGTACGTGATGGCCGTCCCGTCCTCACAGCCGCTGGCCGGCGTGCACGCAAAGGGCGGTCAGGCCGCCGTGGCCCGGGCCGGTGACCTGCTGGCCCGCGCGACGCGGTGGGAACGGCGTTCCTGCGGGCACGGCGCCAAGGGCGAACGGTTCTACGACTGGGCGTTCTTCACCGTCACCCTGCCCGACGAGCCACCCGCCGACAGGTTCACCCACACCCTGATGATCCGCCGCAGCATCGCCGACCCGACCGAGGTCGCCTACTTCCTCGGTCCACGCCCCGGCCGCGACCGCGACGAACGCGATGGTCGCGGTCGCCGGGATCCGGTGGCGGATCGAGGAATGCAACGAGCAGGGCAAGGACCTGATCGGCCTGGACCAGCACCAGGTCCGCACCTGGACCGCGTTCGCACCACCACGTCGCGGTCTGCATGTTCGCCCACGCCTTCGCCGCCACCCGAAAAGCCCGCCTGCACACCACCGACCCAGCGGGCCGAGGGAGCACACCGGGGAAACGACCCGGCCACGAACCCGACCCCGCCGCGACAACCCGACACGACCAGTGGCGGGCGCTGACCACCGTCGCCGACGTCGTCACCCTGCTCGGCGCCTGGCTCCAGCCCGCCCGCGACCGCCTCGCCACCGTCCGCTGGACCCTCTGGAAACAGGCCCACCGCCTACGAGCCCAGATCAGCCACTACCAGCGACGAGGCGAACGAGTCCCCGCTCACCTTCGAGTCTGAACAGCCACAACAGGTTCCACCTGATCCGCAGCTGTAGTGCAGGGTGACCGATCTCAGACCGCTGTTGTACTCGATGTACTCGATGTACTCGTTGCCATCGACGTCCCAGTCCTGACGGGACAATTGCCGCGGTGCCGACCGTCCTGCCCATCATCGAAAGAAATACCGGCGAACCTAGCGCCGAAACCGGAGTTTCCGCGACGCCATCAG